>NZ_JAGQDC010000009.1 GCF_023282985.1 Serratia silvae | reverse complement strand
CCCCCCCCCAACCGCGAACCAAAGCTCACCCCCGCACCCCTCTCCCCCCCCCCACCCACTCTCCCCTTACCCCGCGGACGCGCGCCCCGAGGTTCCACCGCCCCCCCCCCACCCCGGCCCCGGCCGGGCCCCCCCACCCGGGGCCCCGGCTGCTGTTAAACGAGATGGGCGATGGGGTAACGCTGCAATATGATGGCGAACATCGCTATTTTTCGTTAGCGCAAATTACCGTTTCCGAGTCATTGGGCCGCATTCCGCTGACCCTGACCTTCCCAGACGGTGGCCGATTTGTGCCCGCCGATGATGCGTCATTCCGCCAGTGGTTTTATCAACGCCGTTCACCGGGGTTGGTGCACCGCTTGGAGCGTTATAAACGCGGCGTGTTGCTGACGTTGCTACTAACCGTTCTGTTGACCCTGACCTATGTTTTCCTGGTTCTCCCTTGGGTGAGCAGTGAAATCGCCATGCGCATTCCTACCACCGCTGAACAGAAGCTAGGTAAACATACGCTCGATTTCCTGGAAGCAAGTGGCTTCAAGCCGTCGCAATTGCCCGCCGAGAAACAGCAGGCGATACAGACACTATTTCTGCAGGTGATGCCGGAGCAGATGCGGCATGAGCGCACTCCGCTCAAATTAAAATTGCTGGCGGTGCCAGAGGTTGCCAATGCGTTCATGTTACCTGACGGGACTTTAGTGATCACCGACGATCTGGCCAAGTTGGCGACCAATGACGACGGCCTGGCTGCGGTGATGCTCCATGAAATGGGGCATCATGCGTACCGTCATCCCATGCGCATGGTGGTGCGTTCATCCCTGGTGGCGCTGACGTTTATGTGGATGACCGGCGATGTCAGTGGCATTGGTGATACCTTGCTGCAATCAGCCTCATTTATGCATGAAATGCAGTTCTCCCGCAGCGTGGAGCGTGAGGCAGACGACTGGGCAATCGCACAAATGCAGCGCCAGGGGCGTTCGTTATTGGCGATGGAAGATCTCTACCGCGCATTGCAACAGGCGGCAAGCACGTCAACCGTGGCACTAGAGGTGCCGGAGTGGTTAAGCACCCATCCGGAGATGCAGGCGCGTTTGCAGGCTATCGAAGCGGCCAGGATCAAAGAGCAGCAGTAAAAAAAGCCCCCGGCTCAACACCGGGGGCTTTTTGCTTTTCAGGGGGCGAAAGATTATTTCGCTTTGCCTTGGTTGGCGACGGCCGCAGCTTTGGCCGCGATCTCATCAGCATTACCCAGGTAGTAACGCTTGATTGGCTTGAAGTTCTCATCGAACTCATACACCAAAGGCACGCCGGTTGGGATATTCAGCTCGAGGATCTCGTCTTCGCTCAGGTTATCCAGATATTTCACCAGCGCACGCAGGGAATTACCGTGAGCCGCGACGATCACGCGCTCACCGCTCTTGATGCGTGGCAGGATCTCTTCGTCCCAATAAGGGATAACGCGATCGATGGTCAGCGCCAGGCTTTCGGTCAGCGGCAGCTCTTTTTCGCTCAGCGCTGAGTAACGCGGATCGTGGCCAGGGTAGCGCTCATCTTCTTTGGTCAGCTCTGGTGGCGTTACCGCGAAGCCGCGACGCCATTGTTTGACCTGCTCGTCACCGTATTTTTCTGCGGTTTCAGCCTTGTTCAGACCCTGCAGCGCGCCGTAATGGCGTTCGTTTAGCTTCCAGGACTTTTCGGTAGGCAACCAGGCTTGGTCCAACTCATCCAGAATGTTCCACAGAGTGTGGATAGCACGCTTCAGTACGGAGGTGTAAGCGAAATCGAAAGAGAAACCTTCGTCTTTTAACAGCTTGCCCGCTGCTTTTGCTTCGGTACGGCCTTTGTCGGACAGATCGACGTCATACCAACCGGTGAAGCGGTTTTCGTTGTTCCACTGGCTTTCGCCGTGGCGCACCAGAACCAGCTTAGTTACAGCCATAGCTTAACTCCTTAATAATCTGAAGGTTTAATGATAACGAATATCATTATAATCCGCAGCCATTCACTCGGCAATCGATATACCCGTGAATGACCTTAACAACGGTACCCGCTTTCATACTTGAACAGGACTGGATTGACTCTTACCGCTACTGGGGATTGTGATTAACCATAGCCAAATTTTGGCCGTAAGGTAAGAGGGGGCGTGAAGGAAAGAGCTGAATCGTTCAAGCTGGTAGCAGGGCGCGAATGAGAGCTATTCACTCGCGCCACAGTGTTAATGCGATCAGGCAGTTTTTTTCAGGCAGCTACTCATAAAGGTTTTGCGCTCGTCACCTTTCAGGCTCTTTTTAGCGGCGTCGGCATTACAGTCTTTCATCTTCTGCTGCTGCGGCGTCAGGGCCTTCTCGGTTTGGTGGCCTTCGGCCTTCAGGCAGGTGCTCATGAAGGTGGTGCGGTCAGAACCTTTCAGCGATTGGGTGGTAGCCTGTTGATTACAATCGGTCATGCGTTTTTGCTGGGCAGCCTGCGCCGGAGAAGGCGTTTTTGCTGCGGTGTCGGCAGCCATCAGGTTGGTGCTCAGCAGTAAACCTGCCAGTAATGGAAGTGCAGTAATCAGACGCATTAGGTGTTCCTTCAGCTATTGAACGGCCAGCGGGCCGAAAATTGTGATATCACTCACGGGCTTGTGTATACCACGGTAGCCTGATTCTAGTGCGGGGTCGGCAATAAGGAAAGGTAACGACCAGGGGGCGCAATGTAAGCAATTATAACTAAAACGCCCCTCACTGCATGACAAGGGGCGTGGCGGCTCAGATAGGAATAAGCTGATAGTGCGTTGCGCTCTGATAACGCTGGCCAGGCTGTAGCCAACAATCCGGCTGTGGCCATTCAGGATGGTTTGGGCTGTCCGGCAGGAACTCGCTTTCCAGCGCTACCCCGGCGTAATTTTGGTAGCTACCGCCGTCGCGCGCCGGTGTGCCACCCAGGTAATTGCCGCTGTATAGCTGGAGTGCTGGTGCAGTGGTGAACACCGTCATCGCGACCTTGCCGTCTGCAGACCACAGGTGAGCTGCTGGGCTTGCCAACCCGTGGCAGGTATCGTGCAACAGGTAAGCATGGTCGTAACCCTTAACCTGTTGCTGATCGCGGTCACGCAATAAATCTTGTTGCAGGGTTTTCGGCTGGCGGAAATCCATCCCGGTGCCTGCAACCGCCGTCAGTTCGGCACTGGGAATACCATCGCCGTCTACGGGCAGATAACGGTCGGCGAACACCTGCAAGCGTTGTTGTCGCGCGTCGTGGCCTGCGCCATCCAGATTGAAATAAGCATGGTTGGTCAGATTGACCGGGCAGGCGCGATCGGTCTGCGCCTGATACTCAATCTCCAGCCGGTGATCGGCGGTTAGCCGATAAGTGAGCGTCACGTCGAGGTTGCCAGGGAAGCCTTGGTCGCCGTCCGGCGAATGGAGTTGATAAATCACCTGCTGCTCATCCTGCTTCACAATTTGCCAGCGGCGAGCGTGGAAACCGTTTGGCCCGCCGTGCAGTTGATGTTCTCCCTGATTGGCGATCAGCGGGTGTGTCTGGCCATCAATGTTCAGGCTGGCATGTGCAATACGGTTGGCATAGCGCCCGACCGTGGCCCCCAGATAGGCACCTTGGTGTAGGTAGTCCTGCGGGGTTTGGCACCCCAGCAGCAGCTCACGTTGTTCCCCTGATTTCAACGGCAGTACGGCGGAAAGCCAGGTTGCGCCCCAGTCCATAAACGTGACCGTCATTCCTGCGGCATTACGCAGGGTGGTGAGAGTAAAGGGCTGGCCGTCTGGGGCAACGGCGGAGTTATCACTCAGCATAGGCCGGATCCTTGTGAGGCTTTGCAGACGTAGAAGGTTTCTTGCAGGCCGTTGGTTCGCAGTGGATATTCGCGAGCTACCGCCGTACGTACCGACTCTACCAGATCCTGCGGCATCAGGGCCACGATGCAACCCCCGAAGCCCCCTCCGGTCATGCGCACACCGCCACGATCGCCAATGACCTCTTTAACAATCTCGACCAGCGTATCGATAGGGGGCACGGTGATGGCAAAGTCATCACGCATCGACGCGTGCGATTCGGCCATCAGTTTGCCCATCAGCTTCAGGTTGCCAGCGGCCAAGGCATCGGCAGCGGCCAAGGTGCGATCGTTTTCGGTGATCACATGGCGCGCCCGTTTGGCCACGATGGGATCCAGTTCATGCAGGATCGGGAAAAACAGATCCGGGCTGACGTCACGCAGCGCCTTGACGCCAAAGAACCGGGCTGCCGCTTCGCACTGTTGACGACGGGTGTTGTATTCGCTGTCGACCAGACCGCGTTTGACGTTGGAGTTGATGATCACCACCGCGACATCGGCTGGCATCGGCACCGCACGCGTTTCCAAAGAGCGGCAGTCGATCAGCAGGGCGTGATCTTTCTTACCCAACGCAGAAATCAGCTGATCCATAATGCCGCAGTTGCAGCCGACAAACTGGTTTTCCGCTTCCTGGCCATTCAGTGCCAGCGCTACACCGTCCAGCTGCAATTGATAGAGCGCCTGCAACACCTGGCCGACGGCCACTTCCAGTGAGGCGGAGGAGCTAAGTCCGGCCCCCTGCGGGACGTTGCCGCTGATCACCAGATCGGCACCGCCAAAATTGGCATCGCGGGTCTGCAGGTGTTTCACTACACCGCGCACATAGTCGGCCCAGCGCAGATTGGGGTGGCTGACAATCGGTTCATCCAGCGAAAACTGATCCTGCTGGTTCTCGTAATCGGCGGCCAATACGCGGATCTGGCGATCGTTACGTGGAGCCCCGCTGATCACGGTTTGATAATCAATGGCGCAGGGCAGGACGAAGCCGTCGTTGTAATCGGTGTGTTCACCGATCAGATTGACTCGGCCCGGAGCCTGGATCGTCAGGGTGGATGCGTAGCCAAAGTGTTCGGTAAACAGGGCTTGGGTAAGTTGCTTCAGACTCATTATTTCACTCCGGCTTCGCGGTAATGGATATCACTGACCGCGCGCAGGCGTTCAGCGGCTTGTTCTGCGGTCAGGTCACGTTGGGTTTCCGCCAGCATTTCATAGCCCACCATAAATTTGCGCACCGTGGCGCTGCGTAGTAACGGCGGGTAGAAGTGGGCATGCAGTTGCCAGTGTTGGTTATCGGCCTGGTTGAAGGGCGCGCCGTGCCAGCCCATGGAATAAGGGAAAGAGCATTGGAATAGGTTGTCATAGCGGCTGGTGAGTTTCTTCAGCGCGATGGCCAGATCGCGGCTTTGTGCTGCACTAAGGTCGGTCAGGCGTTGTACCGGTGCTTTTGGCAGCAACAGCGTTTCAAACGGCCAGGCTGCCCAATAAGGAACAACCGCCAACCAGTGCTCGGTTTCCACCACCGTACGGCTGCCGTCGGCCTGCTCTCGTTGAGCATAGTCCACCAGCATGGCGGATTGATGCTGGCTGAAATACTCTTGTTGCAGGTGATCTTCTCGTTCGGCTTCATTCGGTAGGAAGCTGTTGGCCCATACCTGACCGTGTGGGTGAGGATTGGAACAGCCCATGGCGGCCCCTTTATTTTCAAACACCTGTACCCAGGGGTAGCTGAGTCCCAGATCGGCAGTCTGTTCCTGCCAGGTGGCGATCACCCGCTCTAGAGCGGGTAGCGTTAGCAGCGGTAGCGTTTTACTGTGATCGGGGGAGAAGCAGATCACCCGGCTGGTGCCACGGGCGCTTTGGCAACGCATCAGCGGATCGTTACTTTCCGGTGCCTGCGGGGTATCTTGCATCAGGGCGGCAAAATCATTGGTGAACACGTAGGTGCCTGGATAGTCTGGGTTTTTATCACCGGTCACGCGCGTATTGCCGGGGCAAAGGAAGCAGTCGGGATCGTGGGCTGGCAATGTTTCCTGTGCGGGGGATTCCTGCTGGCCCTGCCACGGGCGTTTGGCCCGGTGCGGAGACACCAACACCCATTGACCGGTAAGGGGATTAAAACGGCGATGTGGGTGATCGATAGGATTAAAATCAGGCATAGCGCTTCCTTTATCTCGCGACGGGGCTAACTGTAATCGCTTTCACCTGCTGCGTGACCGACTATAGTCGAGTGCATTTTGGAAAATAATGGCTAGAAGATAGCACGCCCGCAGTAATAAAAAGGTGATCTAGCGCGAAAAATGGAATCGCTTACATTGATTGAGACTATAAACCTGTTGAGGTCTGAGAGGCTTTGGGGGTAGTTAAGTGGTAGCGATTACACAGCGCAGGCTGGCAGAGAAATCTGCCAGCCTGGAGGGGGACTAATATTGGTAAGCCGGGTAGGTAAAGAACAGCAAATGGACCAGATTTAGCCCAAAGTGGAAGAGAATGGGCACCCACAGGCGGCCGCTCCACATCCAGGCCAGGCCATAAATCACCCCCGCCAGCGTGGCAAATGCCATCATCAACGTGCCACCGGCAAAGTGAGCGGCACCAAACAGCAGGGCAGTGATAATCAGTGCCGGATAGGCACCCAGCCACTGGCGCAGGCGCTGCTGCAAATAGCCACGGAACAGTGCTTCTTCGGCCATCGAAACAAAAAACAGGTTGGCCATAATGAAAGCCAGGATCCAGGAGGGCAGATGCAGCTCAATCTTCAGACCACCGAGCGCCACCGCTAACAGCAGCACCGCAGGTATGCCGAGCACCAGGATCAGCCAGGCGCTGACGCCTACCTGCTTGTCGGGTTTGCCCGCGTTAAACAGCGTTGGCAGGCAGGCTAATAGTAGGAAGGGCACCAGTGCCTTATCGAAGTTGTAATACATGGAATACGGTGAGCTCATCGGGCCCACTTTGTCCTGATCGACCATCAATTGGTTATTGAAGCCCGGTATCAGGTGGTAAAACAGGGCGATTGAGCTGGCGACTAAAAACAGTTCCAGCACCAGCGTGATGCTGCGCTGCTGGCTATAGTGCTGATGAAGCCAGATGGCGATAGCGATAACCGCCAGATACCCCAGGCTGACGGGCGTCAGGATATGGTGGTAAATCCCCATTGCAGCGGCGGCAGCCAATACTACCGAGGCAATCAGCCGATTAAATGGCAAAAAAAACAACGAAGCCGAAAGTACGCCCCACATAATAGCTATCCCTTTAAATAGATACACGGCGCTCAATGCCGGAAATCCGGCGTGTTAATGTCTGGTTAAACGAGCACTAATTGGGATAGTAGCACAAGCTAGCGCTAGCAAAGGTCGGGACAGTAGTTAATCGTGCCATACTCGTCGGCAAAACCGGTGCGCAACCAAATCACCGGGATTTTACGCACCCGCGCGTAGGCCGCAGCAGTATTGACGTGCGCGATCACATCTCGCGTTACGATCTGTTCGCGGCAGTGATTCACCCGCCCTTTAGGGCCAGCCAAATCTTCAATCAGGTCAATAATAATCAGCGCGGCGGACATACCTTCTCCAAAAAAACGTCTCTGTGCCCTTTTATGATAAAAGGCCAAATGCGATGCGTTATGGAGGAAGTGTTGCCGGATATGTCCCCAGGATGAGCGCTGTAGCACTCACCCCGAAGTATGTTAAGCCAGGACGTCTTGCTGATAGCGGTAGCCATCGCCTTCAGGGATGAAGGAGAAACGGTGGGTGATGCATTGTGGTGCATCTTCTGCGTGGTGTGAAACAAACAGCAACTGAGTCGAGCCTTGTTGTATCAGCACATCCACGAAGCGCCGTACCAACTGGCGGTTCAGCGGATCCAAGCCTTGCAGTGGCTCATCAAGGATCAGCAGCGCCGGATGTTTGACTAACGCCCGGGCGATCAGCGCCAGGCGTTGCTGGCCCCAGGACAGGCTATGGAAGGGGGCATCGCCCATAGCGTCAAGCCCGAGCAGCGCCAGCCATTGCGAGGTCAGCTGATGCTGACGGTCGGAAACCGCCTGATAAATACCGATCGAATCAAAGAAGCCTGACAGGATCACGTTACGCACGCTGGAACTGACCCGGTAGTCCAGATGCAGGCTGCTACTGACGTAGCCGATATGGCGTTTGATATCCCAGATGGTTTCCCCACTGCCGCGTCGGCGGCCAAACAGCGTCAGATCGTTGCTGTAACCTTGCGGATGATCGCCGGTGATCAGGCTGAGCAGGGTGGACTTTCCCGCCCCGTTCGGGCCAACGATCTGCCAGTGTTCACCGGGATTAACCTGCCAACTGAGTTGATTGAGAATGGGACGATCGTTGTAGCTCACTACGCCATCACGCAGTACGATCAGTGGCCGATCGTCCGGCAGCCTGATGACCTGGGTAGGATCTTCGGTTTCTGGCAGCGTCAAGCCGTTGAGGTTTTCACTGTGCGCCAGTTGGGCGACCAGCGTGTCGGCCATCACCTGCTGCCGTGCCCCCTGGCTGGTGAGGGTGCAATCGGCCAGCACGCCGACCTGCTCAATGAAACCTGGGATTTCATCAAACCGGTTGAGCACCAGGACCACGGTATAACCCTGCTGTGAAAGTTTGCCAAGCAGGGTGGCGAGCTGAGCGCGTGAATTGACGTCCAGCCCGTCGAACGGCTCATCGAGGATCAATAAATCGGGTTGGGCCATCAGAGCGCGACACAGCAGGGTTTTGCGGGTCTCACCGGTAGAGAGATATTTGAAACGGCGCGTAAGCAGGGGCGTGATGCCAAACTGCTCTGCCAACTGTGCGCAGCGAGCGGGATCTTTGTGCTCTTCCTGAATGATTTCCGCCGTGGTGCGGCCAGTGTCGTCTTCGTCCGCGCTGAGCAGGTCGGTATTGTTGCGCTGCCATTCATCGCTGACCAGCTTTTGCAACTGCTCAAAGGAGAGCCGTACTACGTGGCGAAAATCACTGTGGCGTTCGCCTTTCAGCAACGTCAGCCCACCGGCCAGCGCCCGGGCCAGCGCGGATTTTCCGCTGCCGTTAGCCCCGACGAACGCCCAGCTATCGCCGGACTGAATATCAAGCCGATCCAGCTCCAGCGTGCGGGTATCGCTTAAACGAAATGAACCTTGCGAAATGTGCAACGACGACATCTTCTAATCCCTATTCTGCAATGTTTCGCTTTAGAAATAGGCGCAAGCGGAAAAGATGTCAATCGGCAATACTGCAACGTGACGTTGCGTTTAACACAACGTCGCGACAATCACCCGATCGGCGTTGAACAAGGCGTGTATCGGCGTGCCGACGCTCAGTTTCAACTGTGCAAGTTCCTGGTTGCTGACGGTGGCGCACAGTGTTTCTCCACCGTTGAGCGTCACCAGCACCTCGCTGTGATCGCAGCCAGGTTGGATACTGGCAACGGAACCTGCCAACGCGTTATCGGCCAGGCCGGTCGAAGCCGGATCGGTGCTCAACTTCACCCAAGGCGCTTTAATCAGGGCCAATACCTCTTTGCCCGGCGTCAACTGTAGCCGGTCGGCGCTTTGCTGAGTGACGGCAGCGGTCAGGCGGGTGTGGCCGTCGGCCAGCAGCAGGCTGATATGCTGTTGGACCTGCTGGTGGTCGCGTTCAATCACGGTGCCGAAAAACTGGTTGCGGGCGCTGGTTTGCAACGAGAAACGGGCGATGGCGGCCAATAGGCTATCCAACGGCAGATTGTCCTGCTGTAACACGTCAAAGGCCTTCTGCTGGATTTGGCCCAGCAGATCGTAAAGTTGGATCAGCCGCAAGCCATAACGGGTCACCTGTGCGCCGCCGCCGCCTTTGCCACCGGTAACGCGTTCGACCACCGTTTGCTCGGCTAGTTGATTCATCTCGTTGATGGCATCCCAGGCGCTTTTGTAGCTGATCCCCGCCAGTTTGGCTCCCTGGCTGATCGAGCCGGTATGTACCACTTGCTTGAGCAGTGCGATGCGGCGTGGGTCTGCGAACAGCTTCTGTTGCAGCTTTAAGGTAAGGAGGATCTCGGCCTGCATGATGGGTCCTTATAAGGCTGTAAGTCTGGCTATTGTCACCGATTTGCAGCAAAGCGCCAACTGAGCACGTTTAGCCGGTTACAAATTTCCCACAGCCGGTAAAATAACCGCGTTTTCGCCTGCGTTTTGGTTTACAGTGAAGCCTGACGCAGCCGGTTTAAAGCAGTTAAGTGAGGCGACCATGTTAGAATTATTGAAAAGTCTGTTGTTTGCCGTGGTAATGGTGCCGGTAGTGATGGCCATTATTTTAGGCCTGATTTATGGCTTGGGCGAGGTGTTTAACATCTTCTCTAAAGTTGGCCATCCTAAAGAAAACCGCAGCTAATCCCCCTCCCAAATGCCCGCCGAGCTATCTTGGCGGGTATTTCTCAAGTTATCTCCCGCTTTGCCGATAAACCGCATGACAATCGTTCTCGCTGCGTTATATTATTTTTTACATAGCGATGTGATGATAGTTAACTTGCGGAGAAAACAATGAAACAGCAATGGATTAACTGGGTTGGCGGTGTGGCATTGGCTTGCGGGCTGGTGGCACAGGTTTCTGCGGCGGAGAAAATCACCGTGTTTGCCGCGGCCTCGCTGACCAACGCCTTACAAGATATCGCCACTGAATACCAGAAAGGCAAAGACGTCGAAGTCGTCTCCTCTTTTGCTTCCTCCTCAACGCTGGCACGCCAGATTGAGCAAGGGGCACCTGCGGATATGTTTATCTCTGCCGATCAGCAATGGATGGATTACGCCATCGATAAGCAGCAGATGGTGAAAGACACCCGTTATACCCTGTTAGGTAACGAACTGGTGCTGATCGCTGCCAAATCGGCCAAACAAGATAAAATCACGATCAACAAGCAAACCGACTGGGCCAAATTGCTCAACGGTGGCCGCCTGTCCGTAGGCGATCCGGATCATGTCCCTGCGGGCATCTACGCCAAAGAAGCGTTGCAGAACCTGGGGGCATGGACCACGCTGGAACCTCAGCTGGCGCGGGCTAATAACGTGCGCAGCGCCATGGCCATGGTTGAGCGTGAAGAAGCCCCCCTGGGTATCGTTTACGGCTCCGACGCCGTGGCCAGCGATAAGGTCAAAGTGATCGCCATCTTCCCGGAAGACAGCCACAAGCCGGTTGAATATCCAATGGCTATCGTTAAAGATCACCAGACGCCAGCCGTGACGGCTTTCTACGATTATCTGAAAAGCCCGCAAGCCGCGGCGATTTTCGAACATTATGGATTCACCCCGCGTAAATGATGTTAAGTGAGTATGAATGGCAGGCGGTTGAACTGAGCCTGAAAGTCTCCAGCCTGGCGGTGATCTGTAGTTTGCCGCTGGGTATTTTGATGGCCTGGATCCTGGTGCGCTGCAATTTCCCCGGTAAATCGTTGTTGGATAGCATTATTCATCTGCCGTTAGTCCTGCCACCGGTGGTGGTGGGCTATCTGCTGCTGATCGCCATGGGGCGGCGCGGCTTTATCGGCGAATGGCTGTACAACTGGTTTGGTTTCAGCTTCAGCTTCAGTTTCAGCTGGCGTGGTGCCGCCTTGGCTTCGGCGGTGGTGGCCTTCCCGCTGATGGTGCGTGCTATCCGTATGTCGCTGGAAGCGGTGGATACCCGTTTGGAACAGGCGGCCCGCACCCTGGGCGCCAATCCGTGGCGGGTATTTTTCACCATCACCTTACCGCTTTCGCTGCCCGGCGTGATCGTTGGTGTGGTGTTGGCCTTTGCCCGCTCTTTGGGCGAGTTTGGCGCCACCATCACCTTTGTCTCCAATATCCCTGGTGAAACCCGTACCATCCCGCTGGCAATGTACACCCTGATCGAAACGCCAGGGGCCGAGGCGGCGGCAGCGCGTTTGTGCGTGATTGCCATCGTGTTGGCACTGGCTGCCCTGATGGTTTCCGAATGGCTGGCCCGCTGGGGCCGCAAGCGTATGGGCTTATAGATGTTAGAACTGGATTTCTCCCAACAGCTTGGCGATCTCAATCTCAACGTGCAGGCAAATTTGCCGGCTCAGGGGATCACCGCGATCTTCGGGCTTTCCGGGGCAGGTAAAACCTCATTGATCAATGCCATTGGTGGCCTGACGCTGGTGCAGCAGGGGCGGATTGTCCTTAATGGCCGAACGCTGGTGGATACCGCCAGCGGTGTCTGTTTGCCACCGGAAAAACGCCGGGTTGGCTATGTTTTCCAGGATGCGCGCCTGTTCCCGCATTATCGCGTGCGCGGCAACCTGCAATACGGTATGGCGGCCAGTATGCGTGGCCAGTTTGACAGCATTGTTGAGCTATTAGGGATTGCGCCGTTGCTGAATCGCTTGCCTTTGACCCTCTCAGGCGGTGAGAAACAACGCGTCGCGATTGGCCGGGCGTTGCTAACCGCGCCGGAACTGTTGCTAATGGATGAACCGCTGGCCTCGCTTGATATGCCGCGCAAGCGTGAGCTGTTGCCGTATCTGGAGCGGCTAGCGCAGGACGTCAACATCCCCATCCTTTATGTCAGCCACAGTATGGACGAGATCTTGCGCCTGGCAGAGCAGGTGATGGTGCTGGATAACGGCCAGGTGCGGGCGTATGGCGGGCTGGAAGAGGTTTGGGCCAGCAGCGCGTTGCGGCCTTGGCTACAGCGTGAAGATCAGAGTAGCGTGTTGAGCGTTAGCGTGATTGAGCATCATCCGCGTTATGCCATGACCGCGTTGGCACTGGGCGATCAGCGGCTGTGGGTCGGCGGTATTGAAGCGCCGGTGGGCAGCCAAATGCGTATTCGTATCAACGCCGCCGACGTTTCCTTAGTGCTGCAACCGCCAGCCAACAGCAGCATCCGCAATATTCTGCCCGCCAAGGTGGTGGAGTGTCTGGATGTGGCAGGGCAGGTTGAAGTGAAGCTGATGGTTGGGGAAAACATCCTTTGGGCGCGGATCACCCCATGGGCACGTGACGATCTGGCTATCAGGCCCGGTCAGTGGCTGTATGCACAGGTCAAGAGCGTGTCGATCAGCCGCGAGAGCAACTAGCAGAAAGAATCGTTCGGTTTGAGCGAAATTTATCCTCACCCTGAGTGAGTTGTGGTTAGGTTGTTATGACGCTAAATAACAGCACCTTCTATACCGCGTCACTAATGCTTGAGTCAGGTGGGGAGCATACAGGTTAACTGACTGTTGAGCGCATGGATGCGCGATTCGAGCCCCCAGGGATGGGTTTACGGCGTGTCGGTGTTCTGTATGCTCCCTACCTGTTGCAACTTTACGTGCAGCTATTTATCCAATTTGCAGCACGTTTAGCCCCTCTCGCTAAAAAACCAAAGGATGAGGGGCAAAATTGCTTAATTCAACACGCGAGAACGGATAACCTCGGCAATACCCGGCTGCAGATGGTCGGCAATCACCAGATCCGCTCGTTCCTTGATGGCATTATCGGCATTACCCATGGCAACGCCCAGCCCAACGGCCTCAAGCATGCTCAGGTCGTTGTAGTTGTCACCAAAGGCGACCACCTGATCCATGCTCAACCCCTGTGACTCCACCCACTGCTGCAGACGTTTGCCCTTGCTGTTGCCGCCTTTGGCAATGTCCACCTGATCGTGCCAGGACCATTCACAGGCCAGGCCCAGCTCTTTTTCTACCATTTCGGCAAAGCTGCGCAGCGCTGGGAGATCGCTATGTGACGTGGCAAACTTCCAGATAGCCTGCGCTTCATCCGCCGCCTGCATCAGGCTGTTGACCTGCAACAACGTTGGGCGCTGGGCTACCGGCAAAGTCTCTGACCAGGCCAGCGAACGGATCACATGACCGCTTGTTTCCTGATACAGCATGGCGTCGTCAACATACATCAGGCCGTGAATATCGTTTTGCTTGAGCAGTTGCAGTACCTGCTTGGCCTGCTCTTTTGCCAGCGGATCGGAAGCCAGTACCTTTTTCTGCTGGAAGTCGTACAGATAGGTGCCGTTACAACAAATGGCTGGCGTATCGATTTGCAGTGCCTGATAAAACGGATGGATAGCCACGTGATGGCGGCCGGTGACCACCACGACTTTCACCCCGGCGGCACGGGCTTCCTCCAGTGCGGCCAGCGATTGCGGTAAGATACGTTTTTGGTTGTCTAGCAAAGTGCCGTCTAAATCGAGGGCAATAACACGGTAGCTCATAGCGGTCTCATTATAGTTAGCAAGAAAATTACCGCGATGGTACACCGGATAACCGTTCGATAAAACTGCGTAACCTGCCAGGGTTGCCATGTCACAAATGTCGCGTAAGCTAGAACAAACTGAAACCGGTTACCCTTTCTCATTAAGGAGAGCAAATGAAGCAAATCGTTTATGTCGCCAGCCCGGAGAGCCAGCAGATCCACGTGTGGCAGTTAGACGACAAGGGCGCACTGGCGCTGCTGCAAACGGTCGAGGTCGCGGGGCAGGTACAGCCGATGGCGATCCACCCGGACAAGACTCATCTGTATGTTGGGGTACGTCCGGCGTTTGGCATTGTCAGCTACCGTATCGCGGAAGATGGCACATTGCATGAGGCAGGGATGGCACCGCTACCAGGCAGCCCAACCCATATTTCCACCGATTTGCAGGGCCGTTATCTGTTCTCCGCCTCTTACAGCGGCAACTGTGCCAGCATCAGCCCGATTGGCCATGATGGTGTGGTGCTTGCGCCTACCCAGCAGATCGATGGCCTGACCGCGCCGCATTCGGCCAATATTGACCCGACCAATCAATTGCTGCTGGTGCCGTGCCTGAAAGAGGACCGCATCCGCCTGTTCAATCTGAGCCAGCAGGGCCAACTGACGCCACACGGCCAAGAGGCCGTCGCAACGGCAAGCGGAGCAGGCCCTCGCCATATGGCATTCCATGGCAACGATAAATTCGCTTACTGCGTCAATGAACTGGATGGCACGGTGGACGTGTTCGCCATCGAAGCCAACGGTGGCAAATATACGCTGGTGCAAAGCCTGGACATGATGCCTGCCGATTTCACCGGCACGCGTTGGGCGGCGGATATCCACCTCACGCCAAACGGCCGTTTCCTGTATACCAGCGATCGCACCGCCAGCATCCTGACCGTATTCAGCGTCTCGGAAGACGGCGGCAAGATTGCGGTGGTAGGCCACCATGCCACAGAAGAGCAGCCACGCGGTTTCAACATCGATCACAGTGGTCGCTTCGTGATTGCGGCAGGGCAGAAATCTGGCCATATCGGTGTGTATCAGATTGACCAGAACAGCGGTGAACTGACGGACTTGGCGCGTTACCCGGTCGGCAAAGGCCCAATGTGGGTGAGCGTGCTGGCAAAATAATGGGTTAAAAATCGGGGCGAAGTACTTCGCCCCTGAAACCGCGAACATGGCGCTGTATGCTGCGCCCATCAACGTTTCTCAGCTGTATTTTACAGATAGCGTCGCTTTGCCAAGGCTATGGAAATGGATGTTAAAACCGACCATTGCGCCGCTCGCCTCTGCATCCACTGGAATGCTTTCTACGTCCAACGCATGCACGGTGAACTGATAACGATGACTTTCACCCTGCGGCGGAGCCGCGCCACCGTAACCGGCTTTTCCGAAATCGGTCCGGGTTTGTACTGAGCCTGCCGGTAGCCCTGGTTTGTCGGAACCTGCACCTTGCGGCAGTTCATGCACGTTTGCCGGGATATTGGCGACCACCCAGTGCCACCAGCCGGAGCCGGTAGGGGCATCGGGATCGTAAACCGTGATGGCAAAGCTCTTGGTGCCTGCAGGTGCATCTTCCCAGGCCAGATGAGGGGAGAGGTTATCCCCGTGGTAGCCCATGCCGTTAAATACCTGCCGCTCAGGCATTTTTGCGCCGTCTTGCAAATCGTTGCTGTGCAAGCGAAAAGCCATAATGACTCCCAGTTGTCTAAAATACCGAACCCCTAAGCTAGATCGGTTTACCGCCACAATACAACCTGAAAACCGTTACTCCACCGCAGCGGCGATAGCCGCAGTCAGCCGGGTGAGCTGCCCTGGCGTAATGATATAAGGCGGCATCAGGTAGATCAGTTTACCGAAGGGCCGGATCCACACGCCGCGTTCGACAAATCCTCGTTGCAGCAACGCCACATCCACCGGCTGATGCATTTCCACCACGCCAATCGCCCCAAGTACCCGCACATCGGCCACCTTGGGTGATGACATCAGTGGTAAGAGCTGCTGTTTAAGCTGTGTTTCAATGGCGGCGACCTGATGTTGCCAGTGATTTTCCTCCAACAAGCTCAGGCTGGCGCAGGCGACGGCACAGGCCAACGGGTTGCCCATAAAGGTTGGCCCATGCATAAAGCAGCCTGCGGCCCCGTTACTGATCGTTTCTGCTATTTGGCGTGTGGTCAGGGTGGCGGAAAGGGTCATATAGCCACCGGTCAGCGCTTTGCCCAGGCAAAGAATATCCGGCACTACGTCGGCATGTTCACAGGCAAACAGTTTGCCGGTGCGGCCAAAACCGGTGGCGATCTCGTCGGCAATCAGCAGGATCTGGTGGCGATCGCACAGCTCCCGCACGCGTTGCAGATAGGTTGGATGATAGATACGCATCCCACCGGCTCCTTGCACCACCGGCTCCAGGATCACGGCGGCTATTTCCCCGGCGTGCTGCTCCAGTAAATCGGCAAACGGCGCAATGTCCTGTTCGTCCCAAGGCTGGTCAAAGCGGCACTGAGGCGCAGTGGCAAACAGGTGTGTGGCCAAATAGCCCTGATACAGACTGTGCATGGAGTTGTCTGGATCGCAGACCGACATCGCGCCAAAGGTATCGCCATGATAGCCGTGGCGTAAGGTCAGAATACGCTGCCGCCGTTCGCCACGGGCTTGCCAATATTGCAGCGCCATCTTTAATGCCACCTCGACCGCTACCGAACCAGAATCAGCCAGGAATACGCACTGCAAGGCTTCCGGTGTCATTGCCACCAGCTTGCGGCACAGTTCGATAGCGGCGGGATGAGTGATGCCGCCGAACATCACGTGCGACATTTTCTCCAACTGTTGCACGGCTGCTTGATTCAGTTGCGGATGATTGTAACCGTGGATCGCCGCCCACCAGGAAGACATGCCATCCACCAGCAGGCGGCCATCGTCCAGTTGCAGCTCGACGCCGCTGGCGGACACCACCGGATAGCAAGGCAAGGGCTGAGTCATGGAGGTGTAAGGGTGCCAGATATGGCGTCGATCGAATTCAATATCGCAGGGAGAAACAGACATTAACTGTAAACCAAATTTTAATAGAATGGTTGACAGTATAATCGCAAACTCTACACTGACGACACTTTTTTCCCTTTTGGAGACGCCGTAAATGGCCGATCGCATTCACTGGACAGTAGGGCAAGCCCAGGCCCTGTTTGATAAACCCTTACTCGAACTGCTGTTCGAAGCACAAACCGTTCACCGCCAACATTTTGATCCGCAGCAGGTGCAGGTTAGCACGTTGCTGTCGATCAAAACCGGTGCCTGCCCGGAAGACTGTAAGTACTGTCCGCAAAGTTCGCGCTATAAAACCGGCTTGGAATCCGAACGGCTGATGCAGGTGGAACAGGTGCTGGAGTCGGCGCGCAAGGCCAAAGCGGCTGGTTCGAGCCGTTTCTGTATGGGGGCTGCCTGGAAAAACCCACATGAGCGCGATATGCCTTATTTGCAACAGATGGTGCAGGGCGTCAAAGCGATGGGGATGGAAACCTGCATGACGCTGGGCACGCTGGATGGCGCACAGGCAGAACGGCTGGCCGAAGCGGGGCTGGATTATTACAACCATAACCTGGACACCTCGCCGGAATTCTACGGCAACATCATCACCACCCGCAGCTATCAGGAGCGCCTGGATACCTTGGATAAGGTGCGTAACGCTGGGATCAAAGTTTGCTCTGGTGGGATTGTCGGGTTAGGCGAAACGGTGCGTGACCGCGCTGGACTGCTGGTGCAACTGGCCAATCTGCCCAAGCCGCCGGAGAGCGTGCCGATCAATATGCTGGTGAAGGTGAAAGGCACGCCGCTGGCCGATAATGAGGACGTCGATCCGTTCGACTTCATCCGCACCATTGCCATTGCCCGCATCATGATGCCAACGTCCTATGTCCGCTTGTCGGCAGGCCGTGAACAGATGAGTGAGCAGACTCAGGCGATGTGCTTTATGGCCGGTGCCAACTCCATCTTCTATGGCTGTAAATTGCTGACTACACCCAACCCGGAAGAGGATAAGGATCTGCAACTGTTCCGCAAGCTGGGCCTGAATCCGCAGCAAACCGCCACCGAACAGGGTGACAATCAACAGCAGCAAGTGCTGACCGAGCAGTTGTTGCACGCCGATACCGTTGAATTCTACAACGCGGCGCTGTAATGGGCTGGCAGCAACGGATCGAACAGGCGTTGGAGGAGCGGCGCGGGGCCGCTGCTTATCGTCAGCGGCAGGTGAATCAAGGTGGTAATGGCCGGTATCTGCAACTCGACGGCCAGCGCTATGTGAATTTTTCCGGCAACGACTATCTGGGCCTGAGCCAACATCCTGAGGTGATCACCGCCTGGCAGCAGGGGGCGCAGCGCTTCGGTGTTGGCAGCGGCGGTTCTGGCCACGTTACCGGTTTTTGCCATGCTCATCATGAGCTGGAGCAGCAACTGGCAGAGTGGCTCGGCTACCCGCGTGCGTTGCTGTTTATCTCCGGCTATGCGGCTAATCAGGCATTGTTGGCCGCCCTGATGCAGGCCGACGATCGCATTCTGGCGGATAAGCTTAGCCACGCCTCTATATTGGAAGCGGCCACTCACTCACCGGCACAACTGCGGCGCTTTCGGCATAACCAGCCCCAGGCATTAGCTACCTTGCTGCAGAAAGCGTGTGCAGGCCAACAGTTAGCGATCACCGAAGGGGTGTTCAGCATGGACGGCGATAGCGCACCGCTGGCCGAACTACATCGGTTGACGCAGCAGGCAGGTGCCTGGCTGATGGTAGATGATGCACACGGTATTGGTGTGCGTGGCGATCAAGGGCGCGGCAGTTGTTGGCAGCAAGGGGTGCGCCCGGAGATGCTGGTCGTGACCTTTGGCAAGGCATTCGGTGTCAGCGGCGCGGCGATCCTTTGCGATGAACCATTGGCTGAATATTTGCTGCAATTCGCTCGCCATCTGATTTACAGCACCGCGATGCCGCCAGCCCAAGCCTGTGCCTTGCAGGCGGCGTTAGGCTGTATTCAGCAAGGGGATGAGCTACGTGAGCAGTTGCAAAAACGCATCCAGTATTTTCGTGCTGGAGTAGCGAGTCTGCCGTTAACGTTAAGCGCATCGGATACCGCTATCCAACCGTTGTTGGTGGGGGATAACCAACGGGCGCTGGATTTGGCGCAGCGCCTGCGAGAGCAGGGATTGTGGGTCAGCGCCATCCGTCCGCCGACGGTGCCACCAGGGGGGGCGCGGTTACGCATTACGCTCACTGCGGCACACCAGCCACAGGATATCGATCGCTTGCTGGAGGTATTGCATGACGTCTGCCATTGAGACAGTGAACAAGCAGGCGGTGGCGGCGGCCTTCAGCCGGGCAGCGGCGAGCTACGATACCGCAGCGGTGCTGCAACGGGAGGTTGGTGAACGCTTACTGGGGATGGGGCTGTCTCATCCTGGCCAACAGGTATTGGATGCCGGGTGCGGCACGGGCTATTTTAGCCGTCGTTGGCGTGAGCTGGGTAAGCAGGTCAGCGCGCTGGATCTGGCACCAGGCATGCTGGCATTTGCCCGTCAGCAGCAAGCGGCGGATCGCTATCTGTTGGGGGATATCGAGCACATCCCTTTGCCGACCGCCTCGGTGGATATCTGTTTTAGCAGCCTGGTGGTGCAGTGGTGCAGCGATCTGCCTCTGGCGCTGGCTGAGTTGTATCGGGTGACGCGGCCCGGTGGACTGATCCTGTTTTCTACTTTGGCTCAAGGGGCTTTGCACGAGTTAGGTGACGCCTGGCAGCAGGTGGATGGCGAGCGTCATGTTAATGACTTCCTGCCGCCAGCTAACATCGCCGCCGCCTGTCATCCCTATCGGCACCAGCTTACGGTCGATTGGCAAACGCTCAGTTATCCCGACGTGATGACGCTGATGCGATCGCTAAAGGGCATAGGCGCGACTCACCTGCATCAAGGGCGTGAAACCGGCCTGCTTTCCCGCCAGCGGCTAGCCGCGTTGCAGGCAGCCTACCCTTGTCGGGATGGGCAGTTTCCTCTCAGTTATCATCTGGTTTATGGAGTGATTTATCGTGATTAAGCGCTGGTTCGTTACCGGAACTGACACCGAAGTGGGCAAAACCGTGGCCAGTAGTGCCCTGCTACAGGCCGCCTGTGCGGCAGGATGGGTATGTGCTGGCTATAAACCGGTAGCGTCAGGTAGTGAGATGACCGATAAAGGGTTACGTAACGGCGATGCGTTGGCGTTGCAGAGAAACAGCAGCGTAGCGCTGGATTACGCCGTAGTGAACCCTTACACCTTTGCCGAACCGACCTCGCCGCATATTGTCAGCCAGGCCGAAGGGCGACCTATCTCGTTGGCGCGGCTTTCCGCCGGTTTACGCCATCTTGAACAGCAAGCAGATTGGCTGTTGGTGGAGGGGGCAGGCGGTTGGTTCACCCCGCTTTCTGAGCATGACACCTTTGCCGACTGGGTACAGCAGGAGCAACTGCCGGTGATCCTGGTAGTAGGCATTAAGCTGGGCTGCATCAATCATGCTCTGTTGACTGCGCTGGCGATCCAACAGTCAGGCCTGACTATGGCAGGCTGGATCGCCAATGACGTTACCGCGCCAGGAAAACGCCATCAAGAGTACCTTGCTACCCTTAGCCGCCTATTGCCCGCGCCCCTATTGGGTGAGATCCCGCATTTACCACAGGTTGAGCAGCAGGCATTGGGGCAGTACCTCGATTTAACCAGACTGAACCCTTGACCTGATGGCCCACGGAAGGGCCAGATTCACACCGTCAGATAGGTATCAATCAATCCCTCATCCAACTGCCCCAGCGTGCCATTGGCCACGTTACGGCCTTTATCCATCAGACAGAAGCGGTCTGCCAGATGACGGGCAAAAGGGAGTTGGTGCTCAACCAGCAAAATGGTCATCCCCAACTCCTGATTCATCTTACGCAGCATCTGGCCGATCCCCGTCGCCAGTGAAGGCGACATCCCGGCGGTTGGCTCATCGAGGATCAGCAGTTCCGGTTCCAGCACCAATGCACGGCCTATCGCCAACTGCTGTTGCTCACTTTGGCACAGATCGCCCGCCCGGTGCATGCGCATCGCCTGCAACCGTGGGAACAGGCTGTAAATGATGGGGGGAATACGGCGTGCCTTGTCACGCCCGGCTAGCAGGGCCACTTGCAGGTTCTCTTCTACGCTCAGCTGGGAAAATATTTGCCGCCCTTGTGGCACGTAACCAATGCCCAGTAACGCCCGGTTTTCTACCGGCTGGGGTAGCAGGTTCTGTGGTGGCTCATCTGCCAGCTGCCAGGTAATACTGCCGCTGACGATCGGCAGGTGTCCCATGATGCAATTGATCAGCGTGGTTTTACCCACCCCATTGCGGCCAAGCAACAAGGTACATTGCCCACGAGGCAATTCAAGGCTGACATCCCACAGCGTATGCTGTTGCCCATAATATTGGTTTACCGCCCGTAAGCTTAACATTTGGCATCTCCTCCAAGACCGATATTCACGTATGGATAACGTTGACCGCAGCAAGCGGTGTCTCTCCCGGGTGTGGCAAATGCTGTGCTGATTACTCTAATCGAGGCTCAGGCTAAAAAATTGGAAAATGGCCGCTACCGGTCGTTTTGCGGCTCTAGGGGGGCTTTTGGATATGCAATGTGCTTTTTCGCCGAAGATAGCCGAGTTGGCTCCGGCCGGTTTTAACCAGATTTGCCGGTTCTTCACGCAGATAACGCCCCCGAACAAGGAATGCAATTCCCAGGCCAGCAGGCGTTGCGCAACAAAAAAGGAGTTTGTTATTGTTTTGTTAACTGATTTAGGCCTAGTGCGTAGGGGGCTTTATCAGGGCAATAAAGTTAACTTGGGCGTTTTTTGCACCGTTACCGTGCGGCAGGGCAAGCTGTTGGTGCAGGTAATAAAGGTCGTTGCCGCAACTTGCAACCCTTGTAAAGCAAAATAGCTAAAAGAGCGTTTTCGTTATCACGGCTTTTAGCATTAATCGGCATAACCAAAGCAGAATTATTGTAAAAAAATAACTAAAAAACCGGCTCCGCTGACGTTTCATTGGGAAAACTGTTCTTTCCGCAACTCCCGCCCCCCATGGGGTAGTGAGAGTTATCCACTATTCCTGTGGATAACCTTGTGCATTATACTTAGAAAAGCGGTGTGAACAGAGAGCGGGCGCGGGTTGTGTGCAGGTTGTCCGCATTCTCGTCTTTTTATTAAAAATACTTAATATCAATAAGTTAATTAAAATCAAGCCAACGGATATCGTTAACGTGCAGATGGGTGGTTTTTCAGCACAATGTCAGCCAAAAGTTAATTCGTGACGCAATCTGGGGATAACAGGTGATTGACAATAAAAATGCCATAGTATTGTCACCTTGTCGGTGCGCTCGTGCCCCGTTAACGGACGGGTATAGCGTAAATCAGCTTGAAGCTGGTTTTATATCCAGTATCATGTGTACTGGCGGAAATCTTCCGGTCTTTCCATAATTAGCCCGCTACCGTCTGGCCGCAAACCTGAAAGATGATGGAGATATGAGCAAAAAATTCAAACTGCATTCCGAATTCAAACCGGCCGGCGATCAGCCGCAAGCCATCCAAAAGCTGGAAGAGGGCCTGAAAGACGGCCTGGCGCATCAAACGCTGCTGGGGGTTACCGGCTCGGGTAAAACCTTTACCATCGCCAATGTGATCGCCGATCTCAACCGGCCCACCATGGTGCTGGCGCCTAACAAAACCCTGGCGGCGCAGCTGTATGGCGAGATGAAAGAGTTCTTTCCCGAGAATGCGGTAGAATATTTTGTCTCCTACTACGATTACTACCAGCCAGAAGCCTATGTGCCAAGCTCCGATACCTTTATCGAGAAAGATGCCTCGGTCAACGAACATATCGAGCAGATGCGCCTGTCGGCCACCAAAGCGCTGCTTGAGCGGCGCGATGTGATAGTAGTGGCTTCGGTTTCCGCGATCTACGGTCTGGGCGATCCGGATCTGTACCTGAAAATGATGCTGCACCTGACCAAGGGCATGATCATCGACCAGCGTTCGATCCTGCGCCGTCTGGCCGAGCTGCAATATACCCGTAACGATCAGGCCTTCCAGCGTGCCACCTTCCGCGTGCGTGGCGAAGTGATCGACATTTTCCCGGCGGAATCGGACGAGCTGGCGCTGCGCGTTGAGCTGTTCGACGAAGAGGTTGAACGCCTGTCGCTGTTCGATCCGCTAACCGGCCAGATTGAGCAGGTGGTGCCACGTTTTACCATCTATCCCAAATCTCACTACGTCACCCCGCGCGAACGTATCGTGCAGGCAATGGAGGAGATCAAGGTGGAACTGGCTCAGCGGCGCAAAGTGCTGCTGGAAAACAACAAGCTGTTGGAAGAACAGCGGCTGACGCAGCGTACCCAGTTCGATCTGGAGATGATGAACGAGTTGGGTTACTGCTCCGGTATCGAGAACTACTCACGCTATCTTTCCGGGCGCGGTGAGGGTGAACCACCGCCAACCCTGTTCGACTACCTGCCTGCAGACGGATTGCTGGTGGTGGATGAATCCCACGTCACCATCCCGCAGATCGGCGGCATGTTCAAAGGCGACCGCTCACGTAAAGAGACGCTGGTAGAGTACGGTTTCCGTCTGCCTTCGGCGCTGGATAACCGGCCGATGCGTTTTGAAGAGTTTGCCGCTGCGGCACCGCAGACAATCTATGTGTCCGCCACGCCGGGCAAATACGAGCTGGAGAAATCCGGCAGCGATATTATCGATCAGGTGGTGCGCCCAACCGGCCTGCTGGATCCGATCGTCGAAGTGCGCCCGGTGACTACTCAGGTGGACGATCTGCTTTCCGAGATCCGCAAGCGCGTTGCCATCAACGAGCGCGTACTGGTCACCACACTGACCAAGCGCATGGCAGAAGACTTGACGGAATACCTGGAAGAGCACGGTGAGCGGGTGCGTTATCTGCACTCGGACATCGATACGGTAGAACGTGTCGAAATCATCCGTGATTTGCGCCTTGGCGAGTTTGACGTGTTGGTGGGCATCAACCTGTTAAGGGAAGGTTTGGATATGCCTGAGGTGTCGCTGGTGGCGATCCTGGACGCAGACAAAGAAGGCTTCCTGCGTTCTGAGCGCTCACTGATCCAAACCATTGGCCGAGCGGCGCGTAACCTCAACGGCAAGGCGATCCTGTATGGCGACAGGATCACCGATTCCATGGCCAAGGCGATAGGCGAAACGGAACGCCGCCGCGCCAAGCAACAGGCGCATAACGAAGCCAACGGTATCGTGCCTCAGGGCCTGAACAAGAAGGTTTCGGATATTCTACAGCTTGGGCAACCAAGCAGCCGTGGCAAGCACAAAGGGAAGGGCAAAGCGGCAGAGAGTGCGGCGCAATACCAACTGCTCACCCCCAAAGCGCTGGAGCAAAAAATCCAGGCGTTGGAGGCACAGATGTATTCTCATGCACAGAATCTGGAGTTCGAGCAGGCCGCTGCGGTGCGTGATGAAATCCACCAGCTGCGCGAGCAATTTATCGCGCTATCATAATGAACCCAAGGGGTGTGGTATGCACGCCCCGGTAAATTTTCTTGCCGTACGCCCATTTGCTGATTAAGGTGTGCGCCCCAAGTATTGAGACGAGTAGCCGCCATGACCGCAACCCCATCCAAAGACCCGTTACACGGCATTACGCTGGAGCAACTGCTGAACAAGCTGGTAGCCCAATATGGCTGGAACGGGCTGGCAGAGCGTATTCGCATCAACTGCTTCAGCAGCGATCCGAGCATCAAATCCAGCCTCAAGTTCTTGCGCCGCACCCCGTGGGCACGCAAGCAGGTGGAAGATCTCTACATCGACAGCGTTAGCGATAATCCTTGGCTCCGGGGTCAAGATTAACCGCGGCTAGCTAGCTGCACTAACGCGGTATCCAGCGCCTGGCGTAATAGTTGGCGATCGTGGCGATACGGGATATCGCTGGCTTCCAGCGGTTGTTGCACCACAATGCGATCCTGCATGGCGCTGGTATCCACCGCCGGGCCAACGATCACGGCGTCAATCATTTTACGGCCGATCTTCTCTTCCATCAGCGCCAGTTTGTCTTGCAGCGTCAATGCGGCTGCGGCGACGCTCAACTCGCGGCCCAGGTTACCGATATACACCATATTGGCGCTACTGCGGCGCAGGGCCTGAGTCAGATCCCCAAGCAGCAACAGTGGCATCAGGCTGGTAAGAAAACTGCCTGGCCCGATCAGGATCAGATCGGCCTGCGCGATTGCCTCAACCGCTTCGCGGGTGGCGTGTACCGGCGGGGAGAGCATCAGCTCTTGCGGCATGATCCTCAGTTGATCGATATTGACTTCACCGTAGACCTGGTGCCCTTCATGATCGTGGGCCATCAGATCGACCGGCTGTTCCGACATCGGGATCAGCGCCGCGTCGATCTTTAGCAGACTACGAACCAGATTGATCGCCTCCAGCGGGCGCACGCTCAGGTGATCCAAGGCTTTCAGCATCAGATTCCCCAGGTTATGCCCCGCCAGTTCCCCGTTGCCGCTAAAACGGTATTCAAACATCGCCGAGGCGACGCTAGGCTCGGTAATCAGCTGATTGAGGCAATTACGGGTGTCACCCCAGGCAATACCGCCTTCAGAACGGCGGATACGGCCGGTAGAACCGCCGTTATCGGTAGTGGTGACAATGCCGGTCAGGCGAGAACCCAACGACGACAGCGAAGACATCACACGGCCAAGACCATGACCACCACCTAATGCCAAGACGCGATCAAGATCGGCCAGGGTACGGTTGCGCATAAAATTCCTTAACTCTGGGTAGGTAGACTGCCCGCTTAAAGTAGCGGATTTGGCACAAAAACGCGATAAAGAGTGTGATTTGCGTGATTCTGGTCAATTCGTTGGCGTAACGGTTGTTTATTATGGTTATCCAGACTTGAGGTGGTGAAAAATCGTTGTATACACAATTATATAGCGTAAATCCACATTGGCTATCGCGGTTGTTTAGCGCTAGAATTATCTGGAAAACCACGGTTTCGTTCCGGCTACTTGAGGTAGCGGGGATGGGATCAAAACTCCTAGCCTTGGTACCTACGTTGTTCTTTGGAGCAATAGGGTATCCTGGCCGTGGCGATGTCAGCCACCAGGGTGCAGAGTGGAAACGCTCGCATCTCCCGTATTTGGAAGGTGTTACAGGTGCCGCAACTCATTGATGCTTTTGAGCGCAAATTCTATTATTTGCGTCTATCGATCACCGACGTGTGTAACTTTCGTTGCACCTACTGTCTGCCGGATGGCTATAAACCGAGCGGCAGTCCCAAGACCTTCCTCTCTCTGGATGAAATTCGGCGTGTCAGCCGTGCCTTTGCCGAGCTGGGTACCGAAAAGGTACGCCTGACCGGCGGTGAGCCTTCTTTACGCCGCGATTTTACCGAAATCATTGCCGCCGTGCGCGAAAACCCGGCGATCCGTACTCTGGCCGTGACTACCAACGGCTACCGTCTGGCGCGTGATGTGGCCAGCTGGCGCGATGCGGGCCTCACGGCAATTAACGTCAGCGTAGACAGCCTTGACGCACGCCAGTTTCATGCCATCACCGGCCAGGACAAATTCCGTCAGGTGATGGAGGGCATCGATGCCGCCTTTACCGCCGGTTACAGCAAGGTGAAGGTGAATGCGGTGCTGATGCGTGATGTCAATCACCAGCAACTGGGCAGCTTCCTTAACTGGATCAAGGATCGGCCAATCCAACTGCGGTTTATCGAACTGATGGAAACCGGTGATGGCAGCGATCTGTTCCGTAAGCACCATGTGTCTGGCGAAGTGATCCGCCTGCAGTTGGAGCAGCAGGGCTGGCAGCGCCAAGTACGCGGCCGCAGCGATGGCCCGGCGCAAGTATTCAGCCATCCGGATTATCAGGGCGAGATAGGGCTGATCATGCCGTACGAAAAAGATTTCTGTGCCAGTTGCAACCGCCTGCGGGTTTCCGCCATTGGCAATCTGCATCTGTGCCTGTTTGGTGAGCAAGGCATTACTCTGCGCGATCTGCTAGCGGATGACGGCCAGTTGGAACAGCTGAAAATGCGCATTCAAAGTGGGCTGCAAACCAAAAAACAGACCCACTTCCTGCATCAGGGCAATAGCGGCCTCACGCAGAACCTATCGTTTATCGGTGGCTAGCCTTCACTAAATCGGTCCTCTCTTCCTCTGGGAGAGGGGGGCTTTCGACAATGAGGAGCACAACACACAATGAGCCAAACCAGTAGTGAATTTATTGCGGCAAAGATTGCCATTTTGACCGTTTCGGATCGCCGCACTGAAGCGGAAGATACCTCCGGGCAATATTTACAAGAAGCCGCCCAGGAAACTGGCCATCAGGTGGTGGCGCGCGCCCTGGTCAAAGACAATATTTATCAGATCCGTGCGCAGGTTTCCGCATGGATTGCCAGCGATGATGTGCAGGCCGTGTTGATAAACGGCGGCACCGGCTTTACCTCTGGGGACAATACGCCTGAAGCGCTATTGCCGCTGTTTGACCGCGAAGTGGAAGGGTTCGGCGAACTGTTCCGCATGGTGTCATACGAAGAGATCGGCACCGCGACCCTCCAGTCACGCGCCGTGGCCGGTATTGCCAACCAGACGGTGATCTTCGCGATGCCGGGTTCCACCCGCGCTTGTCGTACCGCATGGGAACGTATTATTGAAGAACAGTTGGACGCGCGCCATCGCCCGTGCAACTTCTTACCTCATTTAAAGAAATAATTCATGACGCAGCTAACCCACATTAATGCCGCTGGCGAGGCCCATATGGTCGATGTCTCTGCCAAAGCGGAGACGGTACGCGAAGCCCGTGCCGAGGCCTTTGTTGAAATGCAGGCGGCAACACTGGCGATGATTATCGACGGCAGCCACCATAAAGGTGACGTATTTGCTACGGCGCGTATTGCCGGAATTCAGGCTGCGAAGCGCACCTGGGAGCTGATCCCCCTTTGCCATCCGTTGATGCTGAGCAAGGTGGAAGTACAGCTTGAGGCGCAGCCGGCGTTTAACCGCGTGCGTATCGAAACCTGCTGCCGTTTGACCGGTAAAACCGGGGTAGAAATGGAGGCGTTGACCGCCGCTTCGGTGGCCGCGCTCACCATCTACGACATGTGCAAAGCGGTGCAGAAGGATATGGTCATTGGCCCGGTGCGGCTGCTGGCGAAAAGCGGCGGCAAGTCCGGTGATTTCAAGGTGGGATCATGATTAATATTTTGTTTTTCGCGCAGGTGCGTGAACTGGTTGGCACCAGCACGCTGAGCCTTCCGGCACAATATCTTACGGTGGAAGAGCTGCGTAAATCATTGTGCGAACGCGGCGAGCGTTGGGCACTGGCGCTGGAGTCCGGTAAATTGCTGACGGCGGTAAACCAATCGCTGGTAGCCGCAGAGCATCCGTTGAAAGCAGGTGATGAAGTCGCTTTTTTTCCACCGGTAACTGGAGGTTAACAGTGGGAAATACTCGTATCCGCGTTGGCCAGGAAACCTTTAGCGTAGGTGAAGAGTACCAGTGGCTGGCACAGTGTGACGATGACGGCGCGGTGGTGACCTTTACTGGCAAGGTACGCAATCACAATCTGGGGGATGACGTCAGCGCCTTGTCGTTGGAGCATTACCCTGGCATGACTGAAAAAGCCCTTGAAGAGATCGTTGCAGAGGCTCGCTCCCGTTGGCCATTGCAGCGGGCAACGGTGATCCATCGCATCGGTGATTTATTTCCTGGTGATGAAATTGTGTTTGTCGGCGTGACCAGCGCACACCGCAGCATGGCCTTCGAGGCGGCACAATTTATTATGGATTATCTGAAAACCCGAGCCCCTTTCTGGAAACGTGAGGCGACCGGACAGGGGGAGCGTTGGGTAGAGGCTCGCGATACGGATAAACAAGCTGCCAAGCGTTGGTAAATCTCGCCTCAACAGCGGAAATAAATCAATACCTTTGTTCTTTATTGCATACCTTGTGAATTTCAAGTTGTAACTAGGCGACAAGCTAACTCATCCCCAGGAGCTTACTTTTGTAAGTGACTGGGGTGAGTAAGTGCAGGTAACAACGTTACAACTTGAAAGGCGACAGGTATGGTGTTTTCTGTGATACGCTTACTATTTGGCAGGGGAAGTTCCCCGAAACTTGGCTCACATGTAAAAGGTAACCGTCATGGACCGATATCCACGTAATGGTTCTATAGTTGAACGTGCCAACAGCGGCATTCAGGCTTATATGGCGCAGGTGTATGGCTGGATGACCTGTGGCTTGCTGTTGACCGCATTTGTTTCCTGGTATGCAGCGCATACGCCTGCGATCATCAACTTTATTTTCTCTAGCCAAATCACCTTCTTTGGGTTGATTATCCTGCAACTGGGCCTGGTGTTTGTGATTTCTGGCATGGTTAACCGCCTGAGCGGCACCGTGGCGACCGGGCTATTTATGCTCTACTCGGCGCTAACCGGGCTGACGCTCTCAAGCATCTTTATTGCCTACACCTATAGCTCGATTGCCAGCACCTTTGTGGTCACTGCGGGTATGTTCGGTGCGATGAGCCTGTACGGCTACACCACCAAACGCGATTTGAGCGGTTTCGGCAGCATGCTGTTTATGGGGCTGATTGGTATTGTGCTGGCTTCACTGGTGAACATCTGGCTGAAAAGCCCGGCGCTGATGTGGGCAATCACCTATATCGGTGTGCTGGTGTTTGTTGGCCTGACGGCATATGACACCCAGAAACTGAAAGCCATGGGTGAGCAACTGAATGCCGATGATAAAGATAGCTTCCGCAAATACGCCATCGTTGGTGCGTTGACGCTGTATCTCGACTTTATCAACCTGTTCCTGATGCTATTGCGCATTTTCGGCAACCGCCGCTAATACCCGTCGTCTTTCAAGCCGCAGCGTTGTTACCTGCACAGCTATTCGGTCCATCCCTGGGCCTCACCCCTTCGGGGCCGCTGTGCACAGCGTTCAAATCTGTTCCCGACAGATTTGTCTCATCCCAGTCACTTACTAAAAGTAAGCTCCTGGGGATGAGATAGCTAGGCGCCTAGTTGTGCTGTACAGGGATGTACGAATGCCGCGAGCGCAGGGATGCGCAAGAGCGGCCAACTTGAAATCCATAGGGTATCGTGGAGTCTTTTGTTCTTTCAGTTATCCATATAGAAGGTTAATGGAACAGCTTTTTAGTGCGGGTACTGTCTACGAGCGTTCTCTCATCTTATTGAAAAATAAACCATTCTTAACGTATTATTTAACCGTTAGTTAAAGACCGTTCCATTCTGGCTAGAGGCATTAGTTTCATGCTAGGAAGTGTAAAAAACCGACCTCACCAGTCGGTTTTTTTACGTCTGCTATTCAGGCAATCTTCCGTCTGAACATGGCATAAGCCGCGCTACCGGTGGTGGCGGTAATCACCAACAGTGGCCACAGGCTGTGCCAGATGATGCCGAAACCGGCATCCTTGAGGTAGATCTGCTTGGTGATATCGGTGAAGTGGCGGATAGGGTTGGCCCAGGTGAGATGCTGTAGCCAAACCGGCATATTCTCCACCGGCGAGACATAGCCGGAAAGCAGTATCGCCGGCATCATAAACACAAACACCCCGATAAACGCCTGCTGCTGCGTCGCGCACAGCGAAGAAATCAGCAGCCCGAAGCCCACCAAAGACAGCCCGTAAACCAGCATAGTGCCGTAGAACAGCAGCAACGAACCGGCAAACGGGATCTGGTAGGCAAAGATACCGATAAACAGCACGATCGAAGCCTGAAAGGTGGCAATGATCAGAGCCGGTACCGCTTTGCCAATAAAGATCTGCCAGGTGGTCAAAGGGGAAACCAACAACTGCTCTAGCGTACCTTGCTCACGTTCACGCGCGACGGAAAGTGAGGTAACGATCAATACGCCGATGGTGGTGATCATCGCGATCAGCGAAGGCACCACGAACCATTTGTAATCCAGATTCGGGTTATACCAGTTGCGCACCACCAGCTCGCTGTTATTGGGCTTGGTACGCTGCCCAATCAGCGCATTCTGGTAGTCCTGCACGATCTGTTGCACATAGTTGGCGGCGATCTGCGCGCTGTTGGAGTTACGGCCATCGAGGATCAGCTGCAACGGCACGGTATTACCGCTGGCGATATTCCGTGAGAAGTTGGCCGGGAAGCGGACCAGCAGCAGCGCCTTCTGATTATCAATGGTGGTTCTAATCTCCTGCGGGCTACGCAACAACAGCACGTGAGAAAAGGCTTTGGCCTTGGCAAGGCGTTGAGTCAGCTCAATGGAGTGCTGGCCGCTGTCCTCACTGTACACCGCGATGGTGGCATTGGTGACTTCCAGCGTGGCGGCAAACGGGAACAGCACCACCTGCAACAACACCGGCATAATCAGGATCGCACGGGTCTGCGGATCGCGCAGTAGCGACTGCATTTCTTTAACGATCAACGTCCAGAGACGGTGAAACATGGCATCCCCTTAATCCAGCCGCCGCTGGGTTTTCCAGGCCGTCAGGCCGATAAACACCACCGCCGAGGCGATCAAAAACAACAGGTTAATCACCAGTACGGTGCCGATATTGCCCGCCAGGAACAGTGTTTGCAGCGTACTGACAAAGTAGCGCGCCGGAATGATATAGGTCACCGCACGTACCACGGCGGGCATGCTGTCGATCTGGAAGATAAATCCAGACAGCATAATTGAAGGTAAAAAGGCGGCGTTCAGGGCAACCATCGCCGCATTAAACTGGTTCCGGGTGATGGTTGAGATCAACAGCCCCATGCCGAGCGTGCTGGCCAGGAACAGGCTGCTGATCACAAACAGCAGCAACAAAGACCCCCGGTAGGGCACGCCGAGCACAAACACCGAAACCACCATACACAGCACCATGGCGATCATGCCCAGGAAATAGTACGGCACCAGTTTGGACAGCAGCAGCTCACTGCGCGTTACCTGAGTGGAAAGCAGTGCCTCCATGGTGCCACGCTCCCATTCGCGGGCGATCACCAACGAGGTCAGAATGGCACCGATCACCGTCATGATAATGGTGATGGCCCCCGGAATAATAAAGTGCTGGCTGATGGCCGCCGGGTTAAACCAGTAGCGCATCTGGACGTCAATCAGCGGTTTGTCATCACGCCCCAGATCGGTGGCACGCTGTTGCTGCCAGATTTGCCAGATCCCTTGGGTATAGCCTTGCACAAAGTTGGCGGTATTGGGCTCGCTGCCGTCGGTAATGACCTGCAACGGAGCGCGGTCGTTGGGCCGTGCCAGATGCTCGGCAAAATCATTGGGGATCACCACCAGGCCGCGAATGCTGCCAGCCTGCATCATCTGGATCAGTTGTTGGCGGTTATCGCTGACGGTCGGTTCAATATAGGGTGAGCCGATAAAGGCATTGGCCAGATCTCGTGCCTCTTCGCTTTGTTGCTCCATCAGGATCCCCAGCCGCAGCTTGCTGGAATCCAGGTTGATGCCGTAGCCAAAGATAAACAGCAGCATCAGTGGAATGACGAAGGCGATCAATCCGCTGCTGGGATCGCGTAGGATCTGCCGGGTCTCTTTCAGGCACAGCGCCCGCAGCCGCCGCCAGGAAAAGCCGTTGTCGCTGCTCATGCTGCCTCCTCCCGATCGTAGCTCTGCACCAGTTCGATAAACGCCTGCTCCATCGAAGGGTTGGGATTTTGCTCGCTGGCTACCTGCTGCTTGAGATCGTCCGGCGTACCAGCGGCGATGATTTTGCCGCGATACACTAGGCCGATACGATCGCAGTATTCCGCCTCATCCATAAAGTGGGTGGTGACCATCACCGTCACGCCTTTATCTACCATGCCGTTGATGTGCAGCCAGAACTCGCGCCGGGTTAGGGGATCCACGCCCGAAGTAGGCTCATCAAGAAACAGAATATCTGGCTCATGCATCAGTGCACAGGCCAGCGCCAACCGCTGTTTGAAACCGAGCGGTAGCGAATCCGGCGTTTGGTTGAGGATCGGGGCGAAGTTGAAGGCGCGCGACATCTCGTCGATTTTATCGCGCTGGCTCTTGCCGCTCAGCCCATAAACGCCGGAGAAAAACTTCAGGTTCTGCGCCACCGTCAGGTTGCCATACAGCGAAAATTTCTGTGCCATATAGCCCAGATGCTGGCGTGCCTTGCCCGAGCTGGTTTTTAGATCCATCCCCAGCACCAGCGCTTTGCCATCGCTAGGCACCAGCAGGCCACACATCATCTTGAAGGTGGTGGATTTGCCCGCGCCGTTGGGGCCAAGCAGGCCAAAGATCTCGCCGCGTTGCACTTTGAAATCCACATGGTCAGTGGCCGCAAAGTCGCCGAATTTTTTGGTCAACTCTTGTGCTTCGATCACCGTTTCCGAGCTGTCGCCCGTTACCGTGGGCATGATCTCGGCCAGGGCGGATTTGCTGCTTGGGCCGCCGCCTAGCAGATCGATAAACGCATCCTCAAAACGCGGTTCGGCCTCGGTTAATTCTGCCTGTGGCAGATCCAGATCCCGCAATACTTGCTGATGATCTTCATCCGACTTGAGGATCAGCCGCAGATATTTTCCCTGGATCACCCCGTCGCTAACCGCTGGTAAACAGATCGCCCGTTGCAACAGCGATCGGTGGCTACCGGCTGAGGTATCGAGCAGGATGGTGCGTCCCGCCATGCGCTGGGTAAGATCCTGTGGCGCACCGCTGAATAGCAGCTCGCCTTCGTTCATCAGCAGCACTTCGCGGCACTGCTCGGCTTCGTCAAGATAGGAGGTGCTCCACAGGATCAGCATGCCGTCGTTGGCCAGCTCATGCACCATTCGCCACAGTTCACGACGTGAAATGGGATCGACACCGACGCCGGGCTCATCCAGCAGCAACACCTGAGGTTGGCCAAGCAGCGTACAGGCCAGCCCTAGCTTTTGCTTCATCCCGCCGGAAAGCTTGCCCGCCAGCCGTTCGGTAAAGCGGGTCAGATCGGTAAATGTCAGCAATCGCTCAAAGGTTTGCTTACGCAGATCGCCGGTGACTCCGCGCAGATCGGCATATAGCGTGAGATTCTCCATCACCGTCAGATCTTCATACAGCCCGAACTTTTGCGGCATGTAACCGAGAATGGCGTGCAATTGGCGATCTTGTGCGATCGGATCCAACCCGGCGACGGTCAGCTTGCCGCTGCTGGGTTGTAGCAAACCTGCCAACATGCGCAACAGGGTGGTTTTACCTGCGCCATCGGGGCCAACCAGCCCGGTCACCGCGCCACTGCGTAATGTGGTCGTCAGGCTGGCCACCGCCGGTTTATCGAGTGATGGAAAGCGTTTTTCCAACGCCACCAGTTCAATCGTATGTGCCTGTGCCATCACGGTTCCTTACGGCTGTGTGAAATGGACGGTAACCGGCATCCCCTGGCGCAAGGCATCGTCGGCATCGTTAACGATGATCCGCAGGCGGTAGACCAGATCGGTACGCAGATCCGGCGTTTCTACGCTTTTAGGGGTGAATTCCGCAGTGGGGGAAACAAAGCCAATCTTGCCGTGATAAGGCTTGCCAGGACGGCTGTCAGTTTCTATCAAGACTTCAGTACCCGGCGTGGCGTTGCCCAAGCTGGTTTCATTAATGTAGGCACGAACCCACACTGGGCGGGTCAACGACAGGGTAAATACCGTGCTGCCAGCGCTGAGCATGGTGCCTGGCTCCACGGCTCGCGTCATGACCGTGCCAACCGAAGGGGAGAGCAGGGTGGTGTCATGCCAATCCAATTGGGCTTGCGCCAGTGCCGCTTCGGCCTGTGCCAGATTGGCCTTGGCTTCTTCGATTTCCTGTGGGCGGTTACCGGTCAGGTATTGCGACAGTTTGTCTTTCGACGCCTGCAAATTAGCCTGCGCCTGATTACGCGCGGTGCGTGCATCTTCCAGGGCATCGGCAGAGGTGGCCTTTTTCGCCCATAGACCCTGTTGGCGCTGGAAGAAACTGTCGGCATAACTGAAGGCCGACTGCCGTTGGGCAACTTCAGATCGCACCTGAGCGATCTCCTCGTTGCGGTAGCCTGCCTGCAATAAATCCAGTTTGGCTTTGGCGCTGGCTACGTTGGCCTGTGCCTGTAGCAACGCATTCTGGTAAGGGGCATCGTCCAGTTTGCCCAGCAACTGCCCGGGTTGCACGCTGTCCCCTTCGTCTACTGCCAGCGTGGCCAACCGACCATTAACGCGGAAACCCAGATTGACCGTGCGGATATCCACATTGCCATACAGCGTCAGTGGCCGATCCTGCTGGCGTTGGTAAGACCAGAAACCGTAAGCCGTAGCGGCGATTAGCACGATCGCCACACCCACAATGGCAACTCTTTGCTTGTTCATAACACTCCTTACCAAGACGGAAAGTCAGGCGCCGTAACGCTGGCGTAGCCCGCTAACCAGTATGTCGATATGTTCGGCCAGCACCTCGCTAATCTGCTGGGCTTCTTCTGCCGCGATTTGATGCCAGTCGGCCTGGCGTAGCAGGGTTTCACGGCCAACGCGGAATGCCAGCACTTCACCGATCAACGCATGGGTATGCAAGACGATTTTGGTGGAGCGCTCATCGATGCCGGTGTAGCCCGCCAACAGGCGACACAGTAAGTGATGTAACGGGGCTATCACCTGCTGGTGGATCAGCGGGTAGGCATCGGTTGGCGAAAGCTGTTCGCGAGACATGATCTTGCTCAGGTTGAGCGTGTGGGGCTGGGTCATCAGTTGGCTGAAGGCCAGCAACCCGCTTTTGAGATGGTACAGATAGCGCTCTGGCTGGCGTTGCTCCGCAGACAGCAGGTAGAAACGTTCGATCTCTTCGCTCAGTGGGCGGAAGCTTTGTTGGATAAAGTCGGCAATCCACTGGGCTACCGCCAGATATAATCCCTCTTTCGAGTTGAAATAATAGGTGATGGCGGCGATGTTCTGCCCGGCACGCTGGGCGATTTGCCGCGTGGTAGCACCCGAAATGCCATATTCGCCGAACACTTCAATGGCGGCGGCGAGCAGCTGTTGGCGGGCTTGTTCACCCCGTTTAACAGGGCTTACCGGCTGGTTTTCTGCAGAAGACATTGGCCGACCTGAAAAGTTAATCAATCATATGATTAACTTTAGGCAGGGGCGGATAAAAAGTAAACCACAGGCCAGAACATTTTGCTTTTCCGTGAGCTTGCTCGGCGAAAAGTGCTGTGAACACGTAAAATTGCCTTTTCTTATTCGATTTCTGCTACACTCTCGCGCTTGGTGCACTGCAGTTTGTGCCAATCCCTCGAGGTCATGCCTAGGATGTGCCGCAAATAAAGTGCGAGTATCTCCTTATGCCCCGTCTGATCATCCTCCCGGAAACTGCACCGAACGTTTTGTTTAGGTTAGGGGGGATCTGGAGTTTTTCTCTACTATGTCATTTGAAACCCTCGGCTTAAGTGCTGAAATTCTGCGCGCTGTTGAAGAACAGGGCTATCGCGAACCTACGCCAATTCAACGCCAGGCAATCCCGGTGGTATTGGCAGGCCGTGACCTGATGGCCAGCGCCCAGACCGGTACAGGTAAAACTGCCGGTTTTACCTTGCCGCTATTACAGCTGCTGAGCAAACACGATCACCCAATCAAAGGCCGCCGCCCGGTGCGCGCGTTGATCCTGACGCCAACCCGTGAACTGGCTGCACAAATCGGTGAAAACGTTGAGGCTTACAGCAAACACCTGCGCCTGCGTTCGCTGGTGGTGTTTGGTGGTGTGAGCATTAACCCACAGATGATGAAGCTGCGCGGCGGCGTTGATATCCTGGTGGCAACGCCGGGTCGCCTGCTGGATCTGGAGCATCAGAACGCGGTTGATCTCTCCAAAATTGAAATTCTGGTGCTGGACGAAGCCGACCGCATGCTGGATATGGGCTTTATCCATGATATCCGCCGCGTGTTGTCCAAGCTGCCCGCCAAGCGTCAGAACCTGCTGTTCTCCGCGACCTTCTCCGATGAAATCAAAGGGCTGGCCAGTAAACTGCTGACCAACCCGGCGTCGGTAGAAGTGGCTCGCCGCAACACCGCTTCCGAGCAGATTGAACAAAGCGTTCACTTTGTTGATAAGAAGCGCAAGCGTGAACTGCTTTCCCAAATGATCGGCGAAGGTGATTGGAAGCAGGTGCTGGTATTTAACCGTACCAAGCACGGTGCCAACCATTTGGCTGAACAGCTGAATAAAGATGGCATCACCGCTGCGGCTATCCACGGTAACAAAAGCCAGGGCGCACGTACCCGAGCACTGGCCGACTTTAAAGACGGCAAAATCCGCGTGCTGGTAGCTACGGACATCGCCGCGCGTGGTCTGGATATCGATCAGTTGCCGCACGTAGTGAACTACGAACTGCCAAACGTACCGGAAGATTACGTCCACCGTATTGGCCGTACTGGCCGTGCCGAACGTACCGGTGAGGCGATCTCGTTGGTCTGCGTGGATGAACACAAACTGCTGCGTGATATTGAACGCTTGCTCAAGCGTGAAATTCCACGTATTGCCCTGCCAGGCTATGAGCCGGACCCAAGCATTAAGGCTGAACCGATCATCAATGGCCGTCAGGCTGGTGGTGGCCGTGGTGCTCCACGTGGCAACGGCGCTCCGCGTACCGGTAACGGTGGTGGCCAGCGTAGTGGCAATGGCGGCGGTCAGCGTGAAAATCGCGGCGGCGGCAGTGCTCGCCCGCAGGGTGATGGCAAACCACGTTCAGGTGCTCCATCGCGCCGTCCGCGCAGCCGTAAACCTTCTGAGTGATCCTGCATTAATGTTCTATACTGAACCGCCGTAATTGGCGGTTTTTTTTCGCCTGTCTTCCAGGAGTTACCGATGAAATTGAAGTGTGCAATTCTTGATGATTACCAGGGTGTAGCGCTGACGATGGCAGATTGGAGCGTCCTTGGCGAGCAGGTTGAGGTCTTCTCACTGCGTGAGCATATTGACGATGAAGATCAACTGGTGAGCCGCATCAACGACTGCGAGATCGTGGTGATTATGCGAGAGCGCACGCCGTTCACCACCGCATTGCTTTCCCGTTTGCCAAAACTGCAATTGCTGATCACCTCAGGCATGCGCAACGCTTCGATCGATCTGCCTGCGGCAACCCGGCAAGGCGTTACCGTTTGCGGCACCGCCAGCGGTTCTGAAGCGCCGATGGAACTGACCTGGGCGCTCATCCTCGGCTTGGCCAAGCATCTGGTGGCTGAAAGCAGCGGATTGCGTGCCAACGGGCCTTGGCAGCAACATGTTGGCATCACCTTGCATGGCAAAACGTTAGGCTTACTGGGGCTGGGCAAGATCGGCGGCCAGATGGCGAAGGTAGCACAGGCGTTTGGCATGAACGTCGTGGCCTGGAGCCAAAATCTGACGGCTGAAAGGGCACAGGAATTCGGTGTGCAACTTGCCGAGTCAAAACAGGCGTTGCTGGCGGCGAGTGACTTTGTTTCGGTGCATCTGGTGTTAAGCGATCGCAGCCGTGGACTGATCGACCGTCAGGCGTTGGCGGAGATGAAAAACAGCGCTTTTCTGATTAACACCTCGCGCGCGGCGATTGTCGATCAACCAGCGCTGATTGAGGCGCTGCAAACCGGGCAGATCGCCGGTGCCGGGCTGGACGTATTTGAAGTGGAACCACTGCCTGCCGATCACCCATTGCGGCGCTTGCCCAACGTGCTAGCTACGCCGCATGTGGGCTATGTGGCGGATGATAACTATCGTACCTACTTCCGTGAAGCGATAGCCGATATCGAGGCGTTTATTGCCGGTGAGCCGCTGCGCAAGCTAGGGTAATTTTATTGGCGGGAGGCTTGTTGGCACCGCCTTTCGCCCGTATCATTGCGCCCTCTTTGATAGCAGGGGTAGGCATGCGCGTATTATTGGCTCCAATGGAGGGGGTACTCGACTCTCTGGTGCGGGAATTGCTCACCGAGGTGAACGATTACGATCTCTGCATCACCGAATTCCTGCGGGTGGTCGATCAGCGGCTGCCGGCCAAATCCTTCTACCGGCTATGCCCGGAACTGCACCATGCCAGCAGAACGCCGTCCGGCACTCAAGTACGGGTGCAACTGCTTGGCCAGTATCCCGAATGGCTGGCGGAAAACGCGGCTCAGGCGGTCGAACTGGGTTCTTACGGTGTCGATCTGAACTGCGGCTGCCCGTCCAAACATGTGAACGGCAGCGGCGGCGGGGCCACCTTGCTCAAAGATCCCGAACTGATTTATCAGGGCGCTAAAGCGATGCGCGCCGCGGTGCCAGCGCATCTGCCAGTGACGGTAAAAGTGCGCTTGGGTTGGGATTCGGATTCCCGCAGCTTTGAAATTGCAGATGCGGTGCAGCAAGCGGGGGCGACCGAAATCACCATCCATGGCCGTACCAAAGAGGACGGTTATAAAGCCGAACGCATCAACTGGCAGGCGATCGGTGAGATCCGCCAGCGTTTGACCATCCCGGTGATTGCCAACGGGGAAATCTGGGACTATCAAAGTGCGCAGGCTTGTATGCAGGCCACCGGCTGCGATGCGGTAATGCTTGGGCGTGGGGCGTTGAACATCCCCAACCTGAGCCGGGTAGTGAAATATAACGAACCGCATATGCCTTGGCCGCAGGTGGTGCAGTTATTGCAAAAGTACGTGCATCTGGAAAAGCAGGGCGATACCGGTTTATACCACGTTGCCCGTATCAAACAGTGGCTCAGCTACCTGCGCAAAGAGTATCAGGAAGCCACGGAGCTGTTTACCGAGATCCGCACGTTAAACAACTCCAAGGATATTGCGCGGGTGATTTGCCGCTAACCCCTTAGTTCAATGGCGAAATAGTCTCGCAGCGCCTCCAACCGTTCCTCTTCTGAATGCAACGTCGACTCCTTACGGTGATGGTCTTGGGTCACGATCAGCTTTAACTCACTGAGGGTGATGCGACCATCCTCTGTGGGGCGCGAACACACCAGCTTTTGGGTAAAGTGCGACTGTGGCGAAGTGCTGTGATAGTGACACATGTCGTTAAATTCTTCCGGCTGCCGGGGTTGCAGGGTAAAGCGATACAGCGTCTTGGCGTGGGAGGTCCGATCGCCATTGCGGCGCTCCAGATGATACCAGTCGCCAGCTTGTTCAAGATGAAAGGTACCGCTGGCCTGCGGCTGTTGCTCGGTGGTGGTGATTTTCAGCGGGGCTAGGAAAGAATCGCCAAAACCTACATCGACCAGATACGGCTGATCCAAGGTCACTACCAGCGCCATATGGTCAAACGGCGGGCCAAAAGAGCCGTCTCTGGCGTGGATTTCCCCGGAAATAAACGCCACCTGAAAGCCGAGCTGCTGCAATAGCAGGGCGAATATCCGGTTCAATTCATAGCAAAACCCGCCGCGATTATGCTCGACGATTTTGCTGAACAGCCCGGCCTCGCTAAGATCGATCCCCTGATGATAGATAATGCTCAAATTCTCGAACGGCACCGCCAGCATATGGCAGCGATGCAACTGTTGCAGAGTTTGCAGATCGGCCTTTGGTGTGCCAGTGAAGCCGATGTGTTGCAGATAGCGTGGTATGTCCACCAGAATTCTCGCTATACGGGAAATTTTGCATAAATTAGCGGGAATTGCGGCAGTCGGGGAAGCAATATGTGCGGTGTTAACAGTTGGCGGGGCGACCAGCCGCAGTTAATAGCAGATTTACCCAGCGGCGTGTAGCAGCCCCCACAAATTCCTGATTTGTCCAACAGAGGCGGAATTCATAGGCTGAAGGGAGCTGCCATTGTCCGACGAAAATCTCAACCAGCTTACCAGTGCGTAAAGCATCCTGTGCTATCGCCAAGCTGCCAAGTACCACGCCGTTACCATCAATTGCCTCTTGCAGGGCGTGACCTACGCTGTTGAAAGTCAGTAGTGAGCCGGGCTTACCGCTGAGCTTGCAGGCGGTGAACCAATCTTGCCAGGCAGCAACGCCCAAGCCTTGTGCATCTTTCCAGGGGGAGTGGATCAGGCGCAATCCCAGCAAATCTTCTGGGGATTTAATTGCTGGGCAACAGCGCAAGAAGTCCGGGCTGGCCAAGGGCGAAAAAGTATCGGTCAGCAGACGTCGTGAATGGTGCAATGGACTGTAAATCGGGCTGTAACGGATGGCGATATCTGCTTCACCGGCCTCAAGATCGCGCACGCTTTCATTGGCATCGATCACCAATGCGGTCGCGGGATCTTGTTGGTGTAATGCTGGCAAGCGTGGCGCCAACCAGTGGCTGGCTATACCCAGAGTGCAGGTTAGCTTGAGTGTACTCTGTTCCTCTGGGCGCATGCGCTCACAGGATTTCCTCAGTAGCATAAAGGCCCGGATAACCTCCGCAGACAGTTGTTTGCCGCTATCATTCAAGGTCACCGCATTACCTTTACGATGAAATAATGTCACGCCCAGTTCGCTTTCCAATAGCCGTATTTGACGGCTGACGGCACCGAGGGTCACATTCAATTCATCGGCGGCTTCGGTAAAACTGCTACAGCGTGCTGCCACCTCGAAAGTGTGCAGGGCCTTTAATGAAGGCAAACGTTGTTGAGCGTTCAGCTTGAGTTTCATTCAACCATATTGCCAATCTATCGATGTTGCACAAGTACTTTTTCTCTTAACCTGCGTCATGCATTCGGTGGAGAGAAAATGATGGATGTTTTGATGGGGCTGATGGCTGCAATATGTTGGGGAGGAACCGATTTCTTGGTGGGTATCAATGCCCGAGCTGTTGGTGTCAGGCGCGCCGTGCTTTTCTCGCAGGCCGTCGGGCTGGTTGTTTTAACCTTGCTGCTGCTGAGCATGCCGTTGCGTGTCTTCGATGTCCCGATTGCTATTTGGGGGCTAGCGTTAGTGGCCGCGGGATTGATCGTGGTTGGGGCGCTGGCCTTATCGCATGCGTTTGCGTTGGGCAAAGCGGCGCTGATAGCACCATTAGTCACCAGCTATGGCGCAGTGACGGCATTGTTGTCCTGGATCAGTGGCGAACGGCTAGGGGTATTCACCGTCCTGGGGCTGGCAATCTGCATGTTGGGCGTAATCTTGACCGCAATGAACGTGAACCGGCAGACAGAAACATCTGCGATGCGACTCCCGCTGTTGTTCGCCCTGTTGGCCTCACTGTGTTACGGCTGCAGTTTCTGGTTACAGGGGCGCTATACCTTGCCGGTGCTAGGGCCAGATCTCAGTTTGTGGATGGGTTATGCTGTTGGTCTGACGGCCCTGTTGATATTCGGCGATCGTAAAAAACTACTAGCATGTCCCAATCTGCGGCAGAGCGGATTATTACTGGCCGCCAGCCTGTTAAACTTAGCTGGTTTCGCAGCTTTTGCCGTGGGAAGTGGCCATGGTTCGCTCTCGGTCGTGACGGTATTAAGTACGCTTTCTGGCGGCGTTGCCGCTCTGTTAGGGGCATTATTACTGGGTGAAAGGTTGTCTGGCGTGCAATGGCTAGGCGTAATGACGGTACTTGCAGGGGCGCTGCTGCTGCAGGTAAATTTACCCGGTGTGTAGTTACCAATTAACCCATAAGGAAAATGCTAATCGATTTCACTCCGTTTAAAATTAGCGATTTAGCGAATAAACGTATGTTGTTAAAAACAGTATTGACATAGTTTGAAAAAGTCGTAAATTAGTATTCAGCAGCGGGAAATTGATAGTTGGCTGCTTAGCTAAATAACAGATTGAAAGGTTATTTTTAATAAGTTGTTTAGTGATGTTGCGATAAAGGCCACGAAGTTCTGTTGTATGGGGAAGTCGTCGTTGAGTAGCAAGTTCGAGCTCACACGACATGCTTTAAGGCCACGTAGTCAGTACCGATGATCGCAGGGTGTGTACCACAACGCGATGATGTAAGGCTCTGTTTCTATAGTATTAATGTTGCAACTTGTTAGTTTTATTGTGTAAGTTTGTTGCAATGAAAGTAAAGCCATGCATCAAAAGTTTATATCGCGAGGGGAATGTACCAGTTTAGCTTACTTTATCTCGGCTAATGATTATGAGATAGGTAAGTCGAAATTCTGTAAATCAGTCAGTATATGGGAGGATGCAGTTAGTTTTTTAACACCCAATATTATCTGTGATAAACAAGTACATTTTTAAGCAGTATCGAAAGTAGTACCTAGTTAGTAAGTTGATTAATGTTGAATTTTAAATCTGCAGTAACCTAAAAGCCCTGGCAAATATTGTCAGGGCTTTTTCGTTTTATCCTTTTGCCAGACCATGACTCGGGTAGTGACCCTCAGCACCTTTTGGAGGATAGCCACTGCCAGAAACTGTCATGTCCAAGCCTTAGCCTAAACGCCTCACTAAAGCGTTCAGGAGGCGTTATGCAAGATTTTACGGGTAAAGTGGCGTTGGTGACTGGTGCTTCCACCGGTATTGGTGAAGCTATTGCTCAAGAGTTGGTCCATCGCGGGGCGAAGGTAGCGATTACTGCCAGAAATAGCGCAAGGCTGGCAGCAACGGCGCAACGTATGGATCCGACAGGTAAATCGGTATTTCCGTTGGTTATGGATGCCCGCGATCCTGAATCGGTGCGCAGTGCGGTAGAGCAGACGCAGGCCCTTGGCGGGCAATTGCATCTATTGGTCAACAACGCCGGAATTACCGGGCCGCATGATGTGCCGCTGAATCAATACCCCATTGAAGATTGGCACGCAGTGATTGAAACCGATCTTGGCGGCACCTTTTATGGAATGAAGTACGGATTACCTGCTATCGCAGCAGCAGGCGGTGGCGCGGTAGTGAATCTCTCTGCCGTCAATGGCATGGTCGGCATTGCGGGCATTGCGCCTTATACCGCGGCCAAGCATGGCATTATCGGTTTGACACGGGCCGCCGCTCTGGAGTTTGCCGATCGGGGGATACGCATCAACGCCGTCGGGCCGGGTTATGTCGATACGCCTTCGATGGCCAAATTACCAGCCTTGGTGCGGGAGGAAATGGCTGCCTCCCATCCGATGGGGCGTATGGCAACGCGTGAAGAGGTGGCGAAAACGGTGGTTTTTTTGCTTTCTACAGACAGCAGTTTTACCACAGGGGCCTTTTACACCATTGATGGCGGTTATACGGCGCAGTAAAACTCCGTAGTGAACGTGATCCCGATCGCCGCGCTACAGGCCACTTTGTGCTGGTGGTCGTCCCGGAGAGCATCGTGACCGTAGTCAGGTTTACCCAGCGAAAGTACTGGGTAAACCCGATAAGGGTTAGTTTATTGACCGCTGTGTTGCTCGTGAGCCTGTTGTTCCAGTTTCACCTGTGCGGCTCGCTTGCGCAGGCCAAACCAGCCAAGTAGCAATAACACGACCAGCGCTGGGATGGTGGCAATAGTCCAGGTGCCATTCGGGTAATCAAAGGCCATCATGATCACCACCGCTAACAGGAACAACAGCGTCAGCCATGAGGTGACCGGTGCACCTGGCATTTTAAACGCCACCGGTTTGGCTTTCCCCGCCTTGATCGCCTTACGCAGTTGCATCTGACAAACGATAATAAACGCCCAAGAGCAGATGATGCCCAGTGAAGCGATATTTAGCACGATCTCGAACACCTGCGATGGCACCAGATAATTCAGCACCACGCCAATTACATAGATGCCGCAGGTCACCAGAATACCGGCGTAAGGTACCTGCTGGCTGCTCATTTTAGCCATCAGCTTTGGTGCTGACCCCCCCATGGAGAGTGAGCGCAGGATACGGCCTGTTGAGTACAGGCCAGAGTTCAGGCTGGAAAGGGCGGCGGTCAGCACCACGATATTCATGATGGTACCGATGTAGGGTACGCCAAGCTTGGAAAAGAAGGTGACAAACGGACTTTGTCCTGCCTGATAGGCGTTCCAGGGTAACAGTAGAACCAGCAGTACCACCGAGCCGACATAGAACAAGCCGATACGCCAGATCACGCTGTTGATCGCTTTCGGCATCATTTTTTCCGGATCTTTACACTCGCCAGCGGCGGTGCCTATCAGTTCGATACCGGCAAAGGCGAAGATCACCCCTTGTACCAATACCAAAGCAGGCAACAGACCGTGTGGGAACATGCCGCCGTTATCGGTGATCAGGTGGATGCCGGTTGTATTACCCGCTACCGGTGTACCGACGCCAAGGAAGATGACCCCCACGACCAGGAACACAGAGATGGCGGCGACCTTGATCAACGCAAACCAGAACTCCATTTCGGCGAACCATTTCACGCCGATCATATTCATGGTAGCCACAATCCCAAGCGCCCCCAAGGCAAACAGCCACTGGGGAACCTCGGCGAAGGTGCCCCAATAATGCATATACAGCGCTACGGCGGTGATATCGACAATGCCGGTCATCGCCCAATTAAGAAAGTACATCCATCCTGCAACGTAGGAGGCCTTTTCACCGAGAAATTCGCGGGCATAGGAAACGAAACTGCCGCTGGAAGGGCGGTGTAGTACCAGTTCGCCCAAGGCACGTAGGATGAAAAAAGAAAAGACGCCACATACCAGATACACCAGCGCCAGTGCCGGACCAGCCATCTGTAAACGTGCACCGGTACCAAGGAATAGGCCGGTGCCGATAGAGCCACCAATGGCGATCATCTGTATCTGCCGTTTACCCATGCTTTTGTGGTAACCGGACTCGTGTGAGTCCAACCAACGCTTTCTCGCCGCCTGCTTGTCATGTGCAGTCGTTTTGTCTGAGTGCATTATTCGTCCTGTTTCCTGTCTGTTTGCATCATGGGAATGAGGTCATGGCAACATTCCGCAGTTTATGGTTGATACTAGTACCGTTAAATAACGGCGAAGCATGCTACCCGTTCTGTGTAATCGAGGCAAAAAAACTGTGGTTCCATTGGCGATTTATCCTGACTGCTTTCTGCTTATATTAAAAAACATTATTCAGTTGGATAGGTTTTAGATAGTCGGGAGGGGACGTTGGGGGATAATTATCTTATGAATTATAAGGTATTTTATCTGATAGACTGCTTGAGAGTAGGTCAGCCAATATGATCTCCCCCTGCCCAACGGATATGTTATCCAGGCAGAAGGAGAGGGTGTCACTCAGGCCGATTCGGCGGCTGGTAGGGCGGAGGTCGGCAGCCCGAATATTTTGTCGAAGGCCCAGTTAAACACAAAGGTATAGCAGGGGATAATCACGATCAGCGCCATATCCAGCAGGAAGGCTTGCACCAGGGAAATTTCCATCCACCAGGCGATCAGCGGGATCAGGTAAACCACCAGCGTCAGTTGGAAGCCTACCGCGTGCAGAATGCGGCGTTTCAGCGTACGGGTGCGTGATGCCTGGCGGCTTTCCCAGAATTCGTACAAGTAGTTGTAAATCAGGTTCCAACTGACGGCAATGGTGGTGATGATCACTGCCAACGGCCCGGTACTGCTGGGGGCGTTACCGGACAGCAGTGCCAGCCCAAGGGCCGAAATGGCCATACCGATAATTTCATATGCGGTCACATAGACCAGTTTGCGTTTCACGCCTTGCATGTTTTTCTCCTGCTTTATTTTTCGTGCCTGATGACGCCCGGCAACCCGATGCGTAAGATAACGTCAATACTATTGATAGAAAAAGTCAGGAGTTGTCAGTTTTACTGACAGGTGAGACGATGAATTTTTCCAGTGACAATATCGAACTGTTTTTAGCCGTGTTGGATCGCGGCTCATTCTCGGCGGCAGCCAGGGCGTTGCGGCGTGTGCCTTCGGCGGTCAGCATGGGGATCGCCAATATGGAGGCGGAGTTGGGTTTTCAACTTTTCGACCGCTCGCATCGCGAACCGGTGCCTACCGCGCTGGCATTGGCACTGGCTCCTCACGCACGCTTGATCGCCGAACAGCTCAAGCAGCTGCAGATCCACGCCATTGAGCTTTCTCAGGGGCTGGAAAGCAGGCTGTCGATCGCTGTGGCATCTGATATCAACAGCAGCGGTCTATTGGCGGCGGTGAAAGCGTTGGCGGAACGCTACCCGCTGTTGGATATCGAGGTGCTGACTGCCCCACAAGATGATGTTTTGCATATGCTGCATCAACAGCGGGTCAGCCTGTGCCTGGCATTCGGCGGGCTGGACGTTAACAGCCAGGAACATTTTCACTATGTGGGTAGCGAGTCGTTGGTGGCAACCATTGCGGCGCAGCATTCGGCCCTGGGCGCTGGCGGTGCCGAGTTGTTTCTGGAGGAACTGGTCAACGTGCGGCAGATCATGGTGGCCAGCCGCGACTTGCCTATGGCCGACAAACGCCCGCAGGTAGCGGAATCCTTCTGGCGCACCGACAGTTTGCCGATGGCGTTAAGCATGGTGGAAGCCGGGCTGGGGTGGGGCAACTTTCCGCTGTCGTTAACTGCGCCATTGCTGGAACAGGGCCGGTTGATCCGCCTGAAATTTAAAAATACCAAAAACGAACTGCGTCTGCCGGTGCACCTGATTTGGCTAAAGAATCAGCCGCAACAGAAGGCGGCCAGGGAGTTGCTGGCGTTGATGACGAGCCCCTCACCCTAACCAGCCGTTGATGATCGAAGCGGTTGGCGGCCAGCAGCTAGGCTATCAATTTGGCAATGGCTGGCGCAGTGAGGCGGAGTATGTGTTCAAAAAGAAAAGCGAATACACCAGCGGCTCCACCACCTTTGCCAGTAGCTATAATCACCACAAAGTGGACGCTGAGCGCCTGATGCTCAATGCCTATCGTGACTACGCGCTAGGGTATGACTTCTCGGTTTATGGCACGGTTGGCCTGGGTATCGCCAAAGTGAAATCCGACGGCTGGCAGGGGAATACCTCGCGCCAATACGCGGCAAGCACGCAAAATAATCTGGCTTACGCCATTGGCGCAGGGATCAGCTATGCGGCCATGGAGCGGCTCAATCTTGATTTGGGCTACCGCTACATGGATATGGGCAAGATTGAAAGTGGCTACAATAACTTTACCAATGCCCGTGGGTTAAAAGATGAGCAAATGAAAGCACGCCTGGTTTCCAGTGAGTTTGCCTTAGGCGTGCGTTACCTGTTCTAGTCTTATCATTGATATCGGGCCGTGAGTTGCGCCCTCGCGGCCTGTACCTGCTGAACAATCCGCTCGGAGGTTCCTCCCCCTGATAGATCGGAAAAACCATCACTCATGCTGCTGTCATGACAGTCACCTCGGTTTTTTGCGGTGAGATAAGTGATAATAGCCGCCATGCGATGCAGATTAATCATTCTGCCATGCCCTGGCGGCGTGGCGTAGTAGAGGAGTAACCGATGTATCAGGATTTTGACAGTGAGTTGAAATGGGCCATGCGTCATATGCCACGTACCCGCGCGGCAGTAGCGGCGTTACCGGATCTGCACGGCGTGCGCCTGGCGTGTAACATGCACCTGGATCTGAAAATGGCCCCGCTGGTAGCCGGGCTGTTGGATAAGGGCGCGGCCATTTATCTCACCACCTGTAACCCGACGACGGTACAGGATGACGTAGTGGCCTGGCTGGAGCGTCACGGTGCCCAAGCGCACGCCTGGCGTGATATGAGCGATGCCGACTGGTCTGAATCTTTCGACCGCGCGCTGGCCTGGGGGCCGACTCATTTGTGTGAGATGGGAGCCGATCTGACCACTCGCCTGCATCAATCTGCCAATGGCCCGCAGATCAAGGCTGGGCTGGAAGCGACCGGTTCAGGCATCAGCCGCTTGGGGGGGATTACACCGCGTTACCCGATCTTTAACTGGGATGACCTGCCGGTAAAAGAAGGGCTGCATAATCGCCACATGGTTGGGCTGACCGCCTGGCATACCTTCTTCCAAACCACCCATCTGACGCTGCATGAAAAATGTGTGGTGGTGATTGGTTATGGGCTGGTAGGCCAAGGTGTTGCAGCCTCTGCCAAAGCTTATGGTGGGCAAGTTATCGTGGCGGAAATCGATCCGGCCCGTGCTTTGCAAGCGCGCTACGATGGTTGGCCGGTAGTTGATTTAGCCATTGCCGTAGAGCAGGCGGACGTGATTGCCACGGCCACCGGAGCCAAAAACGTACTGTCTGCACGGCACCTGGAGCGGGCCAAGGATGGGGTGTTTATCCTCAACGTTGGGCATGTCGCGGAAGAGATCGATGTCGGTTTCCTACAAGGCCTTCCGCACAGTGAGCCAATGCCATTTGTGAATGCTTACCAACTGGCAGACAAAACGCTGTATCTGCTGGCCAACGGGTCAATGTTCAACTTGACGGCAGGCTACGGCGACAGCCTGAATGCCTTCGATGTGACCCTGGCCGTGATGGCCGCCGGTATCGGGCATATTGTCGGGGCAGGTGAGCAGCATGTTGCCGGATTGTACCTGTTGCCACAATCAGCCTGGCAGCCAGCGCTGTAACTTTTACCTCGCGGGCGTACAACCCAGTACGCTCGCGGGTTGCATAAATTTTGCGCCGATAGATTTTGTCACAAATAGCTACTCACAATCACAGTGCAATTCTATACCCCTCACTTATAATTCAACGCAGTCGGTTCTCTCCTCCGTTACAGAGTAATACATGTGAAAATCCGTGTTTTGGTTCTAACCCTGCTCGCGTTGCAAGCCGGTACTGGACTGGTGCCGAGTGCATTCGCCAGCAATAAAACCGCCGCAGTGCAGGCAACCCAGCCTGAGCTGGCTTCTGGCAGTGCCATGGTGCTGGATATGCAAACGCATCGGGTGATTTATTCACGTAACCCCGATGAAGTGGTGCCTATTGCCTCGATCACCAAGCTGATGACGGCGATGGTGACGCTGGATGCCCACCTGCCGCTGGACGAAATGCTGTCGGTCGATATCAGCCAGACGTCAGAAATGAAAGGGGTCTACTCCCGGGTGCGTTTGAACAGCGAAATCAGCCGCAAGGATATGTTGCTGTTGGCGCTGATGTCGTCGGAAAACCGGGCCGCGGCCAGCTTGGCGCATCATTATCCAGGGGGCTATAACGCCTTTATCAAGGCGATGAATGCCAAGGCGAAAGCGCTAGGCATGACCAATACGCATTACGTTGAACCGACCGGGCTATCGATTCATAACGTGTCCACCGCGCGTGACCTGACCAAGCTGATGTTGGCGACCAAGCAGTACCCGCTGATCGGCCAGTTGAGCACCACTACCGAACGGATGGCGACCTTCAAGGATCCCAACTATACGTTGCCGTTTCGCAATACCAACCACCTGGTCTACAACCAGAAATGGAATATCCAGCTGACCAAAACCGGTTTTACCAACCAGGCCGGGCACTGCCTGGCGATGCGTACCGTGATCGGTAACCGCTCCGTTTCGTTGGTGGTGTTGGACGCCTTTGGCAAATATACCCACTTTGCGGATGCTAGCCGCCTGCGTACCTGGATTGAAACCGGCAAAGTAACGCCGATCCCTGCGGCTGCGCGGGATTATCGCCGCCAGAAAGATGCCGCCCTGGCGAAGAACGACACGGAATAAAGTGTTATTTAGCCTGCCGCCTGTCGCGGCAGGCTATCGCTTCCCCATTGCGCAAAATTCACGCTTTCAGCCTGTACCTACAATAAAATCATTAAGATTTCCCCTCTTCATGTTTTCAACACGCTATGCTAAACCGGTATGGCTATCTCACCCATGATAAGGAAAGTGCATTTTGGCAGGCAGTAGCTTATTAACCCTGATCGACGACATTGCTTCGTTACTGGATGATGTTTCGCTGATGACGAAAATGGCGGCCAAAAAGACCGCCGGAGTGCTGGGAGACGATCTGGCGCTCAATGCCCAACAGGTCAGCGGCGTTAAGGCCGATCGTGAAATCCCCGTGGTGTGGAAGGTGGCCAAGGGCTCGTTTATCAACAAGACAATCCTGGTACCGCTGGCATTGCTGATCAGCGCTTTTGCCCCTTGGGCGATTACACCGCTGCTGATGGTCGGTGGGGCTTACCTTTGCTATGAAGGGTTTGAAAAGGTTTACCACAGCCTGACGCACCGCAAGGGCGCAGAGGCAGAAGAGAAAGCGGAACTGGATACCAGTGAGGACGTTGCGGTCTATGAACAGCGCAAAATCAAAGGCGCCATTCGTACCGACTTTGTACTCTCCGCCGAGATTATTGCCATCACGCTGGGGACCGTAGCCGGAGCCACCTTTAGCCAGCAGGTGATCGTGCTGTGTGGCATCGCCATTGTGATGACGGTTGGGGTATACGGCATCGTGGCAGGCATCGTCAAGCTGGACGATCTGGGGTTTTACTTAGCTCGTAAGAGTAGCGCGTTAGCACAATCGTTAGGGCGCGGTATCGTCAGTGCGGCACCTTATCTGATGAAAACGCTGTCGGTGGTGGGGACCCTGGCCATGTTTATGGTGGGGGGCGGGATTTTGACCCACGGCTTACCGCCAGTGCATCACCTGTTTACCGACTGGGCGAGTTATTCTGCGGTGGTACCTGGCGTAGGTGCGATCCTGGGGGGCCTGACCCCAACGCTGCTGAATGCAGTGTTCGGCCTGATTGCCGGTGGCGTTGTGATGCTGGTGGTCTCTGGGGTGAGTTCGGTGCGTGCTCGTTTTAAGGCTTGATGCAAAGAGGATATGGTAGACCATTCTCAATCAACTCTCTTACCACCATTGGGCGCATTGATGCGCCCAATGGTGGATAGAACTAGAAGATCAGTTTGAACACACCGGTAATGGTCAGTAGGCCAACAATAAAGATAATCGCAATAATCCACAGAAAAATTTTCATCCGTCTCTCCCGACTGTTTATGTTTAGTGAATGCGTGAATGCACGCTAAGATCGCTAAGCCACGACAGAATTAACTATAGATGAAAATCAGCAGCTTGCCCGGAGGGGCCTAAGGCAGCGTATGGCTGCCGTCATTCAGTGACCGCTGCATAATGTGGGTATCCAGCCAACCGCCAAATTTAAACCCAACGCCGCTTAGGGTGCCGATGCTGGTGAAGCCTAGCTTACGGTGTAGGGCAAGGGAACCAGCATTACCTGCGGCGTCGCCAATCGTTGCCAGCATTTGCCGCCACGGGCCATGTTCACAGCGAGCAATCAATGCGCCGAGTAATGTCTTGCCAATACCGTGCCCTTGCAGGCCTTCGGCGACATAGACCGAATTTTCGATGGTATAGCGATAAGCAGGTCGCGGCCGATACGGCGTGGCATAGCAATAGCCCACGATGCGGTCTTCCATCTTCGCCACCAACCATGGCAACCCCACAGCCAAGACGTTATGGTGGCGCTGTTGCATCTCCTCCAACGTCGGGGGCGTTTCTTCGAACGAGGCTGGCCCGTAAAGCACGTGATGGGCATAAATCTGTTGAATGGCGGCCATATCCTCAGTGCTGGCATCGGAAACGCTTAGCGTTGCCAGCGGTGGGGTTGCAAGTGACATAGTGCTCCCTTTTATGATGAGAAATCAGAGTACCAAGGCATTATGCTCTGTACCTGGCGGCAAGATAAATTGGCTTTTTGTCTGGCGGGGATAAGAAAAAATGATGGCATTTTCATGCTGAGAAATCTGTTAAGTGAAGAAAAGTATGTTATTGCGTTAGGTGTTGCCCCTCACCCTAGCCAGCCTGACGTTACGTGAGGGTCAAGCAGGGAGGTGGTGAATTTTTGTGAAGTGTTGCAGGCACCAACAACCGGCACCTGCAACAGATAGTGGGGGAGTTACCAGCCTTTGACTGCACCGCCGTTGAAAATCTTCTCTGCCGCTTTGGCGACTTCATCGGACTCGTAGGCTTTCACGAAGTTCTGCACGTTCTGCGCATCTTTATTATCTTCGCGCGCCACCACGATATTGGTGTACGGCGAATCTTTATCCTCGATAAAAATCCCGTCTTTGGTCGGCGTCAGGCCAATCTGGTTGATGTAGGTGGTGCTGATCACCGCCACCGCGACTTTAGGATCGTCCAATACCTGGGGCAGTTGTGCACCTTCCAGTTCCATAATCTGGTAGTTGTGCGGGTTGGCACTGATATCCAGCGAGGTTGGCAGCAGACCTTTGCCCTGCTTGAGTTCGATCAGCCCAACCTTTTTCAACAGCAACAGCGCTCGGCCCAGGTTGGTAGGATCGTTCGGGATAGCAATTACCGCGCCGTCCTGCAACTCTGACAGCGATTTGATCTTTTTCGAATAGCCAGCCATTGGGAACACAAAGGTATTACCTACCACCACCAGTTTGTAGCCGTGATCTTTATTTTGCTGTTCCAGGAAGGGGCGGTGCTGGAATACGTTGGCATCCAGTTCGCCTTTGTCGGTGGCATCATTGGGTAGCAACGAACCGCTAAAGCCAATCAGCTCCACGTCCAGGCCATATTTCTCTTTGGCCACCCGTTTGGCGACTTCTGCCACGTCCTGCTCGGCACCGTTAATGACGCCAACCTTGATATGGTTTTGATCGGCCTTCTGATCGCACCCTTGTAATAACAACGTTGCTGCTAATGCTGCGGCCAAGGCGGTGCAGCGCCAAACAATTGCCATGAGTGACTCCCTGTAAAAACAATAAGATCGGTCAGTGTTGTGTCAACAGCTAAACCTATGGCCGTAGCCAAGTCAAATCCTGGTTAAGCACAATTTCTTATAGCTCATAACGCGGCGATCAGCGTGGCCGTAACACCACGATGCCCGGCGTATTCAACACATAGCTGGCAAACGCCGAGTCCATCACTTTGTGGTTTTCCGGGCGTGAAGAAGCATGGCGCAGCACCGGCCCATTTTGGGTCATGATAAAGAAACCGGTATGGGTAACGTCCAGCCCAGCAAGCTTGGTATAGATGCCGATATAATCGCCGGTCTGTAATTGGCTAATCACCTGCTCATCGATAAATTCGCTGGGGATATAGGTGACGCTGCGCTCGGTGACCGCGACGCCAGGCAGATAGAGCTCGCCATCCGCCTTGCGGTTGAGCTGTTTGACCACGGTGACGGCATGCGGGCTGAGTTGCGCGGTGACGTCGTCGGCAAGGATCTGGCGGGTGTGCGCCCAGTCGGTGAAGAAATGCTTGCGCTGCGGGAAACTGACGTCACCATTGATATAGCGCGTCTGAATCACATTTTCGACGAATTCGTTTTCGCTGGTGGCGGTTCTGAGCGCCTGCACGTAATCCAGATAGGTAAAGCAATCTACCCCACGGAAATCGATCACCAATTGTTCCGCAGTGGTGGCGGAACCGATCAGCCGGTTGGCTACGTAAGGGGTTTCCAGGAAAGTCTGCGAGAGCAACTCAATGGCCCGCCCTTTATCTATATCCGGTACCGCCGCATGCAGAGCCAGCGCAGCCTGCAATCTGTTTACTGTGTAATCGTCCATTACTATCGCCATTGTCAGAGGTTTCACCTGTTGCGGTAGTGATTCTACCGGGATTTTGGCCGGTTGTTTACCGCTGCAACCCATCAGCGTCGTACTCAATATTATCAGGGCCAAGCCACGCATTCCTCTCTCCCCAGCGATCATTGGTTTGGCCAGTATGGCGTGCGCAAAGTAAACCCAGCGTCACCCAAAAAGCGGTAAATCAATAGCCCACTTCATTATTGAACGGCAAATACCAGAACAATGCGATCTCATGATCGGCAATGCCCGGTTGCCCACGATAGAGTAAATGATCGATGCCACCGAGCACAAAGCCATAGCGCTGATAGCAGTTGCAGGCGGTCAGATTATTGTTTTGGGTTTCCAGCATCAGCCCGGCGGTGTCCTGCTCCCTTGCCCAATGACGTGCGGCATCCAATAGCGCCGTGGCTATGCCTTGGCGACGAGCGTGGCGGCTGACGGCAATCTCCTCGATCAGCGTATAGTCGTTCCAGTTTTTGCTGAGTGTGATATGCCCTACGGCTTCCCCTTGGTAACGAGCGAGGAAGGTCTCCCCATCGTCATTGAGGAACGGGGCCAGCGGGTAGACTTTATTGAAAGGAGCCACTGGCTGAGTCGGCCACAGCTCGACTGGCTTATCAAAACAGGGCTGGGCGTAACAGGAGACGGCAAAGGAAAAATCACCGTATTCCAGGTAACCGAAGGGGAGTTCGCTGATGATTTCGATGCTGATCGCCTGATGCAATTATTCCAGCTCCCTTAGCAGCCTGGCGGGGTTGCCCGCATAAATGCCTTTGCGGGTGATGCTCTTGCTGACTACGGCACCAGCACCAATCACCACGTCATCGCAGATTTCCACGGCCAGTATGGTGGCGCCAGAACCGACAGAAACCCGGTTGCCGAGCCGCGTGTGTCCCCAGCTTGCCGGGTCGGCGTTAGGGGTTCCCCCTTTGAACAGATCGTTGGCAAACATCACGCCGTGGCCAATAAAGCAATCTTCGCCCAAGGTCACGTATTCACAGATAAAGCTATGCGACTGGATCTTGCTGCGCGCGCCCACGCAGACGTTCTTCTGGATCTCGACAAACGGGCCGACAAACACGTCGTCCCCCAACTGGCAGCCATACAGGTTGCTGGGCTCGATCACCATCACGTTCTGCCCGGCCTGCACGTTATTAATCCCGCTTTGGCGAGTGCGGATCTTGGTTGTCATGGTCTCCCTCCATCAAGTAACGCAACATATTGATTATAGTGCAGAGTAACCCACAGGCCGCTGACAGCGTACGTTTTTTCAACCAAAGACTATAATTGATACAGGGCAGAGAGCCTGATAGCCGCAACCCTTGCGCGGTGTCTGAACCGCCAGTGGTGTGTTTTCCGTTCGCCGATCGCGGTTGGCGGCGAAATGAGGAGGTGTCTCATGGTCAATCATGTCTGGGGTCTGCTGGCCCATCCCAACGTCGAGTTGAAACAGATCAAAAGCGAGAATGAATCCGTCTCGCACCTGTATACCCACCACGTGCTGTTAATGGCGTTGATTCCGGTGGTCAGTGCATTTATCGGGACCACGCAGCTGGGCTGGCTCTCTGGTCAAGGGCAGGCAATCCGCCTGGATATCTTCACCGCTCTCTACACCGCCGTGGCGTTTTATCTGTTGATGCTGGCTGGCGTGGCGATCATGGGCAAGGTGATCCACTGGATGGCGCGGCGTTATGAGTCACGGCCAAGCCTGCATCTGTGTATGGTCTTTGCGGGCTATGTGGCGACTCCGATGTTCCTCAGCGGATTAGTGGCGCTGTACCCGGTGGTTTGGCTGTGCCTGTTTGTCGGGATTATCGGCCTGGCTTATTCGGGCTATCTGCTGTATCTCGGCATTCCTCATTTCCTGAATATCGATCGCAAAGAGGGGTTTATCTTCTCCAGCTCGACGTTGGCTATGGGCATCCTGTTGCTCGAGCTGTTACTTGGGCTGACCGTACTGCTGTGGGGGTATGGTTCCTGGTTATTCTGAAGTTAGCGTGATTTTTGCCCCTCATACCCTGCGGTATGGGGGGCTTTCCTTAATAGGCTAGCTGTTGCTTACCACCACCAGCTTCTGGTTCACAAACTCCTTAATCCCCAGATCTGACAACTCACGGCCAAAGCCGGAACGTTTCACACCGCCAAACGGCAGCTCGGGTGCGGTATCGGTTAATGAGTTGATATACACCATGCCGGTCTCAATGCGTGAGGCCAGCTTTTTGGCTCGTTCAATATCAGTACTGAAGATGGCCCCGCCTAGCCCGTAATGGGAGTCGTTGGCCAGCTTGACGATCTCCTCGTCATCTCTCACCACATAGACCTGCGCCACCGGGCCGAAGAACTCGGTGAAATAGGCCGGATTATCGCGGCTGATATGCGTGAGGATGGTGGGTTCAAAGAAGTTGCCTTCGTGCTGTAACGCTTTGCCGCCCAGGTGTAGTTTGGCCCCTTGTTTCACCGCGTCATTGACCTGCTCGATCAGCCCTTCCAGGGCAGACTTGGAGGATAGCGGCCCTAAAGTGGTGGTTTCATCCAGCGGATCGCCCATTTTCACATTTTTGAAATGCTCGGTGAGCTGTTGCAGGAAGGCCTTTGCCACTTTCTCCTGCACGATAAAACGCTTGGCGGCGGTACAGACCTGCCCGGCATTGTTGAGCCGTGCCTGTGCGCCCACTTTGGCGGCCTTCTCGAGATCGCAATCGTCGAGCACGACGAAAACGTCGTTACCCCCCAGTTCCAGCGTAGCTTTTTTCAGCTTCTTGGCTGCCTGAGCCGCCACGATGCTGCCCGCTTTTTCCGAACCGGTCAGCGCCACACCTTGCACCCGAACGTCGGCGATGATGCTTGCCACCTGATCCTGGGAAATATACAGGTTGGTATAGGCCCCTTTGGGCGCTCCGGCCTCATGCACCAGCTTCTCGAACGCTTCGGCGCAGTGCGGCACGATGCTGGCATGTTTGACCACTACCGGGTTCCCGGCCGCCAGGTTAGGGGCGAGCACGCGCATCAGTTGGTAGAAAGGAAAGTTCCAAGGCTCGACCGCCATCAACACCCCGATGGGATGATGTTCGACCCAGGCCTCACCCAGGCTGGACTCATAGCTTACCGGGGCCAGGAATTTTTGCGCATTATTGGCGTAGTAACGGGCAATTTGGGCACACAACTTTACTTCGCCACGGCTTTGCTCGATCAGCTTACCCATCTCAACGCTGGCAATGTTCGCCAGTTCCTCTACCCGGCTCTCCATCAGATCGGCCAGCTTATGCAGCACGGGTAAACGCTGGTTGATTTCGCCCTTGGCCCAGTCGGAATGATACAGCGCATCTGCCTGGGCCAGCGCCAGCTCCAGCTGATCGTCGTTATGCGGGGTATATTCTTTAATTAGCTGATTGTTAAAGGGGTTTACTGTCTGGTATGGCATGAAGTGCTCCTTTCGTCGCTCATGTTGACGCCTGACAGACGCCTTATTCAGAACATTAAGTCTAGACGACAGGGCAGAAGAAGAGGGGCATAAAGAGCGATAGCGCGCCAGTGCCCCGTGGTCAGGGGACTCTGGCGACAGGATAAAATGTTACTGGATATTGTTACCCCAGTGTTTTTGCTTACTGGTTTTGCCAATGCCGGGATTAAAACTGTTGGTGGGATCGGCATCCTGATAGAAGGCCTGCAAATCGGCCTTGGCATGATACAGATGGCCGACGTTGTGCTCCGCTGGATACTCTGCACCACGCTGATTGAGGATCTCCAACATTTGCTCTTTCAGCGCATGGCTGTCCGCACCTTTTTTCACCACGTAATCCTGATGGAACACGTGACACATAAAGTGGCCGTAATACAGCTTGTGCACCAACTGGTTGTCGATTTCCGGCGGCAGGGTTTCGAACCACTCGGTATCGTTGCGGCGTAGGGCGATATCCAGCGCCAGAATGTCCTCTACCTGGTCGGCATGTACCGCGTGATAGCGCACGGCGGCGCCCGCAGCGGCAAAGCGGTGCAGGAACGCTTTCTTACCTTCTTCTGGCGTGCAGACGAAAAAGTCACCTTCGGCCTGGGCAAAGTAATTTTGCAGATACTGTTCGGCCTCAGCCACACCCGGCCCGGCCATTTTCAGCAGCAGATGGTGTTCAAAGCGCTGGCGATACTGTTTCATGCGCGGCGGCAGATGGTTGGGGGCCAGCGTGCTCAGCTTTTGCATCAGGTTGTCGGTGAGGTTATGCGGTAACAGCGGCAGTTTGTTCAGCGTGGCATCCACCCGGCCTTTCAGGGTGAAGAAGCGCGGCATTTGATCGGTGCCGAGCTTATCGATCATCATAAAGGTGTCTTTGCCATACACCTCGGCGATATCGAAAATGTCGCGGTGCATATATTCCCCGGCCACCGGCAGATTTTCAAACAGGCTCAGCATATGGCGGCGCAGCTCGGTCAATACTGCGGTGTCGTTGGTGCCGATATAGAACACCTGCTCTTTATCTTCTTTGGCAAAGGTGTCCAGACGTACCGCAAACACCGCCAGCTTACCGGCACAGCCAGAAGCTTCAAACAGGCGGCGTTTATCGGCGTTAAAGCGGGAAGGGGTATCGGCATCGACATCGCGCACCCGGCTGGCGTATTCGTTATCCGAAGCGCGCAATTCGCCATGTTCAACATCGGTTGGTCGGTAATCGCCCTTTTCCAACCGCGTAAGGATCTCTTCCGGCGTATCGCCTAGGTTAATCCCCAGATGATTGACCAACCGTAACTGACCATCGGCGTCCAGCTTGGCGTACAACGCCATTTCGGTATAGGCCGGGCCGCGCTTGACCAGCGAGCCGCCGGAGTTGTTACACACGCCACCGATCACCGAAGCGCCGATGCAGGAAGAGCCGATCACCGAATGCGGTTCGCGGCCATAAGGTTTCAGTAACCTTTCCAGCTTATTGAGCGTGCTACCAGGGAAGCCGATCACCTGCTTGCCGTTGTCCAACACCTGAATATGATCGAGCCGCAAGGTGCTGATGATCACAATCTCACGGTCATAATCCTCGCCGCTGGGGGTAGAGCCTTCGGTCAAGCCGGTGTTGGCCGCCTGCATAATCACAATCTTATCGGCGGCGACGCAGGCTTGCAGAACCTGCCACAGTTGCAGCAGACGGGTAGGGAACACGACGGCCAATGCTTTGCCACCGCCGGAGCGGAAACCTTTGCGATAACGTTCGGTGCTTCGCTCGCCGGTCAGCACTTGCACGTTGCCAACGATATTCTTCAACTGAGTGATAAATGCCTGCGTCATGACCCTCTCCATGTCCCCGCCTGGCTGCAACGGGGTTTAATGTTTAATAGCGTTCCTGATATCCCGCCTCACGTTCTTCTGCGCGTAGCGTCAGGATCTCCACGCCGTCGGCGGTGACCGCCACGGTGTGCTCCCATTGGGCGGAAAGTTTTTTATCGCGGGTGACCACGGTCCAGCCATCTTTCTTCTGTTTGATGCGGTGGTCGCCCTGGTTAATCATCGGTTCGATGGTAAACACCATCCCTTCCTGCAACACCGTACCGGTTCCTGGCTGGCCGAAGTGTAGCACCGCTGGGCCTTCGTGCATTTCACGGCCAATGCCATGCCCACAATATTCCCGCACTACGCTGTAACCCGCCTGTTCTGCATGTTGCTGAATGGCGTGGCCGATGTCACCTAGCGTAGCACCAGGTTTCACTGCCCGGATGCCTTGCCACATCGACTCATACACATTGTTGACCAGGCGCTTGGCAATCGGGGTGGTTTGGCCAATACAGTACATCTTGCTGGAATCGGCAATAAACCCATTGTTTTCCAGGGTGATATCCACATTGACGATCATCCCTGAACGCAGAATTTTGCTGGCCGACGGGATGCCGTGGCAGATCACCTCGTCGATCGAGGTATTGAGCACGTAGGGGAAATCATACTGGCCCTTGCTGGCAGGGCGTGATTTCAGCTCATTGACGATAAAGGCTTCGGTAAGGTCATTGATCTCCATGGTGGTGATCCCTTCGCGGATCACCTCATCGAGCATGGCAAACACCTTGGCCAGCAGCGCGCCGGAGTGGCGCATGATGGCAATCTCCTGCGGCGTTTTAATCACAATCTCTTTCACCCAACAATCTCCTTTAGCGTCAGCGTGTTATCTTTCATCATTTTCTTTACCAGTTGCGGATAGGTCAGCTCCGGGTTCAGCTCTGCCAGCATACCGATCCTGATCCAGTGTTCCGCCTGTGCGTTGATAGAACGTGACATGGTCAGGCTGGCGAGCCTGAGATCGTCATGTAGCGTCTCCGAGATTTTTACGATCCCCATAGCAGACTCCGTAAGCGAACAATATACGGAGTGTATACGTTTTGGATGCTGTGGGTTTGGCATTCTGTGGCGTAGGCATTTTAGGCCCCATGATGATTGCCGGGGCTGCACAATGCGTTTATTGTGAGGGTCGGCTTTGTTGCCATGACTTTTTAAGAAGGATTTAGGGCGTGACTAAACTACGTGTTGGGGTGATCTTTGGGGGCAAATCGGCGGAGCATGAGGTTTCGCTGCAGTCGGCAAAAAATATTCTGGATGCCATCGACAAAGAGAAGTTTGACGTCACGCTGTTGGGTATTGATAAGCAGGGACAGTGGCATCTTAACGATGCCTCCAACTTCCTGCTGAATGCGGAAAACCCGGCGCTGATCGCGCTGAACCACTCGAATAAAAATGTGGCGCTGGTCCCTGGGTATGAGAAACAGCAACTGATTGAAGCCGATGGAGCAGGTGCGCTGGGCCAGCTCGACGTGGTGTTCCCTATCGTCCACGGCACCCTGGGGGAAGATGGCTCGCTGCAAGGGCTGCTGCGCATGGCTAATATGCCGTTTGTGGGGGCGGGCGTGTTGGGGTCGGCGGTCAGCATGGATAAAGACGTTACCAAACGTCTGCTGCGGGATGCCGGGCTGGCAGTGGCACCGTTCGTCACGCTGACGCGTTCCAACCGCAACAAGTACGGTTTTACTCAATTAAGTGAAAGCCTGGGGTTACCGCTGTTTGTTAAACCGGCGAACCAAGGCTCCTCCGTTGGCGTCAGCAAGGTGCATGACCAGGCTGAGTACGAGCAGGCTATCGCCTTGGCATTCAGTTTCGACCATAAAGTGCTGGTGGAGTCGGCCATTGTGGGCCGTGAGATCGAATGCGCGGTATTGGGCAACGATAATCCGCAGGCCAGCGTCTGTGGCGAAATTATCTTGAGCGATGAGTTCTACTCTTACGACACCAAATATATCAACGAGCAGGGCGCACAGGTGGTGGTACCGGCGGTGATCGATCCGGATGTCAGCGATAAAATCCGCGATGTGGCGCTGCAGGCTTTCAAGGCGTTGGACTGTCTGGGCATGGCGCGTGTCGACGTGTTCCTGACACCGGACAATAATGTGATTATCAACGAGATTAATACGCTACCGGGGTTCACCAATATCAGTATGTACCCAAAACTGTGGGGAGCCAGCGGGGTGAGCTATACCCAGCTGATTACCGCGTTGATTGAGCTGGCTTTGGAACGCCATCAGCAGGATCGTGGGCTGAACAGTTCGGTGTTTGACAGCAAGTAAATGGCGTTTTCCTGGCACTCTCCGAGTTGAAGAGTGCCAGAGGACAACGGTTACTTCACCGTCACATCGATATCGCCAAAGTACTTCTTGGACAGTTCGCCAATGGTGCCTTGCTGCTTCACCTTGGCGATGGCTTCGTTGAGCTTTTTCAGCGTCGCGGTATCGTCTTTACGCAGGCCGAAGGCGATGCCTTCACCGAGGATTTTATCGTCCTGCACCGCATCACCAACAAACGCAAAACCCTTACCATCCGGATGTGCCAGGAAACCGCTCTGCCCGGCAGGGGCCATGATCAAGGTGGCATCCAGGCGGCCAGCGGTCAGATCCAGATAGACCTGGTTTTGATCCTGATAGGATACGACATCAACCCCTTCCGGTGCCCAGTGTGCCTTGGCATAATTTTCCTGAATGGAACCCTGCAACACGCCGACGTGTTTACCCGCCAGCGATTTGGCATCGGGTTTCAGGCCGCTGTCGGCCTTGGCAATCAGGCGGTTTGGCACCTGATAGATCGAATCGGTAAACGCAATCGCCTGCCTGCGTTGCTCGGTGACGTTCATCGCCGAGTTAATCACGTCAAATTTGCGGGCCTGCAACGCCGGGATCAGGCTGTCGAACGAGGTTTCTACCCAGCTGCATTTGACCTGTGCGGCGGCGCACACGGCGTTACCCAGATCGATATCAAACCCTTCCAACTGGCCGCTGGCGGATTTGGACTCGAAAGGCGGATACAGGGCTTCAAGCCCAAAACGCAGGCTATTCTCTGCCGCTAGTGTGGAACCGGCAGCCAGTAAACATCCCGCCGCGATCAGCTTTTTCAGTGTTTTTTTCATTGTTGTTGCTTCCCCATGGTAAAAATCAATGGATCACACCTGACACAGACGGCGAGCGCCTTCCAGCAGGGTGTCATTATCTTTCGAGAAACTAAGCCGGATAATGCCGGTATCGGTGCCGTCGCTGTAGAACGCCGACAGCGGGATGGTTGCCACCTTGGCTTCGCGGATCAAGCGGACCGCAAAGTCGTTGTCGCTTTCATTACTGAAACCGCTAAAGCGGGCCAACATAAAGAAGCTGCCACGGCTGGGCAGTAACTCAAAGCGTGATTTTTGCAACGCGGCTGCCAGCAGATCGCGCTTTTGCTGGTAGAACTCCGCCAACCCCAGGTAGCTCTGTGGATTATTCAGGGCGGCGGCAAAGGCATATTGCATCGGCGTATCGGCAGAGAACACCATAAATTGGTGCACCTTGCGGATTTCGTCCATCAGCGCTGCCGGTGCCATGCAGTAACCGACGCGCCAACCGGTGACGTGATAGGTCTTGCCAAAGGAAGAGACGATCACGCTGCGCTCTGCCAGAGCGGGATGGCAGGCCATGCTGTGGTGAATGCCGCCGTCGAAGACCACGTGCTCATACACTTCATCGGAAAGAATGACGATATCGGTATTACGGGTCAAGGCGGTCAGGCGCTCGATATCGTGTTCATCGAATACGCTGCCGGTAGGGTTGTGCGGGCTGTTGACGATGATCATTCGCGTTTTGCTGTTGATTGCCGCCGCCACCTCATTCCAGTCGATGGTTAAATCTTGCAGCGAAAGCTTGATGGCAACCGGGGTCGCCCCTTGCAGACGCACAATCGGGGCGTAGCTGTCGAAGGCGGGTTCGAAATAGATCACCTCATCGCCGGGATGGACCAGCGCGCTGATGGCGGAGTACAACCCTTCGCTGGCGCTGGCGATCACCGTGATTTCGTCGTCGGCGTCATAGCGGGCGCCATACAGCCGCTCAACTTTTTCCGCCAGTGCATGACGCAGTGCTGCTACGCCGCTCATCGGGGCGTACTGGTTATGACCTGCACGCATGGCTTGGGCGACGCCTTCGATCAGTTGTACATCGCAGGCAAAATTGGGGGCGCCCTGCGAAAGATTCAGGGCCTGATGTTCGGCGCTCAATTGGCCAATCACGGTGAAAATGGTGGTGCCAACGTCCGGCAGTTTTGAACGTTGCGAGCAGGCGCTTTGCATGGTGGGCTCCTGGCGAAATATATCGAGTGTTGAATGATTAAGCATCAGTTAGGATGGGCTAACAAGAGAAAATTCGTCATGCTTGCCATGCAGCCAGATCATGGCTGACAGTGAAAATAAATGCAGGTATCGGGATTTATTATGCAAACATCGCTGCCGTCGCTCGACGTGCTGAAAACCTTTGTGGTGGTCGCTGAGCGTCTCAATTTCACCCATGCCGCCCAGGCGCTGCATCTGACGCAGGGCGCAGTCAGCCGCCAGATCCTGGGGTTGGAACAGCAATTGGGCTACCCGCTGTTTAGCCGCCGCGCACGCGGGTTAACGCTCACGCCACAGGGCGCGCTGCTGTTGGCACCGGTACAGCTGGCGTTAGAGCAGTTGGCGCAAGCACTGGGCAAGGCGGGGGAACAGCCGGGTACGCTACGCGTCAAATGCCCAACCTGTGCGATGCGCTGGGTATTGCCGCGTATTATTCGCCTGCAGAATGAACGGCCAGAGATGCATATCGAATTGACCGCGTCGGTGTCGCACGGGCTGGATTTTGGCAGTGAACATTTTGATGCTGCGGTGGTGTTCGGCAAACCCCAGAGCAAACGGCTGGTAGTGCACCACCTGTTTGACGAGATCCTGACGCCGGTCTGCACGCCGAACTACCTGCCTGATTCGGCTCAGCCACCAGAACCTGCCGATCTGGCGGAGAAAACCTTGCTGCATCCCACACGTGATCGTCGTGATTGGTTGCTATGGCTGAAAGCGGCGGGGCAAACGGCTTTGCCCTCCGCCAAGTCACAGCATTTTGATACGCTCGATCTGGCGATGAGCGCTGCGTTGCAGGGTTGTGGCATCGCCATCGGCGATCTGTGCCTGCTGGAGGAGGATATTCAGGCCAACCGCATTATTACGCCGTTCCCTATCAGCGTGGTTAGCGGCGCCGCCTATTATCTGGTTTACCCCGAACACGCGGTGGTGCCTGTGGCATTAACCCGGCTGGTGGAGTGGCTGGGGGCAGAGGCGCAAGCCAGCCGGGCCAGACTGCATCATCTGCTAACAACAACGCAGACGAATTGATTCTGCAAACAAAAAGAGTATGGCAAACTGCGTGCTCACATCTATTAATGCCTCCTGGCCGACATTACCGGCGGGGACGTGCCTGAGAATCAAACTATGAAATGGCTTTGTGTGGTGAGTATGTTGTCCGGCCTGGCGTTCGGCCCGGTTTTTGCGCAGGAAAGCAGTGCAACCCAAGGGATCTATGCTCAGGAGCGTGATGCCTTTGTCTCCAACCTGATGAAGCAGATGACGCTGGAAGAGAAAATCGGCCAGCTGCGCCTGATCAGCGTTGGCCCGGATAACCCGAAAGAGGCCATCCGCGAAGGCATCAGCAAAGGCCAGATCGGGGCGATCTTTAACACCGTGACCCGCCAGGATATCCGAGTAATGCAGGATCAGGCCATGCAGCTCAGCCGTTTGAAGATCCCGCTGTTCTTTGCCTATGACGTAGTCCACGGCCAGCGTACCGTGTTTCCGATCAGCCTGGGGTTGGCGGCGAGCTTTGATCTGGAGGCTATCGCCCTGAGTGGCCGCGTTTCGGCGCAGGAAGCCAGCGACGACGGCCTGAACATGACCTTCTCTCCGATGGTGGATATTACCCGCGATCCGCGCTGGGGACGGGTTTCTGAAGGGTTCGGTGAGGATACCTGGTTGGTATCGAAGATTGCCAAGGTGATGGTGGATGCTTACCAGAATGGCGATCCGTCCAAGCCAGGATCGGTGATGGCCAGCGTGAAGCACTTTGCCCTGTATGGCGCAGTTGAAGGGGGCCGTGACTACAACACCGTTGATATGAGCCCGTTGCGTATGCATCAGGATTACCTGCCGCCGTATAAGGCGGCGGTAGATGCTGGCAGCGGTGGCGTGATGGTTTCGCTTAACTCAATCAACGGCGTACCGGCGACGGCCAACCCGTGGCTGCTGAAAGATCTGCTGCGTGACCAGTGGGGCTTTAAAGGCATCACCATCAGCGATCACGGCGCGATTAAAGAGTTGATTAAGCATGGCGTGGCTCAGGATGCGCGTGATGCGGTGCGTTTGGCGATCACTTCCGGCGTCGACATGAGCATGAGCGATGAGTATTACGATCAATACTTGCCGGGGCTGGTGAAGGAAGGTCTGGTTGCTGAAAGCGAGATCGACCGGGCCTGCCGCGACGTGCTGAACACCAAATATGATATGGGCCTGTTTAAAGATCCGTATAACCACCTTGGCCCGGTCGGCTCCGATCCGCAAGATACCAATGCTGAAAGCCGTCTGCACCGTGCGGAAGCCCGCGTGATTGCCCGCAAGACCATGGTGTTGCTGAAAAATGACAAGCAGACGTTGCCATTGCAAAAGCAGGGCACTATTGCGCTGATCGGGCCGATGGCCGACAGCCAGCGCGATATCATGGGGAGTTGGTCGGCGGCAGGCGTGGTGAAGCAGTCGGTCACCGTGCGTGAAGGGTTGCAGAATGCGGTGAAGGATAAGGCCAGCATCCTGTACGCCAAAGGGGCCAACATTACTCAGGACAAGAGCATTGTTGATTATCTGAACGAGTATGAAACTGCGGTGGCCTTTGACACGCGTCCACCACAACAGATGATCGATGAAGCGGTGAAGATCGCCAAACAGGCCGATGTGGTGGTGGCAGTAGTGGGTGAAGCGCAGGGAATGGCTCATGAAGCCTCCAGCCGGGCGGATATCACCATCCCACAAAGCCAGCGTGACCTGATCGCGGCGTTAAAAGCCACCGGTAAACCGCTGGTTCTGGTGTTGATGAATGGCCGTCCGTTGGCATTGAGCTGGGAAAGTGAACAGGCAGATGCGATGCTGGAAACCTGGTACAGCGGCACCGAAGGCGGCAACGCCATCGCCGACGTGCTGTTTGGTGACTACAACCCTTCCGGCAAGCTACCAATGACCTTCCCGCGTTCGGTGGGGCAGATCCCGATTTACTACAACCACCTGAATACTGGCCGACCGTTCGGCAAGGAAAACCCGGGCAAGTACACCTCACGTTACTTTGATTCGCCGAATGGCCCGCTGTATCCGTTTGGGTATGGTTTGAGCTATAGCCAGTTTGCCCTATCGGACTTCAAGCTCTCCAGCCCAGAGATGGCGCGCGACGGCAAAATTACCGCTAGCGTGATGCTGAAAAACACCGGTAAATATAACGGTGCCACCGTGGTACAGCTGTATGTGCAGGATGTGACCGCCTCGGTCAGCCGCCCGATCAAGGAGCTGCGTAACTTCAAGAAAGTCACGCTGCACGCGGGGCAGGAACAGCGGGTGGAATTACCTATTACCGAGGACGATCTGAAGTTTTATAACGCCAGCCTGAAATGGGGCGCGGAGCCGGGTAAATTCAACGTGTTTGTTGGCCTAGACTCGGACAACCTGCAACAGCAGAGCTTTACCCTGAAATAAGTTTGTAAGCGTTTACTTTCGCTGTCTTCCCCTCTCCCACAGGGTGAGGGTGAGGGGCGTCATTTTCCCCGTTTATTCCCCCTTTACAACGCGTTGTTTGATCCGGCAGATTGTTTCATTGTGGCTATCGTTATATTATTTAGTATATAACGACAGTCCACCGGAAACTCCCATGTTCAAATGCCTATTACTGCTTGCTCTTCTCTTCTCATCCGCCGTCTTGGCGGAGCGCCAGATCACCGATCAACTCAACCGCACCGTAACGCTGCCGGAGCACATTACCCGTGCCGTGGTGCTACAACATCAGACCTTGAACCTGTTGGTGCAGTTAGATGCAATGCCGCAGGTGGTCGGGGTGCTCAGCAGTTGGCAGAAACAGTTGGGATCTCACTATCTGCGCCTGGCCCCGAGCCTGGCCAAGATGCCCATGCCGGGCGATCTTACGGCAGTCAATATTGAAAGCCTGCTGGCTCTGCACCCGCAGGTAGTGTTTGTGGCCAACTATGCCCCGGCGGAGATGATCGCCCAGATCGAACGTGCCGGTATTGCGGTGGTGGCGATCTCGCTGCGCCGTGAACCGGCGGCTCAGGCTGGGAAAATCAACCCAGTGTTGGAAAATGAAGATCAAGCCTATAACCTCGGTCTGCAGGATGGTATTCGCCTGATCGGTAAGGTGATGGGCCGCGAGGCCCAAGCGGATGCGATGGTGAAAGATGTCTTTGCCCAGCGAGCACAGGTGGCTGGACGCCTACAGGATATCCCACAAGCTCAACGAGTGCGGGTCTATATGGCCAACCCGGATTTGACCACCTACGGATCGGGAAAATATACCGGCCTGATGATGCAACATGCCGGTGCCATTAATGTGGCAGCCAAAGACATTCAGGGTTTTAAACAGGTTTCCATCGAAGACGTGCTGAAGTGGAACCCTGCGGTGATCTTTGTGCAGGAGCGTTATCCAGATGTTGTTCAGCAGATCCTCACCTCGCCGCAGTGGCAGGAGATTGACGCAGTGAAACACAAACGGGTTTACCTGATGCCGGAATATGCCAAAGCCTGGGGCTACCCAATGCCAGAAGCCTTGGCGTTAGGGGAACTGTGGATGGCAAAAACGCTCTACCCACAGCGTTTCACCGATGTTGATCTGCAACAGCAGGTGGATGCTTACTACCAACGCTATTACCGCGCCAGCTGCTGCCAGAGCGGCAAATGAAACTGGGATTGTTGCTACTGCTCACGGCCTGTTGCGCACTGCTCTCCCTGGGTATTGGCCGTTATCCGGTCACGGCTGGCCATAGCCTGATGATTTTGTTGGAACCGGTTATCGGTCAGCATGCAGATATCACCGCGATTGAACGGCAGGTGATCCTCGGCGTGCGTGTGCCGCGCGTGCTGTTGGCGCTGGGGGCGGGGGCGGCTTTGGCACTGTGTGGCGCCGCCCTGCAAGGGGTCTTTCGTAACCCGTTGGTCGATCCACATATTATCGGCGTTTCTTCTGGGGCCGCTTTTGGCGGCACCTTGGCGATCCTGCTTGGCCTGCCGGTATTGGTGCTGTTGCTGAGTGCCTTCGTCTTTGGCATGTTGGCGCTGTTGCTGATTTTTGCCATCACCAGCGCCATCGCTCGGCGTAATATCCTTTCTTTGGTGCTGGCCGGGGTGATCCTTAGCGGCTTTTTTTCGGCCTGCGTTAGCCTGGTGCAGTATCTGGCCGATAGCGAAGAAAAACTGCCCAGTATCGTGTTCTGGTTACTAGGCAGCTTTGCCACGGCGGATAGCCATAAGCTGCTGATGCTGTTCTTGCCGCTACTGTTGGCCGGTGGCCTGTTATTGGCACTGCGTTGGCGTATCAACCTGCTTTCTTTGGGGGATGAGGATGCCGCCGCGCTTGGGATTAACGTTGAACGTACCCGTTGGTTGATCCTGACGCTGTGTGCAGTGATCGTGGCTGCGCAGGTGGCCGTCAGCGGCAGCATTGGTTGGGTGGGGCTGCTGATCCCGCATTTGGCCCGCCTGCTGGTGGGGCCAGACCATCGGCGTTTATTGCCCGCCGCGATGTGCCTTGGTGCGTTGTATATGGTGTTGATCGATGATCTGGCCCGTATCCTCAGCAGCAGCGAAATCCCGTTGGGTATTCTCACCGCTTTGATCGGTGCTCCGTTGTTTGCCTTGCTGTTGCGCCGTGCTCAGGTAAGGGGCTGGCATGGCTGAAACGTTATTACAGGTCACTAATCTGGGCTTTGGCTGGCCGGGCCAACCTCGGTTGTTTCAGCAGTTGAATTTGCAGTTGCGACGAGGGGAAGTGCTGGCGGTGCTAGGCCCCAACGGGTGTGGTAAAAGCACCTTGATGCAACTCTTATTGGGCACTTTGCCGCTGCAACAGGGGAGCGTGACTGCTCACCGTGGGCTAGGGTTTGTGCCACAATATTTTACGCCGCCGTTTGCTTATAAGGCGTTGGATATTGTGTTGATGGGTCGGGCCCGGCATGTCGGATTGTTCCATTCGCCTTCGGTTCAGGATCAGCAGTTGGCCAAACAGGCGCTAGAATCCCTCGACATGCTGGCATTCGCCGATCGTGAGTTTGGCAGCCTTTCCGGAGGGCAACGCCAATTGGTACTGATAGCCCGTGCATTGGCGATGGCTTGTGAAGTGCTGATCCTCGATGAGCCGACCTCGGCATTGGATTTGCACCATCAGGACCGGGTGCTGACCATGATCGACCAACTGGCACGAGAACGGCAGATGGCGGTGATATTTTCGACTCACCAACCTAATCATGCTCATGCCGTGGCAGACCGTGCACTCTTGCTGGGGGCAGAAGGGCGACATCAGTTAGGCAGTTGCCAGCAGGTACTGACGGCAGACAATCTTTCACCGCTGTTCCATTTGCCGATTGAACGGGTATCCATTCCCTTTGCTGGCAGCCAGCTGGAAACGTTAGTGCCCATCTTCCACAGCCAACGGGAGCGCAATCGTGAATAACATGACTCTTTTTGCCGCAGGCAGTTTGCGGCTGGCGTTCACTCCACTATTGGCAGCGTTTGAACAGCAAACTGGCCTGTGGGTCGAGGCCACTTTTGGCCCGGCGGGGCTATTGCGGGAACGCATTGAACAGGGGGAAAGGCCGCAGGTGTTTGCCTCTGCCAATCTTGAACATCCGCAGCGGTTGGTGGCTAACGGTATTGCACAGGCGGTACAGCCGTTTACCCGCAATCGCCTGTGTGCCACGGTGCGCAATATCCCGAAGTTAACGCAACCGGATTTGCTGACGTTGCTGTGCGACCCCCAATGGCGTGTCGGCACCTCGACGCCGGTAGCCGATCCTTCCGGTGACTATGCGCAGCAACTGTTCGATCGTCTTGAGCAGTTATTGCCGGGGCAGGGGAGCGCGTTGCGTAGCAGGGCAGTGGCGTTGGTCGGTGGGCCAGATTCTACGGCAATACCGGCAGGCCGGTTGGCGGCGGAATATTTGATTGCAGAAAGTCAGGCCGATATATTTCTTGGCTACGCCAGCTATAGCGATGCACTAGCCGCCTGCCCGCAGGTAAAAGTGCGTAGCTTGCCAACCGTGCTCGATTTCAAAGTGATCTATGGACTATGTCTACTGGATGAGGAGTGTGTGGCTGCACAGGCGTTGGTGGCCTTTATTCTGGGCGCTCAGGGACAGAGGGTTTTACAACGTATGGGCATGTTGGCGTTAGACTAATGCTTTACTATCAACAACATTAAGTTGCTAGCTTAATAACTTACCTGCTTGGTAACTTGTTTGTTAAGCTTGCCAGCTTGCTGGTTAATTAACTTATTAAGCTGGCAAGTTGTTGAGTTACTCAGATCTTCTTTAGCAGGGCCAGCAACTGGGCCTCGCTCTTCTCGGCCAAACTGTCGATGGCCAATTTGATCACATCGGAACGGGTGATGCGCACGATGCCGTTACGTGCCGCATGACCGATCACTTCGTCGATCATCTCCACGTGATTGTCCGTCAGGCTGACGGACAGCGCTTTATAAATGCGCTTACGGCCTTGGGGCTTTTCGGCAGATGCGGCAGGGGGGGGAACAATCAACGTATGCGAAGTGGCGCTGTTGATAAATTCATCTTCCGACATGCGGTGGGTGGGCGTACGTTTTTTCACAGGATCACCTCTGTTACCAGGCTTTCGATTTCGTGCTGGGCCTTTTCATTGTGTGCTTCGTGCACGGTTAAAGCTTCACCCCAGGCATCGCGGTAAATTTTGCGATCGCACAGACGGTTGTTCACCAACTTCAGTTCCGGGTATTCACTCAGCACTTCGGCCGCTTCGTTAGCCTCGTTAATGAAGATATTGGTTGGGCACAGGTTGAGCACAATGTGGCCTTTTACCTTTTCATTGTATTCCTGGGCGGTGGAGAACATCTCGGACAGGTAGCCGATGGTATCCAGGTCCATCTGCGAAGGGCGCAGCGGCGAGATAAACAGATCGGCAGCCAGCAGACCGGAGCGTAATTCTGCGCTGTCGCGGCCTGCGGTATCGACAATCACATAATCGTAGTGGCGATTCAGTTCCAGCAGTGTTTCTTTGATCTTGCCTGAGGCGGCCACCACTGGGATCTGCGGGACATCTTCGACATTCTGGCGGTCGTTGAACCAGGTCATGATGGATTTCTGGTCATCGGCATCGACGATGATGGCCGTTTTTTTCTTTTTGAGGATCAGATATCCGGCGATGTTTACCGCCATGGTCGATTTGCCGACGCCGCCTTTTTGCGAACCAATCAAAACAATCATGCTGCCATCTCTCAAGTTGCCAAGCGGATAACTCATTAAGCAACTAACTTAATAAGTTAATGCGCTTGTTAGGTTGGTAGTTAAATGAGTTAACAAGTGCGTATGACGACAATATGCCCCATTGGCGGCGGCTTGCCAAGTAGTGAAAGTCTTAACTTGTGGGTTTATTTGTTTGTTAACTTACTAACTTGATAAGTTATTGTTGAGGGGAAAGGAGGCTAGGTTTGATGGTAAAGCAGCTAATCAGGAGCGACATGCCGTTAATCGGGCACAGCATGAAGCGCCCCTACGTATTGCGATCTGCGGTCTTATTTCTTCATCATGTTTTTCAGATTGGCGAAGGGGTTATGTGTAGCTAACCCAACGTCTTTCTGTGCGTCTTCACCGGCGACCACCGTGGAGCCATACTGATCGGCTTCGGTGTATTTGGAGTGTTCATGATCGTGGCAGTACAGGCACAGCATTTCCCAGTTGCTACCGTCTTCCGGGTTGTTGCTGTGGTCATGATCGATGTGATGCACCGTTAGTTCACGCAGATTGGAGTAAACAAATTCGCGTGAGCAGCGTCCGCAGACCCACGGGAAGATTTTCAGTGCTTTTTCGCGGTAACCGGTTTCTAGTCTCGCGTAGTTTTTTGGAATGTATGCCATGTGGGCACCTACTGGATCAGAATAATATTGCGCTCAATATTACCACAAACCACCGACCTAGCTGCCAGATAGATGATTCAGGGCAATTTCCTTCAATACTCCCCTGCTGTAACCCGGCACGCTGGCACCTGTAATTTTCTTCTACAGGTGCTGACTATGACGCTTTACCTCTCTATGGCCGCTTTTGCATTGGCTTCCTCTATTACTCCTGGTCCGGTAAACATCGTGGCACTGAGCTGTGGCGCGCAGTTTGGCTTTACGACCAGCCTGCGGCATGTGACCGGTGCGACCTTGGGTTTCACGTTACTACTGGTGTCGGTTGGCTTGGGAATGCATGAAGTGCTTACCTTATGGCCGGGGCTGACCACCGTGATCCTTTGGGGCGGCGTGGCCTTTCTGCTCTATATGGCCTATCAGCTTGCAGCGGATGACGGGAAACTCAGCCAAGGTAATCGGCAACAAACGCCTTCTTATTGGTATGGTGCCTTGTTGCAATTGTTGAACCCCAAGGCTTGGCTGGCTTCTGTTGCCAGTATGGGAGCCTTTGTCGGTGATGGGGAGATGCGGCTGCTGTGGCAATTTGCCGCGCTCTACTTTGTGATTTGCTACCTGTCGATAGCCTGTTGGGCCTACGCTGGGGCGATGCTTAGCGGCCTGTTGCAGCGGGCGCATAATCTGCGGCGCTTTAACCGTTTGATGGCGCTGCTGCTGGCGTTCAGCGCCTGTTACTTGCTGGCAGAGGGGATCTGATACTGGCCGGGGGTGGCTGCTAGCAACTGCTTGAAGGTGCGCTGAAAGTGCGCCTGATCGGCAAAACCGCTTTCGTTGGCGGCGGCGGCAATGGAGAAGCCCTGTTTCAGTAGCCGCTGGCCGTGCTGCACGCGCTGATTGACCAGGTAGGCATGAGGCGTCATGCCGTAGCGCTTCTTGAAAGCGCGGATCAGATAAGAAGGGGAGAGTGCCGAGGCTTGGCAGATCGCCTCCAACGTCAGCGATTGGGTACAATGAGCACGGATAAACGCCGCAGCCATTTCCAATTTAGGGGTCATATCCTGCTGTAAAACCGGAGACTCGCCAAGTAACTGCGGCAGGTTACTGAAGTAATCCACCAGGGCGATCTGCTTTTCCAGATGGCAACAGAGTGGATCGGTCAGTACCCCATACAGTTGATTCAGGCCGCTAAACAGCGCCTTATCCTGGCTGATAATCTGCTTGAATGGCACAAAGCCGCCGCCAGGCTCTTGTTGCAGCGTTGCCAACCAGTGCTGGTCGATATAAAACATGGTATAGGCCCAGCGCTGGTCGCCAATGGGGTTGCAGCCGTGCGCCTGCTGCGGGTTGATGATCACGACGTCACCGGTTTTAACCTGTAGGTGCTGGTCGCCGTTAACATAGGTGCTGGTGCCGGCGGTGATGGTACCAATACAGAAGAACTCGTGGCTATGCAATGCATAACAGAGCTTGCGGCCATCTTCGACGTGGCGGGCCTCAACGAACGGCAGGCGCTCATCGCGCCAGAATTGTGGGGCGTATTGGTTCATCGTCTCTTCTCTGGCGTCGTTACGGGGAGAGCTTGTTATAGCGCAAATAGCGTTGCGTGGTCGAGAGGGAGCAAGAAAATGGTAGCGTGGTTGCAGCGGCTGGTTTTGCCGCCGATGGTGATGGTGGTTTGTGCTGCGGGGATGGCGGTAACCCGCTGGCTAGCTGTGGGGGGCTGGCAAGATAGCCTGTTTATTCTCTTGGCCGCTGGCGTATTGGTGGTGGCTTCCGTGATAATTATGTTGAGTGCCAGTTATGCTTTTCACCGGGCTGGCACCACGTTGCATCCACAAAAATTTCAGCGGGTCAGCGCGTTGCTGGTTAACGGCGTTTTCCGTTTCAGCCGTAATCCGGTGTATCTGGGGCAGGTCCTGCTGTTGGCGGCTTGGGGACTGTTGCTGGGAGGTATCGGCGTCTGGTTAGGGTGGGGGTTATTTTTTGCCTATCTGGATCGCGTGCAGATCCCGCGTGAAGAGACGTTCCTACGAGCCAACTTTGGGCAAGACTACGATGTGTTTTGCCGTCGGGTAAGGCGTTGGCTTTGAGGCCCCTCACCCTTTGGGTGAGGGGGCATTTTGATGCTGGATCTCAATCTTCTTCTTCGTTACGAGCCATCAGTTGCCGCTGGTGCTCATCGCTGGCTGCCTGGATCTCTTCCAGCACCGAGTCAACGTCGGCCCGCTTGCTGATTTCAACAAACTGACCGGTCAACTCCGTCTCCGGCGTCAGGTTACCTTCCTGATACAGCGCCCAAATCTCTTTGGCATACTTGCTGCCCAGCAGCTGCGGCGCATACTGGCCGTAGTAGTGAGTCATATTGTTGATATCGCGTTCAAACATGCTTTTGGCATGGTTGTTGGCGGCGGCATCGACCACCTGCGGCAAATCGATAATCACCGGCCCGTCTTTATCCATCAGCACGTTGAACTCTGACAGATCGCCGTGAACCAGCCCAACACAAAGCATGCGGACGGCATAGTTCATCATCAAGGCATGATCGTTCAACGCCTGTTCTGGCGTTAACGTGACGTCACTCAGGCGTGGGGCTACCAGACCTTCTTCATCGGTGATCAGCTCCATCAGCAGTACGCCATCCAGGCAGATATCCGGCTGCGGTACACGCACGCCAGCCTTAGCCAGCAGGTATAACGCGTCCACTTCTGTATTCTGCCAAGCCTCTTCCTGCTGTTGGCGGCCAAATTTGGAGCCTTTGCTCATGGCTCGAGCGTCGCGGCTATTGCGCACCTTGCGGCCTTCCTGGTAGTTCACGGCCTGCTTGAAGTTACGTTTTTCGGCTTCTTTATACACTTTGGCGCAACGGATCTCATTACCGCAACGCACGATAAATACGTCGGCTTCTTTGCCACTTTTCAAACGGCGGATGACGTCGTCGATTAAACCATCATCTACCAATGGCTGGAGTCGTTTTGGAATTTTCATGCAGCCTTGTACCCTATTTAGGCTCCGCTGTGAATAATTGCTTACGGTCTTAGCGAAAATTAGACCAAAAAGGCAAAAATGGGTTTTACCGCCGGGGGGTACATTGCCTCCCCAGAGGACCTTACTCTGCTTCGGCCATGACCCAGACGCTAACGCTGCCGCCGTTGACCGGGAAGGCTGCGCTACCGTGCTCATCCGTCATGATATCGTCCTCGCGGTTGCCGAGGAAGTCGCACCAGGATTTATGAGCAAAATTTTCTCCCAGCACGATGGTTTTACTGCTTTCGGCCCCGTTGGTCATCACTACCACGCAGCCCGGCTGCTCGGCAGTGCCGCTGCGGCTGAAGGCAATACAGTGCGGGTCATCAAAATAGTCGTGCTGCTCGCCGTTGGCAAAGCGTTGACGCGCCTGGATCAGCTTATCCAGCTCGGCAATCACCGGCATTTCAATCTGGTATTGCTGGCCGTCATCGCCTTGATCGGTATAACTGGCACCGTACAGGTCCGGGTAAAACAGGCAAGGAACGCCTTGTTCACGCAGCAGGATCAGGGCGTAGGCCAGCGGTTTGAACCAGGGTTCGACCGGCGCTTCGAGCGACTGCAACGGCTGAGTGTCATGGTTTGCCACCAGGGTTACCGCATGGGCAGGATCGACGGCGACCAGTGTATCGGTAAACAGTTGTGACATATCGTAAGCATCGCCCTGTTTTGACGCCAGATGGAATTTCAGCTGTAGCGGCACGTCGAACAGCATCACCTTACCATCGACCCGTGCTAAATACTGTTGTAATGCCGCCAGATCGTGTGACCAGTATTCGGCGACGATAAACAGATCGCGCTGTGCCGCATCGCGCACGTGATCTGCCCAGTCTTTAAAGAACCAGGCAGGAATATGTTTGGTGGCATCCAACCGAAATCCGTCACAAGGCAGGGTTTCCATCAACCAGCGCGCCCAGTATTTTAGCTCTTCGACGACGGCGTGGTTACGAAACTCCACGTTGGCCCCCATCAAATAGTCAAAGTTACCGTTTTCGTCGTCAACCTGATCGCTCCAACCCTCTTCGCCATAGTCATTAGCAATCTTGAAAATGCCTTTATCGTCCGGTTGCTCGATATAATCGACACCGCTAAAGCAGGTGTAGTCCCAGAGAAATTCAGAATAGGTACCTTGCCGCCCAGGGAAGGTAAAGCGGGTATAAGCCTGCGCATCGATGCCAACCTCTGCGATATCGTTACGGTTATTTTCATCAACCTTATAGACATGCACCTGCTCTTTTTCATCAGCGCCGATCTTGTGGTTGAACACCACGTCATAGATCACCCGGATTTGGTGTTCGCGCAGACTATTAACGGCCTGCGTCAACGCCTCTTTGTCACCATATTTGGTGGCACGGGTGCCTTTTTGATCAAACTCCCCCAGATCGAACAGATCGTAGCTGTCATACCCCACCGAATAGCCACCAGCAGCCCCTTTATAGGCCGGTGGCAGCCATAGATCGGTCACGCCTAGCTCGGCTAGGGTGGGGGCTCGTTCAGCGACCTCCTGCCATAGCCTGCCACCATCCGGGTAGTACCAATGGAAAAACTGTAGCAGTGTGGTCTTTTTCGTCATTAGTACAGTACCCCGATTCGTCAGTAAACGTGTGCTAAATGCTCGCCCCTCTAAGCATGGGCCACTTTTGGCAAAAGGGAAAATAGGTAGCGCTAACCTGTAAGCAGAGTAACCTCTTGGCGCAGGGAGAGTATGGCCGATTTGGCCGCCGCCTGTGAATTGTGAGCCGTTTCACCGTTCGGGCGTTTCTGTTATGTGAAGATGTAACTAGTTGATAACAAAATACTAACGATGGCAGGGAGTAGGGATGATGGATTACCCGATGGGTGTTTCTGCACTGGTCACTTTGGTGGTGATCGCCTTATGGGCAACGTCGCGTTTGCCGGAGTATCTGGTTGCGCTGCTGTTTTTTGCTACGGTGATGGTGTTGCAGTTGGCACCGACGGCGGTGGTGTTCTCTGGCTTTGCCTCATCGGCATTCTGGCTGGTGTTGAGCGGTTTTGTGCTGGGGACAGCCATTCGCTCTACGGGGCTGGCCGATCGGTTGGCCAACCGTATTTTGCCGCTACTGGCCGGTTCCTGGCCACGGTTGGTGGGCGGGGTGGTGGCCATCAGCTATGCGCTGGCCTTTATCATGCCGTCGAATATGGGGCGTATTACCCTGCTGATGCCGATCATTATGGCGTTAGCCGAACGTGCAGGGTTGGCGGAAGGATCGCGTGGCCGCTATGGCCTGGCGTTGGCGGTGGGGTTTGGCACCTTCCAGCTTTCGGCCAGCATTCTGCCCGCCAACGTACCTAATCTGGTGATGAGTGGGGCGGCAGAGAGTGCCTATGGCATTCACTTCACCTATCTGGCTTACCTGCTGCTACATGCGCCGATCCTTGGGCTGGCAAAAGGTGCGTTGCTCACGTTTTGCATCTGCTGGCTGTTTCGTGCCAAACCACAACCGGTGGAAAAAAACACCGAGCAAAGTGCGCTTAGCGCGGCGGAATGGCGGCTGATCGCGCTATTGCTGATCACGGTGCTACTGTGGATCACCGATAGCTGGCACGGTATCGCTCCCGCCTGGGTAGGGCTGACTGCCGCTTGCATTTGCCTGTTGCCGCGTATTGGTTTCCTGACGGGGGAGCAGTTCGCTGCTGGTGTCAACATTCGCACTTGTCTCTATGTGGCAGGGATCCTTGGGTTGACGGCTTTGGTGAGCCATTCCGGGTTGGGGGATTGGTTAGGCAGTGCGTTGCTGAACGTCATACCGCAAACCCAGGATCGGCCATTTACCGCTTTTGGCATGTTGATCGGTATTACGACGCTGTTGAATTTTGTCGTGACGGCCAATGGCGTACCCGCGTTGTTTACGCCGCTGGCGCAGGTTCTGTCAGAGGGGAGCGGCTTGCCGCTAACCACGGTATTGATGACTCAGGTCATTGGTTATGCCACGCCGCTGCTGCCGTATCAGGCATCACCGATTGTGGTAGCAATGGGGATGGGTAAAGTTCCACCGCGTGAAGGACTGAAACTGTGCCTGCTGCTGGCCCTGTTAACCTTTGGGTTGTTGGTACCGCTGGATTATCTGTGGTTTGGACTATTGGGTTGGTTTGGTTGAGGGGAGAAAAACAAAAGGCGGCATCTTGGCCGCCTCTTTGCACAAAACCGTTTTAACGATTAGTTATAGATAATCGCTGTGCCGTGCAGTTTATTGCTACCGGTTGTTGCGATGATCTGGAAGGATTTAGCCCCTGCTGCATCCGCTTTGGCTGCCAGTTTGTTTTCCAGTGAGGTCAGGTTAGAAGCGCCACTCACCGAGATCACCCCGGATTTTTGCAGATCAGCAGGTTGGCTGTTGACCAATTCTGCGGCGAAACTACCGAAAGATACAGAAGCGAGTGCGATGGCTGCGATAGTCATTTTCAGGTTTTTCATAATGTTGTTTCCTAGCTCTAGATGAGCAATAAAGGTTTTTGTGTATCCCGTTTAATTACTTAACGGTCGATAATTTAATGGTAGGCTCCTGCTTGGGAGATTGCAAACATTTTTTTAGTGGTTGTTAATTAATTCGTTCGATTCCGCTCAAGCCGCTGGCAGATGGGGAAGGAATGTCAGGATGTGATTTTTGATTAACTTATTGTTATTTAATATTTATTTTTAAATTCACTCGTATTTTCGCAACCGTGTAGCAAGATGAAACCTGGATTGAGCGCTGTTTGCTGCCCGGCAGGAGGCGTCATTGGCAGCATTGCTTACCGATCGCTAATTAAAAGTTGCTCGCTTATCATCGGCGGCGTACTATTTTTTGTACCGATCGATAATTTAATTATTGTGCCCGAGTTGGGCCACCGGGAAAGTGAGGGTCTATGAGTATCAATAATGAAGAAGCATGCGCGAAGAAATCACGCGGCAGGCCGAAGCAGTTTGATCGCGATCAGGCCGTCGAGCAAGCGCTTGAGCTGTTCTGGCGCCATGGCTATGAATCCACCTCGTTGGCCGATCTGGTGGACGCGACCGGGGCTAAAGCGCCTACGCTGTATGCGGAGTTTGGTAACAAAGAGGGGCTGTTTCGTGCTGCGGTTGAGCGCTATCTGAGCCGCTACGTTGAGTGTTACAACCGCCTGCTGGCCCAGGAGTTACCGATCGCCGACATTGTCGAAACCTATCTGCGCACCTCGGCAGAGGTATTTACCGATCCGGAAAACCCAGCGGGTTGTTTTATGGTTTGTGCCAACGCCGCCTTGTCCTCCTCTTCAAACGATCTGGCTGAGATGCTGCGCAACAAGCACCATGCGCAGGAAACCAGCCTGAAAATCTGCTTTGATCGTAAGGTAAAACAAGGGGAGTTGCTGGCGCGAACCGATACCGCGTTGTTGGCAAAATACATTATTTGCCTGATTGAAGGGATGTCCGCCCAAGCGCGTGAAGGGGCCAGCCGTGAAGACTTATTCGGGCTGCTGGATACCACCATGATGGTGTGGCCACGTTTGAGCCAGGTCGGCAATAAAGTTTGATCCGCCGTTAGACAGCCCCTCTCTGATCGTGGGAAAGGGGCCTGTTTTTATTGCGCTGCCAGCAACATATGCAGTAATGGGAAAGGCTTGCCTTGGCCATCCAGCTCGCTGCGGCCCGTCACCACAAAACCGTAATGTTGATAAAACGCCAATGCCTGAGGGTTTTGCTCGTTGACGTCCAGCAGCAGTTCCTGATGTATGGCTTCAACCTCGGCCAGTAGGGCTTTGCCAATACCTTCGCCGCGGCGCTCGGCATCAATAAACAGCATTTCTACCTTGTTTCCATCCAGGCCGATAAAACCGCATAGCTGCCCTGCAGCGTCTTCGGCTACCCAGACGCTTACCGCCGGGAGATAGTCGTTGAGGATCAGCGGATACAGGTGCGCAATATCCTCTTCGGCCAGGAAATGATGGGTGGCGCGCACCGAACGCTGCCAGATTTCTACTAGCTGCACGTTATCCGCAGCCACACGCGTTCTTATCGTTATCATCGACATTCTCAATCTATTGTCATTTAAGCTATCCACATAGCGAGTTGAGCAGTCTCAGACTCAGCCCCTCACTATGATAAACTGCGCCATAGGCCGTGGACAGGGGGATGGAAGTGATACGCGCAGCGATAGAGAAACAGGTGCTCAGCTTGACCGGGCTGGCACTCGGCGGGATCGATTTTGAAAATCCGGCGGGCGATCCGGGGCTGTTTGGCCCGCAGTCGGTCACTTGGCAAGTGCATGGTGACTTCACCTCCATGCTTTGTGGCGGCGTCAGTGCGCTGCTGTTGCAGATGTTGCATCCGTTGGCCTTGGCAGGCGTGTGGGATCATTCCAACTTCCGCGAGGATATGCTGGGCCGCCTGCGTCGTACCAGCCAGTTTATCTCTGTCACCACGTTTGGCCCCAGTGCAGAGGCGCAACGCCTGATCGCCAAAGTCAAAGCCATCCATTTACAGGTCAACGGTACTGATAATAACGGCCAGCCTTATGCCGCCAGCGATCCGCATCTGCTCACCTGGGTCCATGTCGCCGAAAGTAGCCGTTTCCTGGCCTCGCACCTGCGTTACCGCAATCCGCACTTATCCCTTGCGCAACAGGATACTTATTACCGTGAAGCGGCTCGCGTAGCGGAAGCCTTGGGCGCGCGCGATGTCCCAAAATCCTGTGCGGCGGTTGATGATTATCTGCACCAGATGCGCCCGCAGTTGGTTTGCGATGAACGCACGCTGGAAGTGGCGCGCATTCTGCTGGCGGCCCCGGCTCCCAGCACGCTGGCGCGACCGTTTGGCGCATTGGTGATGCAGGCAGGGATCGATCTGTTGCCGGACTGGGCGCAGCAACAGTTGGGATTCACCCCAGGAGCGACCCGGCGGAGGTGCGTGCGTATTGGCGTTGGTGGCGTTGGAAGGGTGCTGCGCGCTTCGGTACGCAATGGCTCCTACCACCGGGCGGTGCGGCGCATGAATAAGAGCATCTCAACGCAATGTTAGCCAGCGCTGCCACTTTTGAGACGATTGCACGTGATCCCGATTGACGATGCGTTCTACACTGGCCCAGAGAAATACTCTATTTTAGTGTGCAGCCTACTTCTGCGCCGGCAATCCCTTGAGGTGATATGAACGAGTCAAACGTACTTGCTGAAGTGAATAACGAGAACCAAACGCTGGTCGCGGTGGTTCAGCAAGATAGCCGAGCCGCCTATTTTTATATCTACCCAACGGAAGAATATAGCGAGCGTTTTCAGGTGCGTGCCTGCTGGCTGCGCAACCTGGCAACGGCTCCGCAGCAGGAAGATCGCGCCGCTCTGGAAGCAGGTCTCCCCCCAATGCTGGCGGCCGAATATTGCCGTAATCTGGAAGGCGAAGCGCCATTGGATCCCGCAGGGCTGATGGTGATCTGGACGGAAAGCGACGACGGGGCTGCCCTGTGGTATCACGGGCAGCTACTAGCCGTGATACCCGGCTGGAGTTTATACATCGATCACTCGGTCTGTTATTCCGCCAGCTGCATCAAAGAGAATCCATTGGCCTATCCGCTCGGCTCCGCGTCCACCAATACGCAATATGCGTTGGCAGAAAATACCCGGCAGTTCTGGCGTAGCTGGCAGCGGGAAGAGGGCAATCCCTGGCCAAAAATGCAGAGTGATTACCAGGCACAATACGAACAACACTTTGGCCCTTCAGTGAAGTATTACGCTATCGATCAGGGCAAATGGCCGCCGATGGCCATCACCCAGCATGAGCGCGACGGGGTTTACTATTTCCTTACCATGGGGGCCAGCATCCGGCCGATGCCGTGGGTAGAGATTATGTTCAGTGACGATGCTGCCAGGTTCCGCCGGATGGAGATGGCGATAGCTATTGATGGTCAGTTTATGACCGAAGAAAATGCGGTGCAGATGGCCAGTGCGCTAGCGGGATTTGCCCATGTGCCCTGGGCAAATATCACCTGGTTTGGCGAAGGGCATACGCTGGCGTCGGCGGTGGCTCCGCAGGGCTATGAAGGCTATGTGCTCTCTTCGTCATTTTATCCCTACAGTGAGCACTTGGTATTGCCTAAACAGTATGGCGATACGGTGAATATCTTCTGGGCCAGCCCGGTGTTTGCCGCCGAACGGGAATTGGCGCAGGCCACGCCTAACGGTGGTCACGATCTGGTGAGGAATATGCGTGAGCAGGGCGTCGATCATATCTTCCGCCCACGCCAGCCTTTTGTTTAACGAGTACCGGCACTGTCTATTTAACGATCGCTTTTGGAGCCAGCTATGAAGTCAGCGTTGTTAGTCATCGATGTGCAGCAAGGGCTGTTTAATCCCCCGCCAGCAGAGGCTGAGCAGGTGCTCGCGCTGATTAATCAACTGAGCGAACGTGCCCGACAGGCTGGCGCGCCGGTGATTTTTATTCAGCATCAAACGGCTCATGAGGAACTGCCGCACGGCAGCGAAGCGTGGCAAATTCATGCTGGGTTACAGGTGGAAAACGGCGATCATCGGATAGACAAAACCACACCGGATTCTTTTTTACGCACCTCTCTGGGCAAGTTGCTGATTGCCGAAGGAGTTACACAACTGGTGATCTGTGGCTACTCCACGGAATACTGCGTCGATACCACCACCCGCCGGGCTGCTGGCCTGGGTTATCCGGTGGTACTGGCGGCAGATGCCCATACCAGCCACGACAAACCCCACGCCAGCGGGCTACAGATCCGTGCCCACCATAATGCCACCTTGTCGAGTATCGAAAGTTTTGGCGTGGCGATCCGCGCTGTGCCTACTGCCGAGGTGAGTTTCTGAGCCGGATTCCGCCCTTGACGTGGTTCTGAGCGGGGTGTAACGTAGCTGGATGAATATCTTCCCGCAGTTCACATCTTGTTTTAGCTGGTGGCGCCTTTTCTAAGGGCGGCACGGGTATTCATCCCTCTTTTTTAATGCCGCCGGTTTTGGCGGCATTTTTATAGCGTTGATCCGGCGGTCTGTTTACTTCCAGGAGCAAGGTTATGAGTTACACCATTCTGACTGGCGATCGCGCCACCGGTTCACTGCATTTGGGTCATTACGTCGGTTCACTGCGCCAGCGCGTTGAGTTACAGCATCATCACCAGCAAACGGTGATGGTGGCCGATTTGCAAGGGTTGACCGATAACGGCAGTAATCCGCAAAAAATCAGTGCCAACGTGCTAAACGTGGTGGCCGATTATCTGGCGGTAGGTATCGATCCCGCCAAAACCACGCTGTGCCTGCAATCGGCGCTCCCGGCGCTGGCAGAACTGACGATGTATTACCTCAATCTGGTCACCGTAGCCCGGTTGGAGCGCAACCCCACGGTGAAAAGCGAAATCATCGAGAAAGACTTTTCACGCAGCCTGCCTGCCGGATTCCTGATTTACCCGGTCAGCCAAGCTGCGGATATCACTGCCTTTGGGGCTACCCATGTGCCGGTTGGGGAAGATCAGTTGCCGATGCTGGAGCAAACCAACGAAATTGTCCGGCGCTTTAACCGCATCGTCGATCGCGAGGTGTTGGTGGAGTGCCAGCCGTTGCTGAGCCGAGTGGGTCGGCTGCCGGGGCTGGACGGGCAGGGTAAGATGTCCAAGTCACGTGGCAATACCATTATGCTGGGGGCCAGCGCTGACGAAGTGCATAAGGCGGTCATGAGCATGTTTACCGATCCCAACCATCTGAACGTCAGCGACCCCGGCCAGGTGGAAGGCAATATGGTGTTCACCTATCTGGATGCGTTTTGCGAGGATGCGGCGTTGGTGGCACAGCTGAAGGATCACTATCGTCAGGGCGGGTTAGGTGACGTGAAGATTAAACGGTTGCTGGAGGAGTGCCTGCAAACGCTGTTGGAGCCTATCCGCACCCGGCGGGCCGAGTACAGCGCCGATAAGGGCGAGCTGATGCGTATCCTGAGAGAGGGCAGCCAGCGGGCAAATCAGGTGACCCAGGGCACCTTGGCACAGGTCAAATCCGCGCTGGGTCTGAATTTTTTTGCCCTGGATTGAAGGCCCCTCTCCGGTTGGAGAGGGGGATATCTGAAGATCAGGCAGCGCTGTCGGTGATCGGGTGTTTGACGATAAACACGTAAGACAGTGCACCGATCAGGGTAACGCAGGAACAAATGGTCAGTGCCAGGCTGAATGAGTTGGTGGTATCCAGGATCCAGCCGGTAATCACCGGGGCAAACGAAGCGAACACAAAGCTGGCAAAGTTTTGAATGCTGCCCACCGAGGCGGTCATACGGGAAGTGACCGCTACGTGGATCAGCCCCCAGCAGGAGGTGCCGGCAAAGTGGATACAGAACAGTGCCATACTGATTAATGCCACCGCGCTGGTGGTGGTGGTCGCCTGTGCCACGACGGAGGTAAAGCCAGCGGAAAGCAGCATACCGGCGACGATACAGATTTTACGGCTCTTGAGCGGAGCCATGCCCCGGCGCACCAGGAAGTCGGTGACAAAGCCGTTTGACAACATCCCCGCCGCACCAAACAGGAACGGGATTGCCGCCAGCATACCGGTACTTTTCAAATCCAGATGGTAGGTGGTCTGCAGGTAGCCCGGCAGCCAGGCCAGATACAGCCAGGCGGTGTAGTTGATGCCGCTAAAGCCGATCATCATTCCCCACATGGTGCGGTTCTTGAACAGCGATCGCCACTCCTTGAAGTCCATCGGCTCACGGCGTGCGCTGACGCTTCCAGCGTTGAGATAGCTTTGCTCCTGCTCGCTGAGCTTGATGTCTTCGCGGTTGCGATACCGCATGTACCAACCGATGGACAGGACAATGCCCAGTAAACCGATGGTGATGAACATCCCGCGCCAGCCTAATAACAGCATCATGGCGGTGAGGATTGGTGGGCTGATGGCTAACCCGATGGTGGAGGCCGAGTTAAAGATCCCCATCGGCATGCCGCGATCTTTGATGTTGAACCAATCGTTGATAACTTTCACACCGCAAGGGTTCATGGGGGCTTCGCCGATCCCCAAGCCAATACGCACCCAGATAAACTGGGTAAAGTTGTGGATCATGCCAGACATCGTCTGGAACGCAGACCAGACAAACATCCCCAGGCCGAGCATGATACGTGGGCCTTTGCGATCCAGCAGTGGCCCACAGGGTAATTGGGCTATCCCATAGGCCAGCGAAAAAGCGGAAAGCAGCAGGCCAATCTCGGTACCGCTCAACCCCATTTCTTCACGAATGGTGGAGTTGGCGACGGAAAGCGAACTGCGATCGAGAAAATTAATCACGGCAGCGAAAAATAACAGGATCATTGCCGTAGTCTGGATTTTTTTAATTCTTGCAGAGCGCTCTGCTATGCCGCCTTTGGGGATGGGATTAATATTGTCTGAATAACTGTCCGCCTGTTCTTTTCCAGTGCTCACGGTGGTTATTTTTTCCATCACTCGCCTCTATATTCCGTATTAATAATAGTTATTTTTCCGGGGCATGGCCCTGGGTCGGTGTTAATAACGGTATGAATCAGGCTTTGAGCCTAGGCGGCGAAAATGTTTCATGGTTCCTTTTTTAACCGGTTCCGTGCGGCGGTTACGATTTTGCTGTTTTTAATCGGTTTTAAATCCCGTTTCACACGGTTTTTTATCAATAAAAATCAGCAGGCATCCTGTTTGATGGAACGGATCATCGACTGTTTGGCGGTATCAAGATGGCGGTGCAGTTCACGGGCGGCCTCCTGATCGTTGCGACAGATCAAGGCGCTCAAAATGGCCATATGCTCTTCAATCGCAATAATATTTCTTTGCTTCAGGTCGGTTTCATCCCATTGATAGTGGAAGTGAAAAATCACCGAAATGATTTCCAGCGACTGATTGAAAAATGGGTTGTTGGCGGCCGACAGAATCAGGGTATGGAAGTCACGATCCAGCTGAGAGAACAGCCGATAATTGTCGCTGATGGTGTCGCGCAGCTCGCGATGGCGGTTCAACAACTCCTTGGCTTGCAACCAGCGGCTATCCTGTGCGGGCAGGTTGATAAAGCGTGACAGCGCGTGAGTTTCCAGCATTTGCCGTAGTTCAAACAGCTGTTCGGCATAGTTCTGATCAAATTTTTTCATGCTCCATTGGCCGCGGCGCACGTTGTCGATAAGGTCAAAGCGGCTAAAGCGCAGCAGGAATTCCCGCACCACGACCGGGCTGACGTTAACTGCGCGCGAAAGCTGCAATTCGGTGAATGAATCCCCTGCGCGTAGCTGCTTTTGGTTAATCATTTGATAGAACGCTTTTTCAAACAGTTTGCCTTGCTCGTCCAGCGATTGGCTCATGCATTCAAAGCCGTCTTCTGCCAGCGGCAGGCGCAGGATCACATAATCATCATTGACCTTCTCCAGTACCCCGCGTTGATGGAGGTGCGCAAGCGTGTGGCGTACCGTGGTGCGGCTGATGTTATACATTTCTGCCAGCGCCGCCTGGGAAGGCAGCGGTGAGCGGAGGTGGCCCTTGATAATGCCGTCGATCATCTGATTAACCACATTTTGGCGGAGGTTTTGCGTTCTGCTCATTGGCCCTCTCTATGAAATGTTTTTTAAGCATTTAAAACCCATTTAAACCGGTTTAATTTGTGCTGACTCACAAATTCCTCTCATCAGCTCAATACGCAGGTTCTTTTTGCGGGATAACAGCGCCACATCACAGGAGGAGGGATCATGACCACAATGAATACGCTAGTTTGTCTGGAGCCGACCCGGCTGGTTTACCAACAAAGGCCGGTACCGCAGCCTGCGCAGGACGAAGCGGTGCTAAAAATAGTGACGGTAGGCATTTGCGGTACCGATATCCACGCCTGGTCTGGTCAGCAACCGTTTTTCAGCTACCCACGGGTACTGGGGCATGAAATATGCGGCGAGATTGTCAGCGTCGGTAGCCAGGTTAGTGAATTGCGCGTCGGCCAGCGTGTGGCGGTGATCCCTTATGTCTCCTGTCATCACTGCGGAGCATGCACTAGCGGCAGGCCCAATTGCTGTGAAAATATTTCGGTGATTGGTGTGCATCAAGACGGCGGTTTTAGCGAATTTCTGAGCGTGCCGGTGAGCAACCTGCTGGCCGTGGATGATGTGGAACCCCAAGCGGCGGCGCTGATTGAACCATTCTCTATCAGTGCCCATGCCGTACGCCGAGCGGCCATCGAGCAGGGCGACCATCTATTGGTAGTGGGCGCTGGGCCAATTGGCCTGGGGGTTGCGGCAATCGCCAAGGCGGATGGGGCAACCGTGATCGTGGCCGATACCAGCGCAGAGCGCCGAAGTCATGTGGAAAAAATGCTTGGGCTGACCACGCTAGATCCGTCGGATGCCGGCTTTGACGCTGCCTTAAGAGCACAATTCTCTGGCATGTTGGCGGCAAAAATCATTGATGCCACAGGTAATAAACATGCGATGAACCAAAGCGTCAACCTGATCCGCCATGGTGGCAGCATTACGTTTGTCGGCCTGTTCAAGGGCGATCTGCAGTTCTCCGATCCGGAATTCCATAAAAAGGAAACCACCATGATGGGGAGCCGCAATGCGACCAAAGAAGACTTTATCAAGGTTGGGCGCTTAATGGCCGCCGGAAAAATAACTGCCGGGATGATGCTTTCCCATCAATTCGAGTTTTCCACGCTGGCAGATATTTATGAAGCGGAAGTAATTAATAATAAACAGCTGATTAAAGGCGTGATTCATTTTAACTAACTCGATTACTCCCCAGGTCTTGCCGAGAGTAATTTACGACCTGGGGGATCACCGGATGCAAGGAGCAATAATGAAACAACTTAATCGTAGCGAATTTCCTGGCGCGCAATATCCCGATCGCATTATCCAATTCGGTGAAGGTAATTTCCTGCGCGCCTTCGTCGATTGGCAAATCGACCTGCTAAATCAGCATACCGGGCTGAATGCCGGCGTGGTGGTGGTGCGGCCAATTGACAGCCAGCAGCCGCCTTCGCTCAATACTCAGGATGGCTTGTACACCACCATTATCCGTGGGCTGAATGAGCTGAGGGAGGCGGTTTGTGAGCCGCGCCTGATCCGTTCGGTCAACCGGGAAATCAACGTTTACCACCAGTACGACAGCTATCTGGCATTGGCACGGGATCCGGCGATCCGCTTCGTGTTCTCCAACACCACCGAAGCGGGGATCAGTTATTTACCGGACGATAAGTTCACCGACGCTCCGGCTGCCAGCTTCCCTGCCAAGCTGACGCGGCTGCTGTTTGAGCGTTTCAGCCATTTTGACGGTGCTGCAGACAAAAGCTGGGTGCTGCTGCCGTGTGAGCTGATCGATTACAACGGCGAAGCGCTGAAAGAGTACGTGTTGCGCTATGCACAACAGTGGCAGTTACCGCAGGCGTTTACCGATTGGCTGAACGATTGCAACACGTTCTGCTCAACGCTGGTTGATCGTATCGTCACCGGCTACCCACGCGATGAAGTAGAGCAGTGGCAACAGCAGTTGGGTTACCAAGATAGCTTCCTCGACACGGCGGAACATTTCTATCTGTTTGTGATCCAAGGCCCGCAGTGGTTGGTGCAAGAGCTGCATCTGGATCGGTTGGATCTGAATGTCCACATCGTCGATGACATCAAACCTTATAAAGAACGCAAGGTGGCGATCCTTAACGGGGCACATACGGCGCTGGTGCCAGTGGCATTCCTGGCCGGTTTGAATACCGTGGGTGAAGCCATGAGCGACGAGCAGATCGGCGGCTATGTGGCCTGCACCATTGCCGAAGAGATTATGCCGGTGCTCGATCTGCCGCAGGAAGAGTTGCGGCCGTTTGCCGAAGCGGTGCAGAACCGTTTCCGTAACCCGTTTATTCAGCACCAGTTGCTGTCGATTGCGCTGAACGGCATGACCAAATTCCGCACGCGTATTTTGCCGCAGTTGCTGGCAGGCCAACAGAAAAATGCCGCGCTGCCGAAACGGCTGACCTTTGCTTTGGCGGCGTTACTGGCCTTTTATCGTGGTGAACGGCAGGCGGGCAGCTATGCGTTGCAGGATGATGCTCATTGGCTGACGCGGTTTGAAACCCTATGGGCTGCGGTTCAGCACCGGGATATGACGCTCGCGGCGTTGGTGGAAAACGTGCTGGCCGATGAGGCGCACTGGGGACAAAATCTCAATGCCGTTCCTGGACTTAGCGCTGCCGTGACCACCGATCTGCAAGCCATTCTTGACCACGGGATGCGTGCAGCATTGAGTGAAATGGAGCGCCGATAAAACCTCCACCCGCTTATTTTAATCCTACCAATCACGGGAAATGGCGTTGAACGTCATTTCCCGGCCATAAAACCATCATCTGCGTGTCATACAGTTATTCGTTAATAGGAGCCCATAAGATTAGCCACTGAAATCAGAGAAATCATATGGCGCAGGCACTGTTAAAACTGGCACCGACCGACTATCCAGGGCAGCAACCGATCCCTTTACGCAAGGTATTAGCGGTGAAAGGATTGGGTAAGGCTTACCAATCCCAGCAACGCGTCCTTGACGACATCAATTTTGATTTGCACGCCGGGGAGTTTGTGGCGGTGATTGGCCGCTCCGGGGCCGGTAAATCTACCCTGTTGCACACGCTGAACGGCACCATTCCCTCCAGCTGTGGCGAGATGCTGCATTTTGAGGACGATGGGGTTGCTCAGGATATCGCGCAGCTCTCAGCCCGCCAGATGCGCCAATGGCGCGCCCGCTGTGGCATGATCTTCCAGGATTTTTGCCTGGTCCCCCGGTTGGATGTGATCACCAACGTGCTGCTTGGCCGCCTCAGCCACACCTCGACGCTGAAATCCTTCTTTAAAGTGTTTGACGATGCTGACCGCGCGCGGGCTATCGAGCTGCTGCAATGGCTGAATATGCTGCCGCATGCGCTGCAACGGGCCGAGAATCTGTCCGGCGGCCAAATGCAGCGCGTCGCCATCTGCCGTGCGCTGATGCAAAACCCTAAAATTTTGCTGGCCGATGAGCCGGTCGCCTCACTCGATCCGAAAAACACCCGCCGCATTATGGATGCGCTACAGAAAGTCAGCGAGAACGATATCGCGGTGATGGTGAACCTGCACTCGGTCGAACTGGTGAGGGAATATTGCAGCCGGGTGATTGGCATCGCCCACGGAAAAATCATTTTTGACGGCCACCCGTCGCAGCTTAACGAACGTATTTTGCAGCAGCTGTATGGCGAAGAAGCCAATCAGATCCATTAATCACTTGAACGTCACCTTTACACACAGGGCATGCGCAATGAAAAAAGTATTCACACTGACCACCATGATGGCCGGCGTAATGATGGTATTTAATGCAGGTGCAGCGGATGCGCCGAAAGAGTTGAACCTGGGGATCCTGGGTGGGCAGAACGCGACTCAACAGATTGGCGATAACCAGTGTGTGAAAGATTTTCTGGATAAAGAGCTGAACGTAGACACCAAGCTGCGTAACTCTTCCGACTACTCTGGCGTGATCCAGGGATTGATCGGGGGCAAGATCGATCTGATGTTGAGCATGTCGCCTTCGTCATTTGCTTCGGTGTATATCAAGGATCCCAAGGCGGTCGATCTGGTAGGGATCGCGGTGGATGATACCGATCAGTCTCGCGGTTATCACTCGGTGGTGGTGGTGAAAGCCGACAGCCCTTACAAAAAGCTGGAAGATCTGAAAGGCAAATCCTTCGGCTTTGCGGATCCGGATTCAACCTCCGGTTTCCTGGTGCCAAACCAGGTGTTCAAACAGCAGTTTGGTGGCACGCCGGATAACAAATACAACAATTTTTTCTCCAGTATCACTTTCTCTGGTGGCCATGAGCAGGACGTACTCGGCGTGTTGAACGGCCAGTTTGAAGGTGCGGTCACCTGGGCCTCGATGATTGGCGATTACAACACCGGTTATACCAGCGGAGCCTTCAATCGCATGATCCGTATGGATCATCCGGATTTGATGAAGCAGATCCGCATTATCTGGCAGTCGCCGCTGATCCCTAATGGCCCGATCCTGGTGAGCAACTCCCTGCCTGCGGATTTCAAAGCCAAGGTGGTCACCGCCATCAAGAAGCTGGATACCGACAACCATCAGTGCTTTATCAAGGCGATGGGCGGCAAGCAGCACATTGGCGAGGTCAAGCTGGCGGAATATCAGACCATTATCGATATGAAGCGTGAGCTGACCAAGGACGGCCGCTAAGGCAGCAACGTTGGCCCCTCACCCCAACCCTCTCTGTGGGAAAGGGTTGGGGTGAGGGGCCAATACTCTCCACTACAAGAAGATGGAAAGCGATTTTGAATACCGACTTCGCACACTACTACCAACGGATCCGCAGTAAGCAAAAGCGTGAAACTTTGCTCTGGTCACTCGGGCTGGTAGCGCTTTATCTTGGCGCAGGCAATATTGCCGAGTTCAACCTGCATACCGTCTGGGTGTCGATCCCGCATTTCTTTGACTATCTGGCAGAGACCATCCCGGTGCTGCACTGGCCACTGCTGTTCGCCGACGGCCATACCGAAGGCTCCTTCGCCTATTGGGGCTACCGGTTGCATATCCAATTACCGCTGATCTGGGAAACGCTACAGCTGGCGCTGGCGGCGACCATCCTCTCCGTGCTGGTGGCGGGTGGGCTGGCCTTTCTGGCGGCCAATAACACCCACAGCCCGGCGGCGCTGCGCTTTGCCATCCGTACGCTGGTGGCGTTCTTGCGCACCATGCCGGAGCTGGCCTGGGCGGTGATGTTTGTGATGGCGTTTGGCATCGGTGCCATTCCCGGTTTTATGGCGCTGGCGCTGCACACCATCGGCAGCCTGACCAAGCTGTTCTATGAATCGATCGAAACCGCCTCCAACAAGCCGGTGCGCGGGCTGGCCGCCTGTGGGGCCACGCCGTTACAGCGCATGCGTTTCGGCCTGTGGCCGCAGGTCAAACCGATTTTCCTGTCCTACAGCTTTATGCGACTGGAGATCAACTTCCGCCAGTCGACCATCCTCGGCCTGGTAGGAGCAGGTGGAATTGGTCAGGAGCTGATGACCAATATCAAACTCGACCGTTACGATCAGGTCAGCATGACGCTGCTGCTGATTATCGTGGTGGTTTCGCTGCTGGATTACGCCTCCGGTGAATTACGTAAACGCGTTGTCGAGGGTAAAGCCTAATGTCCGTTCAGCCGATCTCTGCCACCAACCTGCAACAACTCAAGCAGCAGAACCCGGAAATCTTCTCGCGCCAAGGGCGCTATCTGCGTACCCTCGGCATGATTGCCGTGGCGATTGTGTTGTATTACGTCTTCTTCTTCCTGGTATTTGGCATTTCCTGGCTGCAATTTGCCAACGGTTGCCAACAGATTAGCCGTTACTTTATGCGTATGTTTGTCTGGCACGACTTTGCCAACTGGCCGTTTGGCTACTATTTCCAACAGATCTTTATCACCCTGGCGATCGTGTTTGCCGGCACCATTACGGCGACGCTGCTTGCTTTACCGCTGTCGTTTCTTGCCGCACGCAACGTGATGTCCTCGCCTGTGCTACGGCCAGTAGCGACGCTGGTACGCCGCCTGCTGGATATTCTACGGGGTATCGATATGGCTATCTGGGGCCTGATTTTCGTGCGTGCCGTGGGCATGGGGCCGCTGGCCGGGGTGTTGGCCATCGTGATGCAGGATATCGGCCTGCTTGGCAAACTGTATGCCGAAGGCCACGAAGCGGTGGATAAATCCCCCAGCCGTGGGCTGACGGCGGTGGGGGCCAATGGGCTGCAAAAACACCGTTACGGCATTTTCACCCAATCCTTCCCGACCTTCCTGGCGCTGAGCCTGTATCAGATTGAGTCCAACACCCGTTCGGCGGCGGTGCTCGGTTTTGTCGGAGCCGGGGGTATCGGCCTGGTCTATGCCGAGAACATGCGGCTATGGAACTGGGACGTCGTGATGTTTATCACCCTGATCCTGGTGGTGATCGTAATGCTGATGGACAAGATCTCCGCCATCCTGCGTAACAAATATATCGTTGGTGAAGACATTCCGCTTTACCCGAAAAATCATTAACCTCTGCGGGTAAACCCAGGTTTGCCCGTGGAAATTCCATTGAGAAACCCCCGCCGGATCCCTATACTGCCGCCATGCAAGGTGTGCAGCGCTGCACGCCTCTCCTGATTGACAAGCGAAAGGTTATTCCATGATTAACAATGATGTGCTGCGCAGCGTGCGCTACATGCTGGCTATTAATGACGCGAAGATGGTAGAAATCGTCAAACTGGACGGTTTTGATGTCGATGTCGCAGCCATGGGGACCTACATGATCAAGGAAGGCGAGCCGGGTTTTGAAAACTGCCCCGACGAAGTGATGGCACATTTCCTCAATGGTCTGGTGTTCTTCAAGCGTGGCAAAGACGATAAATTCCCGGCACCGGCGGTAGAGCTGCCGATCACCAACAACCTGGTGCTGAAAAAGCTGCGTGTAGCGTTTGAACTGAAGGATGTCGATCTGCACCAGATTTTTACCGCGGTGGAATTCCGTATCTCCAAGCCTGAGCTGAGCGCACTGTTCCGCAAAGAAGGCACCAAAAACTACCGCCCATGTGGCGATCAGATGCTGCGCTACTTCCTGAAAGGGCTGACCCAGCGCATACGCGGCGCATAATCCCGCGTAGCAATGCATCAGGCGTCCTCATTGAGGGCGCTTTTTTTTGTATACCCTGCATTTGTCGATCATACTCAGTACGATGCCGCCTGACGGTAGAACATGTCCGAACTTTCCGACTGAAATAAGGGAATTATGACGACAGCACCCACCACGTTGCCACCAGTGTTAACCAGCACGGCAATAGAACAAAAAATCCTGCGCAGGTCGATCTTCTGCACGTTGTTTATCGCCAGTGCCGGGATCGTGTTCGGGATTGTCTGTGGTTCCATGTCGATCGTGTTTGACGGTATGTTCTCGGCGTTGGATGCGGGCATGTGTTCATTATCTCTACTGGTATCCCGCCTGCTGGGGCAACCCCATAGCCGCCGTTTTCAGTATGGGTTCTGGCATGTCGAACCGCTGGTGCTGGCATTTAACGGCAGCTTACTGGCGTTGCTGTGTCTGTATGCCTTTGTGAACGCAGTCAAAGGCATTGCCGACGGAGGGCGTGAACTCGAGCTGGGCTGGGCGATTGTCTATGCCGTTACCGTCAGCGCTTTCTGCTTTACCCTCTACGTTAAGCAAAGCCGGCTGAATAAGCAGGTCAAGTCGGAGCTGATCGCGCTGGATAACAAAAGCTGGCTGATGTCGGCCTGTATCAGTTCGGCGTTATTGGTAGCTTTTATTCTTTCCTGGCTAATGGAAGGAACCCGTTATGAATACCTCAACGTCTATGCCGACCCTGTCGCGCTGGCACTGTTGACGCTGGTCTTGATCCCGGTGCCGATCAAAACGGTAAAATCTGCCATTCAGGAAGTATTACAGATGACGCCGGACAGCCTGGATGCCAGGGTGGAAGCCATTATGGCGCAGCTGACGCTGGAATATGGCTTCCTGGATTATTCCAATTACGCCACCCGCGTTGGCCGTGGGCTGTTTATTGAGATCCACATCGTGATCCCGCCAGAGATGGAACACAGCGGCGTACACAAGCTGGATAAAATCCGTGACCAGATAGCCGACGCCATTGGTGAAGATAGCCCGCACCGCTGGCTGACTATCTCTTTTACCCACAACGCCAAGTGGCTATAGGTTTTTAGTCTTGAGCGATGGGTTGCTTGCCACTCAGTGCTCCCCATTCGCTCCAGGCACCGTCATACAGCTTCACCTGCTTGGCATCCAGTGATTGCAGGCCAAAGGCCAGCACGGCGGCAGTGACGCCAGAGCCACAGCTGACGATGGTGGGGGCGTCGATATCGACCCCTTTTTCTTCGAAGGTTTTTTTCAGCGCCTCAAGTGATTTGAAACGCCCGTTCTCCAGCAGATCGCCATACGGAATATTGATGCTGCCAGGAATATGACCACGGTGCAGACCAGGGCGTGGTTCCGGAGCTTGAGCATAGAAACGGGGGGCGGCACGGGCGTCGAGGATCTGCCGCTGGTCGTTCATCGCCTGCTCAACCTGCTGCATATCCACCACCGCTTCGGCATTAAAGTGCGCGCGGAAGGTGGCGGGGGTAGGCTGCGCGGGGCCAGTTTCTAGTGCGTTTCCCCGTGATGTCCAACCCTGCAAACCTTCATCGAGCACGAAAACGTTCTGCGCGCCGAAATTACGGAACGTCCACCAACCGCGCGGTGCAGAGAACTGATTGCCTTCGTCATAGAACACGATGGTCTGCTGGTCATTAATGCCCAGTCTACCTGCGGCAGCAGCAAAGGCGTCTGCCGTGGGCAGCATATGCGGCAGCGTAGTATTTTTATCTGCGACGTCATCAATATCGAAATACACCGCACCTGGAATATGGCCACGCTCAAATTCGGCCAACATGTCTTTCTTTGGCACTTGGCCAACCGGTGACATGCGCACGTCAACTATTGCCAGATTCTCGTCGTTGATATGCTGTTCAAGCCATTGCGCAGTCACTAAAAAGGGAGAGTTCATGGTTATTGTTCGCCTGTCGGGACAAAGAAGGTTTTCACTATACCTCAACGATCTTGCATATTGGTATGCTGCAGTTTGAAAGGGAGCGGTGCAGATGATTGACCAAGAGTTTGATGGGGCGAAAATCGCCTTGCTGTACGGCGGCCTGGTGCTGGTTTACCGGCGCGATGACAACCCGGCGATCCCCTGGCCTGGCTGCTGGGATTTACCCGGCGGCGGGCGTGAAGGCGACGAAACTCCGGTGCAATGCGTGCAACGGGAAACCGAGGAGGAATTCGGTATTCTCTTGCCCGTACGGCAAATTGTCTGGCAACAGCGTTACGCTGGGATCAAGCCTGGCTCGCCGCCCACCTGGTTTATGGTGGGGGAAATCTCCTTCGCACAGATTGCGGCGATCCGCTTCGGTAATGAAGGGCAGTGTTGGCAAATGATGCCTGCGGATGAATTTGTGCGGCACCCGCAGGGCATTGCCCATCTGCGTCAGCGGCTAGCGGATCGCCTGGCCCAGCTCAACTAGCCGGACACGCTCGATCAACGCCTCAAGCTGGTGCTCGGAAAACACTTCGATGCCATGTTGGCGTAGTAGCTCAGCGGTGACACCGCTGCCGGGCTGGGTTTGGCCGTTGAATGCGCCGTTGTAAATGGTTTGGCTACCGCAGGAAGGGCTGCGATCGCTCAATAGGGCAAAACGGCAGCCATGCCGGCGGGCGGTATCCAGCGCCAGATGGGCACCCAACAGATACTGATCGGTGACGTCGTTCCCTTGTGCGTCGATCACTCTGGCCTGGTTGGTTATCACCTTTGCACCATTGGCGGCAGCAATCTCTGCCGGTGGGCGCGGTGTGGGGAAACCGGCGGCCAGTTCGGGGCAGCAGACCACCAAACGTCCCTCTTCTTTCCACTGCTGCAAGGTGGTATCGATAACGGTTTTGCTGGAAGCGTTATAACGTACGTTGAAACCGGCCAGGCAGGCACTTAGCAAGATTTTCGGCGGCATGAGGTGTCTTCTGTTGAGGGGGCGAAAGTGTGGCATCAAGGCCCACACGCGCGGCTTTATAATAGCAGCGCGGTTTAGCTTACCTTCCCACTATTTTGTTAACCACGTGTTCTTTATTAATCGGGTTTTATGAAGGCAGTCACGGATCAGGGGCAAAGTTGATTATCGGCTTGTTAGTGAAATTTAAATTTCATATAAGATTTAATTGAACTTTTATTTCTATTGACGGTTAGGGAGAAAACGATGAAACAGGTGCGTGTTGGATTGATCGGTACCGGCTATATTGGGCGCTGCCATGCTATCGCCTATGCACAGGCTGGCACGGTGTTCCCGCTGAAAGGGGAGCTAGTGTTGGAGATGTTGGCGGAAGTGACGCCCGAGCTGGCAGCCCAACGTGCGGCGGAGTTTGGCTTCACGCGCTCAACCGCCAACTGGCGCGAACTGGTAGCCGATCCTGCTATAGACGTGGTGGATATCTGCGCCCCTAATTTCCTGCATAAAGAGATGGCCCTGGCGGCGATTGCGCAGGGCAAGCATGTCTATTCCGAGAAGCCGCTGGCGCTGAATGCGCAAGACGCCGCCGAGATGGTGCAGGCCGCGCGGGCCAACGGGGTCAAAACTCTGGTTGGGTTCAACTATATGAAAAACCCGACCAGCCAGCTGGCGCGGGAAATCATCGCCAACGGTGAGATTGGTGAGGTGGTGCATTTTTACGGCACACATAATGAAGATTATCTGGCCGATCCGCGCGCGCCGATCGATTGGCACTGTCGTAAAGCGACCGCCGGGCTGGGGGCGTTGGGCGATCTGGCGGCGCATATCGTGAATATGGCGCATTATCTGGTGGGGGATATTGTTGCGGTGTCTGGCGATATGCAAACACTGATCAAGCGGCGGCCCGATCCGAACAATCCGGCCAAGATGTGCGAAGTTGAAAACGAAGATCAGGCCAGCGCGTTGGTGCGCTTTGCCAATGGCGCGATGGGCACCATAGAAACCTCACGCATTGCCTGCGGGCGCAAAATGGGTCTGACCTATGTGGTGACCGGCACCAAGGGCACGCTGAGCTTTACTCAAGAACGCATGGCCGAACTGAAACTGTACCGTCACGACGAACCGGCAGAGCGGCAGGGCTTTAAAACCATCATGGTTGGGCCGAAGCACCCGGATTACGCTGCCTTCTGTGTCAGCGCCGGGCATGGTATCGGCTTTAACGATCAGAAAACGGTGGAGATCCGCGATCTGGTCAACGGTATTGCGGCGGGTGACCGGCTGTGGCCAGACTTTGAGGAAGGCTGGAAGGTATCCTGCGTGTTGGATGCGATTGCCGCCTCCGCCGACCAGCGCCGCTGGCTGAATATCAACCGCGATTGACTTTGGTTGCTTGCGCAGGCGGCTAATGAGGCCTCTTGGCCGTGGCGGCTGCTGTTTCTCAATCTGAACTATCATTTAGTTCAGATTGATTTACCCGGTTTGCCTTGGTACGGGCTGCGCAAAGTCTATCTGGCTGAGCAGCAGGCCTACCGGCAACGTAGCCAGGAGTTTGTGGTGCAGGGCTACGGCAACTGGTTTGTTGACCATGCTGTGACGCCGATTGCTGTTGAAGTGCACCCGTTAGAACAGGAGAGTGTCGGGAAACATCATGTGATACGCTGGGCTCATACCACGCAGGATTTTCCAATCGATCTGGCGAAATAACCGGAAAGCATCATCAAAAAAGAGGATAAAGCATGGCTATTACCCCATTACGCGCACATTTTTTGGCATTGGCTTTGACCGTTCTAGCGGGGGGCAGCGGCGTTGCGCAGGCGGCCGATACGGTACGCGTGGGTTCTAAAATTGATACCGAAGGCTCGTTGCTCGGCAACATCATTGTGCAGGTGCTGGAAGCCAACGGCATCAAAACCACCAACAAGCTGCAGTTGGGTACCACCAAGGTACTGCGTGGCGCGATCACTTCCAGCGAAATTGATATTTACCCGGAATATACCGGTAACGGTGCTTTTTTCTTCTCTGATGAAAAGGATGCGGCCTGGAAAAACGCTCAAGCCGGGTTTGAGAAAGTGAAAAAGCTCGACTATGACCAGAACAAGATCGTTTGGCTGGATGCTGCCCCGGCAAACAACACCTGGACGATCGCCGTTCGCCAGGATGTGGCGCAGGCCAACCAGCTGAAAACCCTGGCAGATCTGGCCAAGTGGATCAACGGCGGTGGTAAGTTCAAACTGGCTGCATCGGCAGAATTTATCGAACGCCCAGACGCGCTACCGGCCTTCCAGAATGCTTATGGCTTCAAGCTTAATCAGGATCAGTTGCTGTCACTGGCTGGCGGCGATACGGCGGTGACCATCAAGGCGGCGGCGGAACAAACCTCTGGGGTGAATGCGGCGATGGCTTATGGTACCGATGGCCCGGTAGCTGCGCTGGGCCTGCAAACGTTGGAAGACCCACAGGGCGTACAGCCGATCTATGCGCCAGCACCGATTATCCGTGAAGCAACGTTGCAGCAGCACGCCAATATCGCCGAACTGCTCAAGCCGGTATTCGCCACGCTGGATGGCCCAACCTTGCAGCAACTGAACGCGCAGATCGCTGTAGAAGGCCAGGATGCCAAACAGGTGGCGGTCAATTACCTGAAACAGAAAGGGTTGATTAAGTAACCTTGATTCGGTGATTGAATCTGATATTGCTCACCCCAACCCTCACCCTGTGGGAGAGGGTTGGGGTGAGGGGACGTCAGCTTACGCGTGGTTATGCATTCTGCGCTTAACTGGCTGATTAGACCCGGGAGTGATTTTGATTATTGTCTTGAAAAACCGCGTATTACTAACCTTGTTTATTTTGCTGCTGCTGGCGGCCTTTGGCCTACCGTTCCTCAGCTATGCTCCCAATCGCCTGCTGTCTGGCAAGAGTATCTCTCTGATTTCACTGTTGCATGGCCCGGCGCTGTGGTTGCTGCTGCCGTTACTGGCGCTGGCTGTGCTTAGTTTGTTGACCCCTACGCGCAATCGGGCGCTGCTGACCGCCTGCGTTGCCGCTGTGCTATTGACCATAATCTTTTGGTTGAGCGGCTATACCGCGCAGCAACTGGCATTGCAGGGCTCCCCGCTGGCACGCACTTCATGGAGTAGTGGTTGTTGGCTGATGGCGGCGTTGAGCGGCCTGATTGCCGCAGATGCCATGACGCGGATCACCCCATCGCACCTGTGGCGCATTCTGGGTAACGCCTTGGTGGTGGTACCTGTCGCGCTGTTGCTGTTTACCCATCGGTTGGATCAGCTTTCCCTGCTGAAGGAGTACCACAACCGACAAGAGGTGTTTGATGCGGCGTTGCTACAGCATTTGACCATCTTGCTGGCTACCCTGGTACCGGCATTACTGATTGGTGTGCCACTGGGGGTGCTTTGCTTCCATGCAAACCGCTGGCAGACACCGATCTTCTCAACGCTGAATATTATCCAGACCGTGCCTTCCATTGCGCTGTTTGGCCTGTTGATTGCCCCGTTAGCCGGGCTGGCAGCGGCGTTTCCCTGGCTGGCCAAATTAGGCATCAGCGGTATAGGCATGGCCCCGGCAATTGTGGCGCTGGTGCTCTACGCTCTGTTGCCACTGGTGCGCAGCGTAGTCGCCGGTTTGCAAAGTGTGCCTGCTAGCGTGATTGAGTCCGCCAGCGGCATGGGAATGACGCGCGGGCAGATTTTCTTTGGCGTACAGCTACCGCTGGCGTTGCCGTTGTTCCTGACCGGCGTGCGGATCCTGGCGGTGCAAACCGTGGGGATGGCAGTAGTGGCCGCGCTGATCGGTGCCGGGGGTTTTGGCGCGATTGTATTTCAAGGATTACTCAGCAGCGCACTTGATCTGGTGCTGCTTGGGGTGATCCCAGTGATTGCCATGGCGGTGATCGTCGATTCGCTGTTTAAATTCATAATTTCAATGTTGGAAGTGACTGCCAGATGATTAACTTTGACCGGGTAAGCAAGATTTTTCAGGGGAAACCGGCGGTGGACAATCTCTCGCTGAACATGGCGGAAGGGGCGTTTACCGTGCTGATTGGCACCTCCGGCTCTGGCAAATCCACCACGTTGAAGATGATCAACCGCTTGATCGAGCATGATGAAGGCAAGATCAGGTTTGCTGGTGAGGAGATCCATAAGTTCAAGCCGCAGGATTTGCGCCGCCGTATGGGCTATGCCATCCAGTCGATCGGCCTGTTCCCTCATTGGACGGTGGAAGAGAATATCGCCACGGTGCCGCAGTTGCTGAAGTGGCCACGGGCACGGATCCGTGACCGGGTTACTGAGCTGATGGAGCTGCTGCAACTGGAGCCGGAGCTGTTCCGCCGCCGCTATCCACATCAGCTTTCCGGCGGTCAACAGCAGCGGGTTGGGGTAGCACGGGCGCTGGCTGCTGATCCAGAGGTGTTGCTGATGGACGAACCTTTTGGTGCGCTCGATCCAGTGACCCGAGCCTCGTTACAGGCTGAGATTGCCCGCATTCATCAACTGTCTGGCCGTACTATCGTTCTGGTGACGCACGATATCGATGAGGCGCTGGGGCTGGCTGATCGGATCGTGCTGCTCGATCAGGGACGTGTGGTGCAGCAGGGCACTCCGTTGGAGCTGCTGACCAACCCGGTGAATGATTTTGTGCGCGATTTCTTTGGCCGCAGCGATCGGGGGATCAAGCTGTTGGCATTGGGCACGGTAGCCGAAAGGGTGCGGCCGGGCGAGGCGGAAGGGGAACCGATCCAGGCCATGCTCAGTCTGCGTGAGGCGCTGTCGGTGTTTGTTGCCCGAGGTAGCGAACGCTTACCGGTGGTCGGCGATCAGGGGCAAGCGCTTGGCGTTTTGCATTTCAGCGATTTGATAGCACATAAGGCGCTGTCATGAACATCAGGCGCTGGTGGCGCGATCCGCTGCCGTGGACTTTTGCTCTGCTATTGGGGCTGGTTTTCGGCATGAACCATCTACATGGCCTGTTTGCCGCCTGGTTCCCACAACTGGACAGGCCGGTGTATCAGCAGGACAGCTTCTTTTCGCTGGTTATTGCGCACTTATCGCTGGTAGCAGTATCGAGCCTGATTGCGGTAATGATTGGCGTAACCGCTGGCATCGCAGTCACGCGTGGTGCCGGGCGGGAGTTTCGCTCATTGGTAGAAACAGTGGTTGCCGTTGGGCAGACTTTTCCACCGGTCGCGGTATTGGCAGTGGCGGTGCCAGTGATGGGCTTTAGTGAGCAGCCAGCGATTATTGCGCTGGTGCTGTATGGTTTATTGCCGATCCTGCAAGGCACCTTGACCGGGATAGAGTCGGTTCCGGCGGGCACACGTGAAGTAGCGCAAGGGGTGGGAATGAGCCGCGGGCAAATTTTGTGGCGCGTTGAGCTACCGCTGGCGGCCCCGGTGATCGTCGCGGGGATCCGTACTTCGGTGATTATCAATATTGGCACGGCGGCGATAGCCTCGACGGTGGGCACCAAAACGCTGGGAACACCGATCATCATTGGTCTGAGCGGCTTCAACACGGCGTATGTGATCCAGGGGGCGGTGGTGGTGGCGCTGTTGGCGATCATTACCGACATGCTGTTTGAACGCTGGGTGTGCTACCTCACCGCCTGGCGTCAGCAGCGGCTGAGCGTTTCATCTTCTACGGGGTAACTTCCATGGCGATAGTCTCTTTACCGATGTACGGTGTTAGCCACCAACAGGTAGAACCGTTCTGGCAAGCGCTACGCGATAAGCTGCGGCAACTGGGTATGGTAGAGGTTCCCCAAGAGTTGAGTTGGCCGCAGGATTTACCGCAACACTGGCAACGGCCTGACCTGCTGTTAAGCCAGACCTGCGGTTATCCGCTGGTGACGGTGTTACCACAGGTACAGCTGGTGGGCACTTACCATTACCGTGTAGAGGGTTGTAGCGGAGCGAACTACAGCAGTTGGCTGGTGGTGCGTGAGGATGAACCGGCTGAACGGCTGGACGATTTCCGCGAGCGTGTAGTGGCGTATAACAGCCGGGATTCGCAGTCAGGATATAACAGCCTGCGAGCCTTGATTGCACCGCTGGCGCGGGAAGGGCGTTTTTTCCGCCAGGCGATCGCCTCTGGCGGCCACTATCGCTCATTGGAGATGATCCTGGAAGGGCTGGCGGATATTGCGGCTATCGACTGCATCAGCTTTGCCCTGTTGAAACGGGCGCGGCCACAAGCCGTTGCTGGCCTGAAGATTATTGGCCGTACCGCTGCGGTACCTGGCTTGCCGTTGATCTCGGCGGCCGGAACGCCAGATTCACAATTGGCAATCCTGCGCGCTGCGGCCAGCGCCATGGTCAACCATCCGGCCAGTGAAAGCCTGCTGATCGGCGATTTTAGTCTGGTGCCGCGTACCGCTTATCAGCGGGTGGCCGAGCTTGAAAGGCAGGCGGCCAACGCTGGCGTAACGGCGTTATAGAGCGGGTTATTTAGCTTGAATAGTTGCCGTTGGGGCACTATCAGCAGCGGCATCGTTAGTGGTCGTGGTCTCTTCTTGTGGCGTGGTGGAACGGGTGTACATATTCAGCCCGGCCAGGAATACGCCGCCCAGAGAGCCGAAGGCGCATAAGGCGATGACGATGAGGAACGCTTTTTTCCGCATAATGATTATTTCGCAGGTTGTCCAGAACAGCGGGAATTATAGCCCCTTCACCGGGTGAAACAACACTCGTTTAAGTGGGGGTATGCGGACTGCACCGATCCTCCGGTCTTTTTGGACAGGATCTTGTTCGCAACTGAGGTTCAAAGGTTTTGCGAGGCGGATTCAGAACCCATTCGCTCATAATGTGCGCCGATGACAGCCTATGGTAGGTTTTTTATGTTAAGTCCAAGGATGACCGACATGAAAAAAGCCACCTCCACCCCTCATGATGCTTTATTTAAGCAGTTCCTCACCCATCCAGACACGGCCCGTGATTTCTTGGAATTACATGTGCCGCCTGCCTTACTGCAGTATTGCGATCTGAACACGCTAAAGCTGGAACCCGGTAGTTTTATCGAGAGCGACCTGCGTGCCCATTACTCTGACGTACTTTACTCGTTGCGAACCGAGAGAGGGGATGGGTATGTGTACGTTTTGATCGAACACCAAAGCTCACCCGACAAACATATGGCATTTCGTTTAATACGCTATGCCATTGCGGCAATGCAACGCCACCTTGAAGCAGGGTACGACCAGCTTCCTCTGGTTATTCCTATGCTGTTTTATCACGGTCAGGTGACGCCTTATCCCTATTCAATGAGTTGGTTAGAGGAATTTAGTGAGCCTGAACTAGCCAGGCAGCTCTATGCGGGGCATTTTCCGTTGGTTGACGTTACCGTCATTCCGGACGATGAAATCATGCAGCACCGCCGCATGGCCATTCTTGAGTTGTTACAAAAGCACGTACGCCAGCGCGATCTGGTTGAGCTGTTAGAACAACTGGTCACATTGTTGTTGGCCGGATACACTACTAAAGAGCAACTCATATCATTGGTGAACTATATGCTGTTGGTGGGGAAAGCAACCGAGCCGGAGACGTTGATCCGTGAGTTGGCTAGACGCGCGCCGCGGCATGAGGAGGAATTGATGACTATTGCAGAATATCTCGAGCAAAAAGGTTTCGAGAAAGGGATTAAGCAAGGCATGGAAAAAGGCATAGAGAAAGGGCGGGAAACCGTGCTGGAAATAGCGAGCTCCATGCTGGCTGAAGGCTTTGATCGTGCCATGGTAATGAAGTTGACCGGCCTTTCCGCGGACGATTTGGCGCAAATCCGCCACTAACATCGGCGGTAGGCCTAGCGGCCCCGAGTTTATTATTCATTAGTGGTTAGGCTGAGGCTGGAATAACAACTAACAGACCTAACCTCCCCCTTGGGTAGAGGTTAGGAGTAATGCCTTACTTGACGGCTGGTTGCACCTTGGCCGGGCGGGCAAACAGATATTTTCCCAGCGTCACCAACACCACCGCCGAGACGATGATCACCAACGCCATCCACTCGCGCGGGCCCAGGGATTCGCCAGCAAAACCGACGCCGAGCAGTACAGCCACCACCGGATTGACGTAGGCATAGCTGGTCGCTACCGCCGGGCGGACGTTCTTTAGCAGAAACATATAGGCGCTGATCGCCAGCATCGAACCGAAAACAATCAGATAACCGAGTGCCATAAAGCCGCTGAAGGTGGGCATTTTATCCAAATGCTCACCGCTCAGTTGGCTGGCGATGGTCAACACCACGCCAGCCACCAGCATTTCGGCGGCACCGGCCATCGGCCCGGCTGGGAGCGAAATGCGTGAGCCGAGTACCGAACCAAAAGCCCAACTGGCGGAGGCCAGCAGGATCAACAGCGCGCCAGTCGGGTTACCCACCAGGTTATTGCCGGTATTGAGCAACACAATGCCCACCAGGCCAAGGGCGATGCCGGCCCATTCCAGCTTAGTGTTGCGGATACCCCAAAACATGCTGAAGCACAGGGTGAACAGCGGAACCGTGGCAACCATCACTGCCGCAATGCCAGAAGGTACATCCTGATGCTCGGCTACCGTGACCAAGCCGTTACCCACGGCCAGCAATAGAATGCCAATAGTGCCAGCGGCGGCCCACTGTTTCAGGGTAGGTAGGGCATGGCCCCGCAACAACAGGAAAACGAACAGAATGATACCGGCAATCAGAAAACGAATGCCTGCCATCATCAAGGGAGGCCAGCTTGCCACCCCCACGCGGATAGCGAAGTAGGTCGATCCCCAGACAATATATAACGTAAACAGCGCCCCGATTAACGGCAGGAGATGACGATTTTGTTGGCTCAGCATGGGTCTTTTATTCGGTAGAGTGAAAAATCGTTAGGACACTCAGTAAACCTTAAGGCATCGTCGATAAGCAATGCTTTTATGCCCGTTTAGTGGTGCCGGGTGAGGCTTGCCAATCCCTGGCTAAAATCAAGGGATTATGATTGAGAGATCTGGTAAGCGCAGCGGCGGGCGCCGGCAAGAATATGTTCGCTGCGCTCAACCTTGGCTTGCAGCACCTCGGTAAATATGTTCAGTTCAGCGCGGCAAAATCCTTGGCAAACCGCTGCGGCGCTGCAAATAGGGCAGTGATTTTCCACCAGCAGAAACTCGCCGTCTTTCTCTTCACTCCACTCGGCCATATACCCTTCACGGCAACGGATGGCCGCCAGACGAGCAACACGTTCACGTAAATCGGCTGCACCGATCATCGCCTGTTTATAATTAATTCGGGTTTCCTGTTCCCGGCTATCGATCAGCAGGTCCATCGCCTGTTCACCCAGTTTGTCACGCACAGTGCGTAACAGTTGGGCGGTTAATTCAGCATGGGCGTCGGGAAAGTGGGCGTTACCTGCGGCGGTCAACTGCCAGAGCTGTACTGGGCGGCCAACGCCGCGGGTTTCGGCCTTGGCTTCCACCAGGCCCTCTTTTGCCAGCTTAACGAATTGCTGACGGGCGGCTTCGCCGGTGGTACCGAGCACTTTTCCCGCCTCAGAGGCTTGCTGCGGGCCGTGGGTTTTCAACAGCTTCAGCAAGCGGTCACTGACCGAATGTGCGGTGCATTCGCCATTTTCCAAGCTAATTCTTGACATATTACAGCGCCTCGCCCTTAATTATTCCAAGATATTGCTTGTTAAATTTAGCCTAATAGCAAGATCAACTCAATGCCATTCCTCTGAAAACAGGACGATAACCGTGATAACCGATGATAACAGCCGTTGGAGCGACCTCTTTTCCGGCAAAAATGCCGCCAGTGCCATCGCACTGTCGCTCGGCGTCGCCTTGCATGCGATCAATATTCTGGTGGCGACCACCATTTTACCTTCGGTGGTGCAGGATATCGGTGGGTTGGATCTCTATGCCTGGAACACTACCCTGTTTGTGGTGGCCTCGATATTAGGCTCGGCGCTGTCGGCACGTTTGCTGAGTGGCTACGGGGCGCGTAGCGCTTATCTGGTGGCGTCGCTGTTCTTCATCGCAGGCGCGATGCTGTGTGCGCTGGCCCCTTCCATGCCGGTGATGCTGATTGGCCGCACGGTACAGGGGTTTGGCGGTGGCCTGATCTTTGCACTGTCTTACGCGATGATTAACCTGGTGTTTGAACAGAAACTTTGGCCACGCGCCATGGCGCTGATCTCTGCGATGTGGGGGATCGCCACGTTGGTGGGGCCTGCCGTCGGCGGGATTTTTGCCGAATTGAACGCCTGGCGCTGGGCGTTCGGTGTTCTGTTGCCGATCATGGTGCTGTACGCCGCCTTTACGTTCCGTATCTTGCCCAAAGGTAAACCGCAGCAGCGGGCAACGCCGTTACCGCTGATGCAATTGCTGCTGCTGGCTGGCGCGGTATTGGTGGTGTCGGCTGGCAGCCTGGCTGATAGCGGTTGGCTAAACGTGGGCGGTATTGTGTTGGCGCTGTTGCTGATGATGGGGTTAATCCGACGTGAGGGACATTCCCGCGCTCGCCTGCTGCCACATCAGGCGTTGCGCCGTGGTTCAGCGCTGGCTTCGTTGTACGTTACGGTAACGCTATTGGTGATCGGCATGACCAGCGAGATCTTTGTGCCTTACTTCTTGCAAACCTTGCATGGTCAGTCACCGCTGATTTCCGGCTATATCGCTGCCACTATGGCAGCGGGTTGGACCCTCTCAGAAATTCTTAGCTCCGGTTGGCGCGGTGTCGGGATCCGTTTGGCGATAATCAGCGGGCCGATCCTGGTGCTGCTTGGTTTGCTGGGGTTGGCAGTGCTGATGCCAATTCCTTCTAACGGCCACTGGCAGGCGCTGGGGCCGATCGTGCTGGCTTTGACGTTGGTCGGTTTCGGTATCGGTTTTGGCTGGCCGCACTTGCTGACACGCATTTTGCAGGTGGCCCCTCAGGCCGATAAGGATATCGCCGGGGCCTCCATCACCACGGTGCAACTGTTCGCCACGGCGTTTGGCGCGGCATTGGCGGGGATGGTCACTAATCTGGCCGGATTTACCACGCCAGGTGGCATTGAGGGCGCAGCTTCCGCTGCTCATTGGCTGTTCCTGCTGTTTGCCTTGGCCCCGCTGTTGGCGATCTACAGCGCCTGGCGCAGTGCGGCCATTAGCCAGCCAGCCGAGGAGTCGAGCAATTTTGTACAAACGTCTGGTTCAGGTGAGTGCTAGAATGCTATTCATTCAGCGGGGAAGGTAAGTATGGCAGAGAGTGTGAGCCGGAAGGGGCACCAGGAAAAGGCTAACTTTATGCACGTCGACGATCTCGGCGGGCTGGAAGTGTTGCAGGCCACCTATCGCCGACAGAGCTTCTCCCGCCACAGCCACGAGGGTTTCTGCGTTGGCGTGATTGACGAGGGGGCCCAGAGGTTTTACCGTACCGGTGGCGAGCATGTAGCGCCGTTGGGCAGTGTGATCCTGGTCAACGCCGATGATATCCATACCGGCAGTTCTGCCAGCGAAGATGGCTGGTCTTATCAAGCCATGTACCCCAAACCAGAGCTGCTGGCGTTCTTATCCCGCGATCTGAAAACCGTCGCCGGGGCCACGCCGTACTTCCCTAATCCAGTCGTGCAGGACGCGGGGCTAGCCGGGCAACTGCGGTTAGCCTTCGGCATGATACGCAGCAACGAAAACCGCCTGGTGAAAGAGACATTGGTATTTTCGGCGCTGACCTGGTTAATGCTACGCCACGGCAAAAGCCGCATAGAGCCTGCCACGCAAAGTAAGGCGCAAAGCCAGATAGCGCGGATCAAAGCCTTTCTGGATGATTTCCCCGAGGCCAATATCTCCCTGCTGGAATTGGCAGAGAAGGCTGGGCTAAGCCCTTATTATCTGCTGCGTCAGTTTCAACAGGCGACCGGTTTACCGCCCCATGCTTATCAGATCCAGGCGCGTTTGCGCAAAGGACGCCAGATGTTAAAAGCGGGCAGTAGCGTGCTGGAAACGGCACTGGCCTGCGGTTTCCACGATCAGAGCCATTTCCACCGTCATTTCCGCAAATCCATCGGCGTGACGCCCGGCGACTATGTTAAAACGCTGAGATAAATACGCAAGCGGGTACAATACTCGCCCCCTTTCCTGCGCTATTCTACTCCTTCGTTCGAAGGAGAAAATAATGACTTACCAATCAACACTCACTGAGCCGCCAACGTTGCGCCTGCGCCCGGCCTTGCAGGGGGCGGTGGCGATCCTGCCGCTGTGCCTGGCGGTGCTGCCCTGGGGGATCCTGGCAGGGTCAATGGCGATCCAGAGTGGCCTGACGGCGGCAGAAGGGTTGGGGATGTCGGCGATTGTGTTTGCCGGGGCCTCTCAACTGGTGGCGATGGGGATGATCAAAACCGGTGCCGGTATGTTGGCGATCCTGATCTCCACCTTTTTTGTCACCGCTCAGCACTTCCTCTATGGCTTGCGCCTGCGGGAATGTATTGCTCCGCTACCGCTGAGGTGGCGTGTCGCGCTGGCATTTTTGCTGACCGATGAGCTGTTTGCCCTGACGGGGGATCATGGCCCGGCGCGTTTCAACCGCTGGTATGCATTGGGGGCCGGGCTGGCGTTTTATCTGAGCTGGTTCTTTGCCACCTTGCTCGGCGTAGTGGCGGCCAGCAGCATTGATCTGGATAGCTACGGGCTGGATTTCTCGATCGCCGCGACCTTTATCGCCATTATCGTACCGCTGGTGCGTAACCTGCCGGTGCTGGCCTGCGTATTGACGGCGCTGATGCTGTCTATTGGTCTGCACCATTATCAGGTGCCGGGGGCTTTGATTATTACCACCGTGGTGGCGATGCTGGTTGGGCTGCTGTGCAGCAGGGGGAAAGAATGATCTGGCTGACCATTGTGTTGATGGGCGTGATCGTCTTCTTCAACCGCTACTGTTTCCTGGCACCTAGCCTGCCGGTGCGTTTATCGCAACGGATGAGAACCCTGTTGAGCTTCTCGGTACCAGCGGTACTGACCGCCATCTGCGGGCCTATCATTGCCTTCAACGGGGATGAGTGGCGAGCACTGCCCGAAAACCCTTATCTGTGGGGAGCCGTGTTTGCCATTGCCCTGGCCGTTTTCCTGCGCAATACGCTGGCGGTCGTGGTGTTGAGTATGTTGATGTTTATTCTGCTACGTACACTGCTGTAACCTGCGCTCCAAAACATTCCCCCTGAATAATTCAAGGGGGAGACCATTACATCGCCATTGTCATTTCAAACTGACGCAACGGAGCTTCACGCCAGCCAAGGTGCTGGAAGAAGGGAGCGACGTCGTCCGGAACAAACACGTTAGCCGATAGCGCCAGTGGGGCAAATTGTGCTTGCAGTGTTTGCAACAGACGGCGCGCCTGGCCCTGACCGCGCAGCGCTGGCGGCACATAAATCATACGCAGATGGCACTGCTGTGCGCCCGGCATCACCAAAGCAAAAGCCTGCTGATCCAGAGTGAAGGCGCGCGGAGTGCCGGGCAGCTTGTACAGCGACTCTGGGGCGATCAACCACGGCAAGCCATGTTGCCCATCTGTGGTCATCTGCTGGGCAAGTGCCAATGGGTCGATCTGTTGCAAGGTTGCCGAGGGGGCCGGGGTTGCCAAGGGAGCATGGAATCCCAATAGCGTACGGGTGATGGCTAAACCAGCCTGTTGATACAGCGCCAGAGCCGCTTGATTACCGGCGATCACCTCCAGCGAAAGCCGGCGATCACCTCGCGTATGGGCATCCGCAATAATGCGCTGCATCAACGTCTTACCTAACCCTCTGCCACGCATTTCCGGGCGGATAGATAAGGCCGCTACACGGCTATGTTGGCCCCGTCGCGCGATCAGGGCCAGCGCCACCGGGTGCTGCTGGTGAGTGACGATAATGCTGTGATTCAGGCTGAGGTCTTCGGCGGCAAAGCGACTGCTGAAGGTTTCGCCGTCGATCACAAAGGGAACAATGTAGTTCTCAAAACAGTGGCTGAGTATTTGCGCCAACTGCATACTGCTGTAGGGCAAGGCGGTGTGAAACTCGAACTGGCTATCGATAGGCATGGCGGTTCCAAAGGCAGCGATGAGACCTCTATATCTAGCTGCGATCGGCTAATCAGGCAAGTATTAAGCTGTTTCTGCCGGATTTGTGAGCAAAAATAGTAATGAAAAAACCGGGCAAATTCGCCCGGCGAAGTAACTTCAGAAATAGCCGCAGCTATAAATTGCAGTAGTGGTTATGTATCACAGCGTAAATCAGAACTGGTAGGTCAGAGCCACGGCAATCACGTTGTCGGTTTTCAGACCTAGTTTATTGTTGTCATCGAGTTGGTTGATTTTATAATCCACATAGGTGGACATGTTTTTGTTGAAGTAATAGTAGGTGCCCACGTCAATATATTTAACCAGGTCGGTGTCACCGATATTTTCAATGTCTTTAGCCTTAGACTGGACATAAGCCAGTGACGGGCGCAGGCCAAAATCGAACTGATATTGCGCAACCACTTCCACGTTCTGGGTTTTATTGGCAAACCCACTAACGGAGGTAGAGGTATTATTAATGGTTGCGGTACCGGAAATTGGCGTCAGGTTATGGGTTTCGGCATAGGTGGCGGCCAGATACACGCTGTTGGCGTCATATTTCAGGCCGGTTGCCCATATATTGGCTTTATCACCCTTGCCGTAACTGCCCTGTTTCTGGCCGGTCGTCCGGTTAGAAGAGGCATATGCACCCGTTACGCTGACGCCATCGATGATCTCGTAGCTGGAAGACAGACCGAAGCCGTCGCCGTTAGCTTTGCTGTTGGCGCGGGCATCGTTTTCGTTCTTGCCCTGATACTGCAACGCGAACTTCAGGCCGTCGACCAGGCCGAAGAAGTCGTTGTTACGGTAGGTAGCCACGCCGTTGGCGCGCCCAGTCATAAAGTTGTCGGTTTTGATATAGGTGTCATCGCCGAATTCCGGCAGCATGTCCGTCCAGGCGGCAACGTCGTAAATAACGCCGTAGTTACGGCCATAGTCGAATGAACCAAAGTTTTTCACTTTCAGGCCAGCAAAACCCAGACGCGTTTTGGTGTCTTTAGTGCCATCTGCTTCGCTATGGTTGGCGGCGATCTGATATTCCCACTGGCCGTAGCCGGTCAGCATATCATTAATTTGGGTTGCCCCTTTAAAGCCGATACGCACGTAGGTTTTATCACCATCATTGCTGGTATCGTCAGAGAAATAGTGCAGTGCTTTTACTCGGCCATAAAAATCAAGCTTATTGCCATCTTTATTGTATATCTCTGCTGCCTGTGCGGTCTGGACAATGAAAAGTGCCGCAATAACGGCAAGAAGATTAGGTTTCATGGTGTTCCCTGCTTTGTACGATTGAAAGACGCTTATCATCTGTTTTATTACGATGCTACTTTGCTGCAGGAGCTAGCGCAGCGCAGATTTTTTACCGCAGTTGTGTGATGTATTTATGACAGGTCAGATAAATGGATATCGAATGGTGAAAAATAATCCAGGAGATGCATTTTTTGTTGCAGATGGGCGGGGGTTCTGTTGTGCAAACATGCGAGGTTATGCGCAAAAAATTCGATGTCCCACTGTGGGAGAAGGGGGGGGCCTTGAGGTGCGTTTCGCAATGTTGACCAGCCAACCGTAACTCGGGCTGACGCCGCAGGCGGTCTGTGGGACAATAGCGCCATCATTTCGTTTAGATAAGAGTTGAATGGCGCTTTCCCCCGCAGTTAAAGATCAGATCGGCCAGTGGTACAAAGCCCTGCAGCAGCAAATACCGGATTTTATTTCCCGTGCCCCTCAACGGCAGATGATTGCCGAAGTGGCGAAGACTCTGGCCGGGGATTACCCGCGCCATCTGGCGATCGAAGCGCCAACCGGCGTGGGTAAAACGCTCTCGTACCTGATCCCAGGTATCGCTGTTGGCCGTGCCGAAAGCAAACCGTTGGTGGTCAGTACCGCCAATGTGGCGCTGCAGGATCAGATCTACAGCAAAGATTTACCGCTGCTGAAAAAGATCATTCCCGATCTGAAATTCACCGGTGCGTTTGGCCGTGGGCGCTATGTTTGTCCGCGCAATCTGGCGGCGATGAGCACCGACGTGGTCGAACAGGGCGATCTGATGCTGTACCTGGACGAAGACGAGCTGGCGCCATCCAGCGGTGAAGAGCAGGCGCTGTGCCAAAAGCTGGCGAAAGCCTTGGCTCGTCATGAATGGGATGGCCTGCGCGATCATTACCAGCTATCGATAGCCGATCCCTTATGGGGCAAGTTGAGTACCGACAAGGCCAACTGCCTGGGGCGCAACTGCCACTATATTCGTGAATGCCCGTTTTACATTGCCCGCAAAGAAATTGAAACCGCCGACGTGGTGGTCGCCAACCACGCGTTGGTGATGGCAGCGCTGGAAACTGAGTCGGTATTGCCGAACCCGAAAGAGTTGCTGCTGGTGCTGGACGAAGGCCATCATCTGCCAGAGGTGGCGCGGGATGCGCTGGAGATTGATGGTGAGATCACCGCGCTGTCAACCAATCTGCAACTCGATATGATCGTGCGTCAGGTAGAACAGTGCATGACGCAGTACCGGCCAAAGAATCCACCGGGGTTGGCTAATAGCGAACGGTTAAAAAACCACTGCGAAGAACTGCGCGAGCTGATCCAGATTTTTGAACATCAGGCTAACGCTTATCTGCCGCCAGACAGCGGTAATGCTGAGTATCGCTTCGAAATGGGCGAACTGCCTGCGGAGATGGTCGAGATCTGTGCGCGCTTGTTCAAACTGACGGATGGCCTGCGCGGCCTGGCCGAATTTATTCTTAATGACCTCAGTGAACAGACCGGCAAGCACGATATTGTGCGGCTGCATCGCGCCATTATTCAGATGAGCCGCACGCAGGGTTATCTGGAGGCGATGAGCAAGCTGTGGCGGCTGGCGGCGATGGATAAATCCTCCAATGCACCGATCTCCAAATGGATCGCGCGTGAACTGCGCGACAATGTTACCCATCTTTATCTGCATTGCGTGGGCATCCGCGTCAGCGATCAGTTGGAAAAACTGCTGTGGCGCAAGGTGCCGCATGTGGTGATCACCTCGGCAACGTTACGTTCATTGAATAGCTTTTCACGGCTGCAAGAGATGAGCGGGCTGAGCGAGAAGGCGGGCGATCGCTTCGAAACGCTGTCTTCGCCGTTTAATCACGTCGAACAGGGTAAAATCGTCATTCCCAAGATGCGTTTTGAACCGGCGATGGCCAACGAGGCCGAACATCTGGAAGAGATGGCGCGCTTTTTCCGTGGCGAGCAGGCCAGCGGCCAGCATAAGGGTATGCTGATCCTGTTCAGCAGCCACCGTGCGATGCAGACCTTCCTCAGCTATGTCACCGATCTGCGTCTGATGTTGCTGGTGCAGGGCGATCAGCCACGTTACCGGTTGGTAGAAGAGCACCGTAAGCGGGTAGAGAAGGGCACTGCCAGCGTGCTGGTCGGGCTACAGTCATTTGCTGAGGGCTTGGATCTGAAAGGTGAATTGTTGACTCAGGTGCATATCCACAAGATCGCCTTCCCGCCGATCGACAGCCCGGTGATCCTCACCGAGGGTGAATGGCTTAAATCCCTCAATCGTTATCCGTTTGAGGTGCAGAGTTTGCCAAGCGCGTCGTTTAACCTGATCCAACAGGTGGGCCGCCTGATCCGTAGCAACGAGTGCCACGGTGAAATCGTGATTTATGACCGGCGCTTGCTGACCAAGAGCTACGGTTCACGGTTGTTGGCGGCGCTGCCGGTGTTCCCGATCGAACAGCGTGAGGTGCCGGAAGCGGACAAAGCCCATAAGGCGGCATTGAAATCTGCGGCAGAGGCCGCCAAGAAAGAGAAAAAGCGCAAGAATCCGTTTGCTCGCCGCCGCACCCGTTAACAAATGTATTCTGGCAAAACAACTTTCTAGCTAATATGGGACTTGCTTTTAAAACCCTTTGTACAGGTGATTTATGGTGGAAATATCTACGTTGTTGCTCTTCGCTGGTGCCTGTCTTGCGCTGACGGTGACTCCTGGCCCGGATATGCTGTTGATCGCTTCCCGAAGCCTAAGCCAGGGGAGAAGCGCTGGTTTCGCTTCGTTAGCCGGGATACAGCTAGGAACCTATTGCCACGCGTTGGCGGCGGCGCTGGGTCTTTCACAACTGTTTGTCGCGCTGCCGCTGGCCTATGATGCTGTTCGTTTGTTAGGGGCGGCCTATTTACTGTATTTAGCATGGAAAACGCTGCGTACAGGCAGTAGTTTGCAGGCATCCGCCGGGTTACAGGCCGTATCAGTAAGGCGGATTTTTCAGCAGGGATTATTGACCAATATTCTCAATCCGAAAATGGCGCTGTTTGTGCTGGCGCTGTTCCCGCAGTTTATCAATCCGCAGAGTGGTTCCGTGGTGGTACAGATGCTGATTCTGGCCACTATCTTGAATGCTATTGGTCTGGTGATTAACGGTGCCGTGATCCTGGTGGTAAACCGTTTAAAAAGTCGCTTTACTGGCCGCCAATTCAGCGCTCGTTGGCCGAATTATTTGTTGGGCGGGGTATTTGCCGGGTTGGCTTGCAAGCTTATTTTCGACAGCCGGAAATAAGCTAGAGCATCGCCTCAAAGGCTGCACTGGTAGGGCAATCAGGCTTTGCGCTGTACATGACCAGCCGCAGGTGGTTTTCTTCGTCGACAATAAACGAAGCGTGTTCAAACGTCACTTCGCCTGCCCCTTCAACGAAGAAAGTGCGTTGCCCCTGGCAGCGGCCATGAATATTGTGCTGCTGCCACAGCTGGCGAAATTGGGGGGAAACATCGCTCAGAGCCTGAATGCGTTGCAACATGGTGGCATCTTGCGGGGCGCGAGCGTAATCACGGCGAAAGCTAGCCAGGATTTGCGGGGCCTGCTCCTGCCATCCCATTAACCGCTGATTGAGTTTGGGGTCGGCAAACAGCATCCACAGCATATTGCGTTGCTGCGGCTGACGCTCAGCGATGGCAAACAGGCGGTCTGCCGCCGGGTTCCAGGCGATAATATCCCAGCTCAGGTTCATCACATAGGCCGGGCGCAGGGTGAGATCGTCCAGCAAACGGCGTACCAAGGGCGTGACCTGGCACCATTGATGGCCCGCGACCACCGGTGGCCGCTGATGTGCCAGTAAAAACAGATGATAGCGTTCGGTCGCATCCAGCTTCAGAACCCGCGCCAGATCCTCCAGAAACTCCACCGAAGCGTTGATTTCCCGCCCTTGTTCCAGCCAGGTGTACCAAGTCAGGCCCACGCCAGCCAAGGCGGCAACCTCTTCACGCCTTAACCCTGGCGTGCGCCGTCGCGTGCCGCTCGGCAGGCCAACGGCCTGGGGAGAGAGTTTTTCACGCTTCATACGCAGAAAGTCTGCCAACTCTTGGCGAGTGCGGTTAAGGGTACGTGGTGGCATTGGCTAATCCTGTTACTCTCAGTAATAGTATAACTGGCTATATAGTAACAGTTTAAAGCATGTTCCATACTGCCGCCATGATGTTATCAGGAGGCGTTATGGAGCATACCTTGTCTGACAGAAAGGCCAGATTACCGGGGCTACCGGTGTTGCTACTCGGTGGGTTTGTCACCATGTTCGATTTGTTTGTGGTTAACGTGGCGGTGCCGGTGATCCAGCAACAGTTCAACGCCAGCTTTGCCGGGGTTGGGCTGATTATCGCCGGTTATGAACTGGCTTTCGGCATTTTGCTGATTGCCGGTGGGCGATTGGGGGACCGTTTCGGCCGGCGGCGTATGTTTAGCTACGGTATGTTGGTTTTTGCACTGACCTCGATGCTTTGTGGTCTGGCGGGTTCGCTGTGGGTGCTGATTGTTGCCCGCTTTTTGCAAGGTGCAGCGGCTGCGCTGTTGTTCCCGCAAATCTATGCCTTATTGCGCGTACTGTATGGCGAAGAGCAGCGGCGGCGCGCCTTCGCTCGTTTGGGGATGACGCTGGGGCTGGCGGCGATTTGTGGCCAGGTGTTGGGCGGTTTTATTATTGAGGCTAATATTCTGGGCAGCAGTTGGCGCATGATCTTTCTGATCAATCTGCCGATTGGTGTGCTGGCGGTGATGGCGGCACGACATATTCCTGAATCCAGGCTGGCACAGGCGCAACGGCTGGATGCTAAAGGCCTGCTGCTGGCCGCTTGCGGTTTGCTACTGTTACTGTTTCCGTTACTGGAAGGCCCATCACGCCACTGGCCTTGGTGGACTGTGCCGATGATGGTGCTAGCGGTGGCGCTGTTAGGCTGGTTTGTCCGTTGGGAACGGCAACTTGCCCGTCACTCCGGTGATGCGGTGCTCGATCCGGCGCTGTTTCGCCAAGGTTATTTTGCCCTCGGCACGGTAATTGTGCTGGCGATTTACTCCACCGCATCCTCATTCTTTCTCTGTTTTGCTCTGCTGTTACAGGCCGGAATGGGGCTGACGCCGTTTCAGGCGGGTTGCCTGTTCGCTCCGGCCAGCGCCGCCTTTATGCTGGCATCTTTTTTGGCACCGGGCTGGGTACAACGTTGGGGGAATAGCGTCTTGGCCGGTGGCGTGGCGGTTTACGCCTGTGGGCTGATAGTGCTGGTAGCACAGTTGCTATGGGGCTCTGCACTCAACCGTCCACTGCAACTTTTACCCGGCCTGATGATTTTGGGCTTTGGTCAGGCATTGAGTATGACGCCCTTGCTTAATTGGGTGCTTGGCCTGGCTAAAGAGCATCAGGCCGGTATGGCGGCAGGCTTGGTGTCAACGGTGCAACAGGTCGGTGGCGCGTTGGGGATTGCGGCCAGCGGCATGTTCTTTGTTCCGCTGCTGGCCGGGGGGGCAGAGCCACAGCACTATGCCAGAGCCTTTGCTGGCGCTATGGGCTACAACCTGCTGGCGATGCTGATTGCTTTGATTTTGCTGTTCTACACCCACCGGCAACTAGGCAGGGGCGGTTAAAGCATTATCGCGCCGGTTTGCCCGGCGCTGCATGGCTAATTACCAACCTAAAGCGGTTATAGGTCATCACGGCCCAGACCCGCACCACGGTGTCGCGGTCAGAGCGAGATAGATTTCCATTTTTCATTCCATGTTTGATGGGGAATACACCATTCCATTGTAAGGTTACGGATACTATCTTAATCCGCTAGGATGGGTAAATCTCGCTATGTCCAGCAAGCCCCAATCCACAAGGAAAATCTAAGCCATGTATCAAATAGAGTCATTCCGCGAAGATGATTTAGATGCTCAGATAGCCTTGGTACGCGCCAATCCGCTGGGGCTGATCGTTAGCCAGGGGCCACAGGGGTTGATGGCCGATCCGATCCCCTTTCTTATTGATACCGATGAGCAGGGGCAGGTGACGCTCAGGGCGCATCTGTCGCGAGGCAATCCACATTGGTCGGTGTTGAAAGCCGGGCAAGAATGCCTGGTAGTGTTTCAGGGGGCCGAAGGCTATATCTCGCCGGGATGGTATGAAACCAAGCGGCGCACCGGCAAAGCGGTGCCGACCTGGAATTATGCCGCCGTACACATGTGGGGAACGCCAACGGTCACGCAAGATAGCGCCTGGCTGCGCCAGCTGCTGACACAGCTGACAGCGGTGCATGAAGGCAACCAGCCGCAACCTTGGCATCTTGACGATGCGCCAGCGGAGTATATTGCCGCCAACATCAAAGGCATTATTGGCATCGAGATCGCCGTCACTCGTCGCGAAGGAAAATGGAAAATGAGCCAGAACCGCACCGCCGCCGATATCGACGGGCTGATCGACGGGCTGCGAACCGGTGACGATAGCCAACAACGGCTCGCAACGGAGGTTGAGCGCCGCCGCGGATAAGGTATGCTTATCGCAAACCGAATCAGTGGAGCGAGCGATGGATTACAGCAAAATTATCAAAGAAATAGGCCGTGGCAAGAACCATGCGCGCGATCTGGATCGGCAAACGGCTTTTGAGCTTTACCAGGCGATGCTGGCCGATGCCGTGCCGGCACTGGAGTTGGGAGCCATCCTGATCGCCATGCGTATCAAGGGGGAGGCCGAGGAAGAGATGCTTGGTTTCTATCAGGCGATGCAACAGCAGGTGATGCGGCTGCAACCCCCGCAGGGCCGCCCGATGCCGGTGGTGTTACCCAGTTACAACGGCGCTCGTAAACAGGCCAATCTGACGCCGTTACTGGCGCTATTGCTGGCCAGGGTAGGGTTGCCGGTAGTGGTGCACGGCGTAGTGAACGACAGCACGCGCGTCACCAGCGCAGAAATTTTCCGCGAGCTTGGGGTGCCTTGGTCTGAAGATCCTCAGGCCGCACAATGGCGTTTGGATGACGGAGATGCGGTGTTTATCCCAGTGTCGGCGCTTGCGCCAGCGTTGGAAAATCAGCTTGGCCTGCGCTGGAAGATGGGGGTGCGTAACAGCGCCCACACCTTGGCAAAATTGGCGACGCCGTTTGGTGAGCATGACGTGCTGCGTATCGCCAGCGTTTCTCATCCGGAATACGTCGATCGCGTTGCCTCGTTTTTCTGCCAGATCGGTGCGCGGGGATTACTGATGCATGGCACCGAAGGGGAGGCCTATGCCAATCCGCAACGCTGTCCCAAAATCCACTATATCGTCGGTGGTGAGCCGCAGATTTTGCTGGAGCGGCCAGAACAGGATGCGTTAGCTGAGGTGCCCGCTGCTAAGGATGCCGCGACCACGGCGCGTTGGACGGAACGTTGTCTGGCTGGTGAGGTTGCCATTCCCGAGCCTATCGCTCGGCAGGTTGCCTGCTGTCTGGTCGCGACCGGCCAAGTGGAAACGTTGGAGCAGGGATTAGACAGGCTGCGTTAATCTGCCCATGGTTTTCCACTTGATCGTACCCCTCTCTTTAGGCAGAAGGTTAGGGTGAGGGGCGTTACTCCACTACCACAAGCGCCTCGCCGGGCTTTATGCTATCTTACGCGCCAGAAAACCCTTTCAGAGAGCCCGTCACGGTGGAAAAAAAGAAAAGTTTCCCGCAGCAGAAAAGCGGCCTGCATCCGCGCAATCGCCATCGCTCACGCTATGATTTCCCTACCTTGATCGCCACCTGTCCGGGCTTGGAACCTTTTGTCAAACCCAACGCCTGGGGCGATATCTCGGTGGATTTTGCCGATCCTGCCGCAGTGAAAATGCTCAACCGTGCGCTGTTGCTACACTTTTACGGCATCGAACATTGGGATATTCCGGCCGACTATCTCTGCCCGCCGATCCCAGGGCGAGCCGACTATCTACATCACCTGGCCGATCTGCTGGCGACCAGCAACGGTGGCGAGATCCCGCGAGGTAAAGGTGTGGCGATCCTGGATATCGGCGTGGGGGCCAACTGCATTTACCCGATCATCGGCCAGCGCGAATATGGCTGGCGCTTTACCGGCTCGGAAACCGATCCGGTCTCGCTGGGGGCCGCCAAGATGATCGTGACCATGAACCCGACGTTAAAAAATACCGTGCGCCTGCGCCAGCAGAAACAGCAGGAGTGTATCTTCAACGGCATTATCGGTGTTGCCGAGCGCTTCGATGCTACCTTGTGTAACCCGCCGTTCCACGGTTCAGAGCAGGAAGCGCGCGCCAGCACACGCCTCAAGTTACATAAGTTGGGCAAAGGGGCTGTGGCGGAAAAGCCGGTGCAGAACTTTGGCGGCAAGAACAACGAGCTGTGGTGTGAAGGAGGCGAAGAGGCTTTTGTACGCAAGATGGTTGAAGAGAGCGTCGGCAAAGCGAAGAACTGCCTGTGGTTCACCTCGCTGATCTCTAAAAACACCACGCTGCCTGCCATTTATTATGCACTCAAGCAGGCCGGGGCCGCAGAGGTGCGCACCATAGAAATGGCGCAGGGGCAAAAGATTAGCCGTTTTGTGGCCTGGACCTTCCTTGATGCCGAGCAGCAAGCCGCCTGGGCGGCAGAACGCTGGCAATAATTGCCGACCGTTGCCAGCGATCGTGCTGGCAACGATTATTTATTCTGTCGTTCCTTTCATTCTGTCTGGCTTGCGTTATCCTCAATACTGTTAATAAAATCCCATGTTGATAATTAGTTAAAAAAACAATAATTACATTGCTGAATAAAATATTTTTATCCAGTTAATCTGGAGCATTGTCGTGCGCCATTTTCAGGGAGATCGCGCGTTTAGTGGTGAGCAAGAGATTGTATAAAAATAGGGGGGCTTGCTGTTAACTCCATCTGCCAGAAGGATTTACCCGATGTTTTTAAACCTAGGTCAGTCAAATAACCCATGGCGTGCCGAATTAGGTGCCATTGAAGATGCAGTAGCGATGATCGTATTTAAACCCGATGGCACCGTATTACGTGCCAACGATCTGTTCTTGCAAACCATGGGGTTCGAGCGTCAGGAAGTGATTGGTCAGCATCATCGTATTTTCTGCGATCCAAACTACGTCGCCAGTCCGGCCTATCAGCGCCATTGGCAAAAATTAAATAGCGGCGAAGCCATTACCGATAATATCAGACGTATTCGCAAGGACGGTGAAGTGGTCTGGCTACAGGGGACTTATACCCCGGTATTAAATAAACACGGCGAGGTAGTGGAGATCATCAAGATCGCCAGCGAGGTGACCAGTCGTATCACTCAGGCCCAGGAACATCAGAGCCTGTTAACGGCGCTGAACCGCTCGATGGCGATGATCACTTTCTCGCCAACCGGCATTATTCTGGATGCCAACGACAATATGCTCGATCTGATGGGCTATCGGCTGGAAGAGGCGTGCGGCCAGGCACACAGCATTCTCTGTACGCCGGAGTTCGCTAACTCTGACGATTATCATCAGCACTGGCAACGGCTGGCCCAGGGGGAGTTTTTGACCGGGCGCTTCGAGCGTATCAACCGGCGTGGGGAACGGGTGTGGTTAGAGGCCAGCTATAACCCAATCATCGACAATGAAGGGCGGGTATTAAAGGTGGTGAAAATCGCCCAGGACATCACTCGCCAGACGTTCCAACAGCAGCATGAAGAGGAAATGGTGCGAAATGTTCACCATCTCTCCATGGGAACCGATAAAACCGCTGCTCAAGGGGCGATCATTGTTCAGCAGGCGGTGCAGGGGATGCAGCAGGTGGAGATGGCCGCCCGGCAGACTTCGGACGTAGTCAGCGACTTGGGGCGCTGTTCGCAACAGATTGGCAACATGGTTGAGGCGATCCGCAAAATTGCCGCCCAGACCAATCTACTGGCGATTAACGCCTCGATCGAAGCGGCGCATGCGGGCGAGCATGGGCGCGGTTTCTCTGTAGTGGCTAATGAGGTGCGTACCTTGGCCGAGCAATCCCGTAAAGCCGCCAGCGAGATTGAGCAAGTCACCAAAACTATTCAGCAAGGGGTGACGGCGGCAATCAACAAGATGGTGACCTGTGTGGAACAGGCGGGCGGCGGCGTGGCGCTAGCCAAGGATGCTGGTGAGGTGATCAATCAGGTCAATGTGGGTATGCAGGATGTGGTCAAGCTGATGCAGGCGTTTACTTCCGTCAAACAAAGCGATGTGATCCACTGAAGTGGGGAGCAGTGAAAGCTGGCAGGCACCAAATATGTGCCTGCCAGGCTTATTTAGATCAGGAAACGTGCTGCAAGAACTCGCGCAGGCGTGGGCTTGGCGGGTTGTTGATCAGGTCATGGGGATTGCCATCTTGGGCGATCCGGCCTTTGTCGATGAAGATCAGGCGTGAGGCCACTTTTTCGGCAAAGCCGACTTCGTGAGTCACGATCACCATCGTCATGCCTTCTTCGGCCAGATCCTGCATCACTTTCAGCACTTCGTGACGCAGTTCCGGATCGAGCGCCGAGGTTGGTTCATCGAACAACATCATTTTGGGCTTCACCGCCAACGCCCGGGCAATGGCAACCCGCTGCTGTTGTCCGCCGGACAGCTCGGAAGGGTAGTGGTGAGCACGTTCAGCCAGACCCACCTTGGCTAACAGCACACGCGCATGCTTCTCGGCTTCTGCCTTCTTCATACCCCGTACACGAATAGGGCCAAAGGCGACGTTTTCCAGTGCTGTCAGATGTGGGAACAGGTAGAACTGTTGGAACACCATACCGGCTTCTTGGCGGATCAGACGATCATCCACCTTCGGATCGTTTACCTTCAGGCCGTCTACCACCAGTTCGCCGCTGGTGATCTCTTCCAGCTTGTTAATGCAGCGCAGCAGGGTTGATTTACCGGAGCCAGAAGGCCCGATGATCACCACCACTTCACCCTGTTTGATATTCAGATCGATATTGTGCAGCACCTGGGTCTGGCCAAAGTGCTTGGAGACGTTTTTAAATTCAATCACAGGATTTTCATCCTTCTTTCCAGACGACGCAGCACGAAGCTAAGCATCAAAGTAATGATCAGGTAAATCACCGCTACGGCGCTCCAGATCTCCAGCGCGCGGAAGTTACCGGCAATAATTTCCTGCCCCTGGCGGGTCAGTTCCGCTACCCCAATCACGATGAACAGCGAAGTATCCTTGATGCTGATGATCCATTGGTTACCCAACGGCGGCAGCATACGGCGCAGTGCCAACGGCATGATCACATAGCGGATGGTTTCGCGGCGCGACAGCCCCAGTGCTAGACCTGCCTCACGGAAACCACTGTGGATCGACAACACCGCACCACGGGTAATTTCCGCAATATAGGCACCGGAGTTGATCATGATGGTGACTACGGCGGCGGTGAAAGGATCAATGCGGAAATCGCTAAAGGCCATTGGCAAGGCGAAGTAGATAAACATCACCTGTACCACAATTGGCGTACCGCGGATCACTTCAATGAATACCAGTGCCACATGGTTGGCGATCCAGCCGCCATAGGTGCGGGCGAAACCGGCAACCAGGCCGATGATCAGGCCGCCAATCAGACCGAGGACCGAAATCCACAGGGTCATCTTGGCACCTTCTAACAAAATTGGGATGGCGGGCCAAATGGCGCTCCAGTCGAATTGCATAGTGTTATCTCCCGGTGATCCCAAGCAAAGGGATCAATAAACAACAAAGCACAGGGGGCGGGTATACCTCCCCTGTGCTCAATCAATTTACCCGTCGTCTTTCAAGCCGTAGCGTTGTTATCTGCACAATCTCACCCCAGTCAATTACGAAAAGTAAGCTCCTGGGGATGAGATAGTTTGTCGCCTAGCTACGACTTGAAATCCATAGGGTAAAATATCAGTTCAATAAATTACTTAGGTTCGGTACCAAACCATTTTTTGTAGATTTCGTTGTAAGTCCCGTTTTCGCGCAGGGTTTTCAGTGCGCCGTTGACTTTTTCGCGCAGCTCGTCGCTGCCTTTCGGGAAAGCGATGCCATACTGCTGGGCTTCAAGGGATTCGCCTACGGTTTTGAACTTGCCAGCACCTGCGGTTTTGATGAAATACAGGATGTTTGGCGTATCGTGCAGCACGGCGTCAGCACGCTTGGTGCCCAGTTCCATATAGGCGTTGTCGATGTTCGGGAACTGACGCAGATCTTTGGTTTTGATGTGCTGCTTGGCGTAGTCCACCGAGCCGGTGCCGCTCTTCACTGCTACTACTTTGCCGTCCAGATCCTGGATGCCTTTCACGCTGTCGTTGTTAGCGTTGACCATCACCAGCAGGCCGCTTTTGTAGTAGCCGTCGGAGAAGTCGATCGCTTTTTTGCGTTCGTCGGTGATGGTGATACCGGCCAGCGCCAGATCGACGTTCTTGGTTTGCAGCGCAGGAATGATGCCGCTAAAGTCCATTGGCTTCAGGGTGTAATCCAGCTTCAGCTCTTTGGCAATCGCTGCCCACAAGTCGATATCGAAACCAACGTATTGGTCACCTTGTTTGAATTCAAATGGTACGAAAGCGGTGTCCGTGGCGACAACCAGCTTGTCTGCTGCGTGAGAGCTAACGGCAAAGGCCAGGGAAAGTGCGGCCAGGGAAACTTTAAAAATAGACTTCATGAGAGAAATTCCTGTACAGGTTGCGGATTACCCATTTTTTATGTTGCATTTTGTGCTATGGAAGAATCGTGCCAAGTTTGCAATCATTATAAAAACAAGGGGTTGTGTTGTGATGTTGGGTTTGGATTGCCCATTATAATTTTTATGCACCACTGATGGGCACCAAAATGGTGCAATGCGACCATGGTGGTGCAACTGAGCTATCATCAACTAAACAATAGCCGGGAAACAACCGATAATTAACAATTATCGATCAATAATGATAACTAACTCTAACTTTATAGCCATAGTCCGATTTCATTTGGTGCAAACCGGTGTGTTTGCAGCAGGGATTTGGCTAACGTAACTGGCTGTCTTTGCTGCCCCGGCGATTGAACAGAGTGCTGTCGGCCTGTTTTTTATCCAACTCCGCCTGGCAGTTGACACAGTAACGCACTCCTTGCAGTGCCAGACGCCGTGCTTGCGGGATCTCTGCGCCGCATTCCTGGCAATATTGTTCGCTTTCGCCGTGGCCGAGGGCCTGACGAGCACGTTGCACGGCATCATCTACCGTTGAGTCGATTTGATCCTGCACCGCGCCGTCCGCTGTCCATCCGCCTGCCATGCCTACCTCATTAGTGAACCTGTGAATGCTGGTTGAATAATATCCAGTGTAATCCAGCGTGTTTTTTATACAACCTGTCTTGCAGATAAAAAAAACAGGCTGGGGCAAGGCCCACAACCTGTTGTTTAGCGTAAAGATACCTGGGTTTATTCGATATTGGATTCGATAAACCACAGGAACTTGTCCAGATCGCGCGATGCGGCGGTGAACATGTCTGCAGTGTCTTCATCCGGAACTTCCGTGATGGCTTTACGGATATCGTTGGCGACGGCCGCATAACGATCGGCCAGCGCTTTCAGGTGATCTTGCACGCTGTGAATATTGGTGGGATAGCTTTTCAGCGGGGTTTTGTCATTCACCACCTGTACCGTTCCCAGCGCGACGCCACCGAGCTGTACGACACGTTCTGCAAAAGTATCCTGATGGTCGGTGATGGCGGTGCGGAAGCCGTCGAGCATTTCATGCACGGCAATAAAATTGGCACCACGCATGTTCCAATGCGCCTGCTTGGTGATCAACGACAGATCGATAAACTGCACAACCTGATAGTTCAGCGCCTTGATTGCGGCTTGCTTGGTTTTCTCATCCACGTCATTCCGTGTGTACAACAGGTCAGAAGATTTCGTTTTCACCAGTTTAGCGGTACTCATAATAGATATCCTCTTCTTGATGGGTGTATACCCGTCGTCTTTCAAGCTGCAGCGTTGTTACCTGCACAGCTACTCGGCCCATCCCTGGACCTCACCCCTTCGGGGCCGCTGTGTACAGCGTTCAAATCTGTTCCCGACAGATTTGTCACACCCCAGTCACTTACTAAACGTAAGCTCCTGGGGATGAGATAGCTTGTCGCCTAGCTGCAACTTAAAATCCATAAGGTATTCTTCCTATTTTGTTACGGGAGAAATTATAGCAGCTTAATTTTATTTTGCAGGGCGAAAAGGGCGATTAAATAAATAGGTAATAACCGCTGGATATTTTCAGTGGAAAGGCGTATGGCATACTTTATGGTCTACTAGGTATTGATAAGAAACGTTTTTCAAGGTTTCAGAGGGTAAGGTTGAGATCCCCCAGTAATAATAGACACCGATTGGAGCGATATTTCAATGCGCAATTATTGTAGAGTGTTTTCGAGTGTTGAAATAGGGCTTATTTTTCCCATTAATTCATATTGATAGCCAATTATCCCTAGGGTGTCCGCCGTAACTCTTTTTTGTACAATCACAGGTTGCTATGGATCGAGGCTCTGTTGAGCAAGGGCGCGGATATTTTGACGGTATCGGTCTGCGTCTTGCCATCGATAATATGCAGCGCAGCATGACGACCTATTTCGTAATGCGGCAGTTGTACCGTTGAGAGCGGTGGTAAAAATAGTTCGCCAATGCCGACCATATTGTCGTAACCCACTACTGCCACATTTTGTGGGATGCGCAGACCCTGTGCCAGTAGCGTCTGATAGACCATAAAGGCGATACGATCGTTGCCGCAAATGACCGAGTCGAACATCGGATTACCCTGCTTGATATGCGCCAGCACAATGGCTGGGATATCACGGTAGTGCTCATCGCCATGCTCCATATAGAAATGTATGAGGGTGTCAGGGTTGATACCCGCTTGCCGACAGGCGCGCTCCAGTCCCTGACGGCGGCGCAAGGTAGCAAGATGGTGTTTTGGCAGATGCAGGCAGAGTGGTTGACGATGACCTGCGGCGAGCAGCGCCTGCACCGCCTCGAACTGACCTTGTTCGTCGTCCGGAATGTAACTGGCGACAGGATCGTGCAAACTTTCACAGTTGGCCAGCACGCACGGAAGGGTGAGCAGTTTGGTCGGCAGCGGCACCTGACGCAGTCCCATCGTGGTGTAGATGATGCCGTCTGGCCGGTGTGAAAGTAAAAGGTCGACAATAGTCTCTGGATTATCGTCAGAGAACATGTTTACCACGAAACTGTTCCAGCCATACGCCCGGGCGGTCTCTTCGATCGACAGCGTGATTTCCACCGAGAATGGCGTGGTAACCGTGTCAAGAGCCAGCACCCCGATAGTGTTCGGTGTGGCATGGGCGCCGCGTATTTTTTTCGCTGACAGGTCGGGAACGTAATTGGTTTCCTTGATGGCGGCCTGTACGCGCGCCAGGGTTTCAGGCTTTAACCTTTCCGGGCTATTGAGCGCGCGGGAAACCGTCATGAGCGACACATTTGCCAGTTTCGCCACATCCTTTAGAGAAGCCATATCTATTACTCCCGTCATTACCTTCAGGGAACAGGCTATACGACGAAGTTGCTGATGTAAAAGGTTCATCGGATATTCTGTCGTAGAAAACGAAACAACCGTAGCGAGTGATTTTTGATCGCGATCTCATTTTTGCATTGTTAACGTTAACTTTTGTGATTAACATCATGAATATCAGCAAAACGACAAGAGTTTTTATATTTGTTAACGTTACCATGCGAGCATTACTCCAACACGAGAATGCCATTATGAAAGCGCATCACTCTCATAGCTACCCAATACTTAGTGCATTACTGTTCTTCTTTTTCGTGTCCTGGTCCTCTACTGGCTCTTTACTCTCTATCTGGTTGCATCAGGAAGTGGGGCTGAAAGCGGGGGATACCGGTATTATCTACGCGGTGCTCTCCGCCTCCGCACTATTGGCGCAAATCTTCTACGGCTTTATCCAGGATAAACTCGGTCTGCGTAAAAACCTGCTCTGGACCCTTACCGGGTTGTTAATCCTTTCCGGGCCTGCCTATTTGTTGTTTAGTTATCTTTTACAAATCAATATATTGCTCGGAAGTATTTTCGGTGGGATCTATATCGGCATAACCTTTAACGGCGGTATCGGCGTGCTGGAATCGTACACCGAACGCGTGGCGCGCCAGAGCCAGTTCGAATTCGGCAAAGCGCGGATGTGGGGATCGCTGGGCTGGGCGGTGGCGACGTTCTTCGCAGGGCTCCTGTTTAACATCAACCCGAAACTAAACTTCGCGGTCTCCAGTTGTGCCGGGCTGGTGTTCTTTATCCTGCTGGCGCGACTGCGAGTGTCTTCTGCGCCGCACGCGATGCAGGAGGCGGTGTCCGGTGGCAAAGTGACGCTGGATGATGTGCTGCGTCTGCTGGCGCTGCCGCGCTTCTGGGCGCTGGTGTTTTTCGTCATCGGTACCTGTATTTACAGCGTTTACGATCAGCAGTTCCCGGTTTACTTCTCCTCACAATTCCCAACGTTGCAAGAAGGCAATGCCATGTACGGTTATCTCAATTCATTCCAGGTGTTCCTCGAAGCGGCCGGGATGTTCTGTGCACCGTGGTTAGTCAACCGTATCGGCGCGAAAAATGGCCTGATTTTCGCCGGGATGGTGATGGCGTCGCGTATGGTGGCCTCCGGGCTGGTGGAAGGGCCGTTGCTTATTTCCATCACTAAGCTGTTGCACGCGGTAGAGCTGCCGATTCTGTTGGTCGCCATCTTTAAATACAACAGCTTAAATTTCGACAAACGCCTCTCTTCCACGCTCTATCTGGTGGGGTTCGCCTGCACCAGCTCGGTTATCGCTTCGGTGCTGTCGCCGCTGGCAGGTTATAGCTACGAGAAATACGGCTTTGCCGAGTCCTATCTGATTATGGGACTCCTGGTGTTCTGCACCACTTTTATCTCCATCTTCCTGTTGCGCTCCAGTAAGTTATCTTCAGACCCTCTGATGTCGCAACCTTCTGCTATATGAATGAAAAGAGTAAAGAATATGACGTATTCAATATCCAAGGCTGAACAGGAACTGCAGGCTAAATGTGAAACGCTGAACTTGCGTTGGTATCCGCGCTACCATCTCGCCGCGCGCGCGGGCTGGATTAACGATCCTAACGGTCTGGTCTGGTTTGACGGTTGGTATCATGCTTTTTACCAGCATCATCCGTATTCCACGCAGTGGGGGCCGATGCACTGGGGCCATGCGCGCAGTAAAGATCTGGTTCATTGGGAGCATCTGCCGGTCGCGCTGGTCCCGGAAGGCTCGGAAGATAAAGACGGCTGTTTCTCTGGCTCGGCGGTTGTTGATGGCGACACCCTGGCGTTGATTTATACCGGGCATAAATTCCACGGCGACGCCAGCGATGAGGCTAACCTCTATCAGGTGCAGTGTCTTGCGACCAGCCGCGACGGGGTCCGCTTCGAGCGCCAGGGGATCGTGGTGGATACCCCGCCGGGTACGCACCATTTCCGCGATCCGAAAGTGTGGCGTGAAGGGGATAGCTGGTACATGATAGTCGGCGCTCGCGATGGCGAGACAGGCCAGGTGCGCCTGTATCGTTCCGCCGACCTGCGTCAGTGGCACGATGTTGGAGTCCTTGACGAAGCGGAAAAAGAGATGGGCTATATGTGGGAGTGCCCGGACTTCTTCACCCTCAGTGATAAACGCATCCTGATGTTTTCTCCTCAGGGGATAGCGGCTGAAGGTTTCAAGAACCGTAATCTGTTCCAGAGCGGCTATCTGCTCGGCGAATGGCAGCCAGGGCAGCCGTTTGTTCGCGAAGGCGAGTTCGTTGAAATCGACCACGGCCACGACTTTTATGCACCGCAAAGTTTCCTGACTCCCGATGGCCGCCGCGTCGTTATCGGCTGGCTGGATATGTGGGAATCGCCGTTGCCCGAACAGCAAGATGGCTGGGCGGGAATGCTCTCTCTTCCGCGCGAACTGAGCCTCAGCGCAGATAACCGCCTGCAAATGCGTCCGGTCAAAGAGGTAGAGGGCCTGCGCGGCGCGTGGTTCCCATGGCCAGTCAGTATGTTGAAAAACCAACAGACCACGATGGTAGAAAACTGCGAAGCAATGGAGGTGATCCTAAACTGGGATTGTGCTAACAGCAGCGCAGAACAGTACGGCATCAGCTTTGGCGATGGTCTGCGTGTTTATGTTGATGCGCAGATGCAGCGCCTGGTTCTTGAGCGCCGTTATCCGCAGTATGGCCTGTGTGGAGTCCGTAGCGTACCGTTGATAACCGGAGCACCGCTGAAACTGCGGTTGTTCTTTGATAGCTCTTCTGTGGAAGTTTTTGCTAATGATGGTGAGGCGTGCCTCAGCAGTCGTATTTACCCGGATGCTGAGCGCCGTGAGCTAATGCTATTTGCCTGGAGCGGTTCGGCTTCCCTATCCGAGGCGGGGGCCTGGCAGCTAGAATAATCTATTCATATACCAGGGATGTAGGAAACAACATCATGCGTATGTTTGTTTCTACTCTCAAATTTATAGGTTTTAAATAGGTTAATAACCCGCTTTTGATGATGGGCGGGTTATTATTATCGTCACTATCGAGTTTTACCCATAAATATAAATTACCTCTTAATTAAAAAGAACAATGGATTGACGATGAAAAATAATAATTGCGCGATTCTGGCGCCGGGAAACTACGATATCCACACTATCCATACGTCCTGGCAGTTACCAAATATTATGGATATGCCAAATTTTAATACCTACCTCGGGGCTTATGCTTCCTGGTTAGATTCTTCAGCGATAAATCCAGGTGACACCGATACGCGCTATGGCATGAGGGTGCGTTTTAAATATTTATTCTAAAATAGGGCGGTTAAGGAAACACTATGAAACTTTGGACAATTGGCGATGCAGTAATCGATTTATTACCTCAGTCAGATAGGCAATATAAGGCTTGTGCAGGCGGTGCGCCGTTAAATGTTGCCGTTGGTGCAGCTCGTTTGGGGGGGAATTGTGGTTTTATTGGCAGAGTCGGGGATGACCCATTCGGTCACTTTCTACAGAAAACACTCTCCTCAGAGGGAGTCGAAACGCAGCATATACAGTTTGATAAGCAATATCATACCAGTACCGTGCTGGTAGCTCTGGGGAATGACAGCGAACGCAGCTTTACATTTCTGGTAAATCCTTCTGCCGACCAGTTTTTATCCTCTGAGAATTTACCAGACTTTGCTGATGATATATTGCACTTTTGTTCGTTGGCTCTGGTTGCCAAGGAGAGTCGTGAGACCTTGGTCAAGGCGATAAGTTTACTAAAGCAACGTGGTGGCACTTTGAGCTTTGATGTCAACCTGCGGGAAAAAATGTGGGGAAATCCCCAGGAGATGCTGGCAACAGTAACTCAATTTGCTCATCAGGCCGATATTTTAAAGCTTTCAGAAGAAGAATTATACTGGATAACCGGTACGACTCATGATGAAAAAGCGTTGGAAAGAGTAAAGCTATTTCCTTCTAGCCTTAAAATTGTCACCCGTGGTATCCAAGGGGCTATCGCCTTATGGCAAGACCTGGTCATACACGTAGACTCGTACAAGGTGAAAAGTGTAGATACGACGGGGGCAGGAGATGCCTTTATCGCTGGGCTGTTGGCAAATATCTCTCTCGGAAATGATTTGCAGGACTTTGAACAATTGAAATTAGCCCTGACGCAAGCCAGCGCCTGTGGCGCGCTGGCGACGACACAAAAAGGAGCTTTATCAGCATTACCCGATGCGGAGGGGGTCAGACGTTTTATTGAATATGAGCATAGACTGACATTTAAGGTTAATTCTATAAACCTTCTTGAGTGAAATGCAGCAGACCTATCCCAATAGGGAGGGCAATAAGTTATGTTAAAATGGATCTGGCGGGACGTTGTTTGGGTTGACTACGGATTTTTTCGCACGTCAGAGGTGGCAGGAAAAGAGGTTATTGAGCCGATCGGCTGACCGGCTCCAGGAAGGTTACAACAGCAGTTCGTAGTGTACTTTCACCACCACTTTCTTGATGTTTTTCGGCTCCGCTATCTGGCAGCCGGGTTTGTGCGGCTCCAGTGGGAAGAAGATCACATACATGCCCGGCGTCAGGTTCAGGGTTTGCGGGCTACGTTTGATATCCAGCCACTGCAGATCTTTGCTTTCATCGTAAGGATCGCTGTTGTCCCAACTGTTTGGCAGACCAAAATCAATCCGCTCTTCGCCACCGATCAGGATCTGGATATCCAGATACTCCTGGTGAAGCTCGGCGCGTTTGCTTTCCGCCGGTTCCGTCATCAGCTCCATCACGTTCATAAACACCCGATCGCCATCGATCTCATGCCGGCCCAACGGCAAGCCAGGCAAATCGTACTGACGCACGGTGTTAAGGATATTGGCTAAAGCGGGTGAGAGGCCGCGCCCGAAGCGGGGATTATACAAACTGCCATAGATCATCCTGATTCTCCCAAATAATTAACAGCCCAAAAGACCTGCTTAGAGTATGCCTATTATTGTTCGGGAAAAAAGTTAACTGGCTTGCAATCATGCAACATGTTGAGCGTGGCGCCGGGGAATTTCCGCCAGACGCCAGCAGGGTTACGAGAGGCTTTCAACCTGTGGTTTGGGTTTGATGGTTAACGTGGCCCCCATGGAGGCGGTAATGATGGCGGCCAATGCCAGCCATTGCGTTTGGTTAAGGTGTTCGTTGAGAAAGATCATGCCGGAAAGGGCGGCCATCGCCGGTTCCAGACTCATCAGGGTGCCAAAGGTGCGGGCGGGGATCTTGGGTAATGCGATAATTTCCAACGAGTAAGGCAATGCGGTAGAAAGCACCGCCACGGCCAACGCCAGCGGTAGAATATCCACGTTCAACAGCGCACTGCCGGCTTGCCAGGCACCGATTGGGCAGAACACGATGGCGGCGATCAATGACCCCACGGCAACGGTGCCTGGCCCGTGATCCCCACCGGCCTTCTGGCCGAAGATAATGTATATCGCCCAGCAGGCACCGGCACCCAACGCACAGGCAGCGCCGACGGGATCGATACTGCCCATATCGTGGCCAAGCGGTAGCAGAAACCATAAACCGGCGATAGCCAGCGCCACCCAGATAAAATCGATCGGGCGGCGGGAAGAGAACATCGCCACCGCCAGCGGGCCGGTAAACTCCAACGCCACCGCAATACCTAGCGGCACCGTGCGTAATGAAAGGTAAAACAGGTAGTTCATCGCCCCCAGTGACAAGCCATAGATCAGCAATGGCAACCGGCTACCGGCGGCGAAACGCATGCGCCACGGGCGGAAAATGATAAACAGGATCAGCGTACCGATGCTCAGGCGCAGGGTGGTGATGCCTTCGGCCCCCACCAGTGGGAACAGGCTTTTGGCTAATGAAGCCCCGCTCTGGATCGAGATCATCGCAATGATCAGTAAACACACGGGCACCAGCGTGGAAGACGCTTTAGTGGTTACAGACGAAGACATCCTTTCAGGCCTTATGGAACTCCCCAGCGTCTGGGAAGGTATTGAGTACAGGTGTTGCACAGTGTAAAGGAATTGACAGCCAGGTGTTGGCGAAAAACGGGGGCCGAGATGAATCTGTCAAAAATATGCGCCAACTTGGTTCAAGTACTCAATAAGTGCGCTTTTTTTAAGAGTATTCTGGAATTCGGGTAGGTGATTAGCGTCACAAAAAAGGATAGAATGCACCGAAAGTATAGGAAAATTAGTATGATGGAGTATTCTTGAAATCTTCTGTTACACGATATAAAGAATTAGACACTCTTTTAAAGGCAGAGTTTCACACTAATTTTTGCTATATTTTCAATGTATGAGAAATTGAAGCACTTTAATAATAAAACGCGTTTGAGGTGGTTATGAAAAAAATTGCATGTCTTTCCGCAGTAGCAGCTTGTGTATTGGCCGTAACAGCAGGTACCGCATTTGCTGGTGAGAGCACCGTATCCGCTGGCTATGCTCAGGGTGATTTCCAAGGCGTTGTTAACAAAGCTGACGGTTTCAACCTGAAGTACCGTTACGAGTACGACAACAGCCCACTGGGTGTGATCGGTTCTTTCACCCACCTGGAAAAGAACAACTCTGAAGACGGTTTCTACAACAAAGCGCAATACAACTCTATCACTGCCGGCCCAGCTTATCGTTTCAACGATTGGGCGAGCATCTACGGTGTGATCGGTGTGGGCTATGGTAAATTCACTTCCAACGCTCAAAACGGTCACAACAACAACAACACCAGCGACTACGGTTTCAGCTACGGTGCTGGTTTGCAGTTTAACCCAATGCAACAGGTTGCTCTGGACATGGGTTACGAACAGAGCCGTATCCGCAGCGTTGACGTTGGCATCTGGAACGTGGGTGTTGGTTACCGCTTCTAAGATTTCCCACGCTTTCGGGCGTGAGCGAGTGGCCTTGTTGGCCATGCTCAATGAAAATCCGCCTTTTAGGGGCGGATTTTTTTTGCCGGTAATTCACATCCGGCTACGTAATTAATCCATTGACGGATTTTCACCGTTTTCCTCTGTTGCAGCTGGAGCCTTCGCGTGGCCGAGGGTTGAGTGAGCAGGCGCTGCGTTTTATTGCCGCTCAGGGGCTGCGGGCCAACGTAGTGCAGCAGGCAGAGGACATCCAAACCTTGTTGGCGCTGGTGGCGGCGGGGATAGACGTGGCGCTGTTGCCGCAAAGCATTGCGTTTATTGCTCCGGCTGGGGTCGATATTTTGCCGTTAAGCGGCGAGCAGACGCAGTGGCAGGTTGGGCTGGCGTGGAACCCGCAGCGGCCTGATGTGCTACGGGATAATTTCATCCAGGGTATCTTGAACTCACAGCGGTCGGTATAACACCACCGTTGGCAGTTGATGGTATTCGCTGCGGTGGCTTGCCACAAAGCCGACTTTCTTCGCCAGGCCAAGCGAAGGGCGGTTATCCGGCGAGATGATACAAACGACTTTGTCCTGTGAGAAATTCTCTTTGGCCCAGACCAGCGCGGCATTCAAGGCTTCGGTGGCATAGCCTTTACCGTGCGCAGCCGTGATCAGCGTCCAGCCCATTTCGGGGACATCGAGTGCGGGTTGAATATCACGGTGAAAATCGGCGAAGCCAATCCCGCCAATATACCTGCCGCTGTTTTTCTCCCGCACCGCCCAGTAGCCGTAACCCAGCAATTTCCAGTGGCCGATGTAACGCAACAGGCGGCCCCAACTGTCTTCCTTATCGCGTGGCGTGCTGCCGATATAGCGCACCACCGCAGGATCGGCCCACATGGCGGCCAAATCGTCAAAATCTTCCAGCCGGTGGGCATCCAGGATCAGACGTTCGGTGATCAAGGTGGGGGCAACGGTGTGAGTGGTCATGGCTTCCTTCCTGAACAAGAGAAAAGGCGCTGCCGGAGCAACGCCTCAAGATACTCATTACTGTAGCCGAACTGCTTTGGCTCTAGCAATACCAGGAAGTTACACCACCAGCCACAGTAACCAGGTAAAGGCGAAACCACTTAAGCCGAGCAGGGTGGTTAATACCGTCCAGGTTTTCAGGCCATCGGCTACTGACAGGCCAAGGTATTTGGTGACGATCCAGAAGCCGGAGTCGTTAACGTGGGATAACCCCAGGCCGCCAAAGCAGGTAGCGAGCGTAACCAGCACCAGTTGCATCGGGTTAAGCCCGATAACCGCTTCAGACAACAACCCACCGGTCGTCAGAATGGCAACGGTAGCCGAACCCTGCGAAGCACGCAGTGCCAGCGAGATAATAAATGCTGCCGGGATCAACGGCAGGCCAATCGTGGTCAGCACATCTGCCAGCGCCTTACCCACGCCGGACTCTACCAGCACCTTGCCAAACACGCCGCCCGCACCGGTGACCATAATGACTACTGCCGCTGTCGGTAACGCTCCTCCCATCACGTCGCTGGTATGTTGCAGACTCCAGCCACGACGGATTGCCAGCAAATAGAACGCCAACGCCAGGGCGATCATTAACGCTACGCCCGGAGAGCCGATTAATGACAAGGCATCACGCAACGCTGAACCAGGTGGCAGCAGGGTAGCAGAAACGGTGCCCAGCATAATGATAGCGATAGGAATAACGATCAGCGCGGTAATTAACCCGGCGCTCGGAGGATTAATCCGATCGCTGAGTGGGGCTTTGCCTTCCGGTGCTGGCTCAGGGGCTGCCAGTTGCAGCTGTTCCAACACCTCAATGGAGAGTGGGTAGGCTTTACGGTTGAGATATTTCGCCGCGAAGTAACCGATAACGCCCACCGGGATACAGATGACCAGGCCGATAATGGTCAGCCAACCGATATCGGCATTCAACAGCCCCGCCGCCGCGACTGGGCCTGGGTGTGGTGGCAGAGCTACGTGGACCGTCAGCATCACACCGGCCATCGGCAAGCCAAACTTCAACGGTGAGACTTTTGCCACTTTGGCAAAGCCATAGATGATCGGGGCCAGGATGATAAAGCCGACGTCGAAAAACACCGGAATGCCAAGGACGAACGCAGCACTGGTTAGTGCGGCAATGGTGCGCTTTGGCCCCATAACTTTACTGAAGCGTTGTGCCAGTGATTCTGCACCGCCCGAATGTTCGATCATCCTACCCAGCATCGCACCCAGGCCGATGATAATGGTCACCGAGCCGAGTACACCGCCCATCCCGGCGGTCATCACTTTCATGACTTCACCGGTTGGGATCCCGCTGGCAAGCGCGACCAGTAGACTGACGACCAGCAGGGCGACAAACGGCTGAACCTTCGCCTTGATGACCATCAGTAGCAGCAGTACGACACCCAGTACGGCAATGATCAGTAGCATAGTTGGAGACATAGCATAGCCTTTAATTCAGGTAAGAGTCCGGCACCGCGATCGCCCTTGGGCGATACGGGTGCGTTTATTTTTTATGTTGTTAAAACTGGTGTTGGCGCTACGAGTTGGTGATTACAGGTAAGGTTTCACCCAACCCAGACCTGCCGTCGTTTCCCCACGAGGTTTATATTCACAACCGATCCAGCCTTGGTAGCCCACCTTGTCCAACTGGGCGAATAGCCAAGGATAATTCAGTTCACCGTCATCGGGTTCATTACGGTCTGGCACCGAGGCGATCTGGATATGGGCATAGCGCCCGGCAAGCGTTGCGATCAGATTGCCGATATTGCCGTCCACCAACTGCGCGTGGAAGAAGTCGAACTGAATAAACACGTTCGGGCGATCGATAGTGGCCACCAGCTCCGCCGCTTGATGCTGGCTGGAGAACAGGTAGTTAGGCTTGATCGGCGGGCTGAGCGCTTCGATCAACACCTTGATACCGTGAGGGGCAAAGGCGTCGGCGGCGTAACGGATATTGCGGATAAAGGTTTCCCGATAGTGGGCAATATCTTCCCCAGGAGGCACTACGCCAGCCATCACATGAACGTTAGGGCACTTGAGGGCGATAGCGTATTGCAGAGCGCGATCGATATCCGCACGGGCATCCTGCTCGCGGCCGGGCAACGCCGCCAGTCCCCATTCACCTGCGCTTACATCACCCGGCGCAGTATTGAACAGTACCTGCTGCAAGCCGTTTTGTTGCAGTTTTTCCGCCAGTTGATCGGCAGGGAAATCATAAGGGAACAGGAATTCTACCGCTTTAAACCCGGCCGCTGCGGCGGCGTCAAAACGATCCAGAAACGCGTGTTCGTTAAACATCATCGATAAATTGGCAGCAAATTTTGGCATGGTTCAGCTCCGTAACTCGGCAATTTCATCATCGGTTAAATAGCGAATGGGGCGGTTGCCGAGGGTGAAAATCAGCTTGGCCGCATCTTCCATTTCTTCGGTATTGTTCGCGGCTTCCCGCAGGCTCTCGCCGGTGACCACGGGGCCGTGGTTTGCCAACAGGAAAGCCTTGTAGCTAGGGGCCAGCTTGCCCAGATCTTCTGCCAGCCGCAGATCGCCGGGGCGGTAGTAAGGCACCACCGGCACCTGGCCGACGCGCATCACCACATAAGGGGTGAACGGCTTTATGGCATTTGCCGTATCCAGCCCTTGCAGGCAGGAAAGTGCGGTCAGGTAGGTGCAATGCAGATGCACTACCGCCTTGCACGCTGGGTTGTTTTGGTACAGCGCACGGTGAAAGCTGATCTCTTTCGAAGGCTTGTCGCCGGAGATCCATTCACCGCTCAGGCTGACTTTCGACAGTTTGTCTGCCTGCAATTCCCCCAGGCAAGAGCCGGTGGGAGTGGCCAGCAGGGTACCGTCTGGCAACAACAGCGAAAGGTTGCCTGCTGAACCGGTAGCATAGCCGCGCTGGAAGAATGAAGCTCCCAGGCGCACCATCTCTTCCCTTGCCAGCCGTTCAGTGTCAGCGGTTATCGTCATACTGGAAACTCCGTCTGTGCTCTGGCGAAAAAGTTTTCATCGCCGAAATTGCCCGATTTCAGGGCCAGTGATACTGGTTGTTCAATGGCGCGTACCCAAGGCACGCCTGGCGAAATACAAGGGCCGATATGGAAACCACGGATCCCCAATGCCTGGGTGACTACGCCAGAGGTTTCACCACCGGCAACGATAAAGCGGCTGAAACCCTTTTGTTGCAGGCGTTTAACCACCTCGGCAAACAGGGCTTCTACCGCCTGGCTGGCGGCCTCGGTGCCGTATTGCTGTTGGGTTTGTTGCAGCTGTTCTGGTTCGGCGGTGGCGTACAGCAACGGGGCCAGTGGCTGTGCGGCCTGTTGTTCAACCCAGGCGCTTAACTCGGCTGCGTAGGCGCTGCGATCGCCCGCGTTGATACAGCGCGAGACATCAATACTCTGTGCCGGAGCCTGTTGGCGGTAATGTGCCACCTGCTTGTTGGTCATGGTGGAGCAGGAGCCGGAAAGCACTACGGCCTTATCCCCTTGCGGCGCTCCGGCCGATTGGGCTTTTTCCTGACCCGGCTGTGCCCATTGGCGGGCAATACCGATCGCCAGTCCTGAACCGCCGGTGAGCAACTTCATGGTTTTCAGCGCTTCGCCCTGCGTCAACAGATGCTGTTCGTTCAGGGTATCCAATACCGCGTAGCGCACGCCCTGCTGTGCCAACTGTTGCAGTTTGTCTTGCACCGCACCAGCTCCACGATCCATCTCTGCCGCGTTGACCAGCCCGCAACGCCCGCTGGCCTGGGCCTCCATCAGCCGCATCAGATTACTGTCGGTCATTGGCGTAACCGGATGGTTGCGCATACCGGATTCCGACAGCAATTGCTCCATCACGAACAGGTAGCCTTGATATACCGTGCGGCCATTTACCGGCAGCGCAGGGGAAATCACCGTTTGCTGTTCACCAAGTGCATCGAGCAAGGCATCGGTAACCGGCCCGATATTGCCCTGAGCGGTGCTGTCGAAGGTGGAACAATATTTAAAATAGAACTGGCGGCAGCCCTGGCGCTGTAACCAGGCCAAGGCCTGCAACGACTGCTCGACCGCCTGATCAACCTGGCAGGAGCGCGATTTCAGGCTGATCACCACCGCCTGCGAGTCGACAGGGGTATCATCCTGCGGCACGCCATTGAGCTGGACCGTAGGCAAACCGTTTTCCACCAGGAAGCTGGCGATATCGGTGGCGCCGGTAAAGTCGTCTGCAATCACTCCGAGTAACATTATGAGTTCTCCTTATTCTTCGGCAGTTCGATCCCGGCGAAGATCTTGATCACTGCGCTGTCATCTTCCTTGCCGAAACCTGCGTTGCTGGCGGAAGTGAACATATTGAACGCCGTGGAGGCCAATGGCAGCGGGAAGTGCAGCGCTTTGGCGGTATCGGCCACCAGCCCAAGATCCTTGACGAAGATATCTACCGCAGATTTTGGTGAGTAGTCGCCATCGACCACGTGGCGCATACGGTTCTCAAACATCCAGGAATTGCCTGCGGCGTTGGTGACCACATCGTACATCACGTCCAGCGGGATACCGGCGCGAGCGGCCAGCGCCATCGCCTCGGCACCGGCGGCAATATGTACGCCCGCCAACAGTTGATGGATGATCTTGACCGTTGCACCCAGGCCGATCTCGTCGCCGATGCGGTACACTTTCCCGGCCACGGCATCCAGCACCGGTTGCAACTGGGCAAAGGTGCTCTCACTGCCCGAGGCCATCACGGTCATTTGGCCAGCCGCTGCCTTGGCTGCACCGCCGGAAACCGGGGCATCCAGCATCGGCAGGTTATACGCCAACAGTTTCTGTTCGATCTCCTTGGCATCCGCAGCAGCAATGGTGGATGACACCATCACCGGCGTATTCGGTTTCAACTGTGCCGCCAGGCCGTTTTCCCCAAACAGGATCTGTTTTACCTGGTTGGCATTAACCACCAACAGCAGCACCGCATCCAGTTCGGTTGCAAAGCCTGCGGCGCTGGTGGCGGCCTGTTTGGCACCGGCCTGCTGTAGTGCCGCCAGTGCCTGTGGGTTGAGATCGACGCCATAGGTGGTCAGCCCGGCATTGATGCAGGATGTTGCCGCGCCCATGCCCATTGAACCCAAACCGACGATACAAACTGCGTAGTTTCCTGGTTGTGCCATGATGCACCTCTGTTAATTTTAGTGATTATTTGTTTTGATGTGTTAAATGTAAGCGTTATTTATCTAGGCGTCGGTGATCATCTTCACAATTATTAACAAATAGAAAGATAGACGATAAATCGGTTACTCCTACTAACATAATGCTTTTAAATGTTTTTTATGATTATGACCGGCTTCACAGCCTGAAAAGCTTTGCTTCCGCTGCACGAAAATTGACGTAAAATCACAATTATTATCATCGCAGTTAGAGAGGGGGAATCGTGATACCTGTTGAACGCCACCAACAAATTTTGGCGCTGGTGTCCGAGCGCGGCGCAGTCAGCATAGCTGAACTGACCGAAAGGCTGGGGGTCTCGCACATGACTATCCGGCGCGATCTGCAGAAACTGGAAGAGCAGGGCAGCGTATTGTCTGTCTCCGGCGGCGTACAGTCGGCCGAGAGAGTGGCGATTGAACCTTCGCATCAGGATAAGGAGGGGATGTTCAGCCAGCAGAAAGCCGCCATCGGGCAACTGGCTGCGCGGCAGATCCCGGCCAACAGTTGTATCTATCTGGACGCAGGAACCACCACGTTGGCGCTGGCTCGCCAGATCGGCGAGCGTGACGACATCACCGTGGTGACCAACGATTTTGTTATCGCCGCTTATTTGCTCGAACATAGCCAATGCAAACTGATCCACACCGGCGGTACGGTATGCCGGGAAAACCGTTCTTGCGTGGGGGCCGCTGCGGCTCAGGCTTTGCGTAATCTGTTTATCGATCTGGCGTTTATCTCTGCCTCTTCATGGAGTATGCGGGGCTTGTCTACCCCCAATGAGGACAAAGTGGTGGTAAAAAACGCCATCGTAGAGGCCAGCCGCCGCTGCATTTTGCTGAGTGACACCTCCAAATATGGCAAGGTGGCCACCTATCTGGCGCTGCCGATTACGGTGTTTGAGGTGATCATCACCGATGACCAGCTGCCGGAAGCGGCGTGTGAGGCGATTATGCAGGCGAATATTACGCTGCTTACGGCGGCAGGTTGAACCATTCCCCTTGCTCGGTGCCGTTATTATCCAGCCGAGACGGGGATTTTAACAACTATAAATAGGACTTAACGCAGAAGAAAGTAAATGGAATAATAGAAGGTGTAGGTCAACAAAAACGGCTGGTTAATAATCGCCCATTCAAGGGTAAAGTATCGCTAGATAATTATCCGGCCATAAATTAAATTTATCGCTTATTTTTTTCAACTGTCAAATCTAAAAATAATAAATAAGAGTTTAACTTCAAATATCGTTAATTTTTCAGTAAATGGTTTTTTTATAGCGTTTTTTGGTTAAGATTTTTCTTGCCTTGTAACGCAGGAATACGTGTGAGTACTCGGTACTATCTCGCAAGATCTGGCCTTGCCCAGCGCGAAGAAGATAACGAAGCACATTGCATTTAATGGATAAATAAAGATTTATAACTTAGGGAGCTTTACCATGAAAAATATCACACTTGCTTTAGCCGCCGTTGCCGCATTCGCTGTCACAGGCACCGCTCAGGCAACTGGCACTACCGCACACGCTTTGGCGACTTGGTCAGCAACCGCAAAGAAAGATGCCTCGAGCAAGTTGATTGTCACGCCACTTGGCAGCCTCACATTCGAGTATGCGGAAGGCATTAAAGGCTTTAATAGCCTGAAGGGATTGTTCGATGTGACTATCGAGGGGGAAGGAACTGCCACCGATTTCAAACTGACCTCAAAACTGGTTTCCAATACCCTGACTCAGTTAGACACCTCCGGATCCACGCTGGAAGTGGGCGTTAACTACAATGGCACCGCCATCGATAAGATCGCTGAAACTACCCTGATCGACGTCAATCGTGGCATTCTTGGTGGTAACCTGGGTATACTGGCCAGCACTTATAACCAGGCTGGTCGCACCAGTGCACAAGATCAGTTCACCTTTAACATCATCGGCGCGACGGCAGATGGTACGGTTGCCGTGACGGATTTCAGCACCCTGCCGGAAGGTATCTGGAGCGGTGAGGTGAGCGTGGAGTTCAACGCCACCTGGACCACGAACTAATCTGCGCCATGCGCCTCAAACAGGGGGGAAACCCTTGTTTGCTTCGCGCCCGTCAAAGATTTGGAATACTGCGATGAATCCTTGCTATTCTGCTGCTCTCTTGTTGTTGGCGATGTGCCAAAGCGCACAGGCGCTGGATGTTGGTGCTATCAGCGCTTTTATGCCCAGCGAGGCGGCAATATTAAGTAAAGAAATAAAAAATGCCACCGAGAGTGGTCGTCTGGTGAATATCAAAATAGAACGTATTTCCAACCCGTCGGAGTCAGGCGTTGTTATTCCACTGGGATCGCCAGATGAAATGCTGTTGTCGCCAGCCAAGCTGATCATGCCTGCCCACAGCAGAGAAGTGATCCGGTTTTATTATAAAGGTCCTGATGACAGTAAAGAGCGCTATTACCGTATTACCTGGCTCGATCAGGCATTATCGGAGGCCGGGGATAATAAGACCAAGCGTCATGGCATAGCGACAACCTCGGCCCGGATCGGCACTATTTTAGTGGTTACGCCGCGCCAGGCTAAATTTAACCACCAATTTGCCAATAACAGGATCACCAACACAGGTAATGCCACCTTTAAAATGGTGGCCTACGGTGCCTGCAAGCAGCGGAAAGAGGGCGCTAACTGTAAAGAAAACTATTTTGTTATGCCGGGCCAATCGAGTGGCTTAGTCAAAGTGGATCTCATTGATAAGAAAAGCCATCTTGCGCTGTGGTATGGCGAGCAGTTTATTCAGGTCAAATAGCCTCCCTGTCGGAGGGGGTTAAGGTTATCGCGTTACCCTAGAAGAAGCCACGGAATGCGCCGTAAAGTAGCGTCAAGGAGTGCGATGTGAAGCGAACGTTGGGCAGCATATTACTCAACATACTGGTGACTTGTTGGGTTGCCGTTATCGCTGCGGCCATACTCTCAGGGCAACCGGCGTTTGCCGCCGGGGTGACCCAAATTAGCGGCATATTGATCCCACCGACTTTCGCCTTGGCGTTGCGTGAAGGAATGAGCATCCCGTTATTGGTACATTTTGAAAACAACAGTGGCGCGAAAGACGATCAACGTATTGGACATGCCTTGCTGTTACTGGAAAATAACCGTTTGAAAATCGGCCATATTATCCTGGAAGAGAACGACAGCGCCCCCCAGTTGACCAAGGCAACCCGTCAACGGCTCATGGCGCTGAATAATGCTGATTTTGACGATCGGCAACGGCTGGTGTTGTCGGATGCAGCCTGGTTAGCGTTGAACTTTCACCAGTTGCACCTGCAACTGGTGGTCAAGGAAGCGGCGTTGGGGACGGTATTTCGTGAACGCTCCAGCGATATCGGTGCCTCAAGCGTGGGGACGGTAAGCAGTACGCTGGCCTATAGCCTGGGGATTTATGACAACCGTCGTCACGCCAGCGAAGGGACGACTTCTAGCTACTTATCGCTGAATAATGTCACTTCGCTGCGTGAGCATCACCTGGCAGTGAATGGTTCTGTTTATGGTATTGGCAGCCCCAATCAGGACTCCACGTTGTATAAGGTGATGTATGAGCGTGATTTTGCTGGCCGCCGTTTTGCCGCAGGCATGCTCGATAGTTGGAATCTGCAGTCGCTGGGGCCAGTGACTGCCATCAATTCGGGGAAAATCTTCGGTATCTCTTATGGCAACCGCGCCAGTTCGACGCGTTTTGATCGCTCACAATCCCTCATTCCAATTGTCGCCTTTTTCCCTTCGGCGGGTGAGGTTCACCTGTCACGCGATGGCCGTTTGCTGAGTGTGCAGAATTTTGCCATGGGTAATCACGAAGTGGATAGCGGCAATCTTCCCTTTGGGATTTACGATGTGCAGGTTGAGGTGGTGGTCAATGGTCAGGCGATCAGCCGTCGCACCCAGCGGGTCAACAAACTCTACAGCCCAGGCAATACGGTGGGGGCACCGCTGTCCTGGCAATATTGGGGCGGCTTGGTACGCAGGGATGAGTGGCGTGGCGATAACGATCGCCGCAGTGAGGCGAAAGATGTCTACCTGTTGGGGGCTTCCGCTGCCGGTTTTTTACCCAGGATGAACTGGGCGCTGTCGGGCTATTCCCTTGACCACACTACGGTAGCAGAAGCCCGTTTCAGCCTGCCGATCACCGAATCGCTCCAGGTGAGCACGCAGAGCATGGCTGCTTCCGATAGCTCATGGAGTTTGGTCAACAGCGTAAGTACCTCACTACCGGGTGGTTTCAGCACGCTATGGGTTAACGAGGAAAAGACGGTGAGCGGCAGCAGGTTACGGCAGAACGCGGCCCATAACCGGGCGTTTGGCGGCTCGTTGAGCCTGGGAGCGCTAGTCTCCAAACTTGGCACACTTAGCGTGAGCTATAACGAAGACAAGAAAAGTGCCAGTCATTACTACAACGTGGATTACTACCAGAGCCTGTTTTCCGGCCGTTATGGTTCGCTGGGTATGCGCACCGGGATACAGCGTTATAACAATGGCTATTCAACCGGCGGCAGCGGTAAATACCTCACCCTTGACTTATCGTTACCGCTGGGGAGCGGGGTCAGTGCGGGAATAGCCAATCAGAATGGTTACACCATGGCCAATATTGCGGCGCGTAAAGAGATCGCCACTGGGTCTATTCGTAGCGTAGGGGCCAATCTGTCACGCGCCATCTCGGGCGGGGGTAGCCGCGTTAACGGCGGAGCCTACGCACGCTTTGATAGTAAATATTCTACCGGTACGGTCAACGTCAGCAGTTCCGCCGATGGTTATGTTAACTCTAACCTGACCGCCAACGGCAGCGTAGGTTGGCAAGGGAGGCATATCGCGGCAAGTGGGCGCAGTGACGGTAACTCAGGGGTCATCATCAATACGGGGTTGGCGCAAGAAAGTATGTTGACCGCTCGTGTGGATGGCCGTCTCGTCAAGCTGATCGGCGACATAAACTACCTGCCGTTGTCACCTTATGGCCAGTATGTAGTGGAATTAATGAATAACCAGCATTCGGCGGAAAGCTTTGAGATCACCACCCAGCGTAAGAGCCGCTTGACACTGTACCCAGGCAACGTAGCCGTTATCGAACCGCAAATCAAACAGCGGGTTACCGTATTTGGTCGACTCCAGGCCGAAGATGGCAGTCCACTGGCCAATGTTACTCTTACCAACCCCAGTGGGCGCACCTACACGGATGAATTGGGGGAGTTTGTAATGGATATCGACAAGAAATTTCCGATGATTGATTCCACCGATCATCAGCAGCAAAGCTGTGAGGCAGCACTGGATCTGAGTCAGGCACAGGGGGCTGTCTGGGTCGGTGATGTTGTGTGCCGTGGCTTGAAAACTACTGCCAATCTGGGGCAAACGGGAGCTATGCGGCTATGAAGGGGGAAAGGATGCGTCTGGCGCTATTGTTCGGCGGGCTGTTGAGCATCGCTCCGGCACAGGCGCTCACTGCGTATAATTGGCCAGATGCATCGGAGGTCAAGTTTGTCCTTGTCGAAGACAATACTGGCGATAACTTCTTTGTGACCCCCGCCGGGGTGCTAAACCCCCGCATGACGGGCGCCAATAGGTGGACCGGTTTGAAATATGGCGGCTCTGGCTCTGTATATCAGCAAAGTCTGGGCTATATAGACAATGGCTATAATACGCTGCTGCTGGCCAACTACCGTTATGATATGTGGTTGGAAAATGCGCCGGTCAAAGACCCACTCCTCGGCCTGCGCTGTATTAACTGGTATAGCGGCTGCAATATGGATAGCAGCCTGATCCCGCCAGAAACCAGCGATGAAAAAGGGTTCTACGGGGTGGTCGTTCCTTCTGGGGGGGCAAAGTGGATGCATGGCATGATGTCACCGAGTTTTTATCAGTACCTCAAACAGATGGGAACCGGCGATTCGTTCAGTATGCAGATCAACGGTTGTCAAACCCCGGTTGATTATAATGCCACCCTAGGCGAGCGCTGTCAGGATCAGAGCCGTGGCAGCTGGTATGCGCGCAACGTTACTCATAGCAAGGCGGCCCACCTGCGCTTTATCAATACCAATGCGGTGGAGGAAATCTTTGTTAACAGTGACGGGGTGCCGATCATCGGTGAGGGTAACGCAGACTGCCGCAACCAAACCATCGGTAGACGCAGCGGTATCATGTGCATGATGGTCAGCTATGAGCTACAAACGGACGGCAGCGTCAGCAACACGTCAATCCGCATTTTTCCCTCGATTAACCATGCGGCACTGGCATCGGCAGTAAGCTCGGCCGATCTGCAATTCAGCCTGGATGGCAATACCTGGCAGTACACATCGGGCAGCAGTTACTACTACACCTTTAATGACATGAAGAGCAGTAATGCCATTTACGTCTTTTTTTCCAGCGACTTTTTCAAACAGATGGTGACGTTGGGGATTGCCGAGAGTGGCAGCCATAATCTGATTAATTTCCGTTTTCGGAACACCACCTCGCCAGAGTCGGGCTGGTATGAGTTTGCGACCTCCAACCAATTACTTATCAAACCGCGGGACTTCAGGATCAGTATCATCTCTGAGGATCACGATAACAGCCCGCATCGGGAAGGTTATGTGGGGCCAGAAGAGTCGCCTTTGACGTTTGGTTATCTTGTCACCACCAGCGGCAAGACCCATGCCGATGAGGTCAAGGTGATGGTCTCCGGCCCCACGCATTCGCTAAACGGGGTCAACTACTGTCTCTTCTCATCGGTAGGCAGTACCACGCAAGTTCCGTTCCCGGCCTACCTCAGTATCACCACCAGCACGGGCAGCGCACAGACTTTTGACGCAGGCTGTGATGGTCAGTGGCATGATATGACCCATGCCCTGTGGAGCAGCACTCCTTGGGATGATATTTCCGGTGACCCGGGGGTGATGAACAAGACCAGAGTTGAATTCACTATCCCGATGAATGCGCCGATCTCACGCAAAACCATCGAGGATGATGATTGGTATGGCGATATCTATGCTGCCGGTGAAATTCATGTTGAGGCGACCTGGCGCGATATTAGGGGGATAAGGTGAAAAGGTTGTTGTTTTGGCTAGCATGCCTGCCGCTTAGCGCCGGGGCGATCGATGTGGGTACTATGACCTTTGTCATGAACCAGCAACAGTCCTTTGTTGCCAAGCGGGTGCTGAACAATAATCACGGTGCCAGGATATACCAGGTAACCATTCGCGCTATCGATCGGCCAGGGCAGCATGAGCTTCGCAGTCGGCCAGCTGACGGGGAACTGTTGTTTGCGCCCAAGCAGTTGGCGCTGCGGGCGGGGCAGGGGGAATATTACAAGTTTTATTATCACGGCCCGCAGGACAATCAGGAGCGTTATTATCGGGTCTCATTTCGCGAAATCCCTACCAACCCGATAGCCCAGGAGCAGCGACAACTGCCCGGGGCCAATCTGGAACCCATTATGGTGATGGATACCCTGTTGGTCGTCAGACCGCGTAACAGCCTATTTGCCTACCAACTGGATAAACAGCGTGGCACACTCAGTAACACGGGTAATACCTTTTTTAAATTCCTGTTAAAACCGGGCTGCAATAGTACCGATGAACAAGGGACCAGCGAGTATTTGCGCCCAGGGGATACGCTTTCGCATCCTGGTATCAGATTGGCAGGGCAGAAGTTTATTATTTATAACGACACCTTTATTAATATAGATAACAGCTGTATGTAGCAAAGGCCCTGTCACCCCTTGCCAGCTCGCTGAAAGGTTACCCAGTGGATTTTACCCTGATGAGTTCACCGATCTGTCCCGCGGTTATGCCGTTCATATCGCGGGTAGCAAGTGGCTGGAGAATTAAAAAACTGTTGATTTGACACGATAGTTGGCTTTGTTGAATAAATCGAACTTTTGGCCGCAATCAGGATCAGATCACCACATTCCTGCCCCTCTGGCGGTATCCCGTGGCAAAGCAAAAGTTCAAAATCACCAACTCGCTCGCGGGTATGCCAAAAAGTGTGCGCGTTGCCTGAGGTATATGCACATTCAAGGGGTTCTTTTGTCCAAATCTGATTTATTCAACAAAGCCCCAAAGGCATCCTTGGTGGTTTTCACCGACCTCATCAACCCGGATATTTTGTCGCTGCTTGCCGCGCAACAACATCTCTCATTAGTGGCCAAGCGCGATAATGTGAATTATCTGCTGGCCGCCATTTCGGCGGCCCACCCTACTGCCCGTTTTCGCAGCCCAGCGATGCGGCAGCTGTTGTTACAGGAACAGTCGCCATTATCAGCTTGTGAATGGCGCGTCCTGGGATTCAGGTTATCGGGCGCAGCTATAAGACCGTCTGCACCCATAAGCTGAATATCATGCGCAAATTGGGGCTGAATCCGGTTGGCTTTATTCAACTGCTTTTGGCATTCAGAACTCGTTACAGCGATTCTAGCTTACCGACACGGAGAAACGAAAGCAGGCTCCAGCATGCTGTTGATCAACTAGCGTAATGTCACTGTCGTGTAACTGCAAAATGCGTTTGACAATCATCAACCCCAATCCCCCCGCATGGCGGCGGGCATGGTTGAGAATTGACGGCCGGATAAACAGATCCGGGCGCAGCTCCAAGGGAATGCCAGGCCCGCTGTCATTGACCTGAACCATCACCTTATTGCCCTGTGGCCACAGGCGTACCTCGATCTCTCCACCGGTTGGCGTATGACGGATCGCGTTATCCAGCAGGTTGGTCAACACCCGTTCCATCATGCTCAGATCGGCAAACACCTGGGGGATGCCCGGTTGAATATCGGCAAGCAGGCGCTGTTGGCGAGCCTCGGCGGCCAGTTCGAACTTCTGGAATACGTCTTGCACCAACTCACTGAGGGAGAAGGGCTCTTTCTGAGGTTTCACTACGCCGTACTCCAGCCTTGCCAGTTCAAAAAGCTCTTGCGCCAGCCGGCCGACTTTGCGGCTTTGCGCCAGGGCGATCTCCAGATAACGTTGACGGTCGGTAGGTGTCAGGCTGGCGGATTTCACCGACAGCGTTTCCAGATAACCATGCAGCGAGGTTAATGGAGTGCGCAAATCGTGAGAGATATTGGCGATAAACTCGCGCCGTTGTTGATCTTGTTGCGACAGCGTTTGCCACTGCTCGGTAATGCGTTGCGCCATACGGCGGAATGCCTGCTGCAACTGGCTGACCTCATCACGGCGATGGCTCTGGGCAGGGGTATTGGCATAGGTTTGCAGCGCTGCGATGCCGTCGCCATCCAGCGCACTTACCTGCTGAGTCAGACGGCGGATCGGGCGTGTCACCCAGTGGAAAGCAATCCCCCCGGCCAGCAGCCCGAACAGTGCCACCAGCCCCATCGACCACAGCGCGGTATAAATGGCAGAATTGATCTGGGCGCTATTGGCCAGCGCATCATAATCCTCCCCAAGCAGCACCACGTACAGATAGCCTTCAATCTCGCCATTCACCCGCAGCGGCGCGGCGCTGAATACTTTTTCGTTATTGAGACTGCGCGGGTCGTCACCATAGACGGGCATTTCGGCCCCGCTCAGCAATGTCTGTACCGGCAATAGATCGACTTTCTGGCGTTTCAAATGCCCGGCAGGTGCCGCATTACCGACGATATTGCCTTGTTTATCCAGCAGATAAACCTCAACGCTCGGATTAACTGCCATCAGTTGATTGAAGAGGGTATGTACCGAGCGACCGTTCCAGCCCTGGGAACTTAACAGTGGGTTGCTGGTGGCGATATGCTGCGCCAGATTGGTGGAAAGCCGTTGGATCACCGCCTGGCTATATTGTTTGCTGCTGTGCACCTGTAACCAACCGGAGATCGAACAGCAGATGAGCAGCAACAGGGCGAAAACCAGGGTCAGGCGTTGCGTCAGCGTGAAATTTTTCATCGTTCAGCCTTGCGGCGAAGCCGCGAATTTATAGCCCATGCCCCACACGGTGAGGATGTGCTCGGGTTCTGCCGGGTTGCGCTCAATCTTGATCCGTAGCCGGTTAATATGGGTATTCACCGTGTGTTCATACCCTTCATGTTGATAGCCCCAAACCTGATTGAGCAGGCTGAGGCGGGAAAACACTTTGCCGGGGTGGCGGGCGAAAAAATACAGCAGGTCGAACTCGCGCGGTGTCAGTTCCACCGTTTGCTGGTTCAAAAGAACTTCGCGGGCGATGGGATCGATCACCAGCCCGTTCATGCTTAACGTTCCCGCTTCCATCCGGAGATTACGGGTCATCGCCTCTTGGCGGCGGAACAGGGCTTTGACGCGGGCGACGAGTTCCAGCATGGAAAAGGGTTTGGCCAAATAATCGTCTGCACCCAGTTCCAACCCCAGAACCCGGTGGACTTCACTAGAGCGGGCGCTGGTGATAATGATTGGCGTATAGCGCGTCATATTGCGGGCGCGGCGGCAGATTTCCAGGCCATCGATGCCTGGCAGCATGAGATCGAGGATCAGTGCGTCCCAACCCCCTTGTTCCAACATTGCCATGCCCTGATTGCCATCGGCCGCGTGGCTGATGTCATAGCCCTCATCGCGCAGATGCAGTTGCAACAATTCAGCGATATGGCCGTCGTCTTCGACGATCAAAATTCGTTTTGCCCTTTCCATTTTCTCTACCGCGGTTAACTGGCTTACCTGAAGTCTACACAACCCCCACCTTGGAAGTGATCACATTTTATTTAACTTTGCGTGAGGTCTTGGGGAACAAATCCGTTGAATACTGCTGGCATCGAACCCATACGGGGCAGGAGAGAAGCGATGATCACGGTGAAACAGACCCTTATCCACCCGCTGTGGCTAAGGTTGACACATTGGCTGAACGCGCTTGCCATGCTGATTATGGTCACCAGCGGTTGGCGCATTTATAACGCTTCCCCGTTGTTTAACTTTAGTTTTATCAACGAGCTGACACTAGGTGGTTGGCTGGGGGGGGCGCTGCAATGGCATTTTGCCGGCATGTGGCTGTTTGGCATCAACGGCCTGTGCTATCTGCTGATCAACCTGTTCAGTGGCCGCTTTAAACGCCAATTCTGGCCGCTCAGCCCCAGGCAGTTTGTGGTCGATCTATGGGCCGCGCTGTGCGGCAAGTTGTCACATACCGACCTGCGCCACTACAACATGGTGCAGCGTGTGGCCTATGTTGTGGCTATCGTAGTCAGCGTCCTGATGGTGCTTTCCGGGCTGGTGTTGTGGAAGTCGGTGCAGTTTCCTCTGCTACGCACCTTGCTTGGGGGTTACGACGCGGCTCGCTATGTCCACTTTTTTGCCATGACGGCGCTGGTTGGCTTTGTGGTGATCCATCTGGTGATGGTGGCCCTGGTGCCACGTACGTTATTAGCCATGCTGCGTGGACGCTAAGGAGACACAAATGAAAACGGAAAAATCACCTCTCAGCCTGAGCGAAGGCCTGGATATCGTTAAAGAGGCGCAACGCCTGTTAACGCGCCAGCTGGCATCGTCGTCGCGCCGCCGTTTTCTGCGCAATGGCTTGACCCTGGGGGGCGTGGCGATGCTGACCGGCTGCGATCTCAGTGATAACGCCCAGGTGGAGCAGGCCTTGAGCCGCGTCTCACGCTTTAACGATCGGGTTCAGGGCTGGCTGTTCAATGCCAACCATTTGGCACCAGAGTATGCCGAATCGATGATCACTCGGCCATTCCCGTTTAATGCCTTCTATAGCGAGGATCAAGCGCCCGATATCAACGGCGACGATTATCGGCTGGAAGTGGCGGGGCTGGTGCAGCACAAGCAGCCCTGGACGTTGGCACAGTTGCACCAGATGACGCAAATCAGCCAGATCACACGGCATATCTGTGTGGAAGGCTGGAGCGCCATCGGCAAATGGGGTGGGGTGCCGTTTGCTACCTTCCTGAAGGCGATTGGTGCAGATCTGAACGCCCGCTATATCGGCTTTAAATGTGCCGATGACTATTACACCAGCATCGATATGGCCACGGCGTTGCATCCGCAAACGCTGATGGCGCTGACTTACGATGGGCAGATTTTGCCGCGTAAATACGGCTATCCGATGAAACTGCGGATGCCTACCAAGCTGGGTTACAAGAATCCCAAACATATTCAAGTGATTGAAGTCACCAACCACTTTCCCGGTGGCTACTGGGAAGACCAAGGTTACAACTGGTTTGGCGGCAGTTGATTGCCGCCAGTGCAGTTTCATGGCACGACGCGTGCCGGTTAACCAAGAAAAGGAAATACCATGAAAAAGTTATTTGCCATGATGATGTGTAGCGCACTGATGCTGGGTATCACTGGAGCCCATGCGGCCGATAGCATGAGCAAGGACGCGATGAAAAAGGACGGTATGAGCCAGATGTCTCACGACGGGATGGCAAAACAGGGCATGAAAAAAGAGTGCATGGATAAAGACTGCATGAAGAAGGACTCGATGGCCAAAGAGGGGATGAAGAAGGACTCTATGGCTAAAGATGACATGAAAAAGAGCTCGATGGCCAAAGACAGCATGAAGAAGGACGCAATGAGCCAGTAAGGGGGCTGGTGGCCGCTAGTTATCCTGTTTCTGATACGGCAAGGGGCGCGCTCAATCGCTGAGTCTGCCCCTTTTGCTTAATTGCCAGCGACGAAAATGGTGCTCATCTTTCTCAGGCGCAGCTTCTTTAATGCACTGTATTTTTGTGAAAAAATGGTTTTTGGATGGGTGCCGCGCTTGGCTGCAATGTTCTGCAGGCTATCGCCGCGCAGGAGGTTGAAGATCACGTCACTTTCCGCTGGGCTGAGTTCGCGGGTTTTCTGCATCTTCAATTGCCCCGACTCTTCGCTCGCCAACAGGTTTTCCACTTTTTCCTGCAGTAGATAAAGTGGCATGCGTGCCGATACCAGCTCCACCGAGATTCCGAGGATCGTCAACAGCTTGGCTACCCGCTCATCATCATAAAACACCAGAATACGCGTTGTGCTCATGTGTTGCTGATGCACAGACACCAGGCTTTCGATCACGTTGACGCTTTGTTCCAGGTTTTGAGAGGTGAAAATCAGCGCAATGTCATGCTTGATAATTTTCTCCGCCTTCGCGCCACCGCGCATAAAGTCCGAAAACAGCTTGATATCGTACTTGCCATAATGCTTTTTCAGCAGCATTGAAAGCCCGACATAGCTGTACTTGCACTCACTGATCACCAGAACATTGTTTTTAGACATATTGGGGATACCCATAATGAGTTAAAAGTACTCAGCAGCAAGCAGCTGATTTAAATCTTTGATGTTGGATTCCTGCCACAGCTTCCCCTGCAGTGCATAATAAGGCATTTCGTCTAGCCATTTTTTTTGTTCGCGCGTTTCAACTCCTTCGATAATCACCCGGTAATGATTCAGTTGAAAAAAGCGCAACAAGGCGCGCATCAACCCCTCACCGCCGGGCTTTTTCATAAAGTCCCACAGCAGCTGTCGATCGAGTTTAACGAAGCGGAAACGGCTGTTGTACAAGGCAGAAAACCCGGCATAGCCAGAACCAAAATCATCAAGCCAAAATGAATAATTATTCAAAGAGGGATCGTTATGGATGCGGTTTTTTACCAGCCTGCTGGCGTTTTCGTTGATTTCGAAATGCAGGCAATTCATCGCGCGGATTTTATCGGCTAATGTACCGTTTGCCAGTGCCTGCAGCGAATGGTCGTCGACATTGATGGTGGCAATGATCTGGTGTTGTTGAAACCAGTCACGGTATTTTTCTATCAATTCAATTTGTTGATGCAGGATCTCGACGCGGGTTTCCCGATCGGCCTGCTGGAAGAATTGTTCTGGAGAGAAATGCGCAAATTCGCTATCGAAAGAGAAGCGCGATAAACATTCAACGGCCAGCAGTTGTCCTGATTTGGCAAACATAGGCTGGAAAACATAATTAATGCCGTTATTTTTACCGTTAAAAGCGCTGCGCATTCCTCAATCCTTTGATTGAAATTTATCTATATGATTTTAAACAATAAACAAAGAAATAAATGGCTGTTTATTGGTAGTAATCTTATTAAAGAAAGAATCATCTTATCTGGTGGTAAATTCCTCTAAAAAGATTGAAATTTCAGAGGGGGCACGCTTGCGCTCAAGATGAATATTTGTGCAATAACAGAGTTATATTCTGGTTTGTCGGCATTTTATCGAATTTTTTGACCGCTAACCTTGGTGAATTAAGATTATTACGAACTGGATAAATCGTCAACATCGATCAATGGGTATTTGTTGATAGTTTTTTCCTATCATGAGTGGCGTTATGAATGTTTTAAACGATTTATCAATGAGAATGATCCTGACCTATATTGCGCCGGGCAATGGATTCATCGGGCTTCATTCCTGACAAGGAGTAGCATCGTTGAATGTACTTAATGGATGTATTAATTCACCGAGAGTCAAAAATATGAAAATCTCTAAGCTGTCTGCTGTATTAGCACTGACTGTATGTGCTACCGCTATTCCTTCTATTTCAGCACAGGCTGCCGATGGTACTATTACTTTCAACGGTAAAGTGACCGACCAGACTTGTACTATCAGCACCCCGGGTGGTAAAGATTTTACCGTTACTCTGCCGACCGTATCTTCTTCTACCCTGAGTGCAGTTAACGCTACTGCGGGCCGTACTCCATTCGCGATTAACCTGACCAAATGCTCTAAAGGCCAGGTAGCAACCTATTTCGAACCAGGTGCAACCGTTGATTTCAAAACGGGTCGTTTGAATAACCAAACCCAAACCAATGCTGCTACCAACGTGCAAATCCAGCTGTTGGGTAGCAACAACCAGTTTCTGCCAATTCTGGCTGCCACCAATAATGGCGCACAGGCTAACTCCCAGTGGGTTACCGTTGCCAATGAAGGTGATTCAGCTGACCTGAACTACTATGCGGAATATTTCGCAACTGCCGCAGCGGGCGCTGGTGATGTGACGTCAAACGTACAATACACCATCATCTACCAATAAGTTATTACCCGTCACTTTTCTAGTTAAATATTGTTTCCTCCCTGTTGTTTGTCAGGGCGAATCGTTTCGCCCTGATGGTATCTAAACTCAGGGGGTGAACATCATCGGGTATATATTCTGGCGGGTGGAAACTTTTCCCCCGCTGTATTTCTATAGTAGTGATATTAAAATGAAAACATCTTTTAAGAAATACAGCGTATTGCTGATGGCCGTGCTTTTCAGCAGCAGCGCTTTTGCCAGCGTTATTGTTAACGGCACACGCGTTATTTATCCGGCCAAACAGCGGGAAGTGACCGTCCAATTATCCAATAATGGGACCTCCCCGGCGCTGATCCAGGCCTGGATCGATGAGGGCAACGCAGAAACGACGCCAGAAAACAGCAAGGCTCCCTTTATCATTTCGCCTCCTATCAGCCGTATTGAGCCTAATGGCGGCCAGGCGCTGCGCGTTTCGCTGACCACTACGGCGTTGACGCAAGACAAAGAATCGCTGTTCTGGTTGAACGTGCTGGAAATTCCCCCTGCACCGACCGGAACAGCCGCCGACACTACGCCAGAAAACTTCCTGCAGGTGGCCTTCAGAACCCGTGTGAAATTGTTCTATCGCCCGGAAGGCCTGAGCGGCGTAGCCAATGACGCGCCAGAAAAACTGCAGTGGAGTTTCGTGGCGGGCGGCGTAAAAGTGAAGAATCCCACGCCATTTTATGTTTCCTTCACCGAAATCAATGCCGTTGCCAACCGCAAGAAAGTCATGCTGGCACCGCATGGCGACATGCTGGCCCCTGGCCAGGAAAAAACGTTGGCCTTTTCCGGTGACAGTTCACGGATTGCTGATGTTGAGTACACCACCATCAATGATTTTGGTGGCCGGGTTAATCGCAGCAAAAATCAGCAAAAGTAACTCTTGGAAAGCCCCATGCCGCGATGTGAAGACAGCCGACGGGGACGCTTAATTTGGTAAAGGAATGCATGGATATGAACGAGTTGCTTATCTCTGCCGCCGTAAAGTCGGCACTTTTCAATTACAGATCCATCCTGCTGTTAACCGGCAGTGCCCTTAGCCTGGCCACCCCGGCATTTTCCCAGGCAGCGGCTCCAAACGATGCCAAGCAGGCCGCTGCGCCGGTCGAAGCCACTTTCAACAGCAATTTCCTGGTTGGTCAGGCGCAGGGCGTGGATCTTTCACGCTTTCGTGATGGTAACCCGGTATTGGCGGGGAAATATTCTCTGGATATCTACGTCAACGGAGAATGGAAGGGCAAAAAGAACATCGAATTCAAGAGCGTGCCGGGTAAAGACAGTGCCGATACCTGCTTTAGCCTGCTGTCTCTGGAAGAGTTTGGCGTCGATACTGCGGCGATGGGCAGCGATCCGGCGGTGACAACTAGCAGTTGTAAGCCGCTGGGGGAATGGGTGCCGGAAGCGTCTTACCGCCTCAATACCAGCACCTTGCGTATGGATGTCAGCATTCCGCAGGTCGCGCTGCGCCGTACCGCGCGCGGTTATGTCGATCCGAAATTCTGGGATCGCGGCATCACCGCTGGCTTTCTGTCCTATAACTTCAACGCCTTTAATTCGCACAGCTCCAATAGCGGCGGCAATTCGGATTCGACCAACGCTTATCTGACGATGAACGCCGGGATGAACATTGCCGGTTGGCAGTTGCACCATGACTCGAACGTGAACTGGCGTAGTCAGGAAAGCACCCATTGGCAGAATACGGCCACCTATGCGCAGCGTGCCATTCCGGGTGTGCGCGGTATGCTGACTTTGGGGGATGCGTTTACCAGCGGCGATTTCTTTGATTCGATCGGTTTTCGCGGTGCGCAACTGAGTACCGACGATCGCATGCTGCCGGACTCCCTTAACGGCTATGCGCCAGTGGTGCGTGGTGTGGCGCAAAGCAATGCTTTGGTGGAAATTCGCCAGAACAATCAGCTGATCTATCAAACGACAGTAGCGCCGGGCGAGTTCGTGATTAACGATCTGTTCCCTACCGGCTACGGTGGCGATCTGGACGTCACGGTCAATGAGGCCGATGGTTCCGTGCGCCAGTTCAGCGTTCCCTATGCTTCGGTGGCACAGATGTTACGCCCGGGGATCCAGCGTTATGCGTTAACCGCTGGCCAAGTTCGCGATGATAATTTACATACCAAGCCCGAGATGTTCCAGGCGACTTATCAGCGCGGGTTTACCAATATTCTGACCGGTTACACCGGGGCGACCGTGAGTGACGGTTACAGCGCGGTGCTGCTGGGAAGTGCGGTGGCAACACCGTTGGGGGCTTTTGCCGTCGACGTTACCCAAGCCAACACCCGCCTGAAACAGGGTGAGATGTCCGGCCAGAGCTACAAGATCAGCTACAGCAAGCTGATGTCGGAAACCAACACCAACTTCACCATTGCGGCCTATCGCTACTCAACTTCCGGCTATTTATCACTGCGTGATGCGGTGTATGCCCGTGATAATGAGAGCCGGGGTCTAAGTGCTGATGCGGTCAACCGCCAGCGCAGTGAATATCAGCTCACGCTGAACCAAGGGCTGGGGGGCAACCTGGGATCGCTGTATATCACCGGTTCGGTGAGCGATTACTGGAACCGTGGCGGTACTTCCAAACAGTATCAGGTGGGTTACAACAACTTTTTTGGCCGCGTGACCTACGGGTTGTCCGCCATGCGTACCTCCGATACTGATGACCACGATGAAACCCGTTACTTCCTGAACTTTTCGATCCCGTTCAACATTGGCTCGCAAAACATCAGTCTGAACAGCGCATTGGCCTACAACGACCAGGGTTACGACAGCAGCCGCATCGGTATCAACGGCTCTACCGGGGAGGATAACAACATCAGCTACACCGCCACGTTAGCCAACGATCAGACCGGTGGAACCAATACTAGCGTGAGTGGGGAATACCGCAGTCGTTTCGCCACCATGAACGGCTCTTACAGCTATGGCCGCGATTTCCGCCAGTCGTCCATCGGGGCTTCCGGCAGCGTGGTGGTACATGGCGGCGGCGTGACCATGACGCCTCAGCGTGGCCAAACCATGGTGTTGATCGAAGCGCCGGATGCCGCTGGGGCTATCGTCACCAACTCACCTGGGGTACGAATCGATGATAACGGCTATGCGGTGGTGCCTTATGTTGCCCCATACCGCATGACCAACGTCACGCTGGATCCTAACGGCATGTCACGCGATGTTGAGTTGGAAAGCAGCAGCCAGCAGGTAGCGCCTTATGCCGGTGCGATTGCCAAGCTGGAGTTCAAGACCATCAAAGGTCAGGCGCTGATTATCCATGCACTAGGCCCGAATAACACGGCGTTACCTTTTGGTGCAGAAGTATTGGATACCCGTAACCAGGTGATCGGCATCGTCGGCCAGGGCAGCCGCATCTATCTGCGTACCGAAGCGTTACAGGGGTTACTGTTGGTGAAATGGGGCACTCAGCCGACACAACAGTGTACCGTGAATTATCGTGCCAAAACACAAAACAGCACTGATTACGAAATTATCGAGGCGAGCTGCAAATGATCAATGTTATCCATAAATTCACCGCCATGCGCCAACGCCCTAAACAAGCCATGCTGTTTTTGTTACTGATGTTGGCTGGGCAACAGGCTTATGCTCAATGTTGGGTTAACACGACCACGCCGCAGGACATCATTATGAACGTCGGCAGGGTATTGATTACGCCAAATACCAATGTGGGCGATGTCCTGGCCACCGGCAAGTTCGATATCAGCCGGGATAACAATATTTCTTGCAGCGGTAGTAGCACTTTGTACGGACGAATTTTGCAAGGAGGCCCGAGCTCCATCAGCGACAAAATCTGGACCACCAACGTACCGGGAGTTGGGTTACGGCTTTATCGCCAGATCGGCACGCAGGAAGGTGCCTATTACCCGCACGAGATCCACCGTTACGGCGCGGTGTATCTGGCTGCAGGGTATTTTGTGGTTGAGGTGATCAAAATTGCCCAGAATACTGGCACCGGTTCGTTGGCTCCAGGGCAGTATTCTACTTACTATGCGGATGGTTCTGGCCCTTCAAGACCAATCCTGATCTCTCATGTGTTGGCGAACAGCATCACCATTGTTACCTCGTCGTGTTCGGTAGATGCGGGTTCCAAAAACAAGGTGATCAACCTGAGCACGGTGGCCACCGCAGCGTTTAAAGGCGTCGGCAGTACCGCCGCAGAGCAGGATTTTTCGATTAATATCAACTGTGTAGGTGGTTCAGGGACGGAACTGTTGCCTGGCGGCACAGGGGAGGGTTTGGTAAACGTACGTTTCGATTATACCAGCGATGCCTCGAATGCGCCGGGTGTGCTCCAGTCAGTACCGGATAGCAATGCCGCCAGCGGCGTCGCTGTCCAACTGCTGACCGGCAATAACTCAACGCCAATTAATAGCGGCACTGCGGTGTATGCCGGGCATACCATTGCCAACCAGACCAATACCATCACCTTGCCACTCAAGGCGCGTTACTATCAGACCGCAGCGAAAATGAAGGGCGGCGTCATCAAGTCGATTGCCACCTTTACCCTCGAATATAACTGATAAGACGTCCGCCAGTTCAATACATAGGGGCGCTGTATACAGCGTCCATTTACCAAACAAAAAGGCCAATGGGTTTATACCCCGTTGGCCTTTTTGCTTTTAACGCTGGCCGACCCAGTTGGTGCAGCCTTCGTCTACGCATTGGCGCTTGTACAGTGAATGCAGGCTCGGTGAGCTGTGCCGATAGCTGTGCTCTGAGGAAAGGGCCACTTCATCTTGCTGCGGCGTGCGGCGATAAACCGCTGGCGTTTCACCAAACTGCTTTTTAAAGGCCCGGGAAAATGAAGGCTGGGAATCAAAATGGAACTGCAAGGCGATATCCAGAATCGGGCGAGGCGTGGCGCGTAGTGCCTGCGCGGCCTTCGACAAACGGCGTTCGCGGATATAGCTGCCGAGCGCATGGCCGGTGGTACTGCGGAACATACGTTGCAGATGCCATTTGGAGTAGCCAGATTTTGCCGCCACGTTATCCAGCAGCAGCGGTTGATCCAGGTGGTTCTCGATCCAGTTCAGCAAGTCGTGAATGATATTGGCGCGATCCATGGGTTTAATTCTCCTACAGCGACGATACTCGGGTCATCGTCAAATGGGACTTAATAATCCAAGTTTATTCTTTGATAATAGGCGCGCAAGGGTGGTTACGCAAGAGTAAACTTGGATAATTGACGTGGCGAAAAATGCTCCGCCAGAGGTAGGGGTTTAGTTAATTGGTGAGGGGGTAGGGAAATAGGTAGGGGCACAGCATGCTGTGCCCGTGTGGATCACTTGATGTTCATGGCGTCGCGCATGGTGAAGAACAGATCGGTCTGATCGGTCAGCCCCACAATGTTGGCGGCATGTGGGCCATAAGCGGCAACGCGCAACTGAGTACCGGTATGGCCCTGTGAGCCTTCTTCCGAGTTGCCGTAGCTGATGGTCATCACCGCGCCGTCTTTGGTGGTTAACGATTGGGTCAGCCCCGGCGCCTTGGCCTTGGCGGCAATAATCTGGCTGGAGTGGGCGTGGTCGGCGGTGACGATCACCAGGGTATTGCCGTCGGCACGGGCGAATTCCAGCGCTTTTTGTACTGCCTCATCCAGATCGACCGTTTCGCCAAACTGGCCGCATGGGTTGGCATCATGATCCTGTTTGTCGATGGACGCCCCTTCTACCTGCAGGAAGAAACCGTTCGGGTTGTTCTTCAGCAGCTCGATGGCTTTCTCGGTCATCGCCGCCAGCGTTGGTACATTGGCGCCGCGCTCTGGGTTATTCTCACAGGTCACCGCAGGCTGATCGAGATTACCGTGGTAGGACGCTTTCGGGCCTTTCCAGCGTACCGGCATATTGCCTGGCGCAAACAGGCCCAGCAGCGGCTTTTGCTGATTGGCGAGGTTAATCGCGTTCAGACTTTCGGCATCCTCCACCCATTGGTAGCCTAACGCGGCGGCCTGGGCTTTCAGTGTTTTCCCCTGCCATTCGCCGCTTTTCGCCAACTGAGCGAAGGATTTTGCCCCGCCGCCCAGCGTGACGTCGGCGCGGGTTTTAATCAACTGCTCGGTGATCGATCCGTGCCCGCCGTTTTCTAGCGCGTTGCTGGCACATTGCTCACTGGTTTCCTCTGGGCCGTAGCACTTGCGCGAGGTGACATGCGAAACCAGTGCTGCCGGTGTGGCATCCTGTAGTTCCGCCGTTGAGACGTTACCGGTGGCTTTACCTGCGGCCTTGGCCAGTTCCAGAATCGTCGGTTGATCTTTGCCGTTCACATCCACGCCCAATGCGCCGTTGTAGGTCTTGACGCCGGTAGCCCAGGCGGTGGCCGAGGCGGCAGAGTCGGTGACATAGTCCGGTTTATGGCTTTTCTTATCCAGCGAGTAGTGGGTGTATTGGCCGGTCAGCGGCAGGGCATCGATCCCTTTGAAGTAACCGCCTGCGCCTTCGGCATAGTTGCGTGCGCCGGTGATTTCCGAATCGCCCATGCCGTCGCCGATCAGCAGGATCACGTTTTTAGCGGTTTTATTCGACAGCGACGCTTGCAGTGCAGCGGTTTGATCGCCCGCCAAACGGCGTGCACCGCCGGGTTCGGTAATATCGCCACGAGCCGCGCGGTTGGTGGGTTGATTATTGTCAGCCAGGGCGGCGGAACATAACAGAACGGATAATACGGCACCGGCGATCAGGGAAACGGACTGCTGCATGGGTAGGGCTCCTTGTCGTCATACAAAAATAGGGTTGGCATTATTTTGTTACACGGGAGAGTAGAGCAGGAAAGTGACATTTTTATGACGGAAGACGTGGGAAAAGGGATAGCCTTTTCTTGCTATCCCAATAGCTTATCAGGCTTAGCGGGCAGGAATATTGATGCCGCGCTGTACGGCTGGCCTTGCCAGTCCACGTTCCAGCCATTGGCCCACGAGCGGGAAGTTGTCGAACTCCACCACGTCGCGCGCTTCATAGAAACCAATCAGGTTGCGTACCCAGCCAAGCAGGGAGATATCGGCAATGGTGTATTCCGAACCGATGATCCAATCACGCCCTTGCAGCCGTTCTTCCAGCACTCCCAGCAGCCGTTTGGACTCCTTCTGGTAGCGTTCAAATGGCCGTTTGTCTTCATATTCACGTCCGGCGAATTTGTGGAAGAAGCCTAGCTGACCGAACATCGGCCCAACGGATGCCATCTGGAAAAACACCCACTGGATGGTTTCATAACGCAGGGAGGGGTCTTTGGGTAAAAACTTACCGCATTTCTCTGCCAGATACAGCAGGATAGCCCCAGACTCGAACAGCGCTAGCGGCTTACCGTCTGGGCCAGCGGGATCGAGGATCGCCGGGATTTTACCGTTAGGGTTGAGCGACAGGAACTCCGGCGTCCAGGTTTCATTTTTGCCGATGTCGATCAGATGCGCCTCATAAGGCAGGCCGATCTCTTCGAGCATGATGGAGACTTTCACCCCATTAGGGGTCGGCAGCGAGTAGAGTTGTAAACGTTCAGGATGCTTGGCGGGCCAACGTTTGGTGATCGGGAATGGGTTAATATCGGACATGATAACTCCTCGGGTGTGGCGGGTTCATCAACAGGCAAACCCATTGAGTATGGCAGTACCCATCCGCGTTTTTCAAATGCGACCAACATGGCAGCGCCTAGTGCGCCACCGAGATGAGCTTTGCGTTCGCTCCAGTCCAGGCACCGCCGGATTAATCGGCCAGACACTGTTGCTGGCAAATCAGCGCCATCAACCGGCAGAAGCGTTGATCTTGGCGGTGTTGCAGCAAACTCCGCCGATCCATACTACCCGCCGGTTTGCGCGACAGGCTACGTGGCTTGATGGCCAACCGCTGGCGGTGGGGCAGAGCGTATTGGTCCAGTTGAAAACGCCGCAAGAGAGTTTTGCCTTTGGTCATGGTGCTCATCGCTGCCCAGGAGAACGTTGGGCAAGGTTGATCGCCTTGGCGGGGATCGATCATTTATCCAAACTCAACCTTAAGCCCGAACTATTAAGCCAGTTTCGCTGGCGTGTTTCGCAAAATGCGCGTGTACCTGAATTTTATACTGCCGAGGAGAACGATGATGATCGCGGTGATTTTTGAACTACGTGCTGCCACTGGGCAGCGGGAAACCTATCTTGAGTTGGCGGCGGAGCTGAAACCGTTGCTGGCGGAAATTGACGGCTTTATCTCTATCGAACGTTTTCAAAGCCTGAGTGAACCGGACAAATTGTTATCGCTGTCGTTCTGGCGTGATGAGGCGGCGGTACAGCAGTGGCGCAACCTGGAGCAACACCGTCAAGCCCAGGCGCGTGGCAGGCATGAGGTGTTGGAATATTACCGGCTGCGGGTGGCCGAGGTGGTGCGGGATTATGGGTTGGAGCCGCGTGAGCAGGCTCCGGCGGATAGCCGCCATTTTCATCCTGATTAAATTCGTATTGGTGGTTATGTTTTGACGTGATACCTCCGCCACCACTAACCGCGCTCAGCGCGGTTTGTTATATTCAGAATGACACTTCAAAGTTCGCGATAGCGATATGAGAATTTTCCTAGTAAATTGTTGATTAATCTATAGCCATACTTTATTCTATATGTGTATAAGTGAAATTTTAAGAATACCCATATAGAAGAGTGAGCATGAGCAGTAAAATTATATTAAATCATCATGTTATCTACGATAAAAGCTCAGGTTCTCTGGTGGATATCGAGAAGAAGCATGATGAAATTGTCCTCACCACGCCAGCGAATAACTGTTTGCAAATTCTGTTAAAAAATAAACCTGAAATTACTACACAGAAAGAACTGTTTGAGGAAGTGTGGGAAAAATATGGCATTCCAATTAACACCAATACGCTGTACCAAAATATTGCCATGATACGAAAGGCCTTTCGGCAGTTAGGTCTTGAGGAGGATATCATTGTCACCATCCCAAGGCGCGGTATGTTGGTGGCAGATACGGTGGAGATTACTGAGTATGAAGAGTGCGTTGATAATAGGATAGACAACGAGGTTCAAATGGCTAATCGCACGTTGTCTACACCTATTCCTGACGATGGGCTAGGTGATTTAAGTAGCCATAATGCTGCATTTCATTATAACTTTAAAAAGATAAGCTTGGTATTTACCTCTGCTATTTTACTTTTTATTGTCATTGCCGCAGTGACGGACTTTATTTACGGTAAATATCTCAAAACACAAAGCAGGTTTTATCATTATTCGTACTGGGGTGACTATAATCAATGTCAACTCTACGTGTATGCTGATAATTATTTTATAAACAAAGTGAAAAGCAATGGCGGTAACATACCCATTAATGCTGATTTACATTGTGACAATAAAGAGCGGGTTTATATCTCACTTTATACTGGACTGCCGCGTGAGTCTTTTATTATTTGTGATGGTGATGCTTTAGATAAAGGAAGCAACTGTAGATCCAGATATCGCTACTTTATTGAGAGCTAATCATGAAAAGAAAATGGTGTTTAATTATTTCCATTCTATCAGTGACGGCAGTAATTGTCGTTGTAATTGACTATATGAATAAAAGACAACTCCGGGATGGCATCAGTTGTTACTCACAGGTGCAATATGATTATGTCTCAGATAAAAAAACGGTTGTTATACAAGCTGGGATATTTTTCTTGTTTTCAAATGGACATGGCGTGATCACCTATAGTGGAACACTAACTGACCAAGGTAATGAATACACCATTAAACGAGATGCCGAGGTAAGCTACACGGTGAGCAATGATAACTCATTTCTCATTCGAACCGACAAGCTCAATGTTGCGCCATTTGATACTCTGCCCGAACCCTTGGCTAAAAAATTCCTTTACAGTTATATCAGAGAACCGAATGGCTGGACGAATATCAGTATTCAACGCAATGGGGACAATGGCTATCTGATTTCGACTAATCCTATCCCGCAACTTTTATGCCGTTCTGTTAAGTAAGCCTAAATCTAACCCTTTTTATCATCGTCTTGTCATCTCTAATTAAGGTCATGCAGATTTCGCTAGCATGGCCTTTTATTTTATGTGTCTTAAATGCTCTAAAATAACGATTTAATACCATTTTTAATTTTTATATCAATTTGATTTATAACAAGTTTATTTTAATTATCCTTACTTTTTGTTTTTTAAGAAGAGTTCATTGCAATATTCACTCATTAGCGAATTAAGATAATCCTCATCGCAGCTTTGTAGATAACGATTACGGTTGTGGTGCATAAATTGAGAAAGGTGTGCGTATTAGCCGCTTCTTGATTAAGTGAAGTTTAAATTCAAAATTAACTGAATGGAAATAGTTATGAAAATGAATAAAATTGTATTGGCGATGGTGATGGCTTCCGGTATTTCTGCGTTTGGTGCGATTGCAGCAGATCCGGTGGTTGATCCGATTAAACCAGCCGATCAGGGTAGCGGTAACATTACTTTTACCGGTTCTATTATTGATGCGCCATGCTCAATTACGCCTGAGAGCTCTAACCAAACTGTCGATCTTGGCCAGGTGTCAAACTCATTATTGGCAAAGGCGGGAACTTCTACACCACGCAATTTCACCATTGATTTGGAAAAGTGTGATACTACGACCAAGCAAAACGTCGTCATCACCTTTGGTGGTTCTAAAGACGTTGAGAATGATAAGTTGCTGGGGATCACTGGTACTGCCAAAGGTGCTGGTATTGCCTTGACCGATGGTAGCGGTACGCAAATTACGCTGGGTGTCCCATCTGCGGCACGTGGTTTACTAGCAGGTAATAACGCACTGAACTTCTCTGCTTATCTGCAAGGTAATAAAGCCGATGGTACCGTAACGCCAGGTGAATTCTCCAGCGTTGCCAACTTTACGCTGACTTACCCTTAATCAATGAGGAGCATAGGGTATATACCCTATGCTTCGTCTTTTATGTGACTTAAATGGCGGATATTAACAATGGAATGTTATGTGTAAGGTCATCCAGACTCTGTTGTTTATAGCTCTGTTTTATTTTAATGCGGTGGTGTGGGCACAGGGTACGGTTAAATTACAAGGCGCTATTCTTGAGTCTGCCTGCGCAATCTCTCCGGATAATGTTTTTCAAACGCTTGAATTGGGGGTTATCCCACTAAAAACGCTTGAGCGCAATGGGATCAGCCAAGCCTATCCATTTAAAATACGACTGATTAATTGCGTTTTTTCCGATGATAGTGGTGACGGGAATAAGTCAATAGAAGTGACCTTTAGCCCTGGCAGTCATGGATCTGTTGAACCTTTGCAGGCGCGTGGTTTTGCCCTCATGGTTCAGGATGAAAAAGGCCATAAAATTACGCCTGGGGTTCCTTTGCCTGACATTCCGATTGATTCAGGTGAAATACTATTAAAATACAATATATTTTTAGTGGCTAATGGCAAGCAAGTGACATCAGGGAACTACTACACCACTATGAATATAGTCGTTAGCTATCGATGACCCTCATTTTTTCTTAAAAGTAATCTTATTTATATTTTGAAAATGGACTTTTATTTCTGGATAGAATTATGAATGGAATCAATAAGATTACTATGGCGATTTTTATTTCACTACTGGGGTTCAGTAAACTATCGCAAGCAATAGAATTCAACCTCGACGTGTTAGACGCGGAAGATCGAAACAACGTTGATTTGTCACGATTTTCACGGTTAGGCTATGTGATGCCGGGCAATTATATTATGGCTGTTTATCTTAATGAACAGAATATTGCCGATCGTGAACAAACCATCCCCTTTTATGCTGACACCAACGTTGCCAATACCACCAAGCTATGCTTTCCAGCCGCGTTGGTCAACCGGTTGGGCCTGACGGAAGAGGCCGCTAGCAAGGTCATTTTTTGGCACCAGAAAGAGTGTGCGGACTTCTCTGCATTACCGGGTTTGACGCTGAAGGGCGATATCGCCAGCGGTACGCTATACGTCAGTGCTCCTCAGGTCTTTCTGGAATACAGCGATCCAAATTGGTTGCCGTCGTCCCGCTGGGATAATGGCATTCCGGGGATACTGCTGGACTATAGCCTCAACGCGGCAACCAGCAAAAGTCACCAGGGAGAATCCTCACGCAACGCCAGCCTTAGCGGTACCGCAGGGGTTAATATCGGGTCTTGGCGGCTACGAGGAGATTATCAGGGCAACTATGAGTTCTCCTCTGCAACACGTCAGGCGCAACGTCGTTTTGACTGGAGCCGCTGGTACGCTTATCGGGCGCTACCTCGTTTGAATGCCACGCTGACGTTGGGTGAAAACTATTTTTATTCCGATATCTTCGATTCATTCCGTTTTACCGGTGTGGGCCTGGCGAGCGATGAACGTATGTTACCGCCTAACCTGCGTGGTTATGCTCCTGAAGTCCGCGGTATTGCTAAAACCAACGCCACTGTGACCGTTTCTCAACAAGGGCGGGTGATTTATGAAACTACCGTTGCCTCTGGGCCGTTTCGTATCCGGGACTTGAACCGTGCCGTCAGTGGCAGACTGGATGTTCTGGTGAATGAACAAGATGGCACCCAGCAAACCTTTGCTGTGGATACCGCCAATGTGCCTTACCTGACGCGGCCGGGGACGGTGCGTTATAAAACTGCCGTGGGCCGTCCATCTACCTATCAGCATCATATAGACGGGCCTTTGTTTGCCAGTGGCGAGTTCTCCTGGGGCGTGGCCAACAACTGGTCGCTTTATGGTGGAGCCGTTGGGGCAAATGATTATCAGGCCGTTTCTGTCGGGTTGGGACGGAATCTGTTTATGTTGGGGGCGTTGTCGGCAGATGTGACCCAGTCGACCGCCAGGCTGCCGGGACAAGAGGGTACCAAGAAAGGCAAGTCCTATCGGCTGAGCTATTCCAAGCGCTTTGATGAATTTGACAGTGAGGTCACGTTTGCGGGATATCGTTTTTCCGAGCGCGATTTTATGTCGATGGGACAATACCTGGATAGCCGCTTTGGGGGGAACGCCATCGCGCACAGTAAAGAGATGTATACCATAACGGCTAATAAAAGTTTTACGGCTGCCCGGCTAAGCCTGTATACCACCTACACCCACCAAAGCTATTGGGATCGCCAGCCGGAGGACAGCTATAGCCTGTCGGTAAGTCGTTACTTTGATTTTATGGGGCACAAGGATCTGTCGCTAAACGTGTCTGCTAGCCGCAGCCAGTATCAGCAGCGTTATAACGATGCCGTTTTTGTCAGCCTGTCTGTGCCGTTGGGCAGTGGCCAGAATTTGGGGTATAGCGGGCAGAGTTCAAATAACCGTTTGAGTCAGGCGCTGAGTTATAGCAATAACGTCGATATCAATAATAACTACCGAATTGCCGCCGGGGTAAATAATCTGGGCGGTCAGCAAACGGCGTCACAGGTTAATGGCTTTTACACTCACCGCGGCGATAACAGCGAAATCAGCCTGAATGCGGCTTACGTACAAAATGGCACCACTTCTGCCGGGTTTTCCATGCAAGGGGGACTAACCGCAACGGCAAAAGGAGCTGCACTGCATCCAGCAGGAACTAATGGCGGTACTCGTTTGATGCTAAGCACCGAGGGAATTGCTGGTGTACCGATCGAAGGGGATGCAGTTCGCAGTAATCGCTTCGGGATCGCCGTGTTGGCGAACGTGAATAGCTATTACCGTACGGATACCCGCGTAGATATTAATCAGCTTGCTGATGATGTAGAAGTCAGCAAAGGGGTAGTCGAATCGACGTTAACCGAGGGAGCCATTGGTTATCGGCGCTTTTCTTTGCTCAAAGGTGAAAAAGCACTGGCGGTTATTGTCATGCCTGACGGCAAACATCCGCCATTTGGGGCCAGCGTGGTTAACCCACAGGGGCGGGAACTGGCCATTATCAGTGATGGAGGCCTGGCCTATCTATCGGGTATTACTGCCGGGGAATCACTCAGTGTGAAATGGAATGGCGCTAAAGGGTGTCAGGTATCACTGCCTAATCCATTGCTGGTTCCGGGAAATTTATTATTACCGTGTCACACTATCAAGTAATCAAGAGATCATATTATGCGTAAATCAGCTTTCATGGTGTTTGTTTTTCTCACTATTACGTCTATTCATACGGCTTTTGCCGCGATTGCTCTGGATCGCACCAGGGTGATTTATGAAGGCGACAACAAAGCGATTAGTTTAAATATCAGTAATGAGAATAAGCAATTACCTTATTTGGCACAGGCGTGGGTCGAGGATCATGAACAGCAGAAAGTTACGGGGCCGTTAATTGTTACGCCTCCGATTCAGCGTCTTGAACCGGGTGCAAAAAGTATGGTGAGGATTTCAGCGTTGCCTGAGGCTAAAGCGCTGCCGCAGGATCGGGAAACGTTATTTTATTTTAATCTACGTGAAATCCCCCCGCGCAGTGATAAATCCAATGTGATGCAAATCGCCTTGCAGACCAAAGTGAAGCTGTTTTATCGCCCGGCATCCATTGTGACGAAACCAGGTACAGTTTGGCAAAACCAGTTGGTGCTGCATAAAACCGCCACGGGTTACCAGATTGAAAACCCGACGCCTTACTACATCACCGTGGCGGGGATTGCGGCGCGGGCAAAAGGGCGTGAAGACAACGGCTTTGTGCCAGTAACGCTGGCGCCGAAAAGCCGTACCGACGTGAAATCAACAGTCTTTGACGCGCCTGTTGTCACCTATATCAACGATTACGGTGGGCGGCCTGAACTGGCATTCACCTGTGTGCAGCAGCGCTGTAGCGTGAACGGCACACGGTGATGAAAACCGTGGATTTCATTAAATGGGGATTGGTTAGCACAATGGCGGCTTGGTCATTGCCAACGTTGGCAGAAAACCGCGCCCAGGTGGATGGCATGTTTGCTTCAATGGCGGTTAAAGGCACGATCGTCGAATCGGCCTGTACGCTCGAGATGGTTTCTGAAGACCAAACCGTCAGCCTGGGGGGCATAGCCAGCCATGTATTAAACCGGTTTGGTGACGAAGCGGCACCCGTCGCATTCCATTTATTGCTGCGCGACTGTGGGCACTGGGGGGGAGTAACTCGCAGTGCAACACATGGCAATAACCTGGTCTTGGGAGCAGGACAGCAAACGGTATCTATAACTTTGCGCAGCAAACAGCAGCAAGGTGGGTTGATCGCGGTAACAGGCCAGGCCAGGGGATTGGCTTTACGGCTGGAGGATGAACAACATCGCCAGTTATGGCCAGGGATACCCAGCCAGGCTCAGTTATTAATGCCTGGTGATAATCGCTTAACTTTTTACGTTATCCCACAGCGTACGACCGAACAGCTGATTCCCGGAGCTTTCTACGCCGTGGTTAATTTTCAGTTGAATTATGACTAATCAGCCTGTGATCCCGCAAGCTGGATGGAGGCCCTATGCTATGTAAATCTTTGCTTGCGATCCCCCTATTCCTGGTGCTTTGCGTATCGCAGGTACAAGCTGATGGTGGAACGGCTATGAATTTCAAAGGGCGAATTTTCGAACCCGCCTGTAAATTTAACGGTGGCAAAGCCATTGACGTCAATTTTGGCAAGGTGGGGATTAAAAAGGTAGATGGCGTAAAGTATTCACAATTCACTGTGGTCGATCTAAATTGTAAAGAAAGCCCGGGTAAAAAACTACGATTGCAGCTGCAAGGCGAAGCCATCGGCGGAGTAGGGAATATATTGACCACCAATATAGCCAACCTGGGTATTGCTCTCCAGGATGCCAACGGAAGGCCGATAGCTTTAAATCACTTCTTTGATGCGGTAGACCAAAAGACGTTCATTTTTATTGCCGTGCCGGTAAAAAGAGATACGACAATCCCTTTGGGGACAGGGCAGTTCAATGCCGTTGCGACGTTGGTATCAAGCTATTTTTAAGTGGAAGAGAACAGGATGTGTTATCGGGTCGTGTTAATTTTTTGCCTGTTGTTAGGGATTAATCGGACTCTCTCAGCACAGGATTATAATATATCTTTACATGGCGAGTTGGTTGAGGAGCCCTGTACTCTAAGTATGGCATCGGCTAATCAGACCGTTAAGTTAGGCAATGTCATTAAGAGTACACTTTATCTACATCAACGTACGCATAGCTATGGTTACTCCATTGTATTGGAGGATTGTGATATTAGCTTGGGGAACAGCGTTGAGATCGGTTTCAATGGCGTTGAGGACTTGCAACAGCCTGGTTTACTGGCAGTAAACGGGATGGCGAAAGGTATTGCAATAGGACTAGAGACCGAGAAGGGAAAACCGCTGGAGATTAACAAGACGATTGAATCTTATTTACTCCATGAAGGTAACCGTACTTTGAAGTTTGCCGCATACGTCAGTGCATCTGAGGCGGCTATTGAACACCAAGAAATTATTGAGGGCGATTTTACTGCGAATGTGGCATTTACCTTATATTACCCTTGATTATAGATGGTAAAAACTGCTGTGGAGTTATTCAAGATTTTAGCTTTGTTGAGGGAGTTATGCTGGGGATAGTGATAAAGGATAATAATGCCGCCTATGCATTGGGGTTGCGACTTGGTTTGGAGCAAGCGCTCTCTTCACGCGCAAAGACGGTTAGATATTTTGATTTGGCCGATGACGCATGGCGCTGTGATATTATCTTTCAACAAATCGGTCCAGGAACAGATTGCTTACTGGCAACGCCTTATATCCAGCAGGGGTTCAAGGGTGTTTTTTTTCCTATTGTGGAGCGTGATTCGAATGAAAAAGGGCACGATGAGGTATGCGAATGCTTAAGGCACTTTCCTATCATCTTCAGAGATGAGCCATTGGGCGCGGTGGTAGATAGAGTGGTTCGTCAACTGGAATGTTGCGAAAGAGTGAAGCATGTTGAGCATGACAGTATTATGACGAAATCATGCTGCGTTTGTGGCAGGCTTAGACTTTCTTCAAATGAAATGAAAGTGATTAAGCTACTATCTAAAGAGTATTCACTAACACGAATATCTTATGTTTTAAATAAAAGTGTAAAAACCATTTTCACGCAGAAAAAATCAGCAATGAAAAAGCTCAACCTGAAAAGTAACCAGGAACTCTATTCGTTTATCATTAATAACAAGGAAATCATCGGGTTGTTTTAATGTTGTGAAAATAGGGTTGGTGTCTTTAATACTTTCACTAAAATTTTATAAAAATAGATAAGGGTGGCTATGATCCTAAAAATGATACTTGCTGTATTACTTCTGTTCCCAACAGTGGTCAATGCTAGTGAGATGAAAAACACCTGTTGGCCGGGTGGGGTGAATAATGATTTCAACATTGGATTTAACCGTGGGGCTTTTTCTAGCAGCAAGGCGGGGGCAACGGCTGATTTTTATTTCATGCTGCCAATTGATTATATTGTGAACTGTTGGATAGACATCCAACCAGGTTCAAGTCCGAAGGTGATAGATTTTTTTAATCAATCCAAGATGGATTTACCACTATCAGAATTCGGTGATGGATTTTATAAGCTTAATGAAGATATTGATGTAAAAATTTCTATTGTTTGGTTTATTAATCATGCTGTTCCCAGCGAAACCGGTATTTGGGATGGAAATAACGATATCGTACCTAACGGAATTCATTCATTTTACGTACGGTTTGGTAGCCGAACAGATAAAAATATTATTACACTGCGTTTGCGCCGCGATCAACTAGGTGGCATGTTGATAATTCCAGCAAATGTAAAATTATTCCGGGCTTTTCGTTCAGTATGGAGTCAGACGGTTTTTAATGACACCCCTTTCGTGAGTGTCTCGACAGCAGGGCAATTTATTCCGGTCCCCATAGTGTGTACCATTAATAACGGTGCCGCTATTGAGGTGGACTTTGGTGATATTGATAATACACAGATCAGTAACGATGGGAGCCGTTATGTCAAAACCGTCCCGCTGCAATACCGTTGTAACACCGCGGTGACACAAGATATTGATATTAATCTTATTGCGACCCCAGCGGTTTTCTCGTCAGACTTTATTGCCACCACGCTGCCTGATGACATTGGGGTAGCAGTCAGATATAACGGCCAAATAGTCAAACCGAACCAAAAATTCGCTACCACGCTACTCAACGGTGTTGGGCAAGATGAGTTACAGGTGGCTCCGGTGATCAGGGATGTGACAAAGGCCATTACCGGCAGTTTCACTGCATCTGCAACCTTGATCATGACGCTGCACTGATTAGCGCCAGGCCGTTGGTTTGCCGTATGAGCCGGGATGGAACTCAGCGTCTGTCATCAGACGCTGAGTTCAGCCTACTTTAATGTTAAATCTCTCAGAATGGCTTGGTTGGCAGATACTTACCATCCAGCGTGATCACCGCGCGTTCACCGCCATCGGGGTCTTGGACCTTTTTGATATCCAGCTTGAAGTTGATCGCGCTGATCACTCCGTCACCAAACTGTTCATGCACCAGCGCCCGCAGGGTTGAGCCGTAGATCTGCACCATCTCGTAGAAACGATAGATGGTCGGGTCGGTCGGCACACCGCCGGGGATACTGCCGCGTACCGGGATGGTTTGCAGCAGGCGCACCGCATCTTCATCCAAATCCAGCTTAGCCGCTACTACACGGGCGGCCTGTTCCGGCAACGGATGCTGGCCAAGCAGTGCGGCGGTAACAAACGCCAAGCTCAAGCCGGTGTCTTGATTAATGGCTTCAAAGGTCAGGCCTTTACGGACTTTAGCCTCCATGATGATGTCGGTCAGGTTTTGGCGTGCTGAAACGCTATTTAGTGATTGTGTCATGTTGACTCCAATAGGTTTGGTAGATTAGAAACGTTGCATAGCTGGGCTGGCGGTGACGCTCGGGTTGCTCGCCAGCGGCACGAAACGGCGGGTATTGCCATCTAATGCATCAATACAGCCGGTAGCGATATCGTAGATCCAGCCATGCAGCCGCAGATTGCCTCGATCGAGCGCCAGCGCGACCGAAGGATGAGTTTTCAGGTTGGTGAGTTGGGCGATGACGTTTTCACGCACCATCGAGTTAATGCGATCGTGCTCGCTGGCGTGTTCATTGGCCTGATTGACTGCCTTGGCGGCATCGGCATAGCGCAGCCAGTTGGCCACGGTGGGCATATGATCCAGGCATTTGCAGGTGGCGATGGCGGTCATAGCGCCGCAATCGGAGTGGCCGCAAATCACGATATCCTCTACCCCCAGCGCGGCAACGGCATATTCCACCGAAGCCGAAACGCCACCAGGTTCAGGCCCGAAAGAAGGGACAATATTGCCCGCGTTGCGGATGACGAACAGGTCGCCTGGTTCGCGTTGGGTGATCAGCTCCGGCACCAATCGGCTGTCGGAACATGAGATAAATAGGGTGCGTGGGTTCTGGCTGGTGGCCAGACGTTTGAACAGCTCTGTACGCTCAACAAAAGCCTCGCGCTGGAACTTCAGAAAACCGTCAATAACCTCTTGCATGGTGACTCCATCAATGTGTGGCTCGCTTTCAATGGAGGCAAGAATGGACTTTTCTAGCTATAGGTTCCAAGACTCATTTATAATTGTCACGATAGGGATAACTAATAGTTGAGGCGTTATGTTACTGCGGCACATACGTTACTTTCTGGCGGTGGCGGAGCAGGGGAACTTCACCCGGGCGGCGGAGGTGCTGCATGTTTCTCAGCCGACCTTGTCACAGCAGATCAAACAGTTGGAAGAGACGTTACAGGTAGAGCTGTTCGACCGTTCCGGGCGTAGGGTGCAACTCACCGATGCGGGTCAGGCGTGGATGCGCTATGCCCGGCTGGCGTTACAGGATCTGGAGGCTGGCAAGCGGGCCATTCAGGATGTTGCGACGTTGGAACGCGGCAACCTGCGCTTGGCCATGACGCCGACCTTTACCTCTTACCTGATTGGCCCGTTGGTCGACGACTTTTTCAGGCGCTACCCAGGGATTACCCTGAACATCCGTGAGATGACGCAGGATAAGATGGAGGCGTTATTGTGCGATGACCAATTGGATCTGGGGATTGCCTTCGAGCCGGTTCATTCTACGGATGTAACCGCTACCAGGCTGTTCACGGAGCGGCTGCAACTGATGGTGGGGAAGGGACATCAGCTTGCCAAGCGCCGCGCTGCCTTGAGTGTAGCGGAGGTGCAACAGGTATCATTGGTGCTACTCAACGGCGACTTCGCCACGCGTCATTATGTAGATGAATATTGCCAGCAGCACTCCATCCATCCTCAGGTAGCCATGGAGGCGAATGCGATTAGCGCCATCGTCGAGATTGTGCGTCACGGCCAGCTCGCGACCATTCTGCCGCAGGCCATCGCACGGAGTAACCCGCTGCTGCTGCCTATCAAGCTGTCGGTTCCCATGCCCGAGCGCCACGCAGTGGTGCTGCAACGCAAAGAGGGATATCGCAGCGCCGCTTCACGGGCGTTGATTGCGATGTTGCAAGATCAGGTCAAGGAAATGGGCTAAAAAAGTGACTGGTTTAGTTATCTGTTAATGCGTTCTGCAGGAGATATTTAGCTGGCGAATATCTCCACACCCCGAGCGCCGAGCAAATCTTCACCAAAACTTCCCACGATCTCTGTGTTGCGTTATGGCATAATGCGCGCCAAATCACATTCCCAATCAAATTAAGAGCGAGTGCTGTTTTAAGCACTAACAACATCACAATGTTGTTTCATATGTAAAATAAAATGCATCTTATTTATTATCAATAGCTTATTATTTTTTTATCAACTATTAACGTGAAAATTAATTTAAGTGTTCAGATTGCAAAGTTGAGCATACAATATTGACTTTATAGTGTGGTGTTGGTAGATCTATTTGTAGCATAAAGTTATGGAGAGATTACCAATAATGGAAGACTTAGGGACATTTAGAATTAAATTTGCTTATTTTCATAGAGCTTGGGATCGTGAATCTGATTCTGTTCAGGTGTTGAAATCTCAAGGAAGGAGAGTGCTCCCACATGAATTTACCTTAGAAATGGATGGATTTATTTTTTGTCCTGAATGTCACACACCAATATCTAGAAGACCCAAGAATAAAGAAAAAATGACAAACGGCAGAAATGCTAGTTTTGTACATCTGCCGTCTTATAGACATATAGGGTGCAATTTAAGAGTAAACAAAGGTGGTGGCAGAAGATTTGAAACAGAGGAGGAAGCCAAAAAGGCTATTGCGGATGAGCAATTGGCCATTATCAGTGCATTTATAGTTGAACGGCCAGAAATAAAGGATGTTAAAAAAGGGAATTTCGATCATTCATTTATTGAAGATATAAATGGTGAAGTTAGTGATGTACCAATAAGCAGGCATACGGGGGAATCATTTAAATTACCAAGTAAAATTACAACTGTATCAGGATTGTGCAGAAATTTTGATGATAACTATTATAAGTATTTTGTTTTTCCAGGAGATACGAATGCTAGAAGATTGGACAGTATACTTGTAGATGTTAATAGAGTTAATGACATATGCGATATTCCTAAGTTATATTTTGGAAAAGTGCAAAGTAGTGTTAGTGGTCCATGGGATCATTCAATCAGAATGACTAAGATTTTTTGGAACAGATCAGGGGATTTTTTGGATTTTTATTTTAAACAAAATAATAAAGACTCAAAAGATCATGGGATTGATGATAATTGCCGAGGGAGAATTATTCTGATGTATGGCAAGGTTGAAAGAAATGGCCTTGGTTTATGTTTGAGTAACGTAGGATGGGGCGAGTTCTCACTTCTACCAGAAAAATACAAATACCTTTTTGAACATTGATTTTTAAGAAATTGAAAATAATATTATTGGAATATACTCGGAATTGTGCATTATAAGTTTTCTTTAAAAAAAGTAAAAAATTTGTTCCCAGCATAATTTATTTCTATACTTTATATCCATTAGGTATTTTGCGTGAAAAATCGTGTTGCTTGAGATAGTAGAGTAAATTCTAAGGGTATAACAATATATCTTATATTTGTAATTTCATATCAATTATAAATGGGTTAAGAATAAGGCTATTTTTAATATTACGGAGAGAAGATAATGGCAGATCAAACACTGAATGTTTTTATCGATACGAACATGCTTCTGAATTTTTATAGATTCCATAAAGATGATTTGGAGGAACTAGAAAAAATATTTGCATTACATCAATATGGAAAAGTGAAAATATGGATGCCAAAATTAATAAAGGATGAGTTTTGGAGAAATAGGAGTAAGGTTGTAGCAGAACATGTTCAAACAATTACGGAGGGAAATAAACTTAATATTCCTAATATTATAAAAAAGCACGATAAAACAGAAGAGTTAAAACAGGTATATAAAGAGTTTAATAGGTTGAGAAGTGAGATACTAGATAGTATCAAGAAAGAATTTATTGAAGAGAAACTCCCCGCAGATCTAGTTATAAAAAAGATTTTGGAAAATTCAGTGGTAATAGAAGCAACTCCCGAGCGTATAGCTAAAGGTATCCAGCGATTCGACCTCGGCAATCCCCCAGGTAAAAATAAATCTTATGGCGATGCTGTAAACTGGATCTGTTTACTTGAGGGCCTTCCAAAAGGTGAAACACTTTACTTAATTTCTCAGGATAAAGATTATAAGAGCGATTATATTGAAGATGGAATCAATGAATTCTTACGACATGAATGGCAAAGCCGTAAAGAGTCAGATGTGATAATCTATTCCCGACTATCAGAGTTTACATCAAAGCATTTTCCACAAGCAAATAAGCTCGCTGAACTTGAAACTAACATCCTTATTGATGAACTTTCTGAGTCTGGAAGTTTTACTTCTAGCCATGCTGCGGTCGCAAAGTTGAATACGATCAACGAGTTTTCTACAACACAAATTGAAAATATTTTAACTTCCTATACTAATAACAATCAAGTGCGTTGGATTGCATCTGATAAAGACATGCGCGAGTTTGCTGAAAAACTGCTAGCAAAAGTACCCAGCGGTTTCAACCAAGAGCTTATCGATAAGGTAAGTAAGTATATTGAAGGTTGATGTACATTCTCTCGTTGATATGATATCCAAATCAATGTACTAGTAAGCCATTCCAATTTGAGGAATGGCTTACTATACAAATTACATTACTAATTACCCAAGTGTTCAATTTGTTTTAATATCCAATAATTATTATGATGTACATCATTCTGAACTTTTTTGATAACTTGGTTCATTGAGAATTCAGGACTATTTTTAATGTACTGAGTATTAAGATAAATAGCTGTATCTCTCGGTATCCCTTGGTTTGTCAGGTTTTTGGATACAACTGTATAAGTTCCATTTTCAATATGACTCAAAATATTATTTTCTTTATCTCCAAGATCTGCTAATGGTTTCAAAAACATAGGTAAACCATAACTAACTGTTCTTGTTATTATTTTAATTGCATCATCTATTGATTTGCTTACATCTTTAGAATTAGAAAAGTCACGTTCTTCTAATATATCTTTTAGCGGGATTTCTCTACACCACTTAGTTGCGTTTATACAAACAGAGTAGATGAATATCTCATTTATTTCTTTTGAAATATATTTTTTAAAATAATATGGGAATATTTTTGCCATTTTCAATATTGCACTTTGTAATTGTGATGTAAGGTTTTTACTCCATATGGTTGATGGGAGAGTTAGAAATTTATCTTTATTCTTCTCGATGAATAAAAGCTCGAGATCAAATGGATCCCAATACCTATTATTTAGTATATAATGTCTAGGCGATTGCAATTTAGATATATAGTGTAAGGCGTGCGTTGCCACTTCCGAAGAAATATTTATACCTACTTCTCGCAGCATTTTTATTCCACTCATACCATTTTTATAAAGAGTATTTCTGATGTATGTCAATAAGTGCTTATATTCTCCATCTATTAAAATATTATTTGTCATTAATATTCTTTCAATTTCGGTCTGAGAAGCTCGATATGAACTTCCGTAACCTACAGTTATTTCTTTCTCAAATGTTTTAATCGTGTTCTTGAAGTTATTATCATTTTCTTCACTTAGGAAGGTGGGTTCATCAAGAACGATCGTTCTTCCAATAAACTCTTTTAATAACCTTCCAGCACGACCTCTTAAATTAGAAAACTCATAGTCAGAAAGTTTTGATTGTGCTATTCCACTCTTACGTCTTATGTATAAATTAGGGTTCCTAATAATTACATTTGAAGCAGGGAAGTTAACTCCTTGCATTAAGGTTGTCGTACAGACAACATTATCAATAACGCCATCTACAAAAGCATTCTCAATCGACGATCTTATATGTAAAGGTAAGCTACCGCTATGATAAGCAATTTTTTTTGTTACGGTACGAGCAAGATCATATTCTGTATGAACGAAGTCTTTTATATAATCAGATAGACTATTAATTAACACATCATCATAATTATTAATATCTCTCTCGAAAAGAGCTATTGCAGTCTTTCTCGCTTGATCTGGAGTTGGAGAAAAAATAATATTTTTAGGTTTTCGACCTATATTAATTATTAAGTTGCTAAGGAAATCATGAAAGTAATCGTTGTACATTACTTTTTTTGATGGGGGCAGCATACTATCATTAGATATCAGCACTCTATTATGACTATCTAAGAATGGTGTGTATTGGTTAAGATACGCAGTTTTTTCATGATAACTTATTGAGTAAGTTATATTCAAAACAGGAGGGACAATATCTTCAACTACGTGACATTTACCTTTAAATATACTATTACTCAAATCCCCAATGTTTCTTAGCCCAGGTCCGCTTAATATTACTTGTTTTACCGAGTCTGTCCTGTCTATTTCTTTTAGTACATCATATAAAATCTTGGATCTTTGGCTATCATCATTAGCAACTCTTTCAATATTTTGTATTTCATCGATAATAATGATTTCACAGGTGAAATTTGTATCTTCTTTATTGAAGAACGAAATTAACCGCTCCTGAGTGAGTATGTATATTTTGTTATCAAAGTCGTCGTCGTATAAATTATTCAACACTTTTATATGAGACAACTGCATTTTCTTTAATAGAAGGGACAGATCTTTTGTTACCTGGTTAATCAAACTTATTGTAGGAACTATATAGACAAATCTTGAAAATCCTGAAAGTATATCTTTTATGATTCTCAAATAAATAACAAATGATTTACCCGCAGACGTTGGTGCTGATATTGCGACATATTTATATTTCTCAGAGGCATCCCAAACGTTTCTTTGGAAATTTGATAAAACGTAATTTTCATCACCGATGCTTACTGTATGTTCTTGTTGTGATATGGCAACTTGTAACTGATTTAGATAACTATTGAAAGCATAATATTTTTTATTCTCAGCGTAATTACTATCTAATAAAATTGTTGATGGCGAGAAACCAATCCTTGTTAATTGTAAAATGAATATTTCTCGCAACGAACTCTTGTAGTTATCGTCACAATACTCCCAGCATAATGCTATAATAAGTATAGTCTTTTCTTTCGATTCTATAGTTCCTTGTCGAGATAGCTTTTCTGATGTACTGACAATTTTTATTAAGTCATCATATTCAATATTCGATGGCTTTTCATCTATGAACTGAAGATTCGCGGCAATGTTGAAAAGTTCAATCGTTAGCAACTTTTTCAGTACATTATATTCCATTATCAAATTCCTTTAACAATTCATCCAAACGCCAAAATGGAAATATTAGATAATGTATTTTTGTAACCAGAAACTTATCTATCCCTCCATTTATTAAAGTTGGGCATTTTACACTTTTAGCTCTTTCAAGAATGACAGATTTAATTTTTTCTTTTATCTCATCATCATTTATACTCGAAATGTCTTTGTTTTCTTGATAAGCTATACAACAAACTAGCTCTATATTTACCTTGGGCAAGGAGCCTTCTTTTAATTTCTCCGCTATATCCTGTAATTCTTCGTCTATAAATTCATCATAAACGTATAGCTCTAATTCTTTATAAAATTTCTGATAGGTGTTAAATATACTATTAATCGATTCTTCGAATGCCTCATTGAACTTATATTTCGATTTATAGCATTTTGATTCACCCAAATAAAATGTATTATTATTATCTTTAAGTGTGTAATGAACAGCATCTGCGCCAAATCTTTCAAGTGATGTATTTGTTGTTATCCTCATTTTCCTTAATAATGGTGGTGCTTTAAAAAAATATTGTAATAAATTAAACAGTATTAGTTCTCCAAATTGCCCTTGAGGAGCACCACTTCGGAATTTAGAGAATGCCAGTTGTTGTATGTGGGATGTGACGCTCTGAATATCATTATCTCTTTTAGGTAATTCTTTTTCTAAAATTTTTTGGTATCTCGATTTACTATATACCCAATTGCATACGGTATTTTTTAATTCCCGCAAAAAATCTTCTTTCCGTTCTTGTAATCCATTATAGTTTATTGCCAATCCTCGATGGCTTGCCCCTTGTGGATGGGGTAACGTATCTTCAAACCAATACATATACTTTGCCAGAGAGCTAACATTAGAAAGGAGAGTTGCAATCTTTTTTTCGTCCATGTACATGCAGTATCTCGAAAGAGCAAATTTGCTACCATCTTAGCTCTTATGTATTAGATTTTATAGTGTATAAAAATACAGTTAGATCATTAGGGTTTGAATAAATCATACACCTGAATATCAAAGCCTGTTGCTAAAATTCCAATGACCACTAATGTCGGATTCCTCACCCCTCGTTCTATCCCACTTACATAGGTGCGGTCTAGCCCGCACTTATCAGCGAACTCTTCCTGTGACCATCCACGCTTTTTGCGCAGTTCTCGAACACGTTGGCCAAATTTGATTTGAAGTTCATTTTTCATCTAACAAGCATCATGTTTTGTTGCTTATCAGACCACGGACTATGAGTCACATTTTGTTTGTGTTAATGTGACTCATAGGCATCAATAAATTGTACGTAAAACACTCTTTTTGTTAATATTCATGCTGTTAGTAATTGATAGGAGCGTATAGTAATGAAGAAATGTATGTTGCCACTTTTAGTGGTATTTCCGGCTACAGTCTTGGCATGGGCTCCGGCAGACCCTTTCAAGTATCCTGATGAGTATACAAACCCTTATAACCAGAGTGAGTGGAGCAAAGATGCCCCATACGAAATGGCTCTCTTCTACAACAACAATACTGATCAGTTCTCAATGGCATTCCGCGCTCTTCGTAGCGATAGACTCATCAGATTTTCGAGTGGTGATACGCCGAACAATGTGGAGATTTCTGGTTGTAAGAAAGAAATCAGAGGTTCCTTAGAGTATGGAGCAGGGCTACCAAGACTCACGCTGAAAACTGCAGGAAATCGCGAGCTGAAAACTCTTTTCCTTGACTGTGCGGATGTCTTCTTCCGTGTTTCAGAGCGGGGAAGTCAACAAACCTATAAACCAGTAGCAGGAAGCATAAGCCGGATGCAATGGAGAGACTTAGTTAAAGACGGCACTATTTCTGTTAATTGATAGGGATTGACCTGCTCCCCGTTGATTAGTACACCCCGATGTTAGTAATGTCTTCATAAGCCACATGAGGACATCCCCATGAAG
>NZ_JAGQDC010000068.1 GCF_023282985.1 Serratia silvae | reverse complement strand
TGCTACCGAAGTAGCTGGATATCGTCTTGTGAGTGCCCACACAGATTGTCTGATAAATTGTTAAAGAGCAGTGAGTTACGCGCTTTCGCTTGCTAACTCGAGGTGGCGTATACTACGCGATTCCTCTGAAGAGTCAACCTTTATTTCGGTGTTTTCACCGGGTTACCTCTTCCTGGCTGGGCGACTGGTTCTCGTTAGAGGAGTCGTTGTTCCCGGTCAGTGGAGGCGCATTATAGGGAGTTCTCAGAAGGGCGCAACCCCTAAATTCAAAAAACTTTTC
>NZ_JAGQDC010000008.1 GCF_023282985.1 Serratia silvae | reverse complement strand
GTGGCGGACTCAGCCCGGAACAATTTGAAAACCAGACCCTCGCTTAGTCGTGTGTCCATTGTTAGTGGGTAAGATCAGCTTACTACTTGCATGGTTGGTCAGCACGTTTGGAAAGTAACGAAAAATCAGCGGCATAATACTAAGTACAGCGCCCCGGCAACATTGGGGCGTTTTTGATACTAATCTCAAAAAACTAAACTCAATTTCTAATTTTATTAAAGCGCTATTTTTGGTGATGCAAATCAAATATTCATTGTTGAACGTTTTATCTCTAAGTCACGATTTTTTTCTTCTTCAATACGAATAAGGAAATCATAAAGAGGTGCCAACTGAATGAAGGCATCAGCTAGTGTACTAGCTAAGTTATGATCAAATATTTCGGCAATATTATTATTCTCTTTCATTACGGAGAAAGATTTTTTATTATACCAAGTGGCAATTTTTTCAGGCTGATTTGGTTCTAGTGGACGTTTGTAAGAGTTACCAACCAACGTAAAATTTGGTAAAAGATGTGCAGTAGCATTCAAGAAATCTTTTTCACGACAGAGGATGCTTTTTCTTACGTGATCCATAGTTGTACGTGTTGCAGCATAGTAACCTAATCCGTAATAAAAAGCACTTGGTCTAATTTCGAAGAAAAAAACTGGAGAGTCTATCCAATTTTTTTTATCACGTTTAAACGTCAGCCACATTCTATCTCGAAAACGCGACTTGTCTTTTGAAAAGCGTGTGTCACGATAAATACGAGAAATAATCCTTCCTATTCTGGGGCTTATTTCGATATAAGGATCAATTTCTTGTATTACAGGGGTTAGTTCCTCTATGAGGCATTGGAAAGGTTTTAGTAAGTACTTTTCATATGAACTCTTGTTGTTTTCATACCACTCTTTGTCGTTCTGAGATTTAACCTCAATTAAGAAGGCTATGCTTTCGCTACTGAACCGGCTGAACGGGGGATTTGCATCATTCATGGCTTATAATCTCCATTGCAATCTAATATGTTAACATTATTTTATATAATAATTTTAAAAAAACTATTTCAATCAAAAACATGCAATAGAATTGGTTTATTGATCCATGTCAATAAACTGTGATTCTAGTGTGTGTTTTGTAGACATCCTTCTGCATATGAGGCACTTTGATTTTGTAAGGAATCATTGGTTTCATTAGCATACATTAATACAAGTAGCTCCGTTAGTTATCGAAAGGTAATGATTCATAAGTATCGCGAATGATTTTGAGCGATGAGTATGTAATTAGTTATCAATATGACGTGATCGCAACGTACGTGGCTCTGTTTTATCGTAAAAACAAAGCATATTCTTTCATAACACAGATAGAACTAGATGTAATTTTCTGATTGAGAACAAATTTCCATAGGAGAAACAGTATGTTCAAGCCTAATAGTGTGATTTTATATGTTGACAACGTAGATACCAGCACCGAGTTTTATAAAGCTATTTTCGGCGAAGATCCCATCGAATCTTTCCCTGGGTTTTCAGTGTTTTCGTTAAAAGATGGTTTTATTTTAGGGTTGCAAACTAAACACGATATTGAGCCTAAGCCCCAGCCTGCATTCGGCGGGTTTGAACTGTGTTTAAGTGACATTTCGATCGACGAAGTCGATGCTATTTACCATGATTTTAAAACGCGCAATGTTCCGATGGCGCTACCGCCAACAAGACTTGAGTTTGGATATACTTTCGTTGCGCTAGATCCGGATGGGCACCGCATTCGTCTGTGTGCAACAGATACTAGCGGGATTGAGAAACTGTAAATAGCCGGGCCGATTTTATTTCCATATGCTAGTGCCGTGAATAATTTTTTATAGTAGTCATTATTCCAGAGTGGAGGTGAACATTGGCCCGTGAAGTCACAATTGTACGCAAGGAAACGCACGTGAGAAAAACATGGTTGATCACTGGCGCTGCGCGCGGCTTTGGCCGTGTCTGGGCTGAGGCTGCGCTAAAGCGCGGGGATAGTGTAATTGCAACGGCACGCGAACCGGAAAAATTGGCCGATCTTGTTACCCAATTTGGAGATAATTTCCTGCCGGTGACATTGGATGTACGCGATCGCGCCGCCGTTTCCGCTGCGGTAGAAACCGGTTTCCGCGCCTTCGGGCGTATTGACGTTGTGGTAAATAATGCTGGTTACGGCCTGTTTTGCCCATTGGAAAACGTGCCAGAAAATGATGCAAGACAGATTATCGAAACTAATGTGCTGGGTTCTCTGTGGGTCATTCAATCGATACTGCCGTATTTGAGGCAACAGGGCTATGGGCATATTATCCAGATCTCAAGCATCGCCGGTTTAATGGCGTTACCCGGTATGGCTATGTACAACGCAACAAAGTGGGCGGTAGAAGGTATGGTCGAAACGCTAGCTAACGAGGTAAAAGAATTTGGTATCAATGTCACGTTGGTTGAACCTGGACCCCACCTTACCGATTGGATCGGCAGCTCGGCTGTACGTCCGGAACGTGGGGAAGCTTACCCTACACATGAGCAGATGATGCAACAGAGCTGGCCACGCATGCTACCGGGCTATCCTATCAATGCAGTGGAGCCAATGCTGAATTTGGTGGATACAGATACACCGCCGTTACGGATGCTGTTAGGTGAATCGTTGAACGAGATGATTATCCAGGATGGGCAACGACGCCTAGCTGGAATCGAATAATCATAAATGAATACGGCATTATTTTATATGGAGTTAAGGAGTTATAATGATGGAAAATAAAGTGCGCATGAGCAATCGAAACATTGTTGAACAGTATATGAATACTTATGGGCAGGCACGATTATCTAGACATGAGCTATTTGATGAGGAAGGATGCGGGGGGCTTTGGACTACGGATACGGGCGAACCAGTCGTTATTAAAAGCAAAAAACAACTAGCTAAACATGCGGTATGGTCGTTGGCCTGTTTTCCCGACTGGCGATGGTATAATGTGCAGATATTCGATACGCAGGATCCGGATATTTTTTGGGTTGAATGTGACGGGAAAGGGGAGATTAATTTCAAGGGTTATCAAAAAGGGCTTTACCAAAATCACTTTATTCATTACTTCCAGTTTAAAAAAGGAAAAATAATTCTTCAACGGGAGTTTATGAACCCTTGCCAACAATTCCGCGCGCTTGGAATAGATGTTCCAGAAATAGTAAGGGAAGGCATTCCAACTTAGTATTAATTTAAATTTCAAATTATTTTATCTTTATCGCTTATTTATGTGATCTGTTTTCGCGTCCTGATAAAAACAAGGGGTATGACAGACATGGCTATACCTAATATTGAAGAATATGATCTCTCCTCTCTGGAGACGACGATATCAAATAAAGTGGACTGGCGAATTTCTCCTTCGAGAGGTTTGCTCTTGGTCCATGATATGCAAAATTTCTTCCTTAATCCTCTACCAGGCTTATTACGTAATACCTTATTGGAAAATTGTGCTCAGTTGATCAACTGGGCACGGGAAAACTCGATCCCCGTGGTCTATACCGGTCAAAAAGGTAGTATGAATGCTAAAGAGCGTGGCTTGCTTTATGACTTTTGGGGGGCCGGTATGCAGGCTGATCCGATACAAACGGCAATCACACCATTATTGGCACCTCAACTGGGAGAGCCAGTCCTGAAGAAATGGCGATATAGTGCCTTCTTCTCTTCCGAACTTGCAGATATATTCACTGCCCAGATGCGTGACCAAATTATTATATGTGGCGTCTATGCGCAAATAGGTATTTTAACTACTGCCCTGGATGCCTACTCCAGAGATATCGAAGTCTTTTTAGTGCAGGACGCGATAGCTGATTTTTCACAGGATGCACATCAACGCATGCTGGCTTATGCTGCTTCATGCTGCGCATCGATATTATCAGTGGAAGAGGTATTGGCATGAGTGCAGATATGGCAATTACCTCCTTACTCCAGCATGGCAGCAAGAATGAATCGTTTGCTCTGTTATTCAGGTGCGGGCGCGGCGCTGCTCCAGAAATCGAAGTGATTGTGGGAGATGAGCGACATCTGAACAGTCTTCAAGATTTATCTGAATTACAGGCAAATCGTCATGGCAGCGATGAACAGCAAATGTTGCTAGTCGCACCTTATCGGCAGATTGTAGAGCGAGGCTATGCTGTTAATGACGACGCTAAACCGCTCATCGCTCTCGTCAATACGCGCTATAGCAAAGTACCACTCCATGAAGCATTGGCTCTGCTGCCTGATAGTTCATTGAAGGTTAGCAATACCGCTTTTGAGCCTTGCGACGAAGACTATGCGCGAATAGTTGCTCGAGTCATTCAGCAGGAGATCGGCTCCGGACAAGGAGCCAATTTTGTTATCCGCCGCTCCTTTACCGCTGCTTTCACTGATTATGGTTGCGAAACAGGATTAACTGTCTTTAAAAATCTGCTCCTGCAAGAAAGCGGCGCTTACTGGACCTTCTTCATTAAATGTCAGGACGTGACGCTTATTGGCGCATCTCCGGAACGTCATATCACTTTGCAGCAGCAGCGTGTCTCTATGACGCCGATTAGCGGCACCTATCGATATCCTCCGACCGGGCCAACCCGTGAGGGGCTCATTGACTTCTTATCCAATGAGAAAGAGAAGGACGAGTTATCGATGGTGCTAGATGAAGAGCTGAAGATGATGACCCGCATCTGTGACGCCGACGTCAAAACTTTTGGCCCATTCTTAACGCCCATGTCGCATTTGGTACATACCGGATATCGGCTTGAAGGGCACTCATCGCTGCCAGTACCTGCGATTTTGCAGCACTCAATGTTCGCCCCGACGGTCACTGGCAGCCCATTGGAGAACGCGACTCGTGTTATCGCTAAATATGAGACATCTGGGCGAGGCTACTATAGCGGTTTTGCCGCACTGCTGGGCTCTGATGGGGGCGAGCCGACGATCGATTCGGCGATCTTGATCAGGACGAGTGAAATTGAATCGACAGGTAAATTGACCATGGGGTTGGGGGCTACGTTGGTGCGTACTTCAAATCCTGCCTCCGAAGCTGCTGAAACGCGGGCTAAAGCCGCTGCGCTGCAGTGTGCTATGGGGCTAAATGGTAGTTCCACCTCCATTTTCCAAGACGAGGAGGTCGCTGTCGCGCTGCAAAAACACAATCATCGCCTAGCTGCATTCTGGCGTGATGATGTCGCCAGTGTGAGCCCAATACGCTGCCAGGGAAGGGTGCTCCTAGTTGATAATGAAGACGCTTTCACCTCCATGATGGAGTATCAGCTGCGTTCGATGGGATTCAACGTCCGTCTTGCGCATTACGCCTCCCCCCTTCAACTCAACTCACATGAGCTGCTGATCATCGGCCCTGGGCCGGGGGATCCGCGCGATCTAAGTGACGAGCGTGTAGTCCGCAGCCACAAGCTGATTCTGGACACCATACAGAGGGGCCAACCCTTATTAGCGATCTGTTTTGGCCATCAGATTCTATGTGCCGCGCTGGGATACCCGATTGTTGCGTTAGAGTCGCCCAATCAGGGGATACAAAAAGAAATCACCTTCTTTGACAAAATTGAAAGAGTGGGATTTTACAACACGTTCACCGGGCTAGCCGCCAGCAATGCGATGGCCAGTGATCATGGTGAGATTCGCGTCGCACGAGATGAAATAACCGGCCAAATTTATGGTCTTCGCGGGCCACACTTTTCGTCCATGCAGTTCCATCCAGAATCCGTACTGACTATTGATGGACCACGGATCCTCTATGAATCGATCCAGCAGGTGGTAATGCCATGATAATGGAATGCGTATGGTGGGAATTGGCACCAGGAGAGCCTGACATCGAGCAACTGCAGATGCAACTTGAACAAATAGATCTCGCCGTTTGGCAGAGGATCGATGCGCTGCATACCAAATACTGGATTATGAATAAAACACCGCCACGCTGGGGGGCGGTGATGTTGTGGCGTGGAGAGAAACCAGCTCTCACTGTATTACCGCTGAATGTGGCCGCCGAGGCTATCGGGCGACCGCCGGATGTGCGACTGAGGTTTACCGTAGCGGCATCTTGTCTGAATGAGTCGATTATCGCGCCATGGGCGTCTGTGTTAAGCCAGGAGGAAACATGCATCACTATGCCATCGTAAATGCGTTCAGCGATCGCGTGCTGGCCGGTAATCCGGTCGCCGTATTTTTTGATTGTGACGATCTAGAACCGGAAACTATGCAGCGTATAGCAGCAGAAATGCGGTTATCTGAATCTACTTTCGTGTCGCGTCCCCGCAAAGGTGGCGACGTACAAGTCCGTATTTTTACGCCAGTGAATGAACTGGGTTTTGCCGGTCACCCGTTATTGGGCACGGCGCTGGCGCTGTCCCTCCGGCTGCAGAAAACCACATTGAATATCGAAACTGCAAAGGGGGTTTTCCCCTTTAAGTTGGAATACGTCAAATTGGGGAACGATCTCCCAGTTGCGCATATTGATATGCTCCAACCGTCCCCTGTAATCCAGCCCTATGGACAAGCCGAAGCGCTTCTTAATGCGCTTGGCTTGTCACATAGCACGTTGCCGGTTGAACAGTACGATGTTGGGCCGCGCCACGTCTTTGTTGGCGCTACCGATGTGGCGACTCTGGCGGCGCTCAACCCCGATCAGCGTGCATTGGCGAAGCATAAAAACATGGCTGCTCTCTGTTTCTGTCGCGATGGGGATACTTGGCGTTTGCGAATGTTTTCACCAGCGTATGGCGTGGTTGAAGACGCTGCGACCGGCTCTGCCGCCGGGCCTTTAGCGCTTCACCTAGCCCGGCATGGGTGGAGCGATTATGGTCAGTCGCTGGAAATTTGGCAGGGGGTTGAAATGGGGCACCCGTCAAAAATGTACGGTATGGCGCAAATGGATGGATCGGAATACCGATTGCATGCTGGCGGCCACGCCATCCAAGTTGCACAGGGAACCTACGCGATTTGAAGGAGAAGAGAAGATGGGTAGTAGTGTATTTGAAAGTGTTAGCGGCAAAGCGGATACGGAATTTCCGCCCTTCCATTCACGGGTAAACCAGCCAATTGAACTCGCCTGTGCTTGGGTGCAGGAAGCGATACGCGAAAAGGTCAGAGAGCCTCGATCGGTGGTGCTAACGACCGCTAATGCACAGGGGGAAATGAGTTCGCGCGTCATGGCGATTCTCGATTTTTCTGAGAGTGGCATTCTATTCGCCACCCACAGCTGCAGCCGCAAGATTCAGGATATTGATAGTCATTCCCACGCATGTGCCCATTTCTACTGGAAAGAACTGGGGCGGCAATTATCGGTCAGCGGCAAAGTGATCAAGTTACCGCATGCTACCGCCAGAACTGTCTGGGAAAAACGGCCGGTTCCGTTGCACGCGATGTCGACGGTTTCTCACCAAAGCGAACCGTTGCTGGATAGCGATGAGTTACGTAGATCGGCAGAAGCCCTCGAAGGGGCTGGCGCACTGCCCTGTCCCGAACGTTTCTCCGTCTACCAGTTGGTTCCACAGGCGGTGGAGTTTTGGGCCGCCAGTTCGGATCGCCTACACCGGCGTTTGCGGGCCGAATATCACCGGAACGAATGGCGCAGCGCTTGGCTACAACCGTAACAATGGGAAAAGATGATGAATTTACCTGACTTTACCTCCCACTTGACGGGAATGATGAAATGGCATTTTTCACCGAAAACCGGCGCACCGTTCTGGCTGGATATGCGTCAGACGTTCGATTTTGATCCGCTGCATGACATTAATACCTTCGAAGATTTGGCACATTTCCCCGATGTTGCCGACAGTTTGCGCGACGTTCCCGTCGAAGCTCTGATTCCGCGTGGGCTGCATGACGCAACCATTGCGGGTGTTTTTGAAAGCGGTGGCACCACCGGAAAGCCCAAACGCATCGTGGTGTTTCAACAGTGGCTAGATAAGCTGGTGGACTGGCGCCTGTGCGATCGACAGCTTGGTGGAGATAACACATCCGGCAATACGTTGGCGCTGATCCCTACGGGTCCACATATTGTCGGCGCAATCAACTCCCGCCGCGCGAAGGCGAAAGGCGGACTGTGTTTTACCATCGATCTGGATCCGCGCTGGGTTAAAAAATGCATCCAACAAAACAATATGACCGGGATGCAAGCCTATGCTGCACATATCGTCGAGCAGGCCGAGGATATCCTTTACACGCAGTCTATCCAGTACCTTATCGCCACACCGCCGATTCTGGAACGAATGGCGCAGCGCCCCGCGCTGGTTGCTCATTTGAACAGAACGCTGAAGGAGATAACTTGGGGTGGAACCCAAATGGATCCCGACACCCTTACATTCCTGCAAACAGAGGTGTTTCCGACAGTGCCGATCACTGCCAGCTACGGTAGCACGATGATCCTAGGTGAAGCCAAAGCGCGCTGTTCAGTGGATGCCGCCAGCCCGGTCGTTTTCGACAGTTTTGCGCCCTATATCATACTGGAGGTGGTCGATCCGCAAACGTTGAACCCCGTGAATTTCGGCGAACGTGGGCGGGTGGTTATGCATCATCTCAGCCGTTACGCCTTCTTCCCCAATACTCTGGAGCGGGATACCGCAATTCGTCTGCCGCGAAACGATGATTTCCCCGGTTCATCGGTCAGCGACGTCGGCCCGTTGCCGACCATTGACGGGCGTGTGGTGATCGAGGGGGTCTATTAACATGAATATTCCTCTTGAGCCGTTAGCGGCCGCTACAGATCGGCGGATTGAGGCCATTGCATTGGGACGTACGTATACCACACAGCGGTGTGCCGTAGTCAACGATCTGCTCGGTATCCCAGTTGCTGAGATGGCTGTCGCCCCACCTGTTTATATCCATAAGGCGATCAGCTCGATGAGAGAAGCACCCTCACTCTCTTTGGCGGAAATTCATGCCGCGATGGCACGTGCGGCGGATAGCTACCAATATGACACGATCGCGGGATTATCGCCCGATGAATACTGTAGGTTGTTGCAGCGTACGACCGGTTTGCCTGAGGCGGTGACGCAAAACGCTTTGGCCACGGTCGCGGATGCTTTGCGAAATATGCCGGATATTATCAACGCTGGTAGACCGCAAGGTGCCAGATGGTCATGGGATGATGCGGACGCGTTGGCTGGCTACAGTTTATTCAGCCGTAAAGGTGATGTTTTTGCAGTACTGGCCGCAGGCAATGGACCAGGCATCCATGCGTTATGGCCGCAAGCAGTAGCACTGGGCTACCGCACTCTGGTCAGGCCTTCGACCCGCGAGCCGTTCACGGCGCAACGCGTGATATGCGCGATGGTGCAAGCAGGTCTAGAGCATTATGTTGCTTTGATCCCCACGGATTATCGTGGGGCGGATGAGTTAGTCGCCTCTGCCGATCTGGCATTAGCATATGGCGGCCAAGACATTGTGGATAAATATCGCCACCATCCTCAAGTCCGTGTGCAGGGGCCGGGGCGTGCCAAGATTGTAATTGGCGCTGACGTTTGCATGGATGAAGCGGCATCACTGGTAGCAACATCGATGACTGATCTTGGCGGTGCCGCTTGTGTGTCGGTCAGCGCGGTTATGGTAGAGGGCGATGTGAGCGATTTTTGTCGGTGTTTAAGACAGGCGTTGCAACAACTACCGGAGAAGGCGCTGCCGCGAGCTTCACAACAAACGGTAGATTGGTTGCGTAGCGTACTCGACACGCCCATCGAGGCTAGCTTGGTGTCCGAAGGCTATGTGCTTCGTCCGGTGGTGACCGAAGTCGCTGAGCCTGACGATCCCCGCGTTCACCGAGAATTGCCTTTTCCTTGCGTGACGGTTGCACCTTATCATGCAACACGCAGTGCCCCGTTACTGTCTGGCTCGCTAGTTGTGACAGTATTCTCATGGCAACCCCAATTGCTAAAGTCGATTTTAGCCGATGCCAGTATTAGCAATGTTTATGTCGGCGATATTCCAACTACCTGGATGTCCCCTTTGGTTCCCCACGACGCTTACTTGAGCGATTTCCTGATGTGCAATCGGGGATTCCGCATAGCTGCATCCTGGATTGAGGCTGAAAGTAAAGGAGAGAAACTGTGAATATGCCTTATGCGATGATTTTTGGGCCTGCGGATGTTTCCCACATGATGAAGGACATGCAGCGTCTTTATGATATTCACCCACAGGTTCGTACTCGATTCGCGCAGGTCGCGAGCTCCGCTGGCATGGATGTCGATGTGATTTTACGCAAGACGCCGTTGCTTGATGGCGTTTCATGTATGCAAGTGGTTTCGCTAGGGCTGCTTGCCGGCATGCTGGGCATCGCCGACGACATTATTGAACAACGTGGGACGCCTAGCTGCGTCGGTGGCATCAGTTTGGGAGAAGTGGCCGCGCTCTGCGTGGCTGGCTCATTAACACTGGACGATGCGACGGAACTGATCCGCCTGAGAGTCGATATACCCGAGGCTGAGGAGGAAACGGTGGGGTTTGTCATGCTGATGGAAGAGAGTGATCGTGCTTTTTATCACCAGCCGCCAGCGATGCGCATCGCGGTCGATTACGGTCTGATTCACCAGGGCATCGGCTCTCTGTTGATGGTTGCCGGTTTGCGTCGGATGTTGGAGGGGCGAGGACAGGAAGGTTCCGGCGTGCTGGAAGTATTACCGCCAGCGTTGTGTAATTCAGCATACCACACCCCCTATCGTCGGCGGATTGCCGGGCAGATTGAGGAATATCTGCATGGATGCACGCTGCCTGCTCCGGTCTATCCGGTAATGACCTGTCTGTCGGGATTGGGGGTAGTTAACGATTCGCAGGGAATAAAAGAGATGTGCTTGCGTGGTGAAACGGAAACCTTGTCTGTTCCGATGATGATTCAGCAGATGAAACACTTTGATGTAGCAGAAGTCATCTGCATCGGACCGTTTTTACGCAGTCTCAATATGGATTTCGGTGGTGTACCGGCTTCATTTCGCGATGAACAGTGGGTCGACGATATATCTCTGTCGCCCTCGACAATCTTATAACGACGTAAACGGGTTTATTCAATGAGTTGCCAATAGGAGCACACATGTCACACACGATGACAGGAAACAAACGAGTAACTTTCACCGAAACCGGCAATGCGGCCGAGTTGATTCTTCAATCGATTATTCAGTATCCAGAGAAAACAGCACAAATCAACGGCGAAATCCGTATGGATTATGCAGAGTTCGAACGACATGTTGTCGCCGTACAACAACAGCTAACGCGAGCTGGTGTGGAGCGTAATGATGTCGTTGGCCTACTATTGCATCGCGATCGGTGGCTGATTCCGGCAATGATCGCTACCTTGGCTCTTGGGGCGACGTTTGTCCCTCTTGATCCCGCTTATCCGCTGTCCAGATTGGAGCGCTACGTTGATGTAGCCAAACCGAAAATGCTGCTCGCTCATCCTGAAGAAAGTGTTCTAGCGGAAAAATTGAATAATAACGTCATTTATCCCTCGCTTACCACGATAGGGAAGATGGTTTGTGTGGCAAGACAGTGCGATGAAGTTGCTTATATTCTGTTTACCAGCGGCTCGACTGGGCAACCCAAGGGCGTCAGTATTAGCCATCAGGCATTGCACAATTTCTTAATCGCTATTGCAGATCGGCTGGAGGTTCAGTCGTCCCATGTATTTCTGGCACATACGACTGTGGCTTTTGATATCTCCATTCTCGAGTTGCTGTTGCCGCTTAGCGTTGGAGGGACTGTTTTGCTGGCGAGTAACGACGACGTGAGCACAATTGAAGGCATTCTCCCGCTGATCGAGAAAAGCCATTTTGTTCAAGCTACCCCCAGCTTATGGAAAATTTTGTGGGCGACAGACTGGCGGCCTGATTCGTCAGTGACGCTGTTATCCGGTGGAGAGGAGCTACCGATAGGGCTGGCGAAAAAATTGAATCAGACATGTGGGCGGTTATGGAATCTGTATGGCCCGACCGAGGCGACGATATGGACTTCGTGCGAATGCGTTGAGCGGGATGCGGATTACATTTCTATTGGCGAGCCTTTGGCGAATACTCAATTGCATGTGCTTAATGAGGCGCTTGAGCCTTGCGAGCATGGCGAACTCTACATTTCTGGGCATGGTTTGGCGCAAGGTTATCACGGCAACCGCGAAGGAACGGAACAAGTATTCATCACTCATCCGAAAACGGGCATGAAGCTTTATCGCTCAGGCGATCGCGTCCGCTTGCGCGAACAGGGAAGAATTGAATGGCTAGGACGCGGGAACGGAGAGATTAAAATCCGTGGCAATCGTATTGGCGTGAGCGAAATAGAAACGGAGTTGGAAAATATCCCAGGTATCGCTGGTGCGGTGGTGCTGGCTAGGCGGTTTGAAGGGCGTGGGGACGATATGCTTACCGCATACATCGTTAGCCAGGCTCCGTTGACTAAAGCGTCGTTGGAAAATATGTTGGGTAAAAGGTTGCCAGATTATATGGTGCCGGATCTGTTTGTCGTGTTACCTGAATTTTCTCTACAGCCAAATGGTAAGTTTGACAAAAAATCCTTGCCAGACCCGAGCTGGAATAACACGTTGCACCATCATACTGATAGCGCTACATCCGCTCAGGGTAATGTTCAGCTTCAAGCTATTGCAGCGACGATTTGCCAGGTGTTCGCCACAGCGTTAGGCTGCAAAGAGTTTGATGAGACATCGAGCTTTTTCGATCGTGGCGGCAACTCGGCACTAGCCTTAATTTCTTCAGGCATCATCAGTGCTAAGTTGAAGAGAAAGATCCCGGTATCGTTGATTATAAGTGGCGAAAACCCCAATGCGATTGCGAAGCAAATATTGCAACATACCTAATAGCGGAAAATTAATATCAATGCGTCCAGAGCACTATCCAAATATTATGCTAAGGAGGGGTGATGAATAACGAAAAACAGTTGCGTGAAATATGTCACTTCATTAATCAGGAACGAGTATTAACGTTAAGTGTCGCTGCTGAGGGTGTAGTCTGGTCGGCAACTTGTTTTTATCAATTTCAGAAAGACCAGATGGCGTTATATCTGATGAGTGATATCAATTCACGCCACTCCCAGTTAATGTTAAAGGCACCGATGGTTTCTGGAACTATTATTTCATCAGCGAGTTCCATGATGTCTATGAAGGGAGTACAATATCAAGCCCACATTACGCCTTTGTCTGATGAACATGAAGAACAGGCACGGAACTTCTATTACGAACGCTATCCAATTAGTCGCGTTATGGCTTTTAAAATATGGAGGTTGCAATTGAGAGAAGTAAAGCTAACACAAAGACGTATGGGCGTGAAGCGGTGCCTGCATTGGATGTGTACACAGAGACTTGAGGTATTCTCTCAATGAAAAAAAAGAATATCGCCATTATCGGCGGCGGAGCGGCTGGGACTGTAGCGGCTTGGTTATTGCGTGATAAACATCATATTACGTTGCTTGAGGCAAACGATTATATCGGCGGACATGTTTATACTTGCCATATTGATACTAATGAACACGGTCGCATCCCCGTAGATATGGGGGTGGAATATTTTAACGAGCGGATTTCACCAAACGTATTTAATTTGCTGAAGTATTTAGGCATTGAAAACTACGTGGCGCCTTCATCATTCCATGCTCGCTTTCCTGGGGAGGCGCAATACTGGAGCAATGTTCATTTGGATGGCCCTTTACGCCAAGCCATGCAGGATGAGTTTGGTCGCTTTCAACTGGGCATGTCGGAGGTTATGAGTTCCGGCGAAGAACGTTATAAAACAATGTCGATTTCGGATTATCTGGATGAGAACGGCTATTCGTCAAGGTTTATCTACCAAGCGCTCTACCCGATGATCAGTATTTCTACTGGTTGCAATGTCGATCTGTGCAGCTATCCGCTGATGTTTTTTGCGATTTCGTTCAATGCTAATCTGGTTTCGTTTTTTTCGCCCGGTTATTGGCGCAAAGTGGATGGCGGCATGAGTCGCTACCTGCAAACTCTGGCAGACATGTTAGGGGAGAGCTTAAAGCTGAATACACCTGTGCAGCGGGTGAAACCCTATGGCAAACGTGTTGCAGTATACTATAAAGGAAAAGAAGAAGTGTTCGATGCAGTTATTTTCGCTACTTCGGCAGAGGTGACCTTATCCCTATTGGATGACGCGACGACAAAGCAAAAGGGAATTCTTTCCCATTTCGCCTACCACGATATAGAGAGCATTGCCCACCATGACACTCGCTACTTGGGTGAGAACGTAGTACCACACTACTTCAATTTCCGGCAGTTTGCTGACACTCAACCGGGAACGTCAGCCGGAAGCGTCACTCGGGTGATTAACGCGCTGTCGCCGTACCGGAATATTATCGAACCGCTGCTGGTAACTCTCGATCCTAAAGTGCCCGTCGATCCTCTAAAGCTGGTAAGAACCTGCCGTTGGCGTGTGTCTAAGCAGCAGCCCGATGATTTCTTGCATAAGACCCGTTTAGGAGACATACAAGGCGGCAACAACATGTGGTTTTGCGGCGTAGATACCAGTTTGGGCGGGCATGAAGGGGCAGTAGTTTCTGGGATGGTAATCGCCGACCGGTTAGGTGCTTATTACCCTTATAAGCATGATATGTTGGCGTATATTCAATTCAAAGTGACTAAAGATATTATGGGCGTTAAAACGCGCGGAGAGGGAGTGAAAGATATGCTGGCTAGCCTATTATTTATCATAGCCAAAAAATTCTCTCTTCATAAAAGCCTTTCTTACAAGTTTATTAAGGACTTTATCGTATAAACATGTACACCAGTGTTTGCATTAGGGAACATTATGTACAAAATTGATGAGTTGTGTATTGACAGTTTAGAGACACCAAGTAGCCTAGCGGCTAGATTACCAGCCCCTGTAGAGGTAATCGATAATGTCACTGCAGCGCGTAAACGGATCGAGCGCATTCTTTACGGGAAAGATAAACGTTTACTAGTCGTCATTGGCCCATGTTCGATTCATGATCGGGGGGCTACGCTGGATTATGCTAGGCTGCTGGCTGCGCAGCGGGAGCTCTATCAGGATAGGTTGGAAATCGTCATGCGTACCTATTTCGAAAAACCACGTACCGTTGTTGGCTGGAAAGGGTTTATCTCCGACCCTGCGTTAGATGGAAGTTGTCAGGTCAACCGCGGCCTTGAAATGGCTCGTAAACTGCTGTTGGATATTAACCAACTCGGGTTGCCAACTGCTACAGAGTATTTAGATGTGGTTGTGGGAAGGTATATTGCTGATTTAATTAGCTGGGGTGCTATTGGTGCGCGCACTACTGAAAGTCAGGTACATCGGGAAATGGCGTCGGCACTATCTTGTCCAATAGGGTTTAAAAATGGCACCGATGGCAATATCGCCGTTGCTATTGATGCAATTCGTGCAGCTCGTGCCAGCCATACCTTTTTCTCTCAGGATAAACATGAACAGATGGCGGTTTATCTAACCAGAGGCAACGCTTACGGGCATCTCATTTTGCGTGGTGGTAAAACTCCGAACTACCATGCGGCAGATATTGCAACTGCGCACGACAAGCTGCGGGCATACAGTTTACCTGAATATCTGGTGGTCGATTTTAGTCATGGGAACAGCCAGAAAATAGCGCGCAATCAATTGGTTGTCGCCGAAGATGTTTGCCGGCAAATTCGCACAGGATCGGCTACTGTGGCTGGTATAATGGCGGAAAGTTTTCTTGTCGAAGGTACACAACCAGTAGCCTCGGGTCAAGCGTTGACCTATGGGCAATCGATCACGGACCCTTGTCTCAACTGGGAAGATAGTGAGCACTTGCTTGCCATGTTAGCTGATGCTGTCGATACCCGTTTCTAAGCGTACCAGTTATATCTGCATGATCGGCAAATCATTATGATGGTTACCTCCGGTAAGTGTTGTGTTCGGTATTTTCTGGGAATAACCGCAAGTTGCAAATTGTGGGTGGGCTCCTCCGTTCTGGCCAAGGCTCAGTGACCGTTTTCAGCAGTTATATCTGTCGTAGATCCCGGCAGAAACCATCACCGGTAACTCGCTAACGGTGAAATATAGCCGGGGTCTGCGAACGCCTGCTTACTATCTTCATTGTTGGTCAGTACGTTTAGAAAGTAACAGAAAATCAGTGGCATAATGCTGAATTCAGCGCCCCGGCAACATTGGGGCGTTTTTCATGGAGTTTAATTTTAAATTTTCGTATTAGAGTTGTTTGTTGCTTCAGTATTCTGTCTTTATAGAGTGTGGCTCCTATTTCCCAGGGAAACAGGACCATGCTATGCGACTTCCTTTCGAACTCAACCCGCAGATTATTCAGACTGATATCGCCGAACAAGAGGCTTTGGAGATGCAAGAGCAGCAGCGGATTACAGCCTTGTTGCAGGTGCCTTTGGAGATGATTGTGGGCGATGCTTTGTACTGGATGATGGGGGAGAATGAAGCTGCGATACATCAATATTGGGTAGAAAAACCTTGGAAAAAGGGCATAGAGGATAACTTATGCTGAAGTCTCTCTTGAAGTATCTGCCCGTTCCGTCAGTCAAGACATTTAACGACGAAAAAGCTGCCGCGACGCAGTCATTGTCACTCCATGTGCCAGACGGCTATCATGCGCCGGTATCGGCCTGTGAGCTGTTGGCTACACCCCGGCGAGGGCAGTGGTTGCAGACGCCATGGGTAGGGAGTGCCGGGGCTCTCGATATGGTTAATTTCAGCGATCGGGACAGCATACCTGAGCGTTATGCTCATCGGCAGTTTGTAGAGCATAACGCTCAGGTGACGCTGATGCGCACAACACCAGAGGAAAACTACCAGCTCGGCGTTTGGATTGGCAACAAGCTCAATCTCTGCGAAGGGCCGGTACGTTTCATCATTCCAGAGGGCGGATTTTCGGCATTAGATGCACCAGGGCAACCGTTCTTTGATCCACAGGCAAGGCAGGCTTTTGCTGAAGGATTGGAGTCAACGCTCATCCAGACGGCACAACGCCAGATTATAAAAGCGCCCCATCATATCAACGCACCTGAATTTTGCTCGCTTGTGATTGCGCAGTTCCAGAATGTCATGCAACACCCGGGAACCGCTCATGATTCAACACCAAGGAATCCTTTATGAAAAATTACAATATCGTGAAAGAGAAGCTGCAACAGAAAGTCTTGCGCCAGGAACCTATTATCGGTGCCGGGGCAGGAACGGGTCTGTCTGCACGTTGTGAAGAAGCTGGCGGAGTCGATTTGATTGTGATTTACAACAGTGGCCGCTTCAGAATGGCTGGGCGCGGCTCGCTGGCGGGGTTGATGCCGTACGGTAACGCTAATCAGATAGTGCGTGAAATGGGTAATGAAGTGCTACCGGTGGTAAAGGAGACGCCAGTGCTGGCCGGTGTTTGCGGAACAGACCCCCTTTTGCAATATTCCGCTGTTCCTGGAAGAAACGGGGATGGGCTATGGCCTGGAAGTGGAGATGATCCGCCAGGCGCACGATAAAGGGATGCTGACCACACCGTATGTCTTCAGCGCGGAAGATGCGGTAGCGATGACTGAAGCCGGTGCGGATATCATAGTGGTACATCTTGGATTGACGACTGGGGGCGATATTGGTGCAGATACTGCACACAATCTGGAGTCTTGTATCCCGGTGGTCAATGCCTGTGCAGCAGCGGCAAAAGCCGTGCGTGAGGATGTTATCGTGTTGTGTCACGGTGGGCCCATCGCCGAGCTGGAGGATGCAGCTTATATTTTGTCGCATTGTCCTGATTGCCACGGGTTTTACGGTGCCAGTTCGATGGAGCGTTTACCGACAGAAGTAGCGATTAAAAATACCATTAAAGCATTTAAGAAAATAAGGCTGAATTAATACCTAATATATTAACTCAGCCAATGGAGTGGAGAGTTAAAGAAAAAATTTGAAGGAAATTCAATATAACGCCCCGGCAGTTATGGGGCGTTTTCTATGGAAGAAAGTTTTAAATATTCATATAGAGTTTTTTGTTGTGGCCGTAATTTTCCTTCATAGAGTGGATCGCCTGTTAACTATCAGGATACCCCACACTATGTACTCTTCTGAAGGATACGGTCTTGCTTCTCAACCGCTCGATGCAGTCTATGTTCCAAACAGGCAGCCAGCATCCGTCTGGCAAATGGATATTGCTGAAATGATTTCTCATTTCTGGCAGTTAGCTCTTTGATTATTTTATGGATAAATCCTGGAGAACATCTGGTGACTTGTGAACGGTTATTAACATTTGATGAGTTGTTAGACCATTATTTTTTCAGTCATACTGTCCGTAATGACACCGAGTGGAGTTATCGAAAGGTGGTGAGGACCTTTATACGGTTTACCGCCAAAACGCCGAATGAGGTCGATAACAGGTTGGTGCTCGAATGGCGCAGGTACGTCCTGAAAGAACAACAATTACAGGCGACGACCTGGAATAACAAAGTGACGCACATGAGGGCACTGTTTAATTTCGGGATGAAGTGCGGGCTGTTGCAGCATCAAGATAATCCCTTTAATAAAGCGGTGGTCCGGGCAGGGAGGAAAAAGAAGAAAACCCTGACTGTGGGGCAGGTGGAGGCCGTGTACCGTTTGATGGTGCAGTATGAGGAACGTGAGCGGTTGCAGGCCAGTAGCCTGGCAGTGAACTGGCGGGTTCATGCCTGTAAGCCAGCCTGGTTCTGGTTGACGGTGCTTGATACCCTCAGTTATACCGCGATACGTCAAAACCAGCTTCGTCACATACGTATCTGTGATGTGAATCTTGAAGAGCGCTGGTTGGACTTGATTATCGCCGGTGCGAAGAACCATCGCGAGCTGCGTATTCCCATCATTAGTGAACTGTTTCCCCGCTTGGAGATACTGGTGACCCGCTCACTGGAGGCCGGTGCCGAACTGGAAGAGCAGTTGTTCAATGTGAATCGTTTTGATGTAGGGCGCAGGGTGAAACAAAAGGGAGCCATGACAGATATGGGTATCTACCCTATCCGGGCCTTTTTTCGGCGACTCTCGCGAGAGTGCCGGTTTGTTGTGAGCCCCCACCGTTTTAGGCATACGGTAGCCACCAACATGATGAAATCCCCGGATCGCAATATTCAGGCGGTAAAGCGCCTCTTGGGGCATTCCAGTTTGCGTTCTACGCTGGAGTACATTGATGAAGATGTGGAGAGCTTGCGGGATATTATGGAGCAGGAGTTTAAGCGTTAGGTCAGCAAGACAAAGGAGCAAGGTATCTCCTTGACACAGTTTGACATTTGCATACGAAGTCTGTAAAAATTGTAAGCGAAAAATCCCGCCTACACGAATAGGCGGGATTATCAAGAGCCTTTTTACAACAACCGGGTAATGGTATCACTGAGTGAAACCTTTCGACTGCCCCTTTGGTTATTGCGTGTTCTGACCCATTTCGTACCTGTCAGGTCTTCGTCCTGAAATCTTGACAAGCGCTTCTGAATATGGTGCCCGGACTCGGAATCGAACCAAGGACACGGGGATTTTCAATCCCCTGCTCTACCGACTGAGCTATCCGGGCAACGGGGCGCATTAAACCGTATTTGGTCCTGTGTCGTCAATGGGTTTCTGTCACAAAGCCGAGCGATTGCTCTAATTTCAAGCAAGGGCGTGGGTGCCTTCCTGCGCCAGCATTCTCCCTTTTCCCCCAAAATGTCCAATGCCAGAGATTAAAAATTTCACCCCAACAATGTTCATTCCTGCCTATTCCATAATCAACTTAATGTTAGTGATAAGTACAACATGTTACATATATGTATTTTAAGGAGATTGTAATTTTTAAATGTGATCGGTGTAACTTTAATAACATGTTGTCTGTGTTATGTTTCGATAATAACATCATTAGTTCCCGGCATACGCCAGGGTACAAGGCTCGGCAACGGAACGTAAAAGTTCACAGATAATTTTGGGGAAAAAATGAAATATATCATAGGGATAGTTTGTATCCTTGCTATCTGTGTTTTGGCACTTTTAGTGAGCAACGATCGCAAAAACATCCGCTATCGTCCGATTTTCGTCATGCTGGCCTGCCAGTTTTTGATGACCGCACTGCTGCTTAAGACCGACGTAGGCAATAAGGTCATTGGTGTGATCGCCGAGGTATTTGGTAATTTACTTTCCTACGCCAACGAAGGGGTTAACTTCGTCTTTGGTGGTTTGGTGAATCACGGCGAGATCTCTTTCTTCCTGTCCGTTTTGCTGCCTATCGTGTTTATCTCCGCGCTGATCGGCATTCTGCAACACTGGCGCATCCTGGGTTTTATCATCAAGTACATCGGCCTGGCTCTGAGCAAGGTCAACGGCATGGGGCGCTTGGAGTCCTATAACGCGGTGGCTTCGGCGATCCTCGGCCAGTCTGAAGTGTTCATCTCGGTTAAAAAACAGCTCGGCCTGTTGCCGGAGCACCGTCTATATACGTTGTGTACCTCGGCTATGTCGACGGTCTCAATGGCGATCGTTGGCGCTTACATGGTGATGCTCGATCCGCGCTATGTAGTGACTGCCTTGGTGCTGAACCTGTTTGGTGGTTTTATCATGGCGTCGCTGATCAACCCTTATCAGGTCAAGCCTGAGGAAGACATTTTGGATGTCGTTGAAGGGGAAAAGCAGAGCTTCTTCGAAGTCCTGAGCGAATACATTCTCGATGGCTTCAAGGTGGCGATTATCGTCGGCGCGATGCTGATCGGTTTTATTGCGCTGATCACCATGGCTAACGCGCTATTCACCGCTGCATTTGGCATTTCCTTCCAAGGGGTGTTGGGTTACGTGTTCTCTCCACTGGCTTTCCTGGTGGGGGTGCCGTGGCACGAAGCCGTGCAGGCCGGTGGTTTGATGGCAACCAAGATCGTCAGCAACGAATTTGTTGCCATGCTCAATCTGTCACAGGGTGACTACAACTTCTCTGAACGTACCATGGCGATTATTTCGGTGTTCCTTGTGTCGTTCGCCAACTTCTCCTCTATCGGCATTATCGTGGGTGCTATTAAGGCGTTGGATTCCAAGCAAGGTAACGCCGCCGCCCGCTTTGGCCTGAAGCTGCTTTACGGCTCCACGCTGGTCAGCTTCCTGAACGCCGCCGTCGTAGGTTTCTTCTTTTAATTAGCTAAAGGCCGCACCGAGAGGTTGTGGCCTGCTAACGCTATAACAATAAGGGATATGTGATGAAAGTGACTTCTCCGCTCAAGATATCGTTATTGGCCCTGCTGGTTGCAGGAGCTGCGCATGCCGCAACGGTGGATCTCCGTATCATGGAAACCACCGACGTTCACGGCAACATGATGGATTATGACTATTACAAAGATAAAGCTACCGCTCAGTACGGATTGGTGAGAGCGGCTACGCTGATTGATGCGGCCCGCGCGGAAGCGACCAACAGCGTGCTGGTAGATAACGGCGATATCATCCAGGGTAGCCCGATGGCGGATTATGCCGCAGCTAATCTGAAGAAGGGCGATGTGCATCCGGTTTACCAGGCGATGAACACCCTGGATTATGCGGTAGGCAGCCTCGGTAACCACGAGTTCAACTACGGGCTGGATTACCTGAAAATGGCGATTAGCGGGGCCAAATTCCCGTACATCAACGCTAACGTCTATGATGCCAAGACCAACAAGCCCTACTTCAAACAGTACCTGATTGTGGAAACACCGGTAAAAGATACCGAGGGTAAAGAACATAAGCTGCGTATCGGCTATATCGGTTTTGTACCACCACAGGTAGTGCTGTGGGATAAGGACAAGCTGTCGGGCAAGGTGATCGCCAAAGATATTACCGAAACCGCCAAGGAGTTAGTGCCACAGATGCGTAAAGAAGGGGCTGATATCGTAATTGCTATCGCCCACTCCGGTATCTCTGCCGATCCTTACAAGGCGCTGGCAGAAAACTCGGTCTACTACCTCACGCAGGTTCCAGGCATCGATGCCATTACCTTTGGCCACTCTCACGGTATTTTCCCAAGTAAGGATTTCGCCGCTATTCCTGGGGTAGATCTTGAAAAGGGTACGGTCAATGGTGTACCAGCAGTCATGCCAGGCCACTGGGCGGATAACCTGGGGGTGATCGATCTGGTGCTGGAGGGGGAAACCAATAATTGGAAAGTGGTCTCCAGCCGTGCAGAGGCTCGCCCAATCTTTGATAAGAAGAATGACAAATCGCTGGTCGATGCTAAAGCCTCGCTGGTGAAAACGTTGGAGCAGGCGCATAACGACACCCGTGAGTTCGTCAACAAGCCGATTGGCACCATTGCCGAAGATACCAACACCTATCTGTCATTAGTGCAGGACTCCTCGGCCATCCAGATCATCCGTGCGGCGCAGAAAGCCTACGTCGAACACTTTATTCAGGGCGACCCGGATCTGGCAGATATTCCGGTACTGTCTGCTGCGGCACCGTTCAAAGCGGGTGGCAGGAAGAACGATCCGGCGGCCTTCGTTGATATGCGTAAAGGGCCTCTGAGCTTCCGTAACGCGGCCGATCTTTACCAGTATTCCAACACGCTGGCTGCAGTGAAAGTGAAAGGCAGCGATCTGAAAGAGTGGTTGGAGTGCTCTGCGGGCATGTACAACCAGATCGACGTGAAAAGCGATAAGCCACAGTCGCTGCTCAACTGGAACGGCTTCCGGGCCTACAACTTCGATATGTTCGACGATCTGAGCTATCAGATCGATGTGACCCAGCCTGCGCGTTATGACGTTGATTGCAACGTGATCAATCCACAGGCCCAACGTATCAAGTCGCTGACCTATAAAGGTAAACCGGTGGTAGCAGACGCGCCATTCCTGGTTGCTGTGAACAACTACCGGGCATTTACCGGCAAGTTCGCCGGTACGGGTGAGAAAAATATCGTTATCTCCTCGCCGGATGAAGTACGCACTATCGTGGCCAACTATATCTCTGAGCAGACCAAGCAGCATGGTGAATATAAGCCGGAGGTAAAAAACAGCTGGCGGATCGCGCAAATTACTTCGGATAAGCCGTTGGATATCCGTATCGAAACCTCACCAAGCCAGAATGCGGCTGATTACATTAAACAGTCCGCACAGCACCCAATGACGCTGGTAGGAAAAGACGACATCGGATTTGCCGTTTATAAGATCGATTTGCAGAAATAAAGAGCCGGGGGAAAGACAATGAGAATGGTTGATATCATCGCCAAAAAGCGCGATGGAAAAGAGCTGACTACGCAAGAGATTGACTTTTTTGTTAACGGCTATACCCGGGGCGATATTCCGGATTACCAGGCCAGTGCGCTGGCGATGGCGATCTTCTTCCAGGATATGAACGATCGCGAGCGTGCCGATCTGACGATGTCGATGGTGAACTCCGGTGACGTGATCGATCTCTCGGCGATCGAAGGCGTTAAGGTCGACAAGCACTCCACCGGTGGCGTAGGTGATACCACCACGCTGGTGCTGGCACCGCTGGTCGCGGCGCTGGATATCCCGGTAGCGAAGATGTCGGGTCGTGGTTTGGGCCATACCGGTGGCACTATCGATAAGCTGGAAGCTGTGGCCGGTTTCCACGTGGAAATCTCCAGCGAGCAGTTTATCGAACTGGTTAACCGTGACAAGGTGGCGGTGATTGGCCAGACCGGTAACCTGACCCCTGCGGATAAAAAACTGTATGCGCTGCGTGACGTGACAGGTACGGTGAACTCTATCCCGCTGATCGCAGGTTCGATCATGAGCAAGAAGATCGCTGCGGGTGCCGACGCCATCGTACTGGACGTAAAAACCGGTGCTGGTGCGTTTATGAAAACCACCGAAGATGCCGTCGAGCTGGCAACGGCGATGGTGCGTATTGGTAACCACGTGGGCCGTAACACCATGGCGGTGATTTCCGATATGTCGCAGCCCTTGGGCTACGCCATCGGTAATGCGCTGGAAGTGAAAGAAGCCATCGATACGCTGCGTGGCGAAGGCCCGGAAGATCTGACCGAGTTGGTGATGCAGTTGGGTAGCCAAATGGTGGTGCTGGCGAAGAAGGCCGATTCGTTACCGGCTGCGCGTGCCATGCTGCAAGAGGTGATCGATAACGGCAAGGCGCTGGCCAAGTTCCGTGACTTCCTGGCCAACCAGGGCGGTGATGCCTCCATGGTAGATCATCCGGAGAAGCTGCCGCAGGCTAAATACCTGATTGAAGTACCCGCCAAGCAGGCCGGTGTAGTCGCCAACATTGTGGCCGACGAAATCGGTGTGGCAGCCATGCTGCTCGGTGCAGGTCGCGCCACCAAGGAAGATGACATCGATCTGGCCGTAGGCCTGATGATGCATAAAAAAGTCGGCGATAGGGTCGCCATTGGTGACTCACTGGTGACGATCCATGCCAACCGCCCGGATGTGGCGAACGTCATGGCGAAAATCTATGACAGCATCACCCTTGCCGATAAGGCAGAAGCTCCAAAGTTGATCCATACCATTATTACAGAATAAATAAGTTAGCTGTGTTTCACCCTGGTTGCAGGGTGAAACATTTCCGTCATTATCTAGAAATAATTTGTTCGGATTAAAATATATCTGGGTTAGTCAATACTCTATGGATTTCAAATTTCCTTGCGGCGGCTTGAAAGACGATGGGTAAATAGAAAACAGGACTTTTCTATGAATAAATTAAGGCAATTAAAAATAAATAAACCTCTGGCACTGTTTGCACTGATGTTCTCTTTACCGCTCGCGGCTGAAGAAGTTAAGCTAAACAATCATCTTTTCTCCAGCTTTCTGAATGACAGCCATGCGGATCTCTCTTTCCGTAATGTGTTTAAAAACTTAAGCACCGAGGATTATGGGGAGCGTTCTATCCAAACGGCTTGGGGGCAGGGGATCACTCTTGATTATCAATCCGGCTATTTTGCGGATATGTTGGGAGTAGACGCTTCTTATTATGGCGTTATCAAGCTGGCCGCTAGCGATGATTTCTGGGGCCGTAGTGTGTTGTATAACGACAACGGTCAGGCTAAAGGCTTCAACAAGATTGGTCAGCTCTACCTGAAAGGGCGTTTGGGTGATGATGATACCTATCTTCACCTTTATTCCGGTTGGCAGCAGATTAAAAAATGGGGCGCACTCAATAACTCCACGCGCGCCATTCCAAGTACCTATCTGGGTTTACGTGGTGAAGCTGCCACCGGGCCAGTACGGGTGCGCGGTGCCTATGTCACTCGTTACAGCGACAGGGACTCTCCAGATAAGATCCATTTCCGCACTGCGGATAAAAAGGAGATCAGTAGCATTGCGACCGGTGAACTGAGCTATAGCGATCACGGTTATAGCGCGCTTTATTTTCTGGGTGAAAGCCATAACTATATGCAACGCCACGGGGTAGAACTGGGTTGGCAACCGGCGTCCTGGGCAGAAAATCGCCTCAAGTTTGCCAGCCAGGTGTATTACAACCATGGTTTGCAAGACTGGACCCGCATGTCCACCCGTCACAAGACGTTCGATGATGATGCCTACCATTATGCGATGTATGCCGAATGGCGCGCCGAGCGTTGGAAGCACAAGGTTGGGGCTTCATACACCCGGGCCTCACTCGATAATGGCAACGGGTTAGGGCGCTTTGAGTGGCACTTGGCCAAACACAGCCGCGGTACCTTTAACTCGATGGCCGATAGTTGGGGTAACGACTATGTGGGCGATAAGGAAAAGATGCTGGCCTGGACCTTCGGCTATGCTGTTACGCCAGAGGTTGAGTTGGGGATGGTCACCAACTATGGCTGGGGGATGAAGTATCGTGGCCATAGCATCGAGCGTGGTGAAACCCTGGTCTACTCCCGTTGGACGCCGTCACAGCCTGCGCTGAAAAATCTGGCGTTCCAGCTGTCCGGTGGCCCATCTTGGAACTACCAGAGCCAGAGCAACCAGCCGAAGCTGACCTCGGATGGCAAGCCGATGCGCGCTCAGAACCACTCGATTGAGTTCCAGGTGGATTACAAGTTCAACCTGTTCTAATCAAAGCCTTCCTGGCCGTGTGGGGAAACCCACACGGCATCAATAATTATGCATTAATAGTAACTATTAACCGGCTTGAACCCTCGAAAAAAACGTGTAATCATTGCGCAAATTCCCCACTTCATCACAGAGGAGTACAGGCATGACTGGATTAACCACCTCAGCGCAGCTGCGCTCCAAATGTCTGATGATATCCTCACTCCATGCTTTCCTGACACCATTTATGCGAATACCGCTGCCCCTTATGCGGTAAAGCTAGCCAATGCTCGCTGTTAGGCATGATTAAAAATAGAGCTGCGGTTCTGATTTTACTGATGTCTATCGGACGCTGCCGATCCCAGTCCCCGATAGTAGTCTGATGCCCATCTGCATCGGCCAGTCATGGTTGCGCCCTGGCTCATCACTTTGCCGGGATAACCTGGGTTATCTCATTATGTGCCCAATGGCATACCCTCATCCTTAACCGTTTGAGACTCAGCATGATGAAAGAATTGAAGATAGCAACCAGCGCCAGCCTGGTAGCCAGCATTGAAACCCTGCGCGAAATCGTGCGTGTGGGGCAGACTGACTATACCGATGTGGCGGCGGCCGTGGTCTCCGTTAGCGATGTGGATGCTGGTATTCTGGCAACGCTCAAAGCGACCGGCTTTGAGATCCCGACGTTTGTTGCCGTTGAGGGGGATGAACCGCTTTCACCGGAGCACTTGCCGTTGATTACTGGCGTATTTGCCTTGGCTGCCGCGACCAACGCGTTTTACATGGCGCAGTTGGAGGCCGCCGCCGATGCCTACGAGCAGGCGCTGTTACCGCCGTTCTTCAAAACGCTGAAAACCTACGTGGAGATGGAGAACTCAACCTTTGCCTGCCCGGGCCATCAGGGCGGCGAGTTTTTCCGCAAACACCCGGCAGGGCGCAAGTTTTTCGAGTTTTATGGTGAAACGATTTTTCGTTCGGACATGTGTAATGCCGATGTGAAGCTGGGCGATCTGCTGATCCACGAAGGTTCGGCCAAGGATGCGCAAAAACACGCGGCGAAAGTGTTCAACGCTGATAAAACCTACTTTGTACTGAACGGCACTTCTGCATCCAATAAAGTGGTGACCAACGCGCTGCTGACGTGTGGCGATCTGGTGCTGTTTGATCGCAATAACCATAAATCCAATCACCACGGCGCATTGATCCAGGCCGGAGCGACGCCGGTGTATCTGGAAACCGCGCGCAACCCGTTTGGTTTTATCGGCGGCATCGATTCCCAATGCTTTGATGAGGGCTACCTACGCGAGCAGATCCGCCATGTTGCCCCGGAAAAAGCCACTGCGACACGACCTTTCCGCCTGGCGATCATTCAGCTCGGCACCTATGACGGCACGATTTACAACGCCCGTCAGGTGATCGATACCATCGGCCATCTGTGCGATTACATCCTGTTTGATTCTGCCTGGGTAGGGTATGAAGGTTTCATCCCGATGCTGAAAGAGTGCTCGCCGCTGCTGCTGGAACTGGATGAGCACGATCCGGGTATTTTTGTCACACAATCGGTGCATAAGCAGCAGGCCGGTTTCTCGCAGACTTCGCAGATCCATAAGAAAGACGATCACATCAAAGGCCAGAAACGCCACTGCAACCATAAGCATCTCAACAATGCGTTTATGCTACATGCCTCAACCAGCCCATTTTATCCGCTATTTGCCGCGCTGGACGTCAACGCCAAGATGCATGCCGGTGCCGCTGGCCGCCGCATGTGGATGGAGTGCGTCAAACTGGGGATCGACACACGTAAACAGCTGCTGGCACGCTGCTCGCAGATGCGGCCTTTTATTCCGCCGCAGGTGGCAGGCAAGGACTGGCAGGACTACGATACCGACCTGATCGCCAACGATGCACGCTTCTTCAACTTTGTACCGGGCGAGCAATGGCACGGCTTTGCAGGCTATGCGCAAGGGCAGTATCTGGTCGATCCTTGCAAGCTGCTGTTGACCACGCCGGGGATTGATGCGGCCACTGGTCAGTACACCGAGTTCGGTATCCCGGCCACCATTCTGGCCAACTTCCTGCGCGAGAACGGCATCGTGCCGGAGAAGTGCGATCTCAATTCGATCCTGTTCCTGCTCACCCCGGCGGAGAACCCGGCGAAATTGGATCGTCTGGTGGATATGCTGGTGCAGTTTGAGCGTTACGTCGAGTCAGATGCGCCACTGAGTGAAGTCTTGCCGACGGTCTATCGCAAGAATCAGCAGCGTTATGCAGGCTACACCATTCGTCAGCTGTGCCAGGAGATGCACGATCTGTACGTCAGCTTCGACGTGAAGCAATTGCAAAAAGAGATGTTCCGCCAGGATCATTTCCCGCCGGTGATGATGAATCCGCAGGATGCCAACGTCGAATTTATTCGTGACAACGTGGAGCTGGTGCCGATCGCTCAGGCCGCCGGGCGTATCGCGGCAGAAGGTGCCTTACCTTATCCACCGGGCGTGCTGTGTGTGGTTCCGGGGGAAGTGTGGGGCGGTGCGGTACAGCGTTACTTCCTGGCGCTAGAGGAAGGCATCAACCGCTTGCCTGGCTTCTCACCGGAGTTACAGGGCGTGTATATCGAGAAGAAAGATCACGGCTGGAAACGTATTTTTGGCTATATGATCAAGTCGTAAAACCTCATCCGACTAGCCGAATTGTAGGGGCGCCGCATGCTGCGCCCACTGCGATCATCTATCCGTATGTTGCAACTGTCTATCTTGCATGACAAAGGCGGATGTCACCACTACATTGAGTAGAGTGGTATGACAACGAGTCCAACGATGAAAGAGAGTAAATACGCCGCCTGGGTCGACAAAGAAAAAAGAAAGTCCACGTTTCACAGTTTTGACTGGTTTTTGCTGGTTAACGCCTTGTTCTCTTTCTACCTGTGCCTACAGCGTCTGGGGTCAGGACTTTACCAGTCGTTAAGCCATTTTCTACGTTCAGCTCCGGCAATCACTGGCGTGATGCTGGTCGCTATCGTCACCTATATGGTATTGAGATTGTTACGGCCATACGGCGAAAATGCCCGTTGGTGCGGGCTGATCGCCAGTGTGACGGTTTTGTCGCTATGTTGGTGTGTCGCCTTTCATCATCTGATTGTCATGGGCAACGTTACCCTGGTCTACCCCTTGCTGATTGGTTTGGTGTTTGCCTCACTGATCCCGTTTTATCTTTCTCCCTTGCTGCTGTGCCTGTTTACGGTACCGATACTGACAATGTCCATCAGCGAGAATATCATCCTGCGCGGTGCGGCCTCACTGGCGAATGTGTTCTCTTATTTACTGATGCTGTTTCTGATCTACTCGGCCAAACGCATGTTGGAGAAATGGTTTATGTTGGCCATAGAGCGGGAAAGGGAGAACAAGCAGCTGATTGACCGCCTGGGGAAATTGGCTAACCGCGATCCGCTGACCGGGCTGGCTAATCGGCGCTATTTCAGCAACTACTTCGACTCGGTGTTTTCTCGGGAGGCGGAGAGTCGGGAGCCTTTCGTCATCATCCTGCTGGACGTGGATTTCTTTAAAAAATATAACGACCATTACGGCCACCAGATGGGGGATGATTGCCTGATCCGCTTGGCCGAATGCTTTGAAAACTGCGTGCGTCGTTCACAGGATCTGGTGGCACGTTACGGTGGTGAGGAATTTATCATTCTGCTGCCAAAATCCAATCGTGCCGAGGCGATAGCGGTGGCCGAAAGGATCAAGACCCAGGTTGCGGCGATCGCGATCCCGCACGAAGGCTCCGATATTGGGCAATGGGTCACGGTGAGCCAGGGGATTGCATTATGGCGAGCAGGCGTGGGGCGTGAGCAACTGGTAGAGATGGCCGACAAGGCTCTGTATCAAACCAAGGCTAATGGACGCAACGGCTATACGTTGGCTGGGGAGGAATAGCATATCTCCCCAGCCCCGTATTTCCCCACCAACGATTACTTCCGCCGGTAGTTTTTCTGCGCGTTGTTAACCTTCACCAGATAACGGCGCGATTCACCCGCCGGATGCTTGGTGGTCAGAGTCTGATAAATATCACCAGGCTGCATGCTGTTGATGATGTTTACCGCCTTGGCCTTGTCACTATTGAACACCCGCAGCACGCTGCCAGCCCCACCGTTGTAAGCGGTGATCACCGCATAACGGCGTGAGGTCGGGTTCTGAATGCCACCCAGGTAGTTGTTCTGCAAGATGGCCAGATAGGCGGTACCGGTATCAATGTTGTTCTCCGGATCGAACAGATAGCTGCGGCTTGGCGTACCCCATTTACCTTTGCTCTGGAACACGTCTTTACCGGCGGTATGCTGCACCACCTGCATCAGGCCCAGCGCATCGGAACCGCTTACCGCATACGGGTTAAAGCTGGATTCTGTCTGCATAATCGCCAGGATCAGCGACTCTTCGACGCCGTATTTCTCAGACGCCTGGCGAACCATAGGCAGATATTTGTGTGCACGTTTATCCAGGTGGTTAGGCACCAGTTGCATAGTCACCGAGTAGATCACATGCAGGCCCGAGGTGCGCCTTTTTAATTTGTTTTGCAGCAGATAGTCGGCGAAGTGCGCTGCCCGCCATTCCCAGCGGATGGGTTGGCCCTTGTTATCCAGCACCTGGCCGTACAGGAACGGCTCTTTGCTGATCTGGATATCATTGGCGTCGGAATAGAGGTCGATCGAGCCTGGATCGTCACCCATCAACAGGGTGCTGATCACCGCCTGGCGCAGATGAGCCGCAGGATCGGTGGTGGCGATGGTTTCGATGGTGATGGTGCCCGACTCAAAGTTGATGTGGCTACGGGTCTGATATTGGTCGGTATATTTGACGTAGTCCTTTGGCCCGGCGATCAGAACTTCGCTCAGCCCCCAGATGTTCTCGATATTGTGGGCAAATTGGCCCATCAGAATATCAAAGGCGTTGGTGTCTTTGACATAGGCTTCACTGACCACGTCGTTTTTTTTGCCGGAACAGGAGATCAGCAAAGGCGCTATCACTAGCAAAGCTAAAATTTTCTTCATCTTGTTAAAGCCGTATACGCGAAGAATTAAACAGGGGGAAAGGGCCAGCGCCTGGCCCGGAAAACATTATTCGCTCGGCGGCGTATAGCCTTCGATGTGGACCTCATGTCCTTCGAACAGGAAACGGACCATCTCTTGTTCCAGCAGTTTACGGTCATCCACGTTCATCATGTTGAGCTTCTTCTCGTTGATCAACATGGTCTGCTTCTTCATCCATTCTCCCCAGGCTTCCTTGGAGATTTCGTTGTAGATGCGCTTGCCGACTTCCCCTGGATAGAGCTGGAAGTCTTGCCCATCGGCGTCACGCTGCAGGAAGGTACAAAAAATGGTTCTGCTCATGCTAATTCCTCGTCAATGGCGCTGTTGCCAAATAAACCGGGTTGGGTCGGGGACTGTTTGGCCAACTGCTGTAGCAGGCGCTCAACCGGCGTGGCCAGCCCGACCGAAGGTGGCTGCGTTAAGTTATACCAGAGACCGGCACCCTCATCCATGGCGCTACCCGCTTTGTCGATGTTCAGCCACATAGGCACAATATCCAGATGGAAATGGCTGAAGGTGTGGCGGAAGGCGGTCATTTGCTCTAAACGGCTACCTTGCAGGCCGCGTTGTTGCAGCCAGAGTTCAAGATCGATCCGCGCGCTGAACTGCGGGAAGCAGAATAGCCCGCCCCACAGCCCGGCACTTGGGCGCTGTTCCAGCCAGACGTCATCACCCTGTTGCAGCATCAGGAAGTAGGCGGTTTTTTCCGGCAGGGTTTGCTTGGGTTTTTTGCCAGGGTAGTTGGCCCAACTGCTGTTGCCGTTGGCAATACAACCGATATTGAGCGGGCATAGCTCACATTTGGGTTTGCTACGGGTGCAGACCATCGCTCCCAGATCCATCATTGCCTGGTTGAACTGGCCAACCCCTTTTGCCGGCGTGACCTCTTCGCTGATTTCCCACAGGCGATTTTCCACCTCTTTTTTGCCCGGCCAGCCAGCTATGGCATAGCAACGGGCCAGTACGCGCTTGACGTTACCGTCGAGGATCGGGAAGTGCTGCCCTTGGGCCAGAGAGAGAATGGCGCCGGCGGTTGAACGGCCTACGCCAGGCAGAGCGACGATTTCTTCAAAGGTTGTCGGGAACTCACCGCCGTGCTGTGCGACAATGGTCTGCGCCGCTTTATGCAGGTTTCTGGCTCGGGCATAATAGCCAAGCCCGGTCCACAGGTGCAGCACTTCATCCTGCGGTGCTTCAGCCAAGGCACGCACGTTGGGAAAACGTGCCATAAAGCGCTGAAAATAAGGAATAACGGTGGCGACCTGAGTTTGTTGCAGCATTACCTCAGAGAGCCATACTTGATAAGGCGTTTTATCGAGTTGCCACGGCAGCGTTTTGCGGCCATAGCGTTGGTACCAGTCAAGCACGACGTGCGAGAACTGTTGCGCTTGCATCATGAGCGAGTTCGCTATCCGGCAGATAAATAATGATGCGCGATTGCAGCATAGAGTGATGGTGCTGTAAACCGGAACTTTCCGCAGTAGCACATCAGGTATGATGATGAACGCTTGCTAAAGCAAAGTATCTTTGCATAATGCGCGTTCCCCTAATTGGCAGCCAAATAGACAGAAAGCACTATGATTAATGACGTCATCTCCCCAGAATTTGATGAGAACGGCCGCGCGATGCGCCGTATCCGCAGTTTTGTTCGCCGCCAAGGGCGGTTGACCAAAGGCCAGCAGCAGGCGCTGGACAACTATTGGCCGGTGATGGGCGTGGAATATCAGGCTGAACCTGTCGATATCGCCGCGCTGTTTGGCCGTGAAGCGCCAACCGTGCTGGAGATTGGTTTTGGCATGGGGGCTTCGCTGGTCACCATGGCGGGCAACAACCCACAGCAGAACTTCCTGGGGATCGAGGTGCATTCGCCGGGGGTGGGTGCCTGTCTGGCCGATGCCCATGAGGCGGAGTTGGCCAATCTGCGGGTGATGTGCCACGATGCGGTAGAAGTTTTGCAGAATATGATCCCGGATGCTTCACTGGATATGGTGCAGCTGTTCTTCCCGGATCCGTGGCACAAAGCGCGCCACAACAAACGCCGTATCGTACAGACGCCGTTTGTTGAACTGGTGCTGCGCAAATTAAAAGTCGGTGGTGTATTCCATATGGCCACCGACTGGCAACCTTACGCGGAACATATGCTGGAAGTTATGAACAGCAGCGTAGGATACCGTAATCTCTCCGAGAGCAATGATTACGTACCGCGCCCGGACTCGCGTCCGCTGACAAAATTTGAATTACGTGGCCAGCGTCTGGGACATGGCGTTTGGGATTTGATGTTTGAGAGGATGGAATAATGGCTAATTATTGTAGCTAACCCATTTTTTAGTAATGGAATCAACAGGGATTTAGCTTCATTAAGTTGATTTAAAAGTGATTTTTATGGGGGCTATAATTTCTTGTTGTCCCATTAGATCTCACTAAAAACCACGGAATCCTACATTTTACTGTAGGTAAAAAAGTAGCTTGCTAGTTAGCTCCATGAGTACCATGTAACAGTGACACTCATGGAGCTAACTAGGTGGAAAAACTAGAGAAAAAACCACTGTCAACCAAAGATGTCACCTGGTGACAAAGACAAAGCTGACACAGGCGAAAATCGAACATTACGGACCACTTGTGGCGCTACCGGAGTTAAAACTTTCTTCTACCGATACACCAGTCCCCTTACTCACAAACTCACCCAAGTTAAGGTCGGTCACTTCCCCAATATCTCTCTGGCGCAGGCTCGCGTTGAACTACAAACGGGCTTTGTTGAATAAATAGGATGTTGTGGACGCCCTCGTGAAGACGTTTTCGGCTCGTTGTACCAGGCCTGAATGACAGACTCATCAAGCCAGAATGTCAACGAACCCCGATTGACGAGAGCCTTGTTGTCGGTTGCCCAGTTAGTGATCTTGAATTTTTGCTTTGCCACGGGATACCGCTATAGGATCAGGAATGTGGTGATCTGATCCTGATTGCAGTCAGAAGTTCGATTTATTCAACAAAGCCGTAGGAATATTAAATCTGAAATATTTTCTTCATAAAAAAATGCATTAATACCGAGTCTGCTATAAAAAAGGAATGAAATAATGGTATTACTGGCAAGGGCAGTGCAAAAACAAAAAGTGGTTCTGGAAAAATCTACGTTAAAAGCAATGAATAGATCCAGTGTTCACATCATCAGTGTTTACTCTTTAGTCAGTACAGGAACTGAAGTAAGCACGATTAATATGGGGTTATCCCTTCAATCAGGACCAAACTCGCAATATCCTGGCAGAACATGGTATTCCCTTGATTGAAGACTGTGCGCATGCCCACGGCACCAAATTCGGCAACAAGTTTACCGGCACTTTTGGTGAAATGAGTTGTTTCTCAACGCACGATCGCAAGATCCTAGCGACCGGAGAAGGTGGATTCGTACTTACAGACTGTCCGGAAACCGCTCAAAACCTGACGATGTTTACCCGGCTGGGAAACCTTTCAGGTAAGAAGTCCGGCGTGAACTACAAGTTAGGTGCTCTACAGGCCTCACTGGGTATTGCTCGATTGCCGGATATCGAGGAGCAGGTCTCAATTCGCAAGGCCAATGCTGGCGCAGTTAAGTCACGACTGAAGTCAGGCCAACCGTTTGACGAGCTCAGCTTTGGCGATGGGCGTCCTAATTACTACAATCTAGTGTTTAAGTTGAACAGTGACGTTTCCGATCCAGAAACTGTGCTTCGTAGAGTGAACAATGCTGGTATCGTTATTGATCAAGTCAAATATGGTTATAACGTGTTTTACAAGCGCGAGGTTTACAGCCATATTTCAGCTCACTGCCCTAATTCAGAAAACATGATTCAGCGCCTTATCCAGATCCCTGTACATCCTGGAATTAAAGAACAGGATATTGAACAAATAACCAACATTCTGAATGAGATTTAATCCTATGCTTCGTGAGGGCGTTAAGCATTTCACCGCTTCGGCGATTATTCTGGATGAACATGATCGTATTCTGATGCATTTTCATAAGAAATTGCAGATATGGCTCTATCCCGGGGGGCATATCGAGGAGAATGAGGAGCCACAGGAGGCACTGTTACGCGAGGTGTTCGAGGAGGTCGGCGTGACGCCGACTATTATATCGTGCCAGATTCAGGGACATAAGTCTTTGGACCTAGATCCTGCCAGCGTAGCTGAACTTCCTGTACCGCTCACCCTACTTTGCGAGAAAATCCCGGAAAAAACGGGTGGATGCCACTGGCACATGGATATGATCTATCTCTGCATGCTGCCGGCCGATCTTATTAAAGTTGAGGGCGAGTTTAAATGGCTGACAGTCTCTGAAATCGAAGCGTTACCGACACCGCGTGAATTCCCGTCATTGATAAGAAGGGCTATTTTGGTGAAGAAATCCTATTCAAATATTTAGCAGGTACCCTATGTCGTTTTTTTACCGCATGTCAGTGGTCATACTGGCTGCAATTAATCCGGTAAGTATGGACTTGTTAGCGCCTGCAATACCCTATTTTCAGCTCAGTTTACCTGCCTTAGATGGGCAGGTTTTTTTTTCAACTTATCTGATCGGACTTGCCGCAGGTCAGTTCATTGGCGCTTTTTTGCTTAATGGCAGGAAAAATGTCCTCTTTGCGCTTTTATTTTGCATAATATTTTGCGCTGGATCTCTCTTAGCCGGTTCAAGTACCAGTCTACAGTCGTTCCTGATTTCACGTTTTGTCACCGGTTTTAGCGCCGGGATCATCTATCTATTCTGTATGCTGCTGGTCGCGAACTCAGAAAATGAAGAGGAAATTGCAGAAAGTTATCGGCTAAGAAATCAGACGCTGCTATATGTTGCGACGTTGATCCCTTTTTTATCCGCAGCGGTGATCACCCTTGCATCTTTTACGCTTCTGGTCAAACTGCAGCTCGCTTATGGTGTGGTTTGTTTTCTTCTGATGACAGGGTTTGTCAGGAAGCCACTAAAAAACAGAGGTATTGTGGAGAAGAAGGGGGGGCTCACTCGCACCCACTTTATTTACAACGTCTTCTCCATGATGTCCTGGTCAGCAATGCTGTATTTCACCCTGTCTCTTATCCCGACATTGTTCGGTAATAATACTTCACATCCTGAATGGATGATCTGCGCTGGCCTCGCAACAAGTGCCATTTTTTATCGCTTAGGAGGCTTACTCAAACACAGAGTCAAGACAGCTGCCGGAGCTGCCTTATGCTTCGGGTTGATCATTACATTCACCTTTTGCCATTACACCTCTAGTCGGTGGGTTGAGTTTCTTATGCTGGGGATCGTATATTTCATTGCTGGCGTGTATCAGTCCCAAACAGCAGCTAAAGTGTTGTCTAGCAACTTATTTGCCTCCCGTCGGAATACCTCATTGTTGACCTTTATAAATTTGTTGGTATCCGCCCTTATCGTTGAACTAGCCAGAAGAATTGGTGTGGCCGACTCTCTGATTTGGATTGGTATTCCACTCGTGCTGTTTGCGATATCTCCGCAGTGGAAAATAAGCAAACACTTGACGCTAGGTTTGAAGTGCGTCCGTTGACAGGCTTTGTTGAATAAATCGAACTTCTGACTGCAATCAGGATCAGATCACCACATTCCTGATCCTATAGCGGTATCCCGTGGCAAAGCAAAAGCTCAAGATCACTAACTGGGCAACCGACAACAAGGCTCTCGTCAATCGGGGTTCGTTGACATTCTGGCTTGATGAGTCTGTCATCCTGGCCTGGTACGACGAGCCAAAAACCGCTTCACGAGGGCGTCCACAACGTTATTCTACGTTAGCTATTTCCACCGTACTGATGCTCAAACGCGTCTTTCGCCTCACGCTGCGTGACTATGATGCGCAGGTCGGTGAGGCTATGGCCATGATCCGTGCATTGAATGACGCATGGAGGCATGCCAGAAAGTGTACGGATTGTCTGAGAAAATGACTGACAGGAGGATCTGTTATCTAAATCCTATTTATTCAACAAAGCCGGTCTATAGCAATAAATGTCATAGTCATGGCTCCTAATTATTACTGGCATTACATTTAATTGCTATTTTTAACATAGCGTTAAGCAATACCGCAAGGTATGACAGCTATCAGGATGACATTCCTTGAGCAATCGGCGGATAGGCCGTTGGTTATCAACGCATCAACAACGATCTGAGTTTCACCAGCGGCTTTGAATGTAAGGCGGTGTTGGTTTGAGTGAGAGGTGTTGCCATTGATGCCACTAAGCTAGGTGAAATTATGCTAATGGTCTAAGCGCGTCCTAGCAGTGGCAAGCTGAGGCCGGAGAGGGTAAAATGGATAGAATGATTGAGGTTGGTACTCATAACAGAAAAATACCGTAAATTCATATGGTTAATTAAATGTAGGTTAAAATTGAGATTTTAGTCATAGCGCTTAAAAATACCATAAAAATCAAATAGGATGGAATAATGGCTAAGAACCGTAGTCGTCGTTTACGTAAAAAGTTACATATCGAAGAGTTTCAGGAACTGGGCTTTTCCGTCGCCTGGCGTTTTGCTGAAGGGACTGCCGTTGAAGATATCGACAGCACTCTGGACGCGTTTATCGATGAAGTGATCGAGCCGAACGGCCTGGCGTTTGACGGCAGTGGCTATCTGCAGTGGGAAGGTTTGATCTGCCTGCAGAAGATTGGTCATTGTACCGAAGAACACCGTGAGCTGATCAAAAACTGGCTGGAAGCACGCAAGTTGAGCGATGTGAAAACCAGCGATCTGTTCGACATCTGGTGGGATTGATCCCGTCCGATTAGCATTGTCGAAGGTGCCTTAATGGCACCTTTGTTTTATCTGGTGTCCTTTCTGGAGTAGTGAGCGCGGTGGTAACAACATTAGATAACGCGTTGCTGGAAGAGATCCTGCAACAGGTACGCCCGTTGATTGGGCAAGGCAAGGTTGCAGACTATATTCCCGCTTTGGCAGAAGTCGCCGCCGATCGGCTGGCGATCGCCGTCTGTACCGTTGACGGTGAGCTGTTTCAGGCCGGGGACGCGACGGAGCGCTTTTCGATCCAGTCGATCTCCAAGGTATTGAGCCTGACGCTGGCGCTAACGCGTTATCAGGAAGGTGAAATCTGGCAGCGGGTGGGGAAAGAGCCCTCTGGCCTGCCGTTTAATTCGTTGCTGCAGTTGGAGATGGAGCAGGGTAAACCGCGCAATCCGTTTATCAACCCCGGAGCGCTGGTGGTATGCGATATGCTGCAAACCCGGCTTAGTGCTCCCAAGCAGCGGATGCTGGAAGTGGTGCGCCAACTGGCAGGCGTTGATGACCTGTCGTATGACATTCGCGTGGCGCGCTCCGAATTTGAGCATTCCGACCGCAATGCCGCCATCGCCTATCTGATGAAGTCGTTCGGTAACTTCGACAATGACGTGCTGACCGTGCTGCAAACCTATTTTCACTACTGCGCGTTACGTATGAGCTGCGTTGAGCTGGCACGCAGCTTTGTCTACCTGGCCAATCAAGGGCGAGCGCTGAGTGGTGAAGAGGTGATCAGCCCCTTGCAGGCCCGGCAAATTAACGCCTTGATGATGACCAGCGGCATGTATGATGGCGCAGGCGAGTTTGCCTATCGTGTTGGCATGCCGGGCAAGTCTGGAGTGGGCGGCGGTATCATCGCCATCGTCCCTGATGAACTGTCGATTGTCGTCTGGTCGCCGGAATTGGATGCGTCCGGTAACTCATTGGCGGGAACTGCGGCGCTAGAACTGTTGTCTCAACGCATTAGCCGTTCGATTTTTTAATTCCATCGCGGATGCGGTTGGAAGGGAGTCAGGAGAAACTATGTTAAAGAGAACCGGATTGGCCTTGCTGTTGTTAACGGCTTCACAAGCGCATGCCGAGTATCAGTGCAGCGTCAGACCACAGGACGACGTGATTATCAGCCCGCAGACCGTACAGGTGGTAGGTGCCAGCGGTAATCTGCAAATCACCGCCGATGGCGATGTCACTCGTGATGGCAAAGCGCTGAGCCTGAACGATAGCCAGCGCCAGAAGGCGTTCAGCTACCAGAACGCATTGCGTAAAGATTTGCCCTGGATCGATCAGGGCGCGCAGCAGCATCTGGAAAAGGCGCGGGTAGCGCTGGATAAAGTCATTGTTCAGCAGTTGGGCACAGACAGCAATGTACGCAACCGCTTGACCACGCTCAACGATCAGTTGAAGCAACAGATGAACCGTATCATTGAACACCGCAGCGACGGCCTCACGTTCCACCACAAGGCGATCGCTCAGGTGGAGCAGGATGGCCGCAATATCGTGCAGCAGAGCATGGGCGGCGTATTGCAGGACAGCCTGAATGAAATGGGCGTCAAGCAGGTCGCCAACAGCAATGGCAACCCGTTGCAGGCGATCATGGGCAACCTGGGGGGGCTACAGCAGGCTATCAAGAACGAATGGAACAATCAGGAGCAGGACTTCCAGAACTTTGGTCGCGACGTGTGCAACCGCGTCACTGCGCTGGAAACCCAGCGCAAGGATCTGGTTAAGGCGTTGAATTAAAGCCTGATGTTAAAGGGTTCCGTTGCTTTAAGAGTTGCACTCCTAACCCGACGGAACCTTTTTTGCTGCCTGGGCAGCATGGGCGCTCCTACATGAGCCCGCAATTCTGCTTAAACTATTCCTCCGGCAAGAACAGTTCCAACAGCGAATTAAGGAACAGTTTGCCATGCTCGGTGATTTGCCAATACTCTGGCGTTTCCAGCAGATAGCCTTTAGCCAATGCTTCGTCCAATGGCGCACGGATCACGCTCTCGTCCAGCCCGGTGTAGTGGGTGAACTCGGCGCGTGGTGCCGCTTCTAGCAGACGGAAACGGTTCATAAAGAACTCGAATGGCCGATCGTGCGCCTCGACTTCATGCAACTTGTCCCGATAGTCACCCCGCATAAAGCCGCGCGGATGCTTGGTTTTGGCGGTGCGCAGTATGCGGCCATCGGCAAAGGTCAGCTTGCCGTGTGCGCCACAACCAATCCCCAGATAGTCGCCAAAGCGCCAGTAGTTGAGGTTGTGCTGACACTGATAACCCGGTTTGGCGTAGGCCGAGGTTTCGTACTGCTGATAGCCGGCGGCGCTCAGCAGTTCATGCCCTTGTTCAAAGATATTCCACAGCGCGTCATCATCCGGCAATACTGGCGGGCGTGAGCTGAACAGGGTATTTGGCTCGATGGTGAGCTGATACCATGACAGATGTGGCGGATTAAGGGCGATAGCCTGGCGCAGATCGTCCAGCGCTTCTTCCAGTGACTGATCCGGCAGGCCATGCATCAGGTCCAGATTGAAACTGCGTAGGCCAAGGCCGGTTGCCAGATGCGCCGCGCGTTTGGCCTCATCCGGGCCATGAATACGCCCCAGACGGGTTAACTTCTCGGCACTAAAGCTTTGTACGCCAATCGAGATGCGGTTCACCCCGGCGCGTTGGTAGCCGCTGAAGCGATCGGCCTCCACGGTGCCTGGGTTGGCTTCCATGGTGATTTCGGCGTCATCAGCGACGTGAATACGCGCCCGCACGCCATCCAGCAGTGCTTGCATGGCTTCGGCACTCAACAGGCTCGGCGTACCGCCGCCGATAAAGATGGTGCTGATTGAACGACCGCTGGCGAGTGGCAAATCGGCATCCAGATCCGCCAGCAGATGATCGACATATTCCTGGTGCGGCACTTCGCCCTTTAAGGCATGCGAGTTGAAATCGCAGTATGGGCACTTTTGTACGCACCAGGGAATATGGATGTACAAGCTGAGTGGTGGCAGTTGTACGCTGTTAGCTGGCATTACGCATCGCTTCCAACATCAACTTCAACGCCTTGCCACGGTGGGAAATGGCAATTTTCTCTTCCCGCGTCAGCTCTGCTGCTGTGCAGCCCAACTCTGGCACATAGAAGATCGGATCGTAACCAAAGCCGCCAACGCCGGCCGCTTCAAAAGTGATCTCACCGTTCCAGCAACCGTGGAATACCAGCGGGGTAGGATCTTCTGCATGACGCATATACACCAGCACACAATGGAATTGAGCACTGCGCTTGCCTTCAGGTACGTCTTTCAACGTCACCAGCAGCTTGTCCAGATTTTGTTGGTCACTGGCCTCTAAACCGGCGTAGCGGGCAGAGTAAATACCCGGAGCGCCGCCCAAGGCATCGACCGCCAGACCTGAATCGTCGGCAATCGCCGGCAGGCCGGTGATCTGTGCGGCATGGCGGGCTTTGAGAATGGCGTTTTCAATAAACGTCAGGCCGGTTTCTTCGGCAGAGTCTACGCCAAGCTCGGTTTGTGCCACCACGTCAAAGCCGAAATCGGCCAGCAGCTCGGCGAGTTCACGCACTTTGCCGGGGTTGCCGGTGGCAAGAACGATTTTTTGCATATTAGATACCTTGAAAATTATTCGATCAGCGCCGCGATGACGTCAGGGATCTGTTGCGGGTTGTGGATGCGCAATTGCTTGTGCCGCCCCAGTTCGCCTTTCTCGATGATCACGTTGCTCTTCGCCACCTTAAACTGCTTGGCGATAAACTTGATGAGATGGGTATTGGCCTGGCCATCAACCGGCGGTGCGGTGATGGCGACTTTTATCTCGTCGCCATGCAGGCCAATAATCTGGTCGCGGCTGGCTTTGGGCTGAATATAAAGCCTGACCACCAGCCCGTCCAGCTGCGGGGTAACTGCACTCACAGCAGGAACCAGAGCTCGCCAAACAGATCCATTCCCAGGTAGTTGATCAAATACAGGATCAGGATCACTACCATCGCGGAGAAATCAATCCCACCCATCGCCGGGATCACGCGGCGGATAGGGGCCATCAACGGCTCGGTAAGCTGGAACATCACATAATCAATCGGGCTGCGGCCCTGGCTGATCCAACTCATCAAGGCGCGAATGATCATCACCCAGAAGATCAGGTAGCCGACGGATTTGATCAGAGAAATCAGGCCAAACAGCAAGTTATACAGGCTGAGTGACAAGGTTCCACTCTGGATCAGCAGCAGTAGCGGATATTTGACGGTCATCAGCAGGAACGCCAACAGCAATGAGGCGCTATCTACCGGCCCCATCGAAGGAACAATGCGGCGCAGTGGGCCGACGATCGGCTGGGTGATTTTCACCACAAACTGCGAAAACGGGTTATAAAAGTCGGTGCGCGTCAGTTGCATCCAGATGCGCAACAGCAGCACCATCACGTAAATATCAACGACGGTCTTGACCAGGAAAGTCAGCGTTAGCATGTAAGTTACCCTTCTCCTTAACTTCTGGGTTATCCCCTTGGTTTGCAGACCACCGTGGCGGCCTGAAACTCATCGGGCATAGTTAAAATGATTTTTCCATTTCTTGCGCACGGGAAACGGCTGCCTGCATGGCTTTAGCAACGGTTTCTGGCAACCGTTGTTCGTTGAATACCCGCAACGCCTCGGCGGTAGTGCCCCCTTTGGAGGTCACTTGTTCACGCAGCGTGGCTAGCGAGATCTCCGGGTTGGCGGCTGCCAATGCCGCAGCACCAATAGCGGCCTGTTGCACCAGATCGCGTGCCGCCTGGCTGCTGAATCCCATACGTTCGGCTTCCTGTTGCATAGCATCCATAAACAGGAAGAAATAGGCCGGTGCGCTGCCTGCGGCGGCGATCACGCCATTGATGCCGTTTTCGTCATCGACCCAGCAGACTTTACCCACCGAGCTCATCAGGTCGCGAGTGTAATCACGATCCTGTTGGCTAACCTGCTCGGGAGCATACAGCCCGCTCATGCCTTTACCGACCAGTGAAGGGGTATTGGGCATGATGCGCACGATATTCAAGCCTTCGCCGAGCATTTGATAGAAACGGCTCACCAGAATACCGGCGGCGATCGACAGCACCAGTTTACCGGAGAAATCGACCTGTTCCTGTAAAGGTAAGCAAACCTGCGCCATCATTTGCGGTTTCACCGCCAGGACCACGACGTCGGCCTGTTTTGCACAGCTGATGTTGTCTGCGCTGCTGTTGATGCCATATTCGGCGGCCAGGGCGTCACGGTTTTTTGCTGATGGCGCGCAAATGCTGATGGCGGCTGCCGGATAGCCACCGGCGACCAGGCCAGCAATGATGGCGCGGGCCATATTTCCGGCCCCAATAAAGGTAATTTTGCGATGTTGCATCAAATCCTCGTTATACGGTGGTGTGCGAGTAGTCACGGGCGCCAAAAATTGCGGTGCCGATACGCACCATCGTGCTGCCAGCGGCAATCGCGGCCTGCATATCATCTGTCATGCCCATCGACAACGTATCCACCTGCGGATAGCGCTGCTTGAGCTGTTGGAAAGCGTCGTTCATCTGGCCAAATATCGCTAACTGGCGCTGATAGTCATGTTCCGGGGCCGGGATGGCCATCAGCCCACGCAGGCACAGGTTAGGCAATGAGGCGACTGCCTCAGCCAGCGCAGGCAACTCACTCAATACAATGCCAGATTTACTCTGTTCGTCACTGATATTTATCTGGATCAGCACGTTTAACGGCGGCATTTCTGCGGGGCGCTGATCGCTCAGGCGCAGGGCAATACGCAAACGGTCAACGGTGTGGCACCAGGCAAAGTGCTCTGCCACCAGCCTGCTTTTATTGGATTGCAGCGGGCCGATAAAGTGCCATTCCAATCCAGCCCCTTCCGGCCGCTGGGCAAAATACTGGATCTTGTCCACCCCTTCCTGCACGTAGTTTTCGCCGAACGCGTGCTGGCCTGCGGCGATGGCTTGTGCGATCGCCTCCGCAGGTTTGGTTTTGCTGACTGCAAGCAAGGTCACTTCTTCTGGAATGCGTGCGCAGTCTTGAGCGACCGCTGCGATGCGGCTCCTGACATCCTGCAGATTCTGTTGGATAGTGCTCATGATTAACCCGGGAGATTGATATGGATATCGATGAATTTGTGGCTCTTAGTGTAAAGCATAATGCCTCCGATCTGCACCTTTGTACCGGCCATCTGCCAATGTTACGTATTGATGGTGAACTCCAGGCCGTGGAAAGTGGGGAAATCCTCACCCAACAGCAGATGGCGGCATGGTGCCAAACGCAGTTGTCGCAGACGATGTGGCAGCAACTACAGCAGGTGGGGCAGCTCGATCTGGCGTTATCCCTGGTTGGTGGTGCCCGGCTGCGTGCCAATTTCTTTTTGCAGAACGCCGGGGTCTCCGTAGCGCTACGCAGGATCGCCAGCCAGTGCCCAACGTTGGCCGAGCTGACCACCCCGGAAATTATTCCGGCGTTGCTGCAGCGTGAAGATGGTTTGATACTCGTCACCGGCGCTACCGGCAGCGGCAAGTCGACCACGTTGGCGGCGATGATCGACTTTATTAATCAGCATCAACGCCGCCACATCCTTACGCTGGAAGATCCTATCGAATTCATCCATCGTAGCCAGCGTTCCTTAATCCAGCAACGGGAGTTAGGGCGGGATACCCACAGTTTTGACGATGCGCTGCGGGCCGCACTGCGTGAAGATCCAGACGTGATTCTGCTGGGGGAGCTGCGTGATACTACCACCGTTCGGCTGGCGTTGACCGCGGCAGAAACCGGTCATTTAGTCCTGGCTACCCTGCATACCCGCGGCGCGGCGCAGGCGGTGGAACGGTTGGTGGATGTATTCCCGGCGGAAGAGAAAGCCTATGTTCGGGCCCAGTTGGCCAACAGCCTGCAGGCGGTGATCGCGCAAAAGCTGCTGAGCAAGCCCGGTGGAGGGCGTGTTGCCATTTACGAGATCCTCACGGCCACGGCGGCGGTAAGCTGCATGATCCGCGAAGGCAAAACCCATCAGTTGGCCAGCGTATTGCAAACCGGTGCGCAGTCCGGCATGCAAACTTTTGAGCAGGGTCTGCAACAGCGTGTTGCGCAGGGAATATTATAATGCCACAATCGATTAACTATTTTCCCCCTTATTTTTTAATTGTAGTCAATAGCGCTGTGGTTGCGTGCGAGAACGAAGTATATTAGTAACTCAAGAGCGAACCGTGTTGCAGTATAAGCAGCAATCTTTGGGATGTTGTTTTTAGGTATAGGATAAGGATATTCTTATGGGTGCCTGGTTGATTGTTGATGATCACCCCGCAATTTGTTTCGCTGTGAAAGCAATTTTATCTCCATTAGGCGATAATTCAATTCTTACCGCCACCAACGGCTTGGACGCGCTAGCGCGAATAAAGGAAAATACGCCGCAGTTGGTGATCCTGGATATCATGCTGAACAAAATGGATGGGCTGCAGATTCTACAGCATATTCGCCAAGTGGATAGTGACATCAAAGTGGTTGTCTACACGAGCCTGCCCGCAGATAGCTATGCAGAAAGAGCGCTGCGGGCCGGCGCTCTTGGCTTCTTCAACAAAGATCGGGACATTAGTCAATTGGCTCCGTTGTGCCAATTGGTACTGCAAGGCTATGCTTGTTTTCCGCAGACCACTCTGTTGCCATTGTTGAATGCCCCGCTACAAAATAAGAATATACTGGCTCGCCTTTCCGATCGTGAATTGACGGTGTTACGTTACTTATCCGAGGGGCTTAGCAATAAAGAAATTGCGGATCGCCTGATCCTAAGCAATAAAACGATTAGCACTTATAAGACACGTCTGATGGAAAAATTAAAAGTTAGCCATCCTGAGGAGTTGGTTAATTTTTATCATCAGGATGAGTGTTATGATGGTAAATAAACTCTTTATCCTGCTGCTGTTTTTTTGCTTTGGTGTTTCTGCACAAGAAGTTCAGGCATTCCGCGAAATTAACCTGCTTAGCCGCAGCCAGATCCAATTATCTGAGCCTGATTTAACCAGCGAGGATTGGCAATGGCTGCGCCGCAAACGTGTGCTGGTTTTCGGCATTGCGGCACCGAATTACCCTCCTTTTGATATCACCAATGGTTCGCGGGATTATGGCGGCATCAATGCTGACTATCTGGGCGCTGTCGGTTATAACCTGAATGTGCAGATAAAAGTGCGTTATTACGAGGATAGCGCAACCTTACGTCACGATCTGGCTGCAGGGACGGTGGATCTTATCGGCAATATTGCGGTAAAAAGCCATGACGATCCTGGCTTGCTGCTTTCTGCTCCCTATGTGCTTGCCTCCCCGGCGCTGATCATGCGCACCGACAGCCTGCTGCAACAGCATCCTTTAAAAAGCATCGCTATTGAGCGCCTTTATAGTGGCAACCAGAAGCTGACTGAACGTTTCGCGGCTGAGGAGTATCAAGTTTTTGACATCCCTCGCCGGGCGCTGGAGGCGTTGTCATTTAAAAAGCTGGATGCTTTTATCGGAGATGCCAAAGTCGCCCGTTATCTTATCAACCAGGGCAATCTGAATAATCTGCGTATGCAACTGCTACCACCGCAGGATATCAAGGGTTTTTCTTTTGGTCTGGCGCCAAACAATGTGCGTTTACAGCGGGTGTTGAATGCCGTGCTGGCCACGATCCCCGAAAGTACACACGCGGAGATCCAAAGCCGTTGGAATGGGGGCATTCCCATGTCTCAAGGGGATGAACACCTGTTGCTAACCTCTCTGGAAAGAAAGTGGGTTGAGGAGCACCCCAGCGTGCGGGTGGTGGTCAACGGTGATTTTGCTCCTTTAGGTTTCTTCGATGTGCAGGGCGAGTTCCGTGGTCTGACTGCAGATGTGATGGATGCTATCTCCAGCCGTACCGGTCTGAAGTTCGAGATTATTCGCGCAGACTCGTTACAAGACTCGTTGAATGCCATCAAGGCGGGCAAAGCCGACATTGTGGCTGGTGTAACGCTGGATGCAATCTGGCCTAACGGTTTGTTGACGACGCGTTCCTATTTATTTAATTCCTGGGTGTTGGTGGGCATCCCGCAGCAAATCAAGCATGATCCTCCACAGTTGATTGCTCTGGTTGCAGGGCATCCTTTACGGGCTCAGCTACAGGAACAGTATCCCGCTAGCCGGGTGATTGGCGTAAGCTCGCCACAGGTTGGTATTGCGGCGTTAAGATCAGGGAAGGTGGAGGCTCTGGTATTGCCGATGATCAGCGCCGATTATTTTCTGGCCCGAAATCCCTCCTCAGGACTGAGTATTCTGAGTGCTCTGGATGCTGAACCCGCCCGTTTTGTCATTGGGGTATCTGGTAATGAATACCCGCTGGCCACCATCCTCGATAAGGCATTGCTGAATATACCCCCAGAGGATATCCATGCGATGACCAGCAATTGGTATAACAATACCTACTTGCTTGAAGGGAGCCAGGGTGATGGAACATTGCCTGCCGACGGTTATTCCACAACGTGGTTACCGATCGCTCTGTTGCTGACCGTGTTGGTGATAGCCTTGTTTATCAGCCGGTTGCGAAGTAAGCGCCGCCTGGTACAGCGTTGTCAGGCGGTAATCGATAGCGTGCCCTTGCCGATTTACATCACCAATCTGAAAGACCAGATAGTGATGGCGAACACACCGTTTTTTGATGCCATCAATGTTCCCGCAGAGACGGTGATCGGTAGCTCACTGGAAAACTACCCACTGCAACTGCCTGTTACGATGGATATTGGTCGGGGCGGTGAACAGGAACAGGTTTTATCTGTTATGCAGTTGGGAGGTCAGTCGCGCACTTTGCAGCAGTGGGGCCAATTGCTGATTACTGAAGATCAGCGTGCCGAAGGTAAAATCGGAGGGTGGTTCGACGTGACCGAACGCGATCGCCTGATTACGCAGTTACAGCAGGCGAAAGAGCGTGCTGACAGTGCCAACCGGGCTAAAACCACCTTCCTGGCCACCATGAGCCATGAGATCCGCACCCCGCTCAATGCCATTATCGGCATGTTGGAACTGTTGCTGAACTGCCCGCAACGGGAGGAAACTTTAGATCGAGAATTGCTGAGTGTTGCACATGAGTCCGCACATTCTCTGCTTGCCTTGATTGGTGACATTCTTGATATCTCACGCATTGAGGCGGATCGTCTGATCCTGCATCCACAACGTGCAGATATCCGTCGCCTGATTGAAGCCGTGGCGATGCTATTTGACGGTGTGGCACGACAAAAAGGTTTAGCGTTCAGGCTGGATATTGATGCGGAGATCACCGGCGATGTGTTAATTGATCCCATGCGTTTTAAGCAGGTGCTATCCAACCTGGTGAGTAATGCCATCAAATTTACCGAGCAAGGGCAGGTCACGCTCAGCGTCGCGGTCGATCAAATTAGCGAAGAACGAGCGGATCTGCGGCTACGGGTTTCTGATACTGGCAAGGGGATTGATGCTGTCACTCAAGAGCGCCTTTTCCAGCCCTTTACTCAGAGCAATGGGGAGACTGGCGGGACGGGGCTTGGGCTGTATATTTGCCGCAAGCTGGTGGAGATGATGGGGGGGACCATCGTATTGAACAGCGAGGTGGGTATTGGCAGCGACGTCACCGTGCTACTTTCGGTGCCGAGATTGCTGAAATTCTCCTCTCAAACACCTCTGGAGGAACCAACCCCGGTGGCTGCATCCCAACTGCGGGTACTGATCGTTGAAGATCATCCTGCGGGCAGAATGTTATTGACCCAACAGTTACATTTTCTTGGCCATCGGTCCATTGCGGTTGGGGACGGGGAGCAGGCTCTGCAGTTGTTGGCGCGGGAGAGCTTCAACCTGATCATCACCGACTGCCAGATGCCTGAACGTGATGGGTACAGCCTGAGCCGTCAAATCAGACATAGCGAGCGTGAACAGCAGTCCGTTCCTACGGTGATCTGGGGGCTGACGGCCAATGCGCAAGAAAGTGCACGTGAGGCTTGTCTGCAGGCCGGAATGGATGACTGCCTGTTTAAGCCGGTTAACCTGAGCATATTAAAAGCGAAATTGTCTACGCTGCCACTGACTGAGGCGGGGCAAAGTGAAGAGGAACCCGCATTTGCCGTGGAAGAGTTGCCAGTGGAATTGCGCCAGCCAAAGGTATTGCAAGAGTTCATCCAAACCTTGCTGGATTGCTTGCATGAAGACTACACGCAGCTTGCCGTAGACATTCAGCAGCAACCGATGGATCTGATAAGCATACGGGCATTGGCCCATAAATTGGCCGGCGCGGCCCGGTTGGTGAATGCTAAAAGTCTGAATCAAGCTTGTCAGGCATTGCATGACAACCCCGCGCAGGCAACCGCAACGGCGGTGCTGGGAGAAGCGCAACGGATGCTCAATACCCTAAGGAAAGTACAACGGACTACAGGAGAATAGTCCCTTCCTACAGAGTGATTAAGGCTTCTGTAGATTTTAAGGTAATCCGTTTCATCTTATTCTTTGCCGCACAGGAAGGGGGGCGCGGTGTTCCCCATGTGTAGTGACGTTTAAGGATAACATTATGAAAAAAATAACTAAATTAGCGGTTCTGCCACTGGTTTTGGTTCTGGGTGCCAGCTTCTCTACCATGGCTAATGCGGCTTATGACTGTAACGCAAAACGTGCTGCGATCGAATATCAGATCCAGCAGGCTGAGAAGTATGGTAACTACAACCGCGTAGCGGGTCTGAAGCGCGCGCTGAGCGAAGTGAATGCCCATTGCACCAACGGCAGCGTGCTGCAGGACGCTCAGAAGAAAGTCACCAAGCTGGAACAGAAACTGGCTGACAAGCAGCAAGACGTTCAGGAAATTAAAGCCGACCTGCGCGAAGCTCAGGCTAAAGGCGACGCCAAGAAAGTGGCTAAGTACCAGAAAAAACTGCAAGAAAAGCAGGCTGACGTAAAAGAAATCAAACAAGAGCTGAAGCAGGCTCGTGCTGAACTGGCGGCAGCACAGAAATAAGCAGCCATGATTTGGTATTTAAGGGGCGCAGATGCGCCTCTTTTTGTGTTGAGTAAATATTGTGGTTAGTACTCAGGGAACGAATGAAACCCACTTTTCATATTGCCATTATGTCGTTAGGCCTGTTGGTTAACGGTGCCAGGGCTGAAATAAATAACGTTTATCTCATTATTAACGATAACTTTAAGGGCGAGGTAGCCGTTAATTTGGGGCGGGATGAGCAGCCGTGTATTAATGCCCCATTGCTACGTGAGTGGGGGATACGTGAAGCCGCGATGGTGATGGAAACGACCCCTGAGGGCTGTATTCTGCCCGACGTATTGAGTGCGCGAAAAATAAAAGTATTTTACGAGCCTATAGCGCAACTGCTGACGGTGGATATCCCGGCTGGGATATTAGGTGACAGCAAGCTGGCAGGTCGCTGGGATGATGGTATCAATGCGGCATTTGTTAACTACCAGCTTAATTATGGCCATTATGCAGGTGAAAACTATCGCGCTGCGCAACGCCACGACAGCCTGTATGCCGATGTTACCGCCGGGGCCAACATCGGCCCCTGGCGACTGCGTTATCAACCCGTTTATCAGAAAGATACCTGGGGGGAGCCGACCTGGCACACTGAAAAGGCGTTGGCTTATCGCGATATCAAAGCCTGGCGCGCCACACTGACCGTAGGCGACAGCGAAACGCCGTCGGCTTTGTTCGACAACGTCCGCTTCCGTGGCATGAGCCTGGTGTCAGATAGCCGGATGCTACCTGATGGCCTACGGCAATTCTCGCCCTGGGTCCGAGGTTTCGCCCGCAGCAACGCGGAAGTGAGAGTGCGGCAGAACGGTGAAGTGATCTACCAAACGTTTGTTTCCCCTGGTGCTTTTGTGTTGAAAGATGTCTATCCGCCCGCGCTGGAGGGGGATCTTACCGTCACAATACGGGAAAGCGATAGCACCGAAACTGAACGAAAAATACCTTACTCCTCTATGCCCAACCTGGTTTACGCCGGTCAGTGGCGCTACGACGCCACGGTGGGTAAATACCAACCCTATTACGGCATGGAAGAGGAGCAGCCGAGCTTTGCGCAGGCGTCACTCAGCTACGGGTTACCGGGAAAGGTTACGCTGTATGGTGGTTTGCAAGGGGCTGATATTTATCGCAGTGTGGCGGCCGGGATTGGCAAGAGCCTAAATCAGTGGGGAGCGATCTCGGTGGATTACACGTTCTCTGTCGCTCAGCAGCCAAGGCGCTTAACACCGGATACCGGTGGTATGGCGCGTGTCCGCTACGCGAAGGCTTTCCCAGCCTGGGAGTCTTCCCTCAGCCTGATGGCGCAATACTATCCGCGGCAGCGTTATCGTACGTTTGGCGAGGCGATAGAGCAGCAGAGCACCTATTGGTGGGACTGGGAAGACGGCATTTTTGTCGGTGACTTTGACGAGGAAAAAAAGTATCGCTTGGAGGCGCGCTATAACCAGTATCTGCCCGATTCAGACAGCCTTTACCTGACGTTGGTTCGAGAGGCCACGCGGGGTAATCAAAGAGGTGAGACCAGCGTCGAGATGGGCTTCAGCGCCAGCCTGGGTAAGGTAGATGTTGCGCTGTATGCGGAATATAACCGCCCCTCTTATGGTAAAGAGCAGGCACAGTTGGGGCTTTCTCTCTCGCTGCCGTTGAGCGCACTGGGCGCACCCCGCATGAAGCTTAACTACGATCATACGCTGGCTAACGAGCAGACCGACAGCAGGAGGATTGGCGTCAGCGGAACCATGCTTTCCGACTATAGCCTGAGCTACAACGTCAGCACCAGTCAGAGCCAGCGATACGGCAACAGCCAGGATGTGAGCGCCAATTATCAATATAACGCTGGCGAGTTGCGGGGCGGCTATTCTCAAGGTAAAGGGTATCGCCAGCAGAATCTGGAGCTTTCCGGTAGCCTGATGGCGCATCAGGAAGGGATCACGCTGGGGCAGACGTTAGGAGATACGATAGCTATCGTCAGCGTACCGGGTACGCCGGGGATCGGGGTTGATAATCAGTATGGTGTAACTACCGATTGGCGGGGCTATGCGCTGATAAGTAATCTGACGCCGTACCGCATAAACAGCCTCACGTTGGACAGCTTTGAGCTACCGGATACGCTTGAGTTGCCTGAATCTGAGCAGGATATGGTGCCGACGGCTGGCGCGATCATGTTCAGCCGCTTTGCCCCGGCACGGAAAATCAGCCCGGCTGTTGCTCAAACCAGCTTTCCAGAATAATGACGGCAGAGGCGGAATCGACGCTGCCTTTATCCAATGCGCGGAACCCCCCATGGTCAAACAGATTTGCCCGTGCCTCAACGGTGCTCAGGCGCTCATCATGCAGGGCAATCTGCACACCAAAGCGGCCATGCAGGCGGTTGGCAAATTTACGCGCTCGTTCGGTCAGTGGCTGTTCGGTGCCATCCATATTCAGCGGTAAACCAACCACCACCAGGTCTGGCTGCCACTCTTTCAGCAGGCGTTCGATCTTCTGCCAGTCAGGTACACCGTCCTGAGCTTTAAAGGCCGCCAGTGCCCGAGCGGTGCCGGTAATTTCCTGGCCAATAGCTGCGCCGATGCTTTTGGTGCCGAAGTCGAAGGCGATAATGGTGCGGTTAGTCATCAGGCGTGTCCTGCGTGGCTGGCAATACTGCGAATATCGATGCCCAGGCGGTTGGCTGCCTCGCGCCAGCGGTTGGCGATTGGCGTGTGGAACAGAATGTCGGTATCGGCCTCGGCAGTTAGCCAGGCATTTTCCAGCAGTTCCTGTTCCAACTGACCCTTTTCCCAGCCCGCATAGCCAAGAGCCACCAGTACATCGGCGGGTTGATCCGGCGTGCCGAGCGTTTCCAGCACGTCTTTTGAGGTGGTGATCATGGTGGCCGGTGAGATCTGAATGCTGGAGCCAAAACCTTTGCGCGGGGTATGCAGAATAAAACCGCGATCGTCGGCCAGCGGGCCACCAGCGAACACTGGCTTATCCAGGCTGATCGCCGGATCGCGCGGTGAAGGCTTGATGTCGAGTTTATCCAGCACCGTCTCCACGGTGAAATGTTCCACGGGCTTGTTGATCACTAATCCCATGGCTCCATCGTCATTGTGTTCGCAAACGTATATCACCGAACGTTTGAAGCGCGGATCTTGCATCGCGGGCATGGCAATCAGGAAATGGTGCTGTAAATTCATGGCGTTAATTCAATTGGGAAGTAAAATACATGCCCTCTCCCAATGAGAGAGGGCGCGTCGTCTGCCTACTTCGCGGCCAGACGTTTTTCAATGGCGTCCATCAGCATACCGGTGACGGAAACCGGGAATGCGGCTTCGATCTCACGGGCGCAGGTTGGGCTGGTGACGTTGATCTCGGTAAGGCGATCGCCGATCACGTCCAGGCCAACAAAGATCAGCCCTTTCTCTTTTAGCGTTGGGGCAACCGCGCGGGCAATTTTCCAGTCGCTTTCGCTCAGTGGACGCGCTTCACCACGGCCACCGGCGGCCAGATTCCCACGGGTTTCGCCTTGGGCAGGGATGCGCGCCAGGCAGTAAGGCACCGGTTCGCCATCCACCACCAGAATGCGTTTGTCCCCATCCTTGATGGCTGGCAGGAAGTTTTGCGCCATGCAGAAACGGCTGCCGTGTTCGGTCAGGGTTTCGATAATCACCGACAGGTTGGGATCGTCCTGTTTCACGCGGAAGATAGAAGCTCCGCCCATGCCGTCCAGCGGTTTGAGGATGATGTCGCCATGCTGCTGGTGGAATTTGCGAATATGGGCGGCGCTGCGGCTGACCAGGGTGTCTGGCGTCAGCTCCGGGAACCAGGCGGTGAACAGCTTTTCATTACAGTCACGCAGGCTTTGTGGCTTGTTGACCACCAGCGTACCTTTCACTTCGGCCCGTTCCAGGATGTAGGTCGCATAGATGTATTCAGTATCGAACGGCGGATCCTTGCGCATCAGGATCACATCCAGATCCTGCAACGCCAGATCCTGCTCATTGCCAAAGCTGAACCAGCTCTCTTTATCTTCTTTCACGTTCAGCAGGCGCGTGTGGGCACGGCCATCACCGGCATGCAGATAGAGATCGTTCATCTCCATATAATGCAGTTCCCAGCCGCGGCGCTGCGCTTCGAGCAGCATGGCAAAGCTGGTGTCTTTTTTGATATTGATGGATGCGATAGGGTCCATCACGATGCCGAGCTTGATCATCTCTTCTCCTTACGAACCTGTGAGACAGGTCCTTAGCCCAGGTCGCCGAAACGGACCTGCAAAGCGGTAATTGCGGTGAGCGCGGTGGTTTCTGTACGCAAAACGCGTGGCCCCAGCAGGATATCAGTAAATCCATAGTCTGTGGTCATGGCAATTTCTTCGGTGGATAATCCGCCCTCCGGCCCAATGAGCAGACGCACGCTCACTACCGGCAACGGCAGGGTATTGATACTTTGGCTGGCGCGTGGGTGCAGGTTCAGCTTGAGGCTTTCGTCCTGCTCGGCGCACCAGTGTTCCAGAGACATTGCTGGGCGAATTTCCGGAATGCGATTGCGGCCACATTGCTCGCAGGCCGCAATGGCGATTTTTTGCCACTGCTGGCGCTTTTTCTCCAGGCGTTCACCGTCGAGTTTAACGCCGCAGCGTTCGGAAAATAGCGGAGTGATTACGTTCACCCCCAACTCAATGGATTTCTGGATGGTGAATTCCATCTTTTCGCCACGGGAGATCACCTGGCCAAGATGTAAATTGAGCGGTGATTCGCGATCTTCCTGTTGCCCGGCGTTGACCTGAACCAGCACGTTCTTTTTGTCCACCCGGGTGATTTCTGCCTCAAATACCTGGTTGCTGCCATCGAACAGTTGTAGTGCCTGCCCGGCGCTCATCCGCAGCACGCGGCCGACATGATTGGCGGCATCCTCGCTCAATGCAATTTCTGCACTGGCGCTCAAGGGCTCTGGATGGTAAATGCGGGGTTTACGCATAATGATTGTCAGATCCTGGCTCAATGAAACGGCGCTGCCAGAGGGCAACGCGAAAACACTATAGTAGGTCAGCCTTTTTGCTGCTGACAAGCTTGTTGAATATAAGGGTTGTGATTCCTTTGCACCGTGGCGATGCGTTCTTCACGTTGACATTCCCAGGCGCTGACCGGATACAGCCTGTTCCAGGCTTCAAACAGCTGGGTTTGCTGGCGTGAAAGCGGCAGTTGGTAGCGATCGCGCATGTAGAAGTAGGTGCGGGCGATTGCGCCTCGCGCACGGGCCGGTGGCTCAGCCTGCTTGTTCTTGAAGTCTACCTTCATCTGGCACTGTCCGTATTGCCCTTCACCGCCACGCCACTGGCTGTACATAAAGTTATTGCGATCACCGTTGACTTCGCCGATAGCGGGTTGCAGGTTGTGCATATCGATCTCCATCTGGCGATAAACCGGATCTTTATTGCAGTTTTTACGTCCACCATGCTGCCAGCACTGCAACTGATGGCCGAACTGCCAAGCCGGAACCACATGCTCCCACTCGATACGCCCGGCGCGTTGGGCATTTTTACGTACCTGATAGCCGCAACTATTGAGATCGGGAATGCCTTTCTTACCTTGCCAGTCGATCTTGCAGCCACAGTAAAAGCTGCCGGGGGCACCCTGGTTGATTTTGGCAGCGGCAGCCTTGGCCTGGGTAAAGTTATTAATTCCTTTGGCTAGCGTGCCGCTGGAGGCCGTTAATACGACCATGAATAAAATTTTGCGATGCATATTCCAAAACAGCTCAAAATTGGAAAGGCAGGCAGGGTAACGGAAGTCTCCGGCGGTAGCAACTGTAGGTAGTAGATTGTTTTTTCTTATAAATATTTTTTTTAACGGCTTTGACTAACCGGAAAATGTCAGTTTTTCACCGCACTGGCGGCAGCGGTATTCGCTCTCACCGCGCATCACTCGATTATGGCGGCGCAGGGTTAGTTGATGTTGCTGGCAATGGCAGCGGTAGGGAAAGGTTTTGCTCTGTACCGAACGGGTTTCAAACTGGTGGGTACGGCTGGCGGGAACCTGTAATACGCTTTCCATCATCCAGCGCCATTCCCGGCCATGCGGTGGCACACGGCCAAACTGGCGGAAGACCAGCAGATGAGCCAACTCATGGGGGACCACTTCGTCGATAAACGGCTGTTGGTTTTCCATCAGCAGCACCGGATTGAGGCGGATTTCCCAGGCTTGCAGCCAGGCGGTACCCGCGCTGGTGCCGCGTTGTTGATACAGGATCTTTGGTTCTGGGAACTCGACGGCAAAATGCTGCTGCGCCAGCTGCAACTTGTCTCGCAGGCAGCGCATTACCGCCTGTTGCAGCGCTATAGGGATTCTTACTCTGTTCATAGTGGCGCTAGCTTAAGCAATGATGCGACGGCTGGCAACGGGAGCGGCAAGGAAATCGTTTCTGGGGCGGCGCAGCTATTTTCCCACAATGATAAGCTGATCGACTCACATAGATTGTAATCATTGTGTTAACTGCGGGATAATAATCCGTGCATGATGAGTCTGTACCCGCAGTTCTCACCGGATGAGGTCAGAAAAACATCGCCAGCACTATATCCCTACGTTAATAGAGGTTAATTTGCGATTTGGCGCAATAACTGACTACCTAAAAATACGTAAGGTGTGGGGAGTTTTTTTGACGCAGCGCGCCCCGAGCACGCTGGGTAAGTGTGAATTTAACGCAGCTGATGTTGCAAGTGAGAGATCAATGTCGAATAAACCGTTCCATTATCAAGATCCGTTCCCGCTGAAGAAAGACGATACCGAATACTATCTGCTAAGCCGTGACCACGTTTCCGTCGGCGAATTTGCCGGTCAGGAAGTGCTCAAGGTTGACCCGCAAGCCCTGACCCTGCTAGCCCAGCACGCTTTCCACGATGCCTCGTTCATGCTGCGCCCAGCGCATCAGCAGCAGGTGGCGGATATCCTCAATGACCCAGATGCCAGTGAGAACGACAAGTACGTTGCGCTGCAATTTTTGCGTAACTCAGAAATCGCCGCCAAGGGTATTTTGCCGACCTGCCAGGATACCGGCACGGCGATCATCATGGGTAAAAAGGGTCAGCGCGTCTGGACCGGTGGCGGGGACGAAGAAGCCCTGTCGCGTGGGGTGTACAACACCTTTATCGAAGACAACCTACGCTATTCGCAAAACGCTGCGTTGGATATGTACCAAGAGGTCAATACCGGCAGCAACCTGCCTGCGCAGATCGACCTCTACAGCGTAGATGGTGACGAGTATAAATTCCTGTGCATCGCCAAGGGCGGTGGTTCGGCCAACAAAACCTATCTGTATCAGGAAACCAAGGCACTGCTGTCACCGGGTAAGCTGAAAGACTATCTGGTCGACAAGATGCGTACTTTGGGTACCGCGGCTTGCCCACCGTACCACGTGGCCTTCGTGATTGGCGGCACCTCGGCGGAAGCCACGCTGAAAACCGTGAAGCTGGCTTCAACCAAATACTATGATGCGCTGCCGACCGAAGGCAACGAGCATGGCCAGGCATTCCGCGATGTGGCGCTGGAACAGGAACTGCTGAAAGAAGCCCAGAATTTGGGCCTGGGTGCACAGTTTGGTGGCAAATACTTTGCTCACGACGTGCGCGTAGTGCGTTTGCCACGCCATGGCGCTTCTTGCCCGGTGGGGATGGGGGTTTCTTGCTCCGCAGACCGTAATATCAAAGGCAAGATCAACCGTGAGGGGATCTGGCTGGAGAAACTGGAGCATAATCCAGGTAAATTTATTCCGCAGGAACTGCGCCGCGCGGGTGAAGGGGAAGCGATCAAGGTGGATCTGAACCGCCCGATGAGCGATATCCTCAAACAGCTGTCGCAATATCCGGTTTCTACCCGTCTTTCCCTGAGCGGTACCATCATCGTTGGGCGTGATATTGCCCACGCGAAGCTGAAAGAGCGTCTGGATCGTGGGGAAGGTTTGCCGCAGTACGTGAAAGATCACCCGATCTATTATGCGGGGCCGGCCAAAACGCCAGAAGGCTATGCTTCAGGTTCTCTGGGGCCGACCACGGCAGGGCGTATGGACTCCTATGTCGATCTGTTGCAGTCACACGGCGGCAGCATGATCATGCTGGCCAAAGGTAACCGCAGCCAACAGGTGACGGATGCTTGCCACAAGCACGGCGGATTCTATCTTGGCAGCATTGGCGGCCCGGCGGCGGTGCTGGCACAGCAGAGCATCAAGAGCCTGGAGTGCGTGGAATATCCTGAACTGGGTATGGAAGCGATCTGGAAAATCGAAGTGGAAGATTTCCCGGCCTTTATTCTGGTGGACGACAAAGGTAATGATTTCTTCCAGAAGATCCAGGAATCTCAATGTACGCGCTGTGTGAAGTAAGCTGATTGATAGCCGCTCATGCCGGTCAGTTAAGGAATCGAAGTCCGTTAAATCAGGGCCTCGATGAAGGAAAACAGGGCTGCAAGCCTGATTCCTTCGTTATCCTGTTAAGCAAAAATATGAATTTATATTCATAAAAGTGCTTAACTGACGGGCATTACGCCTGGTGGGCGGTTTTTACTTTGAGTAACAATCTGTGATGTTTGTGATGAATTCGTTAGCCTTTGTAAAATAGTGTCGTCGCTTTGGACGCTATAAATAAATCTGTATACCATTACCGTGGACAATTTTGGCTGGGAAAAGTAATGGTGACGCAGGAAACGCATATCAAAGAATTACTGGTCTGGATAGAAAACAACCTACGCAACCCACTATCACTGGATATTGTTTGCGATAAATCCGGCTATTCCAAATGGTATCTGCAGCGTATGTTCCGCCAACAGACCAACCTGCCACTTGCTGCTTATATCCGCGCCCGTCGCCTCTATCTGGCGGCCTTCTCGTTACGCTTTACGCAGAAAAGCATCCTGGATATTTCGTTGGAGTATCAGTTCGATTCCCAACAGACATTCTCACGCTGTTTCAAAAAACATTTTTCCCAAACGCCCAGCAGCTATCGCAAGGCACGGAATTGTGATTTCAGCCATTTGGTACAATCGCTGTCGCTGAATCAACCTAGCGATATCTCTATTGACTATGTTGAGGTTAAACCAGACAGCTACTCGCTGGTCGGTCAGTATTATTCTTATCACATCGATATTGAACAGTTGGGCAAATCTCACGCGGCAATTCGTAATGAAATAAGGGAGCGTTTTTGTGATGAGTTTCATTTACATCCAGACAAACTTTATGCGCTAACCAATTTTACGCCGGATGGTGCGCGGGTGAAGGTCGACTATTTTGTTGCGGTAGATAAAGCGATCGCCAAAGGTAAATCGTTGCAGGAACTACCGGAAATCAGCGGCGATTATTGCCGCTTTCGCTATGCTGGCAAGCCGGTGGCCCTTCACGAGTATATCGCCAGCGTTTATACCAAACTTCTGCCGCAGTTTAATCTGGTACGCCGGGAAGGGTACGATATCGCGCAGCATAGCTACTCGCTTGATGGCGGTGAAGAGCTGTACCTGGAATATGAGTATCTAATCCCGATAGTGCCAGACAAAGCCTTCGCAGAGAAGGCTGGCTCACGCTAACTGACGAACGTGATTCTTCTGCTGCACGATATCGGCCATCACGGCCAGAGCGATCTCCGCCGGAGTTTTACTGCCAAGCGGCAGGCCGATCGGCGCGTGGATACGGTCAAGCTCTTGCGGGCTGAATTCGGCGATCTGTTGCAGCCGTTGGCGGCGGCGATCGCTGTTCCGTTGGGAACCCATCGCGCCGATGTAAAACGCCGGGGTGTGGATCGCCTCCATCAGGGTTAAGTCATCCATGCGCGGATCGTGTGTCAGTGCCACAATCGCGGTGTTGGCGTGGCAGCCGCCTTTCTCAATGAATTTGGCCGGGAACTGGCGCAGCAAGGTGATATGTGGCTTGAGCTGCGTAGCGAAGTTTTCCAATGCTTCCGGGCGGCTTTCGCAAACCAGCACTTCAAAGCCGAGTGCGCTGGCAAAGTCGGCGCAATACAGCGCCACGCTGGAAAGCCCGGCAATCAGCAACCGAGGAGCGGCGGCGATGTGCAACTGGATCTCCTGTTGGTTGCGCACGACTTGGGTGGCGCTGGCAAAGCTGGTGGTTTCCAGCGCGCTACAGGCATTGGGCAAGGTCAGGTGTTTGACCAGGGCATGATGGCCAGCCAGTGCCTCAGCGATATTGCGTAGGTAGCTAATGCTGGCAGGGCCTGCGGGCAGATGTTCGATCAGCACGTCTAGTACGCCACCACAGGGCAGCGCCACGCTGGGGGTTAGCCCGCCAGCACCGTAGCGGATCACCTGGCTGGCCGCTTGATATTCCCCTTCTGCCAGACGGCGCAAAAAGTCCTCTTCCACGCAGCCCCCGGATAACGATCCACAATAGTGTCCGTCACGGGTGGCCACCATCAAAGCGCCAGGAGAACGTGGTGATGAGCCATAAGTGTTCAATACGGTACATAGCCATACCGACTGCTGTTCCAGCCAGTTTATTGCCTGGCCGACTACGGTGATATCAAGGTGTTGCATTAATTTTTGGACTCGCTGGCCACTAGCTGAGAGGGGAGATCGATATCTTGCACGATGCCCGGTTGGTCGAGATGGAGCAGGTAAACCTGCCCGTGACTGCGTAGCAGTTCCCGCGCGCCATTATCGCCACGCAATACACACAGTTGTTTGCGCAAAATGGCGGTGAACCCCACCGGGTGGCCGGGTTGTTCCTGGAAGCTGGGACGTACGATGCTATGTTGGCGCAGGGCGGCGGCAACTTGCACAAAGATCTGCGGCGAGACAAAAGGCATATCCGCTAAATGGATCAGCCAGCCGTCCCAGTTTGCGGTTGCGGCAACGCCCGTGGCAATAGACTCACCCAGCCCACCGCTGGCCAGTAAGGTACAGGGAACCTGATGCGCAGCACAAACCTGTTGCACCAGTAGATTTTCTGGCCGGGTGACGACCTGCACTGGTAAGCCGGAGGCCAGCGCCTGTTGCAGCGTATGTTCGAACACCGTCTTGCCCTGCAATAGGGCGTTAAGCTTATTACCATTGCCACCGGCCTGAATGAAGCGTTCACCCCGTCCGGCGGCGGTAATCACGATACCTGTCGTCATCTTGTCTGCCTGCATTTGCGCAAATCAACCACACTATAAAATCATTTTATGAAAACTAAATGTTAATGCTCACATTATTTTGGTTATAAGCATATGATTATAATGTTTCCGGCAAGGTTACCAGCGCTTGCGCAACAGAACCGATAAAAAAAACGACTTACCTACAGTCTTCGGGTGACGGCGTTAATGCCCGCATCTGGATGCTAAGGGTAGATAAGAACGTAAAGGATATTTTATGAGCAATTTCAACCCGTCGCGACGCCGCTTTATCAAGGGGGCCGTGATAGCGGGGGTGTCCGTCTACCTCGCCCCCCTCTACAGCCGCGCCTATGCTGCTCTGTTTGAGCAGAAGATCCTGCAATCACCGAACTGGGATGCGCAGACCAAACGTATACGCTACCGTATTGATGGCCGTTCCAAGGTCATGGGTCAGAAAGTGTTTGCCCGCGATATTCGCGCCGTTGATATGCCGCACTGGCCGCAGCAGCAGGCTCATGCCTTTATTCTGCGCGCGACTAAAGCTGATCGTCTGTTTACCGGTATCGATCTCTCCCTGCTAGGTGACGATCTGCAACCGGATCGTTTAGTGACGGCGGAAGATCTTGAGCGAGACGGTTTGGCCTTCCCGGCGTTTTATGGCGATGACATGCTGCTGCCTACGGGGAAAACCCCAGCCTATCTCGGCCATGCGGTGGCAATCCTGATCTATCATGATTTTGCTCGTTTCCGCTTTGCTAAAGACAAGCTGAAATTCCACGACGAAGTGATCCAGTATGGTAATGAAACCGGCCCGTTACAGCGCGATCCTTGGGGCAGCTTCCGCTACGTGCGCGTCGGGGGCGAACAGCCATTCGATGACGATCGCTTCTCCAGCCTGAAAGATACGCCGATCTTCCCGCTGTCGATGCGTAGACATCTGCCGGTATGGCCAGAAGGGCGTGAGGGCGGCAAGCTGGATCAGGAAGGCATGTATTACGCCGGGATGATAGCCGATCAACTGCAAACCCCACCGCAGGACTGGTTGGTAATGTCACGCCGTTATACCACGCAATCCGTTGATACTTCGGCCCTGGAGCCGGACAACGCCAATGGCTGGTTTGATACTGCCAGCCAGACCCTGCATCTGGTGATCCCGACCCAGTCCCCGCAGGAGGTGGCGGACGAAATGCCACGCATGTTGGCCAAACGTCATCAGCCGGTCAAACAGCTGATCCTGCACCCTTGTTACACCGTGGGCTACGGCTCGAAAGATCACTATAACTTCCCGTATTACGGTGCGGTTGCCGCGCTGTACGGTGACGGGCTACCGGTGCGGCTGGCTAATGACCGCTATGAGCAGTTCCAGACCTCGATCAAGCGCCATGCCTTCGATATGGATTACCGCATTGCGGTAGACAAGCAGACCGGCGTATTGCAGGCCTTCCAAGGGGCGATGACCGCCGACGGTGGCGGGCGCTGTAACTTTACGCCATCGGTGGTGATGGTTGGCGCGACGGCAGCCCAGTCGATTTACTACTTCCCGAAAAGCGATCTTTCCTCGGTCGGGCTGGCCTCTCGTGCCATCGATGCTGGCTCCGCACGCGGTTACGGCACGTTGCAAAGCATGGCCGCCACCGAGATGATGATGGACGAATTGGCACAGGAGCTGAAGCTCGATCCAATCGAGTTCCGTTTGCGCAACGTGCTTAAGTCCGGCATGAAAAACACCCAGGGGGCGATCCCGGCAGGGGCTATTCGCGCCGATGAAGTACTGGTGAAAGCCTCACAGCATGAGATGTGGCGCAAACGCGCCGAACGCAAGGTGGAGTTTGAAAGCCAGAATCCCGGCAAACGCTATGGCGTAGGCTTTGGCTGTGTGCAGAAAGATTTTGGTACCGGGGCCGAAACCTCCTTTGCTCGCGTGGAGTTCAGCGAGGACGGGCGTATCTCGCTGTATCACAGCGGGGCCGAAATGGGCACCGGTATGTCGACGTCGCAGTCGGTACTATGTGCGCAATGGCTGGGGAAACCGGCGGATGAAGCTCATTTCTCGGTGACCGATTGGGCGCTGTTACCGATGGTGACCAGTGGCGATCCCTACACGATGTCGCAGGATGAGCAGGACAAGCTGCAAACCAATCCGAACTGGACGCCAAGCTACTGTTCACCTTCCAGCGCCAGTAACTCCGCTTACTATTTCTCGCACAGCACGCGTGAAGCGGCCCGGTTGGTGTTTGAACAAGGGCTGTGGCCTGCCGCGCTGTCTATCTGGCAGTCTGGTATTGGTGGTGGCCAGGCGGCACCGCTGGTGGTGCGTAAAGAAGATGCTCGCTGGGTCGAAGGTGGCCTGACGGCGGCCGGTATGCAGATATTGCCGTTTGAGCTGTTGGCTAAGAAAGCCTATCAGATGGGCAACCTGACTGGCGCAGTCGTGCACGTCTTCAATCGCTGGCAGTGGGCTGAAGCGGACTTCAAGCTGAATAATCACAGTGAGCGCCTGCCTGTTGACGGTTTGTCGGTACGCATTGGCAACGGCGAATTCAGCACTCTGGCACGTGAGCAGGTTTATTACCCGCCAACCCAACGTAATAATGCCGCTGTGACCTATTACAGCGCCGTGGGTACGCTGACGGAAATAGCGGTGGATATCGCTACCGGTAAGGTTGAACTGCTGAATCATCATTCGATTATGGAGTGCGGCAACCTGATCGTGCCTGAGCTGGTTTCTGGCCAGTTGCAGGGTGGTTTGGCGATGGGTATTGGCCATGCGCTGCATGAGTATTTACCGCTGTACGAAGATGGGCCGGGTAACGGCACCTGGAACTTTAACCGTTACCATTTGCCGCGCGCCAGCGATGTGGCGGTCTGGAAACAGACCGGTGACATCCTGCCAGCGTTGTCGGAAACCGATCCGCCGAAAGGAATGGCGGAAGTAGTCATGATCCCAGTGGTCGCCGCATTGGTTAACGCCATTGCCCACGCCACCGGTCATCGTTTCCGTGATTTGCCTGTCCGTGCCGAAAATATTCTTGAGGTGTTACCATGAGCATTAAAACCCAACCCATTACCCTGACCGTTAACGGCAAACAATATGGCCCCGTCGAGGTACCGGAAGGGCTGATGATGATCGATTTTCTGCATGAATATCTCGATCTGACCGGCTCACGCCTTGGCTGCGGCCAGGGCATCTGCCACGCCTGCGTGGCGATCCTCGACCATCCAAGCGGCACCAGCGAAGAAATCCGTACCTGTATCACCGGCGCTCACTTTTTCAATGGTAAACAGGTGCGTACCATTGAGGGCCATGCGGAGGTGGATAATCAGGGCGAAGTGGTCGAACTCTCGCCGATCCAGCAGTCGTTCCTCGATCATTACAGCTTCCAGTGCGGCTATTGCACGCCGGGCTTTGTCAATGCGGCCACCATCTTTGTCGAGAAGCTCCAGCGTGAGCCAATCTTGCGTGACCAGTTGGAAGGCGCGATTGAGCAGGCGTTGGAAAACCATATCTGCCGTTGCACCGGTTATGTCCGTTATTACGAAGCGGTGCGTGACGTGGTGTTGAAAACCCCTGGCTTGCTGAAGGAGACGGTGTAATGAAAAAACGTCTCGCATTGTTGATTGTGCTGATTGCGGCGATTGTTATCGCCGTGCTGTGGTGGCGGGAAAACCGCAGCTACGACGGCCCAGTCCAGCAGGTGACCGCCAGCAGCGAACAGATTGCTCGTGGGCGTTACCTGACGCAGGCTGCCGACTGCGCCGCCTGCCATACCGCCGCTGGTGGGGCACCGCTGGCGGGAGGTTATCCGCTGGATACCCCGTTCGGCACCATTTATGGCAGCAACCTGACGCCTTCCGCCGACCAGGGTATTGGCCGCTGGACCAAGGATGATTTCTTCCTGGCGTTGACACAGGGGGTTGCTCCGGGTGGCCGCCATCTGTACCCGGCGATGCCTTATACCTCCTACAAAGGCATTTCGCGTGAGGATGCGGATGCTATTTATTCCTATCTGATGTCGCGCCCGGCGGTGGATGTGGCCATTCCTGCCAACGATATGCCATTCCCGTTCAACCAACGGATGGCGCTGATCGGTTGGAATTTGCTGTTCCGCAACAGCGATCCATTACCAGCCAGTTCTCAGGGGAACTCCGCCGAATGGCAGCGTGGCCGTTACCTGTCCGACGTGCTTGGGCACTGTGGTGAATGCCATACGCCACGGGGCATGCTGGGGCAGATGGAACTGAGCAAGCCAATGCAGGGCGGCGATCTGGGGCGGTTTATCGCACCGGATATCACGCCACAAGCTTTGGCACAGCGTGGCTGGACGCCAGAGGATCTGAGCCGTTTCCTCAGCACCGGGTTAGCGCCACAGGGCTCGGCGTTTAGCGAAATGCACATGGTGGTCGATCTCAGCACTCGCCATTTGACGCCGCAAGATCATCGGGCGTTGGTAACTTACCTGATGGGAGATAAACCACCACAGCCGGTTGCCGCTAAAATCGGACAGGGCAGCGATGCCGGGCGTATCACCTATCTCGATCAGTGTTCCGCCTGCCATGAGCGTGATGGCGCGGGTAAACCGCACGTGGCGGTGGCGATGCGTGATAATGCCACGCTGCGCCAACCAGACGGCAAGAACCTGATCGTGTCGGTGCTGGATGGGTTACCAGCCCAGCAATTCCCCGGCAACGAAAGTATGCAGAGCATGCCGGGCTTTGCCGATCGTCTGGATGATGCGCAAATTGCCGAGCTGGTGAATTATCTGCGAGTCACCTGGGGTGGGTTGCCAGCGGATATCACCGCCGAGCAGGTGAAGGCACTGCGCAAAGCTCATTAACAAGGTTGCAGCCCCCATAGGAAGGGGGCTGGTACACCGCAGTGGTCAAGTACAGCTTTACAACGAGTTCTGATCCTGTGCCGTGGCGGGAAGAAGTGTGAGGCAGTTTGCGAAATGCGTAGGGTAAAAAAAGCCCGCGTTGGCGGGCTTGATAATCACTTTAAAAAATTAACGGCTTGCGGCACTGGCCGGTTGTTGGCCACGTTGCTTGATGAAGTAACCGATACCGAGAATAGCGAGCCACACCGGGATCAGTAGCACGGAAATCTGAATCCCCGGAGTCAGATACATGATCACCAGAATGCCAGCCAAAAAGGCCAGGCACAGATAGTTACTGAACGGATACCAGAAGGCCTTGAACTTCGGCTCGACGCCTTCATGATTTTTAGCTTTGCGGAATTTCAGGTGTGCCAGGCTGATCATCGCCCAGTTGATCACCAGGGCAGACACCACCAGCGCCATCAGTAGCTCAAAGGCGCGGCCTGGGATCAGGTAGTTAATCAGCACGCACAGCGCGGTTGCCAACGCGGAGAAACCAATGGCAACTACCGGCACACCGCGGCTATCTACTTTCAGCAGGGCTTTCGGGCCATTGCCCTGTTTGGCCAAACCGTACAGCATGCGGCTGTTGCAATAGACGCAGCTGTTGTAGACCGACAGCGCGGCCGTCAGCACCACGATATTGAGCACCGTTGCGACCATATTACTGTTCAGCGCATGGAAGATCAGTACGAACGGGCTGCCGCCTTCGACCACTTTGCCCCACGGATAGAGTGACAGCAGAATAGTCAGCGAGCCGATATAGAACAGCAGGATGCGGTAGATCACCTGGTTGGTCGCTTTAGGAATGCTCTTCTCAGGGTTATCGGCTTCGGCGGCGGTAATGCCCACCAGCTCCAATCCACCGAAGGAGAACATGATCACTGCCATCGCCATGAGCAGCCCCATGGTGCCGTTCGGGAAGAAACCGCCCTGGGCCCACAGGTTGGTGACGCTGGCTTCCGGGCCGCCCAGGCCGCTGAACAGCAGGTAGGCACCAAAGGCGATCATGCCAATGATAGCGACCACTTTGATGATGGCGAACCAAAACTCCATTTCACCATAGACCTTCACACTCGACAGGTTGATGGCGTTGATTGCCAGGAAGAACACGGCGGCGGAGATCCAGGTTGGGATATCCGGCCACCAGTACTGCACATAAATGCCCACCGCGGTCAGTTCCGCCATGGCAACCAGCACGTACAGCACCCAGTAGTTCCAGCCGGACGCAAAACCGGCGAAGTTCCCCCAGTATTTATAGGCGAAGTGGCTGAAGGAACCGGCCACCGGCTCCTCTACCACCATTTCACCCAGTTGACGCATGATCAGGAAGGCAATAAAACCGCCAATTGCATAACCAAGGATGACCGACGGGCCGGCCATTTTTATTGTTTGAGCGATACCGAGGAACAGGCCGGTACCTATAGCGCCACCTAAGGCGATCAGCTGGATATGGCGGTTTTTTAGGCCGCGCTTCAACTGGTCGCCATGCTGTTGACCATCCATTAATGAAACCCTCTGTGCTGACATAATGTTCATTACAGTAAAGTAATGATTACGATGTGTGTTGTTTTTTGTTTACGACGTTATAGCTATAAATTCCACGGCGTCGCTACCGTTTGGCAGAGAATAATGGTATGTGCGAAAGTTTGCACCTGCTTTGTTGTTCGAATGATGAAGATTGCAGCAGTTTAGGCAACAAAATGCGGGTTGTGTGACGAGCGGGAGGATTGCGTGCACGAAATAAGCAATAACTCACAGAATTGGCAAAAATAATCGCCATTATTGTTGTTTTTTTGTTAACGGGCGGGGCTGGGTAAGCGGTAATAAAGCGAAAATAACCCTTAATCTCCTTGCCATATAACCCGGGCATTCTTCTAACCAGAGGTTTCACAAAAGTTAAATTGGGCGGCTACCTCGTAAATGGTATTACCAACGCTGAGTTGCCGGTTTGCAAAGGCTTATGGATTGAAGTGTTAAAATGTACGGCATTCATGATTTCGATCAAGGCCCATATGGACAGGAGGTGAATACTTTGTTACTTTACCGTCACGTTTTTGAAATTGGTATTACCAATTGACTCCGGGCACTTCGCAGAGAAGAAATCACCCATGGCCTACAGCAAAATCCGCCAACCCAAGTTGTCAGATGTTATCGAGCAGCAACTCGAATACCTGATCCTCGAGGGTACGCTGCGTCCAGGCGAAAAGCTGCCTCCAGAGCGCGAGCTGGCGAAACAGTTTGATGTTTCCCGTCCCTCTCTGAGAGAGGCAATTCAGCGTCTGGAAGCTAAAGGGCTGCTCCTGCGTCGCCAGGGAGGCGGCACCTTTGTACAAACTAATCTGTGGCAGAGCTTCAGCGATCCGCTGGCTGAACTGCTGGCCGATCATCCTGAATCACAATTCGATCTGCTCGAAACCCGTCATGCTCTTGAAGGTATCGCTGCCTATTATGCGGCGTTGCGTGGGACTGACGAAGATCTGGCGCGCATCCGCGACTGCCATCATGTGATCCAGCAAGCTCAGGACAGCGGCGATCTAGACGCCGAAGCCGACGCGGTCATGCAGTATCAAATTGCCGTGACCGAGGCTGCCCACAACGTTGTGTTACTCCATCTGCTGCGCTGTATGGGCCCGATGTTGGAACAGAACGTTCGTCAGAACTTTGAATTGCTCTACTCGCGCCGTGAGATGTTGGCAACAGTGAGTAGCCATCGCGCCGGGATTTTTGAGGCGATTGTGGCACGCGAACCTGAAAAGGCCCGTGAAGCCTCGCACCGCCATTTGGCGTTTATCGAGGAAATTTTGCTGGATCTCAGCAGGGAACACACCCGGCGTGATCGATCGCTGCGGCGTCTCCAGCAACGCAAGGATTAAGAGTGGTTCTCTTCAAGGCACACCAGCTTGTAGAGATAAAGCTCGGAGTGCTTAGTTAAGTACTTAAGCGGCAACCAAACTGATGAGCCTGTCTTCGTGCGTTTTACGATAGAGCGCAGGAAGACAGGCTCCAAACAAACCATTAGACAGATAAGGAATACCACCATGTCAGAACGTTTAAACAATGACGTGGATCCGATCGAAACCCGCGACTGGCTGCAGGCGATCGAATCGGTCATCCGTGAAGAGGGTGTTGAACGCGCTCAGTTCCTGATTGATCAGGTTCTGGGAGAAGCCCGCAAGGGCGGTGTTAGCGTTGCAGCTGGTGCTGCGGCTAACAACTACGTCAACACCATCGCGGTAGAAGACGAACCGGCATACCCGGGCAACCTGGATCTGGAGCGTCGTATTCGTTCTGCTATCCGTTGGAATGCCGTGATGACCGTGTTGCGTGCTTCCAAGAAAGATCTGGATCTGGGCGGCCACATGGCTTCCTTCCAATCTTCCGCGACCTTCTATGAAGTCTGCTTTAACCACTTCTTCCGTGCTCGCAACGAAAAAGACGGCGGCGATCTGGTTTACTTCCAGGGCCACATCTCTCCGGGCGTTTATGCACGTGCCTTCCTTGAAGGCCGCCTGACCGAAGATCAAATGAACAACTTCCGTCAGGAAGTGCACGGTAAAGGCCTGTCCTCTTACCCGCATCCAAAACTGATGCCTGAATTCTGGCAGTTCCCGACCGTCTCCATGGGTCTGGGCCCAATCAGCGCCATCTATCAGGCCAAGTTCCTCAAGTATCTGGAACACCGTGGTCTGAAAGACACCTCTGGCCAGACCGTTTATGCCTTCCTGGGCGACGGCGAGATGGACGAACCGGAATCCAAAGGTGCGATCACCATCGCAACCCGTGAGAAGCTGGACAACCTGGTATTCGTCATCAACTGTAACCTGCAACGTCTGGATGGCCCGGTCACCGGTAACGGCAAGATCATCAACGAGCTGGAAGGCATCTTCGCAGGTGCTGGCTGGCAGGTACTGAAAGTGATCTGGGGTGGTCGTTGGGATGAACTGCTGCGTAAAGACACCAGCGGCAAGCTGATCCAACTGATGAACGAAACCCTGGACGGTGACTACCAGACCTTCAAATCCAAAGACGGCGCTTACGTGCGTGAGCACTTCTTCGGCCGCTTCCCAGAAACCGCCGCACTGGTCAAAGATATGACCGACGACGAAATCTGGTCGCTGAACCGTGGTGGTCACGATCCGAAGAAAGTCTTTGCTGCACTGAAAAAAGCGCAGGATACCCAAGGTAAACCAACCGTGATCCTGGCCCATACCATCAAAGGTTACGGCATGGGTGAAACCGCGGAAGGTAAAAACATCGCTCACCAGGTGAAGAAAATGAACATGGAAGGGGTTCACCACTTCCGCGATCGTTTCAACGTGCCAGTGGCCGATGCTGACATCGAAAAACTGCCATACATCACCTTCGAGAAAGACTCCGAAGAGTACAAGTATCTGCACGAACGTCGTCAGGCGCTGGAAGGCTACGTGCCAACCCGCATGCCGAAATTCACCGAGAAGCTGGAAATGCCAGCTCTGGAAGATTTCAGCTCCTTGCTGGAAGAGCAGAACAAAGAGATTTCTACCACCATCGCCTTTGTGCGTGCCCTGAACGTGATGCTGAAGAACAAGTCGATCAAAGATCGCCTGGTGCCAATCATCGCCGACGAAGCCCGTACCTTCGGTATGGAAGGTCTGTTCCGTCAGATCGGTATCTACAGCCCGAACGGCCAGCAGTACACTCCGCAGGACCGTGAGCAGGTTGCATACTACAAAGAAGACGAGAAAGGCCAGATCCTGCAAGAAGGTATCAACGAACTGGGCGCAGCCTCTTCCTGGTTGGCCGCAGCGACTTCTTACAGCACCAACAATCTGCCAATGATCCCGTTCTACATCTACTACTCCATGTTCGGTTTCCAACGTATCGGCGACCTGTGCTGGGCAGCGGGTGACCAACAGGCGCGTGGCTTCCTGATCGGCGGGACTTCAGGGCGTACTACCCTGAACGGCGAAGGTCTGCAGCACGAAGATGGCCACAGCCACATTCAGTCTCTGACCATCCCTAACTGCATCTCTTACGATCCGGCTTACGCGTATGAAGTGGCGGTGATCATGCATGATGGTCTGGTACGTATGTACGGTGACGCGCAAGAAAACGTCTACTACTACCTGACTACGCTGAACGAAAACTACCACATGCCAGCCATGCCGAAGGGCGCAGAAGAGGGTATCCGTAAAGGTATCTACAAGCTGGAAACTCTGGAAGGTAGCAAAGGTAAAGTACAGCTGCTGGGCTCCGGCTCAATCCTGCGCCATGTGCGTGAAGCTGCGCAGATCCTGGCGAAAGACTACGGCGTGGGTTCCGACACCTACAGCGTAACTTCCTTCACCGAATTGGCGCGTGATGGTCAGGACTGTGAGCGTTGGAACATGCTGCACCCAACCGAAACCCCACGTGTGCCTTACATCGCTCAGGTGATGAACGAGGCGCCAGCGGTAGCTTCTACCGACTACATGAAGTTGTTCGCAGAGCAGGTTCGTACTTTCGTACCAGCCAGCGATTATCGCGTACTGGGTACTGACGGCTTCGGTCGTTCAGACAGCCGCGAAAACCTGCGTCACCACTTCGAAGTTGATGCTTCCTACGTGGTGGTTGCTGCTCTGGGTGAACTGGCTAAACGCGGTGAAATTGAAGCTTCTGTGGTCGCTGATGCGATTAAGAAATTCGACATCAACCCAGAAAAAGTTAACCCGCGTCTGGCATAAGAGGTACTGAACAATGTCTATCGAAATCAAAGTGCCGGACATCGGTGCAGATGAAGTTGAAATCACCGAGATCCTGGTGAAGGTTGGCGATAAGGTTGAAGTTGAACAATCGCTGATCACCGTGGAAGGCGACAAAGCCTCCATGGAAGTGCCTTCGCCGCAGGCTGGCGTGGTGAAAGAGATCAAAGTGGCCGTCGGTGATAAAACCGAGACGGGCAAACTGCTGATGATCTTTGAAGCAGAAGGTGCGGCCGCTGCCGCACCAGCCGCCAAGGCTGAAGAAAAACCGGCCGCAGCTCCTGCAACTGCCGCAGCCAAAGATGTTGAAGTGCCAGACATCGGGGCTGATGAAGTTGAAGTCACCGAGATCCTGGTGAAAGTTGGCGATACCGTGACTGCCGAGCAGTCTCTGATCACCGTAGAAGGCGACAAGGCCTCTATGGAAGTGCCTGCGCCATTCGCTGGTACCGTGAAAGAGATCAAAATCAACACCGGTGACAAAGTGAAAACCGGTTCCCTGATTATGGTCTTCGAAGTGGCTGGCGCAGCTTCTGCTGCCCCTGCTGCTGCGGCTACCCAGGCGGCTCCGGCTGCTGCCCCTGCGGCAAGCGCGGCGAAAAACGTCGAAGTGCCAGACATTGGCGGCGACGAAGTAGAAGTGACCGAAGTGATGGTGAAAGTGGGCGATAAAGTTGCCGCTGAGCAGTCACTGATCACCGTTGAAGGTGACAAGGCTTCTATGGAAGTTCCGGCTCCGTTCGCGGGTACCGTGAAAGAAATTAAAATCGCTACCGGCGACAAAGTGAAAACCGGTTCTCTGATCATGATATTTGAAGTAAATAGCGAAGTGGAAGGCGCTGCACCAGCACCTGCCGCTGCTAAAACTCAAACTTCACAAACGGCATCGGCTTCAAATTCTGCTCCAACCAAACAAGCTGCACCTGCACCTGCCGCTGGTAAAGGCGAGTTCACTGAGAACGATGCCTACGTTCACGCTACCCCGGTCATCCGCCGCTTGGCGCGTGAGTTCGGTGTTAACCTGGCGAAAGTGAAGGGCACCGGTCGTAAAGGCCGTATCCTGCGCGAAGACGTTCAGGCTTACGTGAAAGACGCGGTCAAACGCGCCGAAGCCGCTCCTGCCGCTACCGGTGGTGGCCTGCCAGGCATGCTGCCGTGGCCGAAAGTGGACTTCAGCAAGTTTGGTGAGATCGAAGAAGTTGAACTGGGCCGCATCCAGAAAATCTCTGGTGCCAACCTGAGCCGCAACTGGGTAATGATCCCGCACGTGACTCACTTCGACAAGACCGATATCACCGATCTGGAAGCGTTCCGTAAGCAGCAGAACGACGAAGCTGCCAAGCGTAAGCTGGACGTGAAGTTCACCCCGGTGGTGTTCATCATGAAGGCCGTTGCCGCTGCCCTGGAGCAGATGCCACGCTTCAACAGCTCACTGTCCGAAGATGGCCAGAAGCTGACGCTGAAGAAATACATCAACATCGGCGTGGCGGTAGATACGCCAAATGGCCTGGTGGTTCCGGTATTCAAGGATGTGAACAAGAAGAGCATCACTGAGCTGTCCCGTGAACTGATGGCGATCTCCAAAAAAGCGCGTGACGGTAAGTTGACCGCAGGCGAAATGCAGGGCGGTTGCTTCACCATCTCCAGCCTGGGCGGTATCGGGACTACTCACTTCGCGCCGATTGTTAACGCGCCGGAAGTGGCTATCCTGGGCGTCTCCAAGTCTGCGATGGAGCCGGTCTGGAACGGTAAAGAGTTCACGCCGCGTCTGATGATGCCGATGTCACTCTCCTTCGACCACCGTGTGATTGACGGTGCTGATGGTGCACGCTTTATCACCATCATCAACAACATGCTGGCCGACATTCGCCGTCTGGTGATGTAATGAAAAAAGGGCGCAGTATGCTGCGCCCTTAGTAATTCAGTAGCAGTTTTGTCGGGTTTTGCATGACTCGACAGAATTGTTGGGACACGGGTCACTCGAACACGCTTTGCAGATTATTAACAATTCTGTAAACTGCTCGCGGTGTATGCGTCCCGGTGGATGAAGGGCGTTATGAGATTGATTAATAACATACCCAAAATAATTGGAGCTGCATCAAGGCGGCAAGTTCGTGAATCCTGATGAGCTTACTTTCAGTAAGTGATTCAGGTGAACGAACGCAGCCAACGCCGAGGCAGCTTCAAGGATGACGGGTATAAAATGACGTCTGACCCGCCGGACAACTAATTAAGAGGTCATGATGAGTACTGAAATTAAAACTCAGGTCGTGGTACTTGGGGCGGGCCCTGCAGGTTACTCTGCTGCTTTTCGTTGCGCTGACTTAGGTCTTGAAACCATTCTGGTTGAGCGTTACTCCACTCTGGGCGGTGTTTGCCTGAACGTGGGCTGTATTCCTTCCAAAGCACTGCTGCACGTTGCCAAAGTGATCGAAGAAGCCAAAGCGTTGGCCGAACACGGCATCGTTTTCGGCGAGCCGAAAACCGACATCGACAAAGTGCGCGTCTGGAAAGAGAAAGTCATCAATCAGCTGACCGGTGGTCTGGCTGGCATGGCTAAAGGCCGCAAAGTGAAAGTGGTCAACGGCCTGGGTAAATTCACCGGCGCCAACACGCTAGTGGTTGAAGGCGAGAATGGTGCTACCACCATCAACTTCGACAATGCCATCATCGCCGCAGGCTCCCGTCCGATCCAACTGCCATTTATTCCTCATGAAGATCCACGCGTGTGGGATTCCACCGATGCACTGGCGCTGAAAACCGTTCCAGAGCGCCTGCTGGTCATGGGCGGCGGTATCATCGGCCTGGAAATGGGCACCGTATACCATGCGCTGGGCTCACAGATCGACGTGGTTGAAATGTTCGATCAGGTGATCCCGGCTGCAGATAAAGACGTGGTAAAAGTCTTTACCAAGCGTATCAGCAAGCAGTTTAACCTGATGCTGGAAACCAAAGTGACTGCGGTAGAAGCCAAAGAAGACGGCATCTACGTTACGATGGAAGGTAAAAAAGCGCCTGCGGAACCACAGCGTTACGACGCGGTGCTGGTAGCGATCGGCCGTGTGCCGAATGGTAAACTGCTGGACGCTGGCCAAGCCGGTGTCGAAGTTGACGAACGTGGCTTTATCCACGTCGACAAACAGCTGCGTACCAATGTGCCGCACATCTTCGCGATTGGTGACATCGTCGGTCAACCGATGCTGGCGCACAAAGGCGTGCATGAAGGCCACGTAGCTGCTGAAGTTATCGCTGGTATGAAGCACTACTTCGACCCGAAAGTGATCCCATCGATCGCTTACACCGAGCCAGAAGTGGCATGGGTAGGGATGACCGAGAAAGAAGCCAAAGAGAAAGGCATCAGCTACGAAACTTCCACCTTCCCGTGGGCAGCTTCAGGCCGTGCTATCGCTTCTGACTGTGCTGACGGTATGACCAAACTGATCTTCGACAAAGAAACGCACCGTATCATCGGTGGCGCGATTGTTGGCACCAACGGCGGCGAACTGTTGGGTGAAATCGGTCTGGCTATTGAGATGGGTTGTGACGCAGAAGATATCGCGTTGACTATCCACGCTCACCCAACCCTGCACGAATCCGTAGGCCTGGCAGCAGAGATCTACGAAGGCAGCATCACCGATCTGCCAAACCCGAAAGCCAAGAAGAAGTAACTTCTGCGGTTGGTAAGGTTGATAAGCGGCTCCTGTAAAGGGGCCGTTTTTATTTGGTGAGTAGCGGATAAAAGGCCGCTCAAAAGAGCGGCCAGTAGCTTACTTGTTCTGGAATACGACGTTGAAGATCAGTTGATTGCCGGAAACTGACCAGCCACCTTTACTGACTCCAAACATCGATCCCAGTACAATGAGCAGGATAAAGAAAAATCTCCCTTTCATTGCGCGTTCCCTGTGGAACCACGACCACCGCGACTTCACCGGGAAAGCCCCAGTGGAACAAGCACTTGGTAATGCTTGTATCGCAGTAGTTGCAGCACTGTTCTCAAGCCCGATGACCGGCTGCTAAACCGGCAGAACAGACCCAAAATCAGAGTACATAAAACAGCGTTTTTTTGCATCAAATCGGTTGATTTTTTAACCATCTTTACGCACAATGTTGGAACTTGGTAGTGCTTGTATCGTTCTTTAACGATGTAAAAAATCCGTTCGGTGCCTGCTAACACCGCACGGATACAAAAGAACCGTCTTTATGGCGGTTTTTTTGTGCTCAACGCCCGCCAATTTCTCCCAACCCTATCGATAACCATTGTAAAAGTATGGACGTTATGTTGTGCTCATTGGGCTGAGATTGCGGTTGTGCCGTAACGAACCCGAGCCCGTCCCGCCTGCTTTGCAGCCGATTACGCTGCGGTCAACGATTCAGCAAAGATTTAATGTTGCTTTTATGTGAACGAATTAACAACCGATTCAAATCCTGATATGCTGGCTGGGCGGAACCGGGCACTGTACCTTACTTACAGTCCAGGATATCGACAGCAGTGCCCCGTCAAATATCGCCGTGCGCTAAACCCGGTTTGAATATAAAACGCCAGGCACAATAAATGACAATGAGAGCGAGGAGAAAGTCGTGCTAGAAGAATACCGTAAGCACGTGGCCGAGCGTGCTGCAGAGGGCATCGTCCCTAAGCCATTAGATGCGACACAAATGGCAGCGCTGGTTGAATCATTAAAAAATCCGCCAAAAGGCGAAGAAGAATTTCTGTTAGACCTGCTGATTAACCGTGTACCACCGGGCGTCGACGAAGCCGCCTATGTCAAAGCAGGTTTTCTGGCAGCCGTTGCCAAAGGCGAAGCCACTTCCCCCCTGGTTACCCCCGAAAAAGCCATTGAACTGCTAGGCACCATGCAGGGCGGTTACAACATTCATCCGCTGATCGATGCGTTGGATAACGAAAAGCTGGCACCGATTGCTGCCAAGGCGCTTTCCCATACGCTGCTGATGTTTGATAACTTCTACGACGTAGAAGAGAAAGCCAAAGCCGGTAACCCACACGCCAAGCAGATCATGCAGTCCTGGGCCGATGCCGAATGGTATCTGTCTCGCTCACCGTTGGCGGAAAAGATCACCGTGACCGTGTTCAAAGTGACTGGCGAAACCAACACCGATGATCTGTCACCCGCTCCGGATGCCTGGTCACGTCCAGATATCCCACTGCATGCGTTGGCAATGCTCAAGAGCGAACGTGAAGGTATTTTCCCGGATCAGCCGGGTAGCGTTGGCCCGATCAAGCAGATTGAAGAGCTGAACAAGAAAGGCTTCCCGCTGGCCTACGTCGGTGACGTGGTTGGTACCGGTTCTTCCCGTAAATCTGCCACCAACTCGGTGCTGTGGTTTATGGGGGACGACATCCCCTACGTGCCGAACAAGCGTGGCGGCGGTGTGGTGCTGGGCGGCAAGATTGCGCCAATCTTCTTTAACACTATGGAAGATGCCGGTGCGTTGCCAATTGAAGTAGATGTCTCCAACCTGAACATGGGCGATGTGATCGACATCTTCCCGTATAAAGGCGAAGTGCGTAACCATGAAACCGGTGAACTGGTTGCCAGCTTCGAGCTGAAAACCGATGTGCTGCTGGATGAAGTGCGTGCCGGTGGCCGTATCCCACTGATTATCGGCCGTGGCCTGACCACCAAGGCGCGTGAAGCGCTGGGCCTGCCGCACAGCGAAGTGTTCCGTATTGCCAAGCCGGTAGCGGCTAGCAGCAAGGGCTTCTCGCTGGCGCAGAAAATGGTTGGCCGCGCCTGTGGCGTTGCTGGTGTTCGCCCTGGCGAATACTGCGAACCCAAGATGACCTCGGTAGGTTCACAGGATACCACCGGCCCGATGACCCGTGACGAGCTGAAAGATCTGGCTTGCCTGGGCTTCTCTGCCGATCTGGTGATGCAGTCGTTCTGTCATACTGCCGCGTATCCGAAACCGGTTGACGTCACGACTCACCATACGCTGCCGGACTTCATCATGAACCGTGGCGGTGTTTCGCTGCGCCCTGGTGATGGTGTGATCCACTCTTGGCTGAACCGTATGTTATTGCCGGATACCGTTGGTACCGGTGGCGACTCCCACACCCGCTTCCCGATCGGCATTTCCTTCCCGGCCGGTTCTGGTCTGGTGGCCTTTGCTGCCGCGACCGGCGTGATGCCGCTGGATATGCCTGAGTCGGTGCTGGTGCGCTTCAAAGGCAAAATGCAGCCTGGTATCACCCTGCGAGATTTAGTGCATGCTATCCCTTACTACGCGATCCAGCAGGGCCTGTTGACCGTAGAGAAGAAGGGCAAGAAGAACATCTTCTCTGGCCGCATTCTGGAGATCGAAGGTCTGCCGGAGTTGAAGGTCGAGCAGGCGTTTGAACTGACCGATGCCTCGGCAGAACGTTCCGCTGCCGGTTGCACCATCAAGCTGGATAAGGCACCGATCGCCGAATATCTGAGCTCTAACATCGTGCTGCTGAAGTGGATGATCTCCGAAGGTTATGGCGATCGCCGTACCCTGGAGCGCCGTATTCAGGGGATGGAAAAATGGCTGGCGGATCCGCAGTTGCTGGAAGGCGATGCGGATGCGGAATATGCCGCAGTGATCGAAATCGATCTGGCCGATATCAAGCAGCCAATCCTGTGTGCGCCGAACGATCCGGACGACGCGCGCCTGCTGTCCGACGTGGCCAACAGCAAGATCGACGAAGTGTTTATCGGTTCCTGCATGACCAACATCGGCCACTTCCGTGCGGCGGGTAAACTGTTGGATCAGCATAAAGGCCAACTGCCAACTCGCCTGTGGGTGGCTCCGCCAACCAAGATGGACGCAGCGCAACTGACTGAAGAAGGCTACTACAGCGTCTTTGGCAAGAGCGGTGCGCGTATCGAGATCCCTGGCTGTTCACTGTGTATGGGTAACCAGGCACGCGTGGCGGACGGTGCGACCGTGGTTTCCACCTCGACTCGTAACTTCCCGAACCGTCTGGGTACTGGAGCCAACGTTTATTTGGCCTCCGCAGAGCTGGCAGCAGTGGCATCACTGCTGGGCCGTTTGCCAACGCCTGATGAGTATCAGACCTATATGGCACAGGTCGACAAGACGGCGGCGGATACCTATCGCTACCTGAACTTCGACCAACTGACCCAGTACACGGAAAAAGCCGACGGTGTGATCTTCCAAACCGCGGTGTAATTCGGTACTGAGTTAGCATCATCACGGGGAGCCTTTGGGTTCCCCGTTTTTTTGTGATCGCTCCCCGCTTTTATTGATGTTAACCGGCTGATTAGTATTGTTTTGATGAAATCATTACTCTCAGGCTAACAAACCATCCCCCTGCTTGATTGATGGCGCTCTCCTAGACTCTTACTCTAACCGTACTGAACAGAACCAAGTAAACCCAGGAGGTTGAGGTATGTCGCTTCATCAAAGCCCCACGCGCGTTTGGGATACCCGGCGGCAGGAAAAAAAACGCCGTATCGCGAGTGTGCAAGGGCAGTCGCAGGGCAAAGTGATCCCCACCGCCGATCTGACCAGCGTGCTGGAAAAACTGCTGGTTTCTGGCGATCGGGTGGTGCTGGAAGGCAATAACCAGAAACAGGCCGATTTTCTCTCCCGTATGCTCGCCGAGGTCAACCCCGCCAAAGTCCACGATCTGCATATGATCATGCCAAGCGTTGGCCGCGCCGAGCATCTGGATATTTTTGAAAAGGGCATCGCCCGCAAGCTCGATTTTGCCTTCTCTGGTACCCAGAGCCTGCGCATTTCCCAACTGCTGGAGGATGGGCAGCTCGAAATCGGTGCCATCCACACCTATATCGAACTCTATTCCCGCCTGTATGTGGATCTGGTGCCGAACGTGGCGCTAGTGGCCGGGTTCAAGGCCGATCGTCATGGCAATCTGTACACCGGGCCAAGTACCGAGGATACCCCGGCACTGGTTGAGGCCACCGCGTTTAAAGACGGCATCGTCATCGCTCAGGTTAACGAACTGGTCGATGATGAAACGGATCTGCCAAGGGTCGATATCCCCGGTTCCTGGATCGATTTTGTGGTGGTGGCAGACAAACCATTCTTTATTGAGCCGCTGTTTACCCGCGATCCGCGTCTGATCAAACCGGTGCATGTGTTGATGGGAATGATGGCAATCAAAGGCATCTACGCCAAACATCAGGTGCAATCGCTGAACCACGGTATCGGTTTTAACACCGCAGCTATCGAGTTGCTGTTACCTACTTACGGCGAGCAACTGGGCCTGAAGGGCAAAATCTGTAAACACTGGACTCTGAACCCACATCCAACCCTAATCCCGGCGATCGAAAGCGGTTGGGTGGAGACCGTGCACTGTTTTGGCGGTGAGCTGGGGATGGAGAATTACATCGCCGCCCGCCCGGATATTTTCTTTACCGGTAGCGACGGTTCCATGCGCTCCAACCGTGCGTTTTGCCAGATGGCCGGTCAGTACGCCGTAGATATGTTTATCGGCTCTACCTTGCAGATCGACGGTATGGCTCACTCATCTACCGTGACGCGTGGCCGTCTCTCCGGTTTTGGCGGGGCACCGAACATGGGGCACGATCCACACGGTCGTCGCCACGCTACGCCTGCCTGGTTGGATATGATCGAAGAGCCGGATCCGTTGGCCCGTGGCCGCAAGCTGGTGGTGCAGATGGTGGAAACCTTCCAGGCAGGAGCCAAACCGACCTTCGTAGAAAAACTTGATGCCGTCGATGTGGCGCAAGAATCTGGTATGCCGTTGGCGCCAGTGATGATTTACGGCGATGACGTGACCCACGTGCTGACCGAAGAGGGCATTGCTTATCTGTATCGTGCGCGCTCGCTGGAAGAGCGCCGCGCTATGGTGGCTGCGGTGGCCGGTATCACCGATATCGGGTTGGGTGTGGACGCCAAACGCGTGGCCGAGCTGCGCCGTGAAGGCAAAGTGGTGTTCCCGGAAGATCTCGACATTCGGCGCACCGAGGCTTCGCGTTCTTTACTGGCCGCGGGCAGCGTAGCGGATCTGGTCGAGTGGTCCGGCGGCCTGTATAACCCGCCAGCTAAATTCCGGAGCTGGTAATGAAACTTTCCCCCTGTTTGATCGCCTCCGATGCGGATGTTGTTGCCACACGATTGGCGGAGCTTGCTACGCAGGCGCTAGTGGATGAGGTGCACCTCAGCCCGAAACCGGGGCTGGTGGATGCACGAGGCTCCGGTGCGCATCAGGATCTGACGCTGGCGTTGATGGAGCGTTCGGCCAACAGCCTGACGCCAATCTTCCATCGGTTGGCGATTGCCGGTTGGCAGCGTCCGGCAGATAGCGCGTTACGTCAGGAAGTGGGCCGGATTGGCCGGGAAGGTGAACAGCGGATGATGGCAGCCACCGCCGGTGTTAATACACATCGCGGGGCGATCTGGGCGATGGGCCTGCTGGTGACGGCAGTAGCCATGCAAGGGGGTAACGCAACACCTTCCAGCAGTTGTGCATTAGCCGCCCAGTTGGCGCAGTTGCCGGATCACGCCAGCCCGAAGGTGTTCAGCAAAGGCTTGCGAGCCACTCAACGCTATCAGGTACCCGGCGCGCGGGAAGAGGCACAGCAAGGTTTTCCGCATGTGATGCAACGGGCGTTGCCGCAGCTGTGGCACAGCAGGAGCCAGGGGGCCAGTGAGTCAGCCGCACAGATCGATGCGTTGATGGCCATCATGACCACCCTGAGCGATACCTGCGTGCTGTCGCGTGGTGGGTTAACGGCGCTGAATGCGATGCAGCAGGGGGCCGCCGAGGTACTGCATGCCGGAGGATATCAACATCCGGCAGGGCAGGCGGCGTTGGTCAGACTGGAACAACGGCTATTGGCGAGCAACGCTTCACCCGGTGGCGCGGCCGATTTGCTGGCTGCGGCTCTGTTCCTCGATCGGGCTACGGCCCGCTGAATAATCAATCCAGAGGATGTTATGGAACATATCGATTTGAGTTATCCGGCCAGTCTTACGCTGCCGGGTAAGGCACTCACCGGCGTCGTAGGCTCCGGTGACATGGAGGCTTTGTTTGAGCCTGCGGCTGACGGCACGCTGACGGTAGCGATCAAAACCTCCGTAGACGGTAGCCGGCAGCGTTGGCAACACCTGTTTGAACGCCTGGCGTCATTGCGCGATTTACCTGCCGGGCGGTTAGAGATTAACGACTTCGGCGCTACGCCGGGAGTGGCTCGGCTGCGTATTGAACAGGTATTTGAGGAGGCCGCCCATGCGTGATGATCTCAGCTTTATCGAACTCAGCGCCCGGGAGCGCGCCCGCAATTTGTTGGACAGCGGCAGTTTCCGTGAACTATTGGGGCCATTTGAGCGTATTACTTCACCCTGGCTGGAGCCGCAGGGCATCGTCACCCAGGCCGATGACGGCATGGTGGTCGCTAAAGGCACCATTGACGGTAAACCGGCAGTGGTGGTGGCGGTAGAAGGGGCGTTCCAGGGCGGCAGCATGGGGGAGGTTTCCGGTGCCAAGATGGCAGCGGCCCTGGAACTGGCCGCAGAAGATAACCGTAACGGTATTGCGACCCAGGCCGTATTGCTGCTGGAAACCGGCGGCGTACGTTTGCAGGAAGCCAACCTGGGGCTGGCGGCGATTGCGGATATTCATGCGGCGATTGTCGATCTGCGCCGATATACCCCGGTGGTGGGCATTATTGCCGGTACCGTGGGTTGTTTTGGTGGGATGTCCATTGCGGCGGCTTTATGTAGCTATTTGATCGTCACCCGTGAAGCGCGTCTGGGCTTAAACGGCCCACAGGTAATTGAACAGGAAGCCGGTATCGACGAATACGATTCCCGCGATCGGCCTTTTATCTGGAGCATGACCGGCGGCGATGTGCGCTATCGCAGCGGCTTTGTCGATGAAGAAGTCCCGGATGCGCTGCATGCGGTCAAGGCGGCGATGACAGGTTGCCTGCAACGCGGCGTGCCTGCTCAGCACCGCTCCGACAATTATCACTACTACTTGCCGAAACTGTCGCAGTTCGATACCCGCCAGCAGGCGGACTCGGCAGTCATTGCTCAACTGTTTGCTGCGGAGGATCGGGTATGAGTACGTCATCATCAAGCCGTGGAGAATATTGGTTCTCTTTGCTGACGGCGGGGGCCGAACAGCGCCAGGGGCAGTGTGCCTCGATCCGGGTCGCGGATGGTGAGCTTGAGGGCCAGCCGGTGCGTTTTATCGCCGTGGTGCCGGATGCCAATAACCATTACCCACGTGCCGCACGCGGTGAAGTCGGTTTGCTGGAAGGTTGGACGTTAGCCCAGGTAGTCAGTGAAGCGCTCGCGGCTGACGTTGGTAAAGCACAAAAGCGCACCATCGTGGCGGTGATCGATGTGCCAAGCCAGGCCTATGGCCGCCGTGAAGAGGCCTTTGGTATTCATCAGGCGTTGGCCGGCGCGGCCGGAGCTTATGCCAAGGCTCGGCTGGCAGGCCATCCGGTGATTGGTTTGATCGTCGGGAAAGCCATGTCCGGCGCGTTTCTGGCGCACGGCTATCAGGCCAACCGCTTGATTGCCTTCAACGATGCAGGCGTGATGATCCATGCGATGGGTAAAGAGTCTGCGGCGCGCATCACGTTACGTTCCGTAGAGGCGCTGGAGAAGCTGGCAGCAACCATTCCACCGATGGCTTATGACATTGAGCATTACAGCTCGCTGGGCCTGCTGGAACAGTTACTGGATATCCGTGACCCGCTGCAGGCCAGTGAGCAGGAACTTAATCTGGTACGCTACGCGTTGACCCAGGCGATTGCCAAAACTCGCAGTGAAGGCGTTGGTTTAACTAACCGCTTGGGGGCAGATAACCGCCATAGTTCTTCGCTGGTGCGTGAACGTATGCGCGCAGGGTGGTAATGCCACGTTAGCCATTTTTACGTCAGAACTCAGGGATTTAATACCCCGCCGAGAGAGCGCATATGATGCGCTCTAGCTTGGCATATAGCTTCACCTGCATATAACAATATAACTAACACCATCGCACCTGATCTGACTGATTTTTTCTTTTTAACAGGTGATTTATGACATACGTAATTATTCATGCCTTGGCGCCGATTTTTGTCATTATGCTGCTGGGCTTTTTTGCCGGTAAGGCAAAAATGGTCGATAACCAGAACGTTTCATTACTCAACATCTTCGTGATGGATTTTGCACTGCCGGCGGCCCTGTTCGGTGCCACCGTACAAACGCCTTGGGCGGGGATCGTTGAGCAGTCGCCGCTGATCGTGGTGTTGGTGCTGGCGATGTGGATCACCTATGCGGCGATCTATTTTACCTACACCGGGATCTTCCATAAGTCTCCGCAGGATGCCGCGGTGCTGACGCTCACCGTGGCGTTGCCCAACTATGCCGCGCTTGGCCTGCCGATCCTCGGTAGCGTACTGGGGGAAACGCCGGGAACCTCGCTGTCCGTGGCGGTGGCAATCGCCTGTGGTTCGGTACTGATGACGCCGTTCTGCCTGCTGATCCTCGAGCGTGAAAAAGCCCGCGCAGCTGGTGCGGTTCAAGGTTCCAGCCTGGGCATGTTGCCGGTGCTGATGTGGCGCTCGGTGAAAAAACCGATCGTCTGGGGGCCGCTGCTTGGGGTGGTGCTGTCGGCGGTAGGCGTCCATATGCCTGAGATGGTGCTGGCCGCGATTAAACCGCTTGGCCTGTCGGCTACGGCGACAGCGCTGTTCCTGACCGGGGTGATCCTGTCTGCCCGTAAGTTGCAGATCAACGGCCCGGTGCTGCTGTCGAGCGTAACCAAACTGCTGATCCAACCGTTTATTGCCTGGGGATTGGTTTTGGCATTGGGCCTGCACGGTAGCGTGGCTATCACCGCTATTTTGATGATCGCCCTTTCCGCTGGTTTCTTCGGTATCGTCTTTGGTAACCGTTTTGGCGTGCAGTCGCCGGATGCCGAAGCCACGTTACTGATCAGTTCCGTGTTGTGTATCATTACCTTACCGTTGTTTATCACCCTGACTTCAGGGATGTAACTGGAGAAGCCGATGATTCGCCCGCATGACTTGATTTGGATTAGTGACCGTGCAGCCCTCAGCGCCGATGAGGCGTTGCCGGAGTGGGTTAGCCAGCAGTGGCGCACCTCATTACCGTTGGTGGTACGGCGCGATGTCCAGGATAGCGGGCGGATCCCGGTCGGTATCCGGGGTATGAAACGCAGCCAGCGCGCCGCAGCTTGGGTTAGCGCAGAGGCTATCCGCCGCGTAGTGACGCCGGAGTCTTTGGTGAGCGAGCCGTTGGCATTGTTACACTCGAGCTTTGTTTCCCAGCCTCCGGTGCAGGCGCTCATTATGCTGGCTCAGCGCCCTTGGCCGTGGGTCTGGGGCGTGACCGGCAGCTGTGGTTATGCGCTGGCGACCGAAATCCCGGTGATGCATGCCGACAGCGATCTGGATCTGTTGGTTCGCTGCCCGCAGCCCGCCAGCCTTGAGGCGTTGCAGTTGCTGGCGCAGTGGTTGCAGGCATTGCCTTGCCGATCCGATGCTCAGATAGAAACACCGCTCGGCGGCTTTGCCCTGAGCGAATGGCTGCGAGATGGGCGAGCGATGCTGAAAGCCGCTGAGGGGCCGTTGTTGACGACGGATCCATGGGCCAGCTCTCAGGAGGCTTGATGAAGATTTTATTTACCTTTCCCGGTCAGGGGCCGCAGGTGCCTCAAATGCTGCACCAACTGCCGGCCAATGAAACAACCCAGCGGTTGTTAAGCGAGGCCTGCGCTGTTCTTGACCAGGATGTACTGGCGTTGGACAGCGCCGAAGCCTTACAGAAAACCCGGGCGGTGCAGCTGTGCCTGCTGATAGCCGGTGTGGCCTACGCGCGGGAATTACAGCAGCAGGGGATTGAGGCCGACTTTGTCAGTGGGTTATCCATCGGCGCTTTTCCGGCCGCAGTCATCGCCGGGGCTTTGGCATTTCCCGACGCCGTCCGGCTGGTGGCGCTGCGTGGCCAGCTAATGGAGGAGGCATATCCGGTGGGATATGGCCTGGCGGCGATTGTCGGTTTGCCGTTGCGCCAGGTGGAAAGGCTGATAGCAGAGGTCAATAGCGCTGAGTTACCAGTCTATCTGGCCAATATCAATGCCGAAGACCAATTGGTTATCGCGGGTAGCGAAGCCGCAATGGTGCAGGTCATGGCACTGGCAAAAACCGCAGGTGCAGCTAAAACCCAGCGTTTGGCGGTGAGCGTCCCTTCCCACTGTGCCCTGTTGGCACAACCGGCGGAAAAGCTGGCGCAGGCCATGAAGCAGGTAAACATCAACCGGCCGCAGGTTGCGTATCTCAGTGGCAGTACCGGGCGTGTGCTATGGCAGCCGGAGCGGATTGCCGACGATCTGGCCTTCAACATGGCCCGCACCGTGCGCTGGCATGAGGCAATGGTGGCGGCCTACGAACGGGAAGTCCGTCTGGCGATCGAGATGCCGCCGGGCGCGGTATTAACCGGCTTGACCAAAAAAGTGATGGAGCAAGGGGAAGCGCTGTCCCGCTGCCAACTGGGGCTGAACGCGGTCTGCGGCATTGTGGCCAAATATCGGCGCGATTAAACCGGCCCTTCACCGCGTGCGTACATGCGGCCTTCCGCCGTTAACGCCAGCAGGTTCGGATCCTGCTGCTGGTTACGGTTGAACACCAGCGCGATGGTTTGGCGCATCTGGTACTGTTCGCACAGCGGCAGTAATTTCAACGTGTGTTCATACATCTTCTTCATCCGCCCAGGCACCAGCGTGTAGCCCACCCCGGCCTGCACCAGGCTGAGCATTGAGAAAATATCATTCACCCGGGTGACGATTTCCGGTTCAAAACCGGCAATCTGAAACGCTTCGCTAAAGCCGTGGTAGGTGGCGAAGCCTTCGGTCAGGGAGACAAACTTCTGGCTGCGAAAGTCTTGCAGGTCTGCCGTGCCATCGCTGTTTAGCGCCGAGGCTGCCGGTGCGGCAAGATAGATATCATCCTCAAACAGCGGCAGGATCTCAAAGCGCAGCGGATCGATCTGGCTGTCCGAAACCGAAATCAGGATGGCGTCCAGCAATTGGTTCTCCAACTGGGTCAGCAGATCCTCATTCGATCCCATCGTCAGGCTGATCTCCATGGCCGGGCGGCGTACCTTCAGCCCCATGATCAACCGTGGAATGGTTTCCAGCGTCAGTGAGTAGAGCGTGCCGATACGCATGCGTTGCTGGCCAAACCCCGCCTTCAAACGAGTTTCTTCGATGCCTGTGTAGGTCAGATCCACGATGTCGCGGGCGTATTCTGCCAGCGTAAGTGCTGCGGGCAGGGGCAGCAGGTTGCGCCCTTTATGAATAAACAGCGGGCAGCGAAAGCCCTCTTCCAAGGTATGTAACGCACGATGCACGCTAACGCTGCTCAAGCCAAGCTGTTCGGCGGCTCGGCCGATGTTCTCCTTCTCCATAAACGCCAGAAAGATTTCTAGTTTTTTCAGGGTGATTTCGTTGTCGATCATCGGCTCAGGCTTGGGTAAGGGCTAAGAAATGTCATGATAACAACAATTGCCCGTCCGTAGCAGGCACCAAGAGCCTTCCCGCTTCCCAAGCGGAGGGGGGAACCGTTATATTGCGCCACAGATTATTGCTCAATTTTGTGAGCGCTCAGTGCGATAGTCACCCAATAAGGGTTAAACTTAGTCTTAGACACGGCTCAGGAGGGCATGCTATGGATTACGAATTTCTGCGTGACGTAACCGGTCAGGTGGTGGTCAGATTTTCGATGGGGCATGAGGCCATCGGCCATTGGATTAACGAAGAGCTTAACGGTGATTTTAACCTGCTGGACCGCATCGAAGCCGGTGCGGCAGGGGTCAAGGGCAGTGAGCGTCAATGGCAGTTAGAAGGTCATGAATATACTTTACTGATGGATGGTGAAGAGGTGATGGTTCGCGCCAACCAGTTGGAGTTCGAAGGCGACGAAATGGAAGAGGGGATGAACTACTACGACGAAGAGAGCCTCTCTTTCTGTGGCATCGAAGACTTCCTGACGGTGCTGAAAGCCTACCGCTCGTTTATGCTCAACTACTGATGTAATGGTCAGTTTCGCCAGCATGACACTGGGCGCACCTTGCGAGACCATCTGGGGTTAAGCGGCTAGTATTTTCCTTTGCGTTATACTGTTACCGGAATGTTTACTGGAGAAACAGGATGCAGCAAAAATGGCAGCAAGTAGATGAATACCTTAAGCGACATTTACTAAACGAGGATCCAAATCTGGCGCAAACGCTTCTGGCCAACGCGGCGCAAGGATTGCCGCCGCACGATGTTTCTCCCCTACAGGGGCAGTTCTTGCTGTTGATGGTGCAGATCAGCGCGGCGCAGCGAGTGCTGGAGATAGGGACCTTGGGTGGATTCAGCACTCAGCTCATGGCACAGGCGTTACCCCCTGATGGTTGCTTGATCTCGTTGGAGAAAGAAGAGAGAAATGCCGCTGTTGCTCGTGAAAATATTGCGCGTGCTGGCTTGTCCGGCAAGGTGACGATCAAGGTTGGCGAGGCGGCAGAGCTGTTGCCTGAGTTACAAGAACAAGCTCCGTTCGACCTGGTTTTTATCGATGCTGATAAACAGAATGCGCTGTTATATCTGCAATGGTCCATCAGCCTTGGCCGGACGGGCAGTGTGATCATCATGGACAATGTGATCCGCGGTGGTGCGATTATTGATACTGAACGTGATGTTCATGCTGATGGGATCTGCCAGACGCTTGAAGCGGTGAAACAATTTCCAGAATTGACAGCAACCGCGTTACAAACGGTGGGCGAAAAGGGCTGGGATGGGTTTGCGTTGTTGCGGGTGGATAAATCGTCACCGAAGAAGCAAAACTCCATGGATTTACCCTGATTTGCTTCACAAGGCTAATAAGGTGTCTTTAGCAAGGTCCGCCGTAAACCCTTGCCCAATTTACGGCGGGGGCAGTCACAGGTGAGGAATATTGCGCCCGTAGTAAATCTCCTGCATCTCTTTCCACAGCAGATCGGTGATCCTTTTCCGCTCCGCCTCGCTCAGTTCGTCCGGCCTGGCGTTAAACAGATAGTGCTTCAGATCGAAATCCTTCAGCAGCATCTTGGTGTGGAAGATGTTCTCCTGATACACATTGACATCCATCATGTGGTACAGCGCCTTCATATCCTCGGACATAAAGTTCTGGATCGAATTGATCTCATGATCGATGTAATGCTTTACGCCGGCTACATCGCGGGTGAAACCGCGTACGCGATAGTCCATGGTGACGATATCGGATTCCAACTGGTGGATCAGATAGTTCAGCGCTTTGAGCGGTGAAATCACGCCGCAGGTAGAGACTTCAATATCGGCCCGGAAGGTACACAGGCCGCCTTCTGGGTGGCTTTCCGGGTAGGTGTGGACACAGATATGGCTTTTATCCAGATGTGCCACCACCGTCTTGGGCAGCGGCCCTGGGTGTTCAGAGGTATCCACGTCTTTCGGATCGACGGGCTCTTCGCTCATCAGAATGGTGACGCTGGCGCCTTGCGGATCGTAGTCCTGGCGGGCGACGTTGAGAATATTGGCGCCGATGATCGAGCAGGTTTCACTGAGGATCTCGGTCAGGCGGTTGGCATTGTACTGTTCGTCAATGTAGGCGATATAGCCATCGCGATCGTCTGCGGTTTTGGCATAACAAATATCGTAAATACAAAAACTCAGGCTTTTGGTCAGGTTATTGAAGCCGTGCAGTTTGATCTTTTGCAATTAGTTTTAGCCCCTATCTTCTCGCTTAACGTGAAACGTTCAGTGCATTAAGCAAATACTGCGGCAGGGCAAAGCTGCCAGCGTGAATTGCCGGATTGTAGTAGCGGCAGTCTAAGCCACTTTGATGAAAGCGTTGTTGCAGCGTGGTGGCATCCAGCTGGCGCAAGGCTGGGTTCTGGCTGGCCCAGGCAAAGGTCATGATGCCGCCGTAATAGGTCGGGATCGCCGCCTGATAGAAGCTGACGTCGTTAAAATACTGGCTGAGCTTGGTGTGGCTGTTGACCGCTTCGTCCTGTTGCAGGAAGCAGACGCCGTTCTGGGCTACGAAGATACCGCCTTCGTTGAGGCAGCGTGCGCAACCTTCATAGAACGCCGAGGTAAACAGGCTTTCACCGGGGCCGATCGGATCGGTACAGTCAGAAATAATCACGTCGAACTTTTCGTCGCTCTGGTTGACGAAATTGACGCCATCGTCGATCACCAGCTTGAAGCGGGGATCGTCATAGGCCCCGGCGTTGTGATTCGGTAAGTATTGGCGGCAGAACTCCACCACGCCCGCGTCGATCTCAACCATGGTGATATGTTCAACGCCCTGATGGCGGCAGACTTCACGCAGCATAGCGCCGTCGCCACCGCCGATAATCAGCACTTTCCTGGCCTGGCCATGGGCCAGCAGCGGCACGTGGGTCATCATTTCGTGATAGATAAACTCATCGCGCTCGGTGGTCTGTACCACGCCATCGAGAGCCATCACGCGGCCCAGCACCGGGTTTTCAAAGATCACCAGATCCTGATGTTCGGTTTTCTCACGGTAAAGTACCTGCTCTACTGAGAAGTACTGGCCAAAGTTGGCATGCAGCGTTTCATACCAAATCTCTTTCTGGGTCATGTGCGGGTTACTCCGTAATAACAACCATGAAAAATGAGCGCAACATCATAAACCCTCCGTGTGGCAAATTACAGCATTGTCGGCAGGGCAACAGATAGGCGATAGCAAACCCTGCCAGCTATCGTTGGCAAGGCTGAGAGAAAGCAGGGGGAAGTTAGTTGGCGTAGGCCAGAAGGCTCAAGGAGTCGCGCGCCAGAGATTTGCACTTATTGGGGGTAGGAATAGCAATGCCGCTGAGATCGCGGTAGCTGTCTTCACCCAGGGATTTCATATTAAAGCTATTATAGTTAGTCAAATCCCAACGGTTTTGCTGGGCGAAGTACACGATGGCGCGTTTTATTTGCGCGTTAGGCAAATCATTATAGCCACAGTCGTTTTTGAGATAGACAAACACCGCGGTCAGATCGGCAAGATCTTCCGCTTCGGATTCATTCAGCGCCAGGCTGGCATTGGAAAAGCCCAGCATAGTCAGCAATAGCATTAACAACGTTGTTTTTTTCATCATGAAATAGACCTGTTCAATATCTGCTGACGTTACCACACTTGGCTGTAAAGGCACCAAATTAATTATGCGGGCTTAACACTCTTTAATAGTAGCTCTTGACCTTCCACTAAGGGGAGGGTTTAGGCTGCGGGGATTAAGCTATCGATCACTGAGAAAGGGAACCTGCGATGTTACGCCGTGATTTTATCAAACTGACCGCCGCAATAGGTGCCGCAAGCGCCTTGCCATTATGGAGCCGTGTCGCCTGGGCGGCTGATCGCCCTGCCTTGCCGATCCCATCGATTTTGACGCCAGATGCGCAAGGAAAGATCGCATTGGCGCTACAAACCGGTGAGATGAACTGGTTACCTAACGTGGCTACCCGCACCTGGGGGATCAACGGCGCGTTGCTTGGTCCAGCGGTTCGTTTGCAACGGGGTAAGCCGGTGACGGTGGATATCAGTAATAAGCTGCCAGAGGCCAGCACGGTGCATTGGCACGGGCTGGAGATCCCCGGTAATGTCGATGGGGGTCCACAAGCCTTGATCCAACCGGGCACCACCCGTACGGTGAGTTTCACTGCCGATCAGCCAGCGTCTACCTGCTGGTTCCATCCCCATACGCATGGCAAAACCGGCCAGCAGGTGATGATGGGGCTGGGCGGGCTGGTGCTGCTGGAAGATGACGAAAGCAGCCAGTTGCCCTTGCCGAAGACCTGGGGAACCGACGATATTCCGGTGATCCTGCAAGATAAACGCCTGGGTAAAGATGGCCAGATTGAATATCAGTTAGACATCATGAGTGCGGCGGTGGGCTGGTTTGGTGACCGCATGTTCACCAATGGTGCCAGTTATCCGCAACACATTGCACCGCGCGGCTGGCTGCGTCTGCGTTTCCTGAACGGCTGTAACGCCCGCTCGCTTAACCTGTCCACCAGCGACAATCGACCATTATACGTGATTGCCAGTGACGGTGGCTTTCTGGGCGAACCGGTTAAGCTGACCGAACTGCCGATGCTGATGGGCGAGCGCTTTGAAGTGTTGGTGGATGCTTCCGATGGCAAGCCTTTCGATATCGTCACCCTGCCGGTGAAGCAAATGGGCATGACGCTGGCGCCGTTCGACCAGCCGCTGCCGGTATTGCACATTCAGCCATCCTTGGCATTGGGGGTGAAATCCATGCCGGACAGCCTGGTGAAATTGCCTGCGCTGCCATCGCTTGCCGGGGTACAGGAACGCTGGTTGCAGCTGATGATGGATCCTAAGCTGGATATGCTGGGGATGCAGGCTTTGATGGATCGTTATGGTCACCAGGCGATGGCCGGGATGAGCATGGATCACGGTAATGCCGCTGGCAACATGGCCGAGATGGATCATGGCAAGATGCAAGGCATGGATCACGGAAACATGGCGGGAATGGATCACAGCAAGATGGATCATGGCAGCAAGCCGTTTGATTTCAGCCATGCCAATACCATCAACGGCAAAGCCTATGATATGGCCAAGCCGGCGTTTGAGGCCAAGCGTGGCAAATACGAGAAATGGACCATTTCCGGCGAAGGCGACATGATGCTGCATCCGTTCCATATCCATGGCACCCAGTTCCGCATTCTGTCGGAAAACGGCAAACCACCGGCGGCCCATCGGGCAGGCTGGAAAGATACGGTACTGGTAGAAGGTTGGCGCAGTGAAGTGCTGGTGCGTTTCAATCATCTGGCCAGTGCCGATCAGGCCTATATGGCCCACTGCCACCTGCTGGAACATGAAGATACAGGGATGATGCTAGGCTTTACCGTAGCTGATTAATATACCCGTCGTCTTTCAAGCTGCAGCGTTGTTACCTGCGCTTGTTCACCCCAGTCACTTACAAAAGTAAGCTCCTGGGGATGAACAAGCTTGTCGCCTGAGCTGTGCCGTACAGGGATGTACAAATGCCGCAAGCGCATGGATGCGCTAGAGCGGCCAACTTGAAATCCATAGGGTATAAAGCTTGTGGTTTCAAAAAGACGGCAAAGAAACAGGTGGTGACGCACTCGCGTCGCCACCGCCCGCCAGCTATGCTAAACTCTGCGCCCTTCTTCCGGCAACTGACCTGAAAACTATGAAACACACTGTAGAAGTAATGATTTCCGAGCAGGAAGTTAAGACCCGTATTGCTGAACTTGGCCGCCAGATCACCGAAGACTACCGCGATAGCGGCAGTGACATGGTGCTGGTTGGGCTGCTGCGCGGTTCTTTCATGTTTATGGCCGATTTGTGCCGCACCATTGAAGTGCCGCATGAGGTCGATTTTATGACCGCCTCCAGCTATGGCAGCGGCATGTCTACCACCCGCGACGTGAAAATCCTCAAAGATCTGGATGAAGACATCCGTGGTAAAGACGTGTTGATCGTCGAAGACATTATCGATTCCGGCAACACCCTGAACAAGGTGCGCGAGATCCTGGCATTGCGTGGGCCGAAGTCTTTGGCGATTTGTACGCTGTTGGACAAGCCTGAGCGCCGTGAGGTTGAAGTGCCAGTGGAATACGTCGGTTTCCCGATCCCGGACGAGTTCGTGGTGGGTTATGGCATCGATTACGCCCAGCGTTATCGCCATCTGCCTTACATCGGCAAAGTGGTGATGCTGGACGAATAATCCGGCCGGGGTTCAGCAGGGCGCTGAACCCCGAAAAGGCGCTAGAACAGGCCTTTCTCCTGCTTGAGTGTGGCTATCGCTTTGCGGTAGCCCATCTCCAGACTTTCACGGCTGGTGGCGGTGACCTCCAGATCGTGCAAACGACCGTCCTGGATGCCGTACACCCAACCGTGGATCATCACTTTCTGGCCGCGTTTCCAGGCAGACTGCATGATGGTTGAGTGGCCCAGGTTATACACCTGCTCAATGACGTTGATCTCGCACAGCACATCCAGACGTTGTTCCGGTTCCAGCTCGCCGAGCAGGGAACTGTGCTTGTACCACAGATCGCGAATGTGCAGCAGCCAGTTGTTGATCAACCCCAGTTCCGGGTTCTCTACTGCCGCTTCTACCCCACCGCAGCCCAGGTGACCACAGATAATGATATGTTCCACCTCCAGTACGTCGACGGCATACTGCACCACTGACAGGCAGTTCAAATCGGTATGGATCACCAGATTGGCGACGTTACGGTGAACGAACAGCTCACCCGGCTCCAGGCCGGTCAGGCGTTCGGCAGGCACGCGGCTGTCTGAGCAGCCGATCCACAAGAATCGCGGTTTTTGCGCTTGAGCCAAACGTTCAAAAAAGCCGGGATCTTCTTTGTTGATGTTAGCGGACCAGGCTTGGTTATTGGCGATAAGCCTTTCGATTTCTTGCATGGCGGTTATTGGCCTGTTATGAACGAATTGCGTTGATGTAATATATGGCAAGCGTCACAATTTGGAAATCGGAACAGTTGATCAAATTTATATCCTATGGATTTCAAGCCACAGCTAGGCGACAAGCTATCTCATCCCCAGGAGCTTACGTTTAGTAAGTGACTGGGGTGTGACAAATCTGTCTGGAACAGATTTGAACGCTGTACACAGCGGCCCCGAAGGGGTGAGGCCCAGGGATGGGCCGAATAGCTGTGCAGGTAACAACGCTGTGGTTTGAAAGACGACGGATATTTGCGCACGGATTCAACTCGGTAATAAGGCCGCTGATGATAAACTCCCTCTTAGACAAGTTCGGCAGCCTACACCATCACAAGGTACTCTCATAGCTTATGAATTATGCACTGGAAATAGCGCATCTGACCAAAACCTACGCGGGTGGCGTCAAGGCATTGCGCGGCATCGATCTGAACGTGGAGGCGGGGGACTTTTATGCCCTGCTGGGGCCGAACGGCGCCGGGAAATCCACCACCATCGGCATTATCAGTTCGCTGGTCAACAAGACGGCGGGCACCGTGCGGGTGTTTGGTTACGATATCGATAAGGATATCGTCAACGCCAAGCGCCAGCTCGGGCTGGTGCCGCAGGAGTTCAACTTTAACCCGTTTGAAACCGTGCTGCAGATTGTGGTCAACCAGGCGGGTTACTATGGCGTAGAACGCCGCGAGGCGATGGCGCGGGCAGAAAAGTACCTCAATCAGCTCGATCTTTGGGGTAAACGTAACGAGCGGGCGCGTATGTTGTCTGGCGGGATGAAACGCCGCCTGATGATTGCCCGTGCGCTGATGCATCAGCCCAAACTGCTGATCCTCGACGAACCGACTGCTGGGGTGGATATCGAACTGCGTCGCTCGATGTGGGGCTTCCTCAAAGAGCTGAACGCCCAGGGCACCACCATTATCCTGACCACGCATTATCTGGAGGAAGCAGAAATGCTGTGCCGCAATATCGGCATTATTCAGAACGGTGAGCTGGTAGAGAATACCTCGATGAAGGGGTTGCTGGCCAAGCTGAAGTCCGAAACCTTCATCCTCGATTTGGCGTCGAAAAGCCCATTACCCCATCTTGAGGGTTACCACAGCCGTTTGACGGACACCTCCACGCTGGAAGTGGAAGTGATGCGTGAGCAAGGTCTGAACGGTCTGTTCACCCAACTGAGCGCGCAGGGGATCCAGGTCCTGAGTATGCGTAACAAGGCCAACCGGCTGGAAGAGCTGTTCGTCAACCTGGTGAATGGCAATGGAGAGCAAGCATGATGCATTTGTATTGGGTGGCCTTGAAAAGCATCTGGGCCAAAGAGATCAACCGCTTCGCCCGCATCTGGATCCAGACACTGGTACCGCCAGTGATCACCATGACCCTGTATTTCATCATCTTTGGCAATCTGATTGGGTCGCGTATTGGTGAGATGCACGGTTTTGATTATATGCAGTTTATCGTGCCGGGCCTGATCATGATGGCGGTGATCACCAACTCCTACGCTAACGTGGCGGCGTCTTTCTTTAGTGCCAAGTTCCAGCGGAATATTGAAGAGCTGCTGGTGGCACCGGTGCCGACGCACGTGGTGATTGCCGGTTATGTTGGCGGTGGCGTAGCGCGTGGTATCTGTGTGGGGATCCTGGTGACAGTGATCTCGCTGTTCTTCGTTCCCCTGGTAGTCCATTCATGGTGGGTGATCGCGGTGACGCTGCTGCTGACGGCGATCCTGTTCTCGCTAGGCGGTTTGCTTAATGCCGTCTTTGCCAACACGTTCGACGATATCAGCCTGATCCCGACCTTTGTGCTGACGCCGCTGACCTATCTGGGCGGGGTATTTTACTCGTTGACGCTGTTACCGCCGTTCTGGCAGGTGGTTTCCAAACTGAACCCTATCGTCTACATGATCAGCGGTTTCCGCTTCGGTTTTCTTGGCATTTCCGACGTGCCGTTAGCGCTGACCATGCTGGTGCTGGTAGCCTTTATTGTGGTGTTCTACGGGCTGGCCTGGTATCTGATTGAGCGCGGCCGCGGCTTGCGTTCCTGATGTCATTTCCCTCCCCCTGTTGCCGGGGGAGGGCGTTTATTGATTTAGCACATACATCACTTAAATCTATAGAATTAAGGTAATAAGCCCTTTCTCCCGGCGATTTAAATCGTGCTATGCTGGCGCTCCACATTTTCTTCATTTTTTCATGACTCACTCGTAAGCAGAACAAACCATGCAGCCTCAACATAAGATAGCAGCAGGGCTACTCGGCATTGTTATGTCGTTGTTGGCACCGGCGGCGTTGGCGGATTTGCTGTCAGAAGACAGCGCTATTCAAGCCCAATACATGGAAGTGCAGCGTAACAGCGAGGTTTATTCGTTGATCGGTGAGAATGTGATCCCGGTCGGTGAAGTGAAAAAAGGGCAACTGATCCAGATGTTCCCGGCGGATGCGGAATATTACGAGCTTAAGTTTGGCTACGGCACCGGCTTTATCGATAAAAACGACGTTCGTGCAATCAGCAAAACCCGTAAGGTGAAGGACGATCTGGGGGATCTGAACAAACCGCTGACCAATCAGAATCTGATCACCCAGCGCGCAATTAACGTCTATACGGCGGCGGATAACAAAAGTGAAATCTTTGGCGTACTGGAAGAGAACCTGCGCTATCCGATTACCGGCAAGCTGAAAGATCGGCTGAATAACACCTGGTATGAGGTCAATATTGGCGATCGTCTGGGATTTGTCAGTGAGTTGGACTGCGAGGTCGACAACGGCATTCCGGTGCTAACCTATCATCATCTGCTGAAAAATGAAGAAAACAAACGCTTTCGTAATACCTCAACGACCACCTCGGACGTCGCTTTCAGCAACCAGATGACCTACCTGAAACAGACGGGTTACGACACTATCTCGATGTATCAGCTGGAAGCCTACCTGAAAAATCAAATCAACCTGCCAGGGAAAGTGGTACTACTGACCTTTGATGACGGGTTGAAGTCGGTCTATCGCTATGCATACCCGGTACTGAAGGACTACGGTTTCCGCGCCACGGCGTTTATCATCTCGTCGCGCATTAAACGCCATCCGCAGAAATGGAACCCGGATTCTCTGCAGTTTATGAGTATTTCGGAGCTGAAAGCGATCCAGGATGTGTTTGATATCCAGTCACACACCCATTTCTTACATCGTACCGATGGCAACCGTCGGCCGATCCTGCTCAGCCGTTCATTGCATAATATCGAATTCGATTTTGAGCACTCAAGGCGGGCGTTAGAGCAGTTTAATCCGCATGTGCTGTACCTTTCCTACCCATTTGGTGGCTATAACCAAAAGGCGATTCAGGCGGCAAAAGATGCCGGGCTACATATGGCGGTGACCACGGTGCAGGGCAAAGTGAAGCCGGGCGATAATCCCTATACCTTGAAGCGGTTGTATATCCTGCGTACCGACTCCATCCCTACCATGGCGGAGCGGATAGCCAACAAGCCTGGTGCGTTGCCAGGTGTGACGGTAACAGAATAGAGAGAAGACGGGCGCGGAAAGCGCCCGATTTTTTAGGCAACTTGAACGGGGACGGCTTTCGCCTTGCGTTGCAGGTGGTTTTCACCTTCGAAGTAGGCGACTTTGGGGTGGTGCTGGCGGGCATCGGCATCGCTCATCTGTACGTAAGAACAAATGATCAGTTTGTCACCCACGCAGGCACAGCGAGCCGCGGCACCGTTGACCGAAATAATGCGCGAACCGCGTTCGGCAGCAATGGCATAGGTGGAGAAACGTTGGCCGTTATCCACGTTATAAATATCGATCGCTTCATATTCCAGGATCCCGGCGGCTTCCAGAAAATCCTGATCAATGGCGCAGGAACCTTCGTAGTGCAAGTCAGCCTGAGTCACTTTCACCCGATGCAGCTTGCCTTGCAACATAGTACGTATCATAGCGTTACCTAACTGAATATCGGCCTTTTCAGGCAGCTGAGGAAGAGCTGCTTCCTTGCAATATTTATCGTCACCGAAAACCCGGCCAGTCTACCGCCAACCGGGTAAAAACGGCAACGACTGTACAACAAATGGCTTACTGCGTCAGATCGACCTGCTGATTATCGATCAGGCGGGCTTTGCCCAACCAGGCGGCCATCAGCACCACGGCCCGGCGGCTTTCTACGCCCAGCGGTTGCAGCGTGTCTGCATCGCGAATAAACAGCTCGTCTGGGGTGAAACCTGCTGTGCGCAGCTTCTCGGCCGTCTGCGCCAGCAACTCTTCGATGTGGCGTTCACCGTTGCCGAGCTGCTCTGCCAGGGCGTTCATGATTTTGCTCAACTGTGGCGCGATCTTGCGTTCTTCTGCGGTGAGATAGCCGTTGCGGGAGCTTAGCGCCAGCCCATCTTTGGCGCGCACCGTTGGCACGCCAACGATATCAATGTCATAGCCCATATCCGCCACCATCTTGCGGATCAACGCCAACTGCTGATAATCCTTCTCGCCAAAGCAGGCCAGATCCGGCTGGATCAGATTGAACAGTTTGCTGACAATGGTGGAGACACCGCGGAAGTGGCCCGGACGGCTGGCGCCTTCCAACATGGTGGAGATCACCGGTACGTCGACGCTGGTGTGTTCTTCCAGCCCTTTGGGGTAAATTTCTGCCGGGGCAGGGGCGAAGATCAACTCGACATTACGGCGATTGAGCTTTTCACAGTCTTCCTGCAAGGTGCGCGGATAGCGCTCCAGATCGTCTGCACGTTCGAACTGCAGCGGGTTAACGAAAATGCTCACTACCACCACATCGGCGCGGGCGCGGGCTTCTTCCACCAGCGTCATATGGCCTTCATGCAGATTGCCCATGGTGGGCACCAGCGCAACGCGTTTGCCCTCTTGCCGCCAGCGGCGGATCTGTTGGCGCAGCAGTGGCAGAGTTTCGATAATTACCATTCCATAACTCCTCGGTGTTGAGGGATAAGCTAGTTAGCTATCAATCGTGGCCGGTCACTCAGTTGAACGAGTGCTCTTCGTCGGGATAAATACCTTGCTCGACTTCCCGAATATACAGCTGCACGGCGCCGCGAATATCGCCGCCCTGCGCCAGAAAGTTTTTGGCAAATTTAGGGGTATGGCCGCCGGTGATCCCCAAGGCGTCATGCATTACCAGGATCTGGCCATCGGTAGCATTACCGGCACCAATACCGATCACCGGGATCGACAAGGCTTCAGTAACCTGGCGGGCCAGTTCGGTCGGTACGCACTCCAGCACCAGCAGCTGCATACCGGCCAGCTCCAGATTCTGGGCGTCGATCAACAGTTGTTTGGCCGCCAACTCATCGCGCCCCTGCACCTTGTAGCCGCCAAACACGTTGACGGATTGCGGCGTGAGGCCAAGATGGCCGCAGACGGGGACGGCGCGCTCAGCGAGCATTTTCACCGTTTCGCAGAGCCAACTGCCGCCTTCTAGTTTGACCATGTTGGCCCCGGCGCGCATCACCTCGGCCGCGCTCTGGCAGGCCTGCTCTGGCGTGGCGTAACTCATGAAAGGCAGATCGGCCAACAGCAGGCTGGCTGGTGCCCCACGGCGTACCGCACGGGTATGGTAAGCCACGTCGGCCACGGTTACCGGCAGCGTTGAGTCATGCCCTTGCAGCGTCATGCCCAGCGAGTCTCCGACCAGTAATACTTTAATACCTTGTTCTTCAAACAGCTGGGCAAAGCTGGCATCGTAGGCGGTAATAGTCGCAAACTTGCGCTGCTCCTGCTTCCACTGGCGTAAATGGCTCAGGGTGGTAGGTTTCATCACAACGTCTCCTGCAGTAACCGCGCGGCCTGGATTTGTAGCACGGTGGTAAAAAGTGTTGTCATTCTACTGTAACCCTTCAGGGGTGGGTAGCTCCGATGCTGATGGTTAAGATGTTCTTAAGAAGCTTATGATGTAATGGTCTGTCTATAGGGAGAGCCCATGAGAATTCTGTTGATTGAAGACGATAAACTGATCGGTGATGGCATCAAGGCGGGCTTGACCAAGTTGGGGTTTAACCTCGACTGGTTCACCGATGGCATCGTCGGTAAGAACGCCCTGGACAGTGCACCTTATGATGCGGTGATCCTCGATCTCAGCTTGCCGGGGTTGGACGGGTTGGATCTGCTGCGCCAGTGGCGTCTGGCCGGGCAGGATGTGCCAGTACTGATCCTGACCGCGCGTGACGCGTTGGAACAGCGTGTCAGCGGGTTGCAAAGCGGAGCCGATGATTACCTGTGCAAGCCTTTTGCTCTGACGGAGGTCGCCGCGCGTTTACAGGCGTTGATCCGCCGCCGCCATGGGCAACTGACACCTCAACTGGTCCACGGCAATCTGGTGTTTGATGCCGCATCCCGCAGCGTGAGCTGCAACGGTGAGCCCGTGACGTTGACCCCGCGCGAACTGGCGGTGCTGGAACTGTTTCTGCACAACAAGGGGCGTGTGCTGGCACGGCCGCTGATCCAGGAAAAACTGTATAACTGGGATGACGACGTGAGCAGTAACGCGGTTGAGGTCCATATCCATCATCTGCGGCGCAAGTTGGGTAATGGTTTTATCCGCACCGTACATGGCGTGGGCTACACGCTGGGGGATGAACCGTGAAGTCATTGAGTTTGCGGTTGCGGCTGATCCTGATCTTCAGCCTGCTGGCATTGCTGACCTGGTGTTCCGCCAGCGTGGTGGCGTGGATGATGACGCGCCACAATATCAACGAAGTATTCGACACCCAACAGATGCTGTTTGCCAAACGACTGGCGACTACCGATCTGGGGAATTTGCTGGCTAATCAGCAAGTGCGCAGCCTGCCAAAAACCAAGAAGATGCTGAACCACGGCAAGCGCGGAGAGCAGGACGATGATGCGTTGGCGTTTGCCATCTTTTCCCAAGATGGGCGTATGCTGCTCAACGACGGTGAGAACGGTGAGGATTTTCAGTTTGACGGCGAGCGGCAAGGGTTTGTCGATGGTCAACGCAAAGGAGATAGCGACAGTTGGCGGTTGCTATGGCTCACCAGCCCGGATGGACGTTACCGCATTGTGGTCGGTCAGGAATGGGATTATCGGCATGATATGGCGTTGGGGTTGGTGATGGGGCAGTTGCTGCCCTGGCTGGTGACGTTGCCGATCCTGATGTTGTTGATCGCCCTGATGGTTGGCCGCGAGCTAAGACCGTTGCGCGAGGTGGCCGCCAGCTTGCGTAAGCGAGCACCAGACGACGCTACGCCGCTGAATGCACATCAGGTACCCAGTGAGGTACGCCCGCTGGTGGAAGCGCTGAATACGCTGTTTACGCGCATAAATAGCCTGCTGGTGCGTGAGCGTCGGTTTACTTCGGATGCTGCCCATGAGTTGCGCAGCCCATTGGCCGCATTGCGGGTGCAGACCGAGGTGGTGCAACTGGCAGGGGACGATGTGCCCATGCGTGAACATGCGGTGAACAACCTGACGGTGGGTATCGATCGCGCCACGCGCCTGGTGGATCAACTGCTCACCTTGTCCCGGCTGGACTCGCTCGCCGATTTGCACGATCTGGCCTTGGTCGATTGGTGCCAACTGGTGCCGATGACCCTGGCGGAACTGGATCGACAGGCGCATACCTCCGGGATCACACTGCGTTACCAGCAGCAGGGCGAACCTCCTACACTATCGGGCCAGCCGCTGCTGTTATCGCTGTTGGTGCGCAATCTGGTGGACAATGCGGTGCGTTACACACCGGCCGGAGGCACGGTAACGATCACGCTCAGCCAGCGGCAACTGACGGTGGAGGACGACGGCCCTGGCGTCACGGTTGAGCATCTGGAAAGACTGGGGGAGCGCTTTTATCGCCCACCGGGGCAGGAACAGACGGGAAGCGGGCTAGGCTTGTCTATTGTGCAGCGGATTGTCAGCTTGCACGGACTGCGGGTGAGCTTTGCCAATCGGCCGGAAGGTGGGTTTATCGCGACGTTAACGTTGTCTGGGAGTGGTATTCAAGCCTTGGGCTGATGCCACAGCGTCATGCCGTTTTTTGGCACACGTTGCAGGCACTCCGCCAGGGTTTCACCGTCTGGGAACACCAGGCCCGGAGCGATATCGGCCAGCGGGTAGAGCATAAATTCACGTTGTTTCAGGCCGTAATGGGGCACGGTGAGGCGTTCGGTGTTGATCACCAGATCGCCGTACAACATCATATCCAGATCCAGCGTGCGAGGGCCCCAGCGTTCATCTTTACGCACTCGGCCCTGATTACGTTCTATCTCCTGGGTGTGGTCGAGCAGCTGTTCCGGTGGCAACTGGGTATCCAGTGCCACCACCGCGTTGAGATAATCCGGCTGGTTCTGTGGCCCCAGTGGTTTGGTGCGGTACAGCGGTGAACAAACGATCAGACGGGTGCGTGGAATATGCTCCAACGCCTCCAGCGCGGTATTCACCTGTTGCAAAGGTTGCGCAAGATTGCTACCCAGCGCGATATAAACGCGGATCATTATGCTCCTTCGTTATTTGGAGACCTGCGGCGTGGGCGGCGCTGACGAGCCCGACGCGGTGCCGGATCTTCGCCTAGCGTGCTCAACATGTTTTTCTGGCGGGCCGCGGTGGCCACCTGGAACTCATCCCACCATTCGGCAAGACGCAGCATCTCCGGGTTGTTTTCCACTTCGGCACGCAGTGCCAGCAAATCATACGCCGCACGGAATTTAGGGTGTTCCATCAGTTTGTGCGCACGCTTGCCCTGACGACGGGACAGGCGTAACTGCAGTTGCCAGATGTCACGTACCAGTGTAGTGATTCGTTTGGGGATTGCCAGTGAACGGCACTCTTCGTCCAGCACGTCGTTCATGGCCAGCGCAAAGGCGTCGTAATAGGCCAGGCCGCTTTCCTGCGCCAGTTTCTGTGCGTGCTCCAGCAGCGGGTACCACAGCATGGCGGCAAACAGGAACGCCGGGTTGACTCGCTTGTCGTTCTGCAGGCGGTGATCGGTATTTTTCAGTACCTGCACCAGAATGCGTTCCATCGGCGTGTCGTGATTCGGCGTGAAGTTGCGTGCGATCAATGGGAACAGCGGTTGGAACAGCTGATATTCACACAGCTTCAGGTAGGTCTGGTAACCGTAACCCGTTTGCAGCAACTTCAGCGCCTCTTCAAACAGGCGAGCCGGTGGGATTTCGTGCAGCAGCGAGGCCAGGCGTGGGATAGGCTCGGCGGTTTCTTCGCTGATGGTCATATCCAGCTTGGCGGCAAAGCGCACCGCGCGTAGCATCCGCACCGGATCTTCGCGGTAGCGGGTTTCCGGATCGCCGATCAGGCGGATCACGCCCTGTTGCAGATCGCGCATGCCACCGACGTAATCACGCAGGGCAAAGTCGGCTACGCCGTAATACAGGCTGTTGATGGTAAAATCGCGGCGCTGGGCATCGTCTTCGATGGTGCCGAAGATGTTATCGCGCAGCAGCATACCGTTCTGGGCCTGCTGGGAGGAGTTCTTGTCAGATTCCTGACTCTGTTCGTGATGGCCACGGAAGGTGGCGACTTCGATGATTTCCGGCCCGAACATCACATGCGCCAGCCTGAAACGGCGGCCGACCAGGCGGCAGTTGCGGAACAGTTTGCGTACCTGCTCTGGCGTGGCGTTGGTGGTAATGTCGAAATCCTTCGGTTTTTTACCGAGCAACAGATCGCGTACACCGCCGCCGACCAGATAGGCTTCGTAGCCGGACTTATTCAGGCGATACAGCACCTTCAGCGCATTTTCGCTGATATCTTTGCGCGAGATCGCATGCTGATCGCGGGGGATAACGGTCATTGAGCGCGTTCCCTCGGCGGCTGCAAATGGTGGGCGTTTCCGCGGTGCCGGGCGGCGGGCAGGAGCCTCTTTGCCACTCTCGGTGGAGCGCGGTAGCGTTGTTGCTAACGGTTCTGCAGGTGCGCTTTCTTCGCGGACTGGGTTTTTATCGCTGGCCGGCGCATCATCGCGGGTCAACTTGTCATCGCGGATTAGTACCTTACGGCAGAAATTGGCTACTCGGGTAAAAATGGTACACCTCGATAGTGACGGATAAAAATGGCGCTAACAAAAAAATAGCGGCTAATCATAGCTTACCCCAGCTGTTTTGAGAATGCCGTTGTGTTTTCACACTGCGGGATCGCTAGCTGGCGCGGCACATTTTCTAACTGCCAATGCTCAACCGCCCAGCTCAATAATAACGGCAGATCAAGATCTTGCCAGTTTTCCGGCAGCGGTTGGCGCAGAAACTTCAGGGCAGCAACCAGTACTGGCCGTGGATCGCCAGTAGGCAGCGCGGGGGCATGATTTTGTTTCGACAGTTTAATGCCGTTGTTCCCCAGCGCCAGCGGCAAATGCACATAGGCTGGAACCGGTGCCTGCAATTGCTGATACAGCGCAATCTGGCGCACCGTGGGTTCGATCAGATCGGCACCGCGGACGATTTCGGTCACGCCTTGAAAATGATCGTCGATCACTACGGCAAGATTGTAGGCAAACAGGCCATCGCGGCGGCGGATGATGAAATCTTCCTGTGCCAGCGCCGGATCGGCCCGTAACTCGCCCTGTAACCGATCGTGGAAGGCATACACCGGGTTTGATTGACGTAAGCGGATCGCGGCACCCTGCGAGCCAAGCCGTAGCTGACGGCAATGGCCATCGTACAAACTGCCGATCTGCTGGATGCGGCTGCGGGTACAGGTACAGTAATAGCTGAGATCCTGGCGTTGCAGCCAATCTAGGGTCGCGCGGTAAGCTTCGGAGCGTTGGGATTGATAGATGACCTGGCCGTCCCAGTGGAGACCATAGTGTTCAAGTGCGGATAAGATACGCCCTGCAGCTCCAGCGACTTCGCGTGGAGGGTCGATATCTTCAATACGTACCAGCCATTGCCCGTGTTGAGCACGAGCCTGGAGGTAGCTTCCCAGAGCGGCAATCAGCGAACCGAAATGCAGATCCCCAGAAGGCGATGGGGCAAAGCGCCCCACATAGTGACTTGCTAACATATCAGAAGGGATTGCTTCCCTTAACTCTGTGCGGCGCGCGTTATTGGCACGCGCCGCAGGAGGTAACAACTGCTTAGCCTGCCATCTGCTTTTCGCGGATTTCGGCCAACGTCTTGCAGTCGATGCACAAATCGGCGGTCGGACGCGCTTCAAGGCGGCGAATGCCAATCTCCACGCCGCAAGACTCGCAGAAGCCGAAATCATCGTCTTCTACTTTCTTCAGCGTTTTCTCGATCTTTTTGATCAGTTTGCGCTCGCGGTCACGGTTACGCAGTTCGAGGCTGAACTCTTCTTCCTGAGTGGCACGGTCTGCCGGATCGGGGAAGTTGGCTGCCTCTTCTTGCATATGCGACACGGTACGATCAACTTCGTCCCTGAGTTGGTTGCGCCATGCTTCAAGGATGCGCCTGAAATGCGTCAACTGGGCGTCGTTCATGTACTCTTCGCCCGGTTTCTCTTGATACGGCTCCACCCCAGCGATGGCGAGAATGCTCAAGGACGAGGTTTTACGGGTTTGCCCTTCTTGCATATTGCTTCTCCTACATACACACGCACTATACCCTTTAATGCTAGTAGGGTATGTCGAATCCCCAATACGGGGGAAAAACAGGCCGCTATAAATAACAGAAGGGAAGAGGGATGGCAATTATTCCTGTCGCCTGCTTGACAATGGTGTGAAGGAAGGCGTATTTGGCGACGCAATATCCGGCTGTCGATTTATTTGTGCCCGGCACCGCTAGTCAATAAAAAAACGGTAACTTAGCGCTTAGCGAGATACCGTCAGGTGATAATTTTGCCCCGTAACAAACAACTTCCACTCCCAACCGCTGAACCTGCGCTAGTAGTGCCGCATAATGCTCATCTATATGATTTGCCGGGGCAACGCTGCTGATACCGCTGTGTAACACGGCAAAAAACAGCACCGCCCGCTGCCCTTGTTCAACCACGTTTTGCAACTCACGCAGATGCTTTTGCCCTCTCAGCGTTACGGCATCAGGGAAGTAGCCCTGTTGATGTTGCAATAATGTGACTGACTTAACTTCAATATAGCAGTCAATCCGGTTTTCTGCCTGTAATAACAAATCGATACGGCTGTTTTCGCTGCCATATTTCACTTCGCCGGTGATTTTACTGTAACCGGATAATTCACTGATTATATTCTGTTCAATGGCTTCACGAACCAGAGTGTTGGCACGCAGCGTGTTGACGCAGATCCAGTCGCCGGCCTGGGTATGCGTCAGCTCCCAACTGTGGGCATATTTGCGTTTGGCGTTATCCGAGGTGGAGTACCAAACGGTGTCCCCAGGCGTAGCACAACCGGTCATTGCACCGGTGTTGGCGCAGTGCAGGGTAAAGGTTTCACCTTCGGGAGTGATCACATCGGCTAGAAAACGCTTGTAGCGCTTGATGAGCGTGGCCGGTTTTAGCGGTGGGTCAAAGATCATGATTTATCCTGTGGGCCGAGTGGCCACTGCTCCAATTCGTGGTAGCGGGTACGGCCCTGTTCAAACGACGATTGGTAGAGAGAGAAATGGCTGGCGTTGAACGGCCAACCCGGCGTGCCAGGAGGAATAGCGACCGGCTGGGTTGCGGCCCGTAATAACGTGATATGGGGGTGAAACGGTAACGGGCTTTGATAACAGCCGCTGCGGGCTGCTTGCGAACGCAGCAATTCCGCCAACTGTAACAGCGCTCGTGGGGGGCGTTTGCTGCCCAACCACACCACGCCAGGGCGAGGCCAGTGGCCAAGATCGTCCAGATTGAGGCTAAAACCCGCCTGTGCGATACGCCCGGCCTGTGTTTTTAGCGCCTGTTCTTTCTGTGCACTGACCTCGCCGAGAAAGGCTAGCGTCAGATGCAGATTGGCGGCGGCCACCGGGCGGCCATCTTCAGGTTTAAATGCCTCGGTACGCCAGCGGATCACCTGCTGCTGCAAGGCATCGGGTAGCGACAAGGCGAAGAACAGGCGGCGAGAGCTGGACATGGAACCCCGGTAAATTAGTGAAACAGTGAGCCTAATTCTATACCCTATGAATTTCAAGCTGCAGCTAGGCGACAAGCTATCTCATCCCCAGGAGCTTACTTTTGGGTAAGTGACTGGGGTGAGATAGTGCAGGTAACAACGCTGCAGCTTGAAAGGCGACGGGTATACAATGTGTGCCGTCCGTTAACTACCTTATGGAGAGTTTTGTGTCCTCACTGCCCGTCAGCGCGGTTCTTGATGAGCTGCTTGCCGCACTGCAATCTGCTCCGCAGGTGTTGTTGCATGCCCCCACCGGTGCCGGGAAATCCACCTGGCTGCCGTTGCAGATCCTGGCAAAAGCCGGGCTGCCGGGGCGAATCATCATGCTGGAGCCACGGCGGTTGGCGGCAAAAAACGTCGCGTATCGCTTGGCTCAACAACTGGGTGAAGAACCGGGCCAAACCGTGGGCTATCGCATGCGTGCCGAGAGCAAAAGCGGGCCGCATACGCGACTTGAGGTGGTGACCGAGGGCATTCTCACCCGCATGTTGCAGCAGGACGCTGAACTGCAGGGTGTCTCGCTGATTATTCTTGATGAATTCCATGAGCGCAGTTTACAGGCCGATCTGGCCCTGGCCCTGCTGCTGGATGTGCAGCAGGGGCTGCGTGACGATCTGAAACTGCTGATCATGTCGGCGACGCTGGATAATGCACGCCTATCACAATTGCTGCCACAAGCGCCGGTGGTGGTGTCGGAAGGGCGCAGCTACCCGGTTGAGCGGCAGTACCAACCGCTGCCAAGCCATCAACGGTTGGAGGATGGCGTAGCCTCGGCGGTGAAGCGCCTGTTGGCTGAGCAATCAGGTTCGCTGTTGCTATTCTTGCCGGGCGTGGCGGAGATTAACCGGGTGCAGGAACGGCTCATTGGCGAGGTGCCAGCGGATACCGATCTCTGCCCGCTGTATGGCGCATTGCCGTTGGCACAGCAGCAAAAGGCGATCCAACCCGCGCAGCACGGGCGGCGTAAAGTGGTGTTGGCGACCAATATCGCCGAAACCAGTTTGACCATTGAAGGCATCCGTCTGGTCGTCGACAGCGGGCTGGAGCGCGTAGCGCGTTATGAAGTCCGTAATGGCCTCACTCGATTGGCCACCCAGCGCATCAGTCAGGCGTCGATGATCCAACGCGCCGGGCGTGCCGGGCGCTTGGAACCTGGAATTTGCTGGCATCTGTTTGCCAAAGAGCAGGCTGAGCGCGCTGCGGAACATGCCGAGCCGGAGATCCTGCAAAGCGATCTGGCCAGCTTCTGGCTTGAGCTGCTGCAATGGGGCTGTGTGGATGTGGGGCAACTCACCTGGCTCGATCAGCCGCCGTTGGCCGCATTAGCCGCCGCTCGCCGTTTATTGCATACCCTGGCGGCTATCGATGACGGTGATAAGTTAACCACCAAAGGTCGCCAAATGGCCGGGTTGGGTTGCGATCCCAGGCTGGCAGCCATGCTGTGTGCTGGAGCCAAGATGGGAGCCGATGGATTAGCCACGGCGGCGATGCTGGCCGCCTTGCTGGAGGAACCGCCACGCAGTGGGCAGATGGATATCGGCTATTGGCTGAGCCGTCCCCAACCGCATTGGCAGCGCCGGGCAAATCAATTAAGTAAGCGCTTACCGCAAAAAAGCGGGCAGATTGATGCCGATCTGGCCGCTCCTTTGTTGGCGCAGGCATTTGCCGATCGTATCGCCCAACGGCGCGGGCAGGATGGGCGCTATCTGTTGGCCAATGGCCTGGGCGCAGCGATGGCTCAGGACGAAGCGCTCTCCAGGGCTCCCTGGTTGATTATTCCCAGCCTGTTGCAAGGCCATAACAGCCCGGATGCCCGTATCCTGCTGGCGTTACCGGTCGAGATTGATGCGCTGGTGGCGAGGTTGCCCGAGATTGTCAGCAGCCAGACCGCCGTCGAGTGGGATGAAGAGAAGGGCACCTTGCGAGCCTGGAAGCGTCAACAGATTGGCCGCTTAACGCTGCGGGCTCAGCCGCTGGCCAAACCGGCGGAAGAGGAACTGCAACAGGCACTGATAAATTGGGTCCGCGCCCAGGGATTGGCTGTGCTTAATTGGGACACCGCTGCCGAACAGTTGCGCCTGCGTTTACACTGTGCCCAGCGTTGGTTGCCAGAGGCCGCTTGGCCGCTGGTGGATGACGAGACGTTGCTCGACACCCTGGAAAGCTGGTTGCTACCGTCATTGAGCGGCGTTCGCGATCTGCGCGGATTAAAGCAGGTCAATATCGCCGAAGCCTTGGCCCGCCGGTTAGACTGGCAGCAAAAGCAACGGCTGGATAATGCCCTGCCAACTCATTATGCTGTGCCGACCGGTAGCCGTTTGCCGATCCGCTACGATGCCGATAAACCGCCGGCATTGGCGGTGCGTTTACAGGAGATGTTTGGTGAGCAGCGTAGCCCAACGTTGGCTGAGGGTCGCATCCCGGTGGTGCTTGAGTTACTCTCTCCTGCACACCGGCCATTGCAGATCACTGGCGATCTGGCCGCCTTCTGGCAAGGGGCGTACCGCGAGGTGCAAAAGGAGATGAAGGGGCGCTATCCCAAACACGTATGGCCAGACGATCCGGCTAACACCGCCCCCACCCGGCGCACCAAGAAATACCAGTAACGAATTCAGATGTTTCTTCTGTTCAGCCCGTTAACATAGGCACAGATTAAGCGACAAAATAACGGACCCGTCGTCTTTCAAGCTGCAGCGTTGTTACCTGCGTTATCTCACCCCAGTCACTTACCCAAAAGTAAGCTCCTGGGGATGAGATAGCTTGTCGTCTAGCGGCAGCTTGAAATCCATAGGGTATAGATTGCAGCAAGCGTGGAGAAGAACCGCAATGGCTGGGGATGACCGCGAGCCCATCGGGCGCAAAGACAAACAACCAAAACTTAATCCGCCGCGTAAATCGGCGCGTCGTCAACGTGACGACGATTATGAAGAAGACGAGTATCAGGATGAGTATGACGATGATGAATACGATGACGACGAAGAGGAACAACGCATGCCGCCCAAGGTAAAAGCGAAGTCGCCCCGTAAAAAGCGCCGTTGGCTCGGCCTGTTGATAAAACTGGTGCTGGTGATTGCCGTGTTGCTGGCAATCTATGGTGTATACCTGGACTCCCAGATCCGTAGCCGCATCGATGGCAAAGTCTGGCAGCTACCAGCGGCGGTGTATGGCCGCATGGTTAACCTTGAACCGGGTATGCCTTACAGCAAAAAGGAAATGGTCGCCCTGCTGGAAGGGATGCAATATCGCCAGGTCAGCCGTATGACCCGGCCAGGGGAGTTTACCGTGCAGGCCAACAGCATCGAGATGCTGCGCCGCCCGTTTGATTTCCCGGATGGCAAAGAAGGCCAGATCCACGCCCGCCTCGATTTCCAAAACAATGGCCTGGCGAAAATCGTCAACATGGAAAATCAGCGTAACTTTGGCTTTTTCCGCCTCGATCCACGCCTGATCACCATGCTGCAATCGCCGAATGGCGAGCAACGCCTGTTTGTGCCGCGCTCTGGTTTCCCGGATCTGCTGGTCGATACGCTGATCGCTACCGAAGACCGTCATTTCTACGAGCATGATGGCATCAGCTTCTACTCCATTGGCCGTGCGGTGGTGGCCAACCTGACTGCCGGGCGTGCGGTGCAGGGCGGCAGTACCTTGACTCAGCAGCTGGTAAAAAACCTGTTCCTGACCAACGAGCGTTCGCTGTGGCGTAAGGTCAACGAAGCCTACATGGCCTTGTTGGTGGATTACCGTTATAGCAAAGACCGTATTCTGGAGCTGTATCTGAACGAGGTGTATCTCGGCCAGAGCGGCAGCGATCAGATCCGTGGCTTCCCATTGGCCAGCCTGTACTACTTTGGTCGACCGGTCGATGAACTGAGCCTGGATCAGCAGGCGCTGCTGGTGGGCATGGTGAAGGGGGCCTCGCTGTATAACCCTTGGCGTAACCCAACGTTGGCGCTGGAGCGCCGTAACCTGGTGCTCAAGCTGTTACAGAACCAGGGGGTGATCGACGCTGAGCTGTATAACATGCTCAGCGCTCGTCCGTTGGGCGTACAACCAAAAGGCGGGGTAATTTCACCGCAGCCTGCGTTTATGCAACTGGTGCGTCAGGAGTTACAGGCCAAGCTGGGTGACAAGGTTAACGATCTTTCCGGCGTGAAGATCTTCACTACGCTGGATCCGGTTTCACAGGATGCGGCCGAGAAGGCGGTGGAAGACGGTATCCCGGCGCTGCGTGCTGCGCGCCATCTCAACGATCTGGAAGCGGCGATGGTGATTGTCGATCGCTTTACCGGAGAGGTTCGTGCCATGGTGGGCGGTGCCGAGCCTCAGTTTGCCGGCTTTAACCGTGCGATGCAGGCGCGCCGTCTGGTGGGATCATTGGCTAAGCCGCCAACCTATCTGACCGCGCTGTCGGAACCGGATAAGTATCGGCTCAATACCTGGCTGGCCGATCAGCCGCTGTCGATCAAACTGTCTAATGGCAGTTCGTGGCAGCCGAACAACTACGATCGTCAGTTCCGTGGCCGGGTGATGCTGGTGGATGCGTTGGCCAACTCGCTCAACGTGCCAACGGTCAACCTGGGGATGTCGGTGGGGCTGGATCAGATCAGCGCGACCCTGCAAAAGTTGGGTATTCCTAAAACGGCAATCAATCCGGTGCCTTCCATGTTGCTGGGGGCTATCGGCCTGACGCCGATGGAAGTGGCGCAGGAATATCAGACCATCGCCAGCGGGGGCAACCGTGCGCCACTGTCTGCGGTGCGTTCGGTGATGGCCGAAGATGGCACCGCGTTGTATCAGAGCTTCCCTCAGGCTGAGCGCATGGTGCCGGCACAGGCGGCTTACCTGACCTTGTATGCGATGCAGCAGGGTGTGGCACGCGGGACTTCCCGTTCGCTGTCGGTCAAGTTCCCCAATTACAATCTGGCGGCGAAAACCGGTACCACTAACGATCTGCGTGACAGCTGGTTTGCCGGTATCGATGGCAAGGAAGTGGCGATTGCCTGGGTAGGGCGCGACAATAACGGCCCAGCCAAGCTGACCGGTGCCAACGGTGCCTTGACGCTGTATCGCCGCTATCTGGAAAACCAGACGCCGCTGGTGCTGAAGCTGCAACAACCAGAAGGCATTAGCCAGATGGGTATTGATTCCGCCGGAAACTTTATCTGTGGTGGTGGTAGTTGGCGCACCATCCCGGTTTGGACTGAGAACCCGCAGGGGCTATGCCAGGCGAGTCAGGCTGCGCAACAGCAAACTCAGCAGCAACAAGCTGGCGAACAGAAAGATGCCGACGGCGTTGCTGGCTGGATAAAAGATATGTTTGGCAAATAAATCCCTGCCGTTATGTTAAGCATATTTATCATTTGATTTTACTGTGTTATCAAGCCCGTAGCGTTCTGTTACGGGCTTCCTTCTCTTTACCGTTTATTTTATTTCCACTCAGTTAACCTGGTTTCTACGCCAATCCCATAGCCTTTTTACGGCTGAAATACGCTTGCAGTCCTGTTCGCCTTCTGCATAAAATGCCGCGCTTATAATAATTATTCTCGTTCACATTCGTTATCAAACTACACCAGAGAAACAGCTATGCCGACCAAGCGTCATTCCTCATCACCGGCCAAATCAGGCTTGTTCCCCGTAAGCGTTTTGGCTGCCACAATCGCGGCTACGCTAACCTTGCCTGCGGTTGCGGCTCAGACTACAGCTGCCGCGGATGCCGATACTATTACGGTGGTAGGGGGCGGCAGCGGTGGTGCTTCACAGGAAAGCGCCTGGGGCCCAGTTGGCACCATCGTGGCGAAACGCAGCGCGACCGGCACCAAAACGGATACGCCGCTGGTGAAGACTCCGCAATCGGTGTCTGTGATCACGCGTGAACAAATGGACGTTATGCAGCCTTCCTCGGTGAAAGAAGCGCTAGGCTTCACTCCGGGTGTGATGGTGGGCAGCCGCGGTAGCTCCAACGTCTACGATGCGGTTTATATTCGTGGTTTTGGCTCGGTCAACCAGAATATCTATCTGGATGGTTTGAAGCTGCAAGGCGACTATTTTAACGAAGCGGTGATAGATCCTTATTTCCTGGAGCGGGCCGAAGTGCTGCGCGGGCCTTCTTCCGTGCTTTACGGTAAAAGTAGCCCGGGTGGGATTGTCTCGCTGATCAGCAAGCGCCCAACCACGGAACCGCTTAACGAAGTCCAATTCAAAATGGGCACAGATAATTTGTTCCAGACTGGATTTGATTTCAGTAATGCGCTGGATGATGACGGCAAGTATTCCTTCCGCCTGACCGGGTTGGCAAAAGACGCAGATGCTCAGCAGGAGATGGCCAAGGAAAAACGCTATACCATAGCGCCTTCATTCAGTTGGCAGCCCGATGAGCATACCAACCTGACGCTGTATTCTTACCTGCAAAACGATCCTAACCTTGGCTACTACGGTTGGTTGCCGATGCAGGGAACGGTGCAAAACGCGCCTTATGGCAAGCTGCCAACCAACTTCAACGAAGGCGAAAAGAGTAACTTCTATTCGCGCCAGACGCGCATGTTTGGTTACAGCTTCTCTCATGATTTCGATGATACCTGGGCCGTACGCCAGAACCTGCGTTATATGCAGCTGCATACCAACCAGAACAATATCTATGGCACTGGCGTAAACGCCGACAACACGACTCTGAACCGTAACTATATCGCTTCGGATGAGCGCCTGAATAACTTCAGCGTCGATACCCAGGGCCAGGCCAAGTTTGCTACTGGCCGCGTGGATCATACGTTGCTGGCTGGCGTAGATTTTATGCGCATGAGTAACGATATTCAGGGCGGCTGGGGCGTGGCCAGTCCACTGGATCTGGCAAACCCGCAGTTTGGTAATTATACCAAGGGGACGTTAAACCCAACCAGTAAGGTCAATGGCCAACGGCAGGTGGGCATTTATTTGCAGGAGCAGGCCGAGTGGAACCAATGGATCCTGACTGCCGGTACGCGCTATGACTGGGCTAAGAGCACCGTTGAGGATCGCACCGACATGGCTACGATCCCCTACAGCGAGCAGAAAGACCACCAATCTACCAATCGCATCGGTCTGAACTATCTGTTCGACAACGGCATCTCGCCGTATGTCAGCTACGCACAATCCTTCGAGCCGAACGTGGGCTCAGGTTATGACGGCAAAGCCTTCGTTCCTTCCAAAGGCGAACAGTATGAAGCTGGCGTGAAATACATGCCAAAAGATCGCCCTGTCTCTGCCACTATTGCCATCTACCAACTGACCAAGTCAAATAACCTGGTCACGGATGTTGAGCATGCCGATAAAGGTTGGTTCCAGCAGCAAACTGGAGAGATTCGTTCTCGCGGTGTAGAGTTGGAAGGCAAGGCGGCGCTGACGGCTAACGTCAACCTGCTGGCGTCCTATACCTATACCGATGCTGAATACACCGAAGACACCACCAACCAAGGCAATACGCCAGCGATCATTCCTAAGCATATGGCCTCGTTGTGGGGAGATTACACCTTCCACGAAACCGCATTGAGTGGCCTGACGCTGGGCGCGGGTGTGCGTTATACCGGCTCAACCTATGGTGATGAAGCCAACACCTTCAAAGTGCCGGACTACACCGTGTGGAATACCGTGATCAAATATGATTTGGCACGCTTCAACCTGCCAGGTTCTTCCGTAGCGCTTAACGTTAACAACCTGTTTGATAAAGAGTATGTCTCTAGCTGTTTCGCCACCTATGGCTGCTTCTGGGGTGCAGAACGTCAAGTGGTCGCCACGGCAACCTTCAGTTTCTAATCGGCTAACGGGAGCGGCCTTTGGTCGCTCCCCGCCAAGCAGGGCCTATGCAGGATAAACACCTTAATCGCGATGCTACGTTCCAGCTCGACCGCGTGAGCTTTGCCGTGCCAGGGCGGGTGCTGTTACAGCCCCTGTCATTGGCCTTTCCTCAAGGCAAAGTGTGTGGATTGATTGGTCATAATGGCTCCGGCAAATCTACGCTGCTGAAAATCCTCGGTCGTCACCAAAATCCTACCTCCGGCCAGGCGCTGCTTAACGGGCAACCGCTGGGCCAATGGGGTAGCAAAGCCTTTGCTCGCCAAGTCGCCTATCTGCCGCAGCAATTGCCCGCAGCGGAAGGGATGACGGTGCGCGAACTGGTCGCCATCGGCCGCTACCCGTGGCACGGCGCGTTAGGCCGTTTCAAGGCTGGCGATCGCGAGCTGGTAGAAGAGGCGATCGGGTTGGTGGGGCTGAAACCCTTTGCCAACCGCCTGGTAGACAGCCTCTCCGGTGGTGAACGTCAACGTGCCTGGCTGGCGATGATGGTCGCACAGGATAGCCGTTGCCTGCTGTTGGATGAACCGACCTCGGCGCTGGACATTGCCCATCAGGTTGAAGTGCTGGCGTTAATTCAACGCCTGAGCCACGAGCGCGGCTTGACGGTGATCGCGGTGCTGCACGATATCAACATGGCGGCTCGTTATTGCGACCATCTGGTGGCGTTGCGCGGCGGCGAAATGATTGCCCAGGGGGCATCGCTTGAGCTGATGCAAGGGCCGGTGCTGGAACAGATCTACGGCATCCCGATGGGCATATTGCCGCATCCAAGTGGCGGTGCACCAGTGAGCTTCGTTTATTGATGCCTACCTCTGCCGATTTTCATCATGACCCGCTGCGCCGGCGTTTATTAACGGCGATGGCATTATCGCCACTGCTGTTCTCTTTACCGACTCGTGCGGCAGGTTCGCCCGATATCACCCGTATCGCGGCGTTGGAGTGGCTACCGGTCGAGCTACTGATTGCACTGGGCGTGATGCCGCAGGCGGTTGCCGATATCCACAACTATAACCTGTGGGTACAAGATCCTCGATTGCCGGACTCGGTGATCGACGTCGGTCAACGTACAGAACCTAATCTGGAGCTGTTGCAACAGCTCAAGCCTTCTCTGATCCTGCTTTCCAAAGGCTATGGCCCCTCGCCACAAAAACTGCAACCTATCGGCCCGACCATGGAGTTTGGCTTTAACGACGGCAGCGGTAAACCGCTCACCGTGGGCAAAAACTCGTTGCTGCAATTGGCACAGCGGATAGGTCTGGAAGCGCGGGCTACTCAGCATCTGCAACAGTTTGATGCTTTCATGCTGGAGGCGCGTAACCGCCTGGCGGGGTATCGGCAACAGCCGCTACTGCTGTTTTCTTTGCTTGATCCTCGGCATGTGTTGGTGATCGGCCAGAAGAGTCTGTTTCAGGAAGTGATGGATCAGCTAGGCATCGAGAATGCCTGGCAGGGTGAAACCAACTTCTGGGGCACCTCGGTGGTAGGGATTGAACGTCTGGCTGTGATAAAAAATGCGCGAGCGATTTATCTCGATCATGGTAATCAGGCGATGATGGATAAGGTCAGCAAGACGCCGCTGTGGCAGGCCTTGCCGTTTATCCGCCAGGGCCAACTGCGGCAGGTGCCAGCGGTGTGGTTCTATGGTGCCACGCTGTCAGCCATGCGTTTTTGCCGTTTGCTGGAGCAGGCACAGGAGGCTCGCTCATGAGTGCACGCCTGCGTATCTTGCCGATAGCGCTGATTATGCTAATGCTGGCAACGGCGAGTGGCCTGACGCTATTCAACCTGCTGCATCAACTGCCGTGGGGCCAGTGGTCACAGGCGTTGGTACAACCAGACATCGACAATGTCGATCAGATGCTGTTCCACTACAGCCTGTTGCCACGCCTGTCGGTTTCCTTGCTGGTGGGGGCCGGACTGGGATTGGTCGGCGTCCTGTTCCAGCAGGTATTACGCAATCCTTTGGCGGAACCCGCCACGCTCGGCGTGGCTGCCGGTGCTCAGCTAGGCTTGACGATTGCCACGCTGTGGATGCTGCCAGGGGGCGAATTGACCCGACAACTGGCGGCGATGGTCGGTGCCATTGTGGTTGGTGGGCTGGTGTTCGGTGTTGCCTGGGGCAAACGGATGTCGCCCGTGACGTTGATTCTGGCCGGTCTGGTTCTTGGGCTGTACTGCGGTGCGGTCAATAGCCTGCTGGCGTTGTTCAATTACGATCAGCTGCAAGGCCTGTTCCTGTGGAGTACCGGTGCGCTAAATCAGCAGGATTGGGGGACGGTGCAGTTTATCCTGCCACGCTTGCTGCTGGTTGCCGTGCTGGCCGCGTTATTGATCCGCCCATTAACGCTGTTAGGGCTGGATGACGGGGTGGCGCGTAATCTGGGCCTGGGCCTGGCAATGTCGCGCTTTGCCGCCTTGGCGGTGGCGATCGTGTTCAGCGCCATGTTGGTCAATGCGGTCGGCGTGATCGGTTTTATCGGCCTATTTGCTCCGTTGATGGCCAAGATGCTGGGAGCTCGCCGTCTGGCGCATCGCATGATGTTGGCTCCGCTATTGGGGGCATTGCTGCTGTGGTTGACCGATCAGGTGATGATCTGGCTGACGCTGGTATGGCGCGAAATCCCGACCGGCGCGGCGACGGCACTGATTGGTGCGCCGTTGTTGCTTTGGCTACTGCCACGCTTACGCAGCAGCGCAACCCCGCCGCCGATGGATCTTGGTGACAGAGTGCCTGTCGAACGTGGCAACTTGCCGATATGGATCCTGCTGGGGAGCGTTTTACTATTGGCCGGGATTGCGGTGGCGCTGATGTTTGGGCAAAACCCCCACGGCTGGCACTGGAGCGTAGGCAGTGAATTACAGGCGCTGATGCCTTGGCGCTGGCCACGAGTGCTTTCTGCCCTGGCGGCCGGGATGATGTTGGCAGTCGCCGGAACGTTAATCCAGAAACTGACCGGTAACCCGATGTCCAGCCCGGAAGTGCTGGGGATCAGTTCCGGCGCGGCTTTTGGCGTGGTGGTGATGCTGTTTATCGTCCCCGGCGATGCTTTTATCTGGCTGTTGCCCGCCGGGAGTCTGGGGGCGGCGGCTACGCTGTTGATCATCATGATTGCGGCTGGGCGCGGCGGATTCTCTACTGAACGCATGCTGCTGGCGGGGATCGCCCTCAGCACCGCCTTTACCACCACCATTTTCCTGCTGTTGGCCAGTGGCGATCCTCGTATGGGGGGGCTGTTGGTGTGGCTCTCAGGCTCTACCTACTCGGTGGATGCTCCGCAGGCAATACGTACGGCGGCGATTGCTGGCGTGTTGATCGTGTTGGCCCCGCTGTGTAGACGTTGGCTGACCATTCTGCCGTTGGGCGGCGCTACAGCACGTTCCGTAGGGATTGCCCTGACGCCGACCCGGCTGAGCATTTTACTGCTGGCGGCAACGCTGACGGCGATGGCGACGCTAACCGTCGGGCCGCTGAGCTTTATTGGCCTGATGGCACCGCATATGGCCCGCATGTTGGGATTCCGCCGGGCGCTGCCGCAGATGGTGATTGCTGCGCTGCTAGGCGGCCTGCTGATGGTGTTTGCAGACTGGTGTGGCCGGATGGTGATGTTCCCTTACCAAATCCCCGCAGGGCTGCTGGCGACCTTTATTGGTGCGCCGTACTTTGTCTATCTGCTGCGTAAGCAAACTTCGTAGACTATCTCGGGTCACCACTATTGTCACCAAGGGCTCAGCATTGCTGGGCCCTTGGTTTTTCAGGCAGTTGCAAAGCATTGCGTGGCACTGCGCAAAGTTGAAAGTTAGGGGTAAAACGGCCGCCAGTCGGGCTGGTGAGATGAATATACTGCGGATGGGTGCTCTGGATCTTTGTATCTGGAGCCTGAGCGAAAGGTACAAAGAGAAAAGCCCCGAGTCGATAATATCAACCCGAGGCCAACTCTAACGCTCGACAACGTTAGGTTAGCTTCTTACTCGCCGCGAGGCAAGGATAAGGAGGCATGATGCCAAACAGAGGAGATATCGTAAAACTGGTCGTTATCTGTACCACGGTGATCTTGTTGGTATGGATAACGCGCAGCAAACTTTGTGAGCTGCGTATTCGATCGGGCAACACGGAGGTTGCGGCCATTTTGGCCTACGAATCCGAACGGTAAGGCAACCCAACGGCGGGGGCTAGCTCCCGCCCGTTGGTTGTAAGCGTATACCCGTCGTCTTTCAAGTCGCAGCGTTGTTACCTGCACTATCTCACCCCAGTCACTTACAAAAACGTAAGCTCCTGGGGATGAGATAGCTTGGTGCCTAGCTGCAACTTGAAATCCATAGGGTATGGTATAGAGATCTATGAGCACCCATCTACAAACGAAAACGGCGAGCCTCAGGCTCGCCGTTGTTACGTCTAACGCTCAGGCTTACTTCAAACCAGCCGCTTCACGCAGTTGGGCTGCCTTGTCGGTCGCTTCCCATGGGAAGTGTTCGCGGCCAAAGTGGCCGTAAGCGGCGGTTTCACGGTAGATCGGTTGCAGCAGATCCATCATCTGGATCAGGCCGTATGGGCGCAGATCGAAGAACTCACGCACCAACAGGGTCAACTGCTCGGTCGAGATCTTTTCGGTGCCGAAGGTTTCCACCATGATGGAGGTGGGTTCCGCAACGCCAATAGCGTAGGACACCTGGATCTCACAACGATCTGCCAAGCCTGCGGCTACGATGTTTTTTGCCACGTAGCGTGCAGCGTAGGCTGCAGAGCGGTCAACCTTGGAAGGATCCTTGCCGGAGAACGCGCCGCCACCGTGACGAGCCATGCCGCCGTAAGTATCGACAATGATTTTACGGCCAGTCAGGCCACAATCGCCCATTGGGCCACCGATAACAAAACGGCCGGTTGGGTTGATGTGGTATTTGGTGCCTGCGGTCAGCCACTCGGCTGGCAGTACCGGCTTGATGATCTCTTCCATCACCGCTTCTTGCAGCTCTTTCAGCGCGATATCATCGGAGTGCTGGGTGGACAGCACCACGGCATCGATGCCGACGATTTTGCCATCGTCATACTGGAACGTGACCTGGCTTTTGGCGTCTGGGCGCAGCCAAGGTAGGGTGCCATTTTTACGCACTTCGGCCTGGCGTTGAACCAGACGGTGGGCATAAGTGATTGGCGCAGGCATCAACACGTCGGTTTCATTAGAGGCATAGCCAAACATCAAGCCCTGATCGCCAGCACCTTGCTCCAGCGGATCGCTACGGTCAACACCCTGGTTGATATCCGGTGACTGTTTACCAATGGCGCTCAATACGGCACAGGAGTTGGCATCAAAGCCCATATCAGAATGAATATAGCCAATCTCGCGCACGGTTTTGCGGGTGATCTCTTCGATATCGACCCAGGCGCTGGTGGTGATCTCGCCGCCAACCAGAACCATGCCGGTTTTCACGTAGGTTTCGCAGGCTACGCGGGCTTTTGGATCCTGTTCCAGAATGGCATCAAGAACGGCATCCGAGATCTGATCGGCAATTTTATCCGGATGTCCTTCGGAAACAGATTCGGACGTGAAGAGGTGTTTAGCCATGGTGTTCTTTACCTTGCAAAAGACGGGTTGGAAATTACTGCACAGCGCTGGAGATCCGGGCATCAAAGCGAAGGGTCTTCCGCTGATGGCGAGATGCATCCTGCAACGCCCCTCAGGCAAAGCCGTTAAGCAGTTTATCAGTTAATCGGTATAGATGGATTAACATCTGGACGTCTATTTTAGGTCAGCCTTTAGCCGGATTGCCAGCAATTTTTTCCCCTAACGCGCTTTTGTGCAAACCGCTTGTCGCCATTTTCATCGCTTGAAACAGTTTCTGGCGAATTTTCATTTTGCATTTTGCCTAGGGGTCCGGTATAAACTGCGCGCGCGGTTCATTTGGTGCACAGCGTATTGCAGGAAATTGTCACCCTCTGTAAAAGCAACGCCGCACCATGACCAGCCGTAGGTACCCCATGAGGGGACCACCGCTTCATTGAACGTTCACGTTCTTATACTATATAGAGGCTTTGTCGTTCATCGCGAGCGGCATGCGTGGAGGTGGTTGGATTAATGATCCGTTGTCTACTGGTTGTTGGTTCTCAACAGCAGTGCCGTTCTGGCGCGCATTCTTGTGCTATTTCCCGTCTTGTCTCTACACCATCTACCCGATGTTACACACATCTGGGCGCTACTCAGGATGCTCGGGCCGGTTAACGGCTGTCTGAAGCACTGAACAAGGGTAGCCTGCAGCCTTCCTGTGGGATGTTTTTTGACCCGATTCACGAGGTTTGAACAGGGTGTCTTACAAAAAATCTATTGGGTATAAACCGATCGCTGACCACGAACGGCAGGTGAATTCACTGCTAAAATGGGGTGTTTCCGGGTTGTTCTCGCGGGTTGTTGCTGCGATAGTGGCTGACTATATCGTCAGTTTGCAAGGTGAGGCGAGTAATGTCTGATGATATGCAGATCCAACGCCCGTCAGTAGCGGGTGAAAATTTATCTTTACGCTCCATGCAGGAGGTTGCCATGAATGATCGTAATGCCAGCAAGATGCTGCGCACTTATAACGTCGCCTACTGGGGCAACAATTACTTTGACGTCAATGAGCTGGGCCACATCAGCGTGTGCCCGGACCCAGACGTCCCGCATGCGCGCGTCGATCTCGCCGAGTTGGTGAAAGAGCGCCAAAAAGATGGCCAGCGCCTGCCTGCCTTGTTCTGCTTCCCGCAGATCTTGCAGCATCGTCTGCGTTCCATTAACGCCGCGTTCAAACGTGCGCGTGAATCCTTCGGCTACGAAGGTGGCTACTTTCTGGTTTACCCGATCAAGGTTAACCAGCACCGTCGCGTAATAGAATCACTGGTCAACTCCGGTGAACCATTGGGACTGGAAGCCGGTTCCAAGGCGGAACTGATGGCGGTACTGGCCCATGCCGGTATGACCCGCTCGGTGATCGTTTGCAACGGCTACAAAGACCGTGAATATGTTCGTCTGGCGCTGATCGGTGAAAAGCTGGGGCACAAAGTGTACCTGGTGATCGAGAAGATGTCGGAAATCCAGATGGTGCTGGAAGAAGCTGAACGCCTGAATGTGATCCCGCGCCTGGGTGTGCGTGCCCGCCTGGCCTCACAAGGGGCAGGTAAATGGCAGTCGAGCGGTGGCGAAAAATCCAAGTTCGGTCTGGCAGCCATTCAGGTATTAAAGCTGGTGGAGACCCTGCGTGAAGCGGGCCGCCTGGATAGCCTGCAATTGCTGCATTTCCACCTGGGTTCTCAGTTGGCCAATATTCGCGATATCGCTACCGGCGTACGTGAGTCTGCGCGTTTCTACGTAGAGCTGCATAAGCTGGGCGTAAACATTCAATGTTTCGACGTGGGTGGCGGCCTGGGTGTGGATTATGAAGGCACCCGTTCGCAGTCCGACTGTTCGGTGAACTACGGCCTGAATGAATATGCCAACAACGTGATTTGGGGGATCGGTGATGCCTGTAATGAGCATGGCCTGCCGCATCCAACGGTGATCACCGAGTCTGGCCGTGCCGTAACCGCCCATCATACGGTGCTGGTTTCCAATGTTATTGGCGTTGAGCGCAACGAATTCTGTGAGCCGGTTCCTCCGGTCGAAGATGCGCCGCGCGCGCTGGAAAGCATGTGGGAAACCTGGCAGGAAATGAACGAGCCGGAAAACCGTCGTTCGCTGCGTGAATGGTTGCACGATAGCCAGATGGATCTGCACGATGTGCATACCCAGTATGCCCATGGCATGTTGGATTTGACCAAGCGAGCCTATGCCGAGCAGCTGTATCTGAACATCTGCAACAAGATCCAGCAGCAGCTCGATCCGAGCAATCGTGCGCACCGGCCAATCATTGATGAATTGCAGGAGCGGATGGCGGACAAGTTCTACGTCAACTTCTCACTGTTCCAGTCGATGCCGGATGCCTGGGGTATCGACCAGCTGTTCCCGGTCTTGCCGTTGGAAGGTTTGGACAAGCCGCCGGAAGGCCGTGCGGTATTGCTGGATATCACCTGTGACTCCGATGGCACTATCGATCACTATATTGATGGTGACGGCGTAGCCACCACCATGCCGATGCCGCCGTACGATCCGGAAAACCCACCTCTGCTTGGGTTCTTCATGGTCGGTGCCTATCAGGAAATCCTGGGTAATATGCACAACCTGTTTGGCGATACGGCTTCGGTGGATGTGTTTGTGTTCCCTGACGGCAGCGTAGAAACCGAGCTGTCTGATGAAGGCGATAGCGTAGCCGATATGTTGGAATACGTGCAGCTCGATCCGATTGCACTGCTGGCTAAATTCCGCGATCAGGTGAAAGAAACCGATCTGGATGGCGAGTTGCAGGCGCAATTTGTCGAAGAGTTCGAGGCCGGTCTGTATGGCTACACTTATTTAGAAGATGAGTAAGCTATTCCGATAAGCTGACATACTTCCTATCAAGGGGCGCGGCAGGGGCTGCGCTCTTTCATTTACCTCTCTTAGCCCGTACCCCGCCAAATTAAAAATTCCACTTTAAATTTCAACGTACTCATGCAGTGCTCCTCAGTTATCACAAATTTGTGAACTCTCCGTGAGGATTTGGTCACGACTTTCTCTGTAGTTTGTCATTGTCGGTGAATAGCACCTGAGGTAACGATGATGATCAACAGACGGTATTTTATTCTGGGCGGAGGGGCACTCTCTATGGCCTACGCCGTGGGCCTGCTGCCTGCAATTTTCTCTCGTTCGGCGATGGCGGAGTCGTTTGCTGTCAATTATACCGCAGAGCAATGGCGGCAACGGCTTTCAGCCAGCCAATATGCGGTTTTGCGGGAGGAGGGGACGGAACCGCCTTACAGCAGTCCGCTTAACGATGAGCACCGCGATGGTCAGTTTGCCTGTGCGGGTTGCCAGCAGGCGCTGTTTTCTTCCCACACCAAGTTTGACAGCCATACCGGCTGGCCCAGTTTCTGGCAACCCCTCGAACAGGCGGTGGCGACGCGTAAGGATCGAACGCTGGGCATGGTCCGCGAAGAGGTGCATTGCAGCCGCTGCGGCGGGCATTTGGGGCACGTGTTTGACGATGGCCCGCAACCCACCGGTTTGCGCTACTGCATGAATGGTACTGCCATGCTCTTTACACCACGCTCGGCCTAACCAGAATAGTGAGGAATGAGATGAGAAACGTAGACAAAGTGATGCCATCGCTGGGTAAATACGGCCTATGGGGCGCGGTATTGGCTGCTAGCGTATTCTGCTGGCAAAGCATTGCCTGGCCACTGGGTGATGCCGAGGTGGCTGTGGCGATCCCTGCACCGGTAAAAGACGAAGCGCCAACGACATCACGCACGGAAACCGCGATCTTTGCCGGCGGTTGTTTCTGGGGCGTGCAAGGGGTATTCCAGCATGTCAAGGGTGTGGCCAATGCCGTATCGGGATATACCGGTGGTGCGGCACAAACGGCTAATTATGAGGCCGTCAGTGGAGGTGATACCGGCCATGCGGAGTCGGTGCAGGTCACCTTTGATCCACAGCAGATTTCCTATGGTCAACTGCTGCAAATCTATTTTTCGGTAGCACACAACCCAACCGAACTCGATCGCCAAGGGCCAGACAGCGGCACGCAATATCGCTCAGCCGTTTTCCCACTGTCGGCGTCACAACAGCAGGTTGCCGAGGCTTATATTGCACAGCTGAATGCCAGTAAACGTTTTGCTAAACCGCTGGTGACCCGAATTGAGGACAATGGCCACTTTTATCCTGCCGAGGCTTACCACCAAAACTATCTCACCCTTAACCCGGATCAGCCCTATATCGTGGTGAATGATTTGCCGAAGGTAAAACAGCTACAGCAGCTGTTTCCAACGCAATATCGTGCGGAGCCAGTATTGGTACACTGATCGCTGACTGGTCTCCCCTATACTTGGTAATAACGGGCACCTTGAAGAGTGAACCAAATACGGCGATAATCTACCCATTGAAACAGACATCGAATAAATCCCTTTCTCGTCGGGCTAACGACGCGGGAGGGATTTTTTTTTGCTACCGCCCAAGCGTCCGGCTACGGGCGAACCGTTGAAAAATGAGGGTAAATATGAGTACCTTAGGCCATCAGCCCGATAATTCCTTAGTGTCCAACGCCTTTGGTTTCCTGCGCTTTCCGCTGAACTTTATGCCTTACGATAGCGATGCAGAGTGGGTGATCACCGGTGTTCCTTTTGATATGGCTACCTCCGGCCGTGCCGGTGGACGTCATGGCCCTGCGGCGATCCGCCAGGTTTCTACCAATCTGGCATGGGAAGGGGCGCGCTGGCCGTGGAACTTTGATCTGCGCGATCGTCTGAACGTGGTCGATTGTGGTGACGTGGTATTCAACTTTGGTGATGCCCAGGATATGAGCGACAAGCTGCAGGCGCACGCAGAAAAACTGCTGGCAGCTGGCAAACGCATGCTCTCTTTCGGTGGTGACCACTTCGTGACGCTGCCGTTGCTGCGCGCGCATGCCAAGCATTTTGGCAAAATGGCGCTGGTGCATTTCGATGCCCATACCGATACCTACGCTAACGGTAGCAAGTTTGACCACGGCACCATGTTCTTCCATGCACCGAACGAAGGCCTGATCGATCCAAATCACTCGGTACAGATCGGTATCCGTACCGAGTTCGATCGTGACAACGGCTTCACCGTACTGGATGCTGCGCAGGTTAACGATCGTGGCGTGGACGATCTGCTGGCGCAGATCAAACAGATCGTTGGCGATATGCCGGTTTATCTGACCTTCGATATCGACTGCCTGGATCCGGCTTTCGCACCTGGCACCGGCACCCCGGTGATCGGCGGCCTGACCTCCGATCGCGCTCTGAAACTGGTGCGTGGTATGCAGTCGCTGAACATTGTCGGCATGGATGTGGTAGAAGTAGCTCCGGCTTACGACCAGTCAGAGATCACCGCATTGGCTGCGGCGACCTTGGGTCTGGAAATGTTGTATCTACAAGCTGCCAAAAAGCAGGGCTAAATCAGTTTGCTGAATGGGTAGGGGTCGTACATAGTCGACCGTAGGGGCGCTGCATGCTGCGCCCACTTGGCAGCGGCCCTTACCCGTCAACCCATCATGAAAATATTGCCGTGAAGATAAAGTGTATTTCGCGTTTACGGAGGAACCGTGCTGACTAAACCATCTATACGCCTCAACAAATATATTAGCGAGAGCGGCATCTGCTCGCGTCGCGATGCCGATCGTTACATCGAACAGGGCAATGTTTTTATCAACGGTAAGCGCGTGGCGCTCGGCGATCGGGTATTCGCTGGCGACGTGGTCAAGGTTAACGGGCAGCTTATTGAACCCCGCAACGAAGACAACCTGATTTTTATTGCGCTGAACAAGCCGGTGGGGATTGTCAGCACCACCGAAGACGGTGAGAAAGACAATATTGTCGATTTCGTCAACCACAGCACCCGTGTCTTCCCGATAGGGCGGTTGGATAAAGACTCGCAGGGGCTGATCTTCCTTACCAACCACGGCGATCTGGTGAACAAGATCCTGCGTGCCGGTAACGATCACGAAAAGGAATACCTGGTCACGGTCAACAAACCGGTGACCGATGACTTTATCCGTGGTTTGGGGGCCGGGGTGCCAATGCTGGGCACGGTGACCAAAAAATGCAAGGTGAAGAAGGAAGCCCCCTTTGTGTTCCGTATCGTGCTGGTGCAGGGGCTTAACCGCCAGATCCGCCGCATGTGTGAACATTTTGGTTATGAGGTGACCAAGCTGGAGCGTACCCGCATCATGAACGTGGGCCTGTCTGGGCTGCCGTTAGGAGAATGGCGCGATTTGACGGACGACGAATTGGTTGAGCTGTTTAAGCTGATTGAAGATTCCTCCTCTGAGGCCAAACCCGCGAAGAAAGCGGCCAAGCCCAAGCCTGCGGTGAAAAAACCGGCGAGCGGCGGGCAGAAAACCGCGGACAAAGCGGGCAGCCACGCACCAGCGCGTAAGCGCTTTGCTCAGCCAGGGCGCAAAAAGAAAGGGCGATAAGTCGGCGCTTTCTGCCAATTACTGCTGATTAAACGGCCTCAGTCTTGATGACTGGGGCCGTTTTACTTTGTTTTCACCCCCGGTGCATTTTTTCGTGATCCACTCCGCAGTTGTAACTTTAAAATAACCAATCATTAACATTCTTCTCTTTGCTGCCTTGACGAAAGATTCGCCATACCTATAGTGACTGTATTAAATAAGAAACTGAGTTTCATATATGAAACAATCAGATAGAGGACAGAAGCAATGAGCTGGAAGAACGTGTGCGAAGTGTCTCAAGTGAAAGAAGATTTTCCTTTCTCCGCCAGCGTTGAGGGAAAAGAAGTCGGCGTCTATTTGATCGACGGTCAATATTACGCGCTGGAAGACGTTTGCCCGCATGCCTATGCCTTGCTCAGCCAAGGGTTTGTTGATGACGGAAAAGTGGAGTGTCCACTGCACGAAGCGGTGTTCGATGTGCGTAGCGGCCAATGCCTGCGCGAACCCGGTGGCCGTGATCTGCAAACCTACCCTACCCGGGTGATCGATAATCAAATCCAAATCACCTTTATCGCGGAGGAATAAGCATGCAGCACATTACCGATTTCAACCCTTGGCTGCCGGATACCCAACAGGTGATCCCGGCACGTGAGGGCGGCAACGGCCAAATCCATCAACCCGGCCAGTTTCAGAATGTGATCTGGCAAAACCGGGCGCGCGTGCCGGATGGGTTTGAAACCGCGCTGGTGGCTGCGCTGGAAGAGATCTTTGAGCAAGGGGCGGAGGAGCTGGAGCAGATCGTCAGCGCGCTTAATCAACGTCGCCTGTTCGATCGCAGTGGTCAGCCTTGGAATGAAGCCACGTTCCGCGAATTCCTACATGTCAACGGTTTCTGAGCAGCACAGGGAGAAGGACAATGACAGCAAACACAACATCCTCCGCGCAGACGGTACAAGACTATCTGGATCAGGGCCTGCGCGGTATGTGGTACCCGGTATTGGCCAGTTGGGAAGTGGGTAATAACCCGGTGGGCATTACCCGTCTTGAACAACAGATTGTGGTATGGCGCGATAAACAAGGGGCGATCCACGCGCTGGAAGATCGTTGCCCGCACCGCGGTGCTCGCCTGTCGATGGGCTGGAACCTCGGCGATCGTATTGCCTGCTGGTATCACGGCGTTGAAGTCGGCGGTGATGGTGAGGTTAAAGATGTGCCAGCGGTAGACCGTTGCCCGCTGGTTGGGCAGAAATGCCTGAAGTCCTACCAGGCAAAAGAGGCTTACGGTGCGGTGTTCCTGTATTTCGGCGTCACTGCCGACGAACAGCCTGCCGAACTGACCTTCCCGCAGGAACTGGCGGATGAGGCCAACTACAGCAACTTCCTGTGTACCGCCAGCTGGGACTGCAACTATCAATACGCATTGGAAAACGTGATGGACCCGATGCATGGCACCTACCTGCACTCCTCATCGCATTCGATGGCGGAAGGAGATCGCAAGGCCGATATGGCGCTGGAACCCACCGACAGCGGTTTTATCTTTAAGAAGAACGGCCAGATTGGTGTGAACTTCGACTGGGTAGAATTTGGCAGCAGCGGTGCCTATTGGATGCGCCTGTCGATCCCTTACAAAAAGCGTTTTGGGCCAGGCGGCCACTTCTGGATCATCGGCATGGTGGTACCGGAAGATAAAGATCACTGCCGGGTATTCTTCTGGCGTATCCGCAAAGTGAAAGACTGGCAGCGTGATGCGTGGCGCTTTATGTACCGCAATCGTCTGGAAGAACTGCATTGGGACGTACTGGAGCAAGATCGCATCGTGCTGGAAAACATGGCACCGAACGCGCGCGGTCGTGAATACCTTTATCAGCATGACGTGGGTCTCTCCCGCCTGCGCCGTATGATGCAGAAAGAGGCACAAAAGCAGCTGGCAACGCTTAGCGAGCTGGAGGCTGCACAGTGAACGGCTTGCTGGCAGGAAAGCGTATCGTAGTCACCGGTGCGGCGCGTGGGCTGGGGCGCAGCTTTGCCGCTGCGGTGGCTCAGGCCGGGGCCAGCGTGGTGATGTGCGACATCCTGGCGAAGGAGTTGCAGGACAGCGCCGCCAGCCTGCGTGAGCAGGGGGCACAGGTTGAAGCTCAGGTTATCGATCTGGCTTCACCGCAATCCATCACCGCGGCGTTCAGTGCGATAGCCCAGGGCGGAGTGATCGACGGGCTAGTGAACAACGCCGCGATGGCTACCGGTATCGGTGGCAAAACCATGATGGAATACGACATTGAGCTGTGGGACAAGGTCATGCAGGTCAACGTACGGGGGACCTGGTTGGTGAGCCAGGCGGCGGTGCCATTATTGGCACAAACGCCGCATGCCAAAATCGTCAATGTTGCTTCGGATACCGCATTGTGGGGCGCGCCAAGGCTAATGGCCTATGTCGCGAGCAAAGGGGCGATCATCTCGATGACCCGTTCCATGGCGCGTGAGCTGGGGCCGCAGGGCATCTGCGTCAACGCCATCGCACCGGGCCTGACGCGCGTTGAAGCGACCGAATACGTCCCTGCCGAACGGCATCAGCTTTACGAGCAAGGCCGGGCACTGGCAGGTGCACAGCATCCGGACGATGTAACCGGTAGCGTGCTTTATCTGCTGTCGCCGCTGGCGGATTTTGTCACCGGCCAACTGATACCGGTCAACGGTGGTTTCGTGTTTAACTGACCGCCTGACGGACAGGCAAACATTTAGGAGCAGCACATGGCAGACGATCAAGCGTGTAAATATCTGATCCCGGGGCTGGATCGCGGGTTACAACTGTTGCTGGCCTTCGGCGAGCAGCATAAGGAAATGACCTTTGCAGAATTACATCGCCTGGTCGATATGCCAAAGGCAACCGCCTATCGTGTGGTGCAAACGTTGGAGCACTTGGGCTTTTTGGAGCGCAACCCGCGCACCAACACCTTTGCGCTGGGGATCAAAGTGCTGCGTCTGGGCTTTGAGTATATCGCCTCGCTGGATGTTGCCCAGGCTGGCCAACCGGTGATCGAGCAACTGCGCGATCACAGCCAATGCAGCAGCCATCTGGCGATCCGCGATGGGCATGATGTGATCTACATTGCCCGCGTCAGCGCTGCTGGTTCGCAGATCAACCAGGTCAGCGTGGGCACCCGTTTACCGGCGCACCGCACCTCTCTCGGCCGTATGCTGCTGACCAGTTCCAGCCGGGAAGAGTTTGAACGCCTGTTTCCGCATGAAGCCTTGCCCGATGCGGCCCCGGGGACTCCGGCCAATCGCGAAGCGCTGTGGCAGATGGTGCAACAGGATAAGGCCCGTGGCTATGTGATTGGCGAATCTTTCTTCCGCCACGGCATTTCCTCAATCGTCTATCCGATCTTTAACCGCGAACAGCGGGTGGAAGCGGTGGTCAGCATTATGGTGCCGTCCGATGAGATCCCAAAGGCGGATCGCGAGCGGTTGCGCATGGAAGTCCGAGACGCCGCAGTGAAAATTTCCGGCCTGCTGGGCGCGCCACCGCAGGCTAACGTCGGCTAACCGGCCGAACGCTTTGTTGTCTGGGCGAAGCTATTCGCCTATTACCAATCACTCAGGCAGGGATAAGACTCATGAGCTTCATGGGCCGGGGTCGATCATGCCTGAAAAACGCATTCAGCGAGAACGTGAGGCACAATAATGAGCATAACCGGAATCGAAAAGCTGGAATTTGGCGTCGAAGATCTGCCAACGTGCGAAAAGTTTATGCAGGACTTCGGTCTGCAACCGACGCTACAACATTGGGGCGAACCGCGCCGTGAATTTACCACGTTGAGCGGGGCTAGCGTGGTGCTGTATCCGCAAGACAGCGAGGTCTTACCGGCCGCGTTTGAAGCCGGTTCTACCCTGCGCCGCATGACCTGGGCGGTTGAAAGCCCGGCCGCGCTGGCTGCGTTGCAACCCCTGTTGGTGCAGATGCCTGGCTTCCGCCACGTTGGCGAAGAACTGGAATGTCGCGATCCCAACGGCATGACGCTGCGTTTTACCGTCACCGCGCAGCGGGTGGTAGAGCTGCCGGTTTCACCGATCAACCAATGGGGCGATGTACGCCGTATCGACCAGCCTAGCCCGGTTTATGCTAAAGCCGAACCGGTTAATATCGGCCACGTGGTGTTCTTCGTTGAGGATTTGGCTGCTACCGAACGCTTCTACTGCGATCTGCTCGGTTTCCAGGTGTCCGACCGCTATATCGATCGCGCCGTCTTCTTGAGAACCCAGGCACGCGGTGGTCATCACAACCTGTTCCTGCTGAAACTGCCTAACCGCCCACGGGGCCTAAACCACGTTGCTTTCACCGTACGCGATATCCATGAAGTGATCGGCGGCGGCATCGCGATGAATAAAGAGCAGTGGAGCACCTTTATTGGCCCAGGCCGCCACCCGATCTCCTCGGCCTATTTTTGGTACGTCAACAGCCCGACCGGCGGTGCCTTTGAGTATTACACCAATGATGACTACCTGACGGAAAACTGGCAGCCGCGTGAACTGGAGCATTCGCTGGTGTCGTTTACCGAATGGGCGGTCGAAGGCGGTATCGATCACGATACCCGCCGCCAACATAAGAAGCCGGGGGCGGTATGAGCCAAGCAACCCGTGCAGGCATTGTCATTATCGGCGGTGGTCAGGCCGGTGGTTGGGCGGCGAAAACGCTGCGTGATCGCGGTTATAGCGGCAGGCTGTCGGTGATCAGTGACGAGCCTTATGATTTTTACGAACGCCCACCGCTCTCCAAGGCAGCGCTGTTGGATGGTAGTGCGCCGCTCAGCCGCCTGTTCAGTGAAGAGGTGGTCGCCGGGATGAATATCGACTGGTACCGCCCACTTCGTGCCGAAGCCATCGACGGGCAGCAGCAAATCGTCACGCTCAGCGACGGCAGCCAGTTGCAGTTCGATCAACTGCTGATCGCCACCGGTGGCCGACCACGCCTGCCGGATGCCAGTTGGGCCAAGCACCCGCGAGTGATGACCCTGCGTTCCTGGGATGATGCGGCACGCCTGCGCCAAGGCTTACTGCAATGCCAAAAGCTGGCGATTGTGGGTGGTGGCTGGATCGGGTTGGAGATTGCCGCCTCGGCCCGCAAGCTGGGCGTTGACGTAACGGTGTTTGAGCGTCAACCCGCGCTGTGTATGCGTAGCGTAGGGGCTAGCGTTTCCCAGGCTTTGCTGGAACTGCATCAACAGCAAGGCGTTACCGTACATTGTGACTGCGGCGAGATCACGCTTGAAGATCGCGATGGTGAAGCCTGGATTGGCAGCGCCAGCAGTACCGCGCAGCCCTTCGACCTGGTGGTTGTCGGCATTGGCGTTGAACTGAATCTGGAACTGGCACGCACAGCCGGGCTGCGCCTTGAAGGCGGGATCGTCGTAGATGGGCAAGGGCGTACCAGCCACCCGGCCATTTTTGCCGCCGGCGATGTTGCGTGCCATCCCACCCTCGGCCTGTGTCTGCAATCCTGGGCCTACGCACAGAATCAGGCGATCAGCACCGCTTGCGCCATGTTGGATGCGTTTGCCGCACCTTACGATGATGTGGCCTGGCTGTGGTCGGATCAATACGACGCCAATATTCAAATCCTGGGCGTCCCTACCGGCGGCGTTCACCAGATAGTGCGCCGCACACCGCAGTCACAACTGTTTTTCACCCTGAATGCCGATCGGCAATTGGTGCAACTGGTCGCGTTTAACGACGCGCGTACCATCAAGTTGGGTAAACGCTGGCTGGCCAGTGGCCGGGTACTGGATCCGCAGCAACTGGCGGATGTGGAATTTTCTCTGATGGCGTTGAAATAACGCCCGACTCAAAGGGAGCGTTTTATGACTACGCAAGATATCGACGCCCGCAGCGGTCGGGTGGGGGATGCTGTTGCCGAAAATTCGCCAACCAGCGTGCGTTGGTCGGTGCCAGCAGCCCTGTTTGCCTGCGTGTTACTGGCGTTTTTCGACAAGATCAGCATTGCCGCGCTGTTTTCTGACCACGAGTTTCAGCAGGCGATGGGCATAGGCTTTGATCCCACCCGGCTCGGGCTGCTGATGAGCGCCTTTTTATTCTCTTACGGCTTTTCTTCGATGCTGTTGAGCGGCATTGGCGATCGGCTCAATCCGGTCAAAGTGCTGATTGGCATGATGGTGACCTGGGGCGTGCTGATGGTGCTGATGGGGATGACGCGCTCTTATCACACCATGATGACGCTGCGTATCCTGCTGGGCATCGCCGAAGGGCCGTTGTTGCCAATGGCTTATGCCATCGTACGCCAGGCTTTTCCGCAACGTCTCCAGGCGCGTGCCACCATGCTGTGGCTGCTGGGGACCCCGATTGGGGCGGCGCTGGGCTTCCCGGTCACGCTGTTCATTCTCAGCCGCTTTAACTGGGAAACCACCTTCTTCTTTATGGCGTTTCTGACCGTGCCGGTGATGTTGCTGGTGCTGTTTGGTATGCGTCACCTTAACGTGGCGCGCCCGGCTGCCAGCAACACCAGTAAACCGGCCGTTGCCGAACGTAAACAACTGCGCCGTGAACTGTTCAGCACTCCACATTTCTGGATGATTTGCCTGTTTAACATCGCGTTTCTCACCTACCTGTGGGGCATGAACGGCTGGCTACCGAGCTATCTGATCGAAGGCAAAGGCATTCATCTGGAGCACGCCGGATACCTGTCGTCACTGCCGTTTATTGCCATGCTGCTGGGTGAAGTGGTGGGGGCCTGGTTATCGGACAAGATGGATCGCCGCGCATTGGCCTGTTTCATCTCGCTATGCGGTGCCGGGATCGGTTTGGGTGTCGTTCTGCATATGCAAGGTACCTACAGCGTGATCGCCGCCATGTCCTTCAGCACCTTTATGTGGGGAGCCGGTGCGCCAAACATCTTCGCGCTGTTGGCCAAGGCAACCAGCAGCCGGGTGAGCGCTACCGCTGGCGGGGTATTTAACGGATTGGGTAATTTTGCCGGCGCATTGGCACCGGTGCTGATGGGGGCGCTGATCGCCGCCACCGGCAATATGGATAACGGTTTGCTGTTCCTGGTGGTGATGGCCTTTGCCGGCTGCGCCATTCTGCTGCCGTTACTGAATAAGTATTGATGCAACGAAGGAGAGACAACATGTCCCAGGTTGAGAAGAAAGCCGGCATCAAGCCGCAGGATCTGACAATGGAGAAGTGGGTGGAATCGCGTATCGCCCGTTTCGAAGGCCGTAAATATGACTGGAACGCGCTGAAGTTTCAGGCCGATTACGATCCAAAGTACCGCCGTGCGCAGATGCGTTATATCGGCACTGGTGCCACTGGCGTCGTCAGCGACACCAACACCATTCCGGCGGGGAACTTTACCTTCTCTACCATGGTACTGCCGTCGAAATGTGAGGGGCCATTGCACCTGCATGACGACGTTGAAGAAGTGTTCTTTATGCTCAAAGGCAAAATCACGCTGATGATCCAGGACGGTGAAGAGTATTACGAAACCATCCTGAAAGAGCGTGACCTGATTTCTGTTCCGGCGGGGATTTATCGCGGCCTGTTCAATCACGGCGAAGAAGAAGCGCTGATGTGCGTGATGCTCGGTACTTCCAAGCCGGAAACCCCGACTTACCCGGCCGATCACCCGTTGTCGAAAGTGAAGCGCAACTGATGAACGGCTTACCGGAACGCCAGCAGGCGGATTGTGGAGGCCGACGGCTGAGTTGGCGCGAAGCCGGGCATGGCCGGGCCGTGGTACTGCTGCATGGCATCAGTTCCGGTTCCGCTTCGTGGGTGAAGCAGTTCAGCGATCGCGCCCTGACCGACGGCCACCGCCTGATTGCCTGGGATGCTCCGGGTTATGGCAGTAGCGCAGCGCTGGCGCAGGCAGAACCAGATGCTACTGCTTATGCCAACGCGCTGGCGGCGCTGATCGCCGAGTTGCAGTTACAACAGCCGCTGATCGTGGGGCATTCGCTCGGTGCGTTGATCGGTAGTGCCTTTGCTGCCGCCAACCCAGATGGGGTGAGTGGACTGGTATTAGCCGATCCGGCGCAGGGCTATGCCACTGCGCCGCTGGAAAAACGCCAGCAGGTGTATGGCCAACGCAAACAGATGATCGAAACGCTTGGCCCACAGGGCTACGGCGAACAGCGAGCGGCGGCACTGCTACGTGAAGATGCGGATCCGCAGGATATTGCCTGGGTACGCAGCGGCATGCAGCAACTTGATCCAGCCGGTTTTCTCAGTGCCGCCTGGATGCTGGCCAATGACGATATCAACCGTTACCTGGTGCGCTATCGCGGCTCGTTACAGGTGTGGTGTGGCAGTGTCGATCGCATCACGCCACCGCAGGGGGCCGCAACGTTGGCGCAACAGCAGGATGCGACAATCCGTCTGATTGATGCGGCGGGGCATGCCAGCTATCTCGATGCGCCAGCGCTGTTTAACCGCTATTTGCAGGACTTTACGGGGGCAATCCAACCATGAATTTTCAGATTGAACGGCGAGTGGCGGTGGTCACCGGAGGATCCTCGGGGATCGGTTTTGAAACGCTGCGTCTATTGCTGGCCGAAGGGGCGAAAGTCGCTTTCTGTGGCCGCAATCAGGACAAACTGGCCAGCGCCGAGGCCAGCCTGCGTGAAGAGTTCCCGCAGGCGGAGATCCTGGCGTTACGTTGTGATGTGCTCGACGCCGAGCAGGTTGCCAAGTTTGCCGAGCAGGTCAGCACGCATTTTGGCGCAGTGGATATGTTGATCAACAACGCCGGGCAGGGGTTTGTGGCACATTTCGATCAGACACCGCGTGAAGCCTGGTTGCATGAGGCAGAGCTAAAACTGTTCGGGGTGATCAACCCGGTGCAGGCCTTTTTACCGGCGCTGGAGCGTTCAGATATCGCCTCCATTACCTGCGTTAACTCATTGCTGGCCCTGCAGCCGGAAGAGCACATGATTGCCACCTCGGCGGCCCGTGCCGCGTTGCTCAACATGACGCTGACCTTATCGAAAGAGCTGGTGAGCAAAGGGGTCCGCGTCAATTCCATCCTACTGGGCATGGTGGAGTCGGGCCAATGGCGGCGGCGCTTTGCCGAACGCCAGGATCAACAACAAAGCTGGGAACAGTGGACAGCAGCGATTGCCGAGCGGCGTGGCATCCCTATGGGGCGTTTAGGTAAACCGCAGGAACCGGCACGGGCGCTGCTGTTTTTAGCCTCCCCCATGTCCTCCTTTACTACCGGCGCGGCGCTGGACGTTTCCGGCGGTTTCAATCGCCATCTCTGACGGGACTGAAAAGATGAAAAAGATCATGATGATTGGCTATGGCGCGATGGCAAAAGAGGTGCTTGCGCGCCTGCCGGAGGGCGTGGCAGTGGGTTGGATCGTGGCACGGGAAACGCATCATGTTGAGATCGACGCTGCATTTGCCGGACAGGTGCAGGCGCTGACCCATCCTGACCAGTGTACCGAGCAACCTGATTTGGTGGTGGAGTGTGCCAGCCAGCAGGCGGTCGCCGAGTTTGGTGAGGCCATCGTTAAACGTGGCTGGCGGCTGGCGGTGATCTCTACTGGCGCTCTGGCAGATGCTGCATTGCAACTGCGTTTGCAGCAGGCCTGCGCACGCTACCACGGGCAGCTGATTGTGCTGTCTGGTGCGGTGGCGGGTATGGATGGCCTGGCTTCGGCGCGGGAAGGCGGGTTGGACAGTGTGACCTATCAGTCCAGCAAAAGCCCGGCCAGTTGGCGCGGCAGCCCGGCGGAAAAACTGATTAATCTGGATGCCGTCAGCGAAGCGCAGGTGTTCTTTGAAGGGTCGGCCCGGGAAGCCGCAAGCATGTTCCCAGCCAACGCCAACGTAGCGGCCACCATTGCGCTGCATGGCTTGGGGATGGATGCCACGCGGGTACGCTTGCAGGTAGATCCGCATACTCAACGTAATACTCACCGCTTACAGGTGTGCGGCCAGTTTGGCGAGTTCCAGATTGAGCTGTGCGGCAACCCACTGGCCAGCAACCCGAAAACGTCAACGCTGGCGGCGCTGAGTGCGGTACAAGCCTGCCGCAGTCTGGTGGACGGCGGTTTTATTGCCTGAATGGCAGGAGCAGAGCATGGAAACGTTAAAGATTTTTCTTGCCGGCCGCTGGTGCGAAGGGCGCGGCGAAGAGATGAGTTCGGTTTTCCCGGCTGATGGCAGCGTGAATGCTCGCCTGCGAGCGGCCAACGTCGAGGATGTGAATGAGGCCGTTGCGGCGGCAGAAAAAGCCTGGCGCGATCCGAGCTGGCGTGGACTGGTGCCGCATCAGCGTGCGGCGATCCTGCATCGCGTCAGCGATTTGATTACTGAACAAGTAGAGGAATTGGCGCAGTTGCAAACCCGTGACAATGGCAAACCGCTGGCGGAAACCCGTGGTCTGGTCATGAGCGCGGCGGCTACGGCTCGCTATTTTGCTGCTGCCTGTGAGGTACTGGAGGGAGAGCTTCCCACCCAGCGTAACCGTGACGCGATGACGCTGAGCCAGTATCAGCCGCTGGGCGTGATAGCGGCGATCACGCCGTGGAACTCACCGATTGCCAGTGAAATGCAGAAGGTGGCTCCGGCGCTGGCGGCAGGGAATGCGGTGGTACTGAAACCGGCAGAAGCCACGCCGTTAATGGCGCTGAAGCTGGCCGAACTGTTTGAACAGGCAGGCTTGCCTGCCGGCTTACTCAGCGTATTGCCGGGCAAGGGCTCGGTGATTGGTGAAGCCCTGGCTCGCCATCCGTTGGTGAAAAAGATCTCCTTCACCGGCGGGACTTCCACTGGCCGTCATTTGGCGCATATTGCCGCAGAAAAACTGATCCCTACCTCGTTAGAGTTGGGAGGCAAGTCGCCCACCATCGTGCTGGAAGATGCGGATCTGGAACAGGCTGCACGTGGTATCTGCTACGGCATTTTCAGCTCGGCCGGGCAGGCATGTATCGCCGGTTCACGGCTGTTTGTGCACCGTTCGCTGTATCAGCCGCTGTTGACCCGTTTATGCGAGCTGACCGCCGGGCTGCGTATTGGTAACCCGCTGCAAGCCGGCGTCCACCTCGGCCCGCTGATCAGCCACAAGCATCGCCAGAGCGTCGCGGACTACGTGGCCTTGGCTCAGCAGGAAGGGGGCAGGGTGCTCATTGGCGGTGAAGCCCCAGCCGATCCGCAGTTGGCCCAGGGCAGCTATTACCTACCGACCATTATTGAAGGGTTGAGCAACAGTGCCCGCACTTGCCAGGAAGAAATCTTTGGCCCGGTGCTGGTGGTGTTGCCGTTTGATGATGAACAACAACTGATCGAACAGGCCAACGACTCGATCTATGGCCTGGCTGCCGGGATCTGGAGCCGTGATTTTGCCCGCTCGATGGCGCTGGCGGAACAGCTGGAAACCGGCACCGTCTGGATCAATACCTACAAGACATTCTCGATTTCCACACCGTTTGGCGGCTTTAAACAAAGTGGCCTAGGGCGCGAAAAGGGCCTGCATGGCATCCAGGCCTATATGCAACAAAAGAGTTTGTATCTCTCCCTTAACAACCAACCTAACTGTTGGAGTAATTAACTCGCGGTTAGAACTCCCTGTTTACCCTATGGATTTCAAGTTGTAGCTAGGCGACCAGCTCGTTCATCCCCAGGAGCTTACTTTTAGTAAGTGACTGGGGTGACAAATCTGTCGGGAACAGATTTGAACGCTGTACACAGCGGCCCCGAAGGGGTGAGGCCCAGGGATGGGCCGAGTAGTTAAGTGCAGATAACAACGCTACAGCTTGAAAGACGACGGTTAAAGATTGAAGACAAATAAGAAGGCAGATGATGAGCGAAAAAATTACGGTTGGTGAGGCGATAGCCCGAACGTTGGAACAGTACGAGGTGGCGGCAATGTACGGCATCATCTCGATCCATAATCTGCCGATTGCCGATGCCGTTGGGCAGCGTGGCGCGATCCGTTTTGTTCCGGCGCGCGGTGAGGCAGGGGCCGTAACCATGGCCGATGCCCACGGGCGCTTTTCCGGTCTTGGAGTGGCGTTGACCAGTACCGGTGCCGGAGCGGGTAACGCGGTCGGTGCGATGATTGAAGCGCTGAATGCCAATACGCCGCTGTTGCATATCACCGGGCAGGTAGAGAAAGCCTATCTGGACACCGATGCCGGGTTTATCCACGAAACCAAGGATCAGCTGGGCTTCCTGCGTGCCTGCTCGAAACAGGCTTACCGGGTGAACTCGCCGGAGCAGGTGGTCGCGGTGATCCAGCGCGCCATTCTGGATGCGCAGACCGTGCCTTGTGGCCCGGTGGCGGTAGAGATCCCGATCGATATTCAGAACAGCCTGGTTCCCGCCAGTCTGGTAGGGAAGGTGGTACTGCCTCCTACGCTGCCTGCTGCGGATGAAGCGGCGGTTGAACGTCTTTACCAACAGTTGAAACGTGCCAAACGTCCATTGCTGTGGGTTGGTGGTGGTGCGCTGGCCTGCCGTGAGGCGGTGAAGCAGTTGGCGGATGCCGGTGTGGTGGTGATCTCCAGCACCCATGGGCGTGGGATTTTACCGGATAGCCACCCGCGCAGCCTGCGGGCTTTCCACAACTCGCCAAGCGTTGAGGCGATCCTGACGCAGTGTGATTTGACGCTGGTGGCCGGTTCCCGCCTGCGGAGTAACGAAACTCGGACCTGGTCGCTCCCACTGCCGCGCCCGTTGGTACAGATTGATATCGATCCGGCGGCGGCCAACCGTAATTATCTGGCGGATGAGCAGGTGTATGGCGACTGTTCCGCCTTGCTGAGTGCGCTGGCTGCACGCTTGGCACCCGGCGAGAAGGTGAATACCGAGTGGGATGCCGAGATTGGCCGTGCGGTTGAGTTAGCCGAAACGGCGCTGCGCCAGCAGTCGGGTGAATATGCCAAACTGAACGATGCCATCGCAGCCGCATTGCCGCAGGATGGCCTGCTGGTGCGTGACATCACCGTTTCTGGCAGCGTGTGGGGTAGCCGCCTGTTCCGGGCCATCTCGCCTTTATGCAACATTCACTCTCTGGCCGGAGCGATCGGCATGGGGCTACCGATGGCGATCGGCACGGCTATTGCCAACCCGCAGCGTAAGGTGGTTGGCTTGGTCGGGGACGGCGGTTTGGCGCTGGGCCTGGGCGAACTGGCAACCATGGCGCAGGAACAGGCCAATATCACCTTGCTGATCATGAACGACGGCGGTTATGGCGTGATGCGTGGCATTCAGGACAAGTATTTTGCCGGACGCCAGTATTATAACGAACTGCATACTCCGGCATTCTGCCAAGTGGCGGAAGCGATGGGGCTGAAAGCCTGGAAAGTGAGTGATGCCGCGCAGTTTGGTGGCGTGCTGGCGGAGGCGATTAATTACCCTGGGCCATCGGTGGTCGAAGTTGATATGAAAAGCGTTGGGCCGTTGACCTTCGCTGGCCCACCGCAGAAGCTGTACTGATCGCTTATTACCGTTGTTTCTGCGCGGGTTAGTCTCTTGATCAGAATTTCTGGTCAAGAGACTTTGCGAGTCAGATTCCGCATCAATGCGCTCATTATGTGAACCGATGAAAGCCTGTGGTAGGTTTTTTTATGTTAAGTCCAGGGATGACCAACATGAAAAAAACCACCCCCACTCTGCATGACGCAGTATTCAAACAGTTCCTCACCCACCCAGACACGGCTCGAGATTTTCTGGAGTTGCACTTGCCGCCTGCCTTGCTGCAATGTTGCGATCTGAACACGCTAAAACTAGAGTCCGGCAGTTTTATCGAGAGCGATCTGCGTGCTTACTACTCCGATGTGCTCTACTCGTTGCAAGCGGGCAAGGGAGATGGGTACGTCTATGCTCTCATCGAACATCAAAGCGCTCCCGACCAGCATATGGCATTTCGGCTGGTACGCTATGCGATTGCTGCGATGCAACGCCATCTTCAGGCTGGGCACGACCAGCTTCCGTTGGTGATCCCGATCCTCTTTTACCACGGGCAGGTAACACCTTATCCCTATTCCATGAGTTGGCTGGATGAATTCAGTGAACCCGAACTGGCCAGGCAGCTCTATGCTGGGCATTTTCCACTGGTTGACGTTACCGTCATTCCCGACGATGACATTATGCAGCACCGCCGCATGGCCATTTTGGAGCTGTTGCAAAAGCATGTGCGACAGCGTGATCTGTTCGAACTGCGTGAACAACTGGTCACATTGTTGCTAGCCGGATACACTACTAAAGATCAACTCAAATCGCTGATGAACTACATCCTGCAGGTGGGGAATACGACCGAACCGGAGAGACTGATCCGTGAGTTGGCCAGTCGCGTGCCACGGCATGAGGAGGAATTGATGACTATTGCAGAATATCTCGAGCAAAAAGGTTTCAAGCAAGGTATAGAGAAAGGCATTGAAAAAGGTATTGAGGAAGGCATCGAGAAAGGTGAGCGTGGAGCCGCTTTGAAAATAGCGGGTTCCATGTTGGCTGATGGTTTTGATCGCATTAAGGTGATGAAACTGACCGGCCTTTCAGAGAATGACCTGGCACAAATCAGCCACTAATCTTTTTACAGTACATAGAGGCATTACAGCCCGGCGATAAAGCTGTTTCTCAATGGCAAGCCATCCAGGTTCATGCTAGCGGTAAGAAAAGGCCCTCTCCCTTGATGGAAACTTCAGAGAGAGGACGCGAGCAGTTACTTCCCTGCGGCGATACGATCGCGAATGTGCTGAGCACGGGCTTCGGAAGCCGGATGGTCGTCAAACATGCTGCTCTGACGGCCAGCTTCCATTTTCGCCAGCTTCTCGAAGCTGGTGACCAGACCGTTAGGATTGATACCCCGTTTTTTCAACAGGTCGAACGAGTAATCGTCCGCTTCGCTTTCCTGTTTCTGCGAGAACTGAGCATTAACCAGTTTTTCGCCCAGATCGGCCAACTGCGACTGAGACAGTGAAGCCGCTATGCCGCCAGCAGAAGAGGCTGCGGTGCGCAGCGCCACGGTACCGTAGGCGACCTGCATGGCTTTACGAGTGTGGCCCAACGCAACGTGGCCCATTTCATGGCCCAGCACGCCTTCGACTTCGTTATCATCCATCATGTCCATCAGGCCGCTATAAACGCGGATGCAGCCGTTGGCCATCGCCCAGGCGTTGACGTCTTTGGTCACGTACACCTTGTAGTTTGCAGGGGTACCGTTGATATTATCCCCCAATGCTGCGGCAATCTTGTTCAGACGCTGAGTGTAGGTGCTATTTGCTGGTGCGATTTGTGCCTGGCTATCCATCTCTGTGCAGGATTTATCACTGAGTGCCTTGACGTCGTCATTGCTCAGTGTGGCTGCCTGGAATGCCTGTGCCCCTGACTGCATCAGGGTATCGGTGTTGAGGTTTTGGCAGCCGCTCAAAAGAGTAGTAATGCTAAGTGCAATCAACGAAGTACGGATCTTCATAACGCTATCTTCCTGTGATAGTAATGGGGGAATTGTGCCATAGTCTGTTGCTATTATTGCTGCGCACAGCCTAGTGTACGACAGGCCAGGCCGAAATAGTGTTATTCCGAAATGTGTTCCGAACGTGCCGTTTAATGATGAACTCGCTCTCATTTGGTATTAGGGATTGCCGTTTCAATGCCGAGTCTGAGAAAATAGAAATCTTGATCGCTTTTTTAATCCGACCTGGAGTAAAACATGTCCTCTCGTAAAGAGCTTGCCAACGCCATTCGCGCACTTAGCATGGACGCCGTACAAAAAGCCAATTCCGGCCACCCGGGTGCCCCTATGGGCATGGCAGATATTGCCGAAGTCCTGTGGCGTGACTACCTGAACCACAACCCGACTAACCCGCACTGGGCTGACCGCGACCGTTTCGTGTTGTCTAACGGCCATGGCTCAATGCTGATTTACAGCCTGTTGCACCTCACCGGCTACGATCTGCCGATGAGCGAGCTGGAAAACTTCCGCCAGCTGCATTCTAAAACTCCGGGTCACCCAGAATATGGTTATACCCCAGGCGTAGAAACCACCACCGGTCCACTGGGCCAGGGGATCGCCAACGCGATCGGTTTCGCCATTGCTGAACGTACTTTGGCCGCGCAGTTCAACCGCCCGGGCCACGAGATTGTTGACCACCACACCTATGCCTTTATGGGTGATGGCTGCATGATGGAAGGCATCTCTCACGAAGTCTGTTCCCTGGCCGGTACCATGAAGCTCGGCAAACTGACTGCGTTCTATGATGACAACGGTATCTCCATCGACGGCCACGTAGAAGGCTGGTTCACCGACGATACCGCCAAGCGATTCGAAGCCTATGGCTGGCACGTGGTGCGTGGCGTTGACGGCCACAACAGCGACTCTATCAAAGCCGCGATTGAAGAAGCCCATAAGGTCACCGACAAACCTTCCTTGCTGATGTGCAAAACTGTGATTGGCTTCGGTTCACCACATAAAGCGGGCACCCATGATTCCCACGGTGCCCCACTGGGCGCAGCCGAAGTTGCGGCTACCCGTGAAGCATTGGGCTGGAAATACGCTGCCTTCGAAATCCCGCAGGACATTTATGCCCAGTGGGATGCCAAAGAAGCTGGCAAGGCTAAAGAAGCCGCCTGGAACGAGAAACTGGCTGCCTACACCAAAGCCTTCCCAGAACTGGCCGCAGAATTCAAACGCCGCACCAGCGGTGAACTGCCAGCCAACTGGAAAGCGGAAGCGAAGAAATTCGTTGAACAGTTGCAGGCTAACCCAGCCAACATCGCCAGCCGTAAGGCATCACAGAACTCGCTGGAAGCCTTCGGCAAACTGCTGCCTGAATTCCTCGGTGGTTCTGCGGATCTGGCACCAAGCAACCTGACCATGTGGTCTGGCTCCAAGTCTCTGGGTGACGATCTGGCGGGTAACTACATCCATTACGGCGTGCGCGAATTCGGCATGACCGCCATCACCAACGGTATCGCGCTGCACGGTGGTTTCCTGCCGTACTCTGCGACCTTCCTGATGTTCGTGGAATACGCCCGTAACGCGGTGCGTATGGCTGCGCTGATGAAAATCCGCAACGTGTTCGTCTACACCCACGACTCTATCGGTCTGGGCGAAGATGGCCCGACGCACCAGCCGGTTGAACAGTTGGCCAGCCTGCGCGTGACTCCGAACATGAGCACCTGGCGTCCTTGTGACCAGGTTGAATCGGCTATCGCCTGGCAATACGGCATCGAGCGCAATGATGGCCCGACCACGCTGGTGTTCTCCCGCCAGAACCTGACCCAGCAGCCACGTACCGCCGAGCAATTGGCGAACGTTTATCGCGGTGGTTATGTGCTGAAAGACTGTGCAGGTACGCCGGATGTGATCCTGATTGCTACCGGTTCTGAAGTGGGCATCACCGTTGAAGCTGCCGACAAGCTGACCGCCGAAGGGCGTAAAGTACGTGTGGTATCCATGCCGTCTACCGACGCATTCGACAAGCAGGACGCGGCCTACCGTGAATCTGTGCTGCCTGCGGCAGTTTCTGCTCGCGTAGCGGTGGAAGCGGGTATTGCGGATTACTGGTACAAATATGTTGGCCTGAACGGCGCTATCGTGGGCATGACCACCTTTGGTGAGTCTGCTCCGGCAGAGCTGTTGTTCAAAGAGTTCGGCTTCACCGTCGACAATGTGGTGGCCAAGGCTAACGCGCTGGTGAAATAATACCCGTCGTCTTTCAAGCTGCAGCGTTGTTACCTGCGAACGTTAACCCCAGTCACTTACCAAAGTAAGCTCCTGGGGATTAACGTTCTTGTCGCCTAGCTGCAACTCGAAATCCATAGGGTATAGACACTGAGTTTAAGCGCGTCAGGGGCGAATATTCGCCCCTTATTTTTTACTCCCCGCCGACCAACCTTTCTCAATCCTCAGCCCAGGCAACATTAAGAAATCCTTAATGATTGGATAATCATGGCTGTTGCTGTCCAAAAATCGCCCAGCATCACAAAACAGCAACATAGCGAATTTACGGCATTGCTTAACCACCGCCATTCGCTATATGTTAATTTTTGGTTTTACAAATGTAACCAGGAGTTAATGGTATGTTTTTGAAGATTGGCGTATCCATGGCGGCAGCGGCCGTCTTAATCTCTGTTCCAGCTTTCGCGCAGTTCCCGGCTGGCTACCCGGCCGATTATCAAAAGATTGTCGATGCGGCGAAAAAAGAAGGCAAGGTGGTGGTGTATTCCACCACGGATACCAAAGCCGCAGGGCCACTGATCCAGGGGTTTGAAGCGCTGTATCCTGGCATCAAAGTAGAATACAACGATATGAACAGCACAGAGCTGTATAACCGCTATATCAGCGAGCAGGCGGCTGGGGGCACTAGTGGTGACGTGGTGTGGAGTTCTTCCATGGATACCGCGCTGAAGCTGGCCACCGACTATGCGCTGGAATATGCCTCGCCAGAGCTGGGGCAATTGCCTAAGTGGGCCGTGTGGAAAGATAAAGCCTATGGCACGACTTATGAGCCGGTGGTGTTTATCTACAACAAGCGTCTGATCCCGCAGGGTGAGGTACCAGACTCCCATACTGCGTTGGCTAAGCTGATTGCCAGCCAGCCGGATAAATTCAAAAAGAAAGTGACCACCTATGACATCGAGAAGTCGGGCTTGGGCTTTATGCTCTCGGTGCAAGACTTCAAGGCCGATCCAAACTACTTCGCTACCTTGGCCGATATCGCCAAGGGCGGGTTGGCCGTGCAGTCTTCCACCGGCACCATGATGGAAAGGGTCTCCTCAGGCGAAAACCTGATTGGCTTTAATATCCTGGGGTCTTATGCCGAGGCGCGAGCCAAAACCGACCCTTCACTCGGTATCTCGTATCCCAAAGACTACACGCTGGTGTTGTCACGCGTGACCTTTATCAGCCAGGAAGCGGCCAACAGCAATGCGGCCAAACTGTGGGTGAACTACGTGCTGTCTGAGCAAGGGCAGAACATCCTGGCTAACAAGGCGGATATCCCCTCCATCCGCAACGATATCGAAGGCAAGAACGACATCGACGGTATGACGCAGATGTTGGGCAAGGCGTTGAAACCGATCCCGGTAGACGAAAGCCTGCTGGAATATCTGGAACCTGCCAAACGCCTGGACTACATCAAACAGTGGCGTACTGCCGCCGCGAAGTGATGACGGGATTGAGACGCTTATGATGTATTGGTGAGCGTCCTGAGTTTCGGTTTTATTGTTCAAACAAGGACTATCCCCGGCAATCTTAGGATGCAGGGGATATCACCACGGGATAGTCTATGAAAGCATTGCGCAACAAGTGGCAGAGTCTGCCGCGCGGCTTGGTGGTGCTGATAACCGCGCTGGTTATCTACGTACCACTGTCGTTTATCGTGATCCAAAGCTTCCTTTCCGCGCCGTTTTTCTCACCCTCCAAGGTGTTCAGCCTTGAAGCTTTCCGGTTTATCTTTACCGACCCCGATTTCTACAAGGCGCTGAAAAGCGGGTTTATTCTGGCATTTGGCCTGGTGGTCATCTCCATTCCGTTGGGCGGCGTGCTGGCGTTTTTAATGGTGAGAACCGATCTGCCGGGCCGCCGCTTTATTGAACCGCTGATCCTGGTGCCGATCTTCGTCTCGCCGATGGTGTTGGGTTTTGGCTATGTGGTGGCCGCCGGGCCGGTCGGTTTCTTCTCGCTGTGGGCGGAATCCTTGCTGGGCTTTGTGCCCTGGAATATCTATGCGATGGGTAGCATCGTGGTGATCGCCGGGTTGACGCATGTTCCTCACGCTTATCTCTATATTTCATCGGCGCTGCGCAGCGTCGGCTCGGATGTCGAAGAGGCCGCACGCACCGCCGGGGCTTCTCCGCTACAGGTGATGACCGCCGTCAGCTTGCCCATGGTACGCCCGTCGATCCTGTATGCCAGCGTCTTGCTGTTCTTCCTTGGGCTGGAAGTGTTTGGGCTGATGCTGGTGCTGGGCGATCCGGAAGGCAACCTGGTGCTGGCGACTTACCTGTATCAACTGACCAACAAGCTGGGTACGCCGTCTTACCATCTGATGGCGGCGGTGGCGGTGGTATTGATCTGCATTACCATTCCGTTGGTGATGCTGCAACGGCGTCTGATGCGTACCGCCAACCGCTTTGTTACGGTCAAGGGAAAAGCCTCGCAGGCCCGCGCATTGCCATTGGGTAAATGGCGCTGGGTCGCGGGTGGCGTGGTGGTCTTGTGGCTTACCGTGACCATCGGTGTTCCGCTGGTGGGCGTGGTGTTGCGCGCCTTTATCTCCAACTGGGGTGTCGGGGTTTCCATTTGGGATGAGCTGTCACTCAACACCTTCCGCACCATTTGGCAGCAACCCAACCTGCTGCGGGCGATTGTCAACTCGATGGCGATTGGGGTGTTCGGTGGTGCGCTGGCGGTGGTCTGTTATCTGTTTATCGGCATTGCGATGCACCGTAAACCTGACGGCGTGACCCGTTTTCTGGATTACAGCGTACTGGTGCCGCGAGCGGTGCCTGGCTTACTGGCGGGCTTGGCCTTCCTGTGGGTGTTCTTGTTCCTGCCGATGTGGCTGGATAAATCGCTAAAAGCCGGTTGGCTCTCCGCGTTGCCGATCGCTGAATGGCTGCGTGAAAACCTGGTGGTATGGCTACGCTCCCTGCGCAGCACCATCTTCAGCGTCTGGCTGGCTTATACCGTGGTATGGATGGCTTATGGCCTGCGGCTGATCTCATCGACGCTGTTACAGGTTGCTCCCGAGTTGGAGGAGGCTGCACGCAGTACCGGAGCCTCTCGCGGGCAGATCACGCGCCATGTGACGATCCCGCTCTCCCGTTATGGTCTGATTGGTTCCTGGCTGCTGATGTTCCTGATCTTCGAACGTGAATATTCCACCGGGGTCTATCTGCTGTCACCGGGTACGGAAACCATAGGTTCCATGCTGGTTTCCCTGTGGGCGGCGGGGGCGATTGATATTGTCGCCGCGCTCTCTTTTATTAACATCCTTCTGGTCGTGTTAGGACTAGGGATTGCCCTGCGATTTGGAGTGAAAATACATGATTGAGCTTTCGGTAGATAACCTGCACCTGACCTACGGTGATAACCCGGTATTGAAGGGCGTTTCGATGCAGCTCAAACGGGGGGAGGTAGTTTCATTACTAGGGCCGTCAGGCAGTGGCAAAACCACCTTGCTGCGCGCGGTGGCCGGGTTGGAAAAACCCACCCAGGGGAAAATCGTCATTGGCAACAATACCGTTTATGATGGCACGGCGCGCAGCGAGATCCCGGCGGAAGAACGCAATCTGGGCCTGGTGTTTCAATCCTATGCGTTATGGCCCCACAAAACCGTGTTTGATAACGTGGCCTATCCGCTGAAATTACGCAAAACGCCTGCGGCGGAAGTTACTCAGCGTGTACAAGCGGTACTCGAACAGCTAGGTCTGGGACAGTTGGGTAAGCGTCATCCCCATCAACTCTCCGGTGGTCAGCAGCAGCGTGTGGCGATTGGCCGTGCGTTGGTCTATAACCCACCGGTGATCTTACTGGATGAGCCGCTATCTAACCTGGATGCCAAGTTGCGCGAGGAAGCGCGGGTGTTTCTGCGTGAACTGATCATCAAACTGGGTCTTTCTGCGCTGATGGTGACTCACGATCAGAACGAGGCGATGGCGATTTCCGATAGGATCCTGCTGCTCAATAACGGCAAGATCGAACAGCAGGGCACGCCACAGGAAATGTACGGCTCGCCTGCCACGCTGTTTACCGCCGAATTTATGGGCAGCAACAACCGTCTGTTTGGCAAGGTGACGGAGATCCGTGACGGTAACGCGCGGATCGAAGGTAAAGACTGGGTGCTGTGGGGGAAGGCCGGGGCTGGGTTAACCACCGGGCAGGAAGCAACGGCGGTGATCCGCGTTGAGCGCGTACGCTTAGGGGATGATCCGCAAGGCAATCAGATCGCGTTACCTCTGCTAACCAGCATGTATCTAGGTGACCGTTGGGAGTATCTGTTCCGCACGGTGGCAGAGGACTTCGTGGTGCGAGCTTATGGCACAGAAGTCCGTGGCCAAGAGATGTGTACGCTGTCTTTGCCCGCCGAACATCTGTGGATTTTCCCCAAGGCATAGAGCAGTGATAACGCAGGGCGCTGAGATCGCCCTGCGGACAACGAGATGCACTTAGCGGCGCAGTTGCGCGATCCGCGGGCAATTACCGGTTAAAGTTTAAAGTTAACCCCCCCTGCAGCAGCCAATGAAACAGTTCGCTGGTGCGAGTAAAGTTCAGTTTCTTCATCGCAGTGCGTTTATGTGAATGCACCGTTTTAACTTTCAGTTCCAGAATACGTGCCGTCTGCGATTGGCTAATCCCTTGCCGCAGATAATACAGAACTTGGCGCTCTCGTTCGGTCAGGCTCTGACGATGGCAGGCTGGGCAGTAATGGTGCGCCTCTTTTGGTGGCAGGGAACGCAATTGCATGGCTACTTTTACCATCCCCAGCATGTCGCCGAGGCTTTGGTTACGGTATAGCGTACTACTCTTGGCGATACAGCGGATGGGAGGAGTAAAGCGCCTTTCAGCTTTATCACGTATCACAAAATAGAGCGGTTGAGGTGCGTCAGCAGGAAAGTGCCGACAGATGTCGGTTCTTTCACCCTGATACAGCGCCTGAAAAATGATATCTGGCTTATCTACGGAGTAACCGATAAAAAAATCAACCTGAGTGTGCAGATCGGTAAAATATTCAATCAGTCCGTACTTCAGACCTGCTAAGAAGTAGCTATCGTGATCGTTTAATGAGATGGTTATTTTTTTCTTCATGGTCAAATTCCATTTAGCGTTGTGTCTATTTCAATTACCGCGAAGATCGTTTGGGTTGCTATAAAAGCAATGCGTTAGCTATAGGGGGTAACTTGTCTGTATAACATGTTATACAAACGCTTTTAATATGCCAAACTAACTCATTTAACCTCATTGTATTGGTTTTTTATCTTGAGAATTTAATCTTTACGGGGCAGTTGTTGGGTTGGTGGGTTGTTTCATGGCATAGCATTAGGCCTGTATGCTATGCCATTTGCGACTAAAGCGTGGTAGCAGCTCAGTGGAGGTGTTAGTCCTGCTTTATGCAGACCAGGAACGGATTGCTAAATCCCCTAATTAATAATGCGTTGTGGAATAAGGGCACTACTTCCGTATAAACATCAACGAGTTCAATCTCCGGCATGACATAATTTCGCCAGACGTTGCCCGGCGTGTTGTCGGCGGGATGGACTTGTTCATGAGTGAATTGGACATTGTTACCCCCCTTTATTTCTGATGGCGTGATGGAGAAGGTGATGTTGCGATCCAGCAGATAGCGGGTGTCATTTTCTTTGATCGAACCGGTGATGTAAAACATGCCGGATTTTGATGATGAAAATATGATGGTAGAGCTTGCCTTAAGTACAATATTACTTTTTGCTTTCACCTGTAACGACAATTGTTGAGTATCGCAGCGGAAAGGCTTTCTACCCTGATGATGAACGTTGAAGTACCACAGGCACATCAGTAGGACGATAAAGAGTAACGCTGCGCCAATAATTTTTTTCATTTCAGTTTACTCAATGGTTTTAAAAATTTTGCAATGCTGATAATCGCCTTCAGTTTGGTCTTTTTGACAGGCGGCCAGAAAAGTTATCTTCAATAGTTCGTTATCGGGCCGCTCTTCAGTATAAAAAATATCTTGCTCGACCAGGTCGCAATCCAGATTTTCTGACTCCAGTATCTTTTTTGCCCTAAGTTCTGAGCCGGGGACAGGGTCTTTTCTGATAGAGTAAATATCACATTGTTTATAGGAACCAATCAATTTTAACTGAGTTGAGGGTGTCCAAAGTAGTAAATACAGGCCGATGATACCCAATATTCCCACCAGTGCCAGGATAGGTATCATTATGGTTTTTATGGTCAATTTATCTGGCATGGCCAGTGGGAGAGTACCGACGGACTTTTCCTCTTTAAGAGCCCCTACCTTCTCTGGTTTCGTCACCACTTGTTCGACTTTCTTTATCTTGGTGTCGGCTTTTTGTTTTGGTGTGGGGTGGATATCTGCTTCCATTCTAAACCCTATTTTTGGTAGGGTTATAATGATGGGTTTTTCTAACCCCAGGCTAACAAATGATTTTCTCAAATCACTGATGCAATTGTTCAAGCCAGCGTTGGAAGCAGGAAAACCATAATCCTCCCACGCATTTTTCAGTAACGAATCACGAGATAAAGTATTACCGTTGTTTTTGATAAACTCATTAAGTACTCGACAAGAGGGTTTTGAGAGCTCAAGAGTCGTCTGATTATTATTGTTTAACGCGAGTGTTCGATACTCTGGATCGAAGACAACGATTAAATTTATGGTGTATTTCATTTTGTAATCAACGCCCTGGTAGCTGTTAATGAAAATTCTTTGCTAATTAAGAATAATCTCTCTTTGTAAAATTAGGATAAATCTAATTTAAGTATACATGGAGTGTCAAGCGTGATTTTTGAATTTATTTTTCACCAAGATTTACGTTGGTTTTTAATAAGTTAGAAATGCTGGGCGCTGATGATTATCTATTCTTTTTCGGAATTTAATGTTAATTAATTTGTTTTTTTAGATTAAAAATCTAATATTTGATGAAATGTTAGATTAATTTGCTGTTTGTTGAAGTTGTCCATAATATTTGTCGGGTCGCCGGATGTGGTGCGTAGTGGTCAACTAAAATTGGCCACCAAATTAGACTGTTCTTAGGGCGGCCGCTCGGATTCATTTGGTGTTAAACCGCCAAAGTCTCCATCAAGTGCCTATGCCTCATAACCTTCTGGGTGAAGGTGGCGGCACCAATAAAATACTATTAAGGATAAAGTAAAAATGGATATGAAAATGAATAAAACCTTGCTGGCTATTGTCATGGCTTTCGGTATGTCTTCTGTAGCGCACGCCGCCGATCAAGGGCACGGCAAAGTCACTTTTAAAGGTTCCATCATTGATGCGCCATGCTCAATCTCGCCGAAATCATCCGAGCAAACCGTCGAGCTGGGGCAGATCTCCAAGGCGGCGCTGGCTGACAGTGGTAAATCCACGCCACGCAACTTCTCCATCGATCTGGAGAATTGCTCTTTCGGTACGCCAGTCGCCAAGAACAAGGTGCAGGTGACCTTCACCGGCATGGAATCCGCCGCAAGTAATGGCCTGCTGGGCATCACTGGTACAGCTAAAGGTGCCAGCGTGGCAATCACTCAGGCTGATGGCAAAGTCATTGAACTGGGTGTACCAACCAAAGCGCAAGAATTGCAGAGCAACGCCAACAGCCTGAACTTTGCTGCTTACGTGCAGGGTGACGGTGCGTCTGCCACCATTACTGAAGGTGAATTCCAGGTTGTAACTAGCTTTAACCTGGCTTACAACTAAGTTGTCGTTTTAAGCTCTCTGATATTTATACCTATGCATGCAGGGTTTCTGCATGCATTTTTCAGGTGTTGTATTAAATGGCATATTTTCATGAGTGTTTAAATACGGAATTTATAGTGTTTTCTTGCCTATTACCCTTTAAGTAAAGACTGTCGATTTTATTATCACTGGCGCTTGGGTTAATAGGCAAGGGATTATTATAAATACATCTTTTCGTTCAGGTCGGATTGTTTCTGAGTAGTAGTCTCGAGCTGAAATTAAAGACGTTTAAATAAAAAGGGAAAGATATGGGGCTGTCTCCAGTTGGAAAAGTTGCGCGTCTGCAGTCGCTGGGGCTGTGTATTTCGCTGGCGTTGGGAACTCCACTGGCGATGGCCCAGACAGCCGACAATATTCAGTTCAATACCGATGTGCTGGATGTTAACGACCAAAATAACATCGATCTGAGCCAGTTCTCCCGAGGCGGTTATATCATGCCGGGCACCTACGGTATGACGGTGCATGTCAATAAGAACAAACTGCCGGAGCAACAAATACTGTTTTACGCGCCGGAAGATGACCCCAAGGGCAGCCGCGCCTGTGTCAGCAAGGCTCTGGTCGAACAGTTGGGCCTGAAAGAAGATGTGATGAAAGGCCTGACCTGGCGGCATCAGGGTGAGTGCCTGGACGAAGGTAGCGTGCACGGCATGGAAGTGCGTGGCGACCTGTCGACGTCTTCGCTCTACATGCGCATTCCGCAGGCGTACCTGGAGTATAGCGACGAGAGCTGGGACCCGCCGTCGCGCTGGGAAGAGGGTATTCCTGGGTTACTGTTGGATTACAACGTCAACGCCAACAGCCAGTATCAGCAACGGGACAGCAGTAAAGGTTACAGCGTCAGTGGTAACGGCACGGCCGGGGCTAATCTAGGCTCCTGGCGCTTGCGGGCAGACTGGCAGGCCAACTTTTCCCACCAGACCGCAGGCGAGCAGCAGACCCGCAAGCAGTTGGAGTGGAGTCGTTACTATGCCTACCGGGCGTTTCCCTCGTTGCGTTCCAAGCTGATGCTGGGTGAGAACGAATTGGACTCGGGCATGTTCGACAACTTCCGTTTTACCGGTGCCAGCCTGGTGTCTGACGACAATATGTTGCCACCGAACCTGCGGGGTTACGCACCAGAGGTGGTCGGCGTGGCTAAGACCAACGCTAAGATAGTCATTAGCCAACTGGGGCGGGTGCTGTACGAGACCACGGTTGCGGCAGGGCCGTTCCATATTCAGGACATCAATGATGCGGTGACCGGTGAGCTGAACGTACGGGTGGAAGAGCAGGACGGCAGCGTACAGGAGTTCGTATTGAATACCGCCAGCATTCCGTACCTGACACGGCCCGGTTCGGTGCGCTTCAAATTGACTGCCGGCAGGCCGTCCAACTGGCAGCATCATGCGCAGGGGCCATTGTTCGGTACTGGGGAGTTCTCCTGGGGGGTGAGCAACGGCTGGTCGCTATATGGCGGTGCACTGGCGGGAGGCGATTACAACGCACTTTCATTGGGTATCGGTCGCGATCTGCTGATGTTCGGAGCCTTGTCGTTCGACGCCACCCAGTCGCGGGCAAGCTTATCGCAGGAAGATGGCACACTAAGCGGAGGCTCATACCGCCTGAGCTACTCGAAGAGATTTGACGAATACGACAGCCAGGTGACCTTTGCTGGCTACCGCTTCTCGGATCGGAATTTTATGAGCATGGGTGAGTACCTGGACGCGCGTTACTACGGTAATCGCATGAATGGCAGCGGCAAACAGCAGTACACCATCACCTTTAATCAGCAATTCCGTGAATGGGGGCTGAGCAGCTATATCAACTACAGCCATGAGACGTACTGGGACCTGCCGGCCAACGACCGTTACAGCCTGACGCTATCGCGCTATTTCGATATTGGTCGTTTTCGCAACCTGAGTCTGTCCCTGTCGGCGTACAGAAACAACTACAACGGTATCAAGGACGATGGGGCGTACCTGTCGCTCTCAATGCCGTGGGGTGATAAAGCCACGGTCAGCTTCAGCGAAGCGGTGAGCCGCAACGACACCACGCATGCGGTGAGTTATTACGATCGTCTTGATGACCGCAGATCTTACCAACTGAGTACCGGCAGCTCACGCAGCGGGGTGAGGGCCAGTGGTTTCTACAATCACGAGGGCGGGCTGGCACAGATGAGCGCTAACGCGAGTTATCAGGAAGGAAGCTACAGCGCGGCGGGCTTGAGTCTTCAAGGTGGGATGACGCTGACGCCTGAAGGTGGAGCGGTGCATCGCAGCGGGACGGCTGGTGGCACGCGGTTGCTGATTGATACTCAAGGGGTTGCGGATGTGCCGGTGCGCGGTTACGGAAGCACCACCAACACGAACGCCTGGGGCAAGGCGGTGCTCGGTGATGTGAGCAGCTATTACCGCAACAGGGCGAACATCGACCTCAACCAGTTGGGTGATACCGCCGAGGCCACGCAGTCGGTGGTGGAGGTGACGCTGACCGAGGGAGCCATCGGCTACCGGAAGTTTGATGTGATTGCCGGTGCCAAAGCGATGGCGGTCATCAGACTGGCCGATGGCAGTGAGCCGCCGTTCGGTGCCACAGTGACGAATGTGCGCAAGCAGGAAACCGGCATCGTCAACGACGGCGGCAACGTTTACCTGACCGGTATTAACGCCGGAGAAAGCATGACGGTGCACTGGAGCGGCAGCGCGCAGTGCGAGGTACGGATGCCGACGCCGTTGCCAGCGGACATGCTGATGAACACCCTGCTACTGCCATGTCGGGCGCTGAGTGCCCAACCGCAGGCAACAGAGGGTAGCGTGCTGACGGCAAAGGAACAGAAAGGTTAGTCGACATAGTCGGCCGTGGCCATTCCGTTCCTGGCGGACGACTAGGGCGTACGGTTTTGACCGGGCGTCCCAAATAAACGAATACGACAGAGAGAACTAATGATGAGTAACCCGATGACCACCTCGTTCGCGAGGCACTTCAAATTCCTAGCGTCGATGGCAATGACCATCACCCTGCTGAGCGTACTGGTCGCTCCGTCGGCTATGGCGGCGATAGCCCTGGACCGCACCCGGGTGATATTCGACGGCAGTGTGACGTCGGTGAGCCTGGATGTCAGCAATCAGAATAAACAACTGCCGTACCTGGCACAGGGCTGGATTGAGGATGAGCAGGGCAACAAGATACAAAGCCCGCTTACCGTTTTGCCACCGGTGCAGCGCATCGAGCCGGGCAAGCCGAGTCAGATAAAAATTCAGGCGTTGCCGGCGGTGAAGCAGCTCAAACAGGACCGCGAGACGGTGTATTACTTCAACCTGCGGGAAATTCCGCCGAAGAGCTCCAGACCAAACACGCTGCAAATAGCGTTGCAGACGCGTATCAAGCTGTTCTACCGCCCGGCTGGCATCGCGATGGACAACAACGGTACGCCGCCACAGGAGCAACTGACCCTGAGCAAGCAGGGCGACAAATACGTGGTCAATAACCCGACGCCGTATTACGTGACCATCGTGGATGCGGGCAACAATAAGAAGGGGCCGGGCGTGAATGGGTTCGAACCGCTGATGGTGCCGCCGCAGGGCAGCTTGCCTCTGACGGTGAGTGCAACCGCCGTAGGCAGCAGCCCGGTGCTGACCTACGTCAATGACTACGGTGGTCGGCCACAGCTGAGTTTTACCTGCAGCGGTAGCATCTGCAAGGTGGTGCCGGAGAAAAAGGCGTAATGCAACCGCTGCCGGGTATCGGCTAGGCAAAAGGTGAGAGGGTATGGGCATCACACTCACGATGGGCGCCCCCCGCAAGAGCGGCGCAGGCTGACCGAGCTGAAGTATTACGGTGAGTGACACGGTTATCCCTGAGCGCCCACCAACGACCTGGTGGTAGTCAGCTATCGGCCCGTGATGGACTTTCATCTGAACTATGACTGAGGCAGGGCTATGAAGGGAACGATGCAATACCGAAAGACCGTCTGTTTGCTGTGTGGGATGTTGGTCACGTTACCGCAGATAGCAACGGGCGCTAATTCCGCCACTATCACCCTAAAGGTGACGGTAATCCAGCCGCCACCGTGCACCATCAACAACAATCAGCCGATAGAGGTGGAGTTCAGAGACGTAATGACTACCCGGGTGGATGGCAACAACTACCGGATGCCGGTGGATTATTCATTGTCCTGCACGACAGCTTCCTCCTCCGCGCTGAAGTTGCAGGTGCAGGGTAACGAGGCGAGCTTTGACAGCGAGGTGCTGGGGACCGACAAGGAAGGGTTAGGCATCAAGCTGCTACAGGACAGCAATAAACTGGCAATTAACAGTTGGCTGAACTTCACTCCCCCAAACACACCGAAACTGTGGGCCGTTCCGGTAAAGCAGAATAACGTTACCCTGAAGGCGGGCGAGTTCAGGGCGGGTGCGATAATGAAAGTGGATTATCAGTAACGGGAGTGGATCATGACCATAACGATAAAAGTCCTGTTAATGGCCAGCAGTCTGGTAGGTGTTACCACTACAGCACTGGCGCTGGAGCTTGAACGCGAGAGGGCGATGTCGTTCCATGGCACGCTGATAGAACCGCCGCCATGCACCATCGTCTCTATCAACGACGGAGACAGGATTGATGTGGATTTCGGTGATCGGGTAGGTGTCAACAAGGTGGATGGGGTGAACTACCGCAAGAGCATCAACTACCAGATAAGCTGCGAGGACGTCGGTAGCAGTAACTGGGCGTTGATGCTGAGTCTGAGCGGCAGCGTGGCGGGATTCGACGGTCAGGCGCTGCAGACTGACAAAGGGAACCTGGGTATCCGGATCTACCAGAATGATAAGCCGTTTACGCCGAACAGCACGCTGAAGATAAATTTGGCCAATCAGCCACGTCTGGAGGCGGTACCGGTGAAAAAAGCGGGTTCTAAACTGAATGAAGGCGCTTTCGAAGCGTGGGCGACGCTGCGTGCCGATTACCTATAAGGAGCCGAGATGAAACACAGTACAGTCCGTTATTTTGGCAGGACAGTGATTGTGGGGATGCTTGTATCCTTACTTGGCGCGCTGACGGCCAGCCCCACGCTGGCTGTGGGGGAAAATAACGTCCGCCTTTACGGATCCCTGGTGGCGGAGCCATGCGTCATTGCGCCGGGCAAAGAGGAAATCGTGCTGGATTTTGGCACGGTCATCGACAAGTACCTGTATCTGAACACTAGAACCATTGCGCAGCCCTTCAGCATTCATTTGGCCGAGTGTGATTTAAGCCTGGGCAAGACGATGAAAATTACCTTCATTGGCCCGGAAAACCCGGCGTTGAAAGGGCTGTTGGCTATCGATGGCAGCAGTAGCGCAAGTGGAATAGCTATTGGTTTGGAGACTACAGAAGGCAAATCGTTGGCTCTCAACAAGGGGAGCTATGTGCAAGGTCTGCAAACGGGCGACACGATTGTGGCGCTGAAGGCCTATGTGCAGGCGGAGCCGGACGCTATCACGAAGAGAAGTATCAAGCGGGGGACGTTCAGTGCGACAGCGACGTTCAGCCTGGAATATGAGTAATGCCCAATACCCACCGTCAGGTGAGACAGTGGTGAGCAATGTGCCAGAACTGGGCAGTAACTGCATGAAACATAAAGATAGAATATGGAGAATATGAGTGCATGTATAAATTACTTTGCTGCCTTGTCTGCCTTTTCCTATGTGCATCCGCACATGCCGTGAAGTGGCCCACTGTAGAAGGCTTAAGAATTACCAAATGCCAGACAAGCTGGAACGAGCAGGTTACACACTGTAGTCAGAACGTCTGGTACCAAGCGTCCGGCAGGACGATCATGGTGGAAGCTCCAGATCGGAGCGATCCTGGAGTGAACGACACAAGAGTACAACTATTTGGCATTTACTGTGGAAATGGCGGTGGGAGGGAGGGTAGACCGTTTACTTATTGTTACTGGAGCACAGACTACCTAGATGCTCCTAATGTTCCGTTTAGCGTCAAGTGTGAGACCACTTCGAGTAGCTCCTGGGTGCTCACTAGCGCTTCAACGTGCAGCTATAGCTCCAATGTGTATGGTCCGCATTATGGAGCAGGTCCGGGGGGGGAATGCCTTATGTTTGGGAAAGCGTCAAGTCCTGGTTCTAGGCATACAACAATATCGACCCCATGGGGCGATTTGTCCGCATTAACAGTCGCGAACTCCGGGAACACATACTGCATGAAGCCAGTAGCGCCCGATATCGAGTGCGAGATAAGCATACCTGGTGACGGGGTACTCCATCACACCAATATTAAGCCGTCACAAAGCGACGTGCTTACGTTGTCTGGAGAGCTGAACTGTGGTGGGAAACCTAAGGTGACTATTGTTGGTGGGGGCAACCTCATTCTTGGCAAAGGGGTAACGGTTGACCTGTCTGTGAGTGAGATTCAGGCGACACGATTTACCCTGACATCATCTTTGCGCACTAATAATGCTGAACCCGGAGAGTATCGCACTGCCGTCGTGCTTGTTGCCTCTCCATACTGACCATTGAGTGGTCAGTTACTACCGTAGGTTATGGTTTTCGAACGCGAGCATACTGCTAACTGAACATAAAAGGGGCGCACCGATCGGCACCCCTAAGAAGCACAATTACAGCTGAGTCAGTTTTTTCACTTCCAGACTGACCAGCTTCCCTTCCAATTCGGCCAGGAAGGCATCGTGGTAAGACATCGCCATATGCTCTTTCAGCGCCTGCTCAGAAGTCCAGCGCTCGATAAACACGAAAGCGCCTGGATGACCCTGCTCTTCATGCAAATCATATTGGATGCAGCCTGGCTCGGAACGGCTTGGGGCGACCATGGCGCGCACCGCTTTGTCTACCGCAGCACGGTGTTCTGGCATGGCTTTAATCAGGGCGACGACTTTGATTTCACTCATTTTGGTTCCTTGTAGAAAACAGTAAAAGGTAGAGAGGCTGCAGACATTTTCCCACAGGCCCACAAGAGGCAACGGCTAAGCGGGCGCAGCATGCAGCGCCCCTACGGTCGAACATCTGCGATCCCTACCCATTCAGTAATCTGAAGATAGAGAACATTTTCACCGGCATTTGCTTCACCCAACAAACGCTGGGTTCATTATGGAGAACTTGGCGTTACCGGCAAGTCATTTGCGTGTTGCAACCTAAATTCGGCTACCGGCGGTGGAGGGTAAAAATGTGCGCTAGATCATTTTATTTTCGCAAAGTCCCCCCGACATGACAGGCATCGCATTGCATCTGTTCCTTTTGGCAAAACTTTGGTTTATGCTCGGCTGAAGCGTTTCAGTTATCACTGTTGTCGGTGGAAATGCAGAGTGAGCGGTTGCGATGAGCAACGGGGTTTGACGAATAATGCAAAGCAGCGATTCACAGCAGGCGGTACGCTAAAGTACTCTAGGCGAGATAATCAGTCTGCGCGATCCTTGAAGTGGAACACCACCGCCAGGGAGCGCCCTTTTTCAGGGAGTAGCATGACCATCCGCATAGCGATAAACGGCTTTGGCCGTATTGGCCGCAGCGTTTTACGCGCACTGTACGAATCGGGACGACGCGCCGAAATTTCCGTCGTCGCTATCAACGAACTGGCACATGCCGAGGGGATGGCCCACCTGCTGAAATATGACTCCAGCCACGGCCGCTTTGCCTGGGATGTGCGCCAGGAATGTGACGTGCTGAGCGTGGGGGATGACAGCATTCGGCTGTTACATCAACCCGAGCTGGAACAGTTGCCTTGGGGCGAACTGGGCGTGGATGTGGTGTTGGATTGCAGCGGTGTGTATGGCAGTAGGGCAGAGGGTGAAGCTCATCTGGCGGCAGGGGCAAAGAAGGTGCTGTTTGCCCATCCGGGCGGTAACGATCTGGATGCGACCATCGTGTTTGGGGTTAACCACCAAACGCTGCGTGGCGAGCATCGCATCGTGTCCAACGCCTCCTGTACCACCAACTGCATTATTCCGATTATCAAGCTGCTGGACGATGCCTACAGCATTGAGTCCGGCACAGTAACCACCATCCACTCCTCGATGAACGATCAGCCGGTGATAGACGCCTATCATCAGGATTTGCGGCGTACCCGCGCGGCGAGCCAGTCGATTATTCCGGTCGACACCAAGCTGGCAGCGGGCATTACGCGCATTTTCCCGCAGTTTTGCGATCGTTTCGAAGCGATCTCCGTACGGGTGCCGACGATCAACGTCACGGCCATCGATCTTAGCGTCAGCGTGAGTTCGAAGGTGTTGGTCACAGAGGTAAACCAGCTGTTGCAAAAGGCGGCACAGGGATCATTTCGTGGTATAGTTGACTATACAGAACTACCATTAGTCTCGATTGATTTTAACCATGACCCGCACAGCGCCATCGTTGATGGGACGCAAACCCGGGTCAGTGGACAGCACCTGATCAAGACCTTGGTCTGGTGTGATAACGAATGGGGCTTTGCCAACCGGATGTTGGATACAACACGGGCAATGGCCGCAAGCGGTTTCTAGTAAGGCTCATCAACGTGGTGTTGATGCGTCGCTAAGGCAACTTTATAGAGAATCAACAAAGAGGGTTCACCATGTCTGTAATTAAGATGACCGATCTGGATCTGGCGGGTAAACGCGTTCTGATCCGTTCCGATCTGAACGTACCAGTGAAAGACGGTAAAGTGACTTCCGATGCGCGTATCCGTGCCTCCCTGCCGACTATCGAAGCTGCGCTGAAACAAGGCGCCCGCGTGATGGTAACTTCCCACCTGGGTCGTCCTACCGAAGGCGAGTACAACGAAGAGTTCTCCCTGCTGCCAGTAGTCAACTACCTGAAAGAGCATCTGAAATCCCCAGTCCGTCTGGCGAAGGATTACCTGGAAGGCGTTGACGTTGCAGAAGGTGAACTGGTTGTTCTGGAGAACGTTCGCTTCAACAAAGGCGAGAAGAAAGACGACGAAGTGCTGTCCAAGAAATATGCTGCGCTGTGCGACGTGTATGTGATGGACGCCTTTGGTACCGCACACCGTGCGCAGGCTTCTACACATGGCGTGGGCAAATTTGCTCCGGTTGCCTGTGCAGGCCCGCTGCTGTCTGCGGAACTGGAAGCCCTGGGCAAAGCGCTGGGTAACCCGGCTCGCCCAATGGTGGCTATCGTTGGTGGTTCTAAAGTTTCTACCAAACTGACCGTGCTGGATTCTCTGTCCAAGATCGCCGATCAGCTGATCGTTGGTGGCGGCATTGCTAACACCTTCGTGGCGGCGCAAGGGAATAACGTGGGGCAGTCCCTGTACGAACCCGATCTGATCCCGAACGCGCAAAAACTGTTGGAAACCTGCGATATTCCGGTGCCAACCGACGTACGCGTAGCGACCGAGTTCTCTGAAACCGCAGTGGCCACGGTGAAGCAGGCCAACGAGATCCAAGACCACGAGCAAATTCTGGATATGGGCGATGTCTCTGCCGAGCGTCTGGCCGTTATCCTGAAGAACGCCAAAACCATTCTGTGGAATGGCCCGGTTGGCGTATTCGAGTTCCCTAACTTCCGTCGGGGCACCGAAATCGTTGCACGCGCTATCGCAGATAGCGAAGCCTTCTCCATTGCAGGCGGCGGCGACACCCTGGCAGCTATCGATCTGTTCGGTATCGCTGACAAAATCTCCTACATCTCTACCGGCGGCGGCGCCTTCCTGGAATTCGTTGAAGGGAAACCACTGCCAGCAGTAGTGATGCTGGAAGAGCGCGCTAAGCAGTAATTAAGATAACGGGGGGCGCAAGCCGCCCGTTTGTTTTATGCCCCCAGCTTGGCTGCGGGGTAAAAATCGATATTTATCCATCGCTACCACTAGCTTGCAGGCTGTAGCTTGCAAGACGACGGGTATACGGCCAACGAAACAGGACGACGTCTAATGTCTAAAATTTTTGATTTCGTAAAACCAGGTGTCATCACAGGTGATGACGTGCAGAAAGTCTTCGCAGTTGCCAAAGAGAACAACTTTGCGCTGCCAGCGGTAAACTGCGTGGGTACTGACTCCATCAACGCCGTGCTGGAAACTGCTGCCAAGGTGCGTGCTCCAGTTATCGTTCAGTTCTCTAACGGTGGTGCTGGCTTTATCGCGGGTAAAGGTATCAAAACTGACGTGCCACAAGGTGCTGCGATCCTGGGCGCAATCTCTGGCGCACATCATGTGCATCAGATGGCTGAACATTACGGCGTGCCAGTGATCCTGCACACCGACCACTGCGCGAAGAAACTGCTGCCATGGTTAGACGGCCTGTTGGACGCGGGTGAGAAGCACTTCGCGGCGACCGGTAAGCCACTGTTCTCTTCTCACATGATCGACCTGTCTGAAGAGTCACTGGAAGAAAACATCGAAATTTGCAGCAAGTACCTGACTCGCATGGCGAAGATCGGTATGACCCTGGAAATCGAACTGGGTTGCACCGGTGGTGAAGAAGATGGCGTAGATAACAGCCATATGGACGCTTCTTCCCTGTACACTCAGCCACAAGACGTTGATTACGCGTACGAAAAACTGAACGCTATCAGCCCACGCTTCACCATCGCTGCCTCTTTCGGCAACGTACACGGCGTTTACAAGCCAGGCAACGTGAAACTGACTCCAACCATTCTGCGTGATTCTCAGGACTATGTTTCCAAGAAACACAACCTGCCGCACAATGCGTTGAACTTCGTGTTCCACGGTGGTTCAGGTTCTACCGCGGCAGAAATCAAAGAAGCGGTCAGCTACGGCGTAGTGAAAATGAACATCGATACCGACACCCAGTGGGCAACTTGGGAAGGTATCCTGAACTACTACAAAAAGAACGAAGGCTATCTGCAGGGCCAACTGGGTAACCCAGAAGGTGTCGACAAGCCGAACAAGAAATACTACGATCCACGCGTATGGACTCGTGCTGCCCAGTCTTCCATGATCACCCGTCTGGAACTGGCATTCAAAGAACTGAACGCGGTAGACGTGCTGTAATATCGTCCCTCCGTTCATTACGCTAAAAGGCTCCCTTGGGAGCCTTTTCTTTTTTTGATGATAAAGCTAAGCATGCAGCACCCGTTCACCTAATCAGCTACCCCAATAACCCCGCCCCGACGTTAATCGACAATCCCAGTATCAAGATTCAAACAGGATGGCCAGAATACTCACCACGCAGCCCAAACTGACCAGTTTCATCATAGTTGACCTGACTGGCGCTGTTCACGTGCCATTAAAGGGAATTGCTATGTGGTTATACCAAAGGAGTTTTTTCCTATGACGATTGGCGTCGGGTTGAAATGTTGCATACCCTTAAGCTGCGGTTTCCTGACCGACATTAAGTGTTGGTTTATTTCGCCTATTCCCGCTATTTGGGGGAAATAAAGTAGGAATACATGAATGGAAGATCTCAACGTTGTAGAAGGCATTAATCATGCCGGCAGTTGGTTGATAGATCATCAGGATCTGTTGATTCGTTATGCGGTTAACATCGTTACTGCGCTTGCTATTTTCATTATTGGTTCGATCATTGCCCGTGTTGTCAGCAATATGCTCACTCGCGTATTGAGGCTGCGGGGTATTGATTTCACCGTTTCTGGCTTCCTGGCAGCGATGGTGCGTTACAGCATTCTGGTCTTCACCTTCATTGCCGTATTGGGGCGTGTGGGGGTGCAGACCACCTCGTTGATTGCGGTGCTGGGGGCTGCTGGGTTGGCGATTGGTTTGGCGCTACAGGGGTCACTGTCCAACTTTGCCGCCGGGGTGGTGCTAGTGGTCTTTCGCCCGATGCGCGCAGGTGAGTATGTCGATCTGGGAAGTGTAGCCGGTACGGTCGATCAGGTGCATATTTTCTCTACCACTCTGCGTACTTCCGATAACAAAACCATTATAGTGCCCAATGGAAAAATCATCGCTGGCAATATCATCAACTATTCCCGTGAACCCAACCGCCGCGTGGATATTGTGGTCGGAGTGGCCTATGACGCCGATATTGATGTAGTGAAAAAAGTGCTGGGTGACGTGATTGCGGGCGATAAGCGCATCATGCACGACAAAGGTGTCACCGTACGTTTAAACGAAATGGCTCCGTCCTCACTGAATTTTGTGACTCGCTCCTGGACCACCAATGCGGAGTATTGGAATGTCTATTTTGACTTGATGGAAAACTTTAAGCGTCAGTTAGATGCCCACAAGATTGGCATTCCCTATCCGCAAATGGATGTGCATGTGCGCCACGTAGAGAAATCGCCCGAACAACCGGAATAATGGCACCCTGTATCGGTAGCATGGCTTACTCATGCCCGCGTGATATTGAATGCTGGTGACTTAGGGTTACTGGCATTTTTTTTAGGATATTTCTGTGCGTTGCCGTAACATCTCCTTGTTAAAGTAACTCTCGTTGGCAGTCCGCTGTATATTTGTATATTCCGCTGTATCTAAGAGCTTTCTAGCGACTTTTTTCGGTGGCGCGGGATTTTTCCTGTGGCAGTTGGCACGACGTTAAAATGTTGGTTACCCTTAGCCGGTGGCTTTCTTGCTGATATTGTTTCGTCAGTATATTTTGCTCATTTTCCCCGCACGGGGATGTCAAGTAGGACGTCAGAATGGAAGAACTTAACGTAGTAGAAGGCATTAACAATGCCAGCAGTTGGCTCGTCAACCATCAGGATATGCTGATCCAATATGCGGTGAATATTGTTGCCGCGATCGTTATTTTCATTATTGGTTCGGTGGTGGCTCGTGTGGTGAGCAATGCGCTCAGCCGCGTGATGAAGCTGCGTGGCATCGATGCCACCGTAGTGGATTTCCTGGCTGCGATGGCGCGTTACAGCATCCTGGCGTTTACCTTTATTGCTGTACTGGGGCGCATTGGCGTACAGACCACCTCGGTAATTGCCGTGTTGGGTGCAGCCGGCCTGGCCGTTGGTCTGGCGCTGCAAGGATCGCTGTCCAACTTTGCGGCCGGTGTGCTGCTGGTGGCCTTCCGTCCGTTACGGGCCGGGGAGTTTGTCGACTTAGGGGGCGTTTCCGGGACGGTAGATCAGGTACAGATTTTCTCGACCACGCTGCGTACCTCTGATAACAAAACCATTGTGGTGCCGAACGGTAAAATCATCGCGGGCAATATTATCAACTATTCCCGTGAGCCAAACCGCCGTGTGGATATCGTGGTCGGTGTAGCTTATGACGCCGACATCGACCTGGTGAAGAAGGTCTTGGGTGACGTGATTGCGGCTGATAAGCGCATCATGCACGATAAAGGCGTGACGGTACGCCTCAATGAAATGGCACCTTCTTCACTGAACTTTGTCACTCGCTCCTGGACCACCAACGCTGAATATTGGAACGTGTACTTTGACCTGATGGAAAACTTCAAGCGTCAGCTGGATGCCCACCAGATTGGTATTCCGTTCCCGCAGATGGATGTGCATGTACGCCATGTAGCTAAAGCGGCTGAACAGCCGGAGTAATGATCTGACGTTCCCTCACCTTCTGGCGAGGGAACGCATTTTCATCAAACAAACGGCGCTAACGGATCGGCGGCTGCAAAGGCCACTTCACGTTCAGCCTGCGGGGGGATAGATCAACTCGTTGGTAATGGTGACTTTGATTTTCTTTCCCTCTTCTCTGGTGAATTTCACCACCTGATCCCAACCTTCGGAATAGACCGCGTTTTGCCCAATCACTCTTAACGGCTCATTGACATGCAGCCTGCCTTGCGGATCTCTTCCCTATTCAGATTGAAGAGTGGATTGGCCATCGCCGTAACGATTGAGCATTAGCGTTACTGATGCCCGATTAGAAATATCCATTTCCCCTAATAATTTTCTCTTCGTATGATGCGCGTGTTGAACAGCACACGCCGCTTTCCAGGCGCTGATATTTCCAGAAGGAACACCATGTTAGCCATCTATCTGCAAGGCTTTGCCTTGAGCGCCGCGATGATCCTGCCGCTTGGCCCACAAAACGTGTTTGTGATGAACCAGGGGATCCGCCGCCATTATCATCTGATGACCGCCTCACTGTGCGCGTTGAGCGATATCGTTCTGATTTGCGCCGGTATTTTTGGCGGTAGCGCCTTGCTCAGCAGTTCACCTATGCTATTGGCGCTGGTGACTTGGGGCGGTGTTGCTTTCCTGCTGTGGTACGGCTGGGGGGCTTTCCGCACTGCGTTTAGCCAACATCTGGAGCTGGCAGCGGCGCAAGAAATGAAGCAAAACCGCTGGCGCATTGTGGTGACCATGTTGGCCGTCACCTGGCTGAATCCGCATGTGTATCTCGATACCTTTGTGGTGCTCGGCAGCCTGGGAGGGCAACTGAAACCAGACATTCGCTCCTGGTTTGCCTTGGGGGCGGTCAGCGCTTCGGTCGTCTGGTTCTTTGCTTTGGCATTGTTGGCCTCATGGCTGGCCCCGTGGCTGAAAACCCTGACGGCACAACGGATTATCAACGTTCTGGTTGGGCTGGTGATGTGGGTCATTGCACTGCAATTGGCCTGGCATGGGCTAACCGCTAATTGGTAAGAATCGACCATGTTCGACTGTAGGGGCAGCCGCATGCTGCGCCCCTACGGTTGAGAAGATTGAAGTTTATTCGCCGTTATTTTGTCACTAATCCGAATTCCAAGGGCGGCAGGATGTGTTAGCTTTGAGACTAGGCAATTAGTCATTCAAGGAGACACTGTGAAGCTTAAAGCATTGGCCATGGCCGCAATGATTGGATTAGGCACGTTACCTCTGGCGCTGCAGGCAGCAGAAGTACCTGAAGGGCCGCATGTGGTCACTTCCGGTACGGCCAGCGTGGACGCCACCCCGGATATTGCCACGCTTGCGATCGAAGTCAGCGTCTCTGCCAAAGATGCCGCCCAGGCGAAAAAACAGGTTGATGAACGCGTAGCGCAGTATTTTGACTTCCTGCAAAAAAATGGCATCGAAAAGAAAGATATCAATGCGGTCAACCTGCGTACCCAGCCAGAATATGACTATCTGAAAACCGGTGAATCGCAGCTGAAAGGCTACCAGGCCGTGCGCCAGGTGCAGGTAACGTTACGCCAGTTGGATAAACTCAACGAGCTATTGGACGGTGCGCTTAAATCAGGTTTGAACGAAATTCGTGCGGTTGAGCTTGGGGTAGCCAAGCCAGAGGTTTATCGCGAGCAGGCGCGTCAGAAAGCGATTGAAAATGCCACTCAGCAAGCCGCCTCGTTGGCGCAGGGCTTTAAGGCCAAGCTGGGGCCGGTGTACAGCATTCGCTATCACGTCGCCAACTACCAGCCGATGCCAGTCGCACGCATGTTTAAAGCCGCTTCTGCGGCACCGGAAAGTGATGCCGCCCAGACTTACGAACAGCAAAGCATTCACTTTGACGATCAGGTAGACGTGGTGTTCGAGCTGCAACGCAACGCCGCGCAGTAAGCAATCTCTTACCGGGGCGCGGCATCATGCTGCGCCTTTAATCCTGCCTTAACACCTGATGCCCATGAGACAGCAGCGCATCGGTGACTTTACGCATCATGCGGCTCTCCGGTGCAAAACGGTGCCAGAACAGCATACGGCGCTGGAACAGGCCCGGAGTCAGATCGATCAACTCCCCGCTCGCCAACTCTCGCTCAATTTGCAGGTGCGGGATCATACAGCAGGTGGTGCCTTGCCGTGCCAACTGCACAAACGCCTCGGAAGAGTTAACGATATGGCAGGGGACGCTGCCCGGCGAGAGATCGAAGTTCTGCTGTAAAAACGCCTGATGCATATCGTCAAGATGATCGAATGCCACCGCCGGAGCCTTCAGCAGGGCGGAACGGGTCACGCCGTTGGGGAAATAGCGATCGGCAAAGGCTTTCGACGCGACGAACAGATAGTCCAGCGCGCCTAACTGATCGACCAGGCAGCTTGGCAGTGGCTGCGGCTGGATACTCACCGCACCCACCACTTCCCCCCGGCGCAGGCGCTCCTGCGTGCGGGTTTCGTCTTCCACCTGCAAATTCAGACGCACTGGGGAATCGGCCAGCACCGGTTTTAGCGCCGGTAACAGCCAGGTTGCCAGGCTGTCGGCGTTGACCGCCAGCGACAACAACAGCGGTGTATCGACCCCATTGTCATTCCCTAACCACTCCTCTTCCAGCAGCTCGACCTGATGCAGCAAGGCCAACAGTTTCTGACCCTGCTCGGTTGGGCGTGGTGGCACGGTACGTACCAGCAGCGGTTGGCCGAACAGATTTTCCAACTGTTTGATGCGCTGGGATACCGCCGATTGGGTGATGCAAAGTTTTTGTGCCGCGCGTTCAAAGCCACGCTCACGGATCACCGCGTCCAGCGCTTGCAGCGTTCTATAGTCTGGGCGTTTCATCGGAGAGAAGATCCCTTTTAGTAAATTGATTCAGGCACTATGCCACATTTTTGCACTTTCTCAGGTGAAAAAATCCCGCCGCTCTTTTCAGCGCGGGCGTCGTAAGGAGGGCTAGAAATGTGCGGCAGGTTAAATAAGTGTGTTTTAGCCTAAGTTGCTGCCGACGATTTACCCTATAATACGCACACGTTTTCGTATAGAGGCAATGAACACATCATGACTCAGGATGAACTGAAAAAAGCGGTAGGCTGGGCGGCACTGGAATATGTGAAACCTGGCACTATCGTGGGCGTGGGTACCGGCTCTACCGCCGCTCATTTTATTGATGCGCTGGGTTCGATCAAACACCAGATCGAAGGTGCGGTATCCAGTTCAGACGCTTCGACCGCCAAGCTGAAAAGCCTGGGGATACACGTTTTCGATAGCAATGAAGTGGATTCGTTGGATATCTACGTTGACGGTGCCGATGAAATCAACGGCCACATGCAGATGATCAAAGGCGGTGGTGCAGCGCTGACCCGCGAGAAGATCATTGCTGCCATTGCCCGTCAGTTTATCTGCATTGTCGATTCAACCAAGCAGGTTGATGTGCTGGGTAAATTCCCGCTGCCGGTAGAAGTGATCCCGATGGCCCGCTCCTACGTGGCACGTGAGCTGGTCAAGCTGGGTGGCCTGCCTGAATACCGCCAAAATGTAGTGACCGATAACGGCAACGTGATCCTGGATGTGTATAACCTGGAAATCCTCGATGCTATCGCGTTGGAAAACAAGATCAACAGCATTGCTGGCGTGGTTACCGTCGGCCTGTTTGCCAACCGTGGCGCAGACGTAGCGCTGGTCGGTACGCCGGATGGCGTAAAAAAAGTGGTCAGATAATCCGGCTGTGAAACCGGTGAGCCTGCTGACAAAACCTCAGCCGGTTCACCGGTTTTTACTGGCTAGCGGTTCGCTGCGCATAATTATTGTCTTAAAATATTTTTTCTCAAAATCGACGAATTTGGTGACATATGTCACATTACGTTCATAACCTCCATTAAGCTTCTGCCTAACTCTTTCCCTATGGCATTTTCCACCAGAAACCACCAACATCGCTGAGCCTTGTGCTGACGGGCAGGCAATCGTTTGTATTGCCGGGCGCGATATTTTTGTTATGTTGGAGGGACATGCTGTTGATTTTGAGTTGCTGCCGGTTTGGCGGTAATTTCGAAATTATACCCTATGGATTTCAAGTTGCAGCTTGAAAGACGACGGGTATTGAGGGGAAACAGCCGCTTCTGAAGTCTGAACATAGGGTCGGGTAAATGGCAAAAGTATCATTGGAGAAAGACAGGATTAAGTTCCTGTTGGTAGAAGGGGTTCATCAGAGCACGGTGGATAACCTGCGTGCTGCCGGATATAGCAACATCGAATACCACAAAGGTGCGTTAGACACCGAAGCGCTGAAGGCATCCATCCGTGATGCACACTTCGTGGGTATCCGATCGCGTACGCATCTGTCCGAGGAAGTCTTCGCAGCCGCAGAGAAACTGGTCGCGGTGGGCTGTTTCTGTATCGGCACCAACCAGGTTGATTTGAAAGCGGCGACCAAACGCGGCATTCCAGTGTTTAACGCGCCTTTCTCCAATACTCGATCCGTGGCCGAAATGGTGCTGGGTGAGCTGCTGTTGATGCTGCGCGGGATCCCGAAGGCCAATGCCAAGGCGCACCGTGGTCAGTGGGAAAAGCTGGCTGTCGGCTCGTATGAAGCACGGGGCAAGAAGCTGGGGATCATCGGCTACGGCCATATCGGGACTCAGCTCGGCATCCTGGCGGAAGGCCTGGGGATGAAAGTGTTCTTCTATGACATCGAGAACAAGCTGCCGCTGGGTAATGCACAACAGGTGCGCCATCTTTCCGATCTGCTCAATATGAGCGACGTGGTCACGCTGCACGTACCGGAAACGCTGTCGACCAAGAACATGATCGGCACCGAAGAGCTGGCGCTGATGAAGCCAGGTGCGATCCTGATCAACGCCTCACGCGGCACTGTGGTGGATATCCCGGCACTGTGTAACGCCTTGGCGAGCGACCATCTGGCCGGTGCGGCAATCGATGTGTTCCCGGAAGAGCCGGCAACTAACAGCGATCCGTTCAATTCTCCACTGTGCGAGTTCGATAACGTGCTGTTGACGCCGCATATCGGCGGTTCAACCCAGGAAGCGCAGGAGAACATCGGTGATGAAGTGGCTGGCAAGCTGGCGAAGTATTCCGATAACGGCTCTACGCTGTCGGCGGTCAACTTCCCAGAGGTTTCGCTGCCGGGTCATGGCCCGAACGCCAGCCGTTTGCTGCATATTCATGAAAACCGCCCAGGCATCCTGACGCAGATTAACCAGATTTTCGCCGAAGAGGGCGTGAACATCGCGGCCCAGTATTTGCAGACCAGCTCGGAAATCGGCTATGTGGTTATCGATATCGAAGCGGAAACCGAACGTGCGGATGCCGCGTTGCAACGTATGAAAGCGATCGAAGGGACCATCCGCGCCCGCTTACTGCTCTAATATACCCGTCGTCTTTCAAGCTGCAACTTGAAATCCATAGGGTATATACAACATGACGCAGGCCGGAGCAATCCGGCCTTTTGCTATGCGGAGACTGGCCAAGTCCAGGTTTGTGACGGGGTAATAATCTCTGGCAGAGGGATATCCCATTGCTCCACCGGCAAGGCGCTAACCTGTTGGCAATCGTGCGCAATCCCCATCGGATAGGGGCCAGCGTGCTGCCAGTTCTGTAAGGTACGATCATAAAACCCGCCGCCCATTCCCAGGCGTTGCCCTGCCGAATCGAAGGCCACCAGCGGCGTCAATACCAAATCCAACTGTGACACTGGCAAGACGTAGCGGACATCGAGCGCTGGCTCGAGGATTTTGAAGCGGTTGCTCACCAGCGATGTTTGCGCGGTGTAATGCAGGAACAACAGGTTACCGGGGCTGAACGGATGCAAGACTGGCAGATAAACGCGCTTACCCAGTTGCCACAGCCGCTCGATCAGCGGGCCTGTATCTAGTTCGCCATCAAAAGAGAGAAACGCCGCAATGTGTCTGGCCGCCTGAATGCGTGGATGTAGCGCAATATTGCTGGCCATTTGCTGGGCAAAATCATGCTGTTGGGCGGGCGTTAAGGCACGGCGTCGTTGGCGTATTTCATTACGGATGAGTTGGCGTTGCTGAGCAAACTGAGGTTGCAAAGACATAGTACTGGATCCGCGAGTAGTAGTGAGTTAACACACTGACAAACGCAGGTGAAGGGATCTCCGAGATGCCGTCGCAGGCTGTAACCCTTGAACCCATGGTTCAAGGTGAACGTGCTGTCACAATCTTAAGGCTTCTCGGACGGGCCGAGCATGCACACCGATCATGGATCATCACATTCTGTTGGTACTAAATATCGGCTCAGGGGACTGGCCCGCTGGCAAACATCTCAGAGAAATTTTTCACTCATTGCTGGAGCCTTCAACTCCAGCAACTTAAGTTATTCGAATTGTGCATCCTGACGTTCAGAGATGCGACCCTGTTCAAGCAGCGCTTGTTCAATGGTCTGTTGCAGCATACGAATTCGTTGTTCCATATTGGCCGCATAGTCACGCGTTTTCAAGCGTTCTTGAGCAAGTTCGTGACAGACGTTCAATGCTGCGATAAAAACGAGTTGCTCTGTATTTGTGACTCTAGTGCGAACTTTAAGATCTTGCAACCGTTGGTTAAGATCTTCTGCTGCCATGTTCAACGCATCTTGTTGTTCTGGCGGGCAATTGACTCTTAACGAGCGGCCAAAAATTTGAATATCTACCGGTTGTGCAGACATGCCACCTTCCTGCCTAAATTTCGCGCCAGCACCGGTCAGCCATTGCCGGGCTGCCGAAGCGGGCGTCACTATATATACCTGGGTACCAAGATTCAACACTTTTTCAGTACCTGGTTGTAATCTGCCGCGCCTAACATTACCAGACAAAAAACGGTTGCAAAATGCGTATTTACCGTACGTTTGCCCGGACTGCGCTGATTATAACTAGCCACTGAGGTGTTGCCTCAACTGGTATACCAACGGACCTTGGTGGTAGCATAACACGAACTTATCCTGCCAACGATGACGAATGCGCATGTCTATACAGAATACATTTCCAAGTTACCAATCTTTGACCGTGGCTCTTAACCAGCAGGCGGTTGCTTTAACCGCCGCTGAGATGCACGGTTTGATCAGTGGCCTGCTGTGCGGCGGCAACCGTGACGCCAGCTGGCAGACGCTGGTGTTTGATCTGACCAACGAGGGCATTGCCTTCCCGCAGGCGTTGAGCCAACCGTTACAGCAGCTGCATGAAATCACTCGTGATACGCTGGAAGATGACGAGTTCATGTTCCAACTGATGATGCCGGAAGGCGAAACCGTCAGCGTGTTTGACCGTGCGGATGCCTTGGCGGGTTGGGTAAACCACTTCCTGTTGGGGCTGGGCATGATGCAGCCGAAGCTGGCGCAGGTGAAAGATGAAGTGGGCGAGGCGATCGACGATCTGCGTAATATCGCTCAACTGGGTTATGACGAAGGCGAAGACCAGGAAGAACTGGAACAGTCGCTGGAAGAAGTGGTGGAGTACGTGCGCGTTGCTGCGTTGCTTTGCCATACTGAATTTACCCGCCAGAAACCGACGGCCCCGGAAAATAAAAGGCCAACGTTGCACTGACCGGCGGATCCCACGTCCGTTGGCCGAGAGCGCTGATAACCCCTACTGACTGCGTTCAGCAGGTGGCATAAACCGATTTCAGGAGATGTGATGACCCAGCAGGAATTTCATAAACGCCGTCAGGCTTTGTTGGCACAGATGGCTCCGGCCAGCGCGGCAGTGATTTTTGCCGCACCGGAAGCGACACGCAGTGCAGACTCTGAATATCCTTACCGTCAGAACAGTGATTTCTGGTATCTGACCGGTTTCAACGAGCCGGAAGCGGTGTTGATCCTGGTGAAGAGTGATGAAACTCATAACCACAGTGTGCTGTTCAACCGCGTACGCGATCTGACGGCAGAAATCTGGTTTGGCCGCCGTTTGGGGCAAGACGCGGCTCCGGCCAAGCTGGGGGTAGACCGCGCACTGGCCTTCGACGAAATCAACGATCAGTTGCACCTGCTGCTCAACGGCCTGGATGTGGTGTATCACGCGCAGGGGCAATATGCCTATGCCGATGAAATCCTGTTCGGCGCGCTGGATAAACTGCGTAAAGGCTTCCGTCAGAACCTGGAAGCACCTGCAACCCTGACGGATTACCGTCCGTGGCTGCATGACATGCGTCTGTTCAAATCGGCAGAAGAAGTAGCGGTCATGCGCCGCGCCGGAGAGATCAGCGCTCTAGCGCATACCCGTGCGATGGAGAAGTGCCGCCCGGGCATGTTCGAATATCAGCTCGAAGGGGAGCTCCTGCACGAGTTTAATCGCCTGGGGGCTCGCTTTCCGTCTTACAACACCATCGTCGGCAGCGGAGAAAATGGCTGCATCCTGCATTACACCGAAAACGAGTGTGAAATGCGCGACGGCGATTTGGTGCTGATTGATGCCGGCTGTGAATATCGTGGTTATGCCGGCGATATCACCCGCACCTTCCCGGTTAACGGCAAGTTCAGCAAGCCGCAGCGGGCGGTGTATGACATCGTGCTGGCGTCGATCAACAAGGCACTGGAACTGTTTAAACCGGGCATCAGCATTCGCGAAGTGAACGATCAGGTCGTTCGCATCATGATCGCCGGGTTGGTTGAATTGGGCGTGATGAAGGGCGACGTGGAACAGCTGTTTGCCGAGCAGGCACACCGCCAGTTCTTTATGCACGGCTTGAGCCATTGGTTGGGGCTGGATGTGCATGACGTGGGTCACTATGGTTCAGCGAGCCGTGATCGCGTGCTGGAGCCTGGCATGGTGTTGACGGTTGAACCTGGCTTGTACATCGCGCCGGATGCCGATGTGCCGCAGGAGTATCGCGGTATCGGTATCCGCATCGAAGATGACATCCTGATCACGCAAGACGGCAATGAGAATTTGACCGCCAGCGTGGTGAAGGATGCTGACGCGATTGAAGCCTTGATGGCGGCGGCCAGATAACATGAGCGTAATCATTGTGGGCGGTGGAATGGCGGGCGCTACGTTGGCGCTGGCGATTTCATCACTGACGCAGGGCAAGGTGGCGGTCGATCTGGTGGAGGCCACTCGGCCGGATGATCGTGCGCATCCAGGCTTTGATGCGCGGGCTATCGCTTTGGCGCAGGGAACCTGCCAACAGCTGGCGCGTATCGGCGTTTGGGCTGCGCTGCGAGACTGCGCCACGGCGATCACTCACGTCCACGTCAGCGATCGCGGGCATGCCGGTTTTGTGAACCTGCACGCACAGGACTATCAGGTGGAGGCGTTGGGGCAGGTAATTGAACTGCACGACGCTGGGCAGCGGTTGTTTGCGTTGCTGGCAAAAGCTCCTGGGGTCACCCTGCATTGCCCGGCTAAAGTGGTCGATGTGCTGCGCACCGTCGATTGCGCGCAAGTGCTGTTAGATAACGGGCAGCGCCTGACGGGCCAGTTGCTGGTGGCGGCGGACGGTTCACGTTCGGCGTTGGCGCAGGCCTGCAATATCCAGTGGCAGCAGAGTGATTACCCGCAGTTTGCCACCATTGCCAACGTTTCGACGGCCGAGGCACCGCAAGGGCGGGCGTTTGAACGCTTCACCCGTTACGGGCCGTTGGCGCTGTTACCGATGTCTGGTGGGCGTAGCTCGTTGGTTTGGTGCCACGCACGGGAAACTCGTGAACAGGTCGATAGCTGGAGCGACGAGCGTTTTCTCAGCGAGTTGCAACAGGCGTTCGGTTGGCGGTTGGGCAAGATGCTGAAGGCGGGTAAGCGCCACAGTTATCCGCTTAACCTGTTGAGGGCCAATCAACATGTCAGCCACCGTTTGGCGCTGGTCGGCAACGCGGCGCAAACGCTGCATCCGATCGCCGGGCAGGGGTTCAACCTGGGCCTGCGTGACGTGATGTCGCTGGCGGAAACCCTGGCAGAAGCCGCGCAGGCGGGTACCGATCTGGGGGCCTATGCGCTATTGAGCCAGTATCAGCAACGTCGGCAACAGGATCAGCAGGCGACCATTGGCGTCACCGACGGTTTGATCCGCCTGTTTGCCAATAGCTACGCGCCGCTGGTCGCTGGGCGTAATCTGGGTCTAATGGCGATGGAGCAGCTACCGGCCATGCGCGATGCCTTTGCCAAACGCACGTTAGGCTGGGTTGAACGCTAATTTATTCCCTCATATTCCTTGTTGAAGTGGGGCAAAATATTGATAACGGTCACCGAATCAGCTCTCTCTCTGTGGGAGAGGGTTGGGGTGAGGGGCAAATTTAAGGAACTCAAGCAGCATGCAATCATTTGATGTGATTATCGCCGGTGGCGGTATGGTGGGATTGGCACTGGCCTGCGGTTTGCAGGGCAGTGGCCTGCGCGTAGCGGTGTTGGAACATCGGCAGCCGGAGTTATCGCCGCTGCCAGAACAGCCAGCGTTGCGCGTATCTGCCATCAACGCCGCCAGCGAACGTTTGCTGCAAAGGATTGGTGTGTGGGATGAGATCCTCAACCTACGCGCCAGCCCGTATAACGCAATGGAAGTTTGGGATCGTGACAGCTTCGGCAAGATCGCGTTTCGCGGCGACGAATGCGGTTTCAGCCATCTCGGCCATATCATTGAAAATGAGGTGATCCAGCAGGCGTTGTGGCACAAGGCAGCCACGTTGGCCGATGTGACGCTGCTAGCCCCGGCCGCGCTGAAACAGGTGGCTTGGGGGGAAAACGACGCCTTCGTCACGCTGGAAGATGGCCGCATGTTAACCGCCCGGCTGGTGATCGGTGCCGACGGCGCCAACTCCTGGTTGCGTCAGCACGCCGATATCCCGTTGACCTTCTGGGACTACCGCCACAGCGCGCTGGTGGCGACCATTCGCACCGAAGAGCCCCATTTGGCTACTGCCCGCCAGGTGTTTCATGGCGAAGGGATCCTGGCCTTCCTGCCGTTTAGCGATCCGCATTTGAGCTCGATCGTCTGGTCGGTAGCGCCAGAAGAGGCAGAACGGCTGCAACAGCTGGAACCGGAAGCCTTTAACCGCGAACTGGCTATGACCTTTGATATGCGTTTGGGCAACTGCCAGCTCGAAAGCGAGCGGTTAACCTTCCCGCTGACCGGGCGATACGCTCGTAGTTTTGCCGCCCATCGTCTGGCGCTGGTAGGAGATGCAGCACATACCGTGCATCCGCTGGCTGGGCAGGGCGTGAATCTGGGCTTTATGGACGCCGCCGAGCTGATATCCGAGCTGAAACGCCTGCAACGCCAGGGCAAGGATATCGGCCAGCACCTGTATTTGCGCCGTTATGAGCGCCGCCGCAAGCACGGTGCCGCAGTGATGCTGGCGAGCATGCAAGGGTTCCGCGAACTGTTTGCAGGCCATAACCCGGCGAAGAAGCTGCTGCGTGACGTGGGCTTAAGGCTGGCCGATAGCCTGCCGGGCGTGAAGCCGAAACTGGTGCGGCAGGCCATGGGGCTTAACGATCTGCCGGACTGGCTCGCCTAGTCAGCTCGGGGCTGACAAACCTTACTAATGAGGGGCGCCGCATGCTGCGCCCGCTAATCTGCATGTTGTACCCGTCATCGATTTCCCTTATACCTCCCCTTCGTTTGAGAAATTCTAATTTCAGGCAAAATTTTCCATTACTTTTTCTAATTCCATGGTCGGTTATCAAAAACCGAAATTCTCTATCCCAGCCCCTGTTTGTTATATAACTTCGGATTTTTGCCGCTTTAATTGTTAATTTTGTGCCTTAAAGCGCATTTTTCCAGTGAAAAACTCTGCAAACTAGCGCGGCATTTTACCGACCCTGAACCCGGTCGAGCCTATTTTAACTTATGGTTAATAGGAACGTTCGGTGTTAACGTCAGGGCAAAGGTATCGTTTGCGTCGTTGACCATTGGCGAGGCAATTTGTGTTGAGCAGCCAGCGTGTTTCGCGCAATCAGGCCCGCGAGCCATACCCGCCTTATTGCGTAATAACACCCTGTCTTCGGCTACTTGAGTGGAAAGAGGGAAAAGATGGCAAAGCAAACCCCACTGTACGACCAGCACGTGGCGTGCGGTGCGCGCATGGTTGATTTTCATGGCTGGATGATGCCGCTGCACTATGGCTCCCAGATTGATGAACACCACGCCGTGCGTCAGGATGCCGGCATGTTCGATGTCTCCCATATGACCATCGTGGATCTGCGCGGTGCTCGTACCCGTGAATTCCTGCGTTACCTACTGGCGAACGATGTCGCCAAACTCACCCAATCTGGTAAAGCGCTGTATACCGGCATGCTGAATGCGTCCGGCGGCGTGATCGACGATCTGATCGTCTACTTCTTTACCGAAGACTATTTCCGCCTGGTGGTGAACTCCGCCACCCGCGAAAAGGATCTGGCCTGGATCGAACAGCATGCGGCTGCGTACAACGTTGAGCTGACGGTGCGCGACGATCTGGCGCTGGTTGCGGTGCAAGGCCCACAGGCCAAAGAGCGCGCTGCGACCTTATTTACCCCAGAACAGAAGCAGGCTGTGGAAGGAATGAAGCCTTTCTTTGGCGTGCAGGCGGGGGATCTGTTTATTGCTACCACCGGCTACACCGGTGAAGCGGGCTATGAAATTGCCCTGCCGAAAGAGCAGGTAGTGGATTTCTGGCAAAAACTGCTGGCGGCAGGGGTCAAACCTGCCGGATTGGGCGCTCGCGATACGCTGCGCCTGGAAGCTGGCATGAACCTCTACGGTCAGGAAATGGACGAAGGTGTTTCACCGTTAGCCGCCAATATGGGCTGGACCGTTGCCTGGGAACCGCAGGATCGTCAGTTTATCGGCCGTGAAGCGTTGGAACAGCAGCGCGAAAAAGGCACCGAACAACTGGTCGGCTTGATCATGACGGAAAAAGGCGTATTACGTAATGAGCTGCCGGTGCATTTCACCGATGCGAACGGTCAACCGCAGGTAGGGGTGATCACCAGCGGTTCTTTCTCACCGACCCTGGGCTTCAGCATTGCGCTGGCAAGGGTTCCGGCCGGTATCGGTGAGCAGGCTATCGTACAGATCCGTAACCGTGAAATGCCAGTGAAAGTCTGTAAGCCAGGTTTTGTACGTGCCGGTAAGTCACTGATCAATTAGTTTTTATTCTTCGAAGGAGTAGCAGGCCAATGAGCAATGTGCCAACAGAATTGAAATACGCCACTTCCCATGAGTGGGTGCGTGACGCAGGCAACGGCGAATACGTCGTCGGTATCACCGAACACGCGCAGGAACTGCTGGGCGATATGGTCTTTGTCGATCTGCCGGAAGTCGGCACCAAGGTTTCCGCAGGTGATGACTGTGCCGTCGCGGAGTCGGTCAAGGCCGCTTCCGATATTTATGCGCCAATCAGCGGTGAAATCATCGCGGTTAACGGCGAACTGGAAAGCTCCCCAGAGCTGGTCAACAGTGAGCCGTACGGCGAAGGCTGGCTGTTCCGCATCAAGGCATCTGACGAGGCAGAGCTAGGCAAGTTGCTCGATGCCGATGCGTATCAGGCTTCTATCGACGAATAATCACTATCACGCCCCACCAACCTGTGGGGCGTTTTGTCGTTCAGGCTATATCCCGTACCCCGCAAGCATTCAGGAATTTGTAGCAATGACTCAGACACTCAGCCAACTTGAACACAGCGAAGCGTTCATCGAGCGCCACATCGGCTCTTCCGCAGAGCAACAGCAGCAGATGCTGGAAGCCGTGGGCGCTCGCTCGCTCAGCGCGCTGATCCAACAGATTGTGCCGGCCGATATCCAACTGCCAGGGCCTCCGCCGGTTGGCGATGCGGCCACTGAACATCAGGCGCTGGCCGAATTGAAGGCGATTGCCTCACAGAATCAGCGCTACAAATCCTATATCGGTATGGGTTACAGCGCAGTGCTGACGCCGCCGGTGATCCTGCGTAACATGCTGGAAAACCCAGGCTGGTATACCGCTTATACGCCTTATCAGCCGGAAGTGTCGCAAGGCCGCCTTGAGGCGCTGCTCAACTTCCAGACGCTGACCCTGGATCTGACTGGGCTGGATCTGGCCTCTGCTTCGTTGCTGGATGAAGCTACCGCTGCCGCAGAAGCGATGGCGTTGGCCAAGCGTGCCAGCAAACTGAAAGACGCCAACCGCTTCTTTGTGGCTGACGATGTGCACCCACAAACGCTGGACGTAGTGCGCACCCGTGCCGAAACCTTTGGCTTTGACGTGATCGTCGACAAACCGGCGAAGGTGCTGGAGCTGCAAGGCGTGTTTGGCGTGCTGCTGCAACAGGTTGGCACCACCGGTGAACTGCACGATTACAGCGCCCTGTTGGCGGAGCTGAAAACGCGCAAAATCATCACCAGCGTGGCAGCCGATATCATGGCGCTGGTGCTGCTGACGGCACCGGGCAAGCAAGGGGCCGACGTGGTATTCGGTTCTGCGCAACGCTTCGGCGTACCAATGGGCTACGGTGGCCCACACGCGGCGTTTTTTGCCTGCCGTGACGAATTCAAACGGTCGATGCCGGGCCGTATTATCGGGGTATCCCGCGATGCTGCTGGCAATACCGCGCTGCGCATGGCGATGCAAACCCGTGAGCAACATATCCGCCGCGAAAAGGCCAACTCGAATATCTGTACCTCGCAGGTGCTGCTGGCCAACATCGCCAGCCTGTATGCGGTGTACCACGGCCCACAAGGCCTGCAACGTATCGCCGGGCGTATCCATCGCCTGACCGATATCCTGGCCGCTGGCCTGCAACAAGCGGGCCTGCCACTGCGCCATCAAACCTGGTTCGACACGCTGACCGTGGAAGTGAAAGACAAGGCGGCGGTGCTGGAACGTGCGCTGGGCTTTGGCATCAACCTGCGTACCGATATCCACGGGGCAGTAGGCATCACCTTGGATGAAGCGACTTCCCGTGAAGATGTGCAGACGCTGTTTGCCCTGTTGGCAGGCGATAACCACGGTTTGGATATCGATGCGCTGGATGCCGCCGTGAGCAAAAATAGCCAGTCGATCCCGGCGGCCATGCTGCGTAAAGATCCGATCCTCACGCATCCGGTATTTAACCGCTATCACAGTGAAACCGAGATGATGCGCTATATGCATCGTTTGGAGCGTAAAGATCTGGCGTTGAACCAGGCGATGATCCCGCTGGGTTCCTGCACCATGAAGCTGAACGCCGCTGCGGAAATGATCCCGATCACCTGGCCTGAATTCTCTGAACTGCACCCGTTCTGCCCACCAGAGCAGGCGGCAGGTTATCAAGTGATGATTGGGCAACTTTCCCAGTGGTTGGTGCAACTGACTGGTTACGATGCCGTGTGCATGCAGCCTAACTCGGGTGCACAGGGCGAATATGCTGGTCTGCTGGCGATCCGCCGCTACCATGAAAGCCGCAATGAGGCTGGGCGTAATATCTGCCTGATCCCAAGCTCGGCGCATGGGACCAACCCGGCTTCTGCCCAGATGGCGGGCATGGGCGTGGTGGTTGTAGCCTGTGACAAGAACGGTAACATCGATCTGCACGATCTGCGGGTGAAAGCCGAGCAGGCCGGGGAAGCCCTGTCCTGCATCATGGTCACCTACCCGTCAACCCACGGCGTGTATGAAGAAACCATCCGCGAAGTGTGCCAGATCGTGCATCAGTTTGGCGGCCAGGTTTATCTGGACGGTGCCAACATGAACGCGCAGGTGGGGATCACCACGCCGGGCTATATCGGCGCGGACGTATCGCACCTCAACCTGCATAAAACCTTCTGTATCCCTCACGGCGGTGGTGGCCCAGGCATGGGGCCTATCGGCGTGAAATCTCACCTGGCACCGTTCGTGCCGGGCCACAGCGTGGTGCAGATTGATGGTGTTACCACCCAGCAGGGCGCGGTTTCTGCTGCACCGTTCGGCAGTGCCTCTATCTTGCCGATCAGCTGGATGTATATCCGCATGATGGGCGCGGAAGGGCTTAAGCAGGCCAGCCAGGTGGCGATCCTGAATGCCAACTACATCGCAACCCGTCTGAAAGACGCTTATCCAGTGCTGTATACCGGCCGCGATCACCGCGTGGCGCACGAATGTATTCTGGATATTCGCCCACTGAAAGAAGAGACTGGCATTAGCGAGATGGATATTGCCAAACGTCTGATCGACTACGGTTTCCATGCGCCAACCATGTCGTTCCCGGTGGCAGGCACGCTGATGGTTGAACCGACCGAGTCGGAAAACAAAGTGGAGTTGGATCGCTTTATCGATGCGATGCTGGCTATCCGCAGCGAGATTGATCGCGTACAGCTTGGTGAATGGCCACTGGAAGACAACCCATTGGTCAACGCACCGCACGTGCAGGCCGAGCTGGTCAGCGACTGGCAGCATGTTTACAGCCGCGAGCTGGCTGTATTCCCGATAGCGGGTGTGCGTGAGAATAAATACTGGCCGAGCGTGAAGCGCCTGGATGATGTCTACGGCGACCGTAATCTGTTCTGCTCTTGCGTACCGATGAGCGATTACGAATAACACCACCAGCCAACATGATGATCGAGGGATGCTGCATGATGCTGCGTCCCTTTTTTATTGCAGCACCGCAGCGATTGCTGTTCACTGATTAACCTATCGTCGAGCAGCAAGTTATCGGACTTGCTTTCGTGAGTACCGGCAGTCGTTTCTGATCTCAACAGCAAGGAACCGTAATGACAAAAGTAGTGTTAGTGACCGGTGCCAGCCGGGGCATAGGCCGCGCGACGGCATTATTATTGGCCCAGCAGGGCTATGCGGTGGGCGTCAATTATCTGCGTGATAGTGCTGCTGCTGAGTTAGTGGTGGCGCAGATCCGCCAACTGGGAGGCAAGGCGCTGGCTCTGCAAGCAGATATCGCCGAGGAAGCAGAGGTAGGGGCGATGTTTGCCGAACTGGAAGCCACGTTGGGGCCAGTCGATGCACTGGTCAATAACGCAGGCATTCTGTTCCAACAGGCGAGCATTGAGCAACTCACCGCCGAGCGGATCAATAAGGTGCTGACGACTAACGTCACCGGATATTTTCTTTGCTGTCGCGAAGCGGTAAAACGTATGGCGCTACGCCATGGTGGGCAGGGCGGAGCGATAGTTAACGTGTCTTCGGCTGCGTCGCGTCTGGGGGCTCCGTGGGAATATATTGATTATGCAGCGTCAAAAGGAGCGGTGGATACGTTGACTACTGGTCTGGCGTTGGAAGTGGCGGCGCAGGGGATACGCGTCAACTGCGTAAGGCCGGGTTGTATTTACACCGAGATGCATGCCAGTGGAGGAGAGCCGGGGCGCGTAGATCGGGTGAAGTCTGCGTTGCCAATGCAGCGGGGCGGTCAGCCAGAGGAAGTGGCGCAAGCCGTTGCCTGGCTGCTTTCCGATGCGGCGTCCTACGTCACCGGCAGCTTTATCGAGGCCGCTGGCGGGCGCTGAACCAGCAAGGGCGCCATCGGCGCCCTAATCGATTACTTCAACCAGCCTTTACGCTGTGCATCCTGCAAATGCTGCTCCAAATAGTGCCACAACTCAGGATGGATATCGGCAATCATGGTATTACGGTCCAATACCTGTTGCAGGCTGATATCATTCTCTACCCAGCTCTGACCGCCGTTGTGCAGATTCATCAGCATTGGCATGCAGCGATCCAGCACCAGCGCAAAGCGGGCATCGGCGCTTGCGCCTTCTTCATACTCCTGCCACAGCGCGGTGAAAACACCACGTTGAGGTTCCGGCAATATCCCGAACAGCCGTTTTGCCGCCGCCACTTCCTGATCGTGGATCGCTGCCCGAGCCGCCAGATCGTAAACCATGACGTCACCGGCATCGATCTCGACGATATCGTGCAGCAGGGCCATCTGGATCACGCGCTGAATGTCCACCTCATCGCTGGCATAAGGGGCCAGGCTCAAGGCCGCAATGGCAAAGTGCCAACTGTGCTCGGCCGAGTTTTCCTGACGCTGGGTGCCCATCACCTTGGTACGGCGTTGCACGCTTTTAAGTTTGTCGATTTCCATCAGAAACTGGATGGTTTGAGTCATGGAGCCAAAGTCTAACGCGGGTACAGCGGATGGCATGGTACGAACCTCTAGGTGGATGATGGGATACCCGCTGTTTTCCAGCCTAACTGACGGTAACTGAAATCCATAGGGCGCAAAGCATGTCGATTGTAGCCTAGCGGGCTGAGGATTTCGATGTTAGCGCGGTGTTACAAGCGTTCACAGTTTTATTTTAGCGTACACGTGTACACTGGAATCATTCTCAGCTAATCTCATCTGCGGTTATTTCGCACAATATGCGTTGTTTTGAGGGGTTGCGCGCTATGGGTAAAAAGGACGAAGTGAAAGTCGGGGCCGACCAGTTGCATGCCACGGCTTATCCATGGGCAGAGGAAATTGCCAACAGCATCAGTCACGGTATCGGTTTAGTGTTTGGGATTGTCGGCTTGGTGCTGCTGTTGGTTCAAGCGGTAAACGACGGCGCTGGGGTAACGGCCATCACCAGTTATAGCCTGTATGGCGGCAGTATGATCCTGCTGTTCTTGGCTTCCACCTTGTATCATGCCATTCCGCATCAAAGGGCCAAGCACTGGCTGAAAAAATTTGACCACTGTGCCATCTACCTGCTGATCGCTGGTACCTATACACCGTTCCTGCTGGTGGGGTTGGATTCACCGTTAGCGAGAGGGTTAATGGTGGTGATCTGGGGGTTGGCGTTGTTCGGGGTGATTTTCAAACTGGCGTTTGCGCACCGATTTGAGGTGCTGTCGCTGGTGACTTACCTGACCATGGGCTGGCTGTCGCTGATCGTGATTTATCAGTTGGCGATGCGCCTAGAAGTCGGTGGAGTCACTTTGCTGGCGGTGGGGGGCGTGGTGTATACGCTAGGAGTGATTTTCTACGCCTCGAAACGCTTCCGTTTTGGCCATGCGATCTGGCACGGTTTTGTGCTCGGCGGCAGCGTGTGCCACTTTATGGCGATTTATCTTTACGTATAATTCGCCAATCTGTTGTTGATATATTGCCAAAGCGTTTCTTTTGGGTTAAAAAGAGGCGCTTGTTTCTTTCGGGTATCCAGCAAGCCTTAGCTTTATTTCTGAGCCCGCCAAACCCCTCGCTTTCAAGTCGCAGGGGTTGGCTGCGCTTGCTGCTGGCTGACCTGCATCTTGAGATCTATGGGGGAATTTTGCACCTCCCGGTGCCTTTGATCACTACCCAGGACTCATCACTATGATCGTTCGTTTATCCAAAGCGCTGCTGGTCTGCGCTATCGCGCTATTTGCCTCATTGGTGGCCTTTGGCAATATCACCGATTACGACACCAACTTCGCTTTCGTACGTCATGTTTTTATGATGGATACGATATTCCCCGATGCCACGATCACCTATCGTTCTATCCAGTCGCCATGGCTGCATCAGGTGGGGTATATCGGCATTATTGCGTTGGAAACCCTCACCGCTATTTTGTGTTGGATTGGGGGGATACGCCTGCTGTGCGGCCTGAAATTGCCAGCGGCCAAATTTAATCGGGCCAAAACCTTCGCCATCGCGGGGCTGACGTTAGGCTTCCTCACCTGGCAGGTGGCCTTTATGTCGGTTGGTGGCGAGTGGTTTGGCATGTGGATGTCAAAACAGTGGAATGGGGTGCCTGATGCTTTCCGCTTCTTTGTCACCATTTTGCTGGTGCTGATCTATCTGGTGCCGCGTGATGGGGAATTGGACGAATAACTCGTCTGGCCGCAGGCGCGATGCCTGCGGCCAAAATATTTACTTTTCTTCTGCCAGTGAGTAAGGCAGAGGCTTGATGGCTAACTGGCTGCTGACATCATCGCGTACGCGCAGCACGCTGTCCGCTTCCAGATCGTTATTCATCACCACCTGCACCCACAGCGTCCCGTCAGCCAGCGCACTTGCCGCTAACACAGTGCCGGTACGCCGCCAGTTGTCACCCAGCTTCAACTCCAGATCGTCACCCGCCTGCGGAACGTGGCTGCCTTTACCTTCCAGCCAGTACAGGGCGCGTTTGTTGGCTCCTCGGAACTTGGCGCGAGCCACCATTTCTTGCCCGGTGTAGCAGCCTTTGCTGAAGCTGATCCCGTCCAGCGCTTGTAGGTTGGTTGCCTGAGGGATCAGTTGCGCACCGTTTGCTGCATCAATTACCGGATAACCGGCCTCGATATCCAGTGCCAACCATTGGCGGCTATCGTTCAACTCTGCTTGCCCTTCCAGCTTGGAAGCTAGCAGAGCAGCGGTTTCTGCCGTGGTGATCAGCACAAAACGTTCTGCTGGCAGCGCAAAGTGCAGCAAGGTGGTATCGCCGTCTTGCACCACTTGATGTTCCGCATTTGGCAGGGTGGTAAATACTTTCGCCAAGGCGGCCCGTGCCTCTAGACCAGCGAGGCCCAGCAGCACCGCATTGCTGTCTGCCGCGATGGTGATCTTGGAGAACACCGCGTATTTCTTTATTTCCGCCAGTTGGCTATCCAGCACGCTGCGGCGCTCAAGATAGGCAAAGCCTTCACCGTGGTGGAATAAACGCAGGTTGCTCCACATCTTGCCTTTGGCATCACAATGGCCGCATAGCACGTGTTGGTCGGCCGCCAGTTTGTCGATATCGGCCGTGACCTGGCCCTGAAGATATTTTACCGTGTCTGGCCCGCTCAACTGCACCATGGCCCAATCTTCCAGTGAGATCAGCGTCAGTGGCAGATGGGGGGAGGCGGAAGGTTGACGGGGTGGAAAAGGAATATTGAACGCCATAATCAGTTCCTGCTGCATGTTTAGCATACCTGTTGGGGTTGCTACCATGGTAAAAGAGGCGGCTGGCTTTGCAAACAGTTATTACCAGACAGCGCTGTTTTTAACATTTTATGTTTTGTTTGGTGAACGCCCTTCCCGGCGAGTATGTCAAATTGTTACTCTAGGCGCTTACGGCCAACGATACCCATTTTCACTCAAATCGTTGGCTGACGGAATTAAATTGTGCGCGTGTTGCCATACCAAGTGTCGGTTGCCCAAGAGCATGGCAAGCCATGCCGAAAAGAGGTTAGTCATAACAACATGGATATTAATAATAAAGCACGTATTCACTGGGCCTGCCGCCGCGGCATGCGTGAGTTGGATATCTCGATCATGCCGTTTTTCGAACATGAATACGATACGCTGAGCGATGCAGACAAGGCCGTATTCATCCGCTTGCTCGAATGTGACGACCCCGATCTGTTTAACTGGCTGATGAATCATGGCGCTCCGCACGATCAAGATCTGCAGAGAATGGTGTCCCTGATCCAAACGCGAAATAAAGCCCGTGGCCCAGTGGCGATGTGATGTCCGCGTTTCGTGGCGTACCCAGTTAATCTCGTTGCTGACTCACGGCCTGCTGATTTTGTTGATCCTGATCGCTCCGTGGTCGGAAGGCTATGGCCTGATCTGGTTGGTGCTGTTGACGTTGGTGGTGTTTGAGTGCATTCGCAGCCAAAAGTGCATTGCATCCAGGCAGGGAGAACTGTGGTTACTGGCTGAACGCCGGATTGAGTGGCATGACCAGGAATGGCTGATGGTGAAAAAGCCCTGGATGCCTGGGTTCGGTATTTTGTTGTCGCTTCAGCAGGTCAACGGCAAAAAACGCCATCGGCTGTGGTTGGCTTCGGATTCCATGAGCAAAGCGGATTGGCGCCAACTGCGTCAGCGGTTGTTGTTTGAGCAATCCGCCACCGACGAGGAAGCCTAATGAAACCGCTGCTTTGGCTGGTAGAAGACGAGCCCAGCATTGCGGATACGCTGATTTATACCTTGGAGAGCGAAGGCTTTCAGGTTCGTTGGTTTGAACGTGGCGAGCCTGCCTTGCAGGCTTTGCAACAGGGCTTACCGGCGTTGGTGATCCTCGACGTTGGTCTTCCCGATATCAACGGTTTTGAGCTTTGCCGTCGGCTGCTGGCGCAGGCGGCGGATTTACCGATCCTGTTTCTTACCGCCCGCAGCGGTGAACTCGATCGCCTGATCGGGCTGGAAATCGGCGCCGATGACTACGTCGCCAAACCCTTTTCCCCGCGTGAGGTCAGCGCCCGCGTGCGTACTATCCTGCGGCGTTTGCACAAGCAGCAGCGCTTGCAGCAGCCGACTCTCTATCATTTTGGTGCCTTTACCCTGGATGAAGAGGGGGCCACGATCTGCTACCACCAACAGCCGCTGCCGCTGACCCGCTATGAATTTTTGTTGCTGAAAACCCTGTTGCAAGCGCCTGGCCGGGTGTTCTCCCGCCAGCAGTTGATGGACATCGTTTGGGCACAGGCGGAAGAGAGCCTGGATCGTACCGTCGATACCCATATCAAAACGCTGCGTGCCAAACTGCGGGCGATGGATGCCGCAGAACCTCCGATCCATACCCATCGTGGCTTAGGTTACAGCGTGAGCCGCCAGCCATGAGGATTGGCCTGCGTCTGCTGTTGGGCTATTTCCTGATCGTAGCGGTGGCGGGCTATTTTGTACTGAGCATTTTCGTGCAGGAGGTCAAGCCTGGCGTACGGCGTGCCACCGAAGGCACGTTGGTGGATACCGCCAACCTGCTGGCGCAGGTAGCTCGGCTGGATATGAGACATGGGGATGCGGCAAAAGGTCAGTTGGCGCAGGCTATCGCCCAGCTTAACCAGCGGCCAATCGGGGCCAATATTGCCGGGATCCGCAAAGATCGTAACGAATATCGCGTCTATCTTACCGATGGGCGTGGCAAAGTGATTTTTGATTCATCAGGCCAGGCGCTGGGGCAGGATTACTCCCGCTGGAACGATGTTTATCTGACTTTACGTGGCCAATACGGTGCGCGCAGCACCCGGACGATTGCCGATGACGAGAGCAGTTCGGTGATGTACGTGGCCGCACCGGTGGTGGAGCAAGGGCAGATTATCGGCGTGTTGAGCGTCGGCAAGCCCAACAGCACCATGGCACCGGTGATCCGCCGCAGCGAGCGGCGTATTTTGCTGGCGGGTGCGGTGCTATTGGGGATTGCGCTGGCGATCGGGCTGGGGTTCGTCTGGTGGATTAACCGCTCGATCAACCGCCTGGTGAGCTATGCCGACGGGGTGGCGCACGGTGAGGTAGTTCCGCTGCCTCACATGGGCAGCGTTGAGCTGACCCAACTGGCGCAAGCGCTGGAAAGTATGCGCATGAAGCTGGAGGGCAAGGCCTATATTGAACAGTATGTGCATACCCTGACTCACGAGTTGAAAAGCCCGCTGGCGGCGATCCGTGGTGCGGCAGAACTCCTTCAGGAGTCACCGCCTCCGGCGACGGCGAAACGTTTTTTGACCAACATCGAACAGCAGAGCGCCCGCATTCAACAATTGGTCGATAAGCTGCTGGTGCAGGCGCAGTTAGAAAGTCGGCCTGGTTTGGAACTGGCAACGATAGCGCTGGCGCCGTTAGTCCGGCAGATTGTCGCGGGCAAAGAAGCACAGGCGGCGCAGCGTGGTGTCACGATCAAACTGGGGGAGCTAGCGGAAGCCTCACTGACCGGGGATGCTTTTTTACTGGGGCAGGCGCTGAGCAATCTGCTGGATAATGCCCTGGATTTCACCCCAGTTGGCGGTTCGGTCAGTATTGATGGTGAGCGGTTGGAGCATCATTACCAAATCACCATCTGCGATACCGGCAGCGGCATTCCCGACTATGCGCTGGATAAGGTGTTTGAACGCTTCTATTCGTTGGCGCGGGAAGATAAACCCAAGAGCAGCGGCCTGGGCCTGAACTTCGTGCAGGAAGTGGTGCGCCTGCATCGTGGCACCATCCGTTTGCAAAACCTGCAGCCCACCGGTGCGAAGGCTATCTTCACTTTACCGCTTTGATTGCAACTTATTGACCGCACTTCACCTTCCCTTCACATAACCACATTCTGATTTCACTTGCCGACTTTATGGTAGCGACATTACCTACAAGGAGTCTGCGACGATGTTTAAATCGGTACTATTTTGGAAAATAACCACCCTACTGGGATTGATGATCCTGATGATGATCCCGGTGGGCATGCTCATGGATGTGGTACAGGAGCGCAGCGGCTATCGCCAGAGCGTGGTGGGGCAAGTCAGTGAAAGCACCAGCCGTGCGCAACGTATTCTTGGGCCAGTGATCGTGATCCCGTACACCTTGCGTGAAGAGAAGAAGAACGAAAAAGGTGAGGTCGAGATGCAGATCCGCCGTTATCAACGTTTTGTCTTGCCGGAGTCCTTGGTGGTGAATGGCAAGCCCAACGTCGAGATCCGCAAGCTGGGTATTTACCAGACTCAGGTGTATCAGGGGCCACTGGATTTCCAGGTGAAATTCGGCCAACCCGATCTGGAGGATTTACAACACAGTAACGTCACTGTCGGCCAGCCTTTCCTGATGGTGTCATTGAGCGATTCTCGCGGTATCAAAAGCATTTCTGCCCTCAACGGCATTCAACAGCAGGCCAAGTTTGAACCGGGTACCCTGGTCAGCGGGCTTGCTCAGGGGATCCATGCGCCGCTGGTCTTAGCCTCGTTGCAGAAAGAAGGGCTGACGGCGGATTTCACTCTTAACCTGGCGGGGACCAGCAGCTTGTCCTTGGTGCCGGTAGGGCGCAGTTCCGAGCTGCTATTACAAAGCAACTGGCCGCACCCGAACTTCTTGGGCAACTTCCTGCCGGATGAGCGCAAGGTGACCGATAGAGGCTTCTCTGCCCGCTGGCGTAGCACCTGGTTTGCCAACAACATCAATAGCTCCTTCATGTATGACAACGGCATAATGGAAGAGGAAAAGCTGCCAACCTTCACCACCAGCCTGATCGAGCCGGTCGATCACTACCAACTGACCGAGCGGGCAGTGAAGTATGCGGTGTTGTTCCTGGGGCTGACGTTTATGGCGTTCTTCCTGTTCGAAACCCTGACCGGTCTGCGGGTGCACCCAATCCAGTATCTGCTGGTGGGAGCTGCGCTGGTGCTGTTCTATCTGATCCTACTGGCTTTCTCAGAACATCTGGGGTTCGACGTGGCGTACCTGCTGGCGAGCGTGGCCTGTAGTGGACTGATTGCCTTCTACCTCAGCGCCGTGTTGCGCGGGATGCGCCGTGGGATGCTGTTCGCCGCCAGCCTGCTACTGCTGTATGGCATTCTGTATATGCTGTTGCAGTCGGAAGATAACGCGCTGGTATTGGGTTCGGTGCTGCTGTTCGGGGTTCTGGCGGGCATTATGCTGCTGACACGTAAGCTGGACTGGTATCAGGTGGCCGACCCGGCTCGTTTGAAGGAGAACACTGCTGAACCAGAAACCGCTGAAATCGCGGCCAGTAATGGCGAGAGCCGTTTCAGATTGTGGAAGTAAAGGTTTTGTTGGGCGCGATATCGCGCCCAATTTCGTTACAGCAGCGGTTCCATCTCCAGCAGGATCTGTTCACACCACTGTTGCAGGCGCTCTTCGCTCAGGTCGTATTGATTTACCTCATCCAGCGCCAGGCCAACAAAATGTTTGCCGTCGGCGCTGAGTGGTTTGGGGCTGGTGAATTCAAAGCCGTCAATCGGCCAGAAACCGATAAACTGCACGCCCTGTGGGGCAAGCTGATCGTGCAACATCCCCAGCGCATCCAGGAACCATTCGCCATAACCCAACTGATCGCCCATCCCGTACATGGCGACGATCTTGCCTTTCAGATCTAGTTCAGTCAGTTGCGGCCAAATCGCTTCCCAATCCTCTTGCAGCTCACCAAAATCCCAGGTTGGAATGCCCAGGATCAGAATGGAATAGTCTTCCATCAGTTTGGGGGAAACGTCTTTCAGGTTGTGCAGGTCGACCAGGTCTTCACCCAGAATCTCACGGATTTTTTCTGCCGCCATCTCGGTGTAGCAGGTGCTGGAGCCGTAAAACAGACCAATCTTCATAATTAAACCGTTTATAATGCCGTGTGTAGAATTGCAACGAGTATACCTTAAGGCATAATGCCTGTGGCAGAAACGTAACCAAGAGAGGACCGCGTGCAACAGCAAGACAGTGCGCTGATTGAGCAATTCCTGGATGCGTTGTGGATCGAACGCAATCTGGCAGAGAATACGCTGGCCTCTTATCGGCTCGATTTACAGGCGCTGGCCGGTTGGCTGGCCCCTAATAACCGCAGCCTGTTACAGGCCGAAGCGCTGGATCTACAGGCCTTTCTCGCCGAACGGGTGGAGGGTGGATACAAAGCGACCAGTTCAGCCCGGTTGCTAAGCGCGATGCGCCGTCTGTTCCAATATCTCAATCGTGAAAAAATGCGGGCGGATGACCCCACCGCGTTGCTGGCCTCGCCCAAGTTACCGCAGCGGCTACCCAAGGATCTGAGCGAAGCGCAGGTCGAGGCCTTGCTACAGGCACCTTGCGTCGATCAACCGTTAGAACTGCGCGATAAGGCGATGCTTGAAGTGTTGTATGCCACCGGGTTGCGTGTGTCGGAACTGGTGGGGTTGACCATCAGCGATGTCAGCCTGCGCCAGGGCGTAGTGCGGGTGATCGGTAAAGGCAACAAAGAGCGCCTGGTGCCGTTGGGTGAAGAAGCGGTGTACTGGATCGAAAATTATCTGGAACACGGCAGGCCCTGGATGCTGAACGGCCAGACGCTGGATGTGCTGTTCCCCAGCAACCGCAGCCAGCAAATGACCCGCCAGACGTTCTGGCATCGGATTAAACACTATGCGATCCTAGCCGGTATCGACAGCGAACGGCTGTCTCCGCATGTGCTGCGCCACGCTTTCGCCACCCATTTACTGAACCATGGGGCCGATCTTCGTGTCGTACAGATGTTATTGGGGCATAGCGATCTCTCAACCACACAAATTTATACCCATGTAGCTACTGAAAGATTGAAACAGCTACATCAACAGCATCACCCGCGCGCCTGACGCGCTGGGATCGAAAGGATTGGAAGAATGAAAAAAGGTTTAATGCTGCTCTCCCTGCTGGTGGCTTCGGTAACCGGCGCGGCCCATGCTGACGATGCAGCCATTCAGAAAGCGTTAGGTAGCCTGGGCATTAAGCAGGCAGACGTGCAACCCTCGCCGGTTGCCGGTCTGAAAACCGTGTTGACCGAAGGCGGCACGCTGTATGTAACGGAAGATGGCAAACACGTGTTGCAAGGGCCGCTGTACGACGTCAGCGGCAGTGAGCCGGTCAACGTGACTAACCAGCTGTTGATGACCCGTCTGGAAGCACTGAAAGACCAGATGATCGTTTACAAAGCGGCGAAAGAGAAACACGTGATCACCGTGTTTACCGATATCACCTGCGGCTATTGCCACAAACTGCACGAGCAGATGAAAGAGTACAACGATCTGGGCATCACCGTGCGTTACCTGGCGTTCCCACGTCAGGGGCTGGAATCTCAGGCAGAGAAAGATATGCGTTCCATCTGGTGTACCGCAGACCGGGCTAAAGCCTTCGATGCCGCCATGAAGGGCGACGCGGTTTCTCCGGCAACCTGTAAAACCGATATCAGCCAGCACTATGCGCTGGGCGTCCAGTTTGGCATTTCCGGCACCCCGGCTATCGTGCTGAAAAACGGCATGGTTATTCCTGGCTACCAAGGGCCGAAAGAGATGGCCGCGATGTTGGATGCGCATGCAGCCTCCGCAGCCACGAAATAAGTCACGGTGAGTATCAAAACCCAATTACGCCGCCGCGAGGCGGCAGATGCCAGCCATTTACCCGCCAGCCTACCACCGCTGCTGCGTCGCTTATACGCGTTGCGCGGGGTTAAGGGCGAGCAGGAACTGGAGCGTAGCGTCAAGGGCATGTTGCCTTGGCAGCAGTTGAGCGGTATCGATGCTGCGGTAGTGATACTGCAGCAGGCACTGGCCGATGGCCGCCGGATCATGGTGGTGGGCGACTTTGATGCCGACGGTGCCACCAGTACCGCGCTGACGGTGCTGGCCCTGCGTAGCATGGGCTGTAGCTCCATCGAATATCTGGTACCCAACCGTTTTGAAGATGGCTATGGCCTGAGCCCCGAAGTGGTGGAGCAGGCGGCGGCTCGGGGTGCTGAACTGATCGTCACGGTCGATAACGGTATCTCCTCGCATGCAGGCGTAGATGTCGCGCATGCCAAGGGAATGCAGGTACTGGTCACCGATCATCACCTGCCGGGGGAAACCCTGCCCGCAGCGGAGGCGATCGTCAACCCGAACCTGCGTGATTGCGATTTTCCCTCCAAATCCCTGGCCGGTGTAGGCGTTGCCTTCTATCTGATGTTGGCGCTGCGGGCCAAGCTGCGTGACAGCGGCTGGTTCGAACAGCGTGCGCTGGCTATGCCTAATCTGGCCGAACTGCTGGATCTGGTGGCGCTGGGCACGGTGGCGGACGTGGTGCCGCTGGATGCCAACAACCGTATTCTGGTGTATCAGGGGCTGAACCGTATCCGGGCTGGCAAGTGTCGGCCAGGTATTCGCGCTCTGCTGGAAGTGGCCAACCGTGACGCGCGGCAATTGGCCGCCAGCGATCTCGGCTTTGCCCTTGGGCCACGGCTGAACGCGGCAGGGCGGCTGGACGATATGTCGATCGGCGTAGCCATGCTGTTGAGCGACGATATTGCCCAGGCGCGTATGCTAGCCAACGATCTCGACGCGCTCAACCAGACCCGGCGTGAGATTGAGCAGGGGATGCAGGTGGAAGCGCTGGAACTGTGCGATCAGTTGGAACGCACTACCACCGCACTGCCTTACGGGTTGGCGATGTATCACCCGGAATGGCATCAGGGCGTGGTGGGCATTCTGGCTTCACGCATCAAAGAGCGTTTCCATCGCCCGGTGATCGCCTTTGCTCCTGCGGGGGATGGCATTCTGAAAGGCTCTGGCCGTTCGGTGGCCGGGTTGCATATGCGTGATGTGCTGGAGCGGCTCGATACCCTGAACCCGGGGCTGATGATGAAGTTTGGCGGCCATGCCATGGCGGCGGGCTTGTCGCTGGAAGAGGCCAAGTTTGACGAGTTCCGTCAGCGTTTTGGCGAACTGGTCGGCGAATGGCTCGATCCGGCGATGCTGGAAGGGGTGATCTGGTCTGACGGCGAACTGATGATGCAGGAACTGACCCTGACCACCGCAGAGCTTCTGCGTGAGGGCGGGCCGTGGGGGCAGGCGTTTCCTGAGCCAACCTTTGACGGCAAGTTCCGTATCCTGCAACAGCGGCTGGTGGGCGAGAAACACCTGAAGCTGATGATCGAACCGCTCGGTGGCGGCCCATTGTTGGATGGCATCGCCTTCAACATCGACACCACACAGTGGCCGGACAGCAGCATCAAAGAAGTGGAACTGGCGTACAAACTGGACGTGAACGAGTTCCGTGGCAACCGTAACGTGCAGTTGCTGATCCAGCACCTCTGGCCGCGTTAATCGCTTTATCAAGGCACCTAAGGGTGCCTTAATCTCAATCCCCACAAAAACTGACCAACTCGCTATAAACTGACGGCTGGATCCGCTAGAATTACCGGTTCCAATGGCATTTCGCCATCGACGACATCAACGAAAGAACGCAAAAAATCATGTTTGAAATTAATCCGGTAAAAAACCGCATTCAGGATGTGTCCGAGCGGACAGCCGTTCTCAGGGGGTATCTTTGACTATGATGCCAAGAAAGAACGCTTAGAAGAAGTGAACGCCGAGCTGGAACAGCCGGACGTTTGGAACGAACCTGAACGCGCACAGGCATTAGGCAAAGAGCGCTCGTCGCTGGAAGCCATTGTCGAAACCATCGATCAGCTGGAACAGGGCTGTGAAGACGTCACGGGCCTGCTGGAACTGGCGGTTGAGGCGGAAGACGAAGACACCTTCAACGAGACCGTGGTTGAGCTCGATCAACTGAGCGCCAAGCTGGAACAATTAGAATTCCGTCGTATGTTCTCAGGTGAATACGACAGTGCGGACTGCTATCTGGATATCCAGGCAGGTTCCGGCGGCACCGAAGCACAGGACTGGGCCAGCATGCTGCTGCGTATGTACCTGCGTTGGGCGGAATCCAAAGGCTTTAAAACGGAAGTGATTGAAGAGTCCGACGGTGACGTCGCGGGCCTGAAATCGGCCACCATCAAGATTATCGGCGACTACGCGTTTGGCTGGTTACGTACTGAAACCGGCGTGCATCGCCTGGTACGCAAGAGCCCATTCGACTCAGGCGGTCGCCGCCATACCTCTTTCAGTTCCGTATTTATCTATCCGGAAGTGGATGACGATATCGATATCGAAATCAACCCGGCCGATCTGCGCATTGACGTTTACCGTGCCTCCGGTGCTGGTGGTCAGCACGTTAACAAAACCGAGTCGGCGGTACGTATTACCCACTTGCCAACCAACATTGTGGTGCAGTGCCAGAACGATCGCTCTCAGCATAAGAACAAGGATCAGGCATTCAAACAGCTGCGCGCCAAGCTGTATGAATACGAGATGCAAAAGAAAAATGCTGACAAGCAAATGTTGGAAGACAACAAGTCCGATATCGGCTGGGGTAGCCAAATCCGTTCTTATGTGCTGGATGACTCCCGCATCAAGGATTTGCGCACCAACGTCGAAACACGTAATACGCAGGCCGTACTGGATGGCGACCTGGATAAATTCATTGAGGCAAGTTTGAAAGCCGGGTTATGAGGAACAGAAATGTCTGAGCAACAAGCACAAGGCGCCGAACAGGCGTTGGATCTCAACAACGAGCTGCAGTCACGCCGTGAAAAACTGGCCGCGCTGCGCGAGAACGGCATTGCGTTCCCGAACGACTTCCGTCGTGATACCACCTCCGACAAGCTGCATGCCGAATACGGCAGCAAAGAAAACGAAGAGCTGGAATCACTGGGTATCGAAGTGACCGTGGCTGGCCGTATGATGACCCGCCGTATCATGGGTAAAGCCTCCTTCGTGACGCTGCAAGATGTGGGTGGCCGCATTCAGCTCTACGTCGCACGCGACGATCTGCCTGAAGGCGTTTACAACGAGCAGTTCAAGAAATGGGATCTGGGCGATATCCTCGGCGCACGCGGTAAGTTGTTCAAGACCAAGACCGGCGAGCTGTCTATCCATTGCACCGAGCTGCGCCTGCTGACCAAAGCACTGCGTCCGTTGCCAGACAAGTTCCACGGCCTGGCCGATCAGGAAACCCGTTATCGCCAGCGCTATCTGGATCTGATCGCCAACGAAGAATCCCGCAACACCTTCAAGATCCGTTCGCAGGTGATGGCGGCGATCCGTAACTTCATGGTGGGTCGAGGCTTTATGGAAGTCGAAACCCCGATGATGCAGGTGATCCCTGGCGGCGCGTCTGCTCGTCCGTTCGTCACGCACCACAACGCGCTGGACATCGACATGTACCTGCGTATCGCGCCAGAGCTGTATCTGAAGCGCCTGGTGGTAGGTGGCTTCGAGCGCGTGTTCGAAATCAACCGTAACTTCCGTAACGAAGGCGTTTCCCCGCGTCATAACCCAGAGTTCACCATGATGGAACTCTATATGGCGTATGCGGATTACAAAGACCTGATTGAGCTGACCGAGTCGCTGTTCCGTACGCTGGCGCAGGACGTGTTGGGTGACGTCAAGGTGCCTTATGGTGATGAGGTGTTTGACTTCGGCAAGCCGTTTGAAAAGCTGACCATGCGTGAAGCGATCAAGAAATACCGCCCGGAAACCAACCTCGACGATCTGAACGAGATGGCTAGCGCGGTAGCGATTGCCGAATCAATCGGCATCAAGGTTGAGAAGAGCTGGGGTCTGGGCCGCGTGGTTACCGAGATCTTCGAAGAGACCGCAGAAAGCCATCTGATCCAGCCAACCTTCATCACCGAGTACCCGGCAGAGGTTTCTCCGCTGGCACGTCGTAACGACGAGAACCCGGAAATCACCGACCGTTTCGAATTCTTCATCGGCGGGCGTGAAATCGGTAACGGCTTCTCAGAGCTGAACGACGCAGAAGATCAGGCGCAACGTTTTGCCGATCAGGTTAGCGCGAAAGATGCTGGTGACGACGAAGCGATGTTCTACGACGAAGACTACGTCACCGCGCTGGAACACGGCCTGCCGCCAACCGCGGGCTTGGGCATCGGTATTGACCGTATGGTGATGCTGTTGACCAACAGCCACACCATCCGTGACGTGATCCTGTTCCCGGCCATGCGCCCGAGCAAGTGACGTTCGCCAAGTGATTAAGCCGGTGCAGGTGACTGTGCCGGTTTTTTTCGCCCGAAGAGAGCAGGTTGTTGCTAACTGCTTAAAACATCGGCAGTTATGCGCTTTCTTCGCTTGCCCAGCGCGCATAACCGGTTATAATGCCAGTCGCACACCTAAGCGGGTGTAGTTCAATGGTAGAACGGCAGCTTCCCAAGCTGCATACGAGGGTTCGATTCCCTTCACCCGCTCCAAGACACTTCTTAAAATATTCCAACTTACTGAATCCTAAGGGACAAGGCTTAACGCCTCCTTACAGCGTTACTTACTGTAACCTACTGTGTAACCCTCTCAGGGCATACAGACACATGATTCAGCAGTCAAAATCAAACAGCATACTTTCAGTTACTACTTATCTGTATCAGCGCAATGGCGTTTACTATTTTCGTATGAAAACGAAAGGGATTAAGGATGTCTGGACGTCTAAATCAAATAAAGATAAGATTGCCTCAGTATCGTTAAGGACCAAGGACAGACGAACCGCTATGGCTCACTCTCGGCATATTAAGGCAGCACTTAAGGCAATCCATGCTGATAACCCTACCGTTTCCTATGAGGGGATGAGAGAGCACCTGAGGGACATCGCAGAGTGGGAACTTTCAGCAGGGCGTTCAGACCTCTTCGAGCCGGACATGAGGGATATCTATCGGGACCAGTACGGAGAACTTGGCGAGAGCCTTACCGATGCTCTGGCTAGTGAGCCGCTGAGTATTGACCAGCATCGTTACATCAATGAGGCCCTGAAGGTATTTAAGGCTTGCATGAGGCGTATCGAAGCGGGGGACAGTCAGCCGCTGATAGATTACGTCGATCGATTTAACGATTTTGAACGGTCGAATAACCAAGCCTCGGCGTCCTTATCTGTTAGTTATCCAGAAGTAAAACAAGAAGCTGCTCCGAGCGTTAGCGTAGCGAGTCTCTTTGAGCAGTACGAAGCGGAAAATGCTCAGAACTGGAAACCAGCTACCTTACGAGAAAACAAAGCGTCTCACGCTGCGTTAATCGAAATCTTCGACTATCTAGGTCTCAATGCTGACGCTAATACGATAACACGCGCTGACATGCTAAGAGTTCGGGATGCCCTTCAGCAGTTACCGAAGAACCGTAAGCAACGCTTCAAGGATGAAACTCTGAATGACCTGCTGGTCCGTGAAGATAAGACCGATTGTCTGGATGTGGTTACCATCAATAATAAATATCTCATCAAGATGGCTGCTGTCTTCAAGTGGGCTGTACGTAATGACCTGATTAAAAAGAATATGACTGAGGGGCTGGAACTCAAAGTTCCCCAGCGTAAAGCCTCAGACGCCCGTAATGCTTTCTCAACGAAGCATGATCTTACCCACTAACAATGGACACACGACTAAGCGAGGGTCTGGTTTTCAAATTGTTCCGGGCTGAGTCCGCCAC
>NZ_JAGQDC010000067.1 GCF_023282985.1 Serratia silvae | reverse complement strand
GAACAAAAACAAGTGCCGACCCTTCAGTGTGGCGATCAAGCGCGTCAACGGTCACAGTGCCAAGATGGCCGAGAAATTCGCGACTCACTCCCCGAGATTCCACAGCAGCACCAGCTGCCGGTGCCCACTCCACCTCGAGTTCATGCAGAGCGGAGGCCACCTCGACAACCGGCGCCGGCTCAACACCGCCGAGAAAAGCTGCCCACCCGGAACTATCAACAGTCGCCGACATCGCGACAATGGTCAGATCATCGCGCAATTGAGCAACTTCACACACCATTGCCA
>NZ_JAGQDC010000066.1 GCF_023282985.1 Serratia silvae | reverse complement strand
AACAAATTGCTCTGGTTCACCAGCCCCATCAGGCTGGTATGACGCAGCAGCCCGCTGAAGATCACGCCTTGCAAGTCGCCGGCATCATTGAAGATCGGCCAGTACAGACCACTGTACTTGTTGGTGAACTGCTCGCTGGGCTGCCGGGTGCTGCGCATCGCGGCTTCGACACTCTTGGGGATGCGCGAAGGGTGATCCTGGAAGCGCTGGGTCGCGAAAATTTCCGAGAACCCGTCGGGGTTGGCCAGGTACAGGCGCAAGTCGAGGGAGTGCACATCGGCCACAC
>NZ_JAGQDC010000065.1 GCF_023282985.1 Serratia silvae | reverse complement strand
CAGAAGTGAAACGCCGTAGCGCCGATGGTAGTGTGGGGTCTCCCCATGCGAGAGTAGGACACTGCCAGGCATCAAATTAGTGTGCTGATATGGCTCAGTTGGTAGAGCGCACCCTTGGTAAGGGTGAGGTCCCCAGTTCGACTCTGGGTATCAGCACCACTTTATTTAAGTGGTTTAGAAGTTCGGCAGAAAGAAAAGAATCAAAAGAATTTGCTTGGCGGCAATAGCGCGGTGGTCCCACCTGACCCCATGCCGAACTCAGAAGTGAAACGCCGTAGCGCCGATGGTAGTG
>NZ_JAGQDC010000064.1 GCF_023282985.1 Serratia silvae | reverse complement strand
TTGTAGCTCAGGTGGTTAGAGCGCACCCCTGATAAGGGTGAGGTCGGTGGTTCAAGTCCACTCAGGCCTACCAAATTCGCACTTATGCTGCGTTATGCGCGCGGTCGTTTACCCAAAAGTAAGCTTCCCTTCCGCATGCCTTGCCTAAGCACGAATTAACAGGGTTTCCAACAGGAAAGACTGTTATTCACGCGAGTGGTAAATAAAGGTTTCTGCAAGTGACTGTATGGGGCTATAGCTCAGCTGGGAGAGCGCCTGCCTTGCACGCAGGAGGTCAGCGGTTCGATCCCGCTT
>NZ_JAGQDC010000063.1 GCF_023282985.1 Serratia silvae | reverse complement strand
ATGGCGTCCCCAAGGGGATTCGAACCCCTGTTACAGCCGTGAAAGGGCAGTGTCCTAGGCCTCTAGACGATGGGGACCCGAAATTTGCTTATCGAATCACTGATTCGATAATTTCGGGTAAAGGTGAGATTTTTCGTGAAAAATCGAGCGCCATTGTCGTTTGTCACTGCACTAGACAGCCACAAATTTTCCGGCACTTACCTATACCACAAGGTTTTGTTTGCTCATTACTTTTCATCAGACAATCTGTGTGGACACTGCACTCAACTGCATATCTTTAGGTAAGGAGGTGATCC
>NZ_JAGQDC010000007.1 GCF_023282985.1 Serratia silvae | reverse complement strand
TGTGGACGCCCTCGTGAAGCGGTTTTTGGCTCGTCGTACCAGGCCTGGATAGCCGACTCATCAAGCCAGAATGTCAGTGAACCCCGATTGACGAGAGCCTTGTTGTAGGCGTTCCAGTTGGTGATCTTGAACTTTTGCTTTGCCACGGGAAACCGCTACAGGATCAGGAATGTGGTGATCTGATCCTGATTGCAGTTAGAAGTTCGATTTATTCAACAAAGCCCCTCTGAGGCCCTCAATAAATTCACCTTGCTTGTTGGCAGTGGGGCGCGATAGCTGCCAGCAATCTCCCCTGTTTATCTCAAAAAATAACAAGCGGCTGGATTAGCGGGCGTTTTTTGATTAGATTCACTGCTAATCATTGTCTCGCTTGTTAACAAGGGAATGTGGTCATGAACAGGGTTAGTGGTTTACTGGCGTTATGCCTGGTTTCTTTTTCTTCTCTGGCTGACTGCCAGCCCCTCCTTGCCGAGTTGGCTAAACCCTTCGCCGTCAAAACGACCATGAATACCGAACTCTCCACCTGCAAGGTGTGGCCCTATGCCCCGGACAAAACCATTGCGGTGCTGATGCTGGAGCCCAGGGAAGAGGCCCAACCCGACTTTACCGACTATGACGTTGTCGTTTTGGTGGTCGATAGCCAGACCGGCAAGGTGCTGGCCAGCAAATATCATCCCAAGGCGATTATGGATGACGCGATCTATACCAGCAGCGTGACCATCGACACTGCGCGCTACCAGCTGTCCCCCACGCTTCGTGCCTTCGGGGTGCGCTTTGATCACCGGGGATCCTCTTCGGTTAATCCCATCAGCATCGAACGACTTAACCTCTATACCCTGCAAGAGCAGCAATTAACTCTGGTGCTCAATAATCTCACCATGAATGAATATGGTGGTGAGTGGGATGGCCAGTGTGCCGGGGATTTCGTCGTGACCAATCGTGCATTGGCGCTTGGCAAGCGTGCGCACAACGGCTTCCAGGATCTGCAGATACAGACCTTGGCGACGCACAAGGAATCGAGCAAAAAAGGGCCGGATTGCGTGGAGCGCAACCAAATCGTTGCCAAGACCCGCATTGAGCTCAAGTTCGATGGTAAAGCGTATCCGGTCGAACAGGATAAGCTGCTCGATCATCGTTTTTAATCCGTGCCTGGTCGTTAGCAACCATGAAAAAATCTGCTTCTACGAACTGTCCTTTATCCGCCACGATCTCAACGCGCCCAGCGAAGGTAAGCTGCAGCCCCCTCAACGTACGCCACCGTGGATCAATCGCAGGCGGTGCTGCTGGGGATAATCGTCGTTGATGAGCCGCCGTTGCAGCAACCAGCTAAGATGTTCGCAGTCGTGCAGAACGGCGTCAAACAGCAACCCGACCACGCTGCCGCTGTGCGCCACGTTGAGGCCATAAATTCCGCTGTGTTCCACTATTGTCAGTAGATCGTCAAACCTGGGTTTAGGCAATAACTGCTGGCTGGCACGGGCGCTGAGCGTGGTGGCCTCACCCAGCTTGCTATGGTCGCGATCCTGCATCGCCTGAGAAAACAGCGCCCAGGACTGTGCCAAAGTGTCGGCATGGCCCAACAGGATTTGGCGACGGTCGCGGCGGTGGTAATCGGCCGTATTCAGCCATTGCGGGCTTTCCAGCAGCAGAATATCGATGTTTGGCAACCATGCGCCGGGGATTTGGGTGGCCGCCGTTTGATGATCGAACAGCGTCAGTTGCCGGAACAGCGTGCTGTCGGTGGGCTCCAGCCCGACGCACAGCGTGGCTAATGTGCTTTCATCCAGGTTGTAGCCGAAATGGCGCGCCGTGGCCTGGGCGGTTGCGGCAATATCGGCGGTGCTGCTGGCCATGCCTTTCGCCAGCGGAATGGTGGAGTCGAAATCAATGCGTAACCCCTTGGCCGCACTGGCGGGGATGCCAATATGTTGCAGCACGTTGAGCAGCATTTGGCGCATCAACGGGCGCTCATGGTCGCTGGGTTTACCGTCGCTAACGCAGACGTGGCTAAACCAGTTGATCGGGCAGGACACCAGCTTTTCACCGCCCAGGATCCACCCCTGGATCAGCTCACCGCAGGAGGCGGGGCATTTCGCCTCAGCCATCCGTCAGCACCTGTTGCAGCGCTGTGACCAGTTTACGGTTGGCCGCTTCGCTCTTGATCGCCACCCGATAATAATCGGCAGAAAGACCGGGGTAGTTGGCACAGTGGCGGATCAGGATGCAGTGCTGCAATAACGCCTGTTGCAGATCGCAGCCGGGGCGTAGGCAGCGCAGGAAAATATAGTTCGCCGCCCCTGGCCAGATACGCAATTGTGGCAAGGCTGCTAGCGCGTCAAACAGCCACGCTCGCTGCTCTGCCAGCCATTGGTGAGTTTGCTGGATGTAGCTGTGATCGTCGAGGATCACTTCACCCGCCAGTGCTGCATAGGCATTGATGGTCCAGGGTTCGCGCAGCTGTTTCATCTGTTGCAGAGCAGCGCGATCGCTGCTGACCAGATAGCCGAGCCGCAGGCCGGGAATGGCGAAAAATTTGGTCAACGAACGCAGGATATAGAGGCGGGAATACTCCGCCATTTGTGGGATCAGCCCCGGCGTATCCGGCATAAAATCGATAAAGGCTTCATCAACGATCAACGCAATATTGTGCTGGCGACAACAGGCGAGAATGGCCTGTAATAGCGTAGGGTCTGGCATCAGCCCGGTGGGGTTGTTGGGGGTGGCCAGGAACAGGCAGTCCGGCTGGCGCTCGGCCAGCACCTGCAATAGCCGCTCATCGGGTTGAAAACCACCGGCTTCATCCAGTGGGAAGTCTGCGATCTGGCAGTCAATCCGCTGCAAGGCCCGGCGGTATTCGGCAAATCCCGGCGTGAGGAGCAGCGCCGTGCGGGGGCGCAGCCGATTGACGATGGCGTAAATCAGCTCGGTGGCCCCGTTGCCTGCCATGATATTTTCCGGCAGGCAGTGATGAACCCGCGCCAATGCCGCATGTAGACGCCGGTATTCGACATCGGGATAGCATTCGGCGCTGTTCAAATGCTCGATAATCGCCGCCTTCAGGCTGGTAGGCATGCCCAATGGATTGATATTGGCGCTGAAATCAATGATCTCGCCTGGCTCCAGGCCGGTTTTCAACGCCATTTCCAGTACGTTACCACCATGTTCACTCACGGTTTTACTCTCCCCCCACTTCAAGTCTGCGTGCAGGATAACATTGCCAAGGGAATGGCGGTTAATCGCCGTCATTGAAGTCTATGCGCAGTGTTGGATTTTTTACTGTGTCTTGCCATTGACCACGATGCCGTTTTTATCTCAAAAATATGAAGTTACGCAGGCGAACCGTGTAATAAAAGCAACGCTAATTGTCTGAGATCAATGAACTCTCTGGAATGCTGCAATTTTTATGGTGGGCAATAAACTTGACCTTTTTTTATCAATTAACTGGCGTATATTCGGCATATTGTTAACAGCATTAAAACGATTATTGCCAACTGGATAACCTGCAACTTGACGAGACTCAGGTTGTGATTGGGAAGGGGGTGTAACTCCCCCGCAGCCCCCGCTGCTGTGATGCCGACGAGTTCACTGTGACCACTGATCTACGGATTGGGAAGGAGTGGATGAGGATGACGCTAAGCCAGAAGACCGGCCAGTTGGTTGGAACATTCAACTCCTTCGGTGGGAAGTGGGTTGTCATTGGATACGTGCGGCCATTGGCGCTGCACGGCCGTATCTTTTTGACGCCCAAAATCCCGACCGCCAGGCCGGGATTTTTTTATGCAATCAACGGGCAACAAGGCAGTGCTTATCGCGGGTACCGGCAGCGGTTGTGGCAAGACCACGTTGACGCTGGGCCTGTTGCGTGCGTTACAGCAGCGTGGCCTGCGCGTGCAACCCTTCAAGGTCGGCCCCGACTATCTGGATACCGGCTGGCATAGCGCAGTCAGCGGCGTGACCTCACGCAATCTGGATGCCTTTATGCTGCCTGCCGCTACGCTCAACGGTTTATACAACCAGCATATGCACCACGCCGATGTGGCGGTGATCGAGGGCGTGATGGGGCTGTACGACGGCTACGGCATCGATCCGAACTATTGCAGCAGCGCAGCGATGGCCAAGCAGCTGGGTTGCCCGGTGATCCTGCTGGTCGATGGCAAAGCCGTTTCGACCTCGGTGGCCGCGACCGTGCTCGGTTTTCGTCAGTTTGATCCCGCATTAAAACTGGCTGGGGTTATCGTCAACCGGGTCAACTCGGAAACGCATTACCAACTGATCCGCCAGGCCATTGAGGGCTATTGCGGGGTGCCGGTGCTGGGGCGTTTGCCGGTGCTGGAAGAAGTGGCTTTGCCATCCCGTCATTTGGGGTTGGTGCCCGCCCAGGAAAGCCTGACGGACGATCGGCGTTGGCAGCGATTGGCACAGCAGGTTGAGGCGTTTATCGATATCGATCGCCTGTTGGCATTGAGTGTCTGTGCGTCGCTACCGGCTGGTGAGCCACCACGGCTACCCGATCCCGCGTTAGCGCAAGGGTTGACCTTGGCGCTGGCGGAAGATGAAGCCTTCAATTTCTACTACCCGGATAACCTCGATCTGCTTGAGCAGGCGGGCGTACGCATTCAACGTTTCAGCCCACTGCACGATAGTCGTTTACCCGATTGCCAGATGATTTACCTGGGCGGTGGCTACCCCGAGGTGCATGCGGCCCGGCTGGCGGCCAATGTTGACATGCATAGCGCATTGCAGCTCGCCCACCATCAGCAAATCCCAATGTATGCCGAGTGCGGTGGCCTGATGTACCTCGGCAACGGCTTGACCGACAGCGCCGGAGTACGCCACCGGATGAGCGGTATCCTGCCAGGGGAAAGCCATATGGGTAGCAGCCTGACCCGTTTCGGTTATTGCCAGTGGCAAGCGCGTAGCGACACCCTGCTGGCGGCCCGTGGCGAAATGCTGCTTGGCCATGAGTTTCACTATTCCGACTTTACCACCGCACTGACCCCGGCGTTTGACTGTGCCAAATGGCGCGACGGAGTAGCCGTTCAGCGTTGGCAAGGGGGATATCAGCTTGAACAGACTCAGGCCAGCTACCTGCACGTGCATTTTGCCCAGCGGCCTGGATTACTCGACCGCTGGCTGATGGCCGCGAGGCGTGCGCTATGACGCTGCTGGCCTGGCTCGTTGCCTTTCTGCTCGACAGCCTGCTCGGCGATCCACCGCACTGGCCGCATCCGGTGCGCTGGATCGGCAACCTGATCGCCTTACTGCAACGGGCTATCCGCCGGGTATGTCATAGCGAACCGGCTCTCAAGTTTGGTGGTGGGGTGTTATGGCTGGCCGTTGTCGGGCTGGTCTGGCTGGTCAGTTGGGGCTTTTTAACGCTGATGGGGCATATTCATCCGTGGTTAGGTTGGCTGGCGGAAGTCTGGCTGATCTACACCTTGCTTGCGGGACGCTGCCTGGAACAGGCGGCGATGGAGGTTTACCGGGCGTTACAAAATGCCGATATCGCGGAGAGCCGCCAAAAGCTGTCGTGGATTGTCGGGCGCGACACCTCGCAGCTGGAAGAGCCGCAAATCGCCCGTGCGGCGGTGGAGACGGTGGCGGAAAACAGCGTGGATGGCGTGATTGCGCCGCTGTTCTTCTTGTTGCTCGGTGGAGCACCGCTGGCGATGGCGTATAAAGTGGTCAACACCCTCGACTCGATGGTGGGCTATAAAACGCCGAAATACCGCGCTATCGGCTATGTTTCGGCGCGGATGGATGACCTCGCCAACTGGCTACCGGCCCGGCTCAGTTGGCTGCTGCTGAGCTGTGCGGCCCGGCTGAACGGCTTGGACTATCGCCAGGCGCTGCGCATTGGCTGGCGTGATCGCTATCAGCATACCAGCCCCAACTGTGCCTGGTCGGAAGCCACGGTGGCCGGGGCGCTGGGAGTGCGGCTTGGCGGCCCCAATGATTACTTTGGTCAGCGGGTCGAAAAACCGTGGATCGGTGAGGCGCGCCGGGAGATCGCACTGGCAGATATTCCCCGCTGCACGCGCCTGATGATGACAACCTCGCTGTTGGCACTGCTGCTGTTTGCAGCGTTGCGCCTGCTGTGGCTTGGCGCTTGAAAGGGACAATCATGGACTACCTCAAACAACCACAACGTATTGAACAGCAAAGTTTCCAGATAATTGGCGAGATCATCGCCAATGAACGGCCAGACTACCGCTTTAGCGATGCCTGGCAGGAAGCGGTGATCAAACGGGTGATCCACACCACCGCCGATTTCGACTGGCTGGATATTCTCTGGTTTTCGCCACAGGTGATGCAGGCGTTAATCGATGGGCTACGCCGTGGCTGCACGCTGTATACCGACACCACGATGGCGCTATCCGGCATCAACAAAGCCCTGCTGCAAAAGCTGGGATGCGAATGCCGCTGCTATATCAGCGATCCGCGAGTGGTTGCGGCAGCTAAGGCTCAGGGGATCACACGCTCAATGGCCGCTGTGGATATCGCGCTGGCGGAAAGCGGGGAAAAGCTGTTTGTGTTTGGCAATGCGCCTACCGCGCTGTTCCGGTTGTTGGAACAGCAGGCCGAGCCGACGGCGATCATCGGTGTGCCTGTGGGGTTTGTTGGGGCAGCGGAATCCAAGGCGGCGCTGAAAAGCAGCGGTTTGCCCAGCATCGTTGCCTGTGGGCGTAAGGGCGGCAGTAACGTTGCCGCCGCTATTATCAATGCCACGCTGTATCACCTGCGGGAGGGGAGATGAATGCGGTAGAGCTGCAAGACAGCGTTTGGCACCAGGGCAAGCGTTATCGCAAAGGCTATACCACCGGCTCTTGTGCCACGGCGGCAGCGAAGGTGGCTGCGCTGATGGTGCTGCGCCAGCAGGTTATCCATCAGGTTTCGATCGTGACGCCTTCAGGTGTGACGCTCAATCTGAATGTGGAGCAGCCGTTGATTGAAGGGCAGCAGGCCACGGCGGCGATCCGTAAAGACGGTGGCGACGATGTGGATGCCACGCACGGCATGTTGATTTTCGCCCGCGTTAGCCTAACGCAAGATCATCAGCAGATCCTGCTACAGGGAGGCGAAGGTGTTGGTACCGTTACCCGTAAAGGGATTGGCCTGCCGGTAGGCAGTGCGGCCATTAACCGTACGCCGCGTCAAACTATCGAAGCTGCCGTGCGGGAAGCGATCGGCCCACAGCGGGGCGCACTGGTTGAGATTTTTGCTCCGGAGGGTATTGAGCGCGCCCGCAAAACCTACAACGGTCGATTGGGCATCCTCGGGGGGATTTCGATCATCGGCACTACCGGGATTGTCACCCCGATGTCGGAAGAGAGCTGGAAACGTTCGCTGGCGCTCGAACTGGAGATGAAGCGGGCGGCGGGGCAAGACCGGGTGATCCTGGTGCCGGGCAACCACGGAGAACGCTTTGTGCGCGAACAGTTGGGCCTGGACGGCCAGCAGGTGGTGACTATGAGTAATTTTGTCGGCTACATGCTGCAGGAGACGGTGCGGCTGGGATTCCGCCAGGTGCTGCTGGTTGGCCACCCAGGGAAACTGATCAAGGTCGCGGCAGGGATCTTTCACACCCATAGCCATATTGCCGATGGGCGAATGGAAACTCTGATCGCCCATTTGGCACTGATGGGGGCACCCGTTGAGCTGCTGCGGCAGGTGGAGCAATGCAATACCACGGAGGCGGCGTTGGAACTGATTAGCGAACAGGGTTGGCAGGAGGTGTTCCCGCGTATTGCACAACGCATATGCCAGCGGGTGCAGGAGATGCTGCGCTTTAGCTCTCATCTCCCTGGCTGCGATGCCATTCTGTTCTCGTTTGACCAACAGATCCTGGGCAGCAACCGGCCAGTGCAGGAGATTGTGGAGGCGATGCGATGATCACCGTGGTGGGCGTTGGCCCCGGCGAGAGTCACTTCCTGACGCTAGAGGCACAGGCGATTATTGCCGCCGCCGAGGTGCTGGTGGCGGGCGCTCGTCATCTGGACACCTTTGCGACTTCACAGCATAACACCCGGCGCCTGGATGCCGATCTGGCCGGACTGCTGGCCTGGCTACGTCAATCAATGGCACAGCGGCACATCGTGGTACTGGCCTCTGGCGATCCGCTGCTGTACGGCATTGGCAAGTGGCTGGCTGCTCATTTCTCACCCGCCGAGCTGCGCATTATTCCCGGGATCAGCGCGATCCAGTATCTGTGCGCGCAAATCCCCTTGGACATGAACGATATCTATCTCACCAGCAGCCACGGCCGCACGCCGGATTTTGACTGGCTGTTGCAGCACGACAAGGTGGCGATGGTGACCGATGCCATCATCGGGCCGCGAGCTATCGCAGACGCCATTTTGCAGCGCGGTTTGACGCGCCGCCTGATTATCGGTGAAAACCTTTCGCTGCCCACGGAACGTATTTATCGCCTACGACCCGAGGCAGTGGCGCAGTGCTATGACATCAACGCAGTGGTGATCCTCAATGAAAGATGACGTTTTTTTACGTGGTCAGCGGGTGCCTATGACCAAAGAAACGGTACGGCTATTGGCGTTGGAACGGTTGGAACTGGCCAACGCGCGGCACCTGATCGACATCGGCGCTGGCACAGGCAGTGTTGCTTTGGAGGCGGCGCTGCGTTTCCCTGCTTTGCAGGTCACCGCAATTGAACGTAACCCGGCTGCGTTGGCGTTGATTGCGGAAAACCGCCAGCGGCTGGGGTGTGAAAACGTCACCGTGGTGGCCGGTACGGCACCTATGACTCTGGAGGCCAAGGCCGATGCCGTGTTTATCGGTGGCAGCGGTGGGCAACTGACGGAGCTAATCGATTGGGCGTTGGCGCGCTTGCATCCCGGCGGCCGCCTAGTGTTGACGTTTATTTTACTCAACAACCTCAGCGAGGCGCTGGCCTGCCTGCAAACACGCGGTGTATCGGCGATAACCGGGGAGCAGATCCAGTACTCGGCCCTGACGTCGTTAGGCAGCGGCCACTACTTCAAACCCAACAATCCGACCTATCTCATCTCTTGCTACAAGGAAGGTAACGATGTCTGAGCAACCCCATTGGGACACACAGAAAGTCTGGTTTGTCGGTGCGGGGCCGGGGGATCGCGAATTGATCACCTTGAAGGGTTACCGGCTGCTGCAACAGGCGCAGGTGGTGATCTACGCCGGATCGCTGATTAATACCGAGCTGCTGGAGTATTGCCAACCCCAGGCCGAACTGCACGACAGCGCGGGGCTGACGCTGGAGCAGATTATCGCGCTGATGGTAGATGGCGTTCGCGCTGGCAAGCTGGTGGTCAGGCTGCAAACCGGCGACCTCTCGCTGTACGGCTCGATCCGTGAGCAGGGCGAGGTTCTGGGGGAACAGGGCATTGGCTTTGTCTCGGTGCCAGGTGTGAGCGCCTTCCTTGGTGCTGCCGCCCAGTTGGGGGTGGAATATACCGTTCCCGAAGTGGCGCAAAGCCTAATCATTACCCGTATCGCAGGGCGTACGCCGATGCCGCCGCTGGAGCAGTTGGCGTCCTTTGCCGCCCACCAGACCTCGATGGCGATTTTTCTTTCCGTGCAGGAAATAAATCGGGTGGTGGAACAACTGCTTGCTGGTGGCTATCCCCCGCAGACGCCGGTTGCGGTGGTTTATAAGGCCACCTGGAAAGAGAGCCAAACGGTGCGCGGCACGCTGACGGATATTGCCCAGCAGGTACGCGATGCCGCCATCCGCAAAACGGCGCTGATCCTGGTGGGCGCTTTTCTGGGGGAGGAATACCACTATTCCCGCCTCTACGATGCAGGGTTCAGCCATGAATATCGCCAAGCCTGAGTCCATCGCAGTTTTTTGCCTGACGCCGAACGGTGTGCGCTTGGCGCAACGTTTGCAGGCGCAACTGCCGCTCAGCTGTTTTACCAGTGAAAAGCTGCTGGTCCCCGGCTTCCTGCCGTTTAACGCCAGCTTTGGTGCGACGCTGCGTGAAGCATTCGGCCGCTATTCGGCGCTGGTCGTGATCGGTTCTACCGGCCTGACGGTGCGGGTGATTGCCCCGCTGATCCAGGACAAGCTGACCGATCCGGCGGTGGTGGTGATCGACGAGCGTGGGCAACATGCGATCAGCCTGCTGTCAGGTCATGTGGGTGGGGCCAATGCCCTGACGCTGAGGTTGGCGGGGCTGTTGGGGGCCGATCCGGTGATCACCACTGCCACCGATGTCAATCAGATGGCCGCGCTGGATACGCTGGCGGCGCAGTTAGATGCCGGGATGTCGGATTTTCGCCTGGCGGTGAAAACCGTTAACCAGCTGCTGGTTAGCGGGCAACGGGTTGGGCTGTGGTGGGATGAACCTTTGCGGGATGAGCCGGCGCGTTGCGATACCCGGGGTTTTGTCGCTGTTGCCGATCTGGAAGCGTTGCCAGAGTTGGATGCGTTGGTCTGCGTCAGCCTGCGCGATCGCTTACCTGAGCTACCGCTGCTGGTCTACAAGCTGGTGCCACGCCGGGTGGTGGTGGGCATCGGTTGTCGCCGGGGTACCTCGTTGGCGCTGCTGACTCAGCTATTGGAACGGCAGTTGGCAGACCAGCATTTTGACCCTCTGGCGCTGCGGGCGATCGGCAGCGTCACGCTGAAAAAAGACGAACTCGCCTTGCAGCAGTTGGCGCAAGCGCGGCGGATACCGTTCGAGCTGTTCAGTAGCGACGAGCTGCGCCAGCACGAACGGCGCTTTCCGGCCTCTGAGTTTGTGCGCGCCACGGTCGGCGTCGGTAGCGTTTCACAGCCGGTGGCCTGGCTGATGAGCGCAGGAAAACTGGTTGGCGATACCCTGCGTGAGCAAGGGATCACCATGACATTGGGAGTGTCACATTGATGTTAAGCGTAATCGGCATTGGGCCGGGCAGTGAAACGATGATGACTCAGGACGCCATTGAGGCGATCCGTGAAGCGGAAATCATCGTTGGATACAAAACCTATACCCATCTGGTGAAGTCCCTGACCGGGGATAAACAGGTGATCAAAACCGGCATGTGTAAGGAGATTGAGCGCTGCCAGACGGCGATCGATCTGGCTTTGGCTGGCCATAAGGTTGCCTTGATCAGCAGCGGTGACGCCGGCATCTACGGCATGGCCGGGCTAGTGCTGGAGTTGGTAGGTCAGCAGCAGCTGGATCTGGAGGTGAAGCTGGTGGCGGGGATCACAGCGAGCATCGCTGCGGCCTCTTTGCTGGGTGCGCCGCTGATGCATGATTTCTGCCATATCAGCCTGAGCGATCTGCTGACCCCATGGCCAGTGATCGAAAAACGTATTATTGCCGCCGCGCAGGCCGACTTTGTGATCTGCTTCTACAACCCACGCAGCCGTGGCCGGGAAGGGCATCTGGCCCGCGCCTTTGAACTGATGAAACCGCATAAATCCCTCGCTACGCCGGTTGGCGTGGTGAAAGCGGCGGGACGTAAAAAACAGGAGAAGTGGCTGACGACGCTGGGTGAGATGGACTTCACCCCGGTAGACATGACCAGCCTGGTGATCGTGGGCAACCACACCACCTATTGCCGCAACGGGCTGATGATCACCCCAAGAGGCTATGCCCTGTGATCCATATTTTCGGCGGCACCAGCGATGCCCGTGCAATCTGCCAACTGCTCGATGAAGCGGGGGAGCGCTATAGCCTGTCGGTGGCCAGTGAGGCAGGGCGGCAACTGGCGGGTAACATTCTCGGCGAAGTGGTGGTCGGGCGCATGGATAGCGACGAGATCGCAAACTATCTGCAACGGCACGCTATTCGCTGGGTGATCGATGCTTCTCATCCCTACGCAACGGCGCTGAGCGAGAACGTGCTGGCGGCCTGCCGTCGGCAAGGCGTGCGGTTGACCCGCTACCAGCGGCCCAGTGAAATTGATCGGTTATCCCATCCGTTATTACACAAGGTTGATGATGTTGCCCAAGCCTGCCAATTGGCCCAAAGCCTGGGACCGAGGGTGCTGTTGACCACTGGCAGCAAACAGTTGGCGGATTACCGGTATGGGCTGCCAGAAAAAGTGCTGCTGGTGCGGGTGTTACCCACTGCTGAGGTGCTGGCGCAGTGTGAAGCGCTGGGCCTAGGGGTCGACAACATTATCGCCCTGCGCGGCCCGTTCAGTGCGCAGTTCAATCGCGCGCTGTATGAGTTTTGCCAGCCGGACGTGGTGATCACCAAAGAGTCCGGGAATGAAGGCGGTTATCTGCAAAAGGTCGAGCCGAGCCTGGCTTTGAACATTCCCTGCATTGTCGTGCGCCGCCCGCAGCCGTTGGCAAGTGAAGGCTGGGGCGAACAGGTCAACTCGCTGCAAGCCTTTGCCCAGCGGCTGTCTGGCTGGCAACAATCACAAGGAGAAACAGGATGAAAAAAGCGCTGTTGGTGATCAGTTTTGGCACCAGTTACGAGAGTACCCGGCAAAAAAATATCGAAGCCTGCGAACAGCAGTTGGCCGCCAGCAATGGTGACCGCGACCTGTTTCGCGCCTTTACCTCTGAAATGATTATCCGCAAGCTGCGCCAACGCGATGATTTGTCGATCGACAATCCACAACAGGCATTACATCGCCTGGCGGCTGCGGGCTATCAGGATGTTGCCATCCAGTCGCTGCACATCATTAACGGCGATGAGTACGAAAAAGTGGCAAACCAGGTGCGCGCCTGTGGTCAGCTGTTCCAGCGACTGGTGCTGGGCAAGCCGTTACTCACCGGTTATGACGATTATCAGCAACTGCTGTTGGCGTTACGCGGGCAGATGCCACCGCTGGCCGCCGACGAGCGCGTAGTGTTTATGGGGCATGGGGCCAGCCATCACTCGTTTTCTGCCTATGCCTGTCTTGACCATCTGATGACGGCGCAGAACTTCCCGGCCTTGGTGGGGGCGGTTGAAAGCTATCCGGAAGTGGACGGGGTGATAGCCCGTTTGCAGCAACAACGGGTACGCAAGGTGCATCTGATGCCGCTGATGCTAGTGGCTGGCGATCATGCCATCAATGATATGGCCTCGGATGAGCCGGATTCCTGGCACTCACAAATTACGGCAGCCGGTATCGAGACTCAAAGCTGGCTGCAAGGATTGGGCGAGAACCCACTGATCCGCCAGATGTTTGCCGATCATCTGGCCGCAGCGCTGTGCCAGAGTGAGTTGGAGGCGGTGGAATGAGCGGAAAACTGTATGCCATGGGCGTCGGCCCTGGGGCCAGCGATCTGATCACCGTGCGTGCCGCCCGGCGGCTGGGGAAGCTGGATGTTTTGTATGCTCCAGCCGGTCGAAAAGGGGGCGACAGCCTGGCGTTATCGATCGTGCGGGAATATCTGCTGCCGCATACCGAGATCCGCACCTGCCATTTCCCGATGAGTGGCAATGACAGTGAAAAACAAGCGGTGTGGGATGAGGTGGCCCAGCAGCTTGAGGCGGAGGTCGCGCAAGGGAAACTGGTGGGATTTATCACCCTGGGCGACGCCATGTTATTCAGCACCTGGGTGTTTCTGTTGGCGCGTCTTGGCCGCCCGGAATGGCTGGAGATTGTGCCGGGCGTCACCTCGTTTGCGGCGATTGCTGCCCGTGCTGCGCTGCCATTAGCTATGGAATCGCAGTCGTTGGCCGTGATGTCTTGTACTGCGCCAGAGGCCGAGCTGGAGCAGGCGCTACTGACGCACGACAGCGTGGTGTTGATGAAGGTGTATGGCCGTCTGCCGCTGGTGCAGTCGCTGCTGGCTCGCCTGAACCTGTTTGAGCACGCGGTACTGATGGCGGAGGCCTCCTTGCCAGGGGAGCAGTGCTGGCGGCGGCTGAACCAGGTTGCTGCCGATCTGCCATTACCCTATTTCTCTACCGTGGTAGTGAACAAACATTGGCTCACCAAGGAGTAACAGATGGAAACACAAACCGGGAAGCTCTCGCTGCTAGGATTGGCATTCGCGCTGCTGATGATGGCGCTGCCACAAGACGCGTTTGCCATGCATATCATGGAAGGTTTTTTACCGCCGCTATGGGCGATGGCCTGGTGGCTGCTGTTTTTACCCTGCCTGTATATCGGCATGCGGCGGCTTAAACAGATCGTCAGCGACGACAGCAACCAGAAGGTGTTACTGGCGCTGTGCGCGGCGTTTATCTTCGTGCTCTCGGCGCTGAAGATCCCTTCGGTTACCGGCAGCTGCTCCCACCCAACCGGCGTCGGGCTGGCGGTGATTTTGTTCGGCCCAGGCGTCGTGGCGGTGCTGGGGGCGATTGTACTGCTGTTCCAGGCGCTGCTGCTGGCCCACGGTGGTTTGACTACGCTGGGCGCTAACGGTATGTCGATGGCGGTGATTGGCCCGGTGGTAGGCTATCTGGTGTGGCAACTGGCGTGCAAATCCGGGGTGCGGCGGGACGTGGCCGTCTTCCTGTGTGCGGCCATTGCCGATCTGGCTACCTACTTCGTAACCTCGATCCAGCTGGGGATGGCTTTCCCGGATCCACAGTTTGGCGTCTTCGGCTCCAGCGTGAAATTTATGGGGGTGTTCTGCCTGACACAGATCCCGATCGCCATTGCCGAAGGGCTGTTGACGGTAATGATCTATGACCAGTTAACCAAACGCCGGATCATACCGGCAGCGGGGCATTGAGATGAAAAAGACCCTAATCCTGTTGGCGATGGTGATCGCCCTGGTTATCCTGCCGTTCTTTATCGACCACGGCGGTGAGTATGGTGGCTCCGACGGTGAGGCCGAAGCTCTGATCCAGCAAACCGCCCCGGACTATACGCCGTGGTTTACGCCGCTGTATGAACCCGCCAGCGGGGAGATCGAGAGCCTGCTGTTCACCCTGCAAGGTTCGTTGGGGACGGCGGTGATTTTCTATATTTTGGGCTACTATCGGGGTAAACGCCGTGAGCCTGCTGGGGATTGATCGGCTCAGCGAACAAAGCCGCTGGCGGCAACGGGAGCCGATGGTAAAACTGCGGCTCTACGGCCTGTTTTTACTGTTGGCCATGGTGTTGTCGCCGCTCTATCAGGCGCTGTTGCTGCTGATGATTGCGGTATCGACCTGTTACCTGCTGCGCATTGGCCCGTTGCGTTATTTGCGCTGGCTGGCGATCCCGCTGTCGTTTCTGCTGATCGGCGTATTGACCATTATGGTTTCGCTAGCCCGCCAGCCGGATAGCCTGTGGTGGGGAGTGCAACTGGGAAGCTGGTGGTTCGGCATCGACAGGCTCGGGCTACACACCGCTAATCAGACGCTATGGCGCAGCCTGGCGGCCCTGGCGGCCACCTTCTGGTTTATGTTGAACACGCCGTTCCCCCAACTGATCCAACTGCTGAAACGTTGCCATGTGCCACGGCTGCTGACCGAACAGATCCTGCTGACCTGGCGGTTTATCTTTATCTTTGCCGAAGAGGCTGCGGCAATCCATCGCGCCCAGTCGCTGCGTTTTGGTTATATCTCGCTGGCGAGCAGCTATCGTTCGACGGCCCTGCTGGTGAGTATGCTGTTTACCCGCGTGATGATCCGCTATCAGCAAATGGTGATTGCGCTGGATACCAAACTCTACCAAGGGGAATTCCACCTGTAATGCTGACTACCCGACATTTGTGCTTCAGCTATCAAGATGAAGCGGTGCTACAGGATCTGACCCTGGATTTTAGCCAACATGCCGTAACCGGTCTGCTGGGGGCCAACGGCTGCGGTAAATCGACGCTGTTGATGAATTTGACCGGTATACTGCGCCCGCAGCAGGGCGCGGTATTATGGCAAGGGGAGCCGCTGTGCTACGACAAAGGCAGTCTGCGGGCACTGCGCCAACGGGTCGCCACCGTGTTTCAGGATCCGGAACAGCAAATATTTTATACCGATATCGACAGCGATATTGCGTTTAGCCTGCATAATCTCGGCCTGGATAAGCCGCTGATCGCTCAGCGGGTTGACCGGGCGTTGACGCTGGTGGATGCGCAGGGTTTTCGGCATAAAGCTATCCAACATTTAAGCCACGGCCAGAAAAAACGGGTAGCGATTGCCGGTGCGCTGGTGATGGAGGCGGAATATCTGCTGCTGGATGAACCCACCGCCGGGCTGGACCCGTCGGGCAGGCAACAGATGATCGCCATTATCGAGCGCATCGTGGCTGAGGGAAAACGGGTGATTATCTCCAGCCACGATATCGATTTGATTTACTCTATCTGCGATCACCTGTATGTGCTCTCCCATGGGCGGCTAGTCAGCTTAGGGGAACCCACCCAGGTGTTTATGCAACAGGAACAGTTAGCGGCCGCCGGGTTGGTACAACCCTGGTTGGTGAAATTACACGGCGAACTCGGTTTGCCGCTGTGCAAGACGGAACAACAGCTGTTTGCGCTGCTTCGCCAGCGTAACGCGGAGAAAATGTGATGAAACGGTGTGTCATGGTGCAGGGAACCGCATCCGATGTGGGTAAAAGCGTGCTGGTTGCCGGCCTGTGCCGGATCTTCATGCAGGATGGTTATCGCTGTGCGCCGTTCAAATCGCAGAATATGGCGCTCAACTCTGGCATTACCGCCCGTGGCGAAGAGATGGGCAGGGCGCAGATCTTTCAGGCTGAGGCCGCCGGTATTGCCCCCGATGTGCGGATGAACCCGGTGCTGTTGAAACCGACCAGCGACTGCAAGGCGCAGGTGGTGCTGATGGGTAAAGTGGCCTGTAATATGGACGCGGTCAGCTATCACGAGTACAAGCCACAGTTGCAGCAACAAATCAGCGAGGTGTATCACAGCCTGGCCAGCAGTTACGACATTATGGTGCTGGAAGGGGCCGGTAGCCCGGCGGAAATTAACCTGCGCGATCGCGACATCGTCAATATGGGCATGGCGGTGATCGCCGATGCGCCAGTGCTGTTGGTGGCCGATATCGATCGCGGCGGTGTGTTTGCCGCCATTTATGGCACGCTGGCACTGCTAGAGCCGGAAGAAAAAGCGCGGGTGAAAGGGGTGATCATTAATAAATTCCGTGGTGATATTGCCTTACTGTATTCGGGCTTGGAGCAGATTGAAGCGCTGACCGGTTTGCCAGTGCTGGGTGTGATGCCCTGGCTGAATATCGATCTGGAAGATGAAGATGGCGTGGCGTTGCAAAATGGCAAATATGCCCTGACAGGCATCAGCCATGAGCTGGATATTGCGGTGGTGCAACTGCCCTATATGTCCAATTTTACCGATTTTAATGCTTTGGCGGCCCAGCCAGACGTGGGGCTGCGCTATGTTTCGCACCCGGCGGCGCTGGCCGGCGCCGATCTGATTATCCTGCCAGGCAGCAAAAACACTCTGGGGGATCTGCAATGGCTGCAACAAAGCGGGTTGGCGACGGCGTTGCAGGCGCAGCACCGGGCCGGAGTGCAGATCGTGGGTATCTGCGGCGGCTACCAGATGCTCGGCAAGCACATTGTTGATGGCGTGGAATCAGGAATGGAACAGATGGCGGGTTTGGGATTGCTGGATGTCACCACCCACTTCGCACCGCAAAAAGTCACTACGCAGGTGACAGCGCAATGTCAGCCTGGGTTGCCCGGCCTCTGGTCTGGCTGTGGTGAGCAGGACGTTGTTGGCTACGAAATCCATATGGGGACCACCCAGCTTGGTTCGGAGGCTACGCCTTTTGCCCGCCTTTCCCTGCGTAATGGCCAGCCGGACAGCGCCTTTGACGGGGCAGTGAACCCCGCCGGTAACGTGTTGGGCAGCTATATTCATGGCTTATTCGACAGTGGGTCTTTTTGCCGAGTGTTGCTAAACGAGCTGCGTCAGCGTAAAGGGCTGGCGGTTTACGACGGCCCGGCTTTCGATTATGCCGATTACAAGCAGCAACAGTTTGATATCTTGGCCGATAAGATGCGGGAACATATTGATATGGGTAAGATTTATCGTTTGATGACCGAGCATCAGCAAGCGGTGGCCCAATGATCCTGATCACCGGCGGGGCACGCAGCGGCAAAAGTTCGCTGGCCGAAAGGTTAGCGAGCAGTGTCAGTGACCGGGTGTTGTACATCGCCACCTCGGTGGTCACCGATGAGGAAATGGCCGAACGGGTCAAGCTGCATCGCCAGGCCCGCCCTGCGCATTGGCGCACCTGGGAGGGGAGCCAGCAACTGGCCAGCGTGATCGACCAACAGGCGGCGGCGGGAGATGCGGTCATCCTGGAGTGTATTACCACGCTGATCGCCAACCTGATGTTTGAGCTGACCGGGGACACGCCGGTGGAAAGTATCGACTTTGCCATGGTTGAAACGGCGATCCATCAGCAGATCGATGAACTGCTGGTCGCCTGCGCCCGCAGCCCGGCGGCGATCTATCTGGTCACCAACGAACTGGGGATGGGCATTGTGCCGGAAAACCGTTTGGCACGGCACTTCCGTGATATTGCCGGGCGTGTTAACCAGCGCTTGGCCGCCGCCGCTGAGTCGGTGTTATTGGTGATTTCTGGTATTGAGGTCAAGATTAAATGAGTTTGCGACTGTTTTGGGCCACCCTGCAATTGATGACGCGTATCCCGCTGCCCGCCAGTTGGACACACGGGTTGGCGATGGATAATTACCAGCGCGGCATCGTCGGTTTCCCCTTGATTGGCCTGATCGTCGGTGCAATCGGTGGCACTGTCTTTACCCTATTGGCTCCTTGGTGTGGGGGGCCACTGGCGGCGTTGGGCTACGTGTTGGTGTTGGCTCTGGTTACCGGGGCCTTCCACCTCGACGGATTGGCCGATACCTGTGACGGCGTGTTCTCGGCCCGCATCCGGGAAAAAATGCTGGAGATCATGCGCGATAGCCGCCTTGGCACCAATGGTGGGTTGGCGTTGATCTTTATCGTCGTGGCTAAGGTGTTGGTGATTAGCGAGCTGGCACTGCGTGGAGTGCCGATGTTGGCCACGCTGGCCGCGGCAGGCGTGGTTTGCCGGAGCCTGGTGGTATTGATGATGTATCGCCAGCCCTATGCCCGTGAAGGTAACGGGCTGGGGAACCTTTATATTGGCAAGATTAGCGGCGGGCAAACGCTGTTCACCCTGGCGCTGGGAGCCGCTTTGGTCGCCTTGTTGGCACATGGACAGGGGCTGTTTGCGCTTGGTTGTGCGCTGATCGCCATATTGTTGCTACGGGCCTATCTGCGCCGCCGTCTGGGTGGACAAACCGGTGACACCCTGGGCGCGGCGATAGAAATTGCCGAGTTGGTCTTCTTACTGGCACTGCTGTGAGTGAGCGTGATGCGGCTATTTTTGGTACGACATGGGCAAACGTCGGCGAATCGGCAAGGCGTATTTTGTGGCATGACCGACTTGCCGTTGACCGAACAAGGTGAGCAGCAGGCACGGCAGGTCGCACAATGGTTGGCCGGGGTGCCTTTTACGCAGGCGATCAGCAGCGAGTTATTACGCGCCCGCCGTACCGCCGAGATCGTGCTTGGGCAGCGGGAGCTGGCGATCCAACCCGACGGCGGCTTTAACGAAATGAATTTTGGCGACTGGGAAATGTGCCATCACCAGGATTTGCAGCAGCAGGATAGTGCTGCCTGGGCCGACTGGGTGGCGGATTGGCAACTAGCCTGCCCGCCAGCGGGGGAGTCCTTTCCACTATTTTCGCAGCGCATCGGCCAACAGGCCCAACGTCTGCTGGACGAACAGGGCGATGGCGATCGTCTGCTGGTAGCGCACCAAGGCTCTCTGAGCCTGCTGCTTGCCGGGTTGCTGAAGCTGCCTGCCGCCGGGATGTGGCATTTCCCGTTTACCCAGGGAGCCTACAGCGTGGTGGAACTCAACCAGGGGTTTGTCACGCTAAAAGTATTTAACAGCCAGGCTCATTGGCAGCCTGCAAGCAGAGAATAAAGTTATGCAAACATTGTCATCGTTAATCGACCTGATTAAGCCGTTGGACGCGGCCGCCATGCAACAGGCAGCCGCAAAGATTGACGGCCTGCTTAAGCCACCGGGCAGCCTTGGCCGCCTGGAACAGTTGGCAACCCAGTTGGCCGGGATGCGCGGTTTTAGTGGGATGGTCGCCAGCCGCAAGCAAATTATCGTCATGATGGCCGATCACGGCGTTTATGCCGAAGGGGTGGCGGTGTCACCGCGTGAAGTGACGGTGATCCAGGCGCTGAATATGGTAAAAGGGAATACCGGCGTCTGTGTATTGGCGGCCAATGCCGGTGCCGAGGTGAAGCTGGTAGATGTTGGTATTGACAGCGAACCCTTACCGGGCCTGATCAACATGAAAATCGGGCGCGGTAGCGGCAACATTGCTCGCGGGGCGGCAATGACGCGCCAGCAGGCAGAAAAGTTACTGTTGGCCACGGCTCAACTGACGTTGGAACAGGCGGCGCTTGGGGTGAAGTTGTTTGGCGTTGGTGAGTTGGGGATGGCCAATACGACGCCAGCAGCAGCGTTAGTTAGCGTTTTTACCGGCCGCGATCCGCAGGAAGTGGTCGGCATGGGTGCCAATTTCCCCAGCGATCGTTTGCACCACAAAGTGGACGTGGTACGTCGGGCGATTGAGGTAAATCAGCCGGATACCCAAGACGCGCTGGACGTGTTGGCGAAGCTGGGTGGATACGATCTGGTGGGAATGGCTGGCGTGATGCTGGGGGCTGCGGCCGCCGGTTTGCCGGTGATCCTTGATGGTTTTCTCTCTTATGCCTCTGCGCTGGCGGTCTGTGGTATTGCGCCACAGGCTCGTGATTATCTGCTGCCATCACACTTCTCTGCGGAGAAGGGGGCGGCTGCAGCCCTTGAGCACCTGCAATTGGCGCCTTATCTGCATCTGGATATGCGGCTGGGTGAGGGCAGCGGTGCTGCCATCGCCATGCATATCGTGGATGCGGCCTGTGTGATGTTTAATCAGATGGGATCGCTGGCGGACAGTAATATCGTTATTCCCGGCCGCGCGAGCTGACCGGCTGATTATCTGAACGGGCGCAGCATGATTTGCTGCGCCCTTACGGGTTATGCGGTTTGCAGGCTGGTTGCCTGACCAAACAGGCGCTTGAACAACCAGTAAATTACGCTGGCCGCCAACAGTGAGTTAATGGTTGGCACGCCCCATTCCGTCACCAGACCGATTACGCTACCAACGATGCTGGCGATAATCGCTGCCCAACCGATCAGTGGCGTTTCCTGCGGCAGTTGGCCAAGCTGGCGGCTGGCGTCCAGAGCATCGCGGTGGCTGCGCAGCAGGAAATAGTCCACCAGCATGACGCCGAGGATTGGTGGGAATACCACGCCCAGCACGGTCAGGAAATCCACAAACCGATCCAGGATCCCCAGTACCGAAAGCAGCGTGCCTAACAGACCGATAATTACCGTGGTTGCGGTATATTTCAGCTTTTTACCGGTAATCCCTTCCACCGCATTCACCACGCCCAAGGACGACGAATAGAGATTCAGATCGTTAACGCGCAGGGTGGAGAATACCACAACCAGCAAACCGATACCGCCTGCGCTCTGGGCCATGATCGTCACCACATCTGCGGTGCCGAGCGTTTTGGCGATAAAAATGGCCAGGCCGTTAACCACGAATTCACCGGCAATAATGGTCAGCAGCGTAATGCCAAATACGTGGCGCTTGTTTTTGGAGTAGCGGGTCAGGTCTGGGGTCATCAGGCTGGCAACAATGGCGCCGCCGACCACGATGGTGATGCCCGCGCTGATGGTCAACGCTTCCCCTATCGGTGCCAGCAGAATGGCCTCATGCAGTTTCTGCCCGGAGAGGACGTGGTAGGAAATAAAGAACACCAGCAGGATAAACAGCGGCACCGCGATGCGTGCAGTGATGCGTAGCGCTTTAAAACCAAAAGCGACCAGCACCGTTAAAAACAGGCCCGACAGTGAGGCTGACAGGGGAAAGCCCAGGCGATCACCCAAGGCAAAGTTAAGCGATTTGGCAAAGATGGCGTTCTGAATGCCAAACCAGCCCAGCAGGCTGACGGCCACCACCAGGCCGATAAGCACCGAGCCTATGCGGCCAAAGCCACACCAGCGAGCCAGCAGGCTACCGGAAATGCCTTCTCGCATTCCTGCCAACCCAAGACCGAACGTCACGACCCCAAAGATCAGGCTGCCGATAAAGATGGCGATAAAGGCATCGGTCAGGGTCATTGAGTTGCCCAACACGGCACCCAACATAAACTGGTCCAAGGCCGTTAGCATACCCATATGCACGATGGCGACGCTGAGAAAGGAGACCCTCTTATCCTGTGGTACCCGGCTCAATGGGTAGTCTTCAATTTTAATCACGATAATCTCTCGTTAACGTTTAAATAAATTGGATGCCTTTTTCAATCAGGCGTACTGGAATGTAGCTGTCCAAATTCACCAGTTTGCAATACTCTTCGAACTGTTGGAGCGTATGCACATCGGCTTTTTGGTAGATGTTGTAGATTCTGTTTTCTATGGTTTTATTGCTGACGTCATATAGCCTGGCAATCTCTTTATTGGTATAGCGTTGCAGCATCAAAAATATGATATCCAGCTCCGACTGGGTAAAAATCTGGATGCTGACTTCGGTAGTCAATACGCTGGGTTTTTGCTGGTTGATATATTTTAACGGTGAAAAAGTGTCCAGCGGACGGGCGTTCCACATAGTGCCAACCAGCTCTTGCTTATCATTATAAATAGGCAGTTTTTCGCTGATAAAGGGGACTAAGGTGTCGCTACCGTACCAGAAGTGCGTTTCGATGACGGCTACGCGATCCCGCGCCCCTTCGGTTTTTCGATCGTGTTCTTGCAAGTCAGGGGCGAATTCTGCCCAATCGGCGGGGAATTCGCCATCAAGCTTGCCCGCAATATCGAAATTCAGAGGTGTGTTGGTATAAAGATAGGCCGCCTTATTCATATAAATATGGCGTGAGGATAAATCTTTAATGCCCCAAGGCTCATTTAAATGTTCCATCATGGTGATGAGACCTTTTAAATATAATTCATTGCTCTGCCAAAATGAATCCATTTGGAACCCCTCATACTCAGCGCTATCAGATGTTTTTCGCTAAATAGATGCGAGTATGGCGATGCGCATAGCCCGCCAGGTTGCCGTAAGGCTGATACCCCAGTTTTTCGTAAAACGCCTGCGCCTGAAAGCTGAAGGTATCGACATAGGCCATATGGCAACCCCGTTTCTGCGCTTCCTGCTCCGCTCGCAGCATCAGGTCACGGCCGTAGCCTTTTTTGCGATGCTCGTCACCCACCCACAGATACTGGACTTCTAATCCCCCCCACCAAGTTCTGGCGACCAGCCCGGCCACAATCTGCCCGTGATCGTCGGTGACGGTCAGGAATAACGGATGAATATCTACCGCATCATACTGATGGTTGTGCGCCCAGAGGCTGTCAATCACGAACTCTTCATCCTGCGGATTAGGGGTGTCCGTTACGTTAATTTTCATGGCCAACCTTTCCTTTTCATGCTAATAATTCAAGTGTTCATTAAAGTATTTGTATTGATTAGCTTTAGTTAACATTTATTGGAAATGATTACAAGGGTGTTTTTCACCTGTATCCCTGGTGGCAAAAAATGGGTATGTTGAGGGTAAGAGAAGGGAATAATTGTCCTTTCTCAAGAGTATACCGAATAGAAAATATTGTGCTTCACCAGGGAGTCGCCCTTTAGGGCAGAGGGGAGTGACTAGAGCAAGCTAACTTGCCAACAGCATTACGCCTCACTGAACATGTAGTAAGACTTATCATCACCTCGTAGTCATCGTTGCGCAAATTAGCGGATTAAACCCCGCTACTTTGCCGCACAATCCGTGCCGTTATCGTATAATTACCTGTTGAGCACCGCGTTTCGTGGTGTTCCTCGCTTCAAGTGGCTCCACTGAGGTATTATGGCTGACCGACCGATTTAGCGGCCAGCCTACAACAGGTGAGAAAGTATTGATGGCATTATGAAAACACGTAAGCCACGCCGCCCACATGGGAGGTGGATCTATTACATTCTGCATGAAGATATTCTGTGGCCATGCCCAGTCAAATGGGAGTGGGAGGAGAATTTCGAGGCTTGGTTGCCTTTTTACTACTCGCCCACCCTGGAGTTTGTGGCAGGCGATCCGGCGAAAGCCGTCAAGGTGACGAAACTCCAAACGCCCGGCTTGCAACCGAAACGCCTGGAGTACGCTTAATTCGTTCGGGGGGCGGTGGTTATTTAACTGTCATCTGAATGCCGATACTTGCCAAGCCATTCTTTCCGGTCTGAAACGACCTTTCCTACCCAATGTAAAGCCGTTTTTCTGGCAGAACTCAATTGAGTAAATCGTGAACGGTACGGCGCACGTAGTGGGTCATTTGTGCCAGGTCTTCAGGCGCGACCGGGCCACCGCCAGCCAAGACGACCTGTTGTTCGATCTGAGTGATCTCTTGTTCAACCCGGTTGGCGATTTGTACCTTGACGATCTTGTCTACCGATGACAGCAGTACCTTCAATACCACTTTCAGCGCAATGTTTTCGCAGAATGAATCGTAGGAGTGGGCTGCTGGCGGCGCTTCTACCGCCGGTGGCGGCGTGCGTGGGGCCATAGCCTTGAAACTGTCTACATTTTCAATAATAAGATCCATGTCTCTTATTAGTTCATCAAAATCTTTAGACACTGACTTATTTCCCTTTGCAGTACGCAAAAAATAGAACGCCTGGTCTTGTTTGGCTGGCAGGCGGACAGAGCTTGAATCGACCGGACGTTCAACGGGTGAGCGGTAGGTTGAGCGGCATTTTAACCCTGCTCGGGTTCCGCAAACAAGATAGGGATGATTGATGATTAACCTTCTATGTATCACTGGCAGTGATAATTTTTGCTGCCCATACAGAGTGTATTGCCGCATGTAGCTCCGCTAACAGGGAGGATGTGATAAGTAATGCGAGTGGCATTCAGATAAACGCCAAGAGAGCAATCCGACAGGCACCTTAGAGGCTAAACTTGAGGGGTAGACATTAACCTAGGGAGGCGATATGGAACCCGAATGTGGAATTAGGCGAGTGATACTTTCTGATGGCGCTATCAAACATGTGGTGGTGGAAGACGCTATGGGCAACGAGCGCCCCCTGGCTGCCAAAGATTACATCTCTGAGGGGATACAGCCGCCGTTGGAAACGCTGCCGGAAGTCCCGGCGCAGGAAGAGTAACAGGACCTGGAGGATTTGTTGCCAACCCTCCGGCCGTGGGCGGGGAGTCATGCTGCTCATCCGGCAGGCTGTTGCCCATTGCCAGCCTTTCCCCATACTGGCAGAAATTGTGCATTTTATTGCAGCCATCAGGAAGGGCAAGTCAGGGTTGGCGCTGATTGGCGCAGGATTGATTGTGCCGGGGGTGGTTGTCAGTGAGTTGCGTATTCGGCTCAAGCTAAAGTCAGCAGCATTGACGTAGGGCACCGTATGCTATGCCTAGTTGAATGCCACACCTGAGAAAACGCCGCGTGGGAACGCGGCGTTGCAATAACCAGGTTAGACCGCCTTTTTACGGCGGACAAACTGATAACCGATCCCCAGAATGATAAACCACAGCGGTGTTACAACCAGCGCCTGGCGTGTATCCTCGCGCAGCGTCAGCAGCACCAGTACGAAGACGAAAAACGCCATACATACCCAGCACATCAGCTTACCGGCAGGCATCTTGTAAATCGATTTTTGGTGCAGAGCCGGGCGTTGCTTACGGTAGACCAGATACGAGCACAGAATGATAGTCCAGACGAACATAAACAGAATGGCAGACACGGTGGTGACCAGCGTAAACACGGTCATGACGTTCGGGATCAGATAGATCAGCACCACGCCGCCCAGCAGACAGATACAGGAGAAGGTCAGGCCGTTTGCCGGTACCGCACGCTTGGACAGGTTGGCAAAGGATTTAGGTGCATCGCCTTCCTGTGCCAGACCGAACAGCATACGGCTGGTGGAGAATACGCCGCTGTTGGCGGAAGAGGCGGCAGAGGTCAACACCACGAAGTTGATCACGCTGGCGGCGGCTGGGAGACCGATCAGCACGAATAGCTCGACGAACGGGCTCTTATCGGCCACTACCGAATTCCACGGTGTTACCGACATGATCACGATCAGCGCGAAGACATAGAACATGATGATGCGGATCGGGATGGAGTTGATGGCGCGTGGCAGCACTTTTTCCGGATCTTTGGTTTCGGCCGCAGTGGTTCCCACCAGTTCGATACCCACAAAGGCAAACACCGCAATCTGGAAGCCAGCAAAGAAGCCGCTAATGCCTTTCGGGAACATGCCGCCGTCATTCCATAAATGGGAGAAGGAGGCGACGCTGCCGGTTGGGGATTCGAAGTGCATTGCCACCATCACCAGACCGGCGATGATCAGACCCACAATCGCGACAATTTTGATCATCGCAAACCAGAACTCCATCTCACCGAACATTTTCACCGTTGCCAGGTTCAGGCTGAGTAGCAGCAACACGCACAGTAAAGAGGCAATCCATTGGGAGAGATCGGGGAACCAGAACTGCGCGTAGGCGGTAATGGCCACCACATCGGCAATGCCGGTGACCACCCAACAGAACCAGTAAGTCCAACCGGTGAAGAACCCTGCCCAGGGGCCGAGTAGATCGGCGGCAAAGTCGCTGAAAGATTTGTACTGAAGATTAGAGAGCAACAGTTCGCCCATCGCGCGCATCACGAAGAACAGCATAAAGCCGATGATCATGTATACGAAGATAATGGAAGGCCCGGCCAGGCTGATGGTCTTACCGGAACCCATAAATAAACCTGTACCAATGGCACCGCCGATAGCGATCAGCTGGATATGTCGGTTTGAGAGGTTTCGCCTTAGGTGATCTTCTGATCCGGGCGTGGCGTCCACTGCTATTTTAGAATGATCTACCATCGTATGCTGTCCTGTTTTTACCTGTCGTGAGTGGAATGGCGAGCTCTGAAGTGGCTCTTTTTTATCTGTATTAGCCGGTTTTTCCGGCAAAAACTAAGGTAACTCAATATCACCACCTTTGTGCAACATATTTACAACATAATAAGGTGGGATAAAAGCCGATTGTTCTTTACTCAAGGGAGGCAAATCGGACGTCTAGGGGGCGGAAGATTACTCTTTACCAGGGCAAATGAACAGTGCTGATAGCGGTTATCTTATTGATTAAAATAGAGGTTATAAAATTCGCATGAGAAAAACTAATGCTAAGAGGCGATTAAACTAATCTTAATGCCTGCCTGTATTGAGGGGGCGGTAGTAAGGGTTTTTGCGCGCGGAGCAGTTGAGTTCTAATCAGTTTATTGCTGCAACTGGTGCGGCTTGGCAGAGGATCGCCGGGCGTGCTGCGCACATTTGGTTGGTTTTGCGGTACAAATCACAAAAGTAAAAATCATTGGTTGAGTAAAGCTGGCCAAGCTACCGGGAACACCTGTCGATCACAAAAGCATCATAAATAGGTACAAGCTCCCATTGGCCAGCGGTAAGCTATGCTCATCACGGTAATACAGAGAGGGGATTGAATATGTACAAGACCATTTTGGTACCGGTAGATCTTGCCGAAGATGTATTGACTGAACATGCGCTCGAACACGTGGTGTATCTAGCCAAGATGTCCGGGGCTAAGGTGCATTTCTTCCATGCCTTGCCGGATGCTTCGGCGTTTGTGACCGCTTATTCTTTTGGCATCAAAGAGTTTGAAAATCAGGCTGAAGTGAAGGCGGTAGAGGGGTTGAAGAAGCTCATGGCGGAGATCGACCTGCCGTTGGAACGTCTTTCTTATACCATCAGCTTCGGTTCGCCACGTGACGAGGTGTTGCAACTTGCCGAGGAAATCGAAGCCGACCTGATCGTGATTGGTTCCCGCCGTCCTAGTGTCAAAACCTACCTACTCGGCTCGAATGCGGCCGCCATTGTTCGCCACGCCAAGATCTCGGTGATGGTAGTCAGATAATTAGTAGTTAGAGGATTAATCAAACCCGGCCCGCGTCTTGCGGGCCAATTACCCCAAAGAAAAACAGTGCTTGGCAGCATGCACGTGTAGATGCCTGGGCGAAGGGAGAGGGAGTGTCAGTTAATTCCTGGTCCATAGGGCTATTTATTCGCGATACGAACAATACTGGGGTAATAAAAATCCCACAATATTATTAATGTTTAAATGGGAGTAATCCTATTGCCGTTTAATTAAATGATGATTGATTCATTAGAATGAATGTTGATTAAGCCGATGACGCAATTTTTCGGTTACGAAACTTATCATTCAACCGCTGAGGGCGTGGTGCTAATTACACTGCCAAGCCGTTATCAGACCCCAAACGGGGCCTGATAACGCATGGCTTATTGGCGGTAGGCGTGCTTGATCTGCTGAATACTGTTCTTGAATATTTCAGCCTGATCCGGGTCATCCACCTGAGCGGCAAAACGTTCCAGATTGATGATCACTTTACCGGCATCGGCCTGGCCAATTGCCTTTAATATCAACGTTAAAGTCGCTTTTAGGCAGGCGACTTCGGTGGCCAGCGCTTCCGGGTTTGCAGACGTAGTGAAGTCAACGTTGCTCATTTTATCTCCTGAATTTTAAGGCATAAGCCTGAAGTGAAATGTGAAATGCGGTTTGATGCACAACTACCGGCTGCCGACTCACCCAGGCAGACCCCGTACCTCATTTAGGGCGCGGAGTATAGCACAGCATGGGCTTTTCGTATCGCGTGAGGCCGAGTGGCGGTGGCTTTATGCCCGGAAGAGCAGGTGGGCAGGGCATTTTTTTCGCTAGTGGTGTAATTCCTTCGCATACTCATTTATAGTGAGTTAAGGGATAGGGACTATCAGGTAGCGTGAATTTCATAAAGTATACTGGCTTAATTCGATGTGATGAATAACTATTTCATCTGCAAACTATTGACATTTAAGTCGGATACTTTCTCTTGAAATGTCACCTTTTTCGCCGCCAACGACGGTTATGTATTCTGAATAAGGGTTTACCTACAGCGGTTTGTACGTGATTAAAAATGGCGTAATTTTGTTATTTTTTTGTAATTCATATGGTTACGTTTGATAATTGTCAGGGGGTTATTATCTGGTTTAGGAAAATAGCGATTAAATTTCCCGCCAGATGGCGTATCATCGTGGTATTGTGTTGAGCCTAATAGGCTTGATGGTTTTTTATCCGCTAACGAGTGGATTAATCGTAACAAAGGTGGCGCAGGGGTCTACAAACCTGGTCATAGTTAACCGAGAGTAAGTATTAATCTGTATTCATTCTTTGCTGAAAACCAAGTAATATCTGTTTAGATGACAGTGGCTGATTGATTGCGTTACTCCCCTATTTTGGAGAATTTTCCTTGATTAGCGTTCTTCTTGTTGATGACCACGAACTGGTGCGCGCAGGGATACGACGCATTCTTGAAGATATCAAAGGCATTAAAGTTGTTGGCGAAGCACAATGCGGTGAGGATGCCGTAAAATGGTGCCGCGGCAACTCTGCCGATATCGTTTTGATGGATATGAATATGCCGGGTATTGGGGGGCTGGAAGCCACCCGTAAGATTGTACGTTACACGCCCGATATCAAGGTCATCATGTTGACTATTCATACTGAGAACCCGTTACCTGCCAAGGTGATGCAGGCTGGTGCGGCTGGCTATCTGAGCAAAGGCGCTGCACCGCAAGAGGTGATTAACGCGATTCGTTCGGTACATGCCGGCCAGCGTTACATCGCTTCCGACATCGCGCAGCAAATGGCATTAAGCCAGTTGGAGCCACAGGCGGAAAACCCGTTCAGCACCTTGTCTGAGCGTGAATTACAAATTATGTTGATGATCACTAAAGGGAAGAAAGTGAATGAGATTTCAGAACAACTGAATCTCAGCCCTAAAACAGTGAATAGTTATCGTTATCGTATGTTCACCAAGCTGAATATTAGCGGGGATGTTGAGTTGACCCATCTGGCGATCAGACACGGGCTGTTCAACGCGGAGACATTGTCAAGCAGTGAATGATCGTTTTGATGCACAGGCATTTCTTAAAACCGTAACCAGTCAGCCTGGCGTTTATCGCATGTATGATCTGACGGGTACGGTGATCTATGTGGGTAAAGCCAAGGATCTGAAAAAACGTCTCGCGAGTTATTTTCGTACTCAGGTCAGTAGCCGCAAGACGGAAACGCTGGTCAAAAATATCGCACAAATTGACGTTACCGTTACCCATACGGAAACCGAGGCGCTACTGCTGGAGCATAATTATATCAAGCTGTATCAGCCCCGATATAATGTTCTATTACGCGACGATAAATCCTATCCGCTGATTTTTTTGAGTGCCGATAGTCACCCACGGCTAACGGTGCACCGTGGTGCCAAGCATGCCAAAGGTGAATACTTTGGCCCATTCCCCAACTCTTACGCCGTCCGTGAAACGCTGGCGCTGCTGCAAAAACTGTTCCCCGTGCGTCAATGTGAGAACAGTGTCTACCGCAATCGCTCCCGTCCTTGTCTGCAGTATCAGATTGGCCGTTGCCTGGGGCCATGTGTTGCCGGTTTGGTGAGTGAGGAAGAGTACCGTCAGCAAGTGGACTATGTTCGCCTGTTTTTGTCCGGAAAGGATCAGCAGGTGCTGCACCAGTTGATTACGCGGATGGAAAATGCCAGCAAGCTGCTCAATTTTGAAGAGGCTGCACGTATCCGCGATCAGATCCAGGCGGTACGGCGGGTGACGGAAAAGCAGTTTGTCTCAGGAGACAGCGACGATCTGGATGTGATCGGTGTGGCCTTCGATGCGGGTATGGCCTGTGTGCATGTGCTGTTTATTCGCCAGGGCAAGGTGTTAGGCAGCCGCAGCTACTTCCCGAAAGTACCGGGCGGTACAGAACTGAGTGAAGTGGTGCAAACCTTCGTGGGCCAGTTCTATTTACAAGGCAGCCAGGCTCGCACCTTACCTGCAGAAATCCTGCTGGACTTTACGTTACCGGAAAAAGATCTGCTGGCTAGCTCGCTAAGCGAACTGGCTGGTCGCAAGATCCAGATCCAGAGCAAGCCGCGTGGCGATCGTGCCCGTTATTTGAAGCTGGCGCGTACCAACGCCTCGACGGCGCTGGTCACCAAGCTTTCTCAGCAATCGACCATTCATCAACGGCTGGCAGAACTGGCGAAAACGCTGAACCTGACCGAAATTAATCGGATGGAGTGTTTCGATATCAGCCACACGATGGGGGAGCAGACCGTCGCCTCCTGCGTGGTGTTCGACAGCAACGGTCCGTTGCGCTCGGAGTATCGACGCTACAATATTACCGGTATCACGCCGGGCGATGACTATGCCGCAATGGCGCAAGTGCTGAAACGGCGCTATGGTAAGACTCTGGAAGAGAACAAGATCCCGGACGTCATCTTTATTGATGGCGGGAAAGGGCAACTGGGTATGGCGATTGACGTGTTCAATTCGCTGAACGTGACCTGGGATAAGCACAAACCGTTGCTGATCGGCATTGCCAAGGGCAGCGATCGCAAAGCCGGGCTGGAGACGTTGTTCTTCGTCCCTGAGGGGGAGGGGATTTCGCTACCTTCGGACTCACCGGCACTGCACGTGATCCAGCATATTCGTGATGACTCACACAACCATGCGATCACCGGTCATCGCCAGAAACGGGCGAAAGTTAAAAACACCAGCGCCTTGGAACTGATCGACGGCGTTGGGCCAAAACGGCGTCAGGTGCTGTTGAAGTATATGGGTGGACTTCAACCATTATTGAACGCCAGCGTTGAGGAAATTGCAAAAGTGCCGGGTATTTCACAAGCATTGGCAGAAAAGATCTACAATGCATTGAAACACTGAGGGCAATGTAGCAACATACTCTTAATTTCCACTCCAGCCAGATAGTTACCAGCATTATGCAATTGAATATACCGACTTGGCTTACCCTGTTCCGCGTAGTTCTGATCCCATTCTTCGTACTGGCGTTTTATCTGCCGTTCGTCTGGGCACCGATGCTCTGTGCGGTCATTTTCGTGTTTGCTGCTGTAACCGATTGGTTTGACGGCTTTCTAGCCCGTCGCTGGAAGCAGACAACTCGCTTCGGTGCGTTCCTCGACCCGGTTGCCGATAAGGTGATGGTGGCGGTGGCCTTGGTGCTGGTAGCGGAGCATTATCACACCTGGTGGATCACTCTGCCTGCGGCAACCATGATCGCCCGCGAGATCATTATCTCGTCGTTGCGTGAATGGATGGCGGAAATCGGCAAGCGCAGCAGCGTGGCGGTTTCGTGGATTGGTAAAGTGAAAACCATGGCGCAGATGATGTCATTGGTTGGCCTGTTGTGGCGGCCAGAGCGAACGGTGGAGTATCTGTCGTTCGGCTTGCTGTACATCGCAGCCGTGTTGACTTTCTGGTCAATGTTCCAATATTTGAACGCGGCACGCCGCGATTTGCTGGAACCTTGATCGAAGCGATGTAAAAATCGGCAAACGAACCTGATGAGACAACAATTTTATTGACTCATCACGCCAGATAAGTAGAATGCATCGCATCAGACGGCAGCGGTGAGTTGCCAAAAGAGTTAAAAAAATCAGCAAGTTCTGATTAATGCGGGAATAGCTCAGTTGGTAGAGCACGACCTTGCCAAGGTCGGGGTCGCGAGTTCGAGTCTCGTTTCCCGCTCCAAATTTAGTAAAGCTGGTAATTACGAGCTTAGCCTGCAAAGGTAAACAGAATTAAGGCGCGTTAACAAAGCGGTTATGTAGCGGATTGCAAATCCGTCTAGTCCGGTTCGACTCCGGAACGCGCCTCCAATTTTCCCGAGCCCGGGTGGTGAAATCGGTAGACACAAGGGATTTAAAATCCCTCGGCTTATGGCTGTGCGGGTTCAAGTCCCGCCCCGGGTACCAGGAAAATAAACTAAGAATAATCAAAGCAATATGTAGTAATGTCGTACCGCCGAGAGGCGGTTTTTTTGTGCCTGAAATTCGCTGAAACCTCTTAAGAAGAGGCTTTCGGAAGGTAGAAGCCGAAAGCAACATACTTTTCAGTTTTGTTGATTACACTCGCCAACGGTACCTCCTGCAACTTTTTCTCATTACACTGACCCCAAAGCGGCCAACTCGATTTATGAGTTTGCTCCCTGGCAAATGCTGCTGGCCAGCGTACCGTTGGCGACCGCGTTCTGCTTTGTTGCTGTGAATGCCGCCAGCATGTGGTTGTCGAGCACCAGCATGTCGACGGCGATGCTTGGGGTGCCGGTGATAGGCTTACTGATGTCCGTTGTCTTCCTGGGGGAGCAATTGACTCTCACATTGGGTATTGGCCTGCTGGTCATTATATCGGGTATTTTTATTGTGACGGTAAAACCATCGGTAAGTGGCATTAAGAAGCCGCAGCGTTGTCAGCATGGCCAAGTCACCTTGGCCACTTTATATTTACGAGATTATTGCCGGGGCTGCAACCATAGAGCGAAAGAGGTTGATTAACTTTTGGTGACGATCTCATAGGTGATAACATCGCTATAGTCGCCGGGCTCCTGATTATCACTGCCATACAGATCAAACGTGGGAGTAAAGCAGGTTTGGTTAGCGCTGCTGTCAAACTTTACGGTGGAATGATTGCTGTTAGGTAAGATAAATTGTTTGCCTGCCCCCTCCAGCGTTAGGGTATAAGGCAGGGTATTAGTGGGTTTCAGACTGTGTTTCAGCACGAAGCGATTATTGACGATCCCATTAGCGCTAGTCGCATTAACAATAAAATCCTCGTCTTTACTCTCAGTAGATAGGTAGTTGATACACAGGCGGTCTGCGCTGTTGGTCAGCACTTTTTGCTGTTTTCCTGTACCTATTTCCCCCAAAGCCCAGTCTGGGGCGTTCATGGTAAGGTTTACGATAGCGGGCGGTTTGGTGGTGTCAGTTATCAGTGGGCAATCTGGTATTGTCACTGAAGATGAAAAATAGACTGCCCCTTTTTCATCTAGTAAGAAGCCCTCGTTATAAACATTGGCAGCTTGTAAGGCGACACTGGCCACGTTGGGTTTATAAATCTTGAGCATCACGTCCGCCTGGTGCTTGTCGTAATTGTCCCACCCGTAGGTGATTTCAGTGCCGTAAAACAAAACACCGGAACCAATGGAAGCAATGCGAGTTGCCCGAAAGCCCATCATAGTAATATGCTCTTGCGGAAGCGATGTGTTTACCATGTTGCCGTTGTGGTCAAATTGAAAAACAAGGATCCCCCGAGACATAGCGTTCCCCCAGTTCTTTCCCGGTGCGAGAGTTGTCATCTTATCCCACGCGACGGTAAATCTAACATCCCAGTGGTCATCGTATTTAGCCACAGAGCAGTTACTGATATTAGAAATTATCGGATAGGGTTTATTTTCTAACGCAGCTAATGCACAGTTTAAACTGGCGTCAACCAGCAGTAATGCAAAAAGAGAAATCAGGTATTTCATCAGAGTTCCTTGCTGAGTCAGCAGTCTAGACATGCAGTTGGTTGAGTAACGGGTACAGTTCCAGGCGATTGTGAAGCCCCATTTTTTTCATCACGTTGTAGCGCATTTGGTTGATGGTTTTGGGTCTTAAACGGTAACTGGCCGCTATTTTTCCATCATGCCAACCCAGTTTGATCAATTTCATCAGCCGGATTTCAGCTGTAGACAGTGGGCGAATGATTGATGCCGGGGAAGGTTCGCGGGTACTATGGCTCAGGTATGGCTCCAGCGTATCCAGGGTGATATTCAGCGGTTCGCAGCGATATAATGAGTTGCTACGGCGTTGCATATCGTCGCATGCGGGGAGGTGATAGATATACAGCGTCTGGGGAAGATTATAGGCACTTTGCCAATCTTCCTGGCTGGAAAAGGCTAGCGTGCGGATCACTAGATGTGCTTTAGCAAGTAAATGTCTATCATTGATCGCAATACGAGCACGGTACGAGTGGTGTTCTTTTATCAGGCGTTTCAATCCCTCTGCATACAAACGGTTTTGATCGAAAATAATGATATTCATGGCTATTTTTCCGTGCGTTGGCCTGCAAGGCAGTTGCCATATCCAGGTAGTATGATGTGTCTACCTTGCAGCCGCTGTGGTGTTCCTGGATAGATGTTGATATCTGCGGGTGCTTTGGCATCGATTTGTACTGCTTTGAGTGCGACATGAACATTGCCACTGGCTGTGAGAAGTACGCCCTCGCTTTCGCACTGGACATCAAGCTGTCGTTTTTGCTGTTTTGGCTGCTGGCGAATCAGTGCGCTGAAACTCAGGTTTACAGCGATACTGGCGGCAGGTCTTTCTGCTGCAGTGCCCTGAAACTGCACCACCGGGCGAATATTAAGGCGATACACGGTTTCGCTATCGACGTTTTTCAACGGGCGTAAGGTGATCACCTTTTGCTGCTGTGGGCTAAGCGTTAGTTTGAACGGCGCCGCATACAGCGTAGGCTGGTAGAGCGATCCCAAGGGAATACGTTGTTCATCAATAAAGGGAACACCTGGATTGGTCAGTAACTCGGTCATGATGGTGACGTATTCCATCCGATCGCCGTTGTTGCTGATGGTGATGGTTTGCGCTGTGTCACCTTGCAGCTCAATACGTTTGGGCGAAATATCGATTGCCGCAGTGCTATCCGATAGGTACGCGCCACCCAGGCAAGCTAACAAGATAATTAGAGACCGTTTCATTGTTCTGCTTTTGCCACCGGTTCGAAAGTGAGTTTCAATTCCCCTTGATAAATACCCGCGGTGGTTTTGAAATCGCCTTTGGGTGGCAAAGCATCAATGTGGAGACGGTAATCGCCGATGCTGTCTTGCAACGGTTGTGCCGCTGGGGGATTATGGAATACGGTTGGTCGGCCGACTGCCAATGCCTGAACGCTACCTTCCACACTCGCCATGCCGATCTCAGCGGCCTGAAATTGTAGGGTCGGCGTTTGCGTATGGCGGAGTATTAATGCTTCATCCACAGTTACCTGAAAAGTGCCGTTGCTGGAGGTGATCCGCAGTGGCAGCTCGATTTTGTAAGGGGAGTTCGCTGCGCCATATTGAAACATCTCCATTTCCTGTTGGTACCAGCCACCGTTGGCGTCAGTGACGACCAGTTGGTTGCGCTTCACGACGGTTGCGCTGATGCTACTGGTGGTTTTCCCTTTCACCATGACCACCGCGGCGTCGGCCCTGGAGCTCAAGGCTGAGGTCAATAATGCCACGAGTAGCGTACAGGCTGTTGAACAACTTATTTTCATCGTTGACCCCCTGCCTGATAAATCACTACGCCATAGCCAATACTGATCCGCAGCGGCGCACGGGTAGCGGCAACTCCATCGGTGACAACATGCATTTTCTGTTGTGGCCGGAAGGTGATACGCCATACCTGCGTTTTCTCCGGTTGTGCAAGCACGCGCAATTGCATATTTCTTTTTTGCCCAGGGCCGAGGGTTAGGCGAGAGGGCGTCACCAGCAGTGAAGGTGACTCGGTATTGCCTATATCGACCAACGTTTCTGGCTGAGATCCCGGGTTGGTCAGCAGCTGTTGCGTGACATCCAGATACAGAGGCCCATCGCCCTGGTTTTCTACCACCAGCTCTGGTAAACGAGCCTGCGGTTTGATGGTCAGCTCAGCTTGCGAGAGGCTTAATTTCCCCCCCGCATAGCTGTTTGGTATGAACAGCAGGGGGGCCAACAGGCCAAATCTGCAGCAGAAATTTACGGACATGCTATTTCCACCCGCTTACCGTCCAGTTCTCCGCTCAGTTGCCTGGTTTTCAACGTTTGCGGCGTGCCGGGGAAGAGTGCCAACACGTTAGGTACAGCTTGGCTGGACGCCGTTTTAATCTGGCTCAGTAGCAGGCGAACATTACCGCGGTTATACAAAGTGAGTTCACCAGCGCTGCAACGGTGATCAAATGCACTACGCTGATTAGCCGGGGCAGGAAGATGGCGAATCAATACGCCATAACCTACCGAAAGCGTTAAAGGGGCGGTAATTTTGTTGTCTGGTGTTCCGCTAATATTCAAAGATTTAACCGGCACCACATATAAACGATATACCGTCTCGTTGGCAGGTTCTTGCAGTGAGGTGAGCAGGATATCGCGTGACTGATTAGGGCCGAGCGTCAACTTATTGGGTGTAGCCATCAGTTCTGGATGCGGGAGCTGGCTAATGAGCGTCTTATGTTCCTGTACTTCGCCGGGGTTGTTCACCTTTGCCAATGAGATGGAGAGGTAAAGTGGAGCATCGCCAGTGTTACGCACCGACACGCGTTGTTCGTGGTGATTGAACACTTTGAGGCTGACGGGGGTTACCATTAATTGTGGCCCTGCGGTTGCGCTCAGGCTGACCAACAGGGTAATGAGAGAGAGTATCTTCTTCATAAAAGCTCCGGTAAGGCGATGTTCGGCACTACAGTGGCGAACAGGGGTAAACGTTGTTATGCGGCTTGCTCAGATCGCAACGAAAGCGACGGCGATTATTTTCGACGTCGATGGTTGGCAACAGCAGTTTGCTGGCAATGGAGAACAGGCCATTAGGGTAGGCAATATCGCCGGTTTCAAGAATGGTTCCGCTCACCGGTTCCCCTTGTGCGTCTTGCAGAAAACCATGGTAAAGCAGGTTGATATCAACGCTGGCCTTGGCGCTATAAACCTGGCCGGGATGGGCTCGGGTAATGTTGGCGGGGATTTCAACGTTCATATCCTGTGTGCTTCCCTGGCTATTGACTCGCGCAAAAGCAATATCCTGATAGCTGCTGATCGGTACCGCGTAAGTGCCACCACTGCCAACGGGAGAACCTTCAACGTCAAAGCCGTAGTCCATTCCTTGCAACGCTGGAGTCGAGATCAGCATTGCAGCACCACTGTTGCTGTAGCGGCCAAAAGCCATCCCGTGGGCGTTGGCAGCGACCATACCGCGGTAGTTCAAGTCGGCATTATTGCTGTTGTTGTGGTGCCCGAGATTGAGTGATACATCGCCACGGCTACCTTCGCGGGTGGCATACAGATTAACGTTGTTGGTATTGCTGATACGGCTGACCGTGGTACCCAACGTAGTGGTGCCATAGGTATCGGTATCGGCATGACGATAATCTCCGCTGAGCTGGGTTTGCCCTCCAGAACGGGCGGCAGAGAAACTGCCCTGTACGCGATCCAGCGTCCAGGTGGTGTTGAAGTAAACTCCGTAGTTCGCTGCGGATTGCTGGAACCCTCCTTTTTGCACGCCCAACGAGAAGGTCGACCATAACCCGTTGGGGCGATAGTTCCAGCGTGCTTCAAGTTGATGCGCTTCGCTGTTGGAGTAACGGCTGTAGTTGTAAGCCAACAGAGCACCGCCCAACCCACGGCTGTAAGAAAAAGCGCTGCTTGATGAGCCATAGCTATAATGTGAAACGTGATTATTTAGATAACGGCTGTAGGAAAGGTTACCCAGTTCATTACCGTTTAGAGCAAGGTTGAGATAACCCCCGGTGCCTTTTTCACCACTCATCACTCCCAGAGTTTGGGTGACCTGGATATCCCCAATTGTTTCAGGACGGCTGATATTCCCTTCAGCGGCCCATTTTCTCTGCGAGCCTCTGATAGCGGTGCCATTGAAGAAAAACCACCGAAGATCGCGGCTGAGCCCTGCTTCCAACAAATGCCCATCTGTACTCAGATCTCTGCCTGCCGTCAGGTGCCACGCGACATATCCCGGAAAACCATTGAAGTTGACGTTGCTAATAGGATGATTTTCACGGTTGATGATATTACCATTGCGATCGACCAGACGGATCTCAACCGAATAGTAACCGCCGGGTAAATCGTCGAGATTGATCGCATTGCGTCCCAATACCGCCGGGCGCTTGAGGATCATGCGCCCATTACGATAGAACTCATAGTTACCCTCATCGGTTGAGAACAACACCAGTTCCCCGTTGTCGTCATTGACACGCAGGTTCGACTGGCTGCCCAAGGTAACAAATTGATCAAAACTGGGGGCAAGCATGGTGCTCACGCTACCTGAGTTATAGTCGATGCTGTTCTGTCTGCCTGCTCGCAGATAGGTCGAGGCGAGGTTTTTCTGCAGATAGAACGTCGAAATACCCTGATTGTGACTACGGTTGTCGATCATTCGGGTGCGGCTGGCGTACCAGTGGAGATAGGCAAAACTCTGCTTTGGCATGCCCAGCCAGGCATTACCATTGATGTTCATGGCGCGATAATTATCGCTGGCCGCTCGGATATCCACGTTTTGGTTATGTACCAGGCTCCAGGATGTGGTTGGCCGGATATAATCACTTTCACTGCTGCGCAAGGTGATGGCGCGACGTGCTTTATCCACTGTCACGTGTTCGCCAGCAATCATCAGATCACAGCCGTTCTGGCACTGTTTATAGTCCAGTTGATCGAGTATTTTCTGTAATTTGGCTATGACCTCAGGCGTGACGGCGTTGCGGCGATATTTTTGGTGATCAAAACTCAATTTGTTCAACTGCGGTGAATAGCTAATAAAATCGGGTAAGGTGTTACCATCCATGGTGGCAACGTATTTTGCTGAGTCATCAATTTCAGATTCGCTAAAGCCTGCGGGAACACCGTAAACGAATTTAAGCTGATCGCTGGCCTGAGCCTGAATGGTGATCATAAACGTCAGGAAGGTTGACTGGCATAACACCAGGTAACTTCTTCCTTTTACAGAAAGTGTGTTTTCCTTGATGCTCATTAAGTATGCATTCCCTGCAGATTCAAGCTATGACCGGTTTTAATGGCCACTTTGGCAACGCAAAGTGGCCTGGCAGGGGTTATTCCCCTCCTGCTGCGCTAACGCTAGGCTCAAACAACATCACTAAATCGCCGCTGTAGTTGCCGTTGGTGCTCCTGCTGTCGACAGCAGTAGGCGCGTCCATCGCGATATTAAGATTGTAAACCTGGTCATATTCGGTGCCGGACTTTGTCGTTTGTTTGACTTCAAGCGCGGTGCCGGTGGCTAATTCCTTGGCGCCAGCGCTGGTATCAATGGTGACTTTGGCATTTGGCATTTCATAATTACCATTGCTCATTTTCAATGGCTGTGCCAACGTCACCTTAAATGACTCATTTTTACTCCAAATACGGATCGGTAGAGTTTTAGCAAATTTCTGCTGCTTATAATCCACCGGCTTGATTTCTTCAACGTCATACCAGCTGGAACCATCGGGTTTAGACACAAACAAAGAATCGTTAATTTGAGCCGTCAGGTGAATGGTTTTGGGTATCTGATTACTTGGTGCTGCGTTGGCAACGCCAGAACCGATAAACAGGCTCATACCTAACATCAGTGTTAATTTATTAAATTTCATTACATTTCTCCATGTGGGGATCCACTTATCCTTCGAGAGGATGTTGCATCATATATTCAAGCGAACAAGGCCTGATAAGAAAAAAACAAATACGAATAATTATTCTCTTCTATATCTGACTCATTGGATATTGCCATTTGCTTGATTTAACACGCGGCTACTTGTTTTTATCCGGTTTGGCCTACAACACTTGGCATTTTCCAGATGCTAAGTACTTTAAGCGAAAATGGTTTTCATTGGGACATAATTAATATAATTAACATTTAATAAAATCATATGCTAAAAATTACCTAAAAATCACGCAATTTCAGTATTATATGCTTTGGACAGGTCGTAACAAATGAACTGGCTAGGTATTAAGATAATCGGTATTATTTTAAATGCTCGAGTTTAAAGTGCGGTCATGCCGCATGTGACTAGGGATTGATTTGCGGTAAGCGATTGCTGGTTTCTGAATGTTAGGTAATAAACCTTGGTGGGTTTTTTTTAGTGAAATTTACGGGGCGTAAAGAAGGAGTAAGTGATATTTTATCTGAGTTGAAGGCAGGCGAGTTATCGAGCTTGTTAAGACCCAGGGGTAACCGATGCATCAGGATGAACTACTAGACCATGTATGGGAGAAAAAATGGCTATCCTGCATCCAATCACAGCCTGAACCATAAAATATGGCTACTTCTTATAAGCGAAACTATCGGACACCTTGCCGTCGATTAGATTCCCTAAAAGATAGAGTGCGGTGACTCCCATCGCCAGGGCGCTTGTAACGATTGTTGAATGGCCTAATTTTTGCGTTAACAGCAGTACCATGAACGGTATGATGAAATTGCCAAGGCCAAGAACAAACCTGGCTAAGGCAATAAAATAGACGTCGTTTGGCAATCCTTGGTACATGGCGACGGGATTGAAAAGCCGGGCGGGCAAGGGCACCCCTTGATTATTACTGTTGAAGTTAAGGGCGCGCAGAGCAATGAGGTATCCGAACCAGATAACTACGGCCTTCCTGAATAGTCATGGCAAGTTGGCATGTTCGTGGGGGGAAGCCAACAGAACGAGGCCGCTGACAAAATCTTGATCGGCTTCATGCTGTGCCCATTGAGAGAAATAAAAAGGCCAGAGTCGTTTGGCTAACGAGCTCTGGCCTGTTTGTTCAGAGTGGAGAATTAATCCAGTTTAGGATGCTGGTCGATCAGCGTTTGCTTTTTCTTCTCCAAATCGGCGATTTGCTGGCTGATATCTTCGACTTTCTGCTCGATATTATCGTAAGTTTCCTGCAGCAGCTCTTTGGCTTCTGAGCGGTCAGAGGCGGCAGGAGCAGCACCGCGCAGCGGCTTGTTGGCCGTTTCTTTCATATACAGGCCGGTAACCAGGCCAATCGCTGCCACCACCATCAGATAATAGGCTGGCATATACAGGTTGCCGGTGGTTTCAACCAGCCAGGCGGCCAGCGTTGGTGTGACACCCGCAATCAGTACCGAGATATTGAATGAAATCGCCAGCGCGCTGTAACGGATGTGAGTAGGGAACATCGCAGGCAGAATGGAGGCCATCACCCCGATAAAGGAGTTGAGCAACACGGCCAGTATCAACAGGCCAACAAAAATCAGGCCAATAACGTTACTGTTGATCAAGATAAAGCTAGGGATGGCCAGCAACAGCAGGCCGACGCTACCGCCAATGATGAAGGGTCTACGGCCAATGCGGTCGCTGGTCATGCCGACCAGTGGCTGGACGAACAACATACCTAGCATGATGGCAATGATAATCAGCACGCCGTGGTCTTCGGAATAGTGCAGGTTATGCGACAGGTAGCTTGGCATGTAGGTCAACAGCATGTAGTAGGTCACGTTGGTCGAGATCACGATACCTACGCATACCAGCAGGCTTCTCCAGTGCTTGGTGGCGATCTCTTTGAACGAAGTCTTCGGCGGGTTCTCAATTGCCGCACGATCGTTCTGTTCCATTTTGTCCATATGCTGCTGGAACGCTGGCGTTTCTTCCAGGGCGTGACGCAAATACAGGCCAATCACACCCAGCGGTGCTGCCAGGAAGAACGGAATACGCCAGCCCCAGTCGAGGAAGTTAGCCTCACCCACGATGCTGGAGATAAGTACCACCACACCAGCCCCTAATACGAAGCCGGCGATGGAGCCAAAGTCGAGCCAGCTGCCCATAAATCCGCGTTTACGGTCTGGTGAATACTCGGCCACAAAGATGGCTGCGCCAGAATACTCCCCACCGACGGAGAAGCCCTGTGCCAGTTTGGCCAGCAACAGCAGGATAGGGGCCCAGATGCCAATTGAGGCGTGGGACGGGATCAGGCCGATACAGAAGGTACTGATCGCCATAATAATGATGGTGATGGATAACACTTTCTGGCGGCCGAATTTATCGCCCATGGCACCGAAGAAGACGCCGCCCAAAGGACGTACCAGGAAAGGAACCGAGAAGGTGGCCAGAGCGGCAATCATCTGCACGCCGGGCGTGGCGCCAGGGAAGAACACCTGGCCAAGTGCGTAGGCGACAAAGCCGTAAACACCGAAGTCAAACCATTCCATGGCGTTGCCTAATGCGGCGGCGGTAATGGCTTTCTTTAACTTGCTGTCATCAATAATAGTGATGTCATTAATCTGTAGTGGTTTATGCTTTTTTTTTCTTAGCTTCATAAATCATCCCATGCAAAATTGATCGTAGGCGAGTTCGTCGGCCCGCTCATTTTTATTGGTCAAGATATCAGTCAGGCTAATGTCACCTCTGTTTTGAAGATTTTCCTTTTGGCTTTTTTCTGAGAGTCTCATCACAATAAATAGAGTTTTAAACAAAAAATGTCATCCTTAGGATTAGTTTTTCTTGTCATATAGCTTAGCGTTATCTGGGGTTTGAATCAAATTGAGTAAAAAATGTTATGTTTTTCAGTGGCTTTTGCTACAGGATTGTCTGAGGGATGGGGGCGAAATGCGCATTTGCCAACTGATAAGTGGCATGGCGGGCGTGTCTTTCAACGCTGCTTTGTGAGGCAGTACAAGCGCAAAGCAATAACGTGGCTAACAACGGGATCGAGCGGTAATGTTTCGATAGCATGTGATGCTCTTTGTTATAGGTATTGAAGGTTCCAGAGGATGTCCCGCTATTCTATCCCAGTAGCAACATATTGAAACCCATCATGATAGCGCAACCCTTGCTACACTTATTACAGGCAGCGTTGCCCGGTTAGTGGAGGTGGATATGTCTGATACCGAACTGCTTCAAGTTCTTTTGCAGCGTATAGAGGCATTGGAAGCCCGTGAACAGGCACTCACTGCGGCCTCCAATGCCTACCAGGCAATCATCACCACCCTATTGGGTAATATGGATAAAACAGCGTGCGACAAGGTGATCTCGATGATCGAACAGGCACATGAAATCGCCTATGTGCGCGCTGCGCATCGCGGTGACGAACCGCAGAAACGTAAAATCAAGCAGGCGGATGACGTGGCACAACGTATGTTTATGGTCGCGCAGGGGCAGGGAAGGGCATCACAATCACGCTGAGCCGAGCTATAACAGTTTGCCGCAATTAATACAGGAATTGATCTACCTCAATAAACTGTCATTGTGATAGCTTGGGCTAAGATTGGTGACAGTAACGATGCGCTGAGGCATTAAGGTTATGGCGATGGATACGATTAAGAACATCCTGGTTGCAGAGATAGAACAGATTAACCGGCGGGAAGGGCGTGATGGTAAGCCGCGTTTTAACAGCGAGTTTGCACGTACCCACCGTTGGTTATGTTTTGCCATGTTCGCTGGCTATTTTGCGGTGATCGCGGTGATGTACCCAGTGCCCTACATGGGGCTGTATTCATTCCTGGGTTTTACTGCCTTTGTTCTGTTTATGTTTGCCATGCTGCTGATTGAAATCAAACCGGTTTACCGCTTTGAGGATATCGGCGTGCTGGATCTGCGAGTCTGTTACAATGGGGAATGGTACTTTACACGCGCATTATCGCCGCAGGCCATCCAGGCTCTGTTGAACGAACCTACGGTGAATTCGGTGTTGAAAACCCGTATGCAGGAAATCATCGCCAACAAGGGAGAGATTGATTTCTATGACGTTTACGATCTGGCCTATGCCAAAAGGTTAGCTACCCCGTCAGCACCGCAGGCCGTGCTGAGCTGAATAGATTGCGCCGGTGTCGATGTTGGCTATAATATCTGTTGGGCATGAGACTATTCTTGGGAAATAGCGATGAGTGATGATGTTTTCGATTTTGACATTGATGCTGAATTAGCCAAAGCGGAAAAAAATGCTGCTCAGAAGGTCAGGGAAGTTCCTGAAATTCTTGAGGATGAAGAAGACTGTGAAGGTTGCAAGATCTGATAGAATTGCCAAAAAAACCGCTGCGGCGGTTTTTTTATGTCTGACAGCCAAACATTGCCTCAATCCAGCACAAAAGCCCAGATCAACAGCCCGGCCACGGTGACGAGGCACAGGGCAGAAACGGTCAGTAGAGCCTTTCCCAGTAAGTCTTTCTCTTGTTGTTTTTGCATCAGGTTGCATCATCCAAGTAGTATTCGATGGACCAAATCGGCGATACCCAAATCCAGTAAGGCAACGCTCAAAGCGATGACGGTCAAGGCTGAAAGGAATTTCGCTTTGTTATTCAAGATGTTATCCGCTTGTTGATGTGCCATAAAACGGCCGACCTCGACGCTGAGGTGGGCATTAATGACCGTCATTAAGAGTTTTGCTGGCCGGATTAGTTCCCGCAGCCGGGCTGTTAATGGCGAATAACGGATTAATCAGTAACGATTTTGACGCCTATTTTACTGATTTGATTAGCCTCCATCTCCGCGATAGTCCAGGTTAAACCATCCCATTCCACCTGATCCCCCACCACGGCTTCGCCCCCGATTAACCGGGTGACGAACTGGCCGAGCGTTTGTTGATCGTCCACGCCGTCTTGCAGATTCAGGCCATAGACCTGTGAGATATCACTCAGGCGCGCATCGGATTGTAGAATGAAGTCACCGAAGAATCGCTCATCCAGAGTAACCGTAGGCGCCTGGCTGAACAGTTTACCCAGCGCAGGCAGATCGTGCTCATGGCCAATAACGCACAGGGTATCGCCTGCAAGCAAGCGGGTACTACCGCTCGGATGTAAAAGTTCTTTGCCACGGAACAGGGCTGCAATGTGGGTTCCCTGCGGCATCTTAAGCTCACGCAGCGCCGCGCCAACGCACCAGTTCTCTGCGCTTAGCTGATAGACAAACTGCTCCCATTGGTTTTCCTGGTGGACATCCAGCCCCACGCGGGAAATCGGGGCCAAAGCCGGTGGTACCACCACCTTGGCCTTTTTGGCAGCAAAGGACAGCGACGTCCCCTGCAACAACAGTGAAACCAACACGACAAAGAATGCGACGTTAAAGAACAAATTGGCATTGGGTAGCCCGGCCATCATCGGGAACACCGCCAGGATCACCGGCACCGCGCCGCGTAACCCCACCCAGGAGATAAACATGCGTTCGCGCAGGTTGAAGTTGCGAAACGGCAGCAGGCCGATAAACACTGAAATCGGGCGTGCAAACAGGATCATCCACAGTGAGAGTAGCAGGGCAGGGATGGCGATAGGCAACAGGTCGTGCGGGTTAAGCAATAGCCCCAGCACCAGGAACATACCGATCTGGCTCAGCCAGGCCAAGCCGTCGAAGGTTTGCACAATGCCGTGGTAGTTACGGATTGGGCGGTTACCCAGCAACAGGCCACACAGATAGACCGCCAGAATGCCGCTGCCATCGAGAGCGGTAGTCAGGGCGAAGATCAAGATGCCGCCGCTCACCGCCAGCAGTGGATATAAACCTTCTGCCAGCTTGATGTGATTAATTAACGTCATCAGTAACCAGCCACCACCCAGGCCTATCACGATGCCCATGCCGAACTGTTGCAATAGGTGGACGATGAACATCCAGCTTAGCGAGGTTTCGCCTGCGGAAATCATGGCAATCAGGGTGATGGTTAAAAACATCGCCATCGGATCGTTGCTGCCGGATTCAATTTCCAGCGTAGCGCTGACACGTTCGTTCAGCCCTTTGCCCCCTAACAGCGAAAACACCGCGGCCGCATCGGTAGAGCCAATAATGGCACCGATCAACAACCCCTGGATCAGGTCGAGTTTAAACAGCCAGGCGGCGGCCATTCCCGTCAGACCCGCAGTGATCAGTACGCCGACGGTGGCCAGAGACAATGCTGGCCACAGTGCGACACGGAAAGAGCTGACGCGGGTACGCATACCGCCGTCGAGCAGGATCACGGCCAAAGCCAGGTTACTGACCAGATAGGCGGCGGGATAGTTATCGAAGGCAATGCCTCCGGGGCCGTCAACACCGGCCAGCATACCTATCGCCAGGAAGATCACCAGAATGGGAATACCCAGGCGTGAAGAGAAAGAACTGAGCAGAATACTTGCCCCCACCAACACGGCACCGATGATGAACAAGCTATTAATCGTGCTGGCATCCAAAATAATGTTCTCCTGCGAGTTGAGCTGAAAGGGTGGGGCACCAAAGCAATGGCACCGAGTCATAATAGCCTGTTTTTCCTGTACAACGCCAAGGCTGATTGCCAAAAAATGGGTGCCATTATGGCTACTTGCCGCAAAATTTAGTGAAAAGAGAGGTGAAATGCGGGTATTTCGGCTTTTATGCCTATTTATCAGCTGATTGAGGATGGGGGAAATAGGTTATTGAGGAAAAACCATTAGCCCCCCGGCAGGAGGCTTAATGGTTTGCAGACGGGAGGTTAGTGATCGAGTGATTGCAGGGCACGCTTGATTAATTCGGCTGCCAGTTTCCTTTCGGCCTCGGAGATCCCGTCCAGGTTGAGGCTGGAAAGCTCGGTTACCAATACGCTGCGATCTTTGCCGCTGATGGAAGAATCCAGTGCAGATAGCAGTCTGCCCAGGATTTTCAGTAGTGTGGCATTTTCTGCTACGGCTTCGGTTACCGCGGTCGGTTTATCGGTCATGAAAAATCCTCTCTGTCGTGGCGGAAGGGAATGTTACCGACGCACGCGATGGTGATGCGCCATCCCTAGGGTTAGTCAGCCCAATCGCTACCGTGAGGCAGGGATGTGGATTTTCTCTTATGCACTGTAGTTATAACAACTCACCGCAATATGCTCCAGCACAACTTTGCATCAACGGGGCACGAGAGGTTGAGCAATATGTGCGCTGACCACCGGCTCGCCAGGGGAGTGATCAATTATAGCCAAGCGGGCGTGGCATGCAGCGCCCGGACAGGGAGGTTAGGCTTTTCCGGAGAACAGGAAGCGTAACAGTGGGATGCGCTTGTGCAACTCATATAACATGAAGGCGCAGGCAAAGACGAATACCAGGCCCAGCAGGAAACCCAGAAGATTGTTATCGATCAGCGGAGTCATGAAGGCCCCGTATATCAGCGTCAGCGGGTGATGAACCAGATAGATAAACAGCGAAGCGTTGACCAGATAGGTAATGCGTGGCGAATGGTAGTCGAGTAACGCATGGCCAAATGAGAACACTACGTTGGCCATCAGGATCCCAAGCACGGTTTTGATCATCATTTCCAGTTCAAATCCAAAGCTGCTGTTCGCCAGCAGTTTCTGGTTGAGCATGTAGGCAACGAACAGCACAAGCGAGCCTAGTACGGCTGGCCATGAGGGCTTGAGGAACACCGCTTTCAGCCACGGGTACTTAAAGGCGTAGGCACCTACAATGAAGAACGGCAGGTAGAACAGGGTTTCCATCACCACGAAGTTGAACAGTCCGTTAGACAGTAAATACGGCGCGGTGATTAAAATAACGCGATGAAACACGCCGTATACAAAGGCATACAATAAAAACCACAATGAGATATTGCTGAGAGTGGTCATTTTATTTATCGGCCGTGGTGCCATCGGCGTTTTTATCGCATTAATTTTTTTAAACAGATAAAAACAGGCGCAGGTCAATAAGCATAAGGTTAATAAAAACCACAGATGGGAAACCAGCTCCCAAACCGCCACGTTTATTTTTTGATAGGGAGTAAAATCATCCCAGCCGATGAGTTTATCGGTAAAGTTCTTGAGTAAAAAAAACTGCGGCAGAGTAATCAATGGGATAGAACTCAGCAGCGGAATAGCAACCCGCTCCAGGCGTACCTTTAACCAGCGGTGGCTGTCATAACGTTCGTACAGCATGTAGGAGAAGTAGCCAGAGATGATGAAGAACACCTGCATGCGAAAGGCGTGAATAAAGTCGTTGAGCACCGTCAGCGAAAACGACGGGGTTGCGCTGTTCACCGCCCACGAGTGGCTGGAGTAAATCAGAGAAAGATGAAAAGGAATGCCCAGCAGCATCAAATAGGCCCGGATCGAATCCAAGAAAAACTCGCGCTGGTTAGTGCCGTTAGTCATAGGTTACCGCTGGTGGTTGCATCTGGGGGTGTGTAAACCCGCTTAATAAGTCGGCAATGGGGTGATCGTAAACTCAAACCCTACTATAGCGACCGACATTTTTCCATAGCGTCTTTGAGCACAGCTTGCTACGCTGCACAACTGCTTAAACTCTAAGCCGTAAACATCAACACACGTTTATCATGTTGTCGGCGAGCTGAATAATCCATTAATATGGATTTTGAATATTTTGAGCACACGAATAGGGGGGGATGTGCTAGTAAATCTATTATCAAAAAAACCACGCGCCACGAGCGTAAGTTGGTTAAGTGCTACCGTTTTGTGCACGTTGTTGAGTTCGCAGGCATGGGCTTTTTCTATCGACGATGTGGCCAAACAGGCGCAGGATCTGGCGGGAAAAGGCTTTGAAGCCCCGAAGAGCAACCTTCCTTCTCAGTTTCGCGATATGAAGTTCGCGGACTATCAGCAGATACAGTTCAACCACGACAAAGCCGTATGGAACAAGCTGAAAACCCCTTTCAAGCTTGAGTTCTACCATCAAGGGATGTACTTCGACACGCCGGTTATCATCAACGAGGTTACGGCGACCACAGTCAAAGAGATCAAATACAGCCCGGATTATTTCAACTTTGGCCCCGTCAAGCACGATCCCGATTCGGTGAAGAAACTCGGTTTCGCCGGGTTTAAAGTGCTCTATCCGATCAACAGTGCGGATAAGAACGACGAAATCCTGAGCATGCTGGGTGCCAGCTATTTCCGCGTGGTGGGTAAAGGGCAGGTTTATGGGCTTTCTGCTCGTGGGCTGGCTATCGATACCGCTTTGCCATCGGGCGAAGAGTTCCCGCGTTTCCGTGAGTTCTGGATCGAACGTCCTAAGCAGGGCGACAAGCATCTGGTGATTTATGCCTTGCTGGATTCCCCACGTGCTACTGGTGCCTACCGTTTCGTGGTTTACCCCGGCCGCGACACCACGGTAGATGTTGAGTCCAAAGTGTTCCTGCGTGACAAAGTGGGCAAGCTGGGTATGGCTCCATTGACCAGCATGTTCCTGTTTGGGCCGAGCAACCCTTCGCCAACGTTGAACTACCGCCCGGCGCTGCATGACTCCAACGGTCTGTCGATCCATGCCGGTAACGGCGAGTGGATCTGGCGTCCGCTGAACAATCCTAAGCACCTGTCGGTCAGCACTTACAGCATCGAAAACCCGAAAGGTTTTGGTCTGCTGCAGCGTGGCCGTGATTTCCGTGACTACCAGGATCTGGACGATCGTTACGATTTGCGTCCAAGCGCCTGGGTTGAGCCGCGCGGCGATTGGGGCAAGGGCAAGGTTGAGCTGGTAGAAATCCCAACCGCGGATGAAACCAACGATAACATCGTGGCATTCTGGACGCCGGACGTACTGCCAGATGCAAAAATGCCGCTGGCATTGAATTATCGTCTGTACTTCACCCGCGATGAGGAGAAGCTGCATTCGCAGGATATTGGCTACGTGGGTAAAACCATGCGTTCAACCGGCGATGTGAAGCAGTCAAACCTGATCCGCGAACCAGACGGCAGCGTGGCGTTCCTGGTTGACTTCGTTGGCCCGGCTCTGAAAGCGCTGGATGCCAAGACGCCGGTAGCTTCTCAGATCAGCATTGGTGACAACGGGGAAATGGTGGAAAACAGCGTCCGCTATAATCCGGTAACCAAAGGCTGGCGTTTGACGGTGCGTTTGAAAGTGAAAGACGACAAACAACCGGTAGAAATGCGTGCTGCGTTGGTCAACGGTGACAAGATCTTGTCGGAAACCTGGAGCTATCAGCTACCTGCCAATGAATAAGTCTACTGAAACTGCCCAGGAATATCTTGCGGCAATGCCCCTGACCGATGAGCGGTCAGGGGTGCTCAAACAACAAATGATGGCGGGTGATACCCCGGCACTGGAGGCTCTGCATCGTCAGATGGGAGCCTCTGATGTCAATGTGGCATCGCTGCCTGCCGATGACATTGCCCTGGCCTCGGTCAAGGCACGCATCAGCCAGGCTTGGCCAGATGCCGTCGATGACGACGATTTTGATTGTGACCCGGAAGGGCGCACCATCCTGAAAGCCACACCGCCGGTAAAACGCACCAGCATGTTCCCCGAGGCCTGGCGCACCAACCCGGTGGGTCGTTTCTGGGATTCTCTGCTGGGCCGTAAGACGCACAATCGCCATGCCAGTAAAGAAGAAGCTGCGGCGGAAAACCGCTGGCGTGTCGTTGGTTCAATGCGCCGTTACGTGCTGTTGATCCTGATGCTGGTGCAAACCGGCATCGCCACTTGGTACATGAAAACCATCCTGCCTTATCAGGGCTGGGCGCTGATCGATCCTATCGCCATGTTCGATCAGGATCTGATGCAGTCGATGTTGCAACTGTTACCTTATCTTTTGCAGACCGGCATTCTGATCCTGTTTGCCGTTCTGTTCTGCTGGGTCTCTGCCGGTTTCTGGACGGCGTTGATGGGATTCCTGCAGCTGTTGATCGGCAAAGATAAATACAGCATTTCTTCGACCATCAAAGGCGATGAGCCTATCGATCCGGCGCACCGTACCGCGTTGATCATGCCGATCTGTAACGAAGACGTCGAACGGGTATTTGCCGGGTTGCGGGCAACCTATGAGTCGGTGAAGGCGACCGGTCAGCTTGAGCATTTCGATATCTATGTGCTGAGCGACAGTTACGATCCCGATATTTGCGTCGCTGAACAGAAAGCCTGGATGGAGCTGTGCCGCGATGTTGAGGGGCACGGGCGTATATTCTACCGCCGTCGCCGCCGTCGTGTGAAACGCAAGAGCGGCAACATCGACGACTTCTGCCGTCGCTGGGGCGGTGAATACAGCTACATGGTGATCCTGGACGCGGACAGCGTGATGAGCGGCGAGTGCCTCACCGGCCTGGTACGCTTGATGGAAGCTAACCCGAATGCCGGTATCATCCAGTCTGCGCCAAAAGCCTCAGGTATGGATACGCTGTATGCCCGCGTGCAGCAGTTTGCCACGCGCCTCTATGGCCCGTTGTTCACCGCTGGTCTGCACTTCTGGCAGTTGGGTGAATCCCATTACTGGGGGCATAACGCCATCATCCGGGTGAAACCCTTTATCGAGCACTGTGCATTGGCCCCGTTGCCGGGTGAAGGCTCGTTTGCCGGTTCCATCCTCTCCCATGACTTTGTGGAAGCCGCATTGATGCGTCGTGCTGGCTGGGGCGTGTGGATCGCCTACGATCTGCCGGGTAGTTATGAAGAGTTACCGCCTAACCTGCTAGACGAGCTGAAACGCGACCGCCGCTGGTGTCATGGTAACCTGATGAACTTCCGCCTGTTCCTGGTGAAAGGCATGCACCCGGTACACCGCGCGGTGTTCCTGACCGGGGTGATGTCCTACCTGTCGGCACCGTTGTGGTTTATGTTCCTGGCGTTGTCCACCGCGTTGCAGATAGTGCATACCCTGGTGGAACCGCAATACTTCCTGCAACCGCGGCAGCTGTTCCCTGTGTGGCCACAGTGGAAGCCAGAGCTGGCTATTGCGCTGTTCTCCACCACCATGGTGCTGCTGTTCTTACCGAAGTTGTTGAGCATCGTGCTGGTCTGGGCGAAAGGCTCGAAGCAGTACGGCGGGCCGATCCGGCTGTTGATTTCCATGCTGATGGAAGTGCTGTTTTCAGTGCTGTTGGCGCCGGTGCGTATGCTGTTCCATACCGTGTTTGTGGTCAGCGCGTTCCTGGGCTGGGAAGTGGTGTGGAACTCACCGCAGCGTGATGATGATGACACCCCTTGGGGCGAAGCCTTCAAGCGTCACGGTTCGCAAATGCTGCTGGGGCTGGTTTGGGGCGGCGGCATGGCATTGCTGGATCTGAATTTCCTGTGGTGGCTGTCACCGATCGTCTTCTCGCTGATCCTGTCACCGTTTGTTTCGGCGCTGTCGAGCCGGGCAACGCTTGGCCTCAAGAGCAAGCGAGCCAAGCTGTTCCTGATCCCGGAAGAGTACGATCCGCCGCGTGAGCTGGTTGCTACGGACACTTATCTGCAACTTAATCGCCAGCGTGCCTTGCGCAACGGCTTTATGCATGCGGCGGTGGACCCATCCTACAACGCCTTGGCTGCCGCGCTGGCAACGGCTCGTCACCATCTGCGTACCATCATTGATCGGACGCGGGAAGAGCGAGTGAACGAGGCGCTGGAGGTCGGGCCAGAGAAGTTGGCGAAAGCCAAACGCCTTGAGCTGTTGAGCGATCCGGTGGCGTTGTCACGCCTGCATCAGCGTATTTGGCTGCTGCCGCAGGGCGAGGCTTGGCGCGAGCATTATCGGCAGTTACCGCGTAATGAACTGGCTCACCCTGTCGGCCAACGCTAACGATAAGCGTTGATAAAAAGGGGAATGCGCACTGCGTGTTCCTCCTTTTTTTAACCGTTGGTGGCGAAGACCACCAGGTGATAATTTTGATTGTTAGAGTGGAAAGTGGTCAACGTTGTCATCCCCAAGCCGTCGACATGGGCGGCCAGCGAGTGCGGGTTATCCTCATTAACAAACAGTGCGCCAACGTCAAAATCCTGCTGAGTTCGCGCTTTTACCGCTGCAAACAACTGGCGTAGCACGCCTTTTCCCCGCCATTCGGCACTCAGGCATACCGGGCCGTAGAGAAATACCCGCCGTTGATCCAACGCCTGGTTTTGAAACCGTTGCGTGGCCAATGTGTGCAGCATGGCATCCACTACCGGTGGCCGGGGCTGGGCATCGGTTGGCATCAGGCAGACAAACCCAGCCAACCGATCATCTTCGGTGGCGATCAGAATACCCAGGCTGCTATTGATACTTGCCAGCTGTTTTTCGTTCATCTGCGAGACGATAAAACCCTGATGTCGCTGCTGGGCGCTGAGGTTGTCTGGTGTATTTTGCGCCTGTAGAGCCAGAATTGCGGGATAATCACCGGGAACCGCTTGCCTGATGAGCATGATACCTGCCTGTGTTAAAGGGATAATGTAGCACAATGCAACGCGTAGCCAGAGGCTTCAAGGCGAGGGTGGGTAACCGCGTGGCTCGGGAAGGTGTAGGGGCAGGATCGGCAGCATACGCAACTCATCGAGGAGCAGTTCCATAATGCGTTCTTCGCGTCCGCCGGGCCGATAGCCGGGCTGAATACCCATCGTGCTGATAATCAGCTCACGCAATAAAGGAGAAATCTGCACGACCTGGCACTGAGCAGGCAAATCGGCACGGGCCAGGGGATCGACGAACAGCGTGCGTGCCGCCACGTTACCGCTAAAACGCAGGTTATGTTCCACTTTGGCCGGTAACCACACACCACGGCCAGGGGGAACCACCCAACTGCCTACGCGCGTATTTACCTGTACCACACCGCTGAGGCCATGGATCAGTTGAGCGCAGCTGTGGTAATGATCCGGTTCGCTATCGCCATCCTGATAGTCCTTTGAAAATGGCACGATAGACTGATTCTCTGGGAGAAAATCGACGTTAAACAGCATTATTCCTCCTCTGGATCCTGATGACGTGTTTTTTGCAGCATGCCATGTCTTGCAGCTACCGCAAAGCGCATTTCCTGTACGCCGTTTTGCCATGAAACGGCTTAGGCTAGCTGTTTGCCAACGGGAGGAAATATGGATCTTGCCAACGCGGTGTTACGGATCGCCCGCCCCACTGACCATTTGGTCGCGATTGCCAAAATGTATTGCCAGGGCCTGGGGTTTGAACAACTGGGTGAGTTTGAAGATCACCAAGGGTTCGATGGCATTATGCTTGGTCATCCGCATCATGCCTATCATCTGGAATTCACCCATCACCGTGGTGTGCTGGTTGGTCGTGCACCCACGCAAGACAACCTGTTGGTATTTTATCTGCCAGACATCGCATGTTGGCAGTGCAGGTGCGATCAGATGCTAGCCAGTGGCTTTGAGCGCGTGCAGGCATACAACCCTTATTGGGATGTGCATGGGCAAACGTTTGAAGATTTGGATGGTTATCGCGTGGTGCTGCAAGCACGTGACTGGCAGGCATAAAAAAAGCCAGCGCAGAACGCTGGCTTAAGGCTGATTACTCAGTGTCTATCAGGCGTGCGTGACCGGTTTGTCACCGCTTTTACCCTGGGTGTTTTCCAGCATGCGGCGGATCGGGACGATCAGCAGGATAAGCACGGCGGCACAGATCACCAGCGCAATAGAGCAGCGGGCGAACAGAGTTGGCAGCATGTCCAACTGATCCGCTTTCACGTGGCCACCGATCAAGCCGGCGGCAAGGTTGCCCAGCGCGCTGGCACAGAACCACAGGCCCATCATCTGGCCACGCATTCTATCCGGTGCCAACAGTGTCATGGTTGCCAGGCCAATCGGGCTCAGGCAAAGTTCACCCAGCGTCAGCATCAGGATACTGCCCACCAGCCACATCGGTGACACGCCAGCGCCGCCATTAGCCAACACTTGTTGTGCGGCCAGCATCATCAGGCCAAAGCCTGCGGCGGCAAACAGAATACCGATCACGAATTTGGTGATGCTGCTCAGGCGGATTTTGTTACGAGCCAGAGCCGGCCAGGCCCAACTGAAGATTGGCGCCAACAGGATAATGAACAGTGCGTTAATCGATTGGAACCATACCGCCGGGATCTCGAAGTCGCCGATCATGCGGTTGGTGTAGTCGTTAGCGAACAGGTTGAACGAGGTTGGTTTCTGTTCGAAGGCCGACCAGAAGAAGGCGGCAGAAATCAGCAGGATAAAACAGACCAGCAGACGCGCACGTTCTTTGCGGCTCAGGCCGGCAAAGAAGAACAGGTAGATAAAGTACAGCGTGACCGAGGCGGCGATGACGTAAACCAGCATACTGGCAACGGCGACCGGGTTAATCACGATAATGCCTTGAGAGATCATAATCACGATCGCGGCAACGCCCACGGCTAGCGCAATCAGCCAGGCACCCACGCCATTTTTCTTGGCAACCGGGCTATTCCAGGTTGAGTCCAGGCCCACTTCGCTGTCATAGCGCTTCATGGCCGGTACGGCGAACACCCGGAAAATTACCAAGGCCACCAACATCCCGATACCACCGATGCCGAAGCCCCAGTGCCAACCGTGTGAACGGATCAGCCAGCCGGAAATCAGCGGGGCAATAAAGGAGCCCATGTTGATGCCCATATAGAACAGCGAGAAGCCACCGTCACGGCGCGCATCGCCTTTTTTGTACAGGGTACCGACCATCACTGAAATACAGGTTTTGAACAGGCCAGAGCCGAGCACGATAAACATCAGGCCGACGAAGAACAGGTCGTTGCCCAAAAAAGCGGACAGGGCAATCGACAGGTGGCCCAGAGCGATCAGGATCGAACCATACCAAACGGCTTTTTGCTGGCCGAGCCAGTTATCGGCTAACCAGCCACCCGGCAGAGCCGCCAGGTACATACTGCCAGCAAAGATACCGACGATTGCCGAAGCGTTTTCGCGCGCTAGCCCCATCCCGCCGTCATAAACCGTAGCGGCCATAAACAGGATCAATAACGGGCGAATGCCATAAAACGAGAAGCGCTCCCACATTTCAGTGAAGAACAGCGAGCCGAGAGGATATGGATGGCCGAGGAACGTCCGGCTTTCTTTCTGATTAACAGAGGATTGCATAAAGTCTTCCCAATATAATGTGCTGCGCGATGGCAGCAGATACTGTGGTATGTCTGTGTCTGTAAGCGAGGAAATCCTGCTGATGCGGATTACCTGACAAAACCTCAGCCGCAGCGCCTATTAAGCTTGAAATACCCGCAGGCCATTTTATTCACTTGGTCAGAATTTTACTTCTGGCGTGATATTATTTAACCATTTGATAACTGAATGGTGGTTTTGTCTAGTACCTGTATCCCATTTTTTAGACGAAAAGTCGACAAACATCTACTTTATTGGTTTTTATGTTGGCTGTGGCATTATTTTCATTGACAGGTTGTTTATTGCTCTAAATATAATTTTTTCACCTAAAAACAATATGTTAATAATATTATTCTTAGGCGTTGGGGGCGCGTCGTCGCGGGGTGATAACAATAATAAAAGTAAGGGAAATGGGGCTTGGTCAATATTTATCAGAACAACTGGCGATAAATGGCGCTATTACTCTTGCGTCAGGATTGGAGCAATCGAGCCAGTGGCTATCTGGATGATCATGGTGGTGACAAACAGGCTGAGGATCAGTTTGGGGCTTTTGAGAGAGGTAAATACCTGGCGCGCATGCAGCATGTCTTTTTTCTGCACCGGGGTGAACTGTTCCCGCACGCAGAACAGCGTCAACAGGAAGCAGATAAACAGCACCGTGGCGGTAATAAAGAACACGGGGCGCAAGCCATACTGGTCAGCCAGCAAGCCGCCAATCAGGGCACCACTGATGCCGCCGGTCGAGAGAGTGCCCAGCGCCCAACCGCTGCGATGGCGTGGCACCTGGGTAGCAATCAGCGCATTGGCGTTGGGAATAAAGCCGCACCGGTAAGAAAGCAGCCAAGCCAAGTGATGAACAGGTTACGTTGCCAATTGATAGGTTCTGCTACCGGGGCCATAGGTTTCCGTGCGGGGAAGAGGTGCCTTGCGCTCGCGCAAGGTAAAAAGTTAGCTTGGTAAGTATGCGCTTAATAACGCAGGTTATCAATTGAGCAGTTGTGTGATTTTGCGTGAAATGAAATAAAGTTTTAAAAATTGGAATGGCAATTATTCCCGCGCCGGATAACGCGGGAGCGGGGTATTTCAGACACCGACCAAGGCTTCGAATCCGGCACCGGTGGTGGTGAGAGCGACATCGGTCACCTCATAATTGGCCACGGCGACGAAGGGATCCTCTGCCAGGATGGCATCCAGCTTGGTGCGCTCCATGTCTTTTACCAGGATCACACCGCCAGTACGTGGGTTCTTACGGCCAGAGGCAATAAAACTGCCGGCTTGAAAATAGTGTTTCAGCCACGCGATATGCCCTTCGAGATGGCTTTCAACTTCTTCAATCGGGCGGTGATAGGTCAGGCTGACGATATACATAGAAGCTCCTGTAGCTGGATAAAGTGATCATATCATGTGGGACATCGCTGGCCCGTAGTGATTAATAGAGCGAAGGTTCACCTTCCGGGCGGGTCTTGAAGCGGCGGTGCAGCCACATATATTGATCCGGTGCCATCAGGATCTCTTTTTCTACCACCTTGTTCATAAAGGCTGCGGCCTCGACTTCGTTATCCAGAGGGAAGTTTTCCACCGCAGGCTGCATGATGAGTTCGTACCCTTTGCCTTCTGGCAGGCGGCGCGGCGTAAAGGGAATGATCGCCGCTTTCCCCATGCGTACCAGCACATAGCTGCCGGTGGTGGTCGCCGCTTTTTCCACCGCAAACAGCGGGGCAAACACGCTGCTGCGCGGGCCGTAATCATGATCCGGTGCGTACCAGATGATCTCACCCTGTTTCAAGGCGCGGATCATTCCCTTGACGTCTTTACGATCCAGCATGGATTTGTTCGAGCGCATACGGCCCCAGGTCTGTAGCCAGTCCATCAGCTTGTTATCGTGTGGACGATAGACGCCGATACCCGGATTGTGGATACCAAAGATACGAGCACCCAATTCCAGCGTAAGGAAGTGCAGGCCAATCAACAGCACCCCTTGATGATTGTCCCGTGCCTTTTGAATGTGCTCTAGGCCACTGACGGTGAACCAGCGCTCAATGCGCCAATTAGGCCAGAACCAGGCCATGCCGGTTTCAAACAGCCCCATCCCGACGGATTCGAAGTTCTTGGCAATCAACGCATCACGTTCGGCTTTTGGCATATCTGGAAAGCAAAGTTCCAGGTTACGTTCAGTTATTGCTAGCCGGCGTTTGAGGAAACGCATTGAAAATCGACCTAACCCAGTCCCCAAGCGATAAATAATCGGGTACGGCAGCAGAACTAACAGGTAAAGTAAGCCGATGCCAAACCAGGTGAGCCAGTAGCGCGGATGCAGTAAAGATCGATTGAAAGAAGGAACTTGCGTCATGGGTTCTCAGCTTAGAAGCAGTCATTTAACAGTAATAACAGATCAAATGCATAGACACGGCGAATTGCCATATGTCGTGTTACGGGGCGTTGTCAGCATTTTTTGCTGACAACAGCTTGCTCGAACGACTCGGTCTATGCGATGGTTTTCTGCCGTTTATAATAGCGTATTGTGACATTTTTCTTTTGTAACGGGAAAACTCACCGCATTAAAACACCATTTTTGGGCCAAAATAAGGTGCGGCTGCTGGTTTTTTCGCCAGGCGCAGTAAGAATGGACCTATTAATTAGACCGAATTTTATTCGCTTATTGATTCAGGAGGTAACTATGTTGGCGTCATGGTTAAGTGCCGGACTGCTGGTGATCGGTGGGGTGCTTGGTTGCCTGGGGGCGTATTTGCAGTACAACCCTTTGCTGGCCGTAGCGGGAACCGGGTTGCTGGCGGGGGCAGTTATTTCTGGGGCTACGGAATGGTCAAGCGGGCGCTAAACACCCGCTTGAGGTTCTGTTAATGGTCTTTGAACAACCCTTTTACCCTGTGGGGTTCTGAGCGCCAATACTGTGGCGGAGCCTGCACTTGGGCACCCAGTTTTGCAGCCGCATGCCATGGCCAACGGGGGTTATAGAGAATACCGCGCGCTAGCGCGACCATATCGGCCTGACCGGTGGCAACGATCGCTTCTGCCTGTTCCGGCTCGGTGATTAATCCTACGGCGATGGTTGGCATCCCCACTTTATGTTTGATGGTTTCGGCAAATGGCACCTGGTAGTTCGGCCCCACCGGGATTTTTTGCTGCGGTGACAGGCCGCCGCTGGAAATATGAATATAATCGCAGCCCAATTCTTTTAAAGCACTGGTCAGCTCAACGGACTGCTGCTCATCCCAGCCCCCATCAACCCAGTCGCTGGCGGAGATCCGCACGCCAAGCGCTTTGTTGGCCGGGAACACTGCCCGTACCTCGCTGAAAATCTCCAGCAACAATCGCATACGATTTTGCAGGCATCCGCCGTAGTGATCGGTGCGTTGATTGGCCAGTGGCGAAAGGAACTGGTGTAACAGGTAACCATGCGCCCCGTGTAGTTCGATCAGCTCGAAGCCGAGACGGTCGGCGCGCCGTGCTGCTGCGACAAACTGTGCCTTCAACTGCTCAATTTGCTCCAGGCTCATGGCCTGTGGAGCTTCATCCAAAGGATTAAAGGGCTGGGTAGAGGCAGATAGCGTTTGCCAGCCGCCCTCGCTCTTGGCCAGTTGTGCACCGCCTTGCCAGGGAAGGGCGCAAGAAGCTTTGCGGCCAGCATGCCCCAGTTGGATCCCCAAAGGTATAGTGGCGTGTTTTTTTACTGCCTGAACCACGTCGCCAAGAGCCTGTTCGGTGGCGTCGTCCCACAGGCCTAGATCTCCCAGGGAAATACGCCCTTCCGGTGAAACCGCAGTGGCTTCCACAATCAGCAAACCCGCCCCGGAAAGGGCCAGATGGCCAAGGTGCATCGTATGCCATTCGGTGGCTTTGCCGTTGTCGGCAGAGTACTGGCACATGGGGGCGATGATAATACGGTTAGGCAACCGCAGTAGCCCCAGGGTGATCGGAGTAAACAGCTGGCTCATAATTTCCTCATGGTCCGTCAAAATGGGTGGGTTGACTTGCACTAGGCTTATCGGTATTTGCGAATAACGTCAAGCTTTGTGCGGAAATCATTGCTGCTGGGTTAATGCTGTGTTGCAGTCTATTTTCGGGTATTATGTGCGCCGCGCACGGGCTAACGGCCCGTGGGCACTCAATCAGTCACCTCCCGAAAGACAGGAAAGTACACCATGCCAGTGTTACATAACCGAATTTCTAATGAGGAACTGAAGGCGCGTATGCTGGCCGAAACCGAGCCACGCACCACAGTTTCTTTTTATAAATATTTCACCATCGACGATCCCAAGGCATTTCGCGATAGCCTGTATATTCAGTTCGATAAACTGAAGGTGTTTGGCCGTATCTACGTGGCCAAAGAGGGGATCAACGCGCAGATCAGCGTGCCACAGAGTCACTTTGACGCGTTCAAAACCGTGCTTTTTGCTTCGCACCCGGCTCTGGATCAGGTACGCCTGAATATTGCGCTGGAAGACGATGGCAAATCCTTCTGGGTACTGCGCCTGAAAGTGCGTGAACGTATTGTGGCCGACGGGATTGAAGATGAGACTTTCAACCCTGCTAACGTGGGCGAGTACTTGCAGGCCGATCGCGTTAACCAGATGATCGACGATCCGAATACGGTGTTCGTTGATATGCGCAACCATTATGAGTACGAGGTCGGGCACTTTGAGAAGGCGATAGAAGTGCCTTCTGACACGTTCCGCGATCAGCTACCTATGGCGGTAGAGATGTTACAGGAGCAGAAAGACAAGAATATCGTCATGTACTGTACCGGTGGGATCCGTTGTGAGAAAGCCAGCGCCTATATGCTGCACAATGGCTTCAAAAACGTCTATCACGTGGAAGGTGGTATTATCGAATATGCCCGCCAGGCGAAGGCACAAGGGTTGCCATTGAAGTTCATCGGCAAGAACTTTGTGTTTGACGAGCGCATGGGAGAACGTATCTCAGAAGACGTGATCGCCAACTGCCATCAGTGCGGTGCGCCTTGTGATACTCATACCAACTGCCTGAACGACGGTTGCCATTTGCTGTTTATCCAGTGCCCAAGCTGTGCCGAGAAGTTTGCCAGCTGTTGCAGCGAGACTTGCCGTGAAGAGCTGAAGTTACCGCGAGAGGAGCAGCGAGCCCGCCGGGCTGGCCGCGAGAATGGCGTAAAAATCTTTAATAAGTCGAAAGGGCTGTTGCAAACCACCATGCATATCCCTGAACCGAAAGAATAGGGTGATGCACGCAGGATAGAGATGGGGCGCTGAAGTTCAGCGCCCTTGTTGTATAAAGAATGTATTACTTCTCGCGAACGCCTTCGACCGAGATGATCAGCTCAACTTCCTGTGAAGCCGGGCCGAGATCGGTGGTGATGCCAAAGTCTTTCAGCTTGATTTTACCGTTGGCTTCGAAACCGGCGCGGTAACCGCCCCAAGGATCTTTACCTTCGCCGACCAGTTTGGCTGCCAGCGTAACCGGCTTGGTAACGCCGTTCAACGTCAGGTTGCCGATTACCGCATAACCTTCACCATCTTTCTTCACTTCGGTAGAGGTAAAGGTAGCCTGTTTGTTCTTTTCGACGTTCAAGAACTCGGCGCTGCGCAGGTGTTTATCACGCTCGGCATGGTTGGTGTCTACGCTGGCGGTGTTGATGGTTACGTTGACTTTATCGTTAGCCGGGTCTTTTTCATCGAAGGTAAAGCCACCGTCAAAATCTTTGAAAGAGCCATAAATCCAGCTGTAACCCAGGTGCTGGATGCGGAATTCGATAAAGGCGTGCTGGCCTTGTTTGTCGATTTTGTAATTGGCAGCCAGTGCGGAACCGGCGTTTAACAGCAGGGCGCCTGCGGCCAGGCCTAATACGGTTTTCTTCAACATAGCAATAACTCCATAAATCCAAAGGGTTAATCGGTGCTGCGGCCCAGCATCCGTTTTAAAGTAACATCACCATCAATAAAGTGATGTTTAAGCGCAGCCAGGGCGTGCAGTACCGAAAGCACGACGACGGCCCAAGCCAGATAAAGATGGATAGTCCCGGCGGTATCGGCTTGCTGTGGCAAACCGGTCACGGTGGCCGGTACGTCAAACCAGCCAAACACGCTGATTGCCTGACCATCGGCGGTAGAAATCAGGTAGCCGCTGATCAGGATGGCGAACAGCAGGGTGTAAAGTGCGATATGGGCAAGCACGGCACTGATATGCGTAAGACGGCTGTAACTGGCCAGAGGCTTGGGCGGCGGCGAGATAAAACGCCAAACCACTCGCACCACCATTACGATAAACAGCAACGTACCAATACTTTTGTGGATCTCCGGTGCCTGGTGATACCAAACGTCATAATAACCCAGTGTCACCATCCATAAGCCGAGGGCGAACATGCCGTACACGACCAACGCCACTAACCAGTGGATCAGTACAGAAATGTGACCAAAGCGGTCAGCGGTATTTTTCCAGAGCATCCGTTTTCCTTACAAAACTCATTTACTAGTAGCAATATTTAAACTTTAAGAAACATAAAGCAATAATAAATTTAACTATGTTACTGCATAAAAATATTAATCAGTAGATTTGTTTGAGTTGTGGCAAGTTGGTCAAAGGAATCGTTGGAGAGGGTGTTTTTTTGGCGGTATTGGGGAGAAGCTGGCCAATTGAAATTTATCGGCTTTATTCCTTATTGTCAGTTTTTGTCATTTTTAGTAAATAACCAGAAGATCCCTGGAAAATAACTGAATAACGACTACGGGTGATTATTTGTGCGCCTTGTTAACCAGGATTAATTTAATTCCTTCAGCAACTTGAGGGTAATATGCCTGCGACAGCGAGAAATAATTTGCTAACATGTATTTATCAATGGCTCTGGCGGGCCTGTATCATACAAGGAAATTTCATGGGCATACCCGAGTTCAATGACCGCAAGCTACGTTTGATCATGATGCTGGCCATGCTGGTGGTGATCCTGGCAGGCATAAAGGCGGCAGCAGATATCGTGGTGCCGTTCCTGCTGGCGGTGTTCTTAGCCATCGTGTTAAACCCGCTGGTACTGCTACTGGAACGTTTTCGCGTGCCCAGAGGGCTGGGCGTGATGCTGTTGGTGATCGCCATTGTCGTGCTGTTACTGACCCTTGTTGGCATGCTGGGTTCTTCATTAAATGAGTTTGCTCGCTCATTACCACAGTATCGGGGCATGATGCTGGAGAAGCTGAGCGAACTGCAATACCAGGCGCAACGCTTCAATCTGGATATTACCTTCTCGGCAGATGCGGTGGTCAAATACGTCGATCCTGGTGCCACCATGAACCTGGTGACCCGCCTGCTGGGACACCTTTCCGGGGCGATGACCAGCATCTTCCTGTTGTTAATGACGGTGGTCTTTATGCTGTTTGAGGTGAAGGTATTGCCCTTCAAGCTGCAGCAGGCGTTGGAAAATCCTACCGAAGGGATGGCCACTATCCGCCGAGCCTTGCAAGGGGTCACGCACTATTTGGTGATCAAGACCGCCATCAGCCTGGCAACTGGCCTGATCGTCTGGGGTTTCCTGAGCTGGGTTGGCGTTCGCTTTGCCTTTATCTGGGGCATGATGGCGTTCATGTTCAACTATGTACCCAATATTGGCTCGATCATTGCCGCTATTCCGCCGCTGATCCAGGCTTTGCTGTTTAACGGCTTTGCCGATGCGGCCGTGGTGGCTGCGGGCTATATTCTGATCAACCTGATCATCGGTAATATTCTGGAACCGCGGATCATGGGCCGTGGGCTGGGGCTTTCTACGCTGGTGGTGTTCCTTTCCCTGATCTTCTGGGGCTGGCTGATGGGGCCCGTGGGGATGTTGCTTTCGGTCCCCTTGACCATTATTGCGCGCATCACGTTGGAAACTATGGATGGAGGTCGCAAGGTGGCCATGATCCTCGGTGATGGGCGTCAGATAGAGGAAATGACGCCGAAGTGAGGCTTACATAGCGGCCCGCAGTTCTAAAGAAGCCGAACCTACAGTGTTAAAGGTGGGTTCTGGCGGATAGAAATAGCGCAGTATGTTATACAGCGAATAAAATTCCAGCCGGTTACGCACGTTGATTTTCTCGGTGATATGGCGTTTATGTACATACACCGTATGGGAGCTGATGTGTAATTTCTTGGCGATGCGATAATTCGGCATCTCGGACATCCAATAGCGCATTACCGTCAATTCTTGCGGGCTGAAAAGTGAATGAGCCTCTTGATCCTTCATTAGCACACTCGGGCTTTTACTTAGCGTTTTTAGCGCATTGGATAACACGGCTTTGCTGAATAAAAAGGTATTGCTGGTGATGCGCAGCGGGCTTTCACTGTAAGGATAAGGAACATCCAGGTAAATATGTACAGTTGTACGCTGGGCCGCCGTGAAAAACGCTGAAAGTAACTGATTATCTGTCGTGTAGCGGCAGTAGTTGGTCAGATTCACCAAAATATGGCTGGGTTTGAAACTGGCCAGAAGAGGGAGTGCGGTATCGATGTCTGGGCAGCACTTTACTGATGCAAACGCGTTGTCAGTAAAGTGGTTGGCGATCCCAACACGAGTGAAACAGCATTCGTCCACAACGAGTAGCTTCATAGTGACGTCCTTGTTGAAGATACAAAAACAGGCTAGAGCCTAATTATGTAAAATAGGCCTTACCCGGTTGTGGGATCAATTCGGAAATCCAGTGGCTATAGGAAGATATTTCCGTTCATAGGAAATTTTTTCATAAATATCATTGCATTGACGGGTTCTTATCGCTGAGGGTTTCCCCTGTCGCTGGACTGAACGGTGCGAACAGGGGATTGAATGGTTAGAAACGCTGCAGGCTGAAGGGAGTGATGTCCAGGGATGAAGGCTTATCCTGCGCAAACAGCGCGGCGATTTCACCCAGTACGCTGGCAAACTTAAAGCCGTGGCCACTCAGGCCGGTGATCACCATCAGCCGTTGGCAGTCTGGCAGGGTGTCAATGATAAAGTCTTCATCCGGGCTCATATCATAGCTGCAGGCTTCCCCGTGCAAACAGACGCCAAGCCCCGGCAGGAAGTGGCGCAAAAAACCGAATACTTCAGTACCGTCGCTGGCCAGGGAGCCGAACGGCTTACGCTGCTCTGCTGTCTCTATGGGTTGTCCGCCATCGTGTTTACCGACCTTTAAGCCGTCATTCTCGGACGGGAATCCGTAGTAGTGGCAGCCGTCTTGCGCTTCGACGGTGAAAGCAGGAAAGCGGTTGTTTTCGCTGTAACGTCCATCGGCCTGATACCAGGAAAACACTTTACGCACCGGTGAAATAGGGAGCTGCGGTAACAGATTTTTGACCCAGGTTCCCGCACAGACCACGGCTTTACGCCCCTGGTAGCGCCCCTCTGGAGTAATGACCTCAACCCCTTGCTCGATTGGCTCGATGGCGGTTACTGGGCAATTAAACAGTTGGGCGCATCCCGCTTCTCTGGCCAATTTGACGTAGCTGGCAACGATCAGTTCCGAACGCAGTATTCCCGCATCCGGTTCGAACAGGCCGACATAACCCGCTGGTGCAGTAAATTCTCGCCAACGCTGTTGGATCTGTTCGGCGCTCAGTAACTGGGTATTGAGGTTAAAGTTTTTGGCACTGCGCTGTGCCGTGGTGACAAATTCACTATTCTGAGGCCCCAGTGTGAGCACGCCACAGGGATGAAACAGCTTGTCGCCGCTTTTCTGCTCTAATCCGTTCCACAGTGCCTGAGCACGCAACAGAAACGGCACATATTTTTCGCCCTCGCCGTAGGCATGGCGGATGATGCGGGTATCGCCGTGGTGGCTGCCCTGACGATGCGGGGGGAAAGCGCTGTCGATCATTAAGACCTTAAGGCCCGCGGCCGTTGCATAATAGCCTGCAGCAGCCCCAACCGAGCCGCTACCCACGATGATCAAGTCATATTCCACGTGCCATGTCCTTTCTTTGATGTGTCGCTGATGGCGGATATGATAAGAGTTTGGCGGCGGTAATGCACCAGGAACCGATGCGGGCCAATACAAAAGAAAAGGCGCCGGATAATTGCCGACGCCTTAGCGGGTGAGGGTGAATGGGTTAATGTTTTCTTCGATCAAGGTCTAAATAATCCGTTGATTCTATCTTGGCGATGCCAGCCTCTAAAATATTGATCAATTGGCGGGCTACGTCTGTGGTTAGCCAAAGAGTCCGATCCACTTGTGCTTCTTCGGCTGTTTGGTCTAGTGAAGACAGGTAATGAAGGCGAATCATCATGGCATCATAAACATCGACGGTACTGATATCCCAGCCAACAAGCGGATGTGTCTGTATTACTTCATCATTTCTGTCCATAAAGACCCCTTATCAAGTAGTGACTAGCTGGAGTTACTAACGAGGATCAATGTGTCTCAACTTCATGGTGAGCTTTTACAGTATACGCATCCAGGATCTGACATGGGGTATTTTCCTGCGGTTTATTGCAAATAAATATTTTTTTGTGCAATTAATCGGCTAGCGGAGTGAATACCTGGGGCTTTGGGTAAACGGCGGAGGCGCCCCAAATATGACTCTTTGCAAGCAGGAGGAAGTTGAACGTGTGCATAGGGCTGTTTCCTCCAGGGAGAGGTAATACGGCAGAAACAAAAAAGCCGGAGAGCGACCCCGGCAACAACTACATTGCAGAATTATTCTGCACTGAACCAATCGTCGGCACTTTCCCAGGTTTCCTGGAGTATCTCCTCGATCAGGTCTTTATCTGTTTTGGCACCGCCTAATACGGAAAGGCCATTGGCACCGGCATAACGGATCTGGACGGTAGTGTCAGGAAACTGGCGATTGACCCGTTTACTGAATTCGCCAGTTAGGGCTTCGATAGCCCCCGGCGGCAGTGGTTTGGTTTTATCTATAGTGACTTCAACACGCATAATTGCCCCCGGAACTGTATACTGGATATTTGTACAGTAAATTAATGCCGGAGGCAAGAGCAGAAATAAAATAATTAGCAGCGGGTCACCGACCAGTTGATATTCTCACCGGCGAGGAAGGGCACCACGGCTTCATTACCCAAAGTTATCTCCTCTGGCTGGGCCACCGGCAGGCGTTGCAGCGTGATAAAGTCCTGGTTGACCGGCAAGCCGTAGAAACGCGGGCCATTAAGCGAGCTGAAGGCTTCCAGATGCTCAAGTGCGCCTAATTGCTCAAATACGGTGGCGTAGGCGGGCATGGCGTTCGGGGCGTTAAATACCCCTGCGCAGCCACAGCTGGACTCTTTACGGTGTTTGGCATGAGGTGCCGAGTCGGTGCCCAGGAAGAAGCGATCACAACCGCTGGCGACGGCGCTGCGCAGCGCTTCCTGATGGACGTTGCGCTTGAGGATCGGTAGGCAGAACAGGTGTGGCCGGATCCCGCCTGCCAGCATGTGGTTGCGGTTAAACATCAGGTGCTGCGGCGTAATGGTGGCACCGAGGAAACGATTGCCTTCCTGCACGTACTGAGCGGCTTCCCGGGTGGTGATATGCTCGAATACGATTTTCAATTCCGGGAACTGGCGGCGTACCGGCTCCATCACCTGGTCGATAAAGCGAGCCTCGCGATCGAAGATATCCACGCTGGCATCGGTGACTTCGCCATGGATCAGCAGCGGCATACCGATCTTCTGCATCTGCTCAAGCAGGGGATAAATCCCGGTCACATCACTCACGCCGTGGCTGGAGTTGGTGGTGGCATTGGCGGGATAGAGTTTGGCGGCGGTGAATACCCTTTGTTCAAACCCGTTGACCAACTCCGCCGCAGCCAGTGAATCTGTCAAATAGCAGGTCATCAACGGCGTGAAGTTATGTTCTGCAGGGAGAGCTGCCAGAATACGCTCACGGTAGCTACGTGCTGCGGCAACAGTTGTGATCGGTGGAGCCAGGTTCGGCATCACAATCGCCCGGCCAAAGACCTGACTGGTATAGGGCAGAACCGTTTTCAGCATGTTGTCGTCACGCAAATGGATGTGCCAGTCGTCAGGGCGACGGATTTTCAGGGCTTGGGGTTGTGCGGTCATGGTGCAGAGCTCCGGCGGTCAAAAAGTCTTAGTGAATGTGAAGTTACCCGATGCATTTCAAGTTGACCGCTCTTGCACGTCCCTGCGCTCGCGGCATTCGTACATCCCTGTACAGCACTGCGAGACGATAAACTTACTCATCCCCAGGAGCTTACTTTCTTGTAAGTGACCGGGGCGACTAAGTGCAGGTAACAATGCTGCAGTTTGAAAGGTGACGGATATGGTTTTGGGTTGTTCACGCCGGGGTGAGAGCATAAGCGGAAAACGTTTCAGATGCATCTATTTGTTAAGGCGAGTTGAAATCGGTGGGTTAATGCGGGCATAGTAACTGAGATGTATCTGTTCCCTCGGGCCAGATTAGTGAGGGATATATTGTTGAAATGGAGAGTTAAATGGAAGTACGTGTCATTGCTACATTGCAAGCCAAACCTGACAGCATCGATGCGGTACATGAAATCATCGAGGCCAGCCGCCTTGAAACGGGAAACTTGCAATACGATCTGCACCGGGATATGGATAAGTCAGGCTCCTTTGTCTTCTTTGAGCGTTGGGCCAGCAGTGAAGCTTTAGAAAAGCATAATGTGACCGAACACTTCAAGCGCTTCGTCAGCCAGATTGATGGCAAACTTGAGTCGCTGGAAATTAAAAAACTCAAAAAAATTGCCTGAATTTTAGTGATAAAAAAAACCCGCCATCTAGGCGGGTTTTTTTATGGCAGGGATTAACTTAGTCGTTAACCGGCTGCGGTTTGGTCGCTGGAGCAGTGGCTTGATTTGCCGCTGCATGACCGCCAGCAGAGCCTTTTCCATCAAAGTTGAAGGAAGGGCGCTGCCACTCGCTGGTCTTCGCGGCTTCCGGCTGATAATCCGGCGCAGGCGCTTTGGTCATCGGGGCGGTAGCGATATGCTTGTAGAGCGCCGGTTGCGGTTGTGCAACCACTGGGGCCACTTGCACAGGAGCTGGAGCAGCCTCTGGCTGTGCTGGCACCACTTCCGGCTCGACAGGGGCCACAGCAGGCTCTGCAGGGGCGGCCACAACGGCTTCCGCTACAGGTTGTTCTACAGCCTCTTGCATAACGGGTTCAGCGATAACCGGCTCAGCTTGCACCGATTCATCCGCAACCGTCTCATTGGCAGTTGTTTCACTGACAACGGTTTCACCCACAACAGCGGCTGTCTCGGCAGTAACGACAACGTCAGCTACGGCTTCAACAGGTGCGGTTTCTACAGGGGCTTCAACTACCGGTGTTGCCACCGCCTCAGCCACTACTGGAGCTGCCACGTTTTCAACTACGGCTGGTGCTTCGTTGACTACTGGCTGAACAGGTGCAGCTTCAACAGCCACTGGTGCTTGAGCTTCTTCGTGTTCAACGTAGGCTGCTGCATGTGCCACAGGATAGCTGACCCAAACTTTGCCTGAAGCCATCTCTGGTGAGGCAAACGCCCCGGCCAACGGCATTGGTGACTGGTTCGGATAACGCTCGTCACGATAGCGACGACGACGTTGACCACTGACGCGCAGATGGCGTGGAGAACGACGAGAGCGACGTGGCATGCCGTTTTCACCGTTACCACGGTTGTCAGCTTGCGCGTCATCTTCAGACTGGGCCGCAATGGTCTGTGGCAACAGTTTAACGCTCTCAGCCAATACCGGAGCCTGGTTTTCTTCAACCTTGGCGACCGGCGCCTTAGGCGCTAACAGTTCTTCAGCGGCGCGATGCAGTTCTTCTTCCACCGACAGGACGCGAACTTTCTGCGCGAGCGGGCGGCGTTGACGACGCTGCGTTGGTTGCTGATGACGGTCTTCATCTTCGTCATTGCTATGGCTGGCAACAACGGCTTCCGCAGTTTCTGGCACTTTGACGTCTTGCGGAGCCTGGCGTTTTTCTTCCTGACGACGGCGTTGACGCTCGGCACGTTGTTCACGGCGCTGTTGCTGATCTTCGCGCTGTACCTTGGCCGCTTCTTCAGTCTGCACTTCGGCGTTGGCAGCCACTGGTGCAGTCTGTTGCTGTGCGTTACGGCGGTTGTTGCGGCGCTGGTCGTCACGGTTTTCACGTGGTTCACGCGGCTCGCGATTTTCGCGTGGCTCACGATCACCTCGTTCACGGTTGTCACGCCCTTCGCCACGTTCTCTACGCTCGCCACGTTCACCTTTACGGCCAGAACCCTGGCGGCGTTGGCCACGACGATCCTGACGACGGTTGTCGCTGTCTTCCGTTTTCTCGGCTACAACCGGTTTAGCTTCTACCACCGGCGTTTCTTCACCGGCGAACAGTGACTTCAGGCCACCGAACAGGCGGCTTAACAGACCTGGTTTGGCCTCAGCGGCAGCGGTTGGTGCAACTGCCGCTTTGGCGGCAACAGCAGGCTTGCTAACCACAGGTTCTTCTTCCGGTGGTGGAGCATCCTGTGCCAGAGAGAAGGAAGCCAGAGCCGGTTGCTCGCGTTTGCGCTCGATTGGCGCATCTTCCTGCGGCTGGGCCATTTCTTCTTCATGCAGCTTCGGCAGCAGGTAGCTCAGGGTTGGTGTTTCTTCACCCTTGCGTACGCGCAGCACGGAGTAATGCGGAGTCTGCATCTGATCGTTAGGCACGATGATCGCTTTCACGCCACCCTGGCGCTTCTCGATCGCGCTGACAGAATCACGTTTTTCGTTCAGCAGGTAGGAAGCAACCTGAACCGGTACGATGGCGTGAACTTCTTTGGTGTTCTCTTTCAGCGCTTCTTCTTCGATCAGGCGTAGAATAGACAGTGCCAGCGATTCGTTATCACGGATGGTGCCGGTGCCGGTACAACGCGGGCACACGTGGTGGCTGGATTCACCCAGTGACGGGCTGAGGCGCTGACGGGACATTTCCAGCAGGCCGAAGCGAGAGATACGGCCAATCTGAATGCGGGCACGATCCTGGCGGACGGCATCGCGCAGACGGTTTTCCACTTCACGCTGGTGGCGAACCGGGGTCATATCGATAAAGTCGATAACGATCAGGCCACCCAGGTCACGCAGGCGCAATTGACGAGCAATTTCATCTGCAGCCTCCAGGTTGGTATTGAATGCGGTTTCTTCGATGTCGCCACCGCGGGTTGCGCGCGCGGAGTTGATGTCGATAGCGGTCAGGGCTTCGGTGGTGTCGATCACGATGGAACCACCGGAAGGCAGACGCACTTCACGTTGGAACGCGGATTCGATCTGCGATTCGATCTGGTAATGGCTGAACAGCGGAATTTCACCACTGTACAATTTGATCTTGCTGCTGAAATCCGGACGGCCCAGGGCAGCGATGTGCTCTTTGGCCAGATCGAGTACCTTCGGGTTGTCGATCAGGATTTCGCCGATGTCCGGGCGCAGGTAGTCGCGGAATGCACGCACGATAACGTTGCTTTCCTGGTGGATCAGGAATGGAGCAGGGCGGCCTTCGGCGGCTTTCTTAATCGCTTCCCAATGCTTGAGGCGGAATGACAGGTCCCATTGCAGAGCGTCGGCGGATTTGCCAACGCCAGCGGTGCGGACAATCAGCCCCATGCCGTCTGGCAATTGCAGCGAGGAGAGCGCTTCTTTCAGTTCGGTACGGTCGTCACCTTCGATGCGGCGGGAAATACCACCGGCACGCGGATTGTTCGGCATCAGAACCAGATAGCTACCAGCCAGGCTGATGAAGGTGGTCAAGGCGGCGCCTTTATTACCCCGTTCTTCTTTATCAACCTGTACGATGACTTCCTGACCTTCACGCAGCACATCTTTGATGTTTGGGCGACCATGAGAGGAGTAATTGCTTGGGAAGTATTCGCGAGCGATTTCTTTCAGGGGGAGGAAACCATGTCGTTCAGCGCCGTAATCTACAAACGCGGCTTCGAGACTAGGTTCAATACGAGTGATTTTACCTTTGTAAATATTCGCTTTTTTCTGCTCATGGCCAGGGCTTTCAATATCCAGATCGTACAGCCGCTGTCCATCTACAAGGGCAACACGCAACTCTTCCTGCTGAGTTGCGTTAATCAACATTCTTTTCATCTTAACTTACTCGTTTTTTTTACATTATCGACAAAGCTGCGGGCAAATTAACCTCATGGCCGGGTTAAAACCGAAAACCCCGTGTCTTCTCGCAAAGTCGTCAACCTCACGGTTGTCGCCTGCATAGGGGCGCATTATCTCGGTAAGCCTGTATTTCTTTGTGAAACACAGCGCTTTTGACTCAGGGAATAGCCTCTGGAATATGCTGCCAGATCTGATTCCATTTGCCGGCCAAGCTGCAACCCGCAGCCCGCTAATTGTTTGATTTCACATTACGTCTTACGCCATTGCTGCGTTTTTGTGCAACCAGACAAACCGTATAATTCCGCAATTCTCCTCGTTTCAAGGGGATCGGCACGGAAAGTTACAGCATTATTCCATTGCAAGCACCGTTATAGCAAGGTGACTTTTCCTTAACTACGATCGAAACCGCAAACGATCAACCTGGCTTGCTGCCTTATTGTTCGCTGGCGCTTCTTTCAAAGTCTGAGAGACAGTTAAGCACATAAAAAGAGGTGGCGCTATTGACTCGCTCTATTTAGAATCCCGCCCCATGAAAACGAACAATCCCGCAGTACAATTAGTGACGATTTCTGACGACGAAGCTGGTCAGAGAATCGACAATTTTTTGCTTGCCCGCCTGAAAGGCGTGCCGAAGAGCATGATTTATCGCATCGTGCGTAAAGGTGAGGTGCGGGTTAATAAAGGCCGCATCAAGGCTGAATATAAACTGGCTCCTGGCGATGTGGTGCGCATTCCTCCGGTACGGGTCGCCGAGCGTGAGGACGCGCCGGTTTCGGCCAAGCTGGATAAAGTTGCTGCCCTGGCGGACTGCATCCTTTATGAGGACGATCATCTGTTGCTGCTGAACAAACCCTCGGGGACGGCGGTGCACGGCGGTAGCGGCCTGAGTTTTGGCGTGATCGAAGGATTACGGGCATTGCGCCCCGAAGCGCGTTTTCTGGAACTGGTGCACCGTTTGGACCGCGATACGTCCGGTGTATTGATGGTGGCCAAGAAGCGTTCGGCGCTGCGTTCGCTGCACGAGCAACTGCGCCTTAAAGGGATGCAGAAGGATTATTTGGCGTTGGTACGTGGTGAGTGGCAGTCGCACTGCAAGGCAGTGCAGGCTCCACTGCTGAAGAATATTTTGCAGAGCGGTGAGCGCATTGTTCGCGTAAACAGCGAAGGCAAACCGTCGGAGACCCGCTTCAAGATCGAAGAGCGCTTTGAACATGCCACGCTGGTGAAGGCCAGCCCGATCACCGGGCGCACCCACCAAATTCGCGTGCATACCTTGCATGCCGGGCATCCTATCGCCTTTGATGACCGTTATGGTGACCGGGAATTCGATCGCCAATTGGCGGGCACTGGCCTGAAGCGCCTGTTCCTGCATGCGGCAGCGCTGCGCTTTGAACATCCCGCCACCGGCGAAACGATGCGTATCGAAGCGCCGATGGATGACGAGCTACGCCATTGCTTGCAGGTATTGCGGCAAAGAACCGCCGCAGCCAAAAAATAAGTTTATACCAGCGGGTTGATTCCTTCAGCCCGCAACATTTTCAGCAATGCGATCAGCGGCAGACCAATCAACGTATTCGGGTCGCGGCCCTCCAGCTTGTCAAACAGCGCAATGCCCAAACCTTCACTCTTAAAGCTGCCCGCACAAAAGAGCGGCTGCTCAAGGCGCACGTAGGTCGCTATCTCCTCGTCACTTAAGGTACGGAAATGAACGTGGAAAGGTTCACATATCACCTGTAGGTGTTGGCTACGGCTATTATAGAGCGCCAAACCGGTATAGAAGGTCACCTGCTGGCCGCTGGCCTTACGCAGTTGCTGGCGGGCGTTCTCTTCGCTATGGGGCTTACCGGTGATTTCTCCGGCGATAACGCAGACCTGGTCGGAACCGATAATCAGATAATCAGGGTAGGCAGTAGCTAGCGCCTGAGCCTTGGCTGCCGACAAACGCAGCACCAGAGCTTCGGCACTTTCCCCAGGCAGCGGTGTTTCATCGGTTTGCGGCGCTGCACAAATAAAAGGCAGGTGCAGCTTCTCCAACAGTTGTTGGCGATAGACCGACGTTGAGGCGAGTAAGAGTCTTTGCATAATTTTTTCCACAAACCATAGCGTAAATATGTCGCACATCTTAAACTGTCGGCCGCTCTGGAAGCGAATATTGGTGAAAGGTGCCGTTTTAGGGCCTTTTTCTTTGACTCTATGACGTTACAAAGTTAATATGCGCGCCCTATGCAAAAGGTAAAATTACCCTTGACCATTGATGCGGTACGTACCGCTCAGAAACGCCTGGACTATGTTGGTTCCTATGCGCCTGAGCTGGTTACACGTGTTGCCGACTCCGTGGTCAGTGTGGACAGTGATGTCGAAGTGCAGTTGTCGTTTGATATCGATAACCAGCGCCTCGCGGTGATAACAGGGCAGGCGGACGTCGCGGTAACGCTGATGTGCCAACGCTGTGGTGTCCCGTTTGCCCATCAGGTCCACACAACATATTGTTTTAGCCCGGTCGTCAATGATGAGCAGGCTGAGGCATTACCGGAAGCGTACGAACCGATCGAAGTTGACGAGTTTGGCGAAGTCGATCTGTTGGCAATGATTGAAGATGAAATTATTCTTTCACTGCCTGTCGTTCCGGTACATGAATCTGAACACTGTGAAGTGTCCGAAGCGGACATGGTGTTTGGCAAACTGCCTCCTGAGGCGGAGAAACCAAATCCATTTGCCGTATTAGCCAGTTTAAAGCGTAAGTAATCGAGGAGTAAGGTCCATGGCCGTACAACAAAATAAACCAACCCGTTCCAAACGTGGCATGCGTCGTTCACACGATGCCCTGACCACCACCACCTTGTCTGTAGATGCGACTTCCGGTGAAACTCATCGTCGTCACCACATCACTGCCGACGGTTTCTACCGCGGTCGCAAGGTTATCGGCTAAGTCAGCGATACTTTGACTCGTCTAACCCTGGCGTTAGATGCAATGGGCGGGGATTTCGGTCCCTGCGTCACAGTGCCTGCTTCATTGCAGGCACTGGCCTCTAATTTACAGCTTCATCTCCTGTTAGTCGGCGATCCCGACATCATCTCTCCGTTACTTGCCAAAGCCGATCCGTCTGTCCTGGAACGCTTGCAAGTCGTACCTGCCGAATCGGTTATTGCCGGTGACGCCAAGCCTTCACAAGCGATCCGGGCCAGCCGAGGCACCTCTATGCGTATTGCGCTGGAGTTGATTAAAAGCGGTGAGGCGCAGGCTTGTGTCAGTGCAGGGAATACTGGAGCGTTGATGGGGCTGGCCAAACTGCTGATCAAACCGTTGGACGGTATTGAACGTCCGGCGTTGATGACCGTGATACCCAACCAACAGCGCGGTAAAACCGTGGTGCTGGATCTGGGGGCCAACGTAGAGTGCGACAGCACGATGCTGGTGCAATTCGCGGTAATGGGAGCAGTGATGGCGGAAGAGGTCTTGGGTATCGCGCAGCCACGTGTGGCGCTGCTCAATATCGGCGAAGAAGAAACCAAAGGCCTGGATAATATCCGCGAAGCCTCCGCCGTGCTTAAAAAAACTCAGGCAATCAACTATATTGGTTATCTGGAGGGCAACGACCTGCTCACTGGCAAAACCGATGTGATGGTCTGCGACGGCTTTGTCGGCAACGTCACTCTGAAAACCATGGAAGGTGTGATAAGACTGTTCTTGTCACTACTTAAGTCATCCTCCGAAGGGGGGAAGCAGGCGTGGTGGTTAAAATTGTTGGGTCGTTGGTTACAAAAAAGGGTGGCAAGGCGTTTTGGTCATCTGAACCCCGACCAGTATAATGGTGCATGTCTGTTAGGATTGCGGGGAACCGTGATTAAGAGCCACGGCGCCGCGAACCAAAACGCGTTTGCGGTGGCAATCGAACAGGCTGTACAGGCGGTGCAGCGGCAAGTTCCGGACAGGATTGCTGCGCGCCTTGAAGCTGTATTACCCAAGAGTGACTGATCGTTCATGTATACAAAGATTCTCGGTACGGGGAGTTACTTACCCGCACAAGTGCGCACCAACGCTGACTTAGAAAAAATGGTGGATACGTCTGACGAGTGGATCGTGACTCGCACCGGTATTCGTGAACGTCGTATCGCTGCCCCGGATGAAACCGTGGCAACCATGAGCTTCCATGCTGCGTCTCACGCGCTGGAAATGTCGGGTGTGGCTAAAGAAGATATCGGCCTGATCGTGGTGGCTACCACCACCTCGAGCCATGCGTTCCCAAGTTCTGCCTGCCAGGTGCAGCAGATGCTGGGTATTCAGGACTGCGCGGCGTTTGATATCGCGGCGGCCTGTGCTGGCTTTACCTACGCCTTGAGCGTGGCCGATCAGTATGTGAAGAACGGCGCGGTAAAACACGCGCTGGTGATCGGCTCTGATTTGCTGTCACGCACGCTCGATCCTGAGGATCGTGGCACCATCATCCTGTTTGGTGACGGTGCGGGCGCGGTAGTGCTGGGGGCTTCTGAGGAGCCGGGCATTATCTCTACCCATCTGCATGCCGATGGCCGTTATGGCAATCTGCTGGCGCTGCCGAATAAAGATCGTCAGAACCCGGATCAGCCTGCCTACGTCACCATGGCGGGTAACGAAGTGTTTAAAGTGGCAGTCACTGAACTGGCACATATCGTTGATGAAACGCTGAAGGCCAACGATCTTGACCGCAGCGAACTGGATTGGCTGGTTCCGCACCAGGCCAACCTGCGCATCATCAGCGCAACGGCAAAAAAACTGAGTATGGGGATGGAGAAAGTGGTGGTGACGCTCGATCGTCACGGAAACACTTCTGCCGCCTCGGTACCTGCGGCGCTCGACGAAGCCGTACGCGACGGGCGCATCCAGCGTGGTCAGCTGGTGTTGCTGGAAGCATTTGGCGGTGGCTTTACCTGGGGCTCGGCGCTGGTTCGTTTTTGATTCAACAGGAACAAAAAAATGACGCAAACTGCTTTTGTTTTTCCAGGCCAGGGTTCACAAACCGTTGGCATGTTGGCTGATTTGGCCGCACAGTTTCCCATTGTGGAACAAACTTTTAGCGAAGCTTCTGCGGCTTTGGGTTACGATCTGTGGCAGTTGGTGCAGGCTGGCCCGGCAGAAGAGTTGAATAAAACCTGGCAGACACAGCCAGCGTTGTTGGCGGCCTCCGTTGCCATCTTCCGTGTCTGGCAGCAGCAGGGCGGTAACATGCCTGTGATGATGGCTGGCCACAGCTTGGGTGAATACTCAGCGCTGGTGTGTGCCGGTGTGTTGGATTTTGCTGCGGCTATCCGTTTGGTAGAGCTGCGCGGCAAGCTGATGCAGGAAGCGGTACCGGAAGGGACTGGCGCCATGTACGCCATCATCGGTCTGGATAATGCCTCGATTGCCAAAGCCTGTGAGGAGTCAGCTCAAGGTCAGGTAGTTTCACCGGTGAACTTCAACTCTCCGGGGCAGGTGGTTATCGCGGGTAACAAAGACGCGGTAGAGCGTGCTGGTGTGGCTTGCAAGGCGGCGGGTGCCAAACGTGCACTGCCGTTGCCGGTGAGCGTGCCTTCGCACTGCGCACTGATGAAACCGGCTGCCGATAAGCTGGCTGTAGCGCTGCAAGAGATCACCTTCAACGCACCGCTGGTGCCGGTGGTCAATAACGTTGATGTACGTGCAGAGACCGCGCCAGAAGCTATCCGCAGTGCGTTGGTTCGCCAGCTGTACAGCCCGGTTCGCTGGACGGAGAGCGTAGAATTTATGGCGGCAGAGGGTGTGACTCTGCTGTTGGAGGTGGGCCCAGGCAAAGTGCTGAACGGCCTGACCAAACGCATTGTCGACACCTTGACGGCGGCAGCGGTTAACGATACTGCCAGCCTGTCTGCGGCGTTAGAACAGTAAAAGAGGATAACCATGAGCTTCGAAGGGAAAATTGTCCTGGTCACCGGCGCAAGCCGCGGTATTGGCCGGGCTATTGCAGAGTTGTTTGTTGCACGTGGCGCCAAGGTTATCGGCACCGCTACCAGCGAGAGCGGTGCTGAAGCCATCAGCAGCTATCTGGGTGAGAACGGCAAAGGCTATATGCTGAACGTGGTTGATGCTCAATCTATCGACAACGTTTTGACCTCGATTCGTGCGGAATTTGGCGAAATCGACATTTTAGTGAATAATGCCGGGATTACGCGTGATAACCTGCTGATGCGAATGAAGGATGATGAGTGGCAGGATATCCTGGACACCAATCTGACTTCCGTATTCCGTCTGTCAAAAGCGGTAATGCGAGCTATGATGAAAAAGCGGTTTGGCCGTATCATCTCCATCGGTTCCGTTGTTGGCACCATGGGGAATGCAGGGCAGGCTAACTACGCGGCGGCTAAAGCCGGTCTGATTGGTTTTAGTAAGTCTTTGGCACGTGAGATCGCTTCACGTGGCATTACGGTCAACGTCGTGGCTCCTGGCTTTATTGAGACGGACATGACACGGGCGTTGACAGAAGATCAACGCGCAGGCATTTTGACTCAGGTTCCGGCTAGCCGGCTTGGGGAAGCTAAAGAAATCGCCAGCGCTGTTGCATTTTTAGCCTCTGACGAGGCCAGCTACATCACCGGTGAGACGTTACATGTCAATGGCGGCATGTACATGATTTAAAAAATGCGAAAACTATTTGCGTTATTTGGGGTAAAAACCGCAAAATAGCGTAAAATCGTGGTTTGACCAGCCGGGATTTAGTTGCATCTTTTTCAACATTTTATACACTACGAAAACCATCGCGAAAGCGAGTTTTGATAGGAAATTTAAGAGTATGAGCACTATCGAAGAACGCGTTAAGAAAATCATTGTTGAGCAACTGGGTGTTAAGCAGGAAGAAGTATTGAACAACGCTTCTTTCGTTGAAGACTTGGGCGCTGATTCTCTTGACACCGTTGAGCTGGTAATGGCTCTGGAAGAAGAATTCGACACCGAAATTCCAGACGAAGAAGCTGAGAAAATCACTACTGTGCAAGCAGCTATTGATTTCATCAACGCTAGCCAGCAGTAAGCGAACATATCTAGGCGGTCATTCGACCGCCTAAGTTTTTTCTATCCCTAGCGTCATATTTTCCCTCCTTGGAGGACAAACGTGTCTAAGCGTCGAGTAGTTGTGACCGGACTGGGCATGTTGTCTCCTGTCGGCAATACGGTAGAGTCCACATGGAATGCTCTTCTTGCCGGTCAGAGTGGCATCAGCCTGATCGACCATTTCGATACTACTGCCTATGCAACGCGCTTTGCTGGCTTGGTAAAGAATTTTAACTGTGAAGATTTCATCTCGCGCAAAGATGCGCGCAAGATGGATGCCTTCATTCAATACGGCATCGTTGCCGGCATGCAAGCCATGCAGGATGCGGGGCTGGATATCAACGAGGCGAACGCTAATCGTATTGGTGCCGCTATCGGCTCCGGTATCGGCGGCCTGGGGTTGATTGAAGAGAACCATAGCTCATTGGTTAACGGTGGCCCACGGAAAATCAGTCCGTTTTTTGTGCCTTCGACCATTGTGAACATGATTGCCGGTCACCTGACCATTATGTACGGCATGCGTGGCCCAAGTATTTCCATCGCTACCGCCTGTACGTCAGGTGTCCACAACATTGGCCATGCCGCACGTATCATTGCTTACAATGATGCCGATGTGATGCTGGCCGGTGGCGCAGAAAAAGCCAGTACCCCTCTGGGTGTCGGCGGCTTTGGGGCGGCTCGTGCGCTCTCAACCCGCAATGACAACCCACAGGCCGCAAGCCGCCCCTGGGATAAAGACCGTGATGGTTTTGTTCTGGGCGATGGTGCGGGGATGATGGTGCTGGAAGAGTACGAACACGCAAAACGTCGCGGTGCGAAAATTTATGCCGAAGTTGTCGGGTTTGGTATGAGCAGCGATGCCTACCACATGACATCACCACCGGAAAACGGTGCTGGTGCAGCCTTGGCGATGGAAAATGCACTGCGTGATGCAGGTGTGACAACGTCACAAATTGGTTATATCAACGCCCATGGCACTTCGACGCCGGCCGGTGATAAAGCCGAAACCCAGGCGGTGAAGTCCGTCTTTGGCGGCGATGCCAAGCGGGTGATGGTCAGCTCCACCAAGTCGATGACCGGCCACTTGCTGGGTGCCGCTGGGGCGATTGAGTCGATCTTTACCGTGTTGGCCCTGCGCGATCAGGCGGTTCCACCCACCATCAATCTGGACAATCCAGATGAAGGTTGCGATCTGGACTTCGTACCGCACGAAGCGCGCCAGACCAAAGATATGGAGTTCACGCTGTGTAACTCCTTCGGCTTCGGTGGCACTAATGGCTCGCTGATTTTCCGTCGCGTATAGATACCCGTCGCCTTTCAAGCTGTAGCGTTGTTACCTGCACTAACTTACCTCAGTCACTTACTAAAGTAAGCTCCTGGGGATAAGCTAGCTTGTCGCCTAGCTACAACTTGAAATTCATAGGGTATGAGAGCTATGAAGCTGATAAAGGCCCGGTGCATTTTGACCGGGCTTTTTTTATGCTGCCAGGCCGTCTATCGTAGTATGCGCCTGTTATGCTGTAGTGAAACCACAGTGAGGAAACGCATGTACTGGATAAATGGACAACAACATGACGCCCTAGCCCCCAGCGATCGCGGTTTGCAGTTTGGCGACGGCTGCTTTACCACCGCCAGGGTGGTGGATGGCAACATCGATCTGTTCCCCTGGCATCTTGAGCGCATGCAGCAGGCGGCGCAGAGGTTGCTACTGCCAGGGGGGGACTGGGCTGCACTGGAACTTGAGATGCGCCATGCGGCAGGATCTCTCTCCCTTGGCGTGGTCAAAGCGATACTGACCCGAGGTAGTGGCGGGCGAGGCTACAGCCCGCACGGGTGTGTGGCTCCTACCAGGATCGTTTCACGCAGCACCTATCCCACACATTACCTGTCATGGCGTGAAGAAGGGATCAATCTGGCGCTCAGCCCGGTTGCGCTGGCACGTAATCCGCTGCTGGCTGGTTTGAAGCATCTTAACCGCTTGGAACAGGTATTGATCCGTGCACATCTTGACCAGGCCGATGCCCATGAGGCGCTGGTGCTTGACACTGCGGGTATGCTGGTGGAATGCTGTGCGGCTAATTTGTTCTGGCGCAAAGGAAAAAGTGTCTTTACGCCAAATCTGGATCAGGCGGGTGTCGCCGGTGTGATGCGCCGCCGCGTGATTGAACTTCTGGCGGGCAGCGAGTATCTACTGCATTACGTCAGTGAGCCGCTAGGGACGCTGGCCGATGCGGAGGAAGTATTGATATGCAACGCGCTGATGCCGCTGCTGCCGGTGAATAGGGCACAATCATGGCGCTACCTCTCGCGCCAACTGTATGATTTTTTGCGACCACACTGTTAATGATGGCTGATTGATGAAGAGAAAAAAGCTCAAGATTGTTGTACTGCTGCTGATCCTGGCGTTGGCTTCGCTGTATTGGGGGCATCAGCGGATTGAACGCTTTGCCGAGACTCCGCTGGCGATTGGGCAGGAAACCTACTTCAAACTGCCCGCAGGCACTGGCCGCGTGGCGCTGGAAGGGCTGCTGGTACGCGACAAGCTGATCCACAATGGCCGCTGGTTCCCCTGGTTGCTGCGCCTGGAGCCGGAATTGGCCGAATTCAAGGCTGGCACCTACCGTTTAACTCCGGGGATGACGGTGCGCCAGATGCTGAAACTGTTGGCTAGCGGTAAAGAAGCCCAGTTCAGCGCGCGCTTTATCGAAGGTTCTCGTCTGAAAGATTGGTTGCAGGTGTTACAAGAGTCAAAGTATGTCAAACATACCCTGGCAGGTAAAAGCGAGGCGGAAATCGCTGCGGCGCTGGAGTTAACGGAAGGTGGCGTACTGGAAGGCCGTTTGTATCCTGACACCTATCTCTACACGGCGGGAACCACCGATTTGGCATTGTTAAAACGCTCGCAGTTGCGGATGTACAAGACCTTGCAGGACGTTTGGCATGCGCGAAATACCAGCTTGCCATACAAAACCCCGGAAGAGCTGCTGACGATGGCCTCAATCATTGAGAAAGAGACTGCGGTAGCGGAAGAACGAACCAAGGTCGCTTCGGTGTTTATCAATCGCCTGCGTTTGGGCATGCGTTTGCAAACCGATCCTACGGTGATCTACGGCATGGGTGACAGTTACACCGGTAACATCACCCGTAAGGATCTGGAGACGGCAACGCCCTATAACACCTATGTGATCAGTGGATTGCCGCCAACGCCGATCGCCATGCCGAGCCGTGCTTCGCTGGAGGCTGCGGCCAATCCGGCTAAAACCGATTATTTGTACTTTGTTGCCGACGGCAAAGGGGGGCATACGTTCACCACCAATCTGGCCAGCCATAATGCGGCGGTACGTGCCTATCGGCAGGTACAAAAGGAAAAGAATGAAAAGTAACTTTGTAGTGATTGAAGGGTTGGAAGGTGCGGGCAAAACGACCGCGCGCAATACCGTGGTCAACGTGCTCAACGAGCAGGGTATTAACGATATTGTCTTTACCCGCGAGCCGGGCGGTACACCTCTGGCGGAGAAGCTGCGTGAACTGTTTAAATGCGGTGCAGAGGGTGATTTGCCGACCATCAAAGCGGAACTGCTGATGATATATGCCGCGCGCGTGCAACTGGTGGAAACCGTGATCCAACCGGCGTTGGCGCGGGGAGCCTGGGTGGTTGGCGATCGTCACGACCTTTCCGCACAAGCCTATCAGGGCGGAGGGCGGGGAATCGACCCACACTTGATGAGTTCGCTACGTGATACGGTACTGGGTGACTTCCGCCCCGATCTGACCCTATATCTCGACTTACCGCCATCGGTGGGCCTGCAAAGGGCGCGTGCGCGTGGAGAGTTGGATCGTATTGAGCAAGAAGCGCTACCGTTCTTTGAACGTACCCGCGCGCGCTATCTTGAGCTGGCCTCACAGGATGCGAGCATCGTTACCGTGGATGCGGCACAAACGCTGGAACAGGTCACCGCCGATATTCGCCAGGTGATTACACAGTGGTTGCAACAGCAGGAAGGAGCGTAATGAACTGGTACCCGTGGCTTAACGTTCCCTATCGTCATTTGGTGGGGCAGTATGCGGCTGGGCGTGGCCATCACGCATTACTGCTGCATGCGGCGGCGGGCAACGGCGATGCTGAGCTACTCTATGCCCTGAGCCGCTGGCTGATCTGCCAAAAGCGCAATGGTGAAAAGAGCTGCGGTGAGTGCCACAGCTGCCGGTTGATGCTGGCAGGCAATCACCCGGACTACCACGTACTGGCCCCGGAAAAGGGCAAAAGCAGCCTGGGTATCGAACCGATCCGCCAGGTGATTGAGATCCTCTATTCCCATGCCCAGCAGGGGGGGGCCAAGGTGGTGTGGCTGTCGCAGGCAGAACTGTTAACCGAGGCCGCCGCCAACGCCTTGCTGAAAACCCTGGAAGAGCCTCCGGCCAATACCTACTTCCTATTAGGTTGCCGTGAGCCAGCACGCCTGCTGGCGACGCTGCGTAGCCGCTGTTTCTACTGGCATCTGGCCAGCCCGGATGAACAGCTTAGCCTGCAATGGTTGAACCGCCAGGGGGTGGGCAATCCGATCGATCGTCTGACCGCATTACGTTTGCATGACGGCGCTCCCCTTGCAGCCGAACAGTTGCTGCAACCGACTCGTTGGCAACAGCGGGCCACACTGTGCAATGCTTTGAGCACCGCTCTACCACAGTGCGATATGTTGGCCCTGTTACCAGCACTGAACCATGACGACGTGGCGGACCGGCTACACTGGCTATGCGCATTGCTGATGGACGCGATGAAATATCAGCAGGGTGCCGCGAGCTATGCTTTGAACCAGGATCAACTGCCATTGGTCCAGCAGTTGGCCAGCCGCTTGAGCAGCGTTTCGCTCCAGCAAATCATGCAGCAGTGGCTTAACTGCCGTCATCAGTTACTCAGCGTGGTTGGCGTTAACCGCGAGCTGTTGCTGACAGAACAGTTACTCGGTTGGGAGCAGATGCTCGGCGTTACCGGTTACTCCCCCCCTCATTCGTTGTAAAAGAGTTAATTATCATGTTATTAGTAGATTCTCACTGCCACCTCGACAGCCTGGACTTTGCCACCTTACACCACAGCGTGGACGATGCCCTGGTCAAAGCCAAAGCACAGGATGTGGGTTTTGTGCTGGCGGTTGCCACCACGCTGCCGGGTTATCAGGCGATGACCCAGCTGATCGGTCAACGTAACGACGTCGCCTTTTCCTGTGGCGTTCATCCGTTGAATCTTGAGGGGGGTTACGATTATGCCGAATTGCGCAGTCTGGCAGCGGCAGAGCAGGTGGTTGCCCTGGGGGAAACCGGGCTGGATTACTTCTATCAGCAAGACAATATCCCGTTGCAACAAGAGTCGTTCCGCCAACATATTCGTATAGGCCGGGATCTCAACAAGCCGGTGATTGTGCATACGCGTGATGCGCGTGACGATACGTTGGCCATTCTGCGTGAAGAAAACGCACAGGATTGCGGCGGTGTGCTGCACTGCTTTACCGAGGATTTGCCGACGGCGAAAGCCTTACTCGATCTGGGCTTCTATATCTCGTTTTCCGGCATTGTCACTTTCCGTAACGCCGAGCCGCTGCGCGAGGTAGCCCGTTACGTGCCATTGGATCGTATGCTGGTGGAAACCGACTCGCCATACCTGGCACCAGTTCCCCATCGCGGCAAAGAAAACCAACCTGCCTATGTACGTGATGTTGCAGAATACCTGGCCGTATTGAAGGGTGTGAGCCTGGAAAACCTGGCGCAAGCGACTACTACCAACTTTTCACAGTTGTTTCACATCGATCTATAATCCTTCGCCTAGGCTTAACTAACGCCATAGTTAAGCCAATTCTTTTTAAGCTCGTAATTAATCCTTGAAACGGGTAATGTTCCCACCCGTTTCTGGGGGGCCGCCGGGCAAGTTTTCATCTTTCATCACAAAAAATAGACGATTTTTGAAAAATGACCGGTCAGATTCATCGAAACGTGACTGTCATCAAACATTGTTCAGGGTATTTATTTTACTCTGCGTAAAAATTAAAGGGGTGCTCAGACACCCTGAAAATGCAGGGGTTTTCTCTCCCCCCTCTGCAACGCGAAAATTCGCGAGAAGTAGCAAAGCACTATTACTCAGGAGCACACTCAACTATGTTCAAGAACGCATTTGCCAACCTGCAAAAAGTAGGTAAATCGCTGATGCTGCCGGTTTCCGTATTGCCTATCGCAGGTATCCTGCTGGGCGTCGGTTCCGCCAACTTTAGCTGGCTACCTCTGGTAGTCTCACACGTGATGGCGGAAGCCGGCGGTTCCGTATTCGCCAATATGCCGTTGATCTTCGCTATCGGTGTGGCCCTGGGCTTCACAAACAACGACGGCGTTTCTGCACTGGCTGCGGTAGTAGCTTACGGCATCATGGTGAAAACTATGGCCGTGGTTGCACCACTGGTACTGCATTTGCCAGCCGAAGAGATTGCGGCCAAACACCTGGCGGATACCGGTGTGCTCGGGGGGATTATCTCCGGTGCCATTGCTGCCTACATGTTTAACCGCTTCTTCCGTATTCAACTGCCAGAATACCTGGGCTTCTTTGCCGGTAAGCGTTTTGTACCGATCATCTCTGGTCTGGCCGCTATCATTCTGGGTGTGATCCTCTCCTTCATCTGGCCGCCAATCGGTACGGCTATTCAGACCTTCTCCGAATGGGCGGCTTATCAGAACCCGGTGGTGGCGTTTGGTATCTACGGTTTTGTTGAGCGTTCTCTGGTGCCGTTTGGTCTGCACCACATTTGGAACGTTCCGTTCCAAATGCAGATCGGTGAATACACCAATGCGGCCGGTCAAGTGTTCCACGGCGACATTCCGCGTTACATGGCGGGTGACCCAACTGCGGGTATGCTGTCTGGTGGCTTCCTGTTCAAAATGTATGGTCTGCCTGCTGCAGCGATTGCCATCTGGCACTCTGCCAAGCCGGAAAACCGTGCCAAAGTCGGCGGTATCATGATCTCCGCTGCGCTGACCTCGTTCCTGACCGGTATTACCGAGCCGATCGAGTTCTCCTTCATGTTCGTTGCGCCGATCCTGTACGTAATCCATGCGATCCTGGCCGGTCTGGCGTTCCCAATCTGTATTCTGTTGGGTATGCGTGACGGTACCAGCTTCTCACACGGCCTGATCGACTTCATCGTACTGAGCGGCAACAGCAGCAAAATCTGGCTGTTCCCAATCGTTGGTATCATCTACGGTCTGGTGTACTACACCATCTTCCGTGTGCTGATTGCCAAACTGGATCTGAAAACCCCTGGCCGTGAAGATAATTCTTCCGAGCAGGTGGCTCAGGGCGGTTCTGAAATGTCTGCTGCGCTGGTTCAGGCATTCGGCGGTAAAGAAAACATCACTAACCTGGATGCCTGTATTACCCGTCTGCGCGTTAGCGTGGCCGACGTATCCAAGGTTGACCAGGCTGGCCTGAAAAAACTGGGTGCTGCCGGTGTGGTAGTCGCTGGCTCAGGCGTTCAGGCGATCTTTGGTACCAAATCCGACAACCTGAAAACCGATATGGATGAATACATCCGTAACAACTGATTCAGGTAGGGGAGTTAATGGGGAGGCTTAGGCCTCCCTTTTTTTATGGGGATTATTAATAAAAATAGGGAAGGGGGCATCTTTCAACTCCCTGCCAGACTCCCTACGCCACCGTCGATTAATAGTTCACTGCCCACCATATAACTGCATTCGTCAGACGCGAGGAACACGGCGGCTTTGGCCAATTCCAGCACGGTCCCCATGCGGCCAATCGGTACCAGAGCGTGGATCTCTTCGCGCAATGCCTGTTCAGCCTGTGCCGGTAAGCCCAGCTTGCCCAGCGCCGGAGTTGCCGTTGGGCCAGGACTGAGGCCGTTGACGCGAATACCGCGCGGGTGCAGCTCGGCTGAAAGCGAACGCGCCAAAGACAAAATTCCGGCTTTACTGGCGGCATAGACGCTACTTTGCGCCAGGCCAATATGGGCGCTGACGGAACCACACAGGATCACCGAGGCGGGATTGCCCAGCAATGGCAGCAGAGCCTGGATCAAAAACAGTGGGCCTTTGAGATTGGTGTTCATCAGTTGGTCATATCGCTGCTCATCCCATTCCTGCAACGGCAGGTGCGTGACATCACCGGCATTGATATACAGAATGTCCAATCGGGGCCAGCATTTAGCCAACTGCGCGGCCAAAATCGGCTGTTGATCGATATCCCCGGCATCACTGTGTAACAGTACGACTTCCCCTAGCGTTTCGCCAGCTGCTGTTAACCTGCTTGCGCTGCGCCCAGTGATCGCCACTGTGGCCCCTTCGGCAATAAACTGCCGGGCTGTCTCCAGCCCGATGCCGCTGGTTCCCCCAGTAATCAACGCGTATTTACCTGCTAATCGTGACATAACCCTTCCTCTCGTTGGACAGTTACGCCATTATTGATGTGTTAGTACCTTTTGCATAGTAGGTGCCATTTGGATACTAAAGGACAAGGTGGGATGCAATGGCGTCAACAGTGAAACGAGCGGCAGAAATATATTTAATCGACGATATCAACGACGATCTCTTTTACGATATCTTTCGCTGAAGTTATGGTTGATAGATCGTCAAATAGTTCACCGTTACTGCCATTTGGGCTGCTATGGCCAATGAGTTGCGCCTTAAACGTTTTTTGTTGTGAACTAAGATCAATCACCGCCTGGTAAACCAATGCGGGCTGGCCGCTGCCTTCTTCACCTCCAGAGTAACCGGCATCACCTGGCTTGGCAGATTTGGGGTAGTAATCATTGAAGTCAGTGGAGTGGTTAAATTCTGCTTTTAAAATGAACTGCGCTTGTCCATTTGGTTGCGAGATTTTAAGGTCGAAGTCAGCCGACGGAGTTGCCCCGGTGATAGCATCAGGTAATGGCGCTTTTTTACTTGGTAGATATAAGCCGTCGTTATCTTGTACCCCACGCTTATGACTCCAGTAGGGTAGTGCTTCTTTACGTCGATTGCCGCCGGAAAATATCCATCCCTGTGTGGCAATTTTCTTGCTGACATACACTGTTGAAAGATATCTTCCCTCCATATCTTCTAGCCAGATGGCAATCTGAGGATCGTTTTTGACTTTAATTCCCCAAAATAGTTTAAAAGAATGTTGCCATTGTTCGCCAGTTTTTATATCCACGCTAATATTTCCGTGGGTAAACTGTTTGGTCTCTTGTTGGCATGCAGTAAGGAATAATAAACTGAGTGCGACGGTTGTTTTCTTCATGGTGTTAGCTCCTTGCTATTTAATATATGAGATCTATTAACTTATCTATACCTTGAATGATGTGTTCCCAGCCGGTATCGCTCCGAATATTTATCCCATTATACTCATGGCAGTTTTCTTCTAATAATATCAGATAACTGACCGCTGCACTCGTGATCGTAGCGATGGCTGCGTGCTCGGTTTGGGATACTTTACTAAATTGACTAATAAACTTCGTCAGGCGTAACCCATTTAACTCTCTTTGCTCACGCAATTTATTAATCAGGGGGTTATCTGCAGATAACTCCCAGCGATGAAGGCGCTTTAATGCGATATTTGCTCTCATTTGAGTTATTTGCTCGCGGAACATCTGTTTTAAATATATTTTTATATTTGATTTTTCGGGGAGCTTCTGCGGTAAGTTGATCCAAAAATCATTTTTCTCCATATAACGATATATTAATTCATCCAGTGAATTGAAGTATCGGTATATTAATGCTTTCGAGACGCCAGCTTCTTTTGATACGATATTTACACCAATGTTTTCAAATCCTACTTTCTCAATGAGATGACCTATGGAATCAATTAGTTTTTGCTCCGTTATTTCTCTGTCTTTGACCATTCTCTTATCTCATTAATTCTCTGAAATTTAAAACTCATCTTATGTTACCATGTGGTAACATTGCAAGCGTTTTTTAACCAGATGAGCACAATAGAAAAATCTATTGGGACGTAACCTTGCCACTGATTGACAAGTTACTGCTTCATTGATGCTATAGTACCTTTTAGGTACTAAAGGAAAAGGTAGGATGCAATGGCGTCAACAGTGAAAGGGCCGGTCGAAAAAATTTTTCCACTTCCGCCCGCGGGGGAACCGTGCCCGATGGTGAGCTTCGTCAATTTGATTTCAGGCAAATGGGCGATCCCGATCCTGTATCGCCTGATGGTGATCGACGGCCCGATACGCTTTAGCGAGTTACAGCGCGCGGTTGCCCCAATCGCGCAAAAAGAGCTGACGCGTCAGTTACGCCAGTTTGAACAATGTGGCCTGGTTACCCGTCAGGTGTTTCCACAGGTGCCACCACGGGTGGAGTACCAGATAACGCCACTGGGTAAAACGCTGCGCCCCACGTTGGACTCGTTGGCTGATTGGATGCGTGGCCATGCTCCGTAGTTGATCGGCAGTAAATCATCTAGCTAATACCGGTTTGATTGAGTGATTCTCCATCACTCGATACGGAAAGTGCGCAATCGGGTTGATAGCAGTAGAATTTGTCACGATACTGCGTAAACCAATATTTTCGCTGAACAAGGAGTTCCAGATGGCCGAAGAAACGATTTTCAGTAAAATTATTCGCCGTGAAATCCCTGCCAATGTGGTTTACCAGGACGAACTGGTCACCGCATTTCGTGATATTTCTCCACAGGCACCGACCCATATCCTGATCGTGCCGAACGTGCTGATCCCAACGGTGAACGATGTGACCGTGGAACATGAGGCTGCGTTGGGCCGGATGATCACCGTGGCGGCCAAAATTGCCGAGCAGGAAGGGATTGCCGAAGACGGCTACCGCCTGATCATCAATTGCAATCGTCACGGCGGGCAGGAGGTCTATCACATTCATATGCATTTAGTCGGTGGGCGCGTTCTGGGTCCGTTGTTGTCACGTTAACCGAGGAAGGCCATGCGCTATATCCACACGACGCGTTACTTGATGGCGTTGGTACTCCCCGCCGCAATGTTGATGGGCTGTAGCAGCCCGAAGGGTATCTCGGTCAATGAACGGCAAACGGTGGTGATGGATTCACCGGTACTGACGGCGGGTATTCTGGCGGATAACCCGTCGATTGCCGACGCGTCTGGCCGTCTGCGGGCCAGTTCGGTGCTCAGCAACACTCAGACGACGCCAGTGACCCTCCACTACCGTTTCTACTGGTATGACAAACAGGGGCTGGATATCCTGCCTTTTGAACAGCCGCGCACGGTCACCGTTGCTGCCAATTCAGACGCCGAGATTTATTCGTTGAATAGCAACCTTGATGCCAAACGTGTACGGCTGTATTTATTCTTGTAATTCTTGGTTTATGTGGGAGAAGGGTAATGAAAAAGTTCCTATGGGTGGCGCTGGCCGCGTTGGTGTTAACCGGCTGTCCATCGCGCCCGCCAGAGCCTACGGCTCCGGTGACGGTCGAGCCACAGCCGCAACCAGAGCCTCAGCCTGAACCGTTGCCACCGACCACCGAACCGGTGCCACAGCCGCCGAAGATCCAGCAGCTTGACTGGCTGGGCAGCGTGCAGCCGTTGGTCAATCAGATGTTGAAGGCCGATGGCGTAGCACCTGGCAGCGTATTGCTGTTGGACAGCGTGAAGAACAATACCAATGGTTCATTGAGCATCGGTAACGCCACGTCGGCGCTGCACCAGGCTTTGGCCTCCAACAAAATCTTTGCCGTCGTGCCGGAAGCACAGTTGGCAAGCGCCAAACAGACGCTGGGCCTGTCGGCGGAAGACAGCCTCGGATCGCGCAGCAAAGCCATTGGCCTGGCGCGCATCGTCAACGCGCAATACGTGTTGTATAGCGACGTTAGTGGCGATGTGAAGTCACCGGCAATGGAAATGCAGCTGATGCTGGTACAAACCGGTGAGATCGTCTGGTCAGGCAATGGCGACGTCAAATACTGAATCCCAACTGCGGCGACTCTTGAGTAACAGGCTGCCGGCGGTAAATACCGCCGGTTGTCATTTTAGCCGGGTGCAGGGGTTGACCGGAGAAAGCTGGCGGATCGACGGCGACGATGTGCAACTGCTGGCCCGTCCACAAACGCCGGAAAAACGCATGCTCGGCGTTAACCGTCGGCGTGAGGGGCAAGTACTCAAGCGCGTTGGATTGGGCCTGGGTCCAAAGGTATGGCTACAGAGCCCAGAATGGTTGATCGTCGAATGGCTTGCTGGCGAGAGCGTTGACGAAACGGCGTTTGCTTCCTTCACGGCCAATGGCGAGTTGGCCGAACTGACCGCCCGGCTGCATAACCGTGGGTTGAGTGGTTACCGGCTGGATCTGCAACAGCAGTTTACCCGCTATTGGCAGCAGATCGATCGCCGGCGGGTCACGCCTGCCTGGCTACGCTGGCAGCGCTATTTCATCAGTGGCACCCTGCCGTGCCCGTTGCAGCTGGCACCGCTACACATGGATATTCATGCCGGTAATCTGCTGCTACAGGGTGGGCAACTCAGGCTGATCGACTGGGAGTATGCTGCCGATGGCGATATTGCCCTGGAGCTGGCGGCAATGTTTCGCTTCAATCAATTTTCCCCGGCTGTTAAACAACGCTTTTTAGAGCAATACCAAGCACACGGCTATGCCGATTTGCCGCAGCTGGCCTCACAGGTTCAGCGTTGGTTGCCGTGGGTGGATTACTTGATGCTGATGTGGTGCGAAGTGCGCTGGCAGCAGTGTCGAGATGAGGAGTTTTTGCGTTGGGGCGCAGCGTTATACCGGCGTTTTTGTTTATTATCGTCCAATTAATCATGAATACTGATGTGAGGTGGCCGTGGGCCCAGTAATGCTAGATGTCGTCGGCTATGAGCTGGACGCAGAAGAACGCGAGATTTTAAAACACCCGCTGGTAGGGGGCCTAATCCTGTTTACCCGCAACTTTGCCGATCCGCAGCAGTTGCGTGAGCTGGTTCGCCAGATCCGCGCGGCCTCGCATTCGCGGCTGGTGGTGGCGGTGGATCAGGAGGGCGGGCGCGTGCAGCGCTTTCGCGAAGGTTTTACCCGCTTACCGGCGGCGCAGTCCTTTGCGGCAATCAACGATGCCCAGGAAGGCGGCCGTCTGGCTCAGGAGGCCGGGTGGTTGATGGCCTCGGAAATGATTGCCCAGGATATCGATATCAGTTTTGCCCCGGTATTGGACATCGGCCACGCCAGCGCGGCGATTGGCGAACGTTCTTTCCATAGCGATCCGCAGCAGGCGTTAGTGATGGCTGAACGCTTTATCCAGGGGATGCACAGTGCCGGGATGAAAACCACCGGCAAGCATTTCCCAGGGCATGGTGCGGTCACGGCAGACTCGCACAAAGAAACTCCGCGCGATCCACGGCCATTGGCCCAAATCCGCGAACATGATATGACCATTTTTCGTGAGCTGATCCAACGCGGGTTGTTGGATGCCATCATGCCAGCCCATGTCATCTATACTGAGGCAGACCCGCGCCCGGCCAGCGGCTCACCTTACTGGCTGCAGCAAATCTTGCGTCAGGAGTTGGGCTTTGAGGGCGTGATCTTCTCTGACGATCTGTCGATGGAAGGGGCGGCGATCATGGGCAGCTATGCCGAGCGTGGCCAGGCTGCGCTGGATGCCGGTTGTGATATGATCCTGGTTTGTAATAATCGGGCAGGGGCGGTCAGCGTGTTAGATAACCTGTCCCCGGTCAAAGTAGAGAAATTGCAGCGGTTATATCATCGCGGTCAGTTCACCCGTCAGGAACTGCGCGATTCCGACCGTTGGCAAAAAGCGCATAGTGCGCTGAGTCAATTGCATGAACGCTGGGAAGAGCATAAGCAACGCTCAGCGGGGTGAACTGCCAGGGCGCCGCAAGAAGGCGGCGTTAATAATGGGGGCTGCCAGCGGCCCCCAGCTTGTTGCGAGGAACCACATGATTATTTATTTGCATGGCTTCGATTCCACCAGTCCCGGCAATCATGAAAAGATTCTGCAGTTACAGTTCATCGATCCGGACGTGCGTTTTATCAGCTACAGCACTTTGCATCCCCGCCATGATATGCAGCATTTATTGAAAGAGGTGGACAAGGCGGTTCAGCAGGAAGGGGATGCCCATCCGTTGATCTGCGGCGTGGGTCTTGGGGGCTTTTGGGCCGAACGTATCGGCTTTTTGTGCGGCATCCGTCAGGTGATCTTCAACCCGAACCTGTACCCGGAAGAACATATGCATGGCAAGATCGACCGGCCGGAAGAGTATCGCGATATCGCCACCAAATGCGTGGAAGATTTCCGTGAGAAGAACCGCGATCGTTGCCTGGTAGTGCTTTCTCGTCAGGACGAAGTGCTGGACAGCCAGCGTAGTGCTGAGTTGCTGCACAAATATTATGAAATTGTCTGGGATGAACAGCAGAGTCACAAGTTTAAAAACATCTCGCCACACCTTCAGCGCATCAAAGTGTTCAAAACGTCAACGTAACAGTTTTATAACGCGTCATCGGGCCGTGAACGCTGTTTCCCAAGGGCAGCAATTGCGGCTTTTTTGTTTTTATCGTGCCCGTTTTCGCCGTTTGGTAGCAAAATGCGAAACTGTGATCTCACGCTAACTATCTGAATCACAATCCTCAAAAAATCCCTTCGTCCAGCCTTTAACCAAAAAACTTTGACGTACATCAATTTTGGTATGACCAAATAACCTCTCGTGCTATTCTGGCCTCAGATTGCAGGTTTAACTTAAGCGAACCCTATGTATTCTAAGGATATTATTTATTTACCCTTAGGCAACAATTGGTTCACATTCAGGGGGTCATTTTGACAACACCAAAGAAGAAAATAGTTATTGTCGGCGGTGGTGCCGGTGGTCTGGAGCTAGCAACCAGCCTGGGCCATAAACTGGGTCGTAAGCACAAGGCGGATATCACGCTGGTGGATCGCAACCACAGCCACCTGTGGAAACCGCTATTGCATGAAGTGGCTACCGGCTCCCTGGATGACGGTGTAGATGCGTTGAACTACCTGGCGCATGCGCGTAATCACTTCTTCAACTTCCAACTGGGTTCACTGGTCAATATTGACCGTGAAAAGAAAACGTTGCAGTTAACGCAGATCTGCGATGAGCAGGGCTGTCAACTGGTTCCCGCCCGTGAGTTGAGCTACGACATCCTGGTGATGGCGCTCGGCAGCACCTCGAACGACTTTGGCACCCCAGGGGTGAGGGATAACTGTATCTTCCTGGATAACCCGAATCAGGCGCACCGCTTTCATAACGAAATGTTGAACCTGTTCCTCAAGTTCTCTGCCAATCCGGCAGAGAAAGAGAGCGTGAATATCGCCATCGTGGGTGGTGGCGCTACCGGCGTTGAGCTGTCGGCAGAACTGCATAACGCGGTCAAACAGCTGCACAGCTACGGTTTTGAAGGGCTGGATAACAGCGCCTTGAAGGTTACTTTGGTTGAAGCCGGTGAGCGTATTCTGCCAGCGCTGCCGCCGCGTATTTCCGCAGCGGCGCACCAGGAGCTGAACAAGCTTGGGGTACGCGTATTAACCAATACCATGGTGACCAGTGCCGATGAACATGGCCTGAACACCAAAGGCGGCGAGTTTATCAATGCCGATCTGATGGTATGGGCAGCGGGCATCAAGGCTCCGGACTTTATGAAAGAGATTGCCGGGCTGGAAACCAACCGCATCAACCAGCTAGTGGTTGAGCCAACGCTGCAAACCACCCGTGATGCTAACATCTTTGCCATTGGTGACTGCGCTTCCTGCCCGCGTGAAGGCGGCGGTTTTGTGCCACCACGGGCACAGTCTGCCCACCAGATGGCATCGCGTTGCTATAGCAACATCCTGGCTATGATGCACGATAAGCCGATGAAACCTTACGTTTATAAGGATCACGGTTCACTGGTCTCGCTTTCCCGCTTCAGCACCGTAGGTAGCTTGATGGGCAACTTGATGCGCGGTTCGATGATGGTCGAAGGGCGTATCGCCCGCGTGGTGTATATTTCGCTGTACCGTATGCACCAGGTAGCGCTGCACGGCTATACCAAAACCGGCCTGATGATGTTGGTGGGGGGGATCAACCGTGTGATCCGTCCGCGCTTGAAGATGCACTGATGTTTTAATCCGCTCATTTGGTTGATGAAAACCCACGTAGGCTTGCCGCGTGGGTTTTTTATTGCCGTGATAAAGAGGCAGGCATACTTAGGATTTCTCTTAATTCACCGTTTTTTGCCTCCTTTCAGCGCGTTTTGCTCCCTGAGTCTTATTGTGGGGGTGAACTTCCTTGTGCAAACTTTAGGGCGTTTACAGACGGCGCGTCACGCACGCCGTAAACCGGGGGAGCGTTTGAATGGGAGCTTGCCCGGTGCATAATGCGTGGTAACACATTCAGGAGGATTTCCTGTGAACAAATCAATGTTAGCCGGTGTTGGGATTGGTATTGCGGCCGCTCTGGGAATTGCTGCCGTGGCCAGCCTGGACGTATTTACTCCCGGCCCACAATATGCGCAGGTTCTCGCCGCAACACCGATCAAGGAAACCATCAAAACCCCTCGCCAGGAGTGCCAGAACGTCCAGGTGACCCATCGTGCACCGGTTCAGGATGAAAACCGCATCGCGGGTTCCGTGCTGGGTGCGGTTGCTGGGGGCGTGATTGGTCACCAGTTTGGCGGCGGCCGGGGTCGTGATGTTGCGACTGTGGTAGGTGCGCTGGGGGGCGGTTATGCTGGTCATCAGGTACAGGGGGCCATGCAGGACAACGATACCACCACCAGCACGCAGCAGCGCTGCAAAACGGTGTATGACAAATCGCAAAAAGTGCTGGGTTATGACGTGACCTACAAGATTGGTAACCAGCAGGGTAAAATCCGCATGGATCACGATCCAGGCACCCAGATCCCGCTGGATAAAAGCGGTCAGTTGGTGCTGACCAAGGTCTGATCTTCGGCGTTTACCCCTTACCCCAACCCTCTCCCACTGGGAGAGGGAGCCGTTCTGGCGCCATGATTAGGGAACCGCGTTCCCCTTAAAATGGCGCTGGAACGGTGCGGACATCAAACCGCCAAAGTATGTTCCCGGAATGCAGCTAACAGCTCGCCGATAAACTTCAGTCGTTCTGCCCGGTCGCTAAGATCCAACATAAACTTCAGCTTGGTTGGCCCATCCAGGCGGTAAACCTGCGGTTTGCTTTGCAGTAGGCCAATCAGATAACCCGGATCGACCCGGTTCTTCTCGCCAAACTCGATAAAACCCCCGCGCTCGTTGCCTTCGATACGCTTGATCCCCAGTATCTGTGCCTGTTGACGCATTGCTGCACTTTGCAGCAGGTTACGCGCCGCATCAGGCAACAGGCCAAAGCGATCGATCAGCTCGACCTTCAATTCCTCCAGCTCACCCTCATTTTTAGCGCTGGCAATGCGTTTGTAGAAGGATAAACGGGTATTCACGTCCGGGATAAAGTCATCGGGCAGCAGCGCTGGCATACGCAGTTCCACCTCCGTTTGATTGCTGGTGAGATCTTCCAGCGAAGGTTCACGCCCGTTCTTCAGTGCGTCGACAGCGCTTTCCAACAGCTCCATATACAGCGAGAAGCCCACTGTGGTCATCTGGCCGCTTTGGTCTTCCCCCAGCAGTTCGCCAGCACCACGAATTTCCAAATCGTGGGTGGCGAGCGCGAATCCTGCCCCCAAATCTTCCAGCGTTGCGATTGCTTCCAACCGCTTGTGGGCGTCGGTGCTCATGACCTTCGGGTTCGGCGTTAACAGATAAGCATAGGCCTGATGGTGCGAACGCCCAACGCGGCCACGCAACTGATGCAGCTGCGCCAAGCCAAAGCGATCGGCCCGTTCGATAATGATGGTATTGGCACTAGGGATATCGATGCCGGTTTCAATAATGGTGGTACAGACCAACACGTTGAAGCGCTGGTGGTGGAAATCGTTCATCACCCGCTCCAGATCGCGTTCCCGCATCTGGCCGTGACCAATGGCAATCCGTGCTTCTGGCACCAGCTCCGCCAGGCGTTCGGCGGCCTTATCAATATTCTCGACGTCGTTATACAGGTAATACACCTGGCCGCCGCGCAGTACTTCACGCAGGATGGCCTCGCGCACCACCAGGCTGTCGTACTCACGGACAAAGGTTTTCACTGCCAGACGGCGGGCTGGTGGCGTAGCAATGATCGACAGATCGCGCATGCCGCTCATGGCCATATTCAGGGTGCGCGGGATTGGCGTGGCGGTCAGCGTCAGAATATCTACGTCTGAACGCATCGCCTTGATACGCTCTTTGTGACGTACGCCAAAGCGGTGTTCTTCATCGACGATCAACAGCCCCAGATCTTTCCAGCGCAGATCGCTCTGCAACAGCTTATGGGTGCCGATAATGATATCCACTTTGCCTTCGGCCGCGTCTTCCAGGATCTGCTGCTGCTCTTTGGCACTGCGAAAACGCGACATCATTTCGATGCGGATTGGCCAGGTGGCAAAGCGATCGCGGAAGTTGTCGAAGTGCTGTTGCGCCAGCAGGGTCGTCGGCACCAGTACCGCGACCTGTTTGCCGTTTTCGACGGCCAGGAAGGCGGCACGCATCGCGACTTCGGTTTTACCAAAGCCGACGTCGCCGCACACCAGACGATCCATTGCCAACGGTTGGCACATATCGCTCAGCACCGCGTTGATGGCCTGTTCCTGATCCGGCGTGGTCTCAAACGGGAAAGTCTGGCAGAACAGCTGATACTGATCACGATTATGCTTGAACGCAAAACCGCTCTTGGCGGCGCGTTGGGCGTAGATGTCCAACAGCTCGGCGGCCACGTCACGTACGCGTTCGGCAGCTTTCTGCCTGGCTCGCGACCACACATCCCCACCAAGACGGTGCAGCGGGGCGTTTTCATCGGCCCCCCCTGCATAGCGGCTGATCAGATGCAGGGAAGAGACCGGCACGTACAGCTTGTCTTCACCGGCGTAGGCGAGGATCAGATATTCCGCTTTGATGCCCCCGGCTTCCAGCGTCGTCAGGCCAACGTAGCGGCCAACGCCGTGTTCCAGATGTACCACCGGCTGCCCAGGGTGCAGCTCTGCCAGGTTGCGGATCAGGGTATCGGTATTGATGGTGCGGCGATTATCCTGCCGACGGCGGCTGACGCGTTCACCGAGCAGATCGCTTTCGCAGATCAACGCCCGATCACGCAGCGTATCCAGGAAGCCATGCTCGGAGGCGCCGACCATAATGTAACGTCCCGGCGATACAACCTCATCCAGATGATGGATCAGGCTGGTACTGAGCTTGATACGGCCAAGCAGGTCTTGCAGGGTTTCGCGGCGGCCTTCACTCTCTACCGAGAAGACCACGCCGCCGGTGAAGCTTTCAATAAAGCGCCGCAGATTATCCAGTGGGGCTTTCTGCTGGGCCTGGACGGCCAGATCCGGCAGGGTTTGATAACCCAGGTTGGTGCAACCGGCTTTGGCTGGCAGCTCCTCGGTTTTCAACGCCATTCGCGGCCAGGCTTTCAGTTCGGAAAATAGCGCATCGACCCGCAACCAAAGGGTATCCGGGGCCAGCAGCGGTCGCATGGGGTCGATCCGCCGGTTCTCATAGCGTTGATTGACATCGAGCCAGAAACGTTCGGCGGCGCCTTCCAGGTTACCGGTATTGACGAGCAGCGTATTGGCAGGCAGATAGCTGAACAGCGAGGGTAGCGGCTGGCTGAAGAACAGCGGTTGCCAGTATTCGATACCGGCAGGCCAGGTGCCTTTACTCACTTGCTGATAAATATGTTCGGCGTCGCGACGCACTTCAAACTGTTCACGCCACTGGCTGCGGAACAGCTCAATGGCGGCCTTATCCGTTGGGAACTCGTGCGCAGGTAGCAGATTGATGGCTTCAACTTCACTCAGCGTGCGTTGGTTATCCACATCAAAGGTGCGCAGGCTGTCGATCTCGTCGTCGAAAAAGTCGATGCGATAAGGTTCTTCGCTGCCCATGGGATACAGATCCAGCAATGCGCCGCGCGTGGCAAATTCGCCGTGCTCCATCACCTGATCGACGCTGCGGTAACCTGCCTGTTCCAACTGTGCCCGCAGCAGATCCCGCGATAGCCGCTGGCCCTTCTTCATCACCAACGCATGGCCATGCAGGAACTCATGCGGGCAGACGCGTTGCATCAGCGTATTCACCGGCAAAATGATGATGCCGCGTGCCATGTTCGGCAGGTGATACAGGCTGGAAAGCCGCGCCGAGATGATTTCCTGATGAGGCGAAAAGCTGTCGTATGGCAGCGTTTCCCAGTCGGAAAGGGTGGTCACCATCTGGTCGGTAAACTGCTGGATTTCGTCACGCAGCCGCAACGCATTTTGCATATCCGGGGCGATCAGCATCACCGGGCCGGGATGGCGTTCGGCGATTTCGGCGCATTCAACGGCACAGGCAGAACCGGTGAGCTGCCCTAGCTGGCGTAAATCGCCCGCGCGGTCAGGAAGAGAGTAACGGTAGGAGGATGCGGAGCTGCGGCTTTTATCAGAAATGCTCATTCAGTTATCTTTAATCAATGAATTGAATAACAGTTTTTGTGGTGTTCACCGTGGCGCTTGACGCGTGAATACCACAAAATCCTGTTTGCTTGTCACAAAGAATTACTCATTCCTTATACCCTATGGATTTCAAGTTGGCCGCTCTTGCGCATCCATGCGCTCGCGGCATTCCACAGCTAGGCGCCAAGCTATCTCATCCCCAGGAGCTTACTTTTGTAAGTGACTGGGGTGAGAGAGTGCAGGTAACAACGCTGCAGCTTGAAAGACGACGAGTATACCTTGGTTATACTAGCCCAGCGGCGTATAAACTAACACCGGTAAAAGCGCGAGCAAGCTTCCCGTTGGCGGTAATTTAATCAATCCTGCGCCATGGCGAGGTACTGGCCGATTTTATCGACGTCCACGTTGCCACCGCTGACGATCACCCCGACTTTTTTGCCCCGTAGATCGATGACCTGATTCATCGCCGCCGCAGCAGCCAGGCAACCGGTCGGTTCGACTACCATCTTCATCCGCTCCATAAAGAAACGCATTTGCTGGCATAGCTGTTGGTCGGTCACCGTCAGAATATCTTCCACATAGTGTTGAATGATCGGGAAGGTGAGATTGCCCACCTGCTGGGTTTGCGCGCCGTCGGCAATGGTTTTTGGTACCGGTATCCACACTTTTTCACCGCTTCGGAACGCCTGTTGCACATCGTTGCCCGCTTCGGGTTCGACGCCAAATACCCGGCAACCGGGCGACCAGTGATGTGCTGCAATGGCGCAGCCGGAGAGCAGCCCGCCGCCGCCGGTGCAAACCAGCAAAATATCCAGCGGGCCAACTTCTTCGATCAGCTCTTTAGCTGCGGTGCCTTGGCCAGCTATCACTTGCGGATAATCGTAAGGTGGGATCATCGTTAAGCCGTGTTCCGCCGCTAACCGTTGGGTGATGGCTTCCCGGTCTTCGGTTTGCCGCTGGTAGATCACCACGTTAGCTCCATAGCCGCGCGTTGCCGCTAGCTTGGCGGCAGGGGCGTCATGTGGCATTACGATGGTGACCTTCACCCCAAGCTCACGGGCCGCCAACGCCATGGCCTGCGCATGGTTTCCGGATGAGAAGGCTATCACTCCGGCCTGACGTTGGGCTGGGGTGAGCTGGCTGATGGCGTTATAGGCCCCACGGAATTTAAAGGCCCCAATACGCTGGAAGTTCTCGCACTTGAAAAAGAGTTGGGCACCGGCGATCTCATCCGCCTGACGGGAAGTCATTACCGGCGTGCGGATCGCGTGGTTTTGCAGGATTTCGGCCGCTTTGGCAATATCGGCGGCGGTGATGCTGTGGGACGTAACGGTCATGGCTACCTCATATGGTTGGCATTGATTCGTTCAGTCTATTAATTTGCCCGTTGTAAACGGATTGTCAAACGGTTAAGCGGAACAACCGTGCCATCAGGAAGGTCAAAATCCGGCATTTTCTGTAAAGCCGTGCAAACATGATGAATAAAACCGGCCGGGTGGTTCCATAAACCAGGTAGAGCCTTTATTATCCTTGATCACTTTGCTTAAGCTACGGCAACAAAACGGATTTCATGTATCAACCTGTCGCGTTATTTATTGGCCTGCGTTATATGCGCGGGCGAGCCTCAGACCGCTTTGGGCGGTTTGTTTCCTGGTTATCCACCATTGGCATTACGCTGGGGGTGATGGCGTTGGTGACGGTGCTTTCAGTGATGAATGGCTTCGAGAAAGATCTCGAAAACAACATCCTGGGGCTCATGCCGCAGGCGCTGATCACCAGCAAACAGGGCTCTATCAACCCTGAACAGCTGCCAGCCTCTGCCGTGCAAAACCTGCATGGCGTCACCCGAGTCTCCCCGCTGACTACCGGCGATGTGGTGCTGCAAAGCGCTCGCAGCGTGGCCGTTGGCGTCATGTTGGGGGTTGACCCCCAACAGCCCGATCCGCTGACGCCTTATCTGGTCAACGTTAAACAGCAACAGCTGCAACCGGGCGAGTACAACCTGATTATCGGTGAGCAGCTTGCCGGGCAGTTGGGCGTCAAGCGTGGTGATCGGCTGCGTCTGATGGTGCCGAGCGCCAGCCAGTTCACCCTGATGGGCCGCATCCCGAGCCAACGTCTGTTCACCGTGATTGGCACCTTCCACGCCAATAGCGAAGTGGACGGCTATCAACTGCTGGCGAACCAGCAAGATGCCTCACGTCTGATGCGTTACCCGGCGGGTAATATCACCGGCTGGCGTCTGTTCCTGCAACAGCCGTTGACCGTGGACACCCTAAGCCAGCAAACGCTGCCGGAAGGCACCCAGTGGAAAGACTGGCGCGAGCGCAAAGGCGAGCTGTTCCAGGCGGTGCGCATGGAGAAAAACATGATGGGGCTGCTGCTTAGCCTGATCGTGGCGGTAGCCGCATTCAATATCATTACCTCGCTGGGCCTGTTGGTGATGGAGAAGCAGGGTGAAGTGGCCATTCTACAAACCTTGGGCCTGACGCGGCGGCAGATCATGTCGGTGTTTATGGTGCAGGGGGCCAGCGCCGGGATTATCGGCTCGTTGCTGGGCACGCTGTTAGGCGTTCTGCTTGCCACCAATCTGAACAACCTGATGCCAATCCTTGGCGCGTTGATCGACGGGGCTTCTCTGCCGGTGGCGGTTGACCCTATCCAGGTGACGATCATTGCCGTAGTGGCGATGGCGGTCTCGCTGTTATCCACGCTTTACCCTTCATGGCGCGCTGCCGCCGTACAACCCGCTGAGGCTTTACGTTATGAGTAACCATCCTTTATTGCAGTGTGAGCGCCTGTGTAAAACCTATCAGGAAGGCAACCTGCATACCGACGTGCTGCGCAATGTCAGTTTTGCCATGCAACCGGGCGAGATGATGGCGATCGTCGGCAGCTCGGGTTCCGGTAAAAGTACTTTGCTGCACCTACTGGGGGGGCTGGATTCGCCTACCTCCGGTGAGGTGATCTACAAAGGGCAGTCGTTGAACAAGCTTTCTTCCACTGCCAAAGCGGAGTTGCGCAACCGCCAGCTCGGCTTTATCTATCAGTTTCACCACCTGTTACCGGATTTCACCGCACTGGAAAATGCGGCGATGCCGCTGCTGATCGGCGGCATGAAACCGGCGCTGGCGAAGGAAAAGTCGCTGGAGATGCTGGCGGCCGTGGGGTTGGATAAGCGTAGCAAACATCGCCCGTCCGAGCTTTCCGGCGGCGAGCGTCAGCGCGTGGCGATTGCTCGTGCGTTGGTGAACAACCCTTCTCTGGTATTGGCGGATGAGCCTACCGGCAACCTGGATAAACGCACCGCAGACAGCATCTTCGATCTGCTGGGCGAATTGAACGTACGCCAGGGCACCGCATTTTTGGTGGTCACCCACGATCTCCAACTTGCTAAACGCCTGAGCCGCCAGTTGGAAATGGCAGACGGCCATCTACAGGCACAGCTGACCCTGATGGGGGCCGAGTAATGAGCGCTTCGCCACTTTCATTGCTGATGGCGCTGCGCTTCAGCCGTGGCCGGCGGCGCGGCGGCATGGTTTCGCTGATTTCGGTGATCTCCACCATCGGCATCGCGCTGGGCGTTGCGGTACTGATCGTCGGGCTAAGCGCGATGAACGGCTTCGAACGTGAATTGCAAAACCGTATTCTGGCGGTGGTGCCACACGGCGAGATCGAACCGGTCAAACAACCGTTCACCGGCTGGCCAGAGATCTTGCAACGGGTCGAAAAGGTACCGGGCATTTTGGCTGCGGCGCCCTATATCAACTTTACCGGGCTGATGGAAAATGGCGCTCAGCTACGCGCTGTGCAGGTGAAAGGTGTCGATCCTGCGCAGGAGAGTGAGCTTAGCGCGTTGCCAAAATATGTGCAGGGTGATGCCTGGACCAATTTCAAAAGTGGCGAGCAGCAGGTGATCCTGGGTAAGGGCGTGGCTGAAGCGCTGGGCGTGAAGCAGGGTTCTTACGTCACTGTGATGATCCCCAACAGTGACCCTGAGATGAAACTGTTGCAGCCGAAGCGTATTCGCCTGCATGTCACCGGCATTTTGCAACTAAGCGGCCAGCTCGATCACAGCCTGGCTATGGTGCCGTTGGCGGATGCCCAGCAATATCTGGATATGAGTGACAGTGTCACTGGCATTGCCATCAAGGTCAACGACGTGTTTGCCGCCAACAAGCTGGTACGTGACGCCGGGGAAGTCGCCGATGCTACCGTCTATATCAAGAGCTGGATTGGCACCTACGGCTTTATGTATCGCGACATTCAGATGATCCGCGCCATCATGTATCTGGCGATGGTGCTGGTGATCGGTGTGGCCTGTTTCAACATCGTTTCCACCCTGGTGATGGCGGTGAAGGACAAGAGCGGCGACATTGCCGTGCTGCGTACACTGGGAGCCAAAGACGGCTTTATCCGCGCTATCTTTGTCTGGTATGGCCTGCTGGCCGGGCTGGTGGGTAGCCTTAGCGGCGTAGTGGTTGGGGTGATCGCCTCGCTACAGCTGACCAATATCATCAAGGGCATCGAAAAGCTGATGGGCCACTCTTTCCTGTCTGGCGACATCTACTTTATCGATTTCCTGCCGTCCGAGCTGCACTGGCAAGATGTAGTGATCGTACTGGCTACGGCAATCGTGCTTAGCCTGCTGGCCAGTTGGTATCCGGCCAGGCGTGCCAGCCGCATCGATCCGGCCCGCGTATTGAGCGGGCAGTAATAAAAACCTGGGGCCAGCAATGCGCCCCATTTTTTTACTCTGAGGGCGAGTTATGTACTACGGTTTCGATATGGGCGGCACCAAGATTGAACTTGGGGTGTTCGACGCCAACCTGCAACGCATCTGGCAAAAGCGAGTGCCGACGCCGCGTGACGACTATCGGCAACTGTTGACGGTATTGCGCGATCTCACCCATGAGGCTGATGCCGTTTGTGGCACGCCAGGGCGGGTGGGTATTGGCATTCCTGGGTTGCCAAATGAAGATGGCACCTTGTTTACTGCCAACGTTCCGGCCGCGATGGGGCAGCCGCTGCCGCGCGATCTGAGCGCCTTGATTGGCCGCGAGGTCAAGGTTGATAACGACGCCAACTGCTTCACGCTATCAGAGGCCTGGGACGAAGAGTTCCGCCATTACCCGACGGTGCTGGGCATTATCCTGGGCACCGGAGTTGGCGGTGGTTTTATCGTTAATGGTAAAGTAGTTTCCGGGCGTAACTTTATCACCGGAGAGTTCGGCCATTTCCGCTTGCCGGTGGATGCATTGGAGGTGCTCGGGCGTGATATTCCTCGCGTTGCCTGTGGCTGTGGCCATGACGGTTGCATCGAGAATTACATCTCGGGCCGCGGATTTGAATGGATGTACGCGCATTTTTATCAACAACAGTTGCCAGCGCAGCAAATCATTGCGCATTATCAGGTCGGTGAGCCACAGGCCGTAGCACACGTAGAACGTTTTCTGGATGTCCTGGCCATTTGCCTGGGCAACCTGCTGACCATCATCGACCCCCACCTGGTGGTGATTGGCGGCGGCTTATCGAATTTTGCCGCAATTTATCAGGCGTTGCCCCAGCGTTTGCCTGCCCATTTGTTACGGGTTGCCAAACTGCCGCGCATCGAGAAGGCACGCTATGGCGATGCTGGCGGTGTTCGTGGGGCAGCGTTCCTCAATTTGGTGGAAAGTCATAAATAAGGAGAGTTCATGCACACTCGCCATCGGTTGTGTCAGTTTCGCAAGAGTAAGCATGTGCGGCATCAGCGTTTTCGCTCGCGGATATTCCAGCGCGATACCATGGCGGCGGCAGAGCTGAAAAAGCCGTTTGTCGTGGTGCTGACGGGGGCAGGGGTATCTGCCGAGTCCGGCATCCGTACTTTCCGCGCTGCCGATGGGCTGTGGGAAGAGCACAAGGTGGAAGATGTCGCTACCTTGGACGGCTATCAGCGCGATCCTGCCTTGGTGCAGGCGTTTTATAATGCGCGTCGCCGGCAGCTACAGCAAACGGATATCGGCCCTAATGCGGCTCATCGTGCGCTGGCCGATTTGGAACAGTGGTTGGGGGAGGAGAACTTCCTGCTGGTCACGCAGAATATCGACAATCTGCACGAGCGGGCCGGTAGCAAGCAGGTGCTGCATATGCACGGCGAACTGCTGAAGGTGCGCTGCACCAGCTCTGGGCAGGTGGTGGAATGGTTGGGAGACCTGAGCGTGGATGAACGTTGCCACTGCTGCCAGTTCCCAGCGCCTCTGCGGCCCCACGTGGTGTGGTTTGGTGAAATGCCATTGGGGATGGATGAGATTTACGCCGCGTTGGCCAAGGCCGATTTCTTTATCGCGATTGGCACCTCCGGCAATGTTTACCCGGCGGCAGGGTTTGTGCACGAGGCACGGTTGGGCGGGGCTTATACCATGGAGCTGAACCTGGAGCCGAGCCTGGTGGAAAGTCAGTTCGAAGAGAAGCATTACGGCCCGGCCAGCGAAGTGGTGCCACGCTTTGTGCACAAATTCCTGATGGGTAAGGTCGAGCGGGCGGATAAGCCTTAATCGAATAGGGCGAGGGGCAATATAGTTGCCCCTCCCTAGGTCAGCGCCCGGCTTTTAGCTGCTGAAAGTAGGTTTCATACAGCGTACTGGTATCGCCCACATCGTTTTGCCACTCACCGTTCTCAATTACCGCCTCATCCGGATACAGCGACTTGTCGTTGGCGATCTCTTTCGGCAACAGCTTTCTCGCGGCCAGATTGGGGGTGGGGTAACCGATGGTTTCCGCCACCTGTACCGCGATCTCCGGGCGAAGCAGGAAGTCGATCAGCTTCAACGCTCCCTCGACATTTTTGGCGTTAGCCGGAATGGCCAGGCTATCCATCCAGAAAATGCCGCCTTCTTTCGGCCAGACGATCTCCAGTGGGGTACCAGCCTGGCGTGCGACATAGGCCGAACCATTCCACACCATGCCCAGATCGACTTCGCCTTCCATATACGGATTACCAGGGTTATCGGAGTTGAACGCCAGCACGTTTGGCATGAGCTTCTTCAACTCGTTATAGGCAGCCTCAATCTGTTTAGGGTCGGTGGTATTGCCTGAATAGCCCAACTTACGCAGCGCGACCTGGAACACTTCGCGTGCATCGTCGGTGAGCAGCACGCGGCCTTTGTATTCCGGTTTCCACAAATCGGCCCAGGCGGTTACGGTGTTGGCATCAATGGCATCCGTATTGACGCCAATGGCGGTTGCGCCCCAGATATAGGGAATGGAGTAATCGTTGTTGGGATCGAACGGCTTGTGTAACAGGTTAGGATCGAGATCGTTAAAGTGGCTGAGTTTGCTTTTATCGATTTTTTGCAGCATCCCTTCCTTGCTCATCTTGGCGATGAAATAGGTGGAGGGCACCACCAGATCGTACGCGCCGTCCCGGTAGGTTTTCAGCTTGGCGTACATGCTTTCGTTGGATTCATAGGTGGAGTAAATCACCTTGATACCGGTTTCTTTGGTGAACTGTTCCAGCAGCCCCGGCGGGACATACTCGGTCCAGTTGTAGAAATAGAGCGTTTTGCCGTCGTCTGCGGCGTTTGCCGAGCCAAGGCTCAGTGCCATCATCCCGGCTGCGAACAGATGTGACCACTTTTTCATGGTGCGGATCCTTTAGCAGTGAGTGTTTTTACAGTATAGCCTGATGCGCCATACCCCAGAGAGCGGCCATTATAGGTGGCGTGCCCGGTGGGGTAAAGACGCTTATCCCGTTGGCAAATCAGTGTTTTTGCCGATCGCGCAACAGCAGTTGGCTGGTTAGCACCAGGGCTAGCGATAACACCAGCAGAATGGTCGCCAAGGCGTTGACCTCAGGCGAAACGCCGACCTTCACCATCGAATAGATCTTCAATGGCAAAATCTCGTAGCTTGGCCCGGTCACGAACGAAGAAACCACGACATCATCCATCGACAGCGTGAAGCTCAGCAGCCAACTGGCGGCGACGGCAGGCATCGCTAACGGCAAGATGATTTTGCGCAGGATCACCATTTCGCTGGCACCCAGATCGCGTGCGGCCTCCAGCATCTTGACGTCAAAGCCCTTCAGGCGTGCATAGACGGTGACCACCACAAAGGGCAGGCAGAAGGTGATATGCGAAAATAACAGCGACCAGAAGCCTAACGAGACACCTAGCAGCATAAACAGCACCAGCAGTGAGATGGCCATGACGATATCCGGCGACATCATCACCACAAACAGCATGCCACCGACGAAGGGTTTCCCGCGAAAACGGTAGCGGTACAACGCCACCGCCGCCAACGAGCCGATCATGGTCGCAAAGCTGGCGGAAAGCACCGCCATAGTCAGCGAATGCCCAGCGGCCTGCAACAGACTGTCGTTGTTCATCAACATGCTGTACCAGTGGGTGGTAAACCCCCGCCAGTTGATGCCAAATCGTGCGGTGTTGAATGAGTTAACGATCAGGATCACGATGGGAATATAGAGATAGGCGTAAATCAGGCTCATAAAGCCACCGCGTAACAAGCGTCCGATCATTCCAGCTCCCCCTTTTTGTTCAGCAGCTTGGCGGCCCGGTAATAGATCCACAGCATCAGCCCCATCACCAGCGTCAGGCAAATACTGGTGGCGGCACCAAATGGCCAGTCACGGATATTGAGGAACTGGCTCTTGATGACGTTACCGATCAGCAGGTTTTTGGCTCCGCCCATCAGGTCGGCCACGTAGAACAGGCCCATGGCGGGCAGCAGCACCAACAGGCAACCGGCGATAATGCCTGGCATAGTCAGCGGAATGATGATGCGGATAAAGGTTTGCAGCTTGCTGGCACCGAGATCGCGGGCCGCTTCCAGGCAGGATTTATCCAGCTTTTCCAGGCTGGAGTAGAGCGGCATCACCATAAATGGCAGCAAGATGTAGACCAGCCCCAGCACCACGGCACCAGAGGTATACATAATGCGTAACGGCGTATCGATGATCCCGACCCACAGCAGGAACTCGTTCAGATAGCCGCGGGTGCTGAGAAACAGTTTCAGACCATAGATGCGGATCAGCGAGTTGGTCCAGAAGGGCACTATCAGCAGGAACAGCAGCAGCGGACGCACCCTTTGCGGCAGGCGAGCCAGAATAAAGGCGAAGGGATAACCCAGCAGCAGGCAGCACAAGGTGGCGATCGCCGCCATGTTCAGCGAGTGCAGCATCACCTGGCCATACAGGGGATCAAACAGCCGGGTGTAATTATCCAGAGTGAACACCATCTGCACCAGATTGGCGTCGTCACGGGTGAGGAAACTGGTGCCGATGATCATCAGATTCGGCAGAAAAACAAATAGCACCAGCCAGCCAACGGTGCCGCTGATCACCAGATTTTGCAGCAGATTACGCGATTTCTTCATCGGCCAGCACCACCTCCCAGCTTGCAACCCAGGTTATCGCCATCTTCTGGTTTAACGAGTGGTCAAAGTCCGGATCGTCTTCATTGAAGAACTCGCTGACCATCACCGTCTTGCCGTTTTCCAGTTCAACCACAGACTCCAGCGTCATGCCTTTATAGTTACGTTCGCGCACGTAGCCGATCAGGCCATCTATCTGCTCGCTGTCGTTCACCTCTTCGACGCGCAGATCTTCCGGACGCAGCAGAACCTTCAGGGATTGCCCTGGCTCGACCACCAAATCGGCGTAGATATCGCACTCACGGCCTTCTACACGGGCGCGCACCCGCTGCGGGTCGATGCGATGGAGTACGACTGCATCAAAGATATTGATCTCACCGATAAAGCTGGCGACAAACAGGTTCTTGGGCTCTTCGTAGATTTCCCGAGGAGTACCATCCTGTTCGATTCGTCCATCGCGCATGACCACGATGCGATCGGACATGGTCAGCGCCTCTTCCTGATCGTGCGTGACGAATACAAAGGTGATGCCTAACTGGCGCTGTAGCGCCTTCAGCTCGTTTTGCATCTGCTTGCGCAGCTTGTAATCCAGCGCCGAAAGCGACTCGTCGAGCAGTAATAGTTTAGGTTTATTCACTACCGCCCGGGCAATCGCCACCCGTTGCTGTTGCCCACCAGACAGCTGATGCGGGCGGCGCTGAGCGAATTCGTCCAATTGCACCATGCGTAGGGCTTCCTCCACGCGTGGCGTTAACTCCGCCTCTGGGGTTTTCTGCATGCGTAGGCCAAAGGCGACATTTTCAAACACGGTCATATGGGGGAACAGGGCATAGCTTTGAAACACGGTATTAACGTGCCGATGCTCGGCCGGAATGGCGGTGATATCTTGCCCGTCGAGCACGATCTGCCCGTGGTCGGCATTTTCCAACCCGGCAATCAGCCGCAGCACGGTAGTTTTCCCGCAGCCAGAAGGGCCAAGCAGGGTCAGGAATTCGCCGTCGTTAATCTCAAGGTTGAGATCGCTGATGATCTCTTTGCCGTCAAAGCTTTTACTCAGGGCGTTCAGTGTAACCAGAGAGGATTGTTCAGTCATTTTAGTGTCTCTATCCCGTACGGTGGTGCAGATAGAACCGCCGCTGGAAAAGACTGCGCGAGCTTACGGGAGTGACCCGTCAGGTACTGAAGCTCAAAGCCAGTGGCGCCGATCAAAAATTAAAGAGCGCGCATGATAGACGCTGAATCAGGTAATTGAAAGCCAAACCGCCCATAAGTCATGCTGACTGGCTGAAATTAACGTTGGTAGTTACCTCATTAAATCATCACATACTTTAATGATTTGCGTTAAATCTGATTATTAATGACCTGTCTCAATATTTGATCCGGATCGGTTCCGCATAATGTAACGCGAAATTCTGAGGGCGGAACCATGGATAAACTACTAGATCGCTTTTTTAACTACGTCTCATTTGACACACAGGCTAAAGCGAACGTCAAACATGTGCCGAGTACTGAAGGGCAACTGAAGCTGGCGCGTGCGTTGCAACAGGAAATGATTGTGCTGGGGTTTGAACGGGTATCGCTTAGCGAACATGGCTGCGTGATGGGCACGCTGCCTGGCAATGTGAGCTGGCCAGTGCCGGCCATTGGCTTTATTTCTCACCTTGATACTTCACCCGATTTTTCGGGTAAGCATGTGACACCGCAGGTAGTGGAAAACTATCGTGGTGGCGACATTGCCTTGGGCATCGGTGATGAAGTGTTATCGCCGGTGATGTTCCCGATCTTGCATCAGATGCTGGGACAAACGCTGATCACTACCGACGGCAAAACGCTGTTGGGGGCCGATGATAAAGCCGGGATTGCCGAGATCTTGACCGCGATGGTGCGGTTAAAGCAGCAAAAAATTCCTCACGGCGATATTCGCGTGGCGTTCACACCGGATGAAGAAGTAGGCAAAGGTGCGCATTTCTTTGACGTTGCCGCGTTTGACGCCGCGTGGGCTTACACCGTTGATGGCGGTGGAGTGGGTGAGCTGGAGTGTGAAAACTTCAATGCGGCGGCGGTGACGGTCAAAATCGTCGGTAATAACGTTCATCCTGGCAGTGCCAAAGGGGTAATGGTGAACGCGCTGTCGCTGGCAACCCGCTTCCAACAGGCGCTACCAGCAGAGGAAACACCGGAGCATACCGAGGGGTATCAGGGCTTTTACCATCTCAACAGCATCAAGGGGAACGTCGAGCGTGCCGAGATGCACTACATTTTGCGGGATTTTGAGCGTGAAGGTTTTGAGGCACGCAAGCGCAAGATGATTGAAGTCGCGCAACAGGTTGGCCGTGGGTTGCCACGGGATTGTTACATTGAGGTGGCGATCGAGGATAATTACTACAACATGCGTGAGCAGGTGGCTGAGCATCCTCATGTGATCCAGCTGGCACAGCAGGCGATGCGGGATTGCGATATTGAGCCGGTGATGAAGCCGATCCGCGGCGGCACCGATGGCGCACAACTGTCCTTCAAGGGGCTGCCTTGTCCAAACCTGTTTACCGGCGGCTATAACTTCCATGGCAAGCATGAGTTTATTACGCTGGAAGGGATGGAGCAGGCGGTGGCGGTGATTATGCGCATTGCCACTCTGAGCGCCGAGCGTGCTAAACGGTAGTTTTTGCTTTAATTGATTGAGTGAGGGGCTAGTTTGCCCCCCACTCAATATGATTAGTCGTTAAAATACCAGTAACCGCTGTTGATCAATGTTGTCAGCAGGGCAAGGAAGGACGGATCGTCCACAGCGTCCCCCAGCAAGGCAGCATCAACGCTGGCGTGTTGGCACAGCGCATCGGCGGCTTGCAGATGCTCGGTGTCGATTAGCTCACCGTTGACAAAGCATTGATCGCCAACGCGTAGCACGCGTAACCCACCCAAACGCTGTAATGGCTCACCTTGTTGTAGCAGCTCATAGATTTCACCGGCCTGATAAGGCGGCTCTGGTGGCGCGATGTCCAGCTCGTGGCGCGACTGTGAAATAAACTCGCCAAACCAGTTCTGGAAGTGCTCCGGCTGTTGCACCAGATCCAGGATCATCCCACGTAGCGCATCGATCTCATGTGGGAGAATCATCGCCGGGTGGTCGCGCAGCGCGATATCCGGGTCGGTGTAACGTTTGCCGCCCAACTCGCGGGCCAGCACATAGTCAGCATAGCCGCTCACCATCTCACGGCCATTCGGTGCGCGGAAACCGACGGAGTAGTTAAGCGAATTTTCCAGCGAGTAGCCTTCATGCGGGAATCCTGGTGGGATATATAAAATATCGCCAGGCTCCATCTCTTCGTCGATGATGGCGTCAAACGGCTCTACTTGTAGCAGGTCAGGGTGCGGGCAGTGCTGCTTCATCGGCACTTTTTCACCCACGCGCCAACGGCGGCGGCCAGTGCCCTGGATGATGAACACGTCGTATTGATCGAGATGTGGGCCTACGCCGCCGCCTGGCACCGAGAATGAAATCATCAGGTCGTCCATGCGCCAGTCCGGCAGCTTACGGAACGGTTGCATCAAGGCACCTGAAGGCTGATGCCAGTGATCAACGGCCTGTACCAGCAATGACCAGTTGTTCTCGCCCAGATGGTCGAAACTTTCGAACGGGCCGTGGCCAACCTGCCAGTGGCCTTCCTGATGGCTCACCAGGCGGCTGTCCACCTCGTTTTCCATGGCCAATCCGGCCAGCTCATCCGGGGAAATCGGATCGATAAAATTGTTAAAACCGCGCTTGATAATCACCGGGCGCTTTTGCCAATAACGTTGCAAAAAGTCGTTCCAGTCGAGATCTAATTGGTAATCCATGTTCTATTCCAGGATAGAGTGAGCCTGCAGGGATTATAACGGAAGTTAGGCCCCGTGGATCGGGGCCTGAGCGATAGAATTTAATCGTGATGGTGGGAGTCGTGCTGGCGAGAGAAGGTGACCTCCATCCGTGCACCGCCAAGCGGACTGTCACTGATGGTAATTTTCCCGTCATATTGCTCGATGATCTCGGCAGCGACCGACAGGCCAATCCCCTGGCCGGGGCGCAGAGTATCGACGCGTTGGCCGCGCTGGAAGATCAACTCACGTTTGCTTTCCGGGATGCCGGGGCCGTCGTCATCAATCACGATCGTCAGGTATTTGTCCGAGTGCAGCGAGGAAATCTCCACAAACTCCAGGCAATATTTACAGGCGTTCTCCAGCACGTTGCCCATCACTTCCATAAAGTCATTTTTCTCGCCCATAAAGGTGACTTCTGGTGAGATATCAAGGGTGATCACCACCCCTTTGCGCTGATAGACCTTGTTCAACGCCACGCTCAGGCCATCGAGCAGGGCAGAAACCGAATGGATCTCGCGGGTCAGCACGGTTTGACCAGAGTTGATGCTGGCCCGGTGCAGGTAATAACCAATCTGCTGCGAGATACGGCCAATCTGCTCGAGCATGATCGGCTCAACCTCTTCGATGGTGGTCTGCTTGCTGGAACGCAGCGAGCGCAGGGTGGTCTGCAATACCGCTAGCGGAGTTTTCAGGCTGTGGGTGAGATCGGACAGCGTAGTGCGGTATTTGGTATAGCGCTGGCGTTCGTTACGCACCAGGATATTCAAGTTTCGTACCAAGCCGCGCAGTTCACTGGGGGGATTTTCATCCAGTTGCTCCCGCTCGCCGTTTTCCAATTCACCGACCTGGGCTATCAGCGCCTTGATCGGCCGTAAACTCCAATAGGCGGCCAGCCACAGCAGAGGTACCACCAACAGCAGGTTGGCCAGCAGCACATAGCTGAACCATTCCCACACCACGTCTGAGCGTTGCAGCTCCTGCGGAATGCTGTCGACCACCACAATGCTCAAGGCGGGCAGGCGCGGGGTGGCGGCATAGGTATTGACGGCCACCGAGTGGGTCAACGCGTTATGGTCGGTATCGTCATAGTCTTTCAACTGATCCTGGGCTTTGGGATTATCGCCGAGGACTTCGCTACTGACGCGGGTGTCGGTGTCGATCTCATAGAAACCGGGCTCTTGCAGCCACTCTTTCTGGATCAGTTTTTCCAGCTCCGGCACCGAGCGCTGGCTCCACAGCAGGTTGCCTTTATCGTCGTAGATAAACACCAGCGTTGGGGAGTTGAGATCGAGATCGGGCGGGATAGCAATGGTCAGCTTCTGGTCTTTCCACTGTGCCAGGCTGAAAAACAGATTGCTCTCACCGCGCAGCAGACGGAAAGCGGTTTTATCAAAGCTTACGATATAGCCAACGACTGCAACCAGCCCATAGGACAGCGACAGCGCCAGGATCACCCCGGCGGTGGCCATCAGAAAGCGGGCGCGCAGCGAGAAGGGCTTTTTATCTTTGTTGAACATCATGCTCACTTGGCATCGAAACGATAACCCTGACCACGCACGGTGGTGATCACTTCCTGTGTGTATTCGGCCTGCAACTTTTTACGCAGGCGGCCCATTAATACGTCGATGGTGTGGCTTTCGCGTAGCTCGGCATCCGGGTAGAGTTGCAACATCAACGAATCTTTGCTGACCACTTTACCTGCGTTACGGATCAGCGTTTCGATAATGGTGTACTCAAATGCCGTCAGTTTGATTTGCTGTTCGTTGACGCTCAGCTCACGGCGTGAGAGGTCGATCTGGAATGGCGGCAGCACTATCACCTGCGAGGCCAAGCCGCTATTGCGACGCATCAGAGCTTGCATGCGGGCAATCACTTCTTCCAGGTGGAAGGGTTTGGTGACGTAATCATCGGCACCGGCTTCCAGCACCGCTACCTTATCCTGCCAGCTTTCACGAGCGGTCAGCACCAGGATCGGCAACTTCATCTGGTTGGCACGCCAACGGCGGATCAGGCTCAGCCCATCTTCACCCGGCAACCCGAGGTCGACAATAGCGATATCAGGCGCATGTTCCTGCAGAAAATAGTCGGCCTCTTTGGCATCTTCTGCGGCATCGACCTGATGCCCCATTTCACGCATTTGCACACTAAGATGGTGGCGCAATAGGCCATTGTCTTCAACAACCAGTACTCGCATGGCACAGACTCCTGTGGTTAGGCGGGTGAAACACCAGGCACCCACACTGAAAGGTTACACGCAGTTGCCCACGTTGTGGAAACGCACGCTAGCTGACCATTCCCTGAACGTTTCATTATGTCATTGATTGATTATCGATAATGACTGATAAACGCAGGATAAACAGCGCAGGGTCAAAGGTAAACAAAACTTAAACAAAGCCTGACTGAATGAAGTGTGAGCGGGGTCGCTGCAAACCATCAAAGGTATCACGCGGCGTCAGTTTGGACTGATAACCCAGCTCGGGGGCCGAAGGGACAAACGGCGGGTGTATATACCACAGGCCGCCGTGGCCATTGCTATCCTTGATTATTGCGCCTAACGAGCGGCTGCTGATTGGTCTGGTGGCTGTGTGTGGTTAATTGGTCTGTATGATGCGATCTGTTATCGATATATGCTGCTGAGAGAACCTACTTTTGCAGCAACCAGATGGAAAATTTTTATGGCGATAAATCAATATGGTCAGCTGGTGGGTGAACCCATGGCGCAATGGCATGCCTTGCCACGGCCGCAGGAAGTGATGCTGACGGGCAAATTCTGCCGCCTCACGATGTTGGACGCCGAGCGGGACTGTGCCGCGCTGTTTGCGGCTTACCAGCTAGCGCCAGATGGACGCGATTGGACTTACCTGATGGGGGAGCGACCGGATAGCCCGCAGGAGATGCGTGCGCATCTGGAGAAACTACAGGCCAACCCGGCGCTGGTGAATCTGGTGGTGTTTGATTTAGCCACCGATCTGCCCGTCGGCACGGTGTCCTTTATGCGCATTGAAGAGGCCAGCGGCGTGTTGGAAATTGGCCACGTCTGCTGGTCACCGCTGATGAAGCAGCGCACCTGCGCCACTGAGGCGATTTACCTGATGCTGCGCCACACCTTTGACGAGTTGGGCTACCGCCGCTGTGAATGGAAATGCGATAGCCTGAATGCGCCCTCCAGGCAAGCGGCTCAACGCTTTGGTTTCCAATACGAAGGGCGTTTTTTGCAGGCGTTGGTCACCAAGGGCCGCAACCGGGATACCGACTGGTTCGCCATGACCGACCAAAACTGGCCACCAATGCGTAGTGCGTTCGAAGGTTGGTTAGCTGACGAGAACTTTGGCACCGATGGCCAACAGATAAAGCGTTTGCAGGTGTTTATGCCGTAATCGTGGGATTAAAAAAGATGGCAGAGAGACTTTGCTCTCTGCCATGGTGGGAACTTACTGCTCGGTCAGCGCCGGTTGGGTTATCTGTCGGCATGACAGGCACATCGATCGAAGCTGCTGATATAAAGCTGAGATCGGAGAGGGGGCACTCTGCTTTGTTTACTTCAGCTCATCAACCATGGTGGTTGCACGGCCAATATAGTTAGCTGGTGTCATGGCTTTCAGGCGGGTTTTCTCGTCTTCCGGCAGTTCCAGGCTATCGATAAAGGTTTGCATACCGGCGGCATCCACGCGTTTGCCACGGGTCAGCTCTTTCAGCTTCTCATACGGCTTTTCGATGCCGTAGCGGCGCATCACGGTCTGGATCGGCTCGGCCAGCACTTCCCAGTTGTGATCCAGCTCGTCCAGCAGGTGCGCACGGTTCACTTCCAGCTTGCTGATGCCTTTCATGGTGGACTGATAGGCAATCAGCGCATAGCCCAGGCCTACGCCCAGGTTACGCAGCACCGTGGAGTCCGTGAGGTCACGCTGCCAGCGGGAAACCGGCAGTTTGCTCGCCAGATGGCCCAGCACCGCGTTAGCCAGGCCCAGGTTGCCTTCGGAGTTCTCGAAGTCGATTGGGTTAACCTTGTGCGGCATGGTGGAAGAACCGATCTCACCGGCAATGGTTTTTTGCTTGAAGTGGTTCAGGGCAATGTAACCCCAGATATCACGGTCGAAGTCGATCAGGATAGTATTGAAACGCGCCACGCAGTCGAACAGTTCGGCGATATAGTCATGCGGCTCGATCTGGGTGGTGTACGGGTTCCAGGTCACTCCCAGCGAGGTGACAAACTCTTCGCTGAAACGGTGCCAGTCCACTTCCGGATAGGCCACGATGTGGGCATTGTAGTTACCCACCGCGCCGTTGATTTTGCCGAGGATCTCAACGCGCTCTAACTGGCGATATTGACGCTCCATCCGATAGGCCACATTAGCAAACTCTTTACCCACGGTGGACGGGGTAGCAGGTTGGCCATGGGTACGGGACAGCAGCGGGATATCGCGATATTCCAGCGCCAGCCCTTTGATGGATTCGATAATCTTGCGCCAGTGTGGCAACACCACATCCTGGCGCGCGGTGTGCAACATCAGCGCGTGAGACAGGTTGTTGATGTCTTCAGAGGTACAGGCGAAGTGGATAAACTCGGACACGGCGTGCAGAGCGGGTACTGCTGCCACTTTCTCTTTCAGGAAGTATTCCACCGCTTTCACGTCGTGATTGGTGGTGCGCTCGATGGTCTTGATGCGCTGGGCGTCTTCTTCACTGAATTCTGCAACGATCTTATCAAGGTAAGCGTTTGCGTCGGCGTCAAAAGCGGGAACTTCTTTGATCTCTGCGCAAGCGGCCAGTTTTTGCAGCCAACGTACTTCAACCTGCACGCGGAATTTCAGCAAGCCATACTCGCTGAAAATGGTGCGCAGTGCGCTGACTTTATCACCGTAGCGTCCATCAATGGGGGAAACGGCGGTCAGTGAGGATAATTCCATCGGTAGCAACTCCTGGGAAGTTTAACAATGAGCAACGATATTTTGCGCCTGCTTGAGCAGACGATTACGGGAAAACATTAACTGCAGGCGGCTACCGCCAACCTGCTGCCACAGCACGGCGGCACGGATACCGGCGAGTAGGGTGGCACGAACTTTGGCCTGCACCTGCGGATTTTGCAGGATGGCGGGCGAACCTGTTACCTGGATACGCGGCCCCAGTGGCGCCACAACATCGACATAAATACCGGCCAGGGCGCTGATGATGGTATCTGAGCCCAGCTCGTAATGCGCCAACTGACGTTCCAACTGACTCAACCGCTCGCCTAGCGTATTCATCGCCGTTTTGTTGGCGTTCAGCTTGCGCTCCAGCACCATCAGGCTGATGGTATAGCGGGTCAGCTCGGCGGCTGGGCCTTTGTTATTGGCGTTGAGTACGCCAATCAAGGTTTCCAGGCCCATCTTCAGGTTACGCTCTTCACCGCCGAACACCGCCAGGGTAGAAGGCGGATCCATCTGCAACAGGCTGTTGAGAGAGGTATGGAAGGCTTCGCCATCCATTTGCCCTTCGTGCGCCAGCTGCTGTACCAGACGGGCCGCTTGGCTAATCCCGGCCATGGCCAGCGTGATGTCGTAATAATTCTTCGCCACGATTACTCCTGTATACGCTGTTCAATAATGCCGCCGCCCAGGCAGATATCGCCCTGATAAAACACGGCGGACTGGCCTGGGGTGACGGCTGCGACCGGTTCGTCGAAGCGAACTTCGATGCGTTCGGCGTCTAGCGGTGTCACGGTGCAGGGAATATCCTGCTGGCGATAACGGGTTTTAACCGTACAGCGCAGAGGTTGTGTCAACGGCAGGCGATCCACCCAATGTAACTGCTGGGCGATCAGGCCGATAGACATCAGGCGCGGATGTTCGTGGCCTTGGGCGACCACCAGAATATTGTTGGCGACGTCTTTATCCACCACGTACCACGGATCTTCGCTGCTGTCTTTCATACCGCCGATGCCCAAGCCTTTGCGTTGGCCGAGGGTGTGGTACATCAAGCCCTGGTGCTCGCCGATGGTTTGGCCGTCGACGCTAACTATTGGGCCTGGCTGTGCTGGCAGATAGCGGCCCAGGAAGTCGCGGAATTTACGTTCGCCGATAAAGCAGATGCCGGTAGAGTCTTTTTTCTTGGCGGTAACCAGTTCCAGTTGCTCCGCAATGCGGCGCACCTCTGGCTTTTCCAGTTCACCGACCGGGAACAGGCTTTGCGCGACCTGCTCGTGGCTCAGGGTATACAGGAAATAGCTCTGGTCTTTGTTACCGTCGACGCCGCGCAGCAGGCGGCTTTTGCCGTCCACGTCCTGGCGGCGGACATAGTGACCGGTAGCGATAAAATCCGCCCCCAGATCTTCAGCCGCAAATTCCAGGAACGCTTTGAATTTGATCTCTTTATTGCACAGGATATCCGGGTTAGGGGTGCGGCCCGCCTTGTACTCTTCAAGGAACAGCTCGAACACGTTGTCCCAGTATTCTGCCGCGAAGTTCACCGTATGCAGTTCGATGCCCAGCTTGTCGCAAACGGCTTGCGCATCGGCCAAATCGGTGGCGGCCGAGCAGTATTCTTCGTCGTCGTCTTCTTCCCAGTTCTTCATGAACAACCCAGCGACCTGATAGCCCTGTTGTTGTAACAGATAGGCAGTAACGGAAGAGTCGACGCCGCCGGACATTCCGACGATCACTTTTTTCTGGCTGTTGTCTGACATGGGGATCTCACGAACTTGAACACGTACTGTGCGATAAAAAACAAGCGCAGGATTTTACCACGTTGGCCGCCTGCGCGCACGGCCCTTATTTGCCGCTCAAAGCGGCCAATTAAAGCTGGCAACCAGCGACAACGGGTAGCGTTCCTGCTGCTGATAACAACGGATAGTCTCGGCCACCAGCGGTGAACGCAGGTTTTCAGCTTCCAGGATCTGCTCGGCGGTCAGCCACAGGCAGCGATCGATATCATCGTCTTGCGGCTCGGTGGGTAGCGGCTGTTCCAGCTCAATCACAAAGCTGAAGCGCAGAAACGGCGTGCGGTCTGGCGCAATCCACTGATGCATCCGCAGAAAAGACTGCGGCGTGGCGCGGATGCCGGTTTCTTCCCACAGCTCGCGTTCGGCGGCCTGGACCAGCGTTTCATCCGCCTCAAGATGGCCAGCCGGTTGATTCCACAGGGTTTTACCGTTGATGGTTTCTTCAACCACCAAAAATTTACCGGCGGCATGAACCACGCAGGCGACAGTGACGTGCGGCTTAAACATGGTGGCTCCTTATAGTGAATCGATGTTCTGCCATTCACCAGGTTGCAAGCTCCCCAGGGAAAGGTTGCCCATACTGTAACGAATCAGGCGCAGGGTAGGGAAGCCGATATGTGCCGTCATGCGACGTACCTGGCGGTTTCGGCCCTCGTAGAGCGTGATTTTCAGCCAACTGGTAGGGATGGTCTTGCGTTCCCGGATCGGTGGATTGCGTGGCCATAGCCATTCTGGTTCTTCAACCCGTTCCGCTCCGGCGGGCAGGGTTGGTCCGTCGGTCAGCGTGACGCCAAGGCGCAGAGCGGCCAGATCGCTTTCCAGTGGTTCGCCTTCCACCTGCACATAATAAACCTTACCGGTGCGTTTGCCGGGCTGAGTTAGCTGCGCCTGTAGCTTGCCGTCGTTGGTTAGCACCAGTAAGCCTTCGCTGTCACGATCGAGCCGCCCGGCGGCATAGACATCGCTGAAAGGGATGAATTTTTTCAGGGTGGCGCGGCCGGCTTCGTCGGTAAACTGCGGTAGCACATCAAAGGGTTTGTTGAATATAACCACTCGCCGTGGCGCCTGGGATTTCGGGCGTGCTGCGGGTTTACTGCGGCTGAATCGTTTAACTTTGTGATTTTTAACAGAGAATTTAGTCATGGTCTTTTAGATTTCGAATGATAAGCGCATTATAGCCTAATCCGTTTCGGATTGGCGCGAGCTGAATATTCAAGTAGTATTGACACGCATCTTACAAAGCATTAACAAAATTGCGCTTGAAGACAGAAAGGAGAGGTTGATGGAAAGCAAAGTAGTTGTTCCGGCAGAAGGTAAAAAGATTACGGTTGATGCCCAGGGTAAACTGGTTGTTCCGCATAACCCTATCATCCCGTTCATCGAAGGTGACGGTATTGGCGTTGACGTTACTCCTGCCATGATCCACGTGGTAGATGCAGCGGTTAAAAAGGCCTACCACGGCGAACGTAAAATCTCCTGGATGGAAATCTATACCGGTGAAAAATCCACCCACGTTTACGGGAAAGACGTGTGGCTGCCGGAAGAAACACTGGAACTTATTCGCGATTACCGCGTAGCGATCAAAGGCCCGCTGACTACGCCAGTGGGTGGCGGTATTCGTTCTCTGAACGTGGCTCTGCGCCAACAGCTCGATCTGTACGTGTGCCTGCGCCCGGTGCGTTATTACCAGGGCACACCAAGCCCGGTTAAGCAGCCAGAACTGACCGATATGGTGATCTTCCGTGAAAACGCCGAAGACATCTACGCCGGTATTGAATGGAAAGCGGGTTCTGCAGAAGCTGATAAAGTGATCAAATTCCTGCGTGACGAAATGGGCGTGAAGAAGATCCGTTTCCCAGAGCAGTGCGGTATTGGCGTTAAACCTTGTTCCGAAGAAGGCACCAAGCGCCTGGTTCGTGCGGCTATCGAATATGCGATCGCTAACGATCGTGATTCAGTGACGCTGGTTCACAAAGGCAACATCATGAAGTTCACCGAAGGTGCCTTCAAGGATTGGGGCTACGAGTTGGCACGTGAAGAGTTCGGTGGTGAACTGATCGACGGTGGCCCATGGCTGAAAATCAAGAACCCGAACACTGGCAAAGAGATCGTGGTTAAAGACGTGATCGCCGATGCCTTCCTGCAGCAAATCCTGCTGCGCCCGGCTGAATATGACGTGATCGCCTGTATGAACCTGAACGGTGACTACATCTCCGACGCCCTGGCTGCCCAGGTTGGTGGTATCGGTATCGCCCCAGGTGCCAACATCGGTTCCGACTGTGCGCTGTTTGAAGCCACCCACGGCACGGCACCTAAGTATGCTGGCCAGGACAAAGTGAACCCAGGCTCCATCATCCTGTCCGCTGAGATGATGCTGCGTCACATGGGTTGGTTCGAAGCTGCTGACCTGATCGTTAAGGGCATGGAAGGCGCTATCGCTGCCAAAACCGTGACTTACGACTTCGAACGCCTGATGGAAGGCGCTAACTTGTTGAAATGTTCAGAGTTTGGCGACGCTATCGTTAAACACATGTAAGTGTGATTTAGCGTTGGATGATAACGGGAGCCTGATGGTTCCCGTTTGTTTTTCTTCCTCCCAAGAACGCTCCTGCAAAACTGTACGTAGAATGATCCGCCCTCATTCTTAGTTGACCCGCCATCATTACGATAAGCTGTATCTGCTGACAATCCCTCAAGGGCTAACAATGTCGATACTGCACGTCTAAATAATCAATAGGTTAGCAAGGAGGCGGCAGTTCTATTTCTACAAACTCAGTAACATTGCCACTTTGTCATTAATCTGATCTGCTTCAAGTATCGATAGCGTTCTGCCAGACCCTAATTTTTGAGCTATTTATAACTTATTGATTTTATAGATGAGTTATTGAGGGCGCTAAAAAAGGGTTTTATGGCAATTCTAAAGGTTATTGTTTAATTAACAGACTATTAGCGATAAGATATAACAGTTCACTGCCGTACAGGCAGCTTAGAAAGCAAAGCGTTTGAGGCAAAGGGCGATACCGAGGTTCACTGCCGTACAGGCAGCTTAGAAAAGTTAATGCCATGCGGGCCAAACACCTTGGTAGTTCACTGCCGTACAGGCAGCTTAGAAATGTAACCCAGACTGGCCGTAATTTACTTGCTGGTTCACTGCCGTACAGGCAGCTTAGAAATGGAAGTCTGTCACATCCTGTTACCGGGGAATGTTCACTGCCGTACAGGCAGCTTAGAAAGCTGCCGGTACCCATGGCCGGTGCTGAAGGTGGTTCACTGCCGTACAGGCAGCTTAGAAACCTGGGGGCGAACGTCTACCAAGTAACTACCGGTTCACTGCCGTACAGGCAGCTTAGAAAAGAAGATTAAGGGCGGCCAGCTTTGGCTTGTTGTTCACTGCCGTACAGGCAGCTTAGAAAATACTCGCGGGCCTGGTGAATCATGCAGTTCGGTTCACTGCCGTACAGGCAGCTTAGAAAAGTTCGTCAGCCCATTCGGATTCGATAATTGTGTTCACTGCCGTACAGGCAGCTTAGAAAGTATCCAGCGTGGTTTGATGAAAGTCGAAGATGTTCACTGCCGTACAGGCAGCTTAGAAATCGCTAAATGCGGGGCTTTTTTATGCCTGGAGGTTCACTGCCGTACAGGCAGCTTAGAAAATGTATCACGCATTGCCATGCACGTTGCAGATGTTCACTGCCGTACAGGCAGCTTAGAAATCAAAAATCACAGCCGCCAGCTGTTTGTTGATGTTCACTGCCGTACAGGCAGCTTAGAAATTATATAAAATATTTCCGCGCTCAGGTTGCACGTTCACTGCCGTACAGGCAGCTTAGAAAATAACCGGCATAGGCTCGACCACCCTGTGAGGGTTCACTGCCGTACAGACAGTCTGTAAAGATAAAAATAGTTTATGTAAATCATTCACGCCCTGTATCTATCCTTATGATTCATAATCGATAAAAATTAAATAAAAATCCAACACCAATCACTCCATCTAATGGATAAATTATGCTAAAACAACAATATCGCGTTGGCATTCTGTCATAGATAGTCACGAGCTGGGTGGTCTATGGCATAAAAACAGGGAAGTTTTCATTTCGTGCAAAATCAATTTTCGCCATCAGATCTAAAAACCATTCTGCATTCCAAACGTGCGAATCTCTACTACCTGCAGCATTGCCGGATCCTGGTCAATGGTGGCAGGGTGGAGTACGTCACGGATGAAGGTAAGCAATCTTTATACTGGAACATTCCGATCGCCAATACCACCGCGGTGATGCTGGGGACGGGAACTTCCGTTACTCAGGCGGCAATGCGTGAGTTTGCAAAAGCGGGGGTTTTAGTTGGGTTCTGTGGTGGCGGTGGCACCCCTTTGTTTTCTGCCAATGAAGTTGAGGTGGATGTCTCTTGGCTAACCTCGCAAAGCGAATACCGGCCTACCGAATATTTACAGCACTGGGTCAGCTTCTGGTTTGATGATGATAAGCGTCTGGCGGCTGCGATTGCTTTTCAGCAACAGCGTATCGTTCAAATTCGTACTCATTGGCTTTCTGCACGCATGCAGCGCGAGCAAGGATTCGATATCGATGCGGCACGGCTTAATCCGGTTTTGGACAGTTTTATGCAGCGTTTAGCCACTTGTCAGAATAGTAACGACGTTCTGGCACAAGAGGCTGTTATGACTAAGGCACTCTATAAACTGGCGGCAAATGGTGTGAAATACGGCGAATTCAGCAGAGCCAAGCGTGGTGGCGGGATAGATATCGCTAACCGATTTTTGGATCACGGTAACTACCTGGCCTATGGCCTTGGTGCCACAGCGGCTTGGGTCATTGGTTTACCACATGGATTGTCGATACTGCATGGCAAAACCCGACGCGGTGGCCTGGTATTTGATATCGCTGATCTGATTAAGGACGCTTTGATTCTGCCGCAGGCCTTTATTGCCGCCATGGCCGGGGAAGACGAGCAGGAATTTCGCCAGCGCTGCCTGCGTGGATTTCAGCAAGCGGATGCGCTGGATGTAATGATCGATACGGTAAAGGCAACGGCAGAAAGCCTATCACAGGTGGGTAAATGAATATTTTGCTGATTGCCCAGTGTAATAAAAAGGCATTGGTAGAAACGCGCCGCATCTTGGATCAGTTCGCCGAACGTAAAGGTGATAGAACTTGGCAGACGGCGATAACCCTGGAAGGGCTGAATACGCTGAGAAAACTGCTGCGTAAAACCGCGAGGCGCAATACTGCGGTGGCTTGTCACTGGATAAAAGGCGGTAATCAGACCGAACTGCTATGGATCGTGGGCAATCTACGGCGTTTTAACTCGGAGGGGTCTGTACCGACCAATACTACCGAACGCGATGTGCTCCGCAGCCAGGATGAAAATAGCTGGCATAGCGTAGAAGCGATTGCGTTGATGGTGGGGATCGCCGGGCTTTTTCATGATTTTGGCAAGGCCAATCTTTTATTCCAGAATGGATTACGCGGCAAAGGGAAACATTTCCAACCCTATCGGCATGAATGGGTTTCATTGAGGTTGTTTTGTGCCTGGGTAGGGGAACGTAGCGATAAACAATGGCTAACGGCGCTGGCGGCGATCGACGAGAGCGATGAAAGCCGGATGATAACTGCTCTGGTAAAGGACTCCGTTGACGTTTTTACTAATCCATTTCTTTCTTTGCCTCCGCTGGCAACAACCATTGCCTGGTTGATTGTCTCTCATCACCGTTTGCCTGCTTACCCTCAAAGGGTGCAGGAAAGTGGGAACCCGCCAGCGTTAAAGGATATGGACGGCTGGTTAACAACACAATTGGTTGCAGAGTGGAACTCCACAAATAGCCTAATTGAAGGTTGGACAGCCGAAGAACATCGTGCGGTATGGGGGTTCCCGCATGGCACACCAATGCGCAGTGCTATCTGGCGGGAAAAAGCGCGAAAATTTGCCCAACGTGCGTTGCAATTCCCCTCATTGATGCAATTTGGCGTATTGGGTCAACGTTTCACCAGCCATATGGCGCGTTTAGTGCTGATGTTGGCAGATCATCATTATTCATCCTTAGCGCCGACCGAAGGTTGGCAAGATGCCGATTATCAAGCGTATGCCAATATCGATCGCCAAACCGGTGGGTTGAAGCAACAACTGGATGAGCACAATATCGGTGTGGGGCAGAACGCGTTGTTGTTAGGGCGTAGCTTGCCGCATATCCGAACTACACTACCGGCAATCACACGTCATAAAGGTTTCAAACAGCGCAGTAAGACAGAGCAATTCCGTTGGCAGGATAAAGCTTATGATCTTGCGTGTGCCGCGCGTGAACGCTCGGTCAAGCAAGGTTTCTTTGGCGTAAATATGGCTTCTACGGGCTGTGGCAAAACGTTTGCTAATGCGCGAATTATGTATGGCTTGGCCGATGAAAAATCAGGCTGCCGCTTTTCCGTTGCTTTGGGGCTTCGTACTTTAACCTTGCAAACCGGCGATGCGCTTAAAGCCAGATTAATGTTGGATGATGACGATCTGGCCGTATTGGTGGGTTCCGCTGCGGTGCGGGAGCTGCATCAACTCAATAATGATAAAGCTGAGCCGCGTGGTACAGGCAGTGCCTCGGCAGAGGAGCTGTTCGCCGAACATCACTATGTCAGCTATGGTGGCAGTCTGGACGATGGGCGCTTAAGCCGTTGGCTGCAAGGTAGTGGCAACTTGCACAAGCTGTTGAGTGCGCCAGTATTAGTGACCACCATCGACCATTTGATTGGTGCGACCGAGGGTGTGCGCGGTGGCAAGCAAATTGCACCGATGTTGCGCCTTCTGACTGCCGATCTGGTGTTGGATGAACCGGACGATTTTGATATTGCCGATCTGCCCGCGTTATGCCGCCTGGTCAACTGGGCTGGAATGTTAGGTTCCCGCGTGCTGCTCTCTTCCGCCACTTTACCACCTGCGCTGGTTCAGGCGTTGTTTAATGCCTATAAAGCGGGCCGGGCGGATTATCAGCAAGTGTGCGGCCAGCCAGATACGCCATTAAATATCTGTTGTGCCTGGTTTGATGAGAACGATGCCGTACCGCACGATATACAAGGTGCGAAAGATTTTAAAGCTGCGCATGAGGCGTTTGTCGCCCAGCGGGTGGCAAAACTGCAAAACGTCGCGGTATTGCGCCGTGCACAGTTGATTACGGTGCAACCGGCAAACCAACGGAAAAGTACGGTACTGGATAGCGTGGCGGAAACACTATCGGTTGCCATGCGGCAGTTGCATACGCTTCATCATCAAGAAAATCCAGAGGGTAAAACCGTGTCTCTGGGGGTGATCCGCATGGCAAATATTAATCCTTTGGTGGCGGTAGCTCAGCGGTTATTACGCATGCCAGCGCCAGAGAATGCTCGAATCCATTATTGTGTTTATCACAGCCAACATCCATTGGCGATGCGTTCGCATATCGAGCGGCGGTTAGACGAAACCCTGACGCGCTATTGTGAAACGGCACTGTGGCAAATCACAGAAATCAAACATGCATTGGCGAATTATCCTGAACAGCATCACCTGTTTGTGGTGCTGGCGACATCCGTTGCCGAGGTGGGGAGAGATCATGATTACGATTGGGCGATTGCCGAACCGAGTTCAATGCGTTCGTTGATCCAATTGGCTGGGCGTATTCAGCGCCACCGGCAGAAGCCTTGTACGTCACCAAATCTGCATATTCTGCAAAAAAACGTGAGAGCGTTGCAGGGTAATAAACCGGCTTATTATCGACCAGGGTTTGAGTCTGATAGATACCAACTTCAGCTTAACAGTCACGATCTGGTGGAGATTTTGCAACCAGAGCAATATGAAACGATCAGTGCAATTCCCCGAGTACAGGAATCTTTGAAACTGAAAGCTCACGACAATTTGGTCGATCTGGAACATGTCTGTTTACGCAGCGTGTTGCAGGGGCGACAGGATCTTGAGGATAAATACTACGCCGCTATTTGGTGGCGCAAGCAGGCCACCTGGTGCGCCGAACAGCAACGATTGAGTCCATTTCGGCAATCTACTGAGGAAGAACCGCATTATCTGTGGATGGAAGATGAAATGGATAGGCCGCGCTTTAAATTCCCAGATATTGTCCCTGGCCAGTGGAAGCCTAGTGATAACTTCCGCGAAATTGAAGTGGCTTTCGCCGAGGGAGTTGGTGCCTGGATCACGGAGGATTACCCCACCATTTACCAAGGTCTGGCCGATAAGCTGGGCATGGAATTATCAGAGATAAGTCAGAAGTTCGGTGAGATCAACCTACGAAAAAACAAGGCAGATCAATGGCATTTCCACCCGTTGTTAGGGGTGTTTGGCGCACTCGAATAAATAATCTAATAACATTGAGGTAAGGAGGCGTATGGACGAAAATAAACTGAGCCGGTTTATCGTCAACTATATCGAAGGCCGCAAGCAGCCCAAGCTTGAAGCCTTCGATAAAGTAGCAGAAAAGAAACTGTCGGCGTTAACTGATGCTGATGAGATCGCCGTTAATCGGCAGACTTTCACAGAGCAACGGCGGGAGCTAGAAAAACGATATGAAGTACGTGATTGGCTGAGTGATGCTGCTAATCGCGTATGGCAGATAAAACTTGCAACTCACGCACCTAAATATACCCATGGAGATTCGAAAAGTAGTGGTGTTTTGTATGTTACGCCGCCATCTGAGAACTCAACTTACTTATCGAGTTCAAGCTTGGCTAGCCCAGCAATAGACGTCATTGGCAATGCGGCGATATTTGATGTTGCTAAGTTATTACAACAGGAAGTGGATGGGGAATCATTAATTAACTGCTTGGTTTACGGCGATAATTCCCCTTTGATGCCATTTTCTGATGATTTAAATATTATCAACGATTGGGCCAGTAAATTTACCAGTGTCATACAGATGCGACCCAGTTCACATAAACTGGCCAAGCAACTTTATTTCCCCGTGGGTGATGATGAATATCACCTGTTAAGCCCATTGTTCTCTTCATCGCTGGCTCATGCAATGCACAGCCGAATCAGCGAAGCGCGTTTTAGCGATGCCTCCAAAGAGATCTACCAAGCCTTCAAAACGGGTGATTGGCACCCTGAACCCCGTGTGATTTACCCCAAAACGGCCGTGGTAAATATGGGGGGGACCAAGCCGCAAAATATTTCCTATCTTAACAGCGTACGTGGTGGCCGAGTTTGGTTACTCCCTTGCGCTGCACCGGTATGGCAAAGCCAAAATAAGCCACCGTTGAACCAGAACTCTATTTTCCAAGAGCGTAAAGCCTTTTCGGCTATGGCGAGAGACGCTGTGTGGCAGTTGAAGCAGTACCTGCGCAGCCTTGACCCACAGGCTCGCAATGCGGAGATCCGCCAGCAGCGCGCTGCTTACGTTGATGAGATTATCGATACTTTGTTCAGCTACGTAGCCGGCATTCAAAACAGGGAAGATTGGCAACGTTGGAGCATGGAAGAAGATTGCCAGCTGTCGCGTGCACAGCAGTTGTGGCTCGACCCATGGCGGATGAAACAGGATAAAGATTTCCAGTTTGAGCGTGAAGGTGGGGATTGGAAAAAGGAAATCGCTATCGACTTCGGCGTCTGGCTCAATCACCAGTTAAAAACCGAAGAGATGAAGTTTAGCGAGGTTGAACGCCGTGAATGGTCAACCACGTCTTTGTTTAAACGTCGCCTGCGTGAGTTTGAGCAAGAGTTTAAGGAGGGCTTCGCATGAGCACTTTGATCGTATTACGTCATGTTCGGGTGGAGAACGCCAATGCCATTGCCGGGCTGACCTATGGTTTTCCTGCCATCACTCATTTTCTCGGCTATAGCCATGCATTATCCCGCAAATTGCAGCAGAGCCACGGTTTAACCTTGGCAAACTGCGGTGTGGTTTGCCATCAGCAACAGCTCCATGCGTATTCCTCCGGGCGTGATTATGCCTTTGCCTTGACGCGCAACCCCTTGACGAAAGAGGCGAAAACGGCAGCGTTCAACGAAGAAGGGCGGATGCATATCACGGTTTCGTTATTGATAGAGTGCCACGGCACCATCGTTAACGGCGATCAAGGCGCTAAAGCGTTAGAAGCGCACCTTGTCGAACTGTGCCCAACCCAGCGCTTGGCCGGTGGTGTGATCACCGACATTGGCGCGATTAAGGTGATGGGAACTCCTGAAAAACCAGAGGATCTACGTAAGCTGATGCGCCGTTTGTTACCTGGGTTTGCCTTGCTCGATCGTTCCGAATTACTGACCAGTCATTATCAAACGCTGCGTGAGAGTAACCCACAGGCGGAGCTAATTGACGCATGGCTAGACTTTGCGGCGCTGAAATATCAGGCGCAGGACGAACAAAATCCTCAATGGTGTTATCAACCAAAACCTGCTGCTGGTTATCTGGTGCCGCTTCAGACTGGATATCGTGCGATTTCTCAACTCTATGCACCGGGTGAAGTCGAGAAATCGCGTGATCCAACAACGCCTTTTCGTTTTGCCGAACCTGTCTATGGCATTGGCGAGTGGCGCAGCCTGCACCGCATTACCGATCTGAATCAGTTGTTATGGCAATACCATCATCAAGGCGATGACTACCTCTGCCGCAGTGCGGTGCCGGTCATCACGGAAGACTATCAATTTAACGAAGAAGATTAACTTAAAGGATTATTCATATGGCTACTGTAAAGACTGCATCTGTCCTGGCTTTCGAGCGTAAATTGGCAAACTCCGATGCCATTATGTTTGCCGGTAACTGGCAACAACCGGAATGGACGCCGATTGCAATCCAAGAGAAAGCGGTGCGTGGCACGATTTCCAATCGTTTGAAAAATGCGATTGCCAGCGATCCGGCAAAACTGGATGCCGAGATCCAAAAACCCAACTTGCAGCGTGTGGATGTTGCAGCATTGCCGTTCGACACTGATACCTTAAAAGTCAGCTTTACCCTGCGTGTGTTGGGTAATCTGTCGCAGCCTTCGGTATGTAACGATCAGGATTACCAAGCCGAATTGGCGAAGGTGATCCAAGGTTATATCAAAGAGCATGGGTTCAAAGAACTGGCCGGACGTTATGCTGAGAACCTGGCAAATGGTCGCTTCCTATGGCGCAACCGCGTCGGTGCCGATGAGATTGCTATTACTGTAAAGGGGAAAGAGAAAACCTGGCAATTTAACGCCAGTGATTACAGCCTGCGTACGTTTAGCCAACCGAAAGGTGATTTAGCTGAGTTGGCCAAGGAAATTGAGCAAGGCCTGGCAGGGGATGGCTTTGCTTTCTTTAGCGTGGAAGCCTGTGTGCGATTGGGCAAAGGACAAGAGATTTTCCCATCGCAGGAACTGGTGTTGGATAGCAACAGTAAGAAAAGTAAGGTGTTGTACCAGGTGGGTGATATTGCCGCCATGCACTCGCAGAAAATCGGCAATGCGTTGCGTACCGTCGATAGTTGGTACCCTGACGCGAGTGAGTTGGCGTTAGGGCCAATTGCGGTGGAACCCTATGGCTCAGTAACCAGCCGGGGACAAGCCTATCGCCAGCCGAAACAAAAAATGGATTTTTATACGCTGCTGGATAACTGGGTGACTAAAGGGAAAGTGCCAGAAGTGGATCAACAGCACTATGTCATGGCCATTCTGATCCGTGGCGGCGTATTTGGCGAGAAAGGCGAATAAAGGGGCGACGTATGGATCATTACCTCGAGATTCGCGTGCTGCCGGATCCAGAGTTCACGACGACGGTATTACTGGAAGCACTCTTTGCCAAGCTGCATAGGGCATTGGGCAACGAAGGGCAGGGAAAAATAGGCGTCAGTTTTCCCTCTGCCGGTAAAACACTGGGCGATCGATTACGGCTACATGGCCCTCTAGCGGTGCTCACGGCCTTTGAGACTTTACCTTGGCGTAAAGGGTTACGGGATTACACGGAATGTGGCGAAATTCTGCCAGTACCCGCCAATGTAAAATACCGTACAGTGCGACGCGTGCAGATCAAAAGCAGCGCTGAGAGATTACGCCGCCGTTCTGTTCGCAAGGGATGGGTAACTGAAGAAGAGGCGCGACTGCGTATTCCTGACTCCGTTGAGGAACGCTCAGCGTTGCCATTTATCCGTTTAAAAAGTCTATCCAGCGAGCAGACCTTTTTGTTGTTTATCGAACAGGGCAAGATTTGCGATAACGCAACAGAGGGGGTATTTAGTGCTTATGGTTTAAGCGCAACGGCAACCATCCCGTGGTTTTAACCCTAATTTAATGGCTGATTCTAACCTATTGATTTAAAAGGTTAGGATCAGTGATGTTTAGTAAAGGTTTTTTTGGGGTGGGGGACGGGATTCTATTTTATTAACAGTTAGTTACTGTTGGCATGTAACAGTTCACTGCCGTACAGGCAGTCCAAAAAACCCCGAGCTGGTTCGGGCGTTTGCAAAAGTCGTTCACTGCCGTACAGGCAGTCCAAAAATCAACCTTGAATGTTAACGCGAGGGCTTCTTCTGTTACATTCAATGCAAACACTAAAAAGGAATTTAGACATGAAAAAACTTGCCTCTGTTTGTCTACTCAGCCTGTTGTTTGCCTCGGCCTGTAGCCCCCACAAAAGTACCAGCACCAAACCCATTGAGCTAAGGCCAAAGGAAGTGGCACCGTTGGTTGATAAACCGACCAGATATGTGCGTGAGGTTCAGGCAGCCATTCAATGGAAGTTTTTTATCGAGGATGACTATCGCGGTAAAACCTGTGATGTAAGTATCAAGATGTCTAAAGACGGGCTGGTATATGATCTGCAGGGCAACGGCTATCCCCCGCTGTGTGAAGCTGCGATAAAAGCCATCAAAAATGCCGATATCCCAGCGCCGTATGACGACGAAACGTACCAGCAATTCAAGAAAACAGTTCTTACGTTCAAACCAATTTGAGCTTCAGGGTCTGAGTGTAGATAGCTACGGGGTAGGCCAGGATAAAAGTTCGGGGTAAATTCCTAAATGAAGGCACCTGGCATTACCCACTCATTTATCATGGGTATAATGACCATGTTTGCCATATCCATTCCAATAATGTTCCGAAGTGCTGTGTGGTCTTTGCCGCTATTGAGTCCTATTGATAGCGGTTTTTTCGCAACGCTATCAGCCAGCCAGGCGCTCTCAATCTTCGCGTTTACGAAAGTAATGCCCACAGTGGGGGCAGATCAGCGTGACGTTTTTTTTCACCTTGCTGCGATTTTGCGGCGAACTTTTTGCACATTCAGGGCAGGTGACATCAACAGGGGCATCACCGAATAGCTTAAAGGCATCAAAGAAAGACATCTTTTTCACCGGGTAAGAGGTAGGAGGAGTTCAGTGTACCCTTATCGCCCGCTGATAGCTCCACATAGATTGGTAAACCATTCGTTGGGAAGTAGGGTCGTGCGCTAAAAAGGGGGGAACCCGTGACGGAAGGGCGAGGGGAAGAAAAAAGCCCCACAAAAGATTGAGGGGCAAACACAACAACACCAGGGAAATCGTTGATGACTAATCTGCTATTACTATATGTTTTTTGAAACGAGAGTTCATCAATAAATTGCTGCATTATTGCAACATTATAGTTAACTAATTTGTATGTATTTATATTTATTCATACGCCGTGTGAATTTGTTCGCTGTTTGTGAGCAATAAGTCAGCATGGTGGTTGTTTTTTGTTGAATTGATGGCTTGGGGGATGATTTCTTGTTCCATCACTCCGTTCCAAACAGAATGTGACTTGAATCACATCGTGCAGATCCCCTATATTCCCCACCCATAACGATGTTGTCGTATTGAGATGCAGCGGCGCAGAGAGTTTTACATTTATTCGGAGTTGTTGATGGAGTTAACTACGCTTTTGCTTTACGTGATTGCCGTCAGTGCGGTGATGGTGACGCCAGGCCCTTCCATGCTATTGGCGTTAAACAATGGTGCAATCCACGGTATGCGTATTGCCAGTTACGGTTTCCTGGGGGCGGTATTGGCCGATTTGTTGCTCATCGGCGCCGTCGGTTGCGGACTAGGGGCGCTGTTGCAAGCTTCTGAGCAGCTGTTTGCCGTGGTGAAGTGGGGTGGTGCGTTATATCTGGTCTACCTTGCCTGGGTGCTTTGGCGGGCGCCGGTAAAGGCTTTGGCAGTAAGCGCTAGCGCCGCCGCTGCGACCGGGAAAACGGCATTCCTGCGTGCCCTGATGGTCGGTTTGTCCAATCCTAAGGGTTTGCTGTTTTTCTCGGCCTTTCTACCGCAGTTTATTCAGCCAGAAAAACCGATTGCCATGCAATACCTGATCCTGGCACTGGTCAGCGCAATGATCGACTGCGTGATGATGACGGTCTATGCCTACGGCGGCCGCCATGCGATGCGTAAGTTCTCGGCGAACGTGATGCGTTGGGTAAACCGTAGCTGTGCCGGCATGCTTGGCGTACTGGCCGTAGGTGTTGCGCTTTATCGGCGTAGCGATGTGAGCTAGAGATATCAGCGGGCGCACATGCAGCGCCCCTACTTGGCGAGAATGTCTACAGTTTCAGAGAGCTGATAAGCTCTCTTTTTAATAGGTGACTGCCTGTGTTAACAAAAGAGGAAAACTTAGGCATATTACCTCTTGACGGATCCGTAGTTACCCCGCAGACCACCGTGTTCCTCATCATTGCGGTATAGTTCACATCTGATTGGTAGTAGTGCTGATAGATGTGAAATATGTGCACCGCGGTAGTCACGGCCAATATAATCACTAACGCAATTAAAACGTAGGTAATTTTAACCTTGTTAAGAGAATTCTTTTTACTTTTACAGGGTGATTCAGGTTTACACTGATTAATTGAGATCTCTTCAATAGCCACATCATTGGCTATTCTTAACCCTACTTTTGGTATGGTTTCTATGATGTTTTTATCAATGCCCATATTCTTGATTATCCGCCGTAGCGTGCTCAGGCATTGATTGAGATTGTTATTGCTGGCCTGTAGACCGTAATCATCCCACACCCTTTGCAGAAGTACTTCTCTCTCAACAATTTCTCCTTTATTTTTTATCAGAAAGGAGAAAAGTCGAGCTGCAGAAGAGGAAATGGTGACGATTTCTTCCTGAAGTTCCTGATGATAAAAACCGACGCTATTGGGGCAGAAAAGGACATCTCCTTCGATGAGATATTGGGATTTAGTCATGCTGGTTCGCTCCATGTCAGACAGTTTGATTAACTTAAATAACGTTAATCTTAAGTCTTATAATATTATTTTATTGGCATCTGAGCAATAACTGAATGGTATAAAATACAGTAAAAACAGGAAAATACAGTTTAAAATCCGCCCTAATTAACTACGGCAGTTATTAATGTTAAGTAAATGGTCTGTAAAATATTAAACAGTATTTAATAAAAATTAAGAAAGCTAACTTACTGATATTTTTGCTAAATAAACAGTACTAACTAGTCCGACCGGCAAGAATCGGTCTAGTTAGAAAAATGTATCAATTTAAGCTGCAAATCTGCGTTAAGACAGCGCTAATTTAAACCCCAATTCGATCTCTCAGAGTGTAGTAGGCAGCGCCGATGGCGGTGAAGGGAATTTGCAGGTTACGGCCGCCAAAGAACGGCAGGTGTGGCAGTTTGGCAAATGCGTCAAAGCGCTCCGCATCGCCACGCATCAACTCTGCTATCAACTTGCCTGCCAGATGGGTGCAGGTCACGCCGTGTCCGCTGTAGCCTTGCATGTAGTAGACATTGTTTTCCAGCCGGCCAAACTGCGGCATACGCGACAGCGTCAGCAAGAAATTCCCGGTCCAACGGTAATCAATGCGTACACCTTTCAGCTGTGGGAAGGTTTTCAGCAGCTTGGGGCGGATCAGGTTATCGATATCATCCGGATCGCGGGCACCATAGACCACTCCACCGCCGTACAACAGCCGGTTATCGCCGGTTAAACGGTAATAATCCAGCAGGTAATTACAATCTTCCACGCAGTAGTTTTGTGGGATCAGCGAGGCGGCCACTTCTGGAGATAATGGCTCGGTGGTGACCACTTGAGTCCCGCACGGCATACTGCGTTTGGCCAGCCTTGGCTCCAGTTTATCGCCCAGGTAAGCATTCCCAGCCACGATCACGTAGCGAGCGGTGACCTGACCATTAGCGGTACTGACCAACGCTGGCTCCCCGTGGCGGATATTGGTGACAGCAGACTGTTCGAAGATCCGCCCCCCTTGCAGGCGAATGGCTTCGGCCTCGCCCAAAGCCAGGTTGAGCGGGTGAATATGGCCGCCGCTGTGATCGAGTAACGCGCCAACATAGCGATCGCTGCTGACCTCCTGGCGGATACGGTCGGCATCCAGCAGTTCAAGTTGCGTATTGCCGTAACGCTCCCAGTGCTGCTTTTGTTCGATCAGCGCGTGATACTGCTTATTGTTGAGCGCGGCGAAGATCCCGCCGGGGCGATAGTCACAGTCAATGGCATAGCGTTTGATACGGCTGCGGATAATCTCTGCGCCTTCAAACATCATGCTACCAAGCAGCTTGGCACTTTCTGCACCGTAACGGCTTTCGATTACGTCGATGTCGCGACTGTAGGAGTTGACCAGTTGGCCACCGTTGCGGCCGCTGGCACCAAAGCCGATGCGGGCAGACTCTAGCACCACCACGTTATAACCGGCTTCAACCAGAAACAGCGCCGATGACAGGCCGGTGTAACCGCCCCCCACGATACAGACGTCACAGTCGATCGATTCATTCAACTGCGGATAAGGCTGATGGTTATTGGCCGTTGCCGCATAGTAGCTTTTTACGTGTTCAGTCATCATCAAATCCTTATTCCAGAGAAATCCAGGTGGTTTTCAGTTCGGTAAATTTATCCAGCGCATGCAGCGATTTATCACGGCCGTTGCCGCTTTGCTTATAGCCGCCGAATGGCACGGTCATATCGCCGTCGTTGTAGTTGTTGACGAACACGGTGCCCGCTTTCAATTGACGAGCCATACGGTGTGCCCGTGACAGATCGCGGGTCCAGACGGCCGCGCCCAACCCGTACTCGCTGTCGTTCGCCAATGCTAGCGCCTGTTGTTCACCGTTGAAGGTCGTGACGGCCAATACCGGGCCAAAAATCTCGTCCCGCGCGACGTTCATCGCATTATCTACCTGAGTAAGAATGGTGGGGCCGAGATAGCCGTGATGATCGCCTTGCGGATGAGCTCGCCCATCAAGGAACAGCGAGGCTCCCTGGCTCAAGCCCTGCTCAATATAGCTGGTGACTTTTTCACAGTGTTGTTGGTCGATCAGCGTGCCCATAAGCGTTTGCGGATCGAGCGGGTTGCCCGGTGCGAAGGCCGCCGCGTGTTGATGCAATGCCTGTAAAAAGGCCTGCTGAATACCTTCCTCTACCAGCAGGCGCGTACCGGCAATGCACACCTGGCCCTGGTTATAGAAGATGCCTGCCGCCGCACTCTGCGCCGCCTTATCCAGGTCTGGGCAGTCGGCGAAGATAATGTTGGCGCTCTTGCCACCAGCCTCCAGCCACACGCGTTTCATGTTGGATTCACCAGCGTACTTCATCAACTGCTTGGCTACCTGGGTCGAGCCGGTAAAGGCGAGGGCATCAACGTCGGTATGCAGTGCCAACGCCTTACCCGCGTCGTGGCCGAAACCAGGAATAATGTTCAGTACGCCATCTGGCAACCCTGCCTGCTGCGCCAAAGCGCCAAGATAAACCGCTGTGAGCGGTGATTTTTCCGAAGGTTTCAGCACCACGCTATTACCGGCTGCCAGCGCCGGGCCTAACTTCCAGCAGGCTAACAGCAGCGGAAAGTTCCACGGCACAATGGCACCCACCACGCCAATCGGTTCCCGCTGGATCAAAGCGAGCGCATCATGGCCGGTTGGGGCAATTTCGCCATACACCTTGTCGATAGCTTCGGCGTACCAGCGGATACAGCGGATCGCCCCTGGAATATCATCGCGCAGGCTGTGGCGGATGGGCTTGCCGGTATCCAGCGTTTCCAACAGCGCTAACTGCTCGCTGTGCTCTTCCATCAGGTTGGCGAGTTTGAACAGCGTCGCCTTGCGTTTGGCGGGGGAGGCCTGTGACCAGTCGCCGCGTTCAAACACCTCGCGAGCTGCCTTGACGGCCAAATCGATATCGATGTCGCTGCCACGAGCCATCTGCACCAGTTCACGAACCCCGGCAGGATCCTGTACGCTAAAAGTTTTTCCTTCGGCCACCGGGAGGTAGCGACCATTGATAAACAACCGGTTCTCAATCTTCAGGGCCTGTGCCCTTTGTTGCCAATATTCCAGGTGGTGGAAGTCCATACCTTGCTCCGTTAATCAGAATGTTGTCGGCGTATGTGCGCTGATAATTCGGCAAATGCGCGCCGAGGTGTTGCTGAAACTATGTGGGATAGCAGTGTTGATGGCGTAGCTCTGGCCTGCCCGTAGGTGATAGCTTTGCCCGTTTACCTGCAGCATCACTTCGCCTTCCAGCAGGGTGCCGATCTCTTCCCCCTGATGTTTAAGCCGCTCACCGGTGGTGGTGCCTGGATCGTAAGTTTCGATCATCATTGCCAGGGTGCGGTTGGGATCGCCGTTGTGGATCAGCTTCATCGAAACCCCCTGGCTGCCGATTTCGATCAGATGGTCATGGTCGATCACGATCTGCGGTTCATGCGGCTGTTCCGGCTCGGTAAAGAAAGCCGATAGCGACAGCCCATAGACCGTCAGCAGCTTTTGCAGCGTACTGATCGCCGGGCTGACCTTGTCCTGTTCAATGGTGCTGATGGCGCTGTGCGTTAAGCCAGACAGTTCGGCTACCCGGCGCTGTGATAGCCCTAACTGCTGGCGGATCTGCGATAAGCGTTTCCCCGGTGCCAAGCTGACGTCGCTCATAGGCGTTTTTCCTTTTGGTAGTGCTGGCAGGCGTTAATAAATCCCTCAAACAACAGGCGGGACAGGGCATATTCATCGCTGTTCCATTCAGGATGCCACTGCACCCCTAAGGCAAAGGGCTGATCGCGAATGCTGAGGGCTTCCACCAGGCCGTCGGCGGCATAGGCTTCAACACGTACGCTGGGGCCGAGGGTTTTGGCTCCTTGGCCGTGCAGTGAATTCACCCAGAATCGGTGGCAATCCGGCAGCAATTGCGTCAGCAATCCTCCGTCTTGGACGGTCACTTCGTGAGCAGGGGCATATTGCTGCTCCAGCGGCAGGTCGTGATCTTCACGGTGTTCGAGCAGCTCGGGTTGTTCATATAAACGACGGTGTAGCGTGCCCTGAGTCGCGACCACCAGCTCTTGCATACCGCGGCAAATGGCGAAAAGGGGGATGCGCCTGCTCAGTGCCAGGCCGATCAGCGCCAGGCTCAATTCATCGCGCCCAGGATCGGCGTCAGGCTCATCGCCGTTTTCACCATAAAGGTGCGGCTGCACATTACTGGGGCTGCCCGGCAGCAGGATGCCGTCGAGGTGGGGCAGCAACTCTGCCAGCATTTCCGGCTCTGCGAGCGCGTGTGGCAGGGCGATCGGTAATCCTCCGGCAGCCAACACCGCATTCAGGTACTTTTCTTGCAAGGTCTGGGTGAGGTGCTGGTTTAACCTATACCTGCACATCACGACGCCGACGATTGGTCTGTTAAATATATTGCCCATGCTATCCCCTACAGGTTGTTCGAAATTATGACCGACAAGCCGTTTAATCGCCTTTTTTGTTCAATATTCACTAAATCTAGCAGTCGAATGGCCAATATTCAAACCAAAATTAACACTTGCAAAACATTTTTGTTGCATCTATGTTTCATTGGTGGACATTATATTGAGCAAGATGGTCAAAACATCGAAGCCAGTAAGTGTGAGAACCACAGACCAAACACAACGGCGGGTGAAACATGCAAACCAACATCGTAGAAGTCGAAAACTTTGTGCAACACAATGAAGAAAGGCGAAGTAGCACGTTCCAGCGCGAAGTGAAGAAGTATCTGGAACGTTATCCGTTAACCCAGCATATCGACGTGCTGCTGACCGATCTCAACGGCAGCTTCCGTGGCAAGCGCATACCGGTGAGCGGGCTGGGTAAATTGGAGAAGGGCTGTTACTTCCCGGCCTCGGTGTTCGCGATGGATATTCTTGGTAACGTGGTGGAAGAGGCGGGTTTGGGGCAGGAATTGGGTGAGCCGGACCATATTTGTGTGCCGGTAGCCGGAACCCTGACGCCATCGGCGGCCGATCCGCAATATCTGGGCCAGGTACTGCTCACCATGCTGGATGAAGATGGTACTCCCTTTGACGTTGAACCGCGCAATGTGCTGAACCGAGTGTGGCAGCGTTTGCGTCAGCGCGGGTTATTCCCCGTAGTAGCGGTAGAGTTGGAGTTCTATCTCATCGATCGCCAGCGCGATCCGGAAGGTTATTTGCAACCCCCTTGCGCCCCCGGCACCCAGGAGCGTAACACCCAGAGCCAGGTCTATTCGGTGGACAACCTCAACCACTTTGCCGATGTGCTGAGCGAAATCGATGAACTGGCCCGCTTGCAAGGGCTTCCGGCCGACGGTGCGGTAGCGGAAGCGTCACCGGGCCAGTTTGAGGTTAACCTGCATCACACCAATGATGTATTGCAGGCTTGTGACCATGCCCTGGCGTTAAAGCGGCTGATACGCATGGTGGCCGAGAAGCACCAGATGCATGCGACCTTTATGGCCAAGCCTTACGAGGAACATGCAGGCAGTGGTATGCATGTGCATATCAGCATGCTGGACAAACAAGGTAACAACGTCTTTGCCGATGCGGATGGTGAAGACTCCACGCTGTTGAAGCAGGCGCTGGCTGGCATGATCGCCTTGATGCCTGCCTCTATGGCGCTGCTGGCACCCAACGTCAACGCTTACCGCCGCTTCCAGGCGGGGATGTACGTTCCCACCCAGGCATCCTGGGGCCATAACAACCGCACCGTAGCGCTGCGTATTCCCTGTGGCGATCGCGACAGCCACCGCGTGGAGTACCGCGTGGCGGGGGCCGATGCCAACCCTTATCTGGTAATGGCGACCATTCTGGCCGGGATTATCTATGGCCTCGACACTCAGTTACCGCTGCTTGAGCCAGTCACCGGCAACGGGCTGGAGCAAGAGGGCCTACCGTTCCCGATCCGCCAGAGCGATGCGCTGTACGAATTCGAACACCAGCCGGTGCTCAATGCGCTGCTGGGCGAACGTTTCAGCCACGTCTATCTGGCCTGTAAGACCGATGAGCTGGAGCAGTTTGAGCGGCTGATCACCGAAACCGAAATCGAGTGGATGCTGAAAAACGCCTGACGTCCTCAGCCCGATCCTACCGCGCGCCGGCGCATTCCCGCGGGCTACCTGTGGCCTGGCGAAGCCGTGCGCGACGGTGATGACTTCTTCCAACTTGGCGTACAGGACGCCGGTGAGGAATAACCCAATGACGATAAGTGCCATCGACGATAATGGCGCGGGCAAACCGCAACTGCGCAAGACATTGAAACTGTGGCAAGTGGTGATGATGGGCCTGGCCTATCTGACGCCAATGACGGTGTTTGACACCTTCGGTATCGTTTCTGGCGTGACGGACGGGCACGTTCCGGCGTCCTACCTGTTGGCATTGGCCGGGGTGCTGTTTACCGCCATCAGCTATGGCAAGCTGGTGCGCCAGTTCCCGACCTCGGGCTCGGCTTATACCTACGCGCAAAAGGCTATCAACCCGCACGTGGGTTTCCTCGTTGGTTGGTCATCGCTGCTGGATTACCTGTTTTTGCCGATGATCAATACGCTATTGGCCAAAATCTATCTTACGGCCCTGTTCCCAGAGGTCCCACCGTGGATCTGGGTGGTCGGGTTTGTGATCCTGATCACCGCCATCAACCTGAAAAGCGTCAGTCTGGTGGCAAACTTCAACACCCTGTTTGTGGTGGCGCAGGTGGCGATTATCGTGGTGTTTATCTTCCTGGTGATACGAGGGTTGCACAATGGCGAAGGGGTTGGCCAGGTGTGGAGTCTGCAACCCTTTATCAGTGAAAATGCTCATCTATTGCCTATCATTACCGGCGCTACCATCCTGTGCTTTTCGTTTCTGGGTTTTGATGCCGTTACCACGCTGTGTGAAGAAACGCCTGATGCCGCCCGTGTGATCCCGCGCGCTATCTTCCTTACCGCACTCTATGGTGGGGTGATCTTCATCACCGTGTCGTTCTTTATTCAGCTGTTCTTCCCGACGCTGGAGCGTTTCAAACAACCTGATGCGGCACTGCCGGAAATTGCGCTGTATGTGGGCGGCAAGCTGTTCCAGTCCATCTTCCTGTGTATTACCTGTATTAACACCTTGGCTTCTGGCCTGGCTTCCCACGCTAGCGTGTCCAGGCTGCTGTATGTCATGGGGCGCGACAATGTGTTCCCGGAAAAATTCTTTGGTTACGTGCACCCTAAATGGCGCACGCCAGCGCTTAACGTGTTGCTGGTTGGCTTGGTGGCGTTATCGGCATTATCCTTCGATTTGGTGACGGCGACCGCCCTGATCAACTTTGGTGCGCTGGTGGCCTTTACCTTCGTCAACCTTTCGGTGATCAGTCACTTTTATATTCGTCAAGGGCGCAACAAGAGCTGGAAAGACCGCTTCCATTACCTGATTTTGCCGCTGGTGGGAGCGCTGACGGTAGGGATTTTGTGGCTGAACCTGGAAAAAAGCTCCTTGACCATAGGGCTGCTGTGGGCGGCGCTTGGGTTTGGCTATCTGGCCTATCTTACTCGTCGTTTCCGCCAGCCGCCGCCGCAGTTGGAGCGACAACCTCAGCAGTAAAGGTATGGGCGCAGCGCAGCGCCCTTTCTTTTTCCCCGGTAGGGCAGTAGAGTAAAAAAACCGTATAAAAATAACTAATTGGATCCTACGCTAATGCTTCCGTTGTCCGCTTCCCATAAAGCCACCTTGCTCGGCCTGCTGGCCATTGTGTTATGGAGTAGCGTGGTTGGCCTGATCCGCAGCGTCAGTGAAGGGCTGGGGCCGGTAGGCGGGGCGGCGATGATCTATAGCGTGGGCACGCTGTTTCTGCTGGTGGTGATGGGCATTCCCAAGCTGCGCGAGTTCCGCCGTTCTTATCTGATCCTCGGCAGTCTGCTGTTTGTGCTGTATGAGATCTGTCTCTCATTATCACTGGGCTATGCCAGCAACCGCATGCAGGCCATTGAGCTGGGGATGATCAACTATCTTTGGCCCTGTTTTACCGTGTTGATGGCCATCCTGTTTAATGGGCAAAAGGCCAAATGGTGGGTGGTGCCAGGCTTGTTGCTCTCCCTGTTTGGTATCGGATGGATCATGAGTGGCAGCGGCGGTTGGTCGCCAGCGCAAATGCTGGCCAACGTGCACAGCAATCCGTTGAGTTACGGGCTGGCGTTCAGCGGTGCGGTGATTTGGGCCATTTATTGTAACGTGACCAAGAGGATCGCCCAGGGTAAAAACGCGGTGGTGCTGTTTATCACTTTGACCGCACTGGCACTGTGGCTGATCTATCCTTTCAGCAATGAAAGCGACATGCACTTTAATCTGCCGGTTGTGCTGGCGTTGTTGTGTGTGGGGACGGCGATGGGAGCTGGCTATGCCGCTTGGAACGTCGGGATCCTGCATGGCAATATGACGTTGCTGGCGACCGTATCTTACTTTACTCCGGTGTTGTCATCGGTTTTTGCCGCCGTGGTACTCAGCACTGCGCTGACCCTTAACTTCTGGCAGGGGGTGATGATGGTGACGCTGGGATCGTTGATTTGCTGGCGGGCCACCCGCGTCGACTGAGGTCTATTTTTTACCTGCGCAGGCGGCAGAATAATGAATTGCGAGCTAATCTCAAGGTAAGTGTTATGCCAGAAGGAACGGGAAAATGAGAAAAGATATTCAATTTATTCAGCAGCCAGCGCTTAATGGTCACAGCTTTAGCACCGGCGATATTGTTCGCCTGACCACCGCTAACCTGCCGCATGAATACCAGTTGGATGTGATGATCCTGCGCCGTGACGACAAGCTGATCCATGGCTCGGTAGTCGTGGCCTCGCCGAAAACCGATATCCCGGTCAGCCAATGGGAAATTGCCACAGGTGATGAGGTGGTGTTCCGGCAAGAGAACATTGCCAAGGCCGTACCCGGAGCCCGCTGAAAAAACCAACCAGTTCGCCATGTAGGGGCCGCACGCTGAGCCTATCTACCACTAAGCCGACATAAGCGTCGGCTTTTTTACGTGCTTCTTAACTCCAGGTTAAAATTTACTGTCGAACACAAACACACCAAAAATCGCCTTTTGAAATTTATCGATATGATGAAAATCACATCAAAAATGTTTTGCACTGCAATTTATTTTATAAAATGAGAACGCAATCGATTACTCGATGGTAAAATGCCTGACTGGATCACAGATTATTACAGTGAGAGCTTTCTATAATGCGCACGGCAACCAGCAAAAGGTAACCGTTTGTTTACAGCAGGCGTCGCCAGACTCATATCATTCTAACGGGCAGGGAATGGCCCACTCAGCATGTGGTAATAAAATGAAGAAAATAGCTCTCGCAGCAGGTGTGCTTCTCTCCGCGTCTTTCAGCCCCGCTTCCATGGCGGCAGAAAGCAAAGACAGCCAGTATCTTTCAGACTGGTGGCATCAGAGTGTCAACGTAGTCGGCAGCTACCATACCCGCTTCGGGCCGCAGCTGAACAATGACGTGTATCTGGAGTATGAAGCCTTCGCCAAGAAAGACTGGCTGGATTTCTATGGTTATGTGGACGTGCCAAAATTCTTCGGCACCGGTAACACACCAAACCGTGGTATCTGGGACAAAGGCTCACCGCTGTTTATGGAGATCGAACCGCGTTTCTCCATCGACAAACTGACCGGCACCAACCTGGGCTTCGGGCCGTTCAAAGAGTGGTATTTTGCCAACAACTATATTTACGACATGGGGCGTAACGACGCCTCCCGTCAAAGTACCTGGTACATGGGGCTGGGCACCGATATCGAAACCGGTCTGCCGATGAGCCTGTCGATGAACATTTATGCCAAATACCAATGGCAGAACTATGGTGCGTCCAACGAGAACAGCTGGGACGGCTATCGCTTCAAGGTGAAATACTTTGTGCCGTTGACCGAAATGTGGGGCGGCAACCTGAGCTATATCGGTTTCACCAACTTTGACTTTGATTCCGATCTGGGCAGCGACGACTTCGTGGTGAATGGCCGCCAAGCGCGTACCAGCAACTCTATCGCCTCCAGCCACATTTTGGCGCTGAACTACGATCACTGGCATTACTCCTTCGTAGCGCGTTACTTCCATAACGGTGGTCAATGGCAAGATGGGGCGGATATCGGTACGCCGCAGGGGCCAATCAAGTCTACCGGCTGGGGTTACTACCTGGTTGCCGGTTATAACTTCTGATTTTCCGTGGTATCAGAAACAGGAAACCCCGCGCTGGCGGGGTTTTTTTTATCATTATCTCAGGTAACTTTCTGTGGGAAAATGTTTAACCGGCATAACCAATTTGCCCTTGATAACGTAGCACTCATTATCGATCCACTTGAGGATTTGCTCATGGCTGACACCTTCAAATTGCGCATAGCGATAAATATCACCATTAAAGTGCAGCTGGATGTACTCCATCAGCGTCATGTACATGGGTATAACTCCTAAACGCCCAGAGATAGCGGTTTCGCCCCGCTGAGTGATTGAGGTTTTCAAGGTCTGAATGTAAATTATTGGCAACAAAACAGCAACAAAAAGCACTAAGAAGAGGCGTGTTGGTAGTGAAAAGTAGTAAAAGAATTCCCGCACAGCTCGGCGGGAAATTGAGTAGTATCATTTATCGATGACATAAGATGGGTTTTGAGGTGCAACGAAAAAGAGCAGGTTTACTCATTTTTGTGGCTCATTCAAATTACTGGATGGCTTATTTCGCTGCAAGAAAAATCTACGCTGTTTGTTCGGTTATCGTGAGTAGTTTTGAGCGTGAACAAATTTTTGTCTTTTGACCCTATTCTGTTTTTAAATAACTGGCGTGAATGATAGGTCGAGCCGTGGCCTGCTGGTTGGGCAAAGAGGTTAAACGGGGCTGCATGCGGCGCCCCTACAAATACACGGTGAACCTGTCAGCAGCAGTTCCAATTCACGCGCGGGCGCTGATGTTCTTTTTGAACGTGAGTACCCGGCTACGGCTGGCGATCAGATCGACCTGGTAACCGCGGAAATAAAGACAAAACCGATTCAAGCTGGGCCCATCGTTGCTTTCAACCAATATCCTCCCATCCCCCAGCGAACTCAGGGTGCCGGTTTGCATCGCCGGGCCGACCCCGATGTGGATCTGGTTACCGCAAATTTCGAACGCGGTGCGGTATTGTGGATGATACCAGTGCCCCTGAACCTGCTTGAGACAAATCGCTTCACTTGCCACCGGTACCGGTAGAAAGCGGCGTGCAACGTGGCCAACTTCACCTTCTACGGCTTCCCCCGTCCACTTTAGGCGCATTGGCTGATGGGCTGAGAGCGATACCGCATAACCATCTGCACTTTGATATAACGGTTCGTTGGTTCCCAGATATGCCACGTTGCCCCCTTTAACTTCCAACCAGTAAGGTTCCGCCCGAGTGGCGTAGATCCCATCAGGGATCGCCGTGCTGCGTTGGGGCAGAGGTTCATTCAGCAGCTTTGCCATCACCTGTAAAATGATGGCAAAGCTGTCACAATCTTCACGATTGGCGACCAGTAGGGCACCGGCTTGGCGGTCTGGCGCTAGCAGAAAATAGGTCTTATAACCTGCATGAGAGCCGCCATGGCCCAACAATGTCTGGCTGCCAAGGGGCGTTTGCGCCAGCCCTAGCCCGTAACGGCTGATTTGGCCCTGGCTGAGCCGACGTGGGGTACTTAACTGCGTCAGAATCCCTTTGCCAGGGCCGCTATTGGCCAGCAGGCACTGCAACCAGCGGGTGAGGGCATTGGCGCTCCCTGCCAGGCTGCCAGAGGCGGAGAGATGCAAACCTGCGCTGGTCTGCTGCCAACCTTTGGCCGTGTGCCAATAGCCAGGAGCCAGCCCTGGCACGACATCAAACCAGCTTTCTGGGGCTTGTAGCTGCACGTCCAGAGGGCGAGCCAGATGTTGCTGTACCAGCGCATCGAAACCGTATCCTTTAGCCTTCAGCGCCGCCTCTACCAAACGGTAGCCGGTATTGGTGTAAGTGATCTCAGTGCCTGCCGGATAGTTGAGCCTGGTTAAACCATGGATAAACTCCATCACCGGCTGGGCCTCACTCACGGTGTTGAGCGAGACGCCAAGCAGCCCCAGCGTTTGTCGAATATCTGGCAGCCCGCTGGTCATGTCTAAAGCCTGGCCTACGGTGACCTCCGCCAGTTGTCCCTGCATTTTCGGCAGTAGATTGCCAAGGCGATCATCAAGATGCAGGGCGTTGTCGGTGGCATTGAGGGCTAGCGCGGCAAAAATATGTTTGGTGATGGAGGCATAGCGCACCACGCTATCGGCGGTAAAGGGATCGCGCCGTGCCAGATCGGCCAGCCCAGCGCATACCACCGCCTGGGTTTTATCTCTGTCAAACAAGGTGATAGCCCCACCGGGTTGGCCTTCGGTTTGCCAGCTTGCCAACAGTTGAGTGGCGGCTGCCTGTGCGGCGCGCCAGTTTAGCGGGGTGTCAGACATAGTTTCCTCCTGAGATAATGAACGCCACACATCATTGTGGTCTGGCACATACAAATGTCTACCACAGCCACGGTGCATAAGTGGTTGGCGGGTATGGTAAGGGTGGTCTTTCAATCCCTGATTTCTGCCGTATGGCAGCTTGTAACGGGTGGGCATGGGATAAAAGTGGCCCAATTGTGGCGCAAGGAAAAAGTCACGGGCCGCTGTTTTGTGCGCAGTTCAGACCAGTGGGCAACCTTTCCATCAAAATTGGGATGCAGTACTCAAATTGCCATGGAAAGGGCTAGCAAGGCCGGAGGAGGATAAGACGAAAACAAGGTCAACTCCGGCGCGATAGCGGCACCGGAGTGGGAACGGATTAACGTTGCTGCTCACCCCAGGCCAGCATGCTTTCGATCATCTGCTGCAACAGACGCTGTAAAGGCGCGGCTCGGGCGGCATCAAATTCGAATGTTTGCTCGGACATATAGTTCACCTGCGCCAACTCCAACTGCACCGCGTGCTGGTTTTTCTGGGGTTGACCATAGGCACGGGTAATGTAGCCCCCTTTAAAGCGTCCGTTGAGCACGTGACTGAACTGTTGTTGCTGCTGACAACAGGTGACCAGTCTGTCACTCAGTGAGGCGGGGCAGCTTTCACCACCATTGGTGCCCAGGTTGAGATCGGGTAGTTTGCCGTCGAACAGGCGCGGTATCACGGAAGCGATCGAGTGGGCGTCAAACAGTAAGGCATAACCGTGTTGGGCTTTTAGCCGCATCAGTTCGTTTTGTAATTGCTGATGGTAGGGCTGCCAAATATTCTGCAGGTATCCGGCCCGTTCTTGGTTAGAAGGAGCGGCGTCCGGCAGGAAACTGGGGCGGCCATCGAACAGCACATCCGGGAACAGACCGGTGGTGGCGGTCGTATAGAGCGGTTTGTCATCAGCCGGGCGGTTGAGGTCGATCACCAGACGCGAATAGTTACCCACCAGGATGCTGGCACCCATTGCACGGGCAAAATCGTACAGCCGTGGGATATGCCAATCGGTGTCTTGCAGGGGGCGGGCCTCATCGGTTAGCCCTTTCTCAACCGCTGGCGTTAAGCGGGTACCGGCATGGGGAATACTGATCAACAGCGGCAGATGGCCGCTCTGGAACTCGAAAGGATCGCAAATCTTCATTAACGGACTTCTCCTCGGAAAATCACCGTGCAGGGCAGTTGTCCGCCCAGCCAGTAAGCCAGCTCTGCCGGGCGTGCCAGCGGCCAGTGAACGAAATCAGCTACTTTGCCCACTTCCAGTGAGCCGTGGGTTTCTTGCAGGCCCAAAGCCTTGGCGGCATGCAGTGTTACGCCTGCCAGTGCTTCTTCCGGCGTAAGGCGGAACAGGGTGCAGGCCATATTAATCATCAGACGCAGCGATAGCGCGGGCGAGGTGCCTGGGTTGGCATCGCTGGCAATGGCCATCGCCACGCCGTGTTTGCGGAACAGCTCAACTGGCGGGCACTGCGTTTCGCGTAACAGGTAGTAGGCACCGGGTAACAGCACCGCCACGGTTCCGGCTGCCGCCATCGCTATCGCGTCTTGTTCGGTGGCATATTCCAGGTGATCGGCGGAAAGGGCATGATGCCGTGCTGCCAAAGCGCTGCCTCCAAGCGCCGAAAGCTGCTCTGCGTGTAGTTTGACCGGCAAGCCAGCTTGCTCTGCGGCCGCGAAAACTCTCTCAACCTGTTCAGGGGAGAATGCCAAATGTTCGCAAAACGCATCTACTGCATCTGCCAGACCTGCTGCTGCGGCTTCAGGGATGATGGTATTGCACACCAGGTCGATATAGTCGTCACTGCGTCCGGCATATTCTGGTGGCAAGGCATGAGCGGCCAGGCAGGTGGTTTTTACTTCGACCGGTAATATTTCTGCCAGGCGACGCGCCACGCGTAACATTTTCAGCTCGCTTGCCAGCGTTAAGCCGTAGCCGGATTTGATTTCTATGCAGGTGACACCCTCGGCCAGCAAAGGTCGCAGGCGGAACAGTGCTTGTTCCAGCAACAACTCTTCTTCCGCATCGCGCGTGGCCTTGACCGTGGAGATAATGCCACCGCCCTGAGCGGCGATCTCTGCGTAGCTCACCCCGTTCAAGCGTTGTTCAAACTCACCGCTGCGGTTGCCGCCAAATACCAGATGGGTATGGCAATCCACCAGGCCGGGGGTGATGATGCCACCATCAAGCTTCACCGTTTTGGTTGCGGTCAAGGCTGGCATGGCGGCCTGTTCACCCATCCAGACAATCTTGCCTGCGCGCACGGCAATCGCGCCGTTGCTGATGATGTGATACTTGCCGTCACGCATGGTGACGATATCGGCCCCGTGCCACAGGCTGTCGCAGTGGATCTCAGACGTCATGGTGTTCCCGCTCCCACATGGTTGTATATACAATTAAAAACAACCTAGCGCATTCGCTGAGCGGGGACAAGAGAGGGGATAAATATTTGTTACCAAGATGTGATGACACGCGAAAAAGGCAGGGTTTAGCGGTACAGGAACCGGCCGTAGGGGCGCTGCATATACTGCGCCCACTTGGTAGCACGCTCTGTCTAACTCAAACCTGATTGGTAAAACGGCCAAACAGCTGATAGCGGCTGCCTGGATAGAGCAGGCGCGCAGAGGTCACCACCATTTTGCCAGACCAGGTGCGACGATGGATCAGCAGGCCCGGCTCGTGGTCTTCCAATTGCAGCAGTTCTCGCTCCTGTTTGGTTGGCACCACGGCTTCGACAATATGTTCACCTGCGGTCAGCGGAGCGGATTGGGTCAGGTAAATATAGGGCGTGACCCGATCGAAATCCTGCTTCATATAATCAGGGGCGGCCAGCGGGTTGACGCAGCGATCTTCCACCTGCACCGGCACGTCATTTTCATAATGCACAATCTGCGAGTAGAACAGCTGCTGGCCCGGCAGGACCCCCAATGCCGTCGCCTCCTCTGCGCTGGCTGGGCGGGCGGTCAGCTGCAAAATTTTACTGCTGTGGCGGTGCCCACGGGCGGCGATCTCATCGGCGATATTATGCACTTCCAACAGCGCGGTATGTGCCTTGGCCTCGGCCACGAAGGTGCCAACCCCCTGCATACGGATCAAAAAGCCTTCGCTGGTCAATTCACGCAAGGCCCGGTTGATGGTCATGCGGCTGACGCCCAGCTCGCTGACCAGTTCACTTTCCGAGGGAACGCGTTGATGCGGCTGCCAGTGGCCCGCACGGATTTGGCTTACGATGGCCTGCTTGACCCGTTGATAGATCGGGGCGGGGGTTTCGCTCATTGCTGCAGCCAATTGCAACACGGTCTGTTGATCTACCACGACGTTAACCTCGTCAAATAAAAAAATAATAACACCAGTTTACTGTTGATGTTGAAGATACGTATATGTATATACAAGTAAGCATCCGTTCACCAGATGAATGAAACTGGTTTACAAATATTTTACCTGCACGGCGTGATAGCCGTGCGTTCTTAGCCGTTACACCTACTTTGGAATACTGCTATGTCTGCTTATTTTGCCTCTCGCGCGCTGCTTCCGACCGGTTGGGCCCACAACGTACGGCTCGAAGTTGATGAGCTCGGCCAATTGACCCAAGTGACCACCAATGCTGACCCTGACGGTTGCCTGCGCCTGCACGGTGATGTGGTTCCGGGCATGCCGAACCTACACTCTCATGCCTTCCAGCGCGCGATGGCCGGGCTGGCTGAGGTAGCGGGTGATCCGCAAGACAGTTTCTGGACCTGGCGCGATCTGATGTATCGCCTGGTTCAGCGCTTAACTCCGGAGCAGGTTGGGGTTATTGCCCGTCAACTGTATATCGAAATGCTCAAAGGCGGCTACACCCAGGTTGCCGAGTTCCATTATCTGCATCACACGCCGGAAGGAAAAGCCTATGCCGACCGGGGTGAAATGACCGGGCGCCTCAGTGAGGCAGCGCTTCAGGCAGGCATTGGCATGACGCTATTGCCGGTGCTCTACAGCTATGCCGGGTTTGGTGCCCAGCCTGCGCAAGCGGGGCAACGGCGCTTTATTCAGAGTGCGGAGAGCTACCTCGAACAGCAACAGGTGATAGCTCGTCAACTTGCTGGCCAACCCTTGCAGAATCAGGGGTTATGCTTCCATTCGCTGCGGGCGGTTGAGTTGGGGCAGATGCAGCAGATCCTGGCGGCCTCTGACCAGAGCTTACCGGTGCATATACATATTGCGGAGCAGCAAAAAGAGGTCAACGACTGCCTGGCCTGGAGTGGTCAACGCCCGGTGGCCTGGCTGTATGAACATTTACCGGTGGATAGCCGCTGGTGTCTGGTGCATGCCACTCATCTGGATCGTGAAGAGCTTGAGCAACTGGCGCGCAGCAAAGCGGTAGCCGGATTATGCCCGACCACCGAGGCCAATCTGGGTGACGGCATTTTCCCTGGCGACAGTTATCTGCATCACCAGGGGCGCTGGGGGATTGGTTCGGACAGCCACGTTTCCTTAAACGTGGTGGAGGAGTTGCGCTGGTTTGAGTATGGGCAGCGGTTGCGCGATCAGCGCCGTAACCGACTGACCACGCCAGAGCAGCCCGCCGTGGCAGACGTGCTGTATCAGCAGGCATTACAGGGTGGAGCTCAGGCTTGTGGTACGGCAATCGGCAAGCTGGCTGTTGGCTACCGTGCAGACTGGCTGGTGTTGGATGGCGACGATCCTTATCTGGCGTCTGCGCCCGATGTTTCTATCCTCAACCGCTGGCTGTTTGCCGGAGGCAAAGAGCAGATCCGCGATGTGTTTGTTGCCGGTCGGCAGGTGATTGAGCAGGGGCGCCACGCGTTGCAACAGCAAAGCAGCGCTGAGTTCCTACAGGTGTTGAAAACGTTCCAACAGGAGGCGTGATGAAACTGAACCGTTTCGATTTTGCCGATCTGCCAGTCAGCCCTTGGCGCAATGGCGGCGGTGAAACCCGCGAAATTACCTGCCAACCGCCGGGTAACGCCGAATTCGGCTGGCGTGCCAGCATTGCCACTATCGCGCAGGATGGGCCTTTCTCGGCCTTTAACGGCATTGACCGTTCCATCACTTTGCTGGAAGGTGACGGCGTGTATTTGTACAGCGAAGGCCAGATTGATCACCGGCTGCAGCGTATCGGTGAGCCGTTTGCCTTTTCCGGGGATGTGGTGCTAGAGGCCAGATTATTAGGCAGCAGTAGCCAGGACTTCAACATCATGACACGACGTGGCCACTATCAGGCGCAGGTACAACGCATTGTCGAGACCATCGGGCTATCGTTACAACATGCCGGTGTGTTGTATGTGTTGCGGGGGGAATGGCAGTTACCAGACGGCAGCTTGCTGGCCGCACGCCAGGGTTGCTGGTGGCTCCCGGGGGATGGCCCGCTGCGGCTGGTGGCTCAGGGCAATGATGCGCAGGCCTTATGGGCCGATATCGTGCCTGCCACGCTGGTGTAGGGGCGCAGCATGATGTGTCTCTACGGTTTGTAAACAATCTGGACTATTCCTGTTACTCTCCCAAGACTGACGTGAGAATATAACGCCAGAGAGGCCGGGCTTGCATACCTTGGGCTCTTACAGGATCGCCAACCACTTCGGTTGGCGATTCACTTTCCATCTTTCAGCATGTTGGCCACCCGTCAGACCACAGAGAAAATAAAACCGGAAGTATAAAAATTACCCCATCAGTGTTTCTTCTGGTTTTTATATTCAATACTGGTTTGGTCAAATCAATGGGAGGGCGAAACCATGAAACTGGTCGAACAATTAGCGGCTTATTATCAAGTTAGCCGGCATGCCGAAGTTAAAAATCGCTGGTGCCGCTGGTGGCTACCACAAGGGGAGGCCCGGATCGCCTATTTGCGTGAACTGCTGGAGCCGATGGCCAAAACGCCTGCTGCCCGAGCGGGAGAGGTGGCCAAAAACACGCAGGATTAACCGAAGGCGATAGCCGCCCAGCGCAATAACAGCAGGGCGAGACAAATCAGCACCAGGATCACAAACATTTTCCAGTGTTTGGTACGCATACGCTTGGTTGGCAATTCGGGGTTCCTTTTTTCCTTTAGATGTAGAGATACCCACCACTCAGACCGATAAGGGTGATGGCCATAAATGTGATGATTCTCAGTAAATCACTGAAGGTGTCATCGGGATCTTGCTCTTTTTTGTTCATTCTACTGTCCTGGCTGGTTGACTGCCATTGAGTACATCTTGATCCACAGTATGAATGCTGTACTGCGATACGCACAGAACTTTACCGTAAAGTCAGGTAAAAAGCAGGGACTGCGAGCCAGCGCGGTAACGTGATGGATGCGGACATGAGGGGATACGGTGTAATATTGCCTGAACACCTGTGACTCAATCAATAAAGGTAAAGCAATGGCCATTCCTGAAAAGTATGAAAATGTAGAACGTTGGGCGTTTGGTGATACAGAACAGCAGGCGGATGAGTTGGTGAAGTTGGTGCTGGATGGCGTCAAGACCGCCACTTGCTCCAATCTGGATGGTGAAGGTATTCCGCAACCTGGCGATGTCTTTGTGGTGGTGGACGGCAAAAATGAGCCAGTGTGTGCCATTGAGCTGACGACGGTAGATATGAGTACCTATGAGCAGGTGGATGCGGCTCATGCCCTGGCGGAAGGCGAAGGCGACCGCTCGCTGGATTACTGGCGCAAAGAGCACAAACGCTTCTTTGAAGAGTATGAACTGTTCTCACCGGACATGACGCTGGTGTTGATGCACTTCAAGGTTATTGAGAAGTTCTGAGTAATGTCACAGTCTGAAGTGCCCTACGTGTGCCAATGGGCGACGCCAGAGCTGGCCGCCGATCTGATCGCCGGGCGTGCCACGTTGGCGGAGGATGCCAACTGGGTGCAGAGCGGGGCGGCCAGTCGGGCGGAATATGTTGAGTGGGCTAACCACGTGTGCGGCATGGCCTGCCTGAAGATGGTACTGACGCACCGGGACGGCGCAGCACCGCCATTGCTGGAACTGGTTCGTCGCAGCTTGCCTTACGGGGCTTATCTTCGTGATGGCGAGCGGATCAAGGGGCTGATTTATGCGCCCTTTGTGGTGTTTGTGCGTGAACAGTTCGCGCTAACGGCAGAGGTGCGAGTCGATCTTGATGTACATCAGTTGCCGCCGCTGCTGGAGCAACACCGCTATTTTATCGCCTCGGTGCACCCGAGTATCCGGCAACCAGCGACACAGCCGCCAGCGCGGGGTGGGCATCTGGTGCTGGTGTTCGCTGCAGATCGTCATAGCGTCACCTTTCATAATCCTTCCGGTGATAGCTTCGCCAGTCGCCAGAAAGTGACAATGTCATTGGCAGATTTCGGCCGTTTCTTTGCCGGGCGTGGTATCTCCATCGCATAAAATAACGTGCCGTGCCCAGTGGGAACACGGCGCGTCCTTCCTCCCAAAAACCTCTACTCCAGCCGCATCACCCAGGCATCCGCATGTCGATCGTAATGCTGTTTGTACAGCAGCGATTGCTGACCATCCAGCATGGCCGGGATACTGGTGTGCTCGTCCCAACCGTCCAGCTGCATGCACAGGTCGGGGTCTGATTTGCAGGGGATCGCCAGGGTGATTTTCCCTTCGGCGTGTTCAGATGCTGGCGTTAAATGCGCGTCATCAACCTCGAAGCTGCCTATTTTTACGACGGTTTTGCCCATTGGAACTCCTTGCTGAAGCTAGTGGTATGAGGTGTGACCAGTTGTAATCACCCAATAAGCATAGACAAACGGGCGAAAAAGTCACAAAAAAAGTACTCATGGGCCCGCTGGCCGCCGCTCGTATCACTAAATCCAACCATTAGTGCTTGCTTAATAATCATGATAGATATTAACGATCTTCACGATCGCATCCTTTAACCATTTTAAAGTCGAGGTGTGGCGTAATTGACTGGATTAAAATTTGTTAATAATTTGAAAAACGGTTTTTTATTCTTATTTTACTTAAAGTTGATAAATTCCGCTTAAGCTAAATTTAATAATCTATATTTAACCACGATAGCCTGTGTCATCAGGTTGTTGCCGCCAGGGTTCCCTTGCAAAAAAACAGAACCCGGCTTGAGCGTCATTTTTGGCAGTTTTTGGCAGTGCGTGAGTCCACCAGAGAATTTCCATACGCAACCTGGTTGCATGAATACACATCGGTGTAAGTTGTTATTGGGAGTTATCATGGGCGAAAAAAAGAGTTTATTACTGGCCTTGCTGGCTACTGCAACCTTGACGTTGGCCTCTGGTGTTCAGGCGGCAGGGACCTTGACAGGTCAAGTCGGCATTCAGTTGACGATCGGCAGCGGCTGTACCGTGGGTAATGGCGGCGCGACCGGCGGCACCAACCAATGGGGGACCTTGAACTTTGGCAGTTACTCCGATCTGACCAGCGTAATCAACGGTACGGTGTTTGGTGCCAATGGCACCAGTGCCGTCACCATTACCTGTAGTACTGGCCTGAGCCCAACGCTGTCGCTCAATGGCGGTCTGGCGGCAACGGGAGCGTTGCGTGCTATGAGCTCCGGTAGCGACACCATTCCCTATCGCCTCTATTCAGATAGTGCGCGTACTACGGAAATCGCCATTAATACGCCGATTGCTTTAACGACGGGCACAACGGCGCAAAACATTCCGATTTATGGCCGCGTATTACCTGGCGACCAACTCAGCACCACTCCAACCGCAGGGACTTATAACGATACCGTCGTCGCCACGCTTTCCTGGTAAGGCTGTTATTGAGCCAGGGGGCGAGTCTGCTCCTGGCCTGTTTTCTATACGGGAAGGAACGAGCATGGGGTTCAAGGTGTTGCTGCTGTTGCCTGCGATCTTGTCGCAGTCTTTACTGCTCTACATTCCCTTAGGTCAGGCGGCGACGATCGGCATTGCAGCCACGTTGCTGCCTGCCTGTGAAGCAGGAACGACGACGTCTGGCAACACCAGCTTTGGCACGATGAATTTCGGCACTTTTGCCGCTCTGAGCAATGTTATCAACGCGACCAGCGCCCAGTTGGCGGGCTCAATCCGTGTCAAATGCGTCAGCGGGTTGAGTTATAAAATCTTGCTGGATGGGGGCAGTAGCGGCGTGGTCTCGAATCGCAAAATGGTGAATACCACCAACAGTTCGGTAAGCGTGCTCTACAACCTTTACACCAACCAACCCGGAGGAACGATTTGGGATAACACCACCGGGCTGAGTGATACCGGCAACGGTGCCGATCAATGGCACACCGTCTATGGCCGTGTTCCGGTGCAAACCACACCGGCTGCCGGTGTTTATCTGGATACGGTGAATGTCACCGTGTCCTGGTAGCGGGGGCCATTGATGCGCTATGTCTCCTTGATCCTGCTGCCGTTGATGATGTGCGGTGCATTACGTGCTGCCACGCCAACCACTACGACCTTTACCGTGACGGCAACCCTGACCAACGGCTGTGCTTTTGGCAGCTCGCTTTCCAGCCCTACTTCCAACCTCGGCACCATCAATTTCGGCACCATGACGATCCTTGCCAGCAATGTCGATACCGTTAGCACTGCGGGTGCCGGCTCAGTGGTGGTGACCTGTACGCCGGGAGCGACGGTCACCATTTCCATGGATTACGGGACTCACGGTGGCAGCGCCACCCGGCGTTTCATGCAAAACACCGCCAATAGCGACACGCTGGGTTATCAGCTGTTTCAGGACGCCAACCGCAGCCAGGTTTGGGGGAATGGCGCACTGGTGATGTCTATCCCCAGTTTTCCCAGTACAACACAAACTTACCCGGTTTATGCCCGTTTATACGCCGTGACCACACTGCCTTCGGCAGGAACGTATACCGATACGGTCACCGTAACGTTAACTTATTGAATCATCAGGATATGAGCCATGTCGACCTTGTTTAGCCGCCTTATCACTGCCGCATTACTGAGTTACACGCTGTGCTCCTCAATCACCGCCCAGGCTGCCAGTTCGGTGCTGGTCTGGCCGGTATATCAAATCATTGAATCCGATCAGAATGGTTCCGCCTTATGGCTGGAAAATCGAGGGGCAGAGCCCGTTTCTTTACAGGTGCGGGTGCTGGCGTGGAAACAGGAAAATTTTAACGAGCGCTATGCCGATCAGAATAACGTGGTTGCCAGCCCACCTTTTGCCACCGTACCACCAGGGCAACGCCAACTGATCAGGTTGATTCGCAATACGCCGGTACCGGCCAATACCGAGCAGGCCTACCGCATTATCGTTGATGAAATCCCGTCGCCGATCAGTGGTGCAGCCGAGGGGCAAAGTAAAGCGGTGGTTGGTCTGCAATTACAGATGCGCTATCTGCTGCCGCTGTTTATGGATGGAGGCAGCTTGTGGACCAACGAACGTAGCGATATCAAACGTGATGCCTCCACGGCGACGCGCCCGGTGTTGCAATGGCGCACGGTCAATGACGGCGGGAAAAGCTATTTGCAGGTCCGTAATAGCGGCATCGTGCATGCGCGGTTGAGCAACGTGTTCTGGTCACAGCCTGGCAATCAGCAGCAGGGTGTGAAAACCATGAACGCAGGCTTTATGGGCTACGTATTGCCGGGGCAGTCAATGCGTTGGCCGGTTCCTGCCGGAGTTAGCCCTGGCGGGCAGCTCAATGCGCAAATTGCCGATAACACCAAGCCCATTGTCATTCCACGCGGCGAATAGCGTCAGGAAGCGCACCGAATGCCGATCAGAACCATTACTCGTCCCGGTCATCAGTATCCGCTGTATTGCCGGGGAGGCCTATGCCTGCTTTGTCTGAGTACCTTCAGCGTCCAGGCGCAGGAATACTCCTCATTGCCCGATGCCCCGCGTGCGGCGCCGGTGATCACCAATGCGATGTTCTACCTGACCCTGGTGGTTAATGGTCAGAGCGACGGCCAGGTGGTTCCCGTGACCTATCGGGAAAATGCGTATTACGTGGAAGCTGGCGTGCTGGCTAAAAACCACGTACATACCCATGGTCAGCAAGGGTTGATTAAGGTCGAGCAGCTGCCTGGGGTGAAGGTAAAATATGATTCTGCCGCCCAGCAACTGGTTTTGCAGGTGCCGGATGCCTGGTTGCCAAAACAGGACGTCGGCGGCGGTGAGCTGATGAATTACACCCCGGCGCAAAGCAGTACCGGGCTGTTGTTTAACTACGATTCCTATTATACCGATCCTCACGGTGGCTCCAGATCGGTTTCGACCTGGATGGAGCAGCGTCTGTTCAGCAATGCGGGGATTATCAGTAACACCGGGACTTACCGCTACAATATCGACACGCTATCGGGGGATGGGGGCAGTAGCGTACAGGATCGCTATCTACGCTACGATACGTTCTGGCGTTACAGCGACGAAAAAGATCTGATTAGCTATCAGATTGGGGATTTCGTCAGCAACTCGCTAACCTGGAGCAATTCGGCCCGCATGGGAGGAGTACGTGTTAGCCGTAACTTTGCCCTGCGCCCGGATCTGGTGACCTACCCGCTGCTGCAATACAGCGGTACTGCTGCGGTCCCCAGTACCGTCGATTTATTTCTCAACGGCTTTAAGGCCAGTAGCAATAATCTTAACTCCGGGCCGTTTACCCTCACCAATGTGCCTTACATCAACGGGGCAGGTGAGGCGACGATCGTCACCACCGATGCGGTTGGGCGTCAGGTCTCGACTACCGTGCCGTTTTATGTGTCCAACACCCTGTTGCGTAAAAATCTGAGCGACTTTGATGCGTCACTTGGCGCGGTGCGTCAGAACTATGGCATCTCCAACGGCGACTATTCCGACGCGGCTTTCAGCGGGATTTACCGCTACGGGCTGAGTAATTATCTGACGCTTTCCGGGCATACCGAGACTACGCAAGGTTTGACACTCGGTGGGTTAGGTGCCGATATCGCGGTAGGAACCTGGGGAACGCTTAGTCTGTCTGGCAGCCAGAGCAAAGCCAATCATCCACCGGTGGCGACCAGCGACGTGGTGAACGACCAGATCGTCTCGCCGAACATGCCTGGCATGCCGAATCCCAACCAAGATGATAATAATCCACTGGGCACCAACGTGACGGACAAAAAAGACGGTAGCCAGTACACGCTGGGCTACTCTTATAGCTCCACGCTATTTAGTATTTCGGCACAGCGGGCTTCACGCAGCGTGGGTTATCAGGATCTCACTTCTTATACCAGCAATACCCGCCTGAGCCGTCAATCCGATCAGGCCACCTTCAGCGCTTCGCCGTTTGGCTCGAGCAATGGCACCTTGGGTCTGGGCTATTACGACGTGCAGGCCTATGACAACTCTCATACCCGCCTGGTGAACTTCTCTTACAGCCGCGCCCTGTGGGGTCAGAGCAGCATGTTTGTCTCACTCAACAAAACGTTGGGCGATAACGGCTACAGTGCACAGCTGCAATTCATTATTCCACTGGGCGGTGATATCAGCCTCAATGCGGGGTTGGCACGTAACAATAATGGGCATTATCAGCAGCAGGTTGGTGCTGGCAAAGCGGCTCCCACCGACGGTGGCCTGGGTTGGAATCTGGCTTACAGCGGCGGCGGTGATGCCTATCAACAGGCCGATGCCACCTGGAAAACCCGTTATGCTACGCTGCAAGGCGGCATCTTTGGCCCACAAGGGGAATATACCAACTGGGCAGACCTGAGCGGCTCAGTGGTGTTTATGGCCAACTCTTGGTTCCTGTCGGACAAAATTAACGATGCGTTTATTGTGGTGGATACCGATAATTACGCAGGCGTTTCGGTGCTGTATGAGAATCAGAAGATGGGCACCACCGACAGCAACGGGCATCTCCTGATCCCGTCGATCAGCTCGTACTATCCGGCCAAGGTAGAGATTGACACACTGCCGTTACCGGCTGACGTGGTGGCTAACCAGGTCAATAATCGCATTGCCGTTAAGCAAGGCAGCGGGATGGTGGTGAAGTTCCCGGTACAAAAAACCCTGTCGGCCAATATCACGTTACATGACAGCACTGGGCAACCGTTGAAATTGGGGACGTTGGTTACGGAACAAAATACGCAACAAACCACCGTCGTCGGTTATGACGGGCTGGTGTACTTCTCGCATTTACAACCCCATGGTCAGTTAAGTATCCAGCGGGAAGATCGCTCGGTATGCCGTGTGGGCTTTGACCTGAACCCCAATTATCGTAGCATTGAACAGGTCGGGCCGCTGGTCTGCCAAGGCGGTGCAGATGAGGCAAAATCATGAAAGGGTTAGTATCATGGATACGAACAGGATTGGCGTTGACGCTGTTAGCGGGGTTTATGTCATCAGCCTGGGCAGGCTGCACGGCTCCTGCCACCAACGGAACGCTGGGCACGCAAAATTCCTTTGACGTCAGCACGACCCCGTTAACCACCTCTGTCAGTAGCGGGCTGAAATGTACTGGCTCGCTGCTTAATATTGGCGGCACTAACACCATTAAGGCGACCATCGGTACGACTTTACATCCAGTTGGCACCCAGCCGCGTTTATACAGTGCGGCCACCGGTCAGTATCTGCCATACAGTCTGTGCAAAGATGGTGGCTGTAGCGCCCTGTATAATCAGGGTAGCGTCATTACCTGGACCAGTACTACCGCACTGGATCTACTAGGTCTGTTTACCGGGCCAAACGGTACGCTGCCGATTTTTATCCGGCCACAAATGAACTCTAATCTTGCTGCTGGCACTTATACTGATACCATTCCGATTGCTTGGGACTGGAGCATCTGCTCGATTGCGCTTGGCCCCATTTGTATCGCAGACACCGGGAGTATAACGTCCGGCTCCAATATCAATCTGTCGCTGGTTGTCACCAACTTTTGCTATATCGACAGCGCGCCGAATGTCGGGTTCGGTAGCGCGGCGTTACCCTCTGGCCTCACTACGGTAGTTGCCAATACTATCAGCGTACGTTGCACCCTCAACGCCAGCTATTCGGTCAACCTGACCAGCAGCGTCGCCAGTTCGGGGCAATATCGGCAAATGGCGTCTACGGTAAACGGCACCACCAGCTATATTCAGTATCAGCTGTTCAAAGGGGATAGCACCGTTTGGACCGCCGCCACCAATAGCAACGCGACGGGCGCGGGCACCTCGCAATCCTTCCCGTATACCGCTTCGGTTAATCTGTCACAAAATAACCAGCCAGCGGGGAGCTATAGTGACACTGTAACGGTTACCGTAGCCTATTAGACGTTATTGATGGAAATCCAGTACTCCATCGCGCACCAGTTCGCGGGGCAGACTGTTTTTAATCCGGCTGCCGATCAGTTTGGCCAACCCTAGCGGCTGATGCTGATAAGTGACGATACACTCATTGCTCTGCGGTGGTTGCGAGGGATAGAGATCGCGGCCATGAAACCATTCCTGGGCCAGTGCCGCATTGAGCTCAAAAGTTTGTGGGTTGCCACTGGCAGCCAAGGCGATCACCGCCTCATGCTGCCAGCGGAACCCTTTTGGGAAGCGTTCCGCCAACTTAAGGCCAATGCGCGAAAAACGCACTTTGCTGACTAAAGGTTCCAGCGCAGCCGGGAACAGCCAGATTTCTTTATCCCGCACCCATAATTTGCTGGTTTCATCCCAAGCTAAGCCCGAGGCTGCGGCAGCCTGTGCCACCAGCACGGACTCTTGGGCCGATAGTGGGGCGAAAGGGAACTTGCCCAGCTTATAGTTCGGTTTGGCCAGGGCCGGAACGCTGTGATTTTTACGCAGCCGGGCGACAAAGAAGCCTTCACTGTCATAAATCTGCGGGAATACGTGCAGGTAGCCTTCTGGGGTGAGGGCAAGCTGTGCCTGTGGGAACAGATCGCCCAGCGGTTCCACGCTGACGGCATCGCCATAGGTTGCCAACAGTTGGTGCACCACTTGCTGATTTTCCTGAGCATTCAACGTACAGGTGGAGTAAACCATCACGCCGCCGGGTGCCAGGGCGTGGAAGGCGCTGTCGATCAGTTCCCACTGGGTTTGCGCAATGCTGGTGACGCTTTCTGATGACCAGTTGCTCATGGCATCCGGATCTTTGCGCACTACGCCTTCACCAGAGCAGGGGGCATCCAGCAGGATGGCGTCAAAGCTTTCCGGTAAAGCTGCGCCAAACACCCGGCCGTCGAAATGGGTCAGCGCCGTATTTTTGACGCCGCAGCGGCTGATGTTGGCGTGTAACACCTTGACCCTGCTGGCCGAATATTCATTGGCGACAATGCCACCCTGATTGCCCATCAGCGCGGCGATCTGGGTAGTTTTGGAACCCGGTGCGGCGGCAACGTCCAGCACCCGGTGCGGGGTTTCACGCCCGGCAAACAGGGCGCTCACCGGCAGCATGGAGCTGGCTTCCTGAATGTAGAACAGGCCGCTTAGATGCTCCGCCGCGCTACCCAGCCGTAATGCTTCGTCCTCGCGCTCGATCCAAAAGCCTTCGGGGCACCAGGGGATGGGCTCCAATCGCCAGTCGTAGTCTTTTACCAGCGCCAGAAAGTCCACAACGCTGATTTTCAGCGTGTTGACCCGCAGGCTACGTCGCAAGGGTTGTTGGCAAATAGCGATGAAGTCATCCATGGATAAATGGTCAGGCATGATGGCGCGAGTCGCGTCAAGAAAAGCAGGAGGCAAAAAAGCAGGGGCAGGTTTAGCCACAGGGAGCCCTCAGGGCGGAAAAAAATCGAAGGGGCTAGTTTAACATAAACTGCCTGCCTGAGAATACCGGCAAGTTTCGCTTAATGAGATGAATGGCAAAGCAGTAATGGTATGGATTATCTTGGGGGGACAGGCGGGCGCGGCAGGGTTCAGAACATTGAACCCTGCCGAGAGCTATCAGTTGTCCCTTGGGATGGCGGTGCCCCATTCGCGCCAATCTTTCGGCTCTTCTGCATTCAGCAGGAAGTGTTTGTTCGGCGTGGCTTTAGGGGCCAGCGGAATGCTAGGTGGGGTGGCAAAGGCAATACCCCCGCGAATAAACTGCTGGAAGGTACCGCTCTTGATCACGCCACCCGTCAGGCCAAACTGCAGGTTATAGCCAGAGGCCAGCCAGAAGACGCTGTTGTTACGCACCAGATGCTGGAATTTCTTGCTGACGCGCAGTGAGACGTGCACGCGATCTGACATTGCCCCCAGATAGAAACCGGTCACGGTACCCACTTCAATGCCACGGAACAGGATCGGCGTGCCGATTTGCAGCGAACCGGTCTCGGCGGCGTCCAGGATCACGTTCAGGCCGTCCAGGTAGCGGGAGTCGGTAATGCTGGCTTCCTGTAGCTCAAACGTGCGCATCGAGCCGCCGTGGCCAGGTTCCACGTTGATATAGGGCTGCAACAAGGAGTCCAGATTATTGACCCCAGCGGCGGAAATCTCCGGTGAGACGATGGCGAAACGGCTGCCGAGGCGGGCAAAGGTTTTCACATACTCTGGGTACAATACCGCTTTCGCCAGCACCTCGTTACGCTCCGGTGCCAGCTTCAGTGACTCAAGCTGGCCGATATCAATGCCCAGATAGCGTATTGGCATCCCAGGCGACAGCTTGCTGGCATCATAAGTACGCAGCGTAATCTGACTACCCACGGCGCGAGCGGCGGTTTCGGAGGCGTACAGTACGCGTTTAGCCCCTTTATCCAGCGTAACGCCTTGTAGGTTATCAAAGCTGATGGCACCTTTCAGAGCGCGGTTAAGCGGGGAAGCCTGCACCGTCAGGCCGCTGCCGTTCAATTGCACCTTGGCGCCGCCCTCCGCCCAGAAAATGCTTTCGCTGGTTAACAGCTTACGGTATTCGGGGCTGATGTAGACCTCAACGTCAAACTCGTTGGCCTTGGGCCGCACGTTGACAATCTCACCCACCTGGAACTTGCGGTATAGCACCACCGAACCGGCTTGCACATCTGGCAGACTGGTGGCGGTAAGCGTCAGGGTAGGGAGTGGGTTGTTGCCGACGATGCCCTCGGCGGCTTTTTCCGCGTTGCTGTACAGCGGATACTGCGCCTCCGGCTCGCCTTTACCTCCAGGGATCAGGCGTACGCCGCCGTCCAGCCACTCTTGGGCGCTGGCACCCAACATCTGTACGCCATCCAGACCGAATTTGACATCCACTCGGCTGTTGACCACGAACTTACTGTCTTTATGCAGCAAACTGCGGTGCTGAGCTTCGATCGCCGCCGTAAAGGTCACGCCGTCGTCGGTCAGGGTACGAGTCAGGATCTGGCCGATCTTGATACCGTGCACGATTAACGGCTGCTCGACGTCGATGCCGTAACTTTGCGGGGCATTCAAGGTGACCGTCACAACGCCAGGCTGTTGCAGCAGCGTTTTACTGCTGTCCAACACGGTAAAGTGCTGTTGGGGTTCGCCTTCACCCGGAACCAGTTCCAGAGTGTTGCCGGTTAACAACTGGCTTAGCTTGGCATCGTTCAGGCTGATTTTTGGGCTGCGCATCTCGATACGTGTGCCGCTGCGCATCAGATCGACCACCGAAGGATCGATAGTCAGCTCGCCAGTTACCTTACTATCCGGTTGCAGAGCCAGGCGGGTCAGCGTGCCGACCTGCAATCCTTGATACATCAGCGGCGTGTGCCCCTCGCTCAGGCTGTTGCCGTCAGGCAGATCCAGCGAGATGCTCACCCCACGCTGGCTACGGGCCAGGTCTGGATACAGCGCATAGTTTTGATCGGCCTTGGCCTGCTTGCCGTCGAGCGGGGAGTCAAAGGCTATCGCACCATTTACCAGCGCGGCCAGGCTCTCCATCTGCACGCTGGCCCCGGACAGGCTGAAGTCGCCTTTAAAACCGGAGACGTTCCAGAAGCGAGTGTTATCCTTCACCAGATTGGCAAAGCGGCGGTCGATCAGCACGTCGATGATCACGCCTTTGTTACCCGGCGAAATCGTGTAGTCATACACTTTACCTACCGGGATCTTGCGATAATAGACCAGCGAACCGGTGTTCAGGGAACCGAGGTCGTCTGCTTGCAGGTGGATCATCAGCTCGCCGGTACTCAGGCGGTATTTCGGCTGTGTATCCAGCGCGGTGAAGTGGGTTTGTGGCTTGCCCCGGCCTGGCATCATGCCGATGTAGTTACCACCGACCAACGCATCCAGGCCCGAAACCCCGGCCAATGAGGCTTTGGGCGTCACCAGCCAAAATTGTGTGCCTTCGCGCAGGGAGTCTTCCAGATCGCTCTTGATGCTGGCTTCAACCACGATGCTACGCAGGTCCTTGCTCAGTGAAATGCTTTGCACGGTGCCCACGTCCACGCCCTGATAACGCACCGGCGTTCGGCCAGCGACAATACCTGCTGCCGACTGGAAGTCGATGGTGACGCTGTTGCCGCTCTCCTGGTAATTGGTATAGACCAGCCACCCGGCAATCAGCAGGGCGATAAACGGCAGTAACCAGAATGGCGAGATTCGGCGCTTGTTTTTGACCCGCGCCTCAGTCGGCGTATTCGGCGTTTCCTGTTGCATGTGCATCCCAAATCAATCGGCTGTCCAGCCACTGTACGGCAAGAATAGTTAAAATAACCGCAGACCCAAAGTAAAAAGCTGCTGGTCCCATAGTAAAAGAAAACAGTTGGTCGCGATTGATCAGCGACATCATCAACGAAATCACGAACAGATCGAGCATCGACCAGCGGCCAACCCAGATGACCAGCCGTAGCAGCCGGATGCGGGTTTTGAGGCTGTGCGATGTTTTGAAATGAATGCTGCACAGTAGCACCAGCAGCACGATCACCTTGGTAAAGGGCACCAGGACGCTGGCGATAAACACGATGGCGGCGATTGGCATGTTGCCCGAGGTCGCCAGCGCAACGACGCCGCTGAAAATGGTATCTTCCATGCGCGCGCCGTTGGCGTAAACCACTGAAATCGGCAGCAGGTTGGCGGGGATCAGCAGCACGATGGCGGCAATCAGCGCGGCCCAGGTTTTTTGCAGGCTGTAAGGCTGGCGATGGCACATCGGCACATGACAGCGGGGGCAGCGGCCACGTTCATCCTGAAAACCGGTAAAGTGGCAGGCCAGGCAGACGTGTAACGCCTCTGGTTTGCCCTCTGGTTGTTCCTGCGGATAGTAGCGTTCCCACATTTGTTCCAGATTCATGTGGATCAGCGTCAGCAGGCTGAGGAGGGTCAGTGCCAGATAGGCAATCAGGGCGCTGCCGGTTTGAATATCTGCATATTCCTTGACCTTGATCGCCGCGACCACCATGCCAATCAGGTAAATATCGAGCATGATCCACTCTTTCAGCCGCTCCAGCATCAGTAATACTGGCCGCAGGTTCATGCCGAGCGCATGGCCAAACCACAGGTACAGCAATGACAGCGCCAACGTCAGCGGCGCGCCGATGGTGCAGAAGGCGACCATGCTGGCGGTAAACGGATCGCCTTGGCTGCTCATTTGCCAGATGCCTTCCAACAGACTAGCGTTAATCCGCGTGCCGAGTAGGCGAATGCTGATCAGTGGTTCGGTAAAGGCAAAGGGCATCAGCAACAGCATGGTGACGGCCATGGCGGTCAGACGGGTCATCGACCAGTCGCGGCCATGCACCACCTTGGCGTTGCAGCGTGGGCAGTAGGCGGCCTGATTTCGGGTCAAAGGCGGCAATGTGAACAGCAAATCGCATTCACAACAGCGTTGGTGGCGAGCCTTGGAGAGCGGGCCGGTAATGGCGAGTATCTTCATGAGTGCTGTTCTGCGACCTGAGGTCTACTTAGGTTAGTTGGAAAACCAACCTGTCAATGTCATCAGTCTGTAAAAAGGGATGGCATCGCAAGTTACAAATGATTTTAGACGGCAAACATACCCTGTTGTACCGTGTTTTGGGAAGCAACGGATGATTAACCTTGTGGCTATACGCATTTAAAGCTTATTTTATAGGGGCTAAGTCTGGATTATTGAAGCATTTGAACGGTTGATTATGACTAAAGAATCATTCTACGCGGAATTAAAACGCGATTTAAACGCATTGCTGGATGGGGAAGAAAATTTTATTGCCGCGTTGTCTAACGCCAGTGCGCTGCTCAATGAGCGTCTTGATGACGTTAATTGGGTGGGTTTTTACCTGATGGAAGGCCATCAAATGGTGCTAGGTCCGTTCCAGGGCAAGATTGCCTGCGTGCGGATCCCGTTGGGTAAGGGCGTTTGCGGTACGGCAGCGGCGGAGAACCGAGTGCAGCGCGTTGGCGATGTTCATGCATTTCCTGGACATATCGCTTGCGATGCCGCCAGTAACGCAGAAATTGTGTTGCCGTTAGACGTCAGTGGTCAGGTCATCGGTGTCCTGGATATCGACAGCACAGTTTATCAACGCTTCGATGAACAGGACGAAATCGGTCTGAAAGCAGTGGTGGCGGGGCTTTGTGCACGGCTGGCACAGAGCAATTTTGCGAAATATGTCACTGTAGCGGCAAGTTGATCTACGGTTAACGTGGCATTTAGCGATGGCGTCATTATAATGACGCCTGTTCATGCCTGCGGCTTGTTGGCAACCCGTTGTAATCAGGAAATTTCATGGAAAATCAACACAAGTTGAACTCAGTTAAAGAAGTCATTGCTTTTCTTGCCGAGCGTTTCCCGCTCTGCTTTAGCGCCGAAGGCGAAGCACGCCCGCTGAAAATCGGTATTTTTCAGGATCTGGTAGAACGTGTACAAGGGGATGAGAACCTCAGCAAAACGCAGCTGCGTTCCGCCCTGCGCTTGTACACCTCAAGCTGGCGTTACCTGTACGGTGTGAAAGTTGGCGCCCAGCGTGTAGACCTGGATGGTAACCCGTGTGGTGAGCTGGAACAGCAGCATGTCGATCATGCTCGCCAGCAGCTTGAAGAAGCCAAAGCGCGCGTTCAGGCACAGCGTGCCGAACAGAATGCCAAAAAACGTGAAGCTGCTGGTGAGTCCGCCACTGCCGAGCCTCGTCGTGCGCGTCCTGCCGGCAAAAAGCCAGCCGTACGTCGTGAAGGCGGAGCCGCAGCAGAGAACCGCAAGCCGCGTCCACAACAAGCACGCCCACAGCAAGCTCGTGAACCTCGTGTTGCCAAAGAGGCCAGCCAGCCGCGCCATGTGCCAGTCACAGACATCTCAAAACTGCAAATTGGCCAGGAAATCAAAGTCAGAGCAGGTCAGAGCGCGATGGACGCAACCGTACTCGAAATCGCTAAAGATGGCGTACGTGTACAGCTCTCCTCCGGTCTGGCGATGATTGTGCGCGCAGAACACTTGCAGTTCTGATACGGAGGCCAACCAAGGCATGAACAAATTTGTCAGATTAACCGCAGTTGCGGCTTTGCTGTGGGCGGGTGTCAGTTACGGAGCGGATACAGCCAACATCCGCATCGATCAACTGCCCAAGCTTGAGCAGGAAGCTGAACATGCAACCGTGAGTGAGCGCGTAACCTCGCGCTTCACTCGCTCTCATTATCGCCAGTTTGCTCTGGATGCGGATTTTTCAGGCAAGATCTTTGATCGCTACCTGAATATGCTGGACTACAGCCACAATGTGCTGCTGGCCTCCGACGTCGCGCAATTTGCCGACAAACGCAGCACGCTGGGTGAAGAGCTGAAATCCGGCAAACTGGTTACGCCTTATGCGCTGTTCAATCTGGCGCAAAAACGCCGCTTTGAGCGCTATCAGTATGCGCTATCGTTGCTCGACAAGCCGATGAACTTCACCGGTAACGACACCATTGACGTAGACCGCAGTAAAGCGCCGTGGCCGAAAGACAAGGCTGAATTGGACCGCCTGTGGGATGCCAAGGTCAAATACGATCAGTTGAACCTGAAGCTGACCGGCAAAACGGATAAAGAGATCCGTGACACATTGACCAAGCGTTATCAGTTTGCGATCAAACGCCTGACGCAAAGCAACAGCGAAGACGTGTTCTCGCTGATCATGACCGCGTTTGCCCACGAAATCGATCCGCACACCAACTACCTGTCGCCACGCAATACCGAACAGTTCAATACCGAGATGAGTCTCTCGCTGGAAGGGATTGGTGCCGTGTTGCAGATGGATGATGATTACACCGTGATCAACTCCATGGTGGCAGGCGGCCCGGCAGCCAAGAGCAAGGCGATCACCGTGGGCGACCGTATTGTCGGCGTTGGCCAGGCAGGCAAACCGATGGTGGACGTGATCGGCTGGCGTCTTGACGATGTCGTCTCGAAGATCAAAGGGCCGAAGGGCAGCAAGGTTCGTCTGGAGATCCTGCCGGCAGGTAAAGGCACCAAAACCCGTATAGTTACGCTGACTCGTGAGCGTATCCGCCTGGAAGATCGCGCAGTTAAAATGACCATCAAGACCGTTGGCAACCAGAAGGTCGCGGTGATGGACATTCCTGGCTTCTACGTCGGCCTGACCGATGACGTAAAAGTCCAGTTGCAAAAGATGGCCAAGCAGAACGTTGACAGTCTGATTATCGATCTGCGCGCCAACGGCGGCGGGGCATTGACCGAGGCAGTATCGCTTTCCGGCCTGTTTATCCCGAGTGGCCCGGTTGTTCAGGTGCGTGATAACAACGGCAAAATCCGCGAAGATGCGGATAACGACGGCGTTGTCTATTACAAAGGCCCGCTGGTGGTGCTGGTTGACCGCTTCAGTGCCTCCGCCTCCGAGATCTTTGCGGCGGCAATGCAGGACTATGGCCGTGCGCTGATCGTCGGCGAACCTACCTTCGGTAAAGGCACTGTGCAGCAATATCGTTCACTGAACCGCATTTACGATCAGATGCTGCGCCCTGAATGGCCTGCGCTGGGCTCTGTCCAGTACACCATCCAGAAGTTCTACCGCGTTAATGGTGGCAGCACCCAACGTAAAGGTGTCACGCCAGATATTCTGATGCCAACGGGGATCGATCCGGCAGAAACCGGCGAGAGCTTCGAAGACAATGCCATGCCGTGGGATAGCGTAAACGCAGCGGCCTACACCAAAACCGGTGATTTGAAGCCGTTTGAACCGCAACTGTTGAAAGACCATGCGCAGCGTATCGCCAAGGATCCAGAGTTCCAATATATCGCGCAGGATATTGCCCATTACAAGGCGTTGAAAGATAAACGCAACATCGTTTCTCTTAATCTGGCTACCCGTGAGAAAGAGAGCCATGATGATGATACTACGCGCCTGAGCCGTATCAATGAGCGTCTGGAGCGTACGGGTAAGAAACCCCTGAAGTCCTTGGAGGATCTGCCAAAGGACTACAAGGAGCCGGATCCGTATCTGGATGAAACGGTCAAGATCGCGCTGGACCTGGCCAAAAGCGAAAAGCTGCAGCCCTCGCAACAGACGGCTGCCACCAAGTAAGTTATTTACGGATTTAATGTTATTGAGCGCACCTTCGGGTGCGCTTTTTTTTTCACCATATCCGCACTAAAATTTCTGTTGTAGTCTCCCCCTTGTGCACAGAGATCGTTTACACTTTGTAAAACCCTTGTTTTATCGTGACTTTGTAAAGTTACGTATTTTTAGTGGGTTAATGGCCTGCCAATCTTGAAATTGTGATCAATGCCCATAAGATCTGGCTATCTGAGGTCGCGTTTTGTTAACAAATAACGAGGAAGTAAACATTCTATGATGCGTATAGCTTTGTTCCTGCTCACCAACCTGGCGGTGATGTTGGTTTTCGGGCTGGTGCTTAGCCTGACAGGGATCCAATCCAGTAGCGTTCAGGGCCTGATGATCATGGCCGGTCTGTTCGGTTTTGGCGGTGCGTTTGTTTCACTGCTGATGTCCAAATGGATGGCGCTGCGCTCCGTCGGTGGGGAAGTGATTGAACAACCGCGTAACGAAACCGAACGCTGGCTGTTGGACACGGTGCGTCGCCAATCGCAGCAGGCGGGTATCGCCATGCCGCAGGTGGCTATCTACCAAGCGCCGGACATTAACGCCTTTGCAACCGGTGCACGTCGTGATGCATCGCTGGTGGCGGTTAGTACCGGCCTGCTGCAAAGCATGAGCCGTGATGAGGCGGAAGCGGTGATCGCCCACGAAATCAGCCACGTTGCTAATGGTGACATGGTGACCATGACGCTGATCCAAGGGGTGGTGAATACCTTCGTGATCTTCGTGTCGCGCCTTATTGCCCAGGTGGCCGCCGGTTTCCTCGGTAACCGCGATGGGGAAGGCGAAGGTAATGGTAACCCGATGATTTACTTCGGCGTGTCGATGGTGCTGGAGCTGGTGTTTGGTATTCTGGCCAGCATTATCACTATGTGGTTCTCACGTCATCGTGAATTCTACGCCGATGCGGGTTCAGCCAAACTGGTTGGCCGTGAGAAAATGATCGCTGCGCTCCAACGCTTGAAGACCAGCTATGAACCGCAGGAAGCGGGCACCCTGATGGCTTTCTGCATCAACGGCAAATCCAAGTCGTTCAGCGAGCTGTTTATGTCGCATCCGCCGTTGGACAAGCGTATCGAAGCGCTGCGTTCCGGCCAGTATCTGAAATAACCCTGCATCAAACAAAAACCCTGGCTTGCCGGGGTTTTTGCTATTGCTCGCTCGTAGGGGCGCCGAATGCACCCGCCGTTTCTGTGCTAAATGTAAAAGCAGTGGGATATCTGCCGCTAATCCCATCAATTATGGCGAATATTGCGCAACCTCCATTGCGTGGGGTAAAATGTTCCGATTATACTGAAACTCTTGTTCAAATTTCCTAAAACAAAAATAGTTAAGTTAAGGTATTAACCATGGCTAACGCAGATCTAGACAAACAACCGGATTCCGTTTCATCAGTGCTGAAAGTGTTTGGCATCCTGCAGGCACTGGGTGATGAGCGCGAGATCGGCATTACCGAGCTTTCTCAGCGGGTAATGATGTCCAAAAGTACCGTTTACCGTTTCCTGCAAACCATGAAGTCGCTGGGTTATGTCGCACAGGAAGGGGAGTCGGAGAAATATTCGCTGACCCTAAAGCTGTTTGAATTGGGTGCCAAATCGCTGCAAAACGTCGATTTGATCCGCAGTGCGGACATCCAGATGCGCGAACTGTCTAACCAGACGCGTGAGACCATCCACCTGGGGGCGCTGGATGAAGACAGCATCGTCTATATCCACAAAATCGATTCCATGTATAACCTGCGTATGTATTCACGTATTGGTCGCCGCAACCCGCTACACAGTACTGCCATTGGTAAAGTCCTGCTAGCCTGGTGCGATCGCGGTGAAGTGGAAGAGATTCTGTCCCACGTCGAGTTTACCCGTAGCACTGCGCACACCATCGCCAGCGCCGCAGAATTACTGCCGCTGTTGGATAAGGTGCGTGAACAAGGATTTGGCGAAGATATCGAAGAACAGGAAGAAGGCTTACGCTGCATCGCGGTGCCAGTGTTTGACCGTTTTGGCGTGGTGATCGCGGGCTTGAGCATCTCCTTCCCGACCATCCGCTTCTCCGAAGAAGGCAAAGAGGGCTATGTCGCACAGTTGCACACTGCCGCTCGTCTGATTTCGGAGCAGATGGGTTATCACGACTATCCGTTTTGACCGTTTCTGAATAGCTAAGGGCCAAACGTACGTTTGGCTCTACGTTTCTGCATCTTCACCTTTCTCTATCTCACCACAGTAAAACCTTCACCGCTTAACGATGACTCTAAACGCCAAGTATAAAAAAACCGGCGCCTGGGCGCCGGTTCAGTTTGCGAATCTGTCCAGGGTTACCGGTGAGCCAGTTCCGCTTCGTCTTCGCTGTCCATAATGGTTTTGTCGGTCTGCTTCATCAGTTGGCTGGTGATGGTACCTGCGGTCATCGAACCACTAACGTTCAGCGCGGTACGGCCCATGTCGATCAACGGTTCAACCGAAATCAGCAGGGCGACCAGGGTCACCGGCAGGCCCATCGCTGGCAGTACAATCAGCGCTGCGAAGGTCGCGCCGCCACCCACACCGGCAACACCGGCTGAACTGACGGTAACAATGCCGACCAGCGTCGCGATCCACAGTGGATCAAGCGGGTTAATGCCTACGGTTGGCGCAACCATCACCGCCAGCATTGCTGGGTAGAGACCCGCACAACCATTCTGACCAATGGTGGCACCAAAGGAAGCAGAGAAGCTGGCAATTGACTCAGGCACGCCCAGACGGCGAGTCTGCGCTTCCACGTTCAGCGGGATGCTGGCAGCGCTGGAGCGGCTGGTGAAGGCAAAGGTCAGCACCGGCCACGCCTTGCGGAAGAATTTCAGCGGGTTAACTCCGGTGAAGCTCAGCAGCAGTCCGTGAACCACGAACATGATCGCCAGACCTAGGTAAGAGGCAACCACAAAACTGCCCAGCTTGATAATATCGTGGATATTGGAGCCAGCAACGACCTTGGTCATCAACGCAAGTACGCCGTACGGCGTCAGCTTCATCACCAGACGGACCAGCTTCATCACCCAGGCTTGCAGAGTATCGATAGCTACCAGCACGCGCTGGCCTTTCGGCTGGTCATCTTTGAGCAGTTGTAGCGAAGCCACACCCAGGAAAGCAGCGAAAATCACTACGCTGATGATGGACGTTGGGTTGGCCCCAGTCAGATCGGCAAATGGGTTTTTCGGCACGAATGACAGGATCAATTGTGGCACACTGAGATCGGCTACTTTACCTGCGTAGTTGGTTTCGATCGCCGACAGACGTGCGGTCTCCTGCGTACCCTGGACCAGACCTTCTGCGGTCAGCCCGAACAGGTTGGTGACCAATACGCCAACCAGTGCGGCAATCAGCGTGGTAAACAGCAGGGTACCAATGGTCAGGAAGCTGATTTTGCCCAACGAAGAAGCGTTGTGCAATTTGGCTACCGCGCTAAGGATAGAGGCGAAAACCAGCGGCATCACGATCATTTGCAGCAGCTGTACATAGCCGTTACCGACGATGTTAAACCAGCTGATGGACGCTTTCAGCACTGGGTTGTCCGAGCCGTAAATCAGTTGCAGTGCCAAACCGAACACGACACCCAGTGCCAGGCCGACCAGCACTTTTTTAGCCAGGCTCCATTGCTTATGGCGGGTTTGCGCCAACAGCAAAAGGAGGGCGGCAAAAACCAGCACGTTTAATACGAGCGGTAGATTCATCCCCAATGTCTCCAATCTTGTTTTCTTATAATTAAAAGTGCCACGCACCGATGTAATGCGATGTAAATATCGTAACAGTTTGCGATGACTCACACTTATATCTAAAAAGAATTTAATATAACTTTTGACTTGAAATCGGCGATATTATGAGCCAATGGGCGGAAAAACAGTCGATTTTTTGTGATCACAGTCGGATATTTTTAATTTGCTCAAAATATGACTGCACGGGAAGGGTGTAATCCCCTTGCCAGTAAATGGCGAAAGCCACCAGGCATAGACACAGCACCCGTTCCAGCTGATTGCCTTTTTGTGAGTTCAATATCGGTAGGCAGAAACGCCAGCGGCAGGGCCAGAGCAACGGCACGCCGGCAGGGGTTAGCATATCGGCCAGCAGGTGGCTGAAATAACCGATAATCATGGCGTGCAGCACGTCCGCGGGGATTGGCCAACCGCGCGGCACCTCAAGCTGAAATAACCACATGCCGCCGACGATCGCCAGCAGGCTATGGGTGAAACCGCGGTGGCCAAAGGCGCGCGAGATCGGAACCGCGATCCAGCGTAGGCGTTGACCCAGGATGGATTTAGGGTGATCGATATCGGGTAACAGTGACGTCAGTAGCGCGGCAGGAATGATGTGCCACCAATCGCCAGCGGCGAGCACGGGAGTCACCTCCGCTTTCTTGGCAAAGATCGCGCAGGCAACAGAGAAAATGAGATGTCCTTCCGCGGTCATGTTGCAAGATCCCGGCCACTAAACTGTTAATTTATCCAGTATATGGGAATTTTTACAGTAACGGAAGCGGTTACCCTGTAACGATTTGTTAATTTTACGCCGTTTTACAAAGGGTTGAAACCTCGAGTCTGACGGACACAGTATACAGGTAAACTCGTCATTGTAGGGGCGCCGCCTGCTGCACCCGTTCAAATTCGGGGGAGGAGATGTTTGCTGTGGGGATCAGCGGGCCAACCAGTCGCCGTCCATCGCGAGAGTGTAGCCATTAACGTAGTCGGACGCTGCCGAGGCGAGGAAGACGATCGGGCCCATCGAGTCATCCGGTGTGCCCCAGCGTCCGGCGGGGACACACTCAAGTGCGGTCTTCATCGGTACGTAGTTGCTGGGAATCATAGATTTGTTCTCTTACCGTGAGGGAAGAAAGCACCGGGCTTACGAAGGCTACTGCGTGGCAGTGACAGTGTCACCGAATCGCCCGGTGTTTTCTTTATGTGATCAGCATAATTTGAATGGCATCTTAATTCAATTAAAATGAAATTATGTTTTATTTATTTTGTTGCGTGGAGGAGTGAAAAAGGCATCAGCAGGGCCGATGCCATCAAGATCAGGCCAGATGGGCGGCAGTCAACTGCTCGAGGCTTTGCAGTTTAAGGTCGGCCAAGGCCCAGCGCGGATCCTGGCTGTATTCGTGCGCAGGGATCACGATCGACTTCATGCGTGCCGCTTTGGTAGCAATCATGCCGTTGAAGGAGTCTTCCAGAGTAATGCAATGCTGTGGGTCGCTGCCCAGACGCTCGGCCGCGATCAGATAGACTTCTGGGTGCGGTTTGCTGTACGGCAGATATTCGGCCGAAACCAACTGGTCGAAGTAACTCTCCAGATCGAACATCTTTAGCACCTGTTGCTGCATATGTAGCGGAGAGGCGGAGGCCAGCCCAATGTTCAGGTCCAGGCTACGGCACAGTTCCAGCGCTTGTTGCACCCCAGGCAGCAGCGGGCGCTTCTCCTGCACCAACTCGATGGCCCGCTCTATAATGCGTCCAGCCACTTCCTCCTGAGATGGCCCTTGCCACGGCATGGCCTGGAACCACATCCGTACCACCAGATCGATGCGTAAACCTAGCGTATCCGGCAGTTTGTGACGGTCAGACAGATCCAGCCCCAATGAGCTGAAGATGTCCATTTCCGCCTGTAGCCACAGGGGTTCCGAATCGATCAGTAGACCGTCCATATCAAAAATTGCGGTTGCTATGCGTTGCGAATAAGCCATTAACAATTAACTCCTGCAGCACCAGTAAAAGAAAATGTTTTCGCCACTCTATCATCTTTGTTCAGGCAGCTGCATCCTTCGGGCCTAGGGTGTATTTCCCAAAATACAGGATCTCACTGGATTCAGACAGGAAGACGAAGAAAACGGTGGGCGAGTTTCATTAACTACAGGTAGACTTAGCGCAACAACGGTTACGTCGCTTACAAGGGGAACACATGACGTATCAACAGGCTGGGCGCGTTGCCATTCTGAAACGCATTTTCGGATGGGTCGTTTTCATCCCGGCGTTACTTTCAACGCTGGTTTCATTGCTGGGTTTTGTTTATCAACACAGTGAGAAGTCCAGAGGGATCAACGCCGTGATGCTGGATTTTGTCCACGTCATGGTCGATATGGTGCGCTTCAATACGCCATTCCTGAATATTTTCTGGTACAACTCACCGGTACCGGATGTGGATAAGAGCCTGTTTAGTGGCGCTAATCTGATGTTTATCATCATCTATTTCCTGATCTTTGTCGGTTTGGCATTGCAGACGTCCGGTGCGCGCATGTCGCGTCAGGTGAGGTTTATCCGTGAGGGATTGGAAGATCAGATGATCCTGGAACAGGCCAAGGGCAGCGAAGGGCACACGCGTGCGCAATTGGAGGAGCGAGTAACGTTGCCGCACCATACCATTTTGCTGCAATACTTCCCGCTGTATATTTTGCCGGTAGTGATCGCGGTGGTGGCTTATTTTGTGCTCAAGCTGCTAGGGCAAATGGCCGGAGTGGCCTAGATCTGAAATTAACGGGTGCCGCATGTAGCGCCGCCGCATGTCGTCAGGGCGCCATTTGGCGCCCTGATTGTTTACAGCGTTTCCGGGTGGAGCAGATTGTCGATGGCCCGTTGTGCCATGACCAGATGTTGGCCGCCAAACAGGTTGCTGCGGTTGAGCAGGTAATAAAGCTGATACAGCGGCTGACGTTCGATAAACCCTGCCTCCAGCGGCCACACGCGCTGATAGCCGTCATAAATCTGGGCGGGCAAATCTGGATAAAGCGGCAGCATTGCCAAATCACACTCCCTGTCGCCCCAGTAACAGGCTGGATCGAACAGCAAAGGCCCATCTGCGGCCTGAGCACAGTTGGCTGGCCACAAATCGCCGTGCAGCAGGGAAGGCTGCGGCTGATGGTTTTGCAACCGCAGATACACCACGTCTATAATTTCGTCGATATCACCGAAGGTCATGCCCTTTTCCGCCGCCAGCTGTAGCTGCCAACCGATGCGCTGCTCGGCAAAAAATTCCGCCCAGCGGCGTTGCCAGGCGTTGGGCTGCGGCGTGGTGGAAAGATGGTTATCGAAGTCGAGGCCGAACTGGGGTTGTTCGCTCCACTGGTGCAGGCGGGCCAGTTGTTGCCCGAGGCAGTGCGCCCCGTGCGCATCCAGCGGTTTAAGGGGTTGATATTCCAGCAGCAGAAAACTGTAATCGCGATCGCTGCCAACCCCATATACTTCGGGCACTCTCACGGTCTTACTGCGCGCCAACAGGGCCAGTTGATCGGCCTCCGCAGTGAATATCGGCAGCATTTCGCGGGCATCGCATTTAACAAACACCTCGTTGTCGCCGTAACTCACGCGCCACGCCGGGTGGATTTCTCCCCCGGGCAGTTCAGTCCTTTCGCGGATTTCTGCGCTGCCAAGATGCTCACTCAACAGACGGCTAACGGCTTGCCACATAGTAATCCCCTTCTGCGTTGCCTGCGATTTCATTAGGTTAGCGCCTTTCCTGCGGCGAAAACACGATGTGGCGCACAGCTGCGCCATCTATTGACGAAAATATCATCGCCGCGTGTCTGGTCAAAGTATATACGCTATTGATTAATTTAAGTACGCTTATGCTTAATGCCTCTCGGTTCAGGCTAATTTGCTGAGTATCTTCTTACGCGGGGAACGTCATACAAGGGATTTTCCCCCCAACCCTCCCCAGGAGAGGGTTGGGGGGGCGGGTTGGTGAATGGAGTTAAGTCAGGAGTAACAGCGCGGTAAGTTTCTTATCAGCACATACGACAGTCCCTACGAATGGCCCTTAGCCAGGTTGCTCTCGTGGCGTTGCACGGGTTTGAAGTGGCTGTAGAGCAGGGCGATGACAAACAGCAACGCCTGGACGATCACGATGCACGGCCCGGTTGCGCCATCGATATGAAAGCTGATCAGCGTCCCCAGTACGCAGGAAAAAACGGAAGCGACGGTGGCGACGATCAGCATCCGGTTGAAACTGCGGCACAGGGTGAACGCAATGATCCCCGGTGCGATCAGCATCGCAATCACCAGGATCACCCCCACCGCCTGTAGCGAGGCCACAATGGTTAATGCCAGCAGGCACAGTAAGCCGTAGTGCAGTAACTTCACCGGCAGGCCGATGACGCGCGCATGGTTGGGATCGAAACAGTAAAGCATAAAGTCCTGGCGCTTGAGCAGTACGATCGCCAGCGTGATCCCGGCGATCCACAACGTTTGCCGCAGCTCACCGTCGGTGATCCCCAGCATATTGCCGAACAGGATATGGCTGAGGTGTTGATCGGTATCGATGCGGGCAAACAGCACCAGCCCAAAGGCAAACATGCCGGAGAACACGATCCCCATCACCGTGTCTTCCTTTACTCGGCTGTGCTCTTTCAGATAGCCCGTCGCTAGCGCGCAGAAAATGCCGGAAAGAAATGCGCCAATCGCCAGCGGAATACTGAACACAAAGGCCAACACGATGCCGGGTAGCACGGCGTGAGAGATGGCATCGCCCATCAATGACCAGCCTTTCAACACCAGATAACAAGACAGCACGGCGCAAACTACGCCGGTGACGATGGCCGCGATGATGGCGCGCTGCATAAAGGGATAGGCGAACGGCTCAGAGAGCCATTGCAACAGGAATTCCATCAGTTGCCCTCCGGAGAGTTGCCATGGGTTGCACGGCGTTTTGAGGCTAACAGTCCGTGCTTCGGTGCGAACAGGAAGGCCGCCAGGAACACCAGCGTTTGCAGCGTGACGATCACGCCGCCGGTTGCTCCGTCGACGAAAAAGCTGAGGTAAGCGCCCAGGCCGCTGGTCAAGGCACCGATGGCGATGGCGATAATTACCAGCCGGCCAAAACGGTCGGTCAGCAGATAGGCGGTGGCACCGGGGGTTATCACCATAGCGATCACCAGAATGGCACCGACGGTTTGCAGCGCGGCCACGGTACAGGCGCTAAGCAGGGTAAAGAACAGGATCTTCAGCTTTAATGGCGAAAGCCCAATTGATACCGCGTGGTTTTCGTCAAAAAATACTGCCAGCAGGTCTTTCCACACCAGGCATAAGATCAGCAACGAAACGCCGATAATAATTTCCACCTGCAACACGTCTTCATCTGCGATACCGAGAATGTTGCCGAAGATGATCGACTGCACGTTCACCGAAGTGGGATTGAGCGAAATGATCAACAGGCCGACGGCGAAAAAGGTGGAGAAAATAAAGCCGATAATCGCATCTTCACGCAGGCGGGTGACGTGGCGTACCAACGTCATTGCCAGCGCGGCCAACATGCCGGTGAAAAACGCACCGGCTGCATAGGGCAGGCCGAGGGCATAGGCACCGGCCACGCCAGGCACCACGGAGTGGGAAAGCGCATCCCCCATCAACGACCAGCCTTTCAGCATCAGATACGCCGACAGAAAAGCGCAGGCCGCACCGACAATGGCGCTGACCCACATCGCCTTGACCATGTAGTTGTAGTTGAACGGTTGCAACAGGATCTCGAGCATCAGGGGTTATTCTCCTTTTGCTGGCTTTGCGCCGGAGGATCGCTCTTGGTATGGCCATAAAACACCGCAGGGCGCTCGTCATCGGTGATTACCGTCACGGTGCGGGGATCGTTGTCATCGTGCAGATCGGGCCCTGAGAGGTTGATATGGCGCAATACGCCACCGAACGCCAGTTCCAGATTGCTTTGCGTGAAGGTGGTTTCGAGCGGCCCGGCGGCCAGCACGGTACGGTTAATCAGGATCACCCGATCGCAAAATTCCGGTACGCTACCGAGGTTGTGGGTCGATACCAGGATCAGGTGGCCTTCATCGCGCAGCGAGCGTAACAGCTCGATAATAGCGTTCTCGGTTTTGACATCCACGCCGGTAAAAGGCTCATCAAGCAGCAGCACCGTTCCCTGCTGAGCCAGCGCACGAGCCAGGAATACGCGCTTTTTTTGCCCGCCGGAAAGCTCGCCGATCTGTCGGCTACGTAGCTCACTCAGGCCAACGCGCTCCAGCGCCTTATCGACCCGCAGCCGATCTTCGTTAGTAGGAATGCGCAAGAAGTTCATTTTGCCGTAGCGGCCCATCATCACCACGTCTTCCACCAGCACCGGGAAGTTCCAGTCAACCTCTTCGGTCTGCGGCACGTAGGCGATAATATTTTTCTTCAGTGCGGCGACAACCGGTTGCCCGCTAAGCATCACCTGGCCAGATGTCGGTTTTACCAGGCCCATGATGCTTTTGAAGAGGGTCGATTTTCCGCTGCCGTTAACTCCCACCAGCGCACAAATCGAACCCCCGCTCAGGGTAAAGCTGGCGTTATGGATCGCCGTATGGCCGTTGTTATAGGTGACCGATACGTCATCCACATTGAGTTCGGGGCGGATAAAGGTCTCTGTGCTCATTGATTAAATCCTTTGGCGATGGTTTGCACGGTGACATTGAGCAGGTCGATATAGGTGGGCACCGGCCCGTTGGCCGCAGACAGGGAGTCGACATACAGCACACCGCCGTATTGCGCACCGGTTTCTTTAGCCACCTGCTTGGCCGGTTTATCCGAAATGGTACTTTCGCTGAACACCACCGGAATGTGGTTGGCCCGTACGGTATCGATCACACGGCGCACCTGCTGTGGTGAGCCCTGTTCGTCGGCATTGATCGGCCACAGATAGACTTCTTGCAACTGATAATCTTTAGCCAGATAGCTAAAGGCACCTTCGCTGGTCACCAGCCAGCGCTGGGCTGACGGAATGCGTGACAAACGCTCACGCAGTGGGGCATCCAGCGCCGCAATTTTTTCAGCGTAGGCTTTGGCATTGCGGTTATAGGTTTCCGCGTTGTCGGGATCGTGCTGTACCAACGCTTTGCGGATGTTCTCGACGTAGATCAGTGCATTGCTTGGTGACATCCAGGCATGGGGATTTGGATTACCGTTATACGGGCCTTCATGGATTGGCAGCGGGGTGATCCCTTCAGTCACCACGGCGGCGGGAACTTGTTTGATATTTTCAAAAAAGCGTTGGAACCAGCGCTCCAGATTCATCCCGTTCCATAAAATCAGATCGGCGTGCTGTGCCTTAACGATATCGCGCGGCGTAGGCTGATAGTCGTGGATTTCCGCCCCAGGCTTGGTGATGGACTCCACCACGGCGGCGTCGCCCGCCACGTTCTGAGCGATATCCTGGATAATGGTGAAGGTTGTCACCACGCGTAGCTTATCCTTTGCCAAAGCCGGTTGGCTGACAGCAGCAACACTGAGGCATACGCAGAGCAGGGCAAGTGAGCGAATGCGGGACAAGCTAAAATGACGGCGGGTAAACACGTTGTTTTTCATTGGCATGATGACGTCTCCTTATTCAAATGAAAATGATTATCAATATCAATTGAGCGGAAGTCAAGCAACACCAAACTTTGCCAAAGGGTTATTTTGTTGTTAATTAAATAATGCCGCCGAGTGAGTTATAACATTTTATGTATCGGGATGTAACCGCTTAAAGTAGTCACTGCAAGTGACTATCTGCACCTCGGGTTTCTCCCCCAATGCCACCTCACCCAACCCCTGCGCTAACTGTTGTACATCCTCTTGATTTAAAGGCGTTGTTAGCGAAAAACTGTTGATCCCCAGCTCATGGGGAACGCCCTTGCTGTCGCTGAGCGTGGTGGAAAAACCGGCCAGCGTCATTTGTCCGGTTAATTTAGCTAAATCGGTTAAGCTATGTTCCGGGTAGGTGAAAGACACCACAAAACCTATGGACGAAGATTGACTCATAAATCACCTCTTGGTATATGGATAGCCTGAGAATAGACCAAAAATGTCATGCAGGTATCCTTACCAGTTGTATATGCTACGCAACTCATTGAAAGGAGTGAGGGATTCTGTGAAAACAAAAATAGGTTGCCTGATGGCAATCGTACTATTAGCCGGTTGTGCGAAAGATCCGCAAACAACGGGCAATCAGGCAGGCAGTGGCACTTCGGGCGGTTGGTTAAAAACCCCACCGCAAACACCAAGTAACCGAACCGGGACACCGGTCGCTTATAATGATTATATCCGTCAGGCCGCCAGAAACTATGGTGTCGACGAAACGCTGATTAAGGCGATCATTCAGGTGGAGTCCGGGTTTAACCCGAATGTGGTCAGCACCTCGAATGCCGTTGGGCTTATGCAGCTGAAAGCCTCAACCGCAGGACGCGATGCTTATCGTATGAAGGGAAAGAACGGGCAGCCAAGTTCGCGTGAGTTGAAGGATCCGGCGGTTAATATTGATCTGGGAACAGCCTATATCAATATTCTTCAAAGCCAGCAACTAGCCGGGATCACCAATCCGCAGACGTTACGCTATGCCACCATCGTTTCCTATGTGAATGGGGCAGGTGCGATGTTACGGACTTTCTCATCGGATAAACGTGTGGCGGTAAACCGCATTAATCAGATGAGCCCGGACGAGTTTTATCAGCATATCCAGAAGAAGCACCCGGCACCGCAAGCGCCGCGTTACTTGTGGAAAGTTACCACCGCTTATCAAGCGATGACCTACTAGCCTCAGATTGCCTACAGCCGGCCTCATTAAGGGGCCGGTTTTGCTATTTTTCCCGCTAAAAGTGCGTTCTACATCCCATTTCCGCTTATCTCCCGCCTGATAATCGAAAAAACCGCACAAATTGTTAATTTTACATTAACAAAGAAAACTTTACGCTCAATCAATTAGTTACCGGTAACATTGTTGCCAAAGCTCATGTTTTGACCTTCAATAAATAGACAATTACGTTACAAATTATTTTTAAATCCCGCATCGACCGCAAGGTTGAGGTTAAATAGTTGTGATTATTTTTGGATGGAATGTGATATGTCGAACGATAAAACTAACAATTCCCGGCGCGATTTCTTGCTGAAATCGATGACGCTGATCCCCGCGGCCGTTATCGGTGGTAGCGGTGTGGGAGCTCTGACGGCACCAGCACCGGCGCTTGCCGCTAGTGATACTTCCAAACAGGTTAACTATCAACCTATCTTCTTTACCCCCGAAGAGTGGGCTTTTGTTCAGGCGGCGGTTGCGCGTTTGATCCCGGCAGACGATCGCGGGCCGGGCGCGTTGGAGGCCGGCGTGCCGGAGTTTATCGATCAGCAGATGAATACGCCTTATGCCACCGGTGCAATCTGGTATATGCAAGGGCCATTTAATCCTGATGTCGCTCCGGAAATGGGTTATCAACTGCCGTTGGTGCCCAAACAGATTTATAACCTGGGGATCAGCGAGGCTGATGCCTACAGCAAGAAAACGGCAGGCAAGGTCTTCGCCGAGCTCGATGGCGCACAACAGGATGCGCTGTTGCATAAGTTTGAATCTGGTGAGGCCGAGTTTGCGCAACTGCCTGCCAAGCTGTTCTTCTCTTATCTGTTGCAAAACACCCGTGAAGGCTTTTTCAGCGATCCGATCCATGGCGGTAACAAAGAGATGGTAGGTTGGAAGCTGATTAATTTTCCGGGGGCGCGCGCCGACTTTATGGACTGGGTTGAGCGAGGGGAACGTTATCCCTTCCCACCGGTATCGATTCGTGGGGAGAGAGGGTAATTATGGCAACGGTAATGAAGAAGCAGGATGTGGTGATCGTCGGTTTTGGCTGGGTTGGCGCCATTATGGCGAAGGAGTTGACCGAGGCAGGGTTGAACGTGGTAGCGCTTGAACGTGGCCCGATGCGCGATACCTATCCAGACGGCTCCTACCCGCAGGTGATCGACGAACTGACCTATAATATCCGCCGTAAGCTGTTCCAGGACCTCTCCAAAAGTACCGTGACTATCCGTCACAACACTAGCCAAACCGCAGTGCCTTATCGCCAGTTGGCGGCTTTCCTGCCGGGCACCGGCGTCGGCGGAGCGGGCCTACACTGGTCTGGCGTGCATTTTCGCATCGATCCTATGGAGCTGCGTATGCGCAGCCATTATGAAGAACGCTACGGCAAAAGCTTCATCCCGAAAGACATGACGATCCAGGACTTCGGGGTGAGCTACGACGAGCTGGAGCCGTTCTTCGATAAGGCTGAGAAGGTATTTGGCACATCAGGTACCGCCTGGACTGTGAAGGGCCAGTTGGTGGGTAAAGACAAAGGCGGTAACCCCTTTGCACCAGATCGTTCCGACCATTTCCCGCTGCCAGCTCAGAAGAACACCTTCTCCGCACAGTTGTTTGAAAAGGCGGCGCGTGAGGTGGGCTATCATCCTTACAATCTGCCTTCTGCCAATACATCAGATTCCTATACCAACACTTATGGCGCGCAGATGGGGCCTTGCAACTTCTGTGGCTACTGTAGCGGTTATGCCTGCTACATGTATTCCAAGGCGTCGCCTAACGTCAATATTCTGCCAGCGTTGCGGATGGAAAAGCGCTTTGAGCTGCGCACTAACGCCAACGTGCTGAAAGTTAACCTGACCGCAGATAAAAGCCGGGCGACCGGGGTCAACTATATCGATGCCCAGGGGCGTGAGATCGAACAACCTGCCGATCTGGTGATCCTCGGAGCCTTCCAGTTCCACAATGTGCACCTGATGCTGCTTTCTGGTATTGGCAAACCTTATGATCCGCAGACCGGTGAAGGGGTGGTTGGGCGTAACTTTGCCTACCAGAACCTGACCACCATCAAGGCGTTCTTCGATAAGGACGTCCACACCAACCCGTTTATTGGCGCGGGCGGTAACGGCGTTGGCCTGGATGATTTCAATGCGGATAACTTCGACCACGGTAAGGAAGGTTTTGTCGGTGGCTCACCGTTCTGGGTGAACCAGGCAGGTACCAAACCGATCTCCGGCCTGCCAACGCCTCCTGGTACGCCAGCCTGGGGCAGCAAGTGGAAAGCCGCAGTGGCGGATGCCTATACGCACCATGTCTCTATGGATGCCCATGGTGCGCACCAGTCCTATCGTAGCAACTACCTCGATCTCGATCCGACCTATAAGAATGTCTTTGGCCAACCGTTGCTACGCATGACCTTTGACTGGCAGGAGAACGACATCAAGATGGCGCAGTTTATGTTTAACAAGATGGCTCCGATCGCCAAGGCGATGAACCCGAAACTGATTTCCGGCAGCCCGAAAAACGCTAACAGCCATTTTGATACCACCAGCTATCAAACCACGCACATGAACGGCGGTGCGGTGATGGGGGAAGATCCTAAAACCAGCGCGGTAAACCGCTATCTGCAAAGTTGGGACGTGCATAACGTGTTCTCGATCGGCGCATCGGCCTTCCCGCAGGGGCTAGGCTACAACCCGACCGGCACCGTTGCCGCGTTGGCCTACTGGTCTGCCCGTGCCATTCGCGAGCAGTATCTGAAAAATCCAGGCCCATTGGTGCAGGCATGAGGACGCGAGTGATGAAAGCTTTGGTTCCCGCACTGGTTCTCAGTGCACTGAGTTTTTCCGTTTTGGCACAGGACACGACGATCAGCAGCGAATTGCTCAAACGAGGTGAATATCTGGCACGCGCTGGTGACTGCGTGGCCTGCCATACCGATGGCAAAAACGGCGTGCCCTTTGCTGGTGGTTTAGCAATGGAAACGCCGATTGGCACTATCTATTCCACCAACATCACCCCGGACAAAACCACCGGCATTGGCGACTACAGTTTCGAAGATTTCGATAATGCGGTACGTAAAGGCGTCGCCAAGAACGGCAGCACCCTGTACCCGGCGATGCCTTATCCTTCGTTTGCGCTGGTGAAAGAGGAGGATATGCGTGCCATGTACGCCTATTTCATGCACGGCGTGCAGCCAATAGAACAGGCGAATAAGGATTCAGATATTCCTTGGCCGCTATCCATGCGTTGGCCGCTGCACATCTGGCGCTCGATGTTTGCACCAACACCGGCCGATTTCGCGGCAAACGCCAACGCCGATCCGGTTATCGAACGTGGCCGCTATCTGGTTGAAGGGCTGGGGCACTGCGGGGCATGCCATACGCCACGCCGCATGACCATGCAGGAAAAGGCGTTGAGCAACACGGAAGGCGATGATTATCTGTCTGGCAGCAACGTGCCGATCGACGGTTGGGTAGCCTCCAGCTTGCGTGGTGATAATAAAGATGGCCTGGGCACCTGGAGCGAGAGCGAACTGACTGAGTTCCTGAAAACTGGCCGTAACGATAAGTCGGTGGTATTTGGTGGCATGAGCGACGTTGTCGAACATAGCCTGCAATATCTCAGCGATGAAGATTTGACCGCGATTGCCCGCTATCTGAAAACCTTACCGCCGAAAGACGGTAAACAGCAGGCCGCACCGGTTGAAGACAGCGTCGCCAAAGATTTGTGGCGTGGTAACGACAGCAAGCCGGGCGCTGCGCTATACGTCGATAACTGTGCCGCTTGCCACCGTACCGATGGTGTTGGTTACCCGCGTGCTTTCCCGGCGCTGAAGGGCAACCCGGTGGTGCAGACTGACGATGCGACTTCGCTGATCCACATTGTGCTGGTCGGTAATACCACGCCAGCGGTGAAGGGGGCAGTTTCCAACCTCACCATGCCGCCGTTTGGCTGGCGCTTGAACGACCAGCAGGTCGCGGACGTGGTGAACTTTATCCGTTCCAGCTGGGGCAACAACGCCAAAGCTATCAGTGCCTCCGATGTGGCTGACGTGCGCAAGGATCGTTCAATAATCCGCGATGAGAAGGCCATGGGTAGTTCTGCTATCCCAGAGCTGGCACCAGTGGGCGCCAAGTAATCCTTCAAGGGGCCTCGTTCGAGGCCCTTTAATCGTCTATCATTAATTTCCAATATATTAGATGTTGTAATCATTTGTTTTTTGATTGATTTTTAATCATCTTTAGTGGTGTGTTCCTAGGTTTTAAAGCTGTTCTATCTGATGTTGTCAGTTTTTTAGAGTGTGTTATATCGCTAAATTTCATTATGTAGTTGTTTTTAAGTGGTTTTTGATTGTTGTTTTTCTTTGGTGATTAATTTTTTCATTAATGTTATTAATGTTTTTGCGAGGGGAGTTGAAAGTAAAGGGAGTTTGTGAGCGTGATGATGATAGCTTTATTGTTGGTATTGTATGTTTCCATTGCTTTTGAGGTCGATAGACGTAAGCGAATCTGTATTGGTCTTGGTCGTAAATATACTTACAGAAAGCGCATCAATTTCAGAAGGAAATGTGCAAGATTAATCGATACGCTGCTTTTTAGAACATGACGAGCTGTGATTTGCCATATTCGGCCAACAAAGCAGATTTTTTTAGGTGAGATGCCCCGGAAAACGGGGCTTTAGATTGATGACCAAGTAGCCGCAGCTATTTGATACCGTTCATGCCTGTTAAAAGTGTTCACCGTTATCGATCTAGTCAAAATGTCGATTTACTCTCCGTGAGCATACCCACGCTTTTGTGATCCTGACGATAAAAAGTGTCAAATCCACAGTATGCATTCAGCGCCTGCTTTACTATGGTCTTTGTTATTGAGCATTTGCCAAAGGACATTGCCATGGAAAAAATCGACCTGCATATGCATTCCAACTACAGCGATGATGCAGACTTCCCGGTTGAGACAGTGATCGCACGCTGTCTGGTCAACGGCATCAGTACGTTGGCGGTGACCGACCATAATAATGCCAACTCGGTGCCGGAGGCCAAGGCGCTGGCATCGTCCAGTCTCAATGTCCTGTCCGGCATTGAGATCGACTGCACCTTTGCAGGGCGTAACTTCCACCTGTTGGGCTACGGTTTTACCCCCAGCGATGACTTTGTGGAGATCTATAACAATTTCAGCGCCATTCAACGGGAATTGACTCCGCAAAAATTTGCCAAGCTGCGCGGGTTGAAATTCCATCTGGATGAACAACGCCTGGAGCAGGTATGCGGTGGCGCTATCCCGCAGGAAGAGCAGATGGGTGAGGTGATACTGGAAGATCCACGTAATGATGGGCACCCGTTGCTGATGCCATATCGCCCCGGTGGCGAAAGAGCCGATATGCCGCTAATCAACTTTTACTGGGACTTCTTTGGCCCAGGGAAGGTGTGCTATATGCCAGTCACTTATCCCGCCATGAGCCGCATGGTGGAGGTGATACGCCATAATGGGGGCATACCCATCCTGGCGCATATCGGTGCTAACGTTAAACGGGACCATACCCAGGTTATCGATGAGATGTTGAAGATTGGCGTGATGGGGGTTGAGGTGTTCTCAAGCTATCATTCACCGGAGTTGGCCAGCCAACTGTATGAGTTTACCGTTGGCCGCTCGGCGTTCGTTACCTGCGGCAGCGATTTTCACGGGCGTAACAAGCCAAAAATAGAAGTAGGGCAATGTGCTTACGGCCCACAGCATATTGGCGAAATACGCCGGTTTATTGCTGCTGCCAGCGCCTAGGCATTGTTTCATTCCGTATGGCTCGTGAGCGGTGTTGGCTGCTCACGAAGCGCGCAGTTAACCGCCGAAACATAGACCACATTAGTGTTTTTCATTATCCTTTGCCGTCCTTTTATCAGGTTGGTGAATTTCTTTCGCCATTAATGTCCTGTTTTATTTAAACATTCTACGGAGAAGGGAGTTTCCGTCGGGCGCATTCGTTGGCACTGTAGATTAAGGTAAGCTTTTTCATGAGTACGATTTCTCCAGATCATGACGCGTTGGCCATTGCCCAACCAGCCAAATGGAACAAGACCGACACCGTCTGGATGTTCGGGCTTTACGCCACGGCTGTGGGTGCTGGCACCCTGTTTCTGCCGATCAATGCCGGTCTGAATGGCCCGTTGGTGCTGCTATTGATGGCACTGTTTGCCTTCCCTCTAACCTATTTACCCCATCTGGCGCTAACCCGCTTTGTCCTCTCTGGCTCCAGCCGCGACGGTAATATTCAGGACGTGGTGGTTGAGCATTTCGGTGTGTTAGCCGGCAAGATCATTATGGTGCTGTATCTGATGGCGTTTTTCCCCATCGTGCTGGTCTACAGTATTTCCATTACCAACGCCTTGGACAGCTTCCTGACCCATCAATTTCACTTCGCCCCGGTGCCACGTATCTGGCTGAGTTTGGCGGTGGTGGTGGTGCTCAATCTGGTGCTGCTGCGGGGAAAGGATACGATCGTCGCGGCGATGGGCGTCTTGGTATTCCCATTGCTGGTGTTTCTGATGGGTATTTCGCTGTATCTGATACCTACCTGGCAGACCGAGAACTTTGTCAATGGGGTGGTCAACACTCAATTTGACAGCCCCGACCTGTGGCACTCGTTGTGGTTGGCGGTCCCGGTGATGGTATTTTCCTTTAGCCATGCGCCGATCATTTCTTCGTTCGCTTCCACCCAGAACAGCTTATACGGTGACAAGGCCGAGCGCCGTTGTGCACGGATTATGCGTTACAGCTACCTGCTGATTTGCGTCACCGTGCTGTTCTTCGTGTTCAGCTGCGTGCTGAGCCTTTCGCACCAGGAGATGGAGCAGGCGAAAGCGCAGAACATCACGGTACTGACTACCTTGGCCAACAAGTTTTCCAATCCGCTGATTGCCTATCTTGGGCCGATAATGGCGATGTTGGCGATGGCAAAGTCCTATCTTGGCACTTCATTAGGCGTGACCGAAGGTGCGACCAGCCTGATCGATGGACTAACACGTGCCGTTGGCAAGCCGCTAAGTGCCGCGACGACCCATCGTATTTCCGGCGTGGCGCTGTTCTTGCTCACCTGGGGGGCCACCGTCTGGAATCCGAGCGCCTTGCATATCATTGAAACCATCAGTGGTCCACTGATTGCGGTGATCCTGTTTATTCTGCCGATGTATGCGGTGCGCGTGGTTCCGGCTATGCACCGTTATCGCGCTTTGAGTAATGGCTTTGTGTTGGTGATGGGGCTGATTGCGCTTTCTGCTTTGGTTTACGGATTGGCATAGAGATCAAATTGGCCCCGCGATTGCGGGGTCGGTTGGGTTAGGTCATTGGCACGTACGTAGAGATCAGCTCCAACACGCCGTTGATAATAAACTGCACGCCCATGCACACCAGCAGGAAGCCCATCAGGCGGGAAATGGCCTCGATACCGCTTTCACCAACCAGTTTCATGATCGCCGTGGAGCTGCGTAAACAGATCCACAGAATGATCGCTATCGTCAGGAAAATGGTCACCGGCGCGGCCAGCAATACCCAATGGGCAAAGCCCAGCGTATTTTCTTTGACGCTGGACGCGGTACTGATGATCATGGCGATAGTACCCGGCCCGGCAGTACTTGGCATGGCCAGCGGTACAAAGGCGATATTGGCCGAGGTTTTCTTGCGCAGTTCTCTACTTTTGGTTTCTACCTCTGGTGCTTCATCGGCACTTTGCTGTGGAAATAACATGCGAAAACCGATAAAGGCGACAATCAAACCACCGGCGATACGCAAGCCGGGGATGGAAATCCCAAAAGTGCTCATAACCAGTTGACCAGCATAGAATGTCACTGTCATGATAAGGAACACGTATATTGAAGCCATCAGCGACTGATGGTTGCGCTCTTCGTTGGTCATATTTCCCGACAGACCAAGCAGCAGCGCCACGGTGGTCAGCGGGTTGGCCAGTGGCAACAGTAGGGCTAGCCCCAGTCCGATGACCTGAAACAACTGCAGAATACTCGACATAAAACAAACCCCAGAAAGAGAATGAAATGAGGGCGCAGTCGCTACGCCCAAAAGCTTTTACAACTGCCAGTGTCAGACCAGACGCTCAATTTTTTTGTGCCGCCATACCAATCTATAAAACGTTGTCTGTAATGCCAACATTGTCAAATAGGCGATAGGGAACGCCATCCATACCCCCTCTAATCCAAAGTGATTGCTGAGCAGATAGGCCGCTGGCAACTGTACGGCCACGATGCTGAGAATGGAGATCGTCACCGGTACTAACACCACGCCACTGGCGCGCATGATACCGCCGACAATTGCCTGGAAACCAAACACCAACATGCTCCACAGCATGATATGCAGTAAATGCTCTGCTTCTGCCAAGACTACCGGGCTGGTCAGGAACAGGCCCAGCAGCCAATGTGACAGCAGGTAGACCAGAATAATCAACGAGCCGGTCAGCCAGAAGTTGATAAACAGCCCTGTGCGCAAGATGGGAGCAATGCGCTCGGTTTTGCCTGCGCCGATAGCCTGAGCGCCCAAAATGGAGGCGGTGACGGCAATCGACAGAGCAGGGAATTGCACATAGTTAACGATCTGTGTCACTGCGCCATAGGCTGCCGTGGCATCCGAACCGTGGCGGTTGACCAATGTCAGGATGAGCAATTCCGAGATAGAAATTACCACCATTTGTAAACCGGTGGGTAGGCCAATATGTAACACTTTGCGTAGTACCACCGTATCTAACTTTAGCGCGGCCAGCATGGCTCGGTCGGGGGCCAGCACGTGTTTTTTGCGGCGTAGGCGCAATGTCAGATACACCATCGCCAGTGCGTTACCGACCATCCCCGCCAAGGCGGCGCTCTGTATGCCCATGGGGGTAAAGCCCAGCCAGCCACGGATCAGGGCTGGGGTGAGCAGCAAACCGACGACGGTAGACAGTAGCAGGGCCAAGAGTGGCGAGACCGTGTCGCTGACGCCGCGCAGCAGCTGGGTGAACAACACAAATACTAGCAACAACGGCATAATCAGCATCATGATGCGGGCGTAAGAGACTGCTTCTTCAAGCACATCTGCTGGTGTGCCTAGCGCTTGTAGCGCCTGACGGGCAAACAGGCTGCCGAATATCGCCGCCAGTAAGCCAAGCGATACGCCCAGCATCAAGGCCGTACCGGCAATAGATTTGACTTTCTCTGGTTCATTCGCGCCCCATGCCTGCCCAATCAGCACCGAGGCACCGGCACCAACGCCAATCACCAGTGAGATAAAGAAGAAGATGACCGGGAACATACTGGAGATGGCGGCCAACGCATGGGTGCCTAGCATCTGGCCGATATAGATGCCGTTCAGCGTGCCTGAAAATCCTTGCAGGAAGTTGGACAGCACCATGGGCACCAAAAAGATCAGATAGATGCGCCAAAGCGGTGGCTGTTTGTGCTGCGGATGGGTTTGCATTTAATAATTTTTCCTGCGCCTGAAAGGCCTGTAAAGAGCGCTATCAATGCTTATCAATAACGTTATGGGTGATCAGCGGGGGAACGCATCGCGAGTCATCCAGGCCAGATGCGCCTGAATATCGGCAGGCCATTGCGCAATTCGCTCGGCAAACAACTTGCCGTCGTGGCCAAACAGTGTGCGTGTGGCTTCTTCATAGCCTGGTAAAGAGCCGGCGATGGCGCTCATAAAGCGATAGCTGTTCTCCTTGATGCGGCGCTCATTATCCTGCTCAACCGCAGTACGCCGGGCTTCATCAACCAGACGGCGTAGCGCCGCAGAAGCTCCACCACGCTGTTGTGCCAGCCATTCCCAATGACGGGGCAGGAGGGTCACTTCGCGGGCCACCACGCCGAGCTTGGGCCGACCAACCGAGGACTGAGCTGCCGGTTCGCTGCTATCAAGCTCAGCGGCATCGCCGCCAGGCTGAGGCCAAACGTAGCCTGCTGGCCAAGGGTAATCCACCTGGGAGCCGGTGGCATCATCAAACACTAACAGCCCACCGGCAGTAAGATCCATCGCAGCAAGCGCCTGAGCGACATCGGCATAAGACCCGGCAGCCACTCGTTGATGCTGCAAGAAGGCGGTGCAGCTTGGCGTATTGATGATTTTCATATGCTTTATATCCGGGTTAAATTATTTTACCCGGGTAATTTGTCTGGGTTATTGTGGTAAGTCAAGTGCGATCAATTATGCAGCAGGGTAAACTGCGCTTTATTTATCCTCCACAGTTTTAATGTTACTATCTGCAAGGCTGTGAACAGCCACTGGAGGTTCGCGTGTTATTAACGGACCAAGTTGTGCGTCAATCTGGCAATTGTGGGCGAGATATGACGCATAACTGACTAAACACTAACCAAAATATCTGTACTGCATGTGATCTGTCGTGTGGGTCACCACTGTAGATAAGGAATTATGAATGCCTGTTATTACTCTTCCTGACGGAAGTCAGCGTCAATACGACCATGCCGTTTCCCCTATGGATGTTGCCCGTGATATCGGCCCTGGCCTTGCCAAAGCCTGTATTGCTGGCCGCGTTAACGGTGAACTGGTCGATGCCAACGATGCCATCGAATCCGATGCACAACTGGCCATCATTACCATCAAAGATGCCGAAGGCCTGGAAATCATGCGCCACTCCTGTGCGCACCTGTTGGGTCATGCGATCAAACAGTTGTGGCCAGATACCAAAATGGCGATTGGCCCGGTGATCGACAACGGTTTCTACTATGATGTTGACCTCGACCATACCCTGACGCAGGAAGATCTGGATCTGCTGGAGAAGCGGATGCATGAATTGGCCGACAAAGATTATGACGTCATCAAGAAAAAAGTGAGCTGGCAGGAAGCCCGCGACACCTTCGCGGCCCGTGGCGAAAGCTACAAGGTGGCGATTCTGGATGAAAATATCAGCCATGACGACCAACCTGGCCTGTATCATCACGAAGAATACGTGGATATGTGCCGTGGCCCGCACGTGCCGAACATGCGTTTCTGCCATCACTTCAAACTGCAGAAAACCTCCGGTGCTTACTGGCGTGGCGACAGCAAAAACAAAATGCTGCAACGTGTCTACGGCACTGCCTGGGCAGACAAGAAGCAGCTGAACGCCTACCTGCAACGCCTGGAAGAAGCGGCCAAGCGTGATCACCGCAAAATCGGCAAGCAACTCGACCTGTATCATATGCAGGAAGAGGCTCCAGGCATGGTGTTCTGGCATAACGACGGCTGGACTATCTTCCGCGAACTGGAAGCCTTTGTGCGCATGAAGCTCAAAGAGCACCAGTATCAGGAAGTGAAAGGGCCGTTCATGATGGACCGTGTGCTGTGGGAAAAAACCGGGCACTGGGAAAACTACAAAGACGCCATGTTCACCACTTCGTCAGAAAACCGTGAATATTGCATCAAGCCGATGAACTGCCCGGGCCACGTGCAGATCTTCAATCAAGGCCTGAAGTCCTACCGTGATTTGCCGCTGCGTATGGGTGAGTTCGGCAGCTGCCACCGTAACGAACCATCCGGTTCGCTGCATGGTCTGATGCGTGTGCGTGGCTTCACTCAGGACGATGCCCATATCTTCTGTACCGAGGATCAGGTGCGTTCCGAAGTGAACGACTGCATCAAAATGGTCTACGATATGTACGGTGTCTTTGGCTTCGAAAAGATTGTGGTGAAACTGTCCACCCGTCCAGAGAAGCGCATTGGTACTGACGAAATGTGGACTCGAGCCGAAAACGATCTGGCCGCTGCGCTGACTGAAAACGGGATTCCGTTTGAATATCAGCCGGGTGAGGGCGCTTTCTACGGACCAAAAATTGAATTTACCTTGCATGATTGTTTGGATCGCGCATGGCAATGTGGTACCGTGCAACTCGATTTCTTCTTACCGGGCCGTTTAGGCGCGTCGTATGTTGGCGAAAACAACGAACGCGTGGTCCCGGTAATGATCCACCGTGCTATTCTTGGCTCCATGGAGCGCTTCATCGGTATCCTTACCGAAGAATATGCCGGTTTCTACCCAACCTGGATTGCTCCAGTGCAGGTAGTGGTGATGAATATCACCGACAGCCAGTCTGATTACGTCCAGCAATTGACCAAAAAACTGCAAGATGCAGGCATTCGGGCAAAAGCGGACTTGAGAAACGAGAAGATTGGCTTTAAAATTCGCGAACATACTTTACGACGGGTTCCATACATGTTGGTGTGCGGTGATAAAGAGGTCGAATCAGGCAAAGTTGCCGTTCGTACCCGCCGTGGCAAAGACCTGGGGAGCCTGGACGTACAAGAAGTCGTAGACAAGCTGCTACATGAGATACGCAGCCGAAGTCTTCATCAACTGGAGGAATAAAGTATTAAAGGCGGAAAACGAGTTCAACCGGCGCGTCCAAATCGCATTAACAAAGAAATTCGCGCGCAAGAAGTTCGCCTAACCGGCGTCGATGGCGAGCAGATTGGTATTGTCAGTCTGAATGAAGCTCTTGAAAAAGCTGAGGAAGCGGGTGTTGATTTAGTAGAAATCAGCCCAAATGCCGAACCGCCAGTTTGCCGGATCATGGATTACGGCAAATTCCTCTATGAGAAGAGCAAGTCGACCAAAGAACAGAAGAAGAAGCAAAAAGTTATCCAGGTTAAGGAAATCAAATTCCGTCCTGGCACCGATGATGGCGACTATCAGGTCAAACTACGCAACCTGATTCGCTTTCTGGAAGACGGCGATAAAGCCAAGATCACCCTGCGTTTCCGTGGGCGTGAAATGGCGCACCAGCAGATCGGTATGGAAGTGCTTAACCGCGTCCGTAAAGACCTGTGTGAAGATATTGATCTGGCAGTGGTCGAATCCTTCCCAACAAGGATCGAAGGCCGTCAGATGATTATGGTGCTCGCACCCAAGAAGAAACAGTAAGGCTTCCAAGTAATCGAACCCACGCCGTGCAAGCGTGCGTGGGTTTTATTCGCCTCACTGATTCGTTGTTTAACAATGCGAAGTGGATTTAATTAACATGCCAAAGATTAAAACTGTACGTGGTGCAGCCAAGCGCTTCAAAAAGACCGGCAGCGGTGGTTTTAAGCGCAAACATGCTAACCTGCGTCATATTCTGACCAAAAAAGCAACCAAGCGTAAACGTCATCTGCGTCCGAAAGGCATGGTGTCTAAAAACGATCTGGTCCTGGTTACTGCGTGCCTGCCGTACGCATAAGCCATATTTTTTGAATCTAGAATAAGACTTTAGGAGAGAGCATATGGCTCGCGTAAAACGTGGTGTAATTGCACGCGCACGTCACAAGAAAATACTGAAACAAGCGAAAGGTTACTACGGTGCCCGTTCGCGCGTTTATCGTGTTGCCTTCCAGGCAGTAATCAAAGCAGGTCAGTATGCTTACCGTGACCGTCGTCAACGTAAGCGTCAGTTCCGTCAGCTGTGGATTGCACGTATCAACGCAGCTGCTCGTCAGAACGGCTTGTCTTACAGCAAATTCATTAACGGCTTGAAAAAAGCGTCTATTGAAATTGACCGTAAGATCCTGGCTGACATCGCAGTATTCGACAAAGTGGCCTTTGGCGCACTGGTCGAAAAAGCGAAAGCAGCACTGGCGTAAGCTAGTCGAAAAGAGGGAGCTTGCTCCCTCTTTTACTGTTTGTTCCCAATACAGATATTGACTTTTATCGGCTGGCGCTATCACACTGGTAACCAATCTATCAACAAGGTATCACCATCATGCACGCTGTTATTTTCCGCTTCTTTTTTTACTTTAGCGCCTGACTTCAGGAGGCTTTGCGCGTAAGAAAAGAAACGGAAAGTAGCGCCTAAGCCTCCCAAGTGGAGGCTTTTTTGTTTTTGGCCACCTTCTGCGCCTTTCAGGCCCACGGCGCTTGCTTGGCTACGGCTTGAAATTCTTTGAAGATCAACCAAAGGCGTGTTGGAATAATAGATAACAATTACTTAGGGCCACAAGGCCAGAGGAAGAGGAAAGCAATGTCACATCTCGCAGAGCTGGTTGCCAACGCCAAGGCAGCCGTAGAAGATGCCCAAGATGTTGCCGCGTTGGATTTGGTACGCGTCGAATATTTTGGCAAGAAAGGTCATTTTACCTTACAGATGCAGTCCCTGCGTGAAGTGCCAGCGGAAGATCGCCCGGCAGCCGGGGCGGTGATCAACCAGGCAAAACAGGAAGTTCAGGATGCGCTGAACGCGCGTAAGAACGCGTTGGAATCTGCAGTGCTGAACGCACGTCTGGCGGCGGAGACCATCGATGTCTCGCTGCCGGGGCGTCGCCTGGAGAACGGGGGCCTGCACCCGGTTACTCGCACCATCGATCGTATCGAAACCTTCTTTGGCGAACTGGGCTTCTCGGTAGAGACCGGCCCGGAAATCGAAGATGACTATCATAACTTCGACGCGCTGAACATCCCTGGCCATCACCCGGCGCGTGCCGATCACGATACCTTCTGGTTTGACGCGACGCGCCTGCTGCGCACCCAGACCTCTGGCGTGCAGATCCGCACTATGAAGAATCAGCAGCCACCGATCCGCATCATCGCGCCGGGCCGCGTGTATCGTAACGACTATGATCAGACGCATACTCCGATGTTCCACCAGATGGAAGGCTTGATTGTCGACAAGGACATCAGCTTCACCAATCTGAAAGGGACGCTGCACGATTTCCTGAACAACTTCTTTGAAGAAGACCTGCAGGTTCGCTTCCGTCCTTCCTATTTCCCGTTCACCGAACCTTCTGCCGAAGTGGATGTGATGGGCAAAAACGGCAAGTGGCTGGAAGTGTTGGGTTGCGGCATGGTGCACCCGAACGTACTGCGCAACGTGGGCATCGATCCGGAAATCTATTCCGGCTTTGCCTTCGGCATGGGGATGGAGCGTCTGACGATGCTGCGTTATGGCGTTACCGATCTGCGTGCGTTCTTCGAAAACGATCTGCGTTTCCTCAAACAGTTTAAGTAAGGCGGGAATATCACATGAAATTCAGTGAACTCTGGTTGCGCGAGTGGGTAAACCCGGCCATCAGCAGCGAAACATTATCCGATCAAATCACCATGGCAGGCCTGGAAGTAGACGGCGTTGAGCCGGTGGCTGGCGTATTCAACGGCGTGGTCGTCGGCCACGTGGTGGAGTGCGGTCAGCACCCGAACGCCGACAAACTGCGCGTCACCAAAGTCGATGTGGGCGGTGAACGCCTGTTAGACATCGTTTGTGGTGCGCCAAACTGTCGTGCAGGCCTGAAAGTAGCCGTTGCTACCGTCGGGGCAGTGTTGCCGGGCGACTTCAAAATCAAAGCGGCCAAGCTGCGCGGCGAGCCTTCTGAAGGCATGCTGTGTTCGTTCTCCGAACTGGCAATTTCAGACGATCATGATGGCATCATTGAGCTGCCGGCAGATGCGCCGATCGGTACCGATATCCGTGACTATCTGCAATTGAACGATAGCGCGATCGAAATCAGCGTCACGCCGAACCGTGCTGACTGCCTGGGCATCATTGGCGTAGCGCGCGACGTTGCCGTGCTGAACCAACTGCCGCTTAGCGAGCCGGATATGAGCCCGGTTGCCGCCACCATCACCGACACACTGCCAATCCGTGTAGAAGCCCCTCAGGCCTGCCCACGTTATCTTGGACGTGTAGTAAAAGGCATCAACGTAAAGGCCCCTTCACCGTTGTGGATGCGTGAGAAGCTGCGCCGCGCCGGTATTCGCTCGATTGATGCCGTGGTTGACGTGACTAACTACGTGCTGATGGAACTGGGTCAGCCGATGCACGCTTTCGATCTCAATCGTATTGAGGGCGGTATCGTGGTGCGTATGGCTCACGAAGGTGAAACCCTGCGCCTGCTGGATGGTAACGAAGCCAAACTGCAAGCAGACACACTGGTGATTGCCGATCAGCAAAAAGCGTTGGCCATGGGGGGGATCTTTGGTGGTGAGCACTCTGGCGTGAATGACGAAACCCAGGATGTGCTGCTGGAGTGCGCCTTCTTCAGCCCGCTGTCGATTACAGGCCGCGCTCGCCGTCATGGCCTGCATACCGACGCCTCACATCGTTACGAGCGTGGCGTAGATCCGGCACTGCAACATAAAGCGATGGAACGAGCCACACGCCTGCTGATCGATATCTGCGGTGGTCAGGCTGGCCCAATCATTGACGTTAGCGATGAGAGCACCTTACCCAAGCGTGCCACCATTGCGCTGCGTCGTGAAAAGCTGGATCGCCTGATTGGCCACGTGGTGCCAAGCGAACAGGTGAGCGATATTCTGCGCCGCCTGGGTTGCCAGGTTACCGAACAGGGCGACAACTGGCTGGCGGTGGCACCAAGCTGGCGTTTCGATATGGAGATCGAAGAAGATTTGGTGGAAGAAGTGGCCCGTGTCTATGGCTACAACAACATCCCGGATGTGCCAGTACGTGCCGATCTGGTGATGACCAAACACCGCGAATCCGATCTGACCCTGAAGCGCGTGAAGACCATGTTGGTCGATCATGGCTATCAGGAAGCAATTACTTACAGTTTTGTTGACCCGAAAGTGCAGGCGTTGCTGCACCCAGGTGAAGAAGCCCTGATCCTGCCAAGCCCGATCTCGGTAGAGATGTCCGCGATGCGTCTGTCACTGTGGACCGGCCTGCTCTCGGCGGTGGTTTACAACCAGAATCGCCAGCAAACTCGGGTGCGCCTGTTTGAGAGCGGGCTGCGCTTTGTCCCTGATACTGCGGCAAATCTGGGTATCCGCCAGGATGTCATGCTGGCTGGCGTGATTGCCGGGCATACCCATGATGAGCATTGGGATCTGGCAAGAAAGCCGGTGGACTTCTATGATTTGAAAGGGGATCTGGAGTCGATATTGGAGCTGACCGGTAAATTATCCGAAATTCAGTTCAAGGCAGAGTCCAATCCCGCCCTGCATCCTGGGCAGAGTGCGGCCATTTATTTACACGGCGAGCGTGTCGGTTTCATCGGTGTGGTTCACCCAGAACTTGAGCGTAAACTGGATCTTAACGGCCGAACTGTGGTATTTGAATTGGAGTGGAACAAGCTCGCAAGCCGCGCCGTGCCTCAAGCCCGTGAGGTTTCTCGCTTCCCTGCAAACCGCCGCGATATCGCCGTCGTAGTGGCTGAAAACGTCGCCGCAGAAGATATTTTGGCAGAGTGTAAGAAAGTTGGCGCAAATCAGGTAGTTGGCGTAAACTTGTTTGATGTGTACCGTGGCAAGGGCGTAGCTGAGGGTTATAAGAGCCTGGCTATCAGTCTGGTGTTGCAGGATACCGCCCGTACACTGGAAGAAGAGGAGATTGCCGCTACCGTTGCAAAATGTGTAGAGGCTCTAAAACAGCGATTCCAAGCATCCTTGAGGGATTGAACCTATGGCGCTTACTAAAGCTGAAATGTCAGAACACCTGTTTGAGAAGCTAGGGCTTAGCAAACGGGATGCCAAAGACCTGGTAGAACTGTTCTTTGAAGAGGTCCGTCGAGCTCTGGAGAACGGAGAACAGGTCAAGCTGTCTGGTTTTGGCAATTTTGATTTGCGAGACAAGAACCAACGTCCGGGACGCAACCCGAAAACCGGTGAGGACATTCCGATTACGGCGCGCCGCGTGGTCACTTTCCGTCCGGGACAGAAACTGAAAAGCCGGGTGGAGAACGCCAGCCCGAAAGAGTAGGTTACACAACGCCAAAAAGGCCGCGCAAGCGGCCTTTTTCTTTAGCCAGTTTATCAACCTCACTGGGCCAGCGCTGCATGCTGTTCCGGTCTATTGCCATCATTGCACCGATGACCGGCAATGCCAGCCGCTGTTTTCCCAACCATTCGATGACTCAGTCCTTCCCCTAAGCGCCCGAACCTCCTACTATTTGCTGCAAGACGTTATTTTCAGGCCGCTATCGGCCAGTAGGGAAGTTGTGTAGTTATGCCGAGCAGTCAGACCTTCACTTTGTTACAACAGCATCAACACCGCCGCGATAAACGCTATTTGACCTGGCTGACGCTGGGCGTCGTGCTGGCATTTGCCTTCAGCCTGAGCGCCGGGGATCTGTGGATCTGGCCTGCGCAGTGGTTGAGTGAGCCTGCACAGCTGTTTGTCTGGCAATTGCGCCTGCCACGGGCGCTGGCGGTGATGCTGGTGGGGGCAAGCCTGGCGGTGGCCGGTGCGGCGATGCAGGCCCTGTTTGAGAACCCGCTGGCGGAGCCTGGACTGCTTGGCGTATCCAACGGTGCCGGAGTGGCGCTGGTGCTGACGGTGCTGTTCGGCAACGGCCTGCTGCCGGTAGCACTGATGAGCATGAACGCCATCGCTGGCGCCCTGGTGATGACCTTCCTGTTGCTGATTTTTGCCCGCCGTCGCCGGTTGAGCAACGCACGTTTGCTGCTGGTGGGGGTAGCGCTGGGGATTGTGTGCAGCGCGATTATGACCTGGGCCGTGTATTTCAGTTCGAGCCTCGACCTGCGGCAACTGATGTATTGGATGATGGGTGGTTTCGGCGGGGTGGATTGGCGGCAGAAATGGCTGTTGTTAGCCCTGTTGCCGGCGCTGCTGTGGCTATGCGCACAAGGCAAGGTGCTGAACTTGATGGCGCTTGGCGAAATGCAGGCCCGGCAGTTGGGCCTCTCTCTGCACGTATGGCGTAATCTGCTGGTGCTGGCCATCGGCTGGCTGGTGGGCACCAGCGTGGCCCTGGCGGGCGTGATTGGCTTTATCGGCCTGGTGATCCCGCATATTTTGCGCCTCAGTGGTTTGACCAACCAACGTTACCTGCTGCCAGGCTGCGCCTTGGCAGGCGCGGGCGTCTTGTTAGTGGCGGACGTGGTGGCGCGGATTGCGCTGTTTTCGGCGGAATTACCCATCGGCGTGGTCACTGCAACGCTGGGAGCTCCTCTTTTTATCTGGTTACTGGCGCGGACAAAAAGCGTAAGGTAAACCGGCTGCCGGTAATGCCCGGCGGCGTTTTTCTGTCTCACCTGCAAATAAAACCAAAGGAAAACATCTGATGAGCAACCCCATTTATGCCATTCCCCTGCAAACCATTGAGAACCAATCTACCACGCTGAACGCCTATGCTGGCAAGGTGCTGCTGGTGGTCAACGTAGCGTCGGAATGCGGCCTGACCAAGCAATACGAAGGTCTGGAAAAGCTTTATGAAACCTGGCGTGAGCAGGGTTTTGCGGTGTTGGGCTTCCCCTCCAATGAGTTTCTTGGCCAGGAACCGGGCAGCAATGAAGAGATCCTGGCGTTTTGCCGTGGCACCTTTGGCGTCCAATTCCCAATGTTTGCCAAAATCGAAGTCAATGGTGAAGGTCGCCATCCGCTTTATCGGGAACTGATTGCCGTACAGCCAGAGGCCGTCGTACCAGAAGGCAGTGGTTTCCTGGAGCGGATGAGCAGCAAAGACCGTGCGCCGAAGCACACCGGCGATATCCTGTGGAACTTTGAGAAATTCTTGATTGGCCGTGATGGTCAGGTGATCCAACGCTTCTCGCCGGATATGACGCCGGAAGATCCACAGGTGTCCGAGGCCATCAAACAGGCTTTGGCCAAGTAAAGGAGCGAACAGAACCATGCTGCAACTCAGTGAGGTAGGGGTAGAAGGGCGATTGGTGCCGTTTTCTGGGCAGATCGCCGCTGGGTTGCAGGTGCACCTGATCGGCCCTAACGGCGCAGGTAAGAGCACGTTGTTGGCCAGATTGGCGGGAATGTTGCCAGGGCTTGGCGAAGTTCGGCTGTCTGGGCGTTTACTGGAAGCGTATACGGGGAATGAACTGGCAAGGCACCGGGCTTATCTGTGTCAGCAGCAGCCTCCGGTTGCGCTAATGCCGGTATTTCAATATCTCGCCTTACATCAGCCCGCCGAGGCGGAAGAAAGCGAGCTGGAAAAAGCCATCCTGTATTTGGCACGTAGCCTAAAGCTGGCGGATAAATTATCCCGCATGTTGACTCAACTCTCCGGGGGGGAATGGCAACGGGTGCGGCTGGCCGCAGTGTTGTTACAGGTTTGGCCGACGGTCAACCCGCTTAGCCAATTACTGCTGCTCGATGAACCGACCAACAGTCTGGATGTGGCGCAAAAGGTGGCGCTCGATCGCCTGCTGCGCGAATTTTGCCAAAGTGGCCGCAGCGCCCTGGTCTGTGCTCACGATCTCAATCATACCTTGCAACAGGCCGATCGGGTCTGGTTGCTGCAATCAGGACGGTTGGTCGCCGAGGGGGGCACCCACGAGGTAATGGAGCCGGGGTTATTATCCAAGGTATATGACGTGGATTTTCATCTGCAGGCGGTGGGAGAACAGCGCTGGATTATGACTAAAACAGCCTAGCGATGTTTAGACGTTTTTTAACCGATAAAACGGAGATTAAACGAAAAGTAAACGTGATCGATATAATTACCCAATAAGGGTACAAATCCTGCGGGTAATCTCACAAAATAAGATGGAAAATCCACGATTACCTGCTACGCTGAACGGGTTGAAAAGAAATAAGTAAAAAAATATAACTGCATAACTCAATGATTATGCAACTAATTATTGGTTCCTTGATGAAGAAGTTTTACAGAAGGTTTCCTGATAATAATTTCTCCCTTAAGGTTTAGTTAAGCTTGCCCAAGTACATTGGCAGTTAATCCACCAGTGATCATTCTTTGCGACGTTTACTATTCGTTAAATGTAAAAGTCTTACAGTAGTTTAAAGAAAATCGAGACGTTTGGGGTTTAATTATGGATCAATTCCTGCCTTTTTCACGCCCGGCAATTGGGGATGAAGAAATTGCGGCGGTAGAAAAGGTGTTGCGTTCTGGCTGGATCACCACCGGGCCGCAAAATCAGCAGTTGGAAAGCGAGTTTTGCCGAACTTTCGGCTGCAAGCATGCGGTTGCCGTCTGCTCTGCAACGGCGGGGATGCACATCACTCTGATGGCTCTGGATATCGGGCCAGGGGATGAAATCATTACCCCTTCACAAACCTGGGTTTCCACCCTCAACATGATCGAATTGCTTGGCGCTACGCCGGTGATGATCGATGTTGACCGGGACACTTTGATGGTCAGTGCAGCCGATGTTGAGGCGGCCATCACCCCACGTACCAAAGCGATTATTCCCGTTCACTATGCGGGCGCACCATTACCGATGGATGAGCTGCGCGCAGTGGCTGAACGCCACAACCTCCCCCTGATTGAAGATGCGGCTCACGCCGTAGGCACCCGTTTCGATGGTGAATGGGTGGGCGCGCGGGGTACTGCCATTTTCTCTTTCCACGCCATCAAAAACCTGACCTGTGCTGAAGGCGGCCTGATCGCGACCGATGACGATCAACTGGCCGATCGCGTCCGCTGCCTGAAGTTCCACGGCCTGGGCGTTGACGCTTTTGACCGCCAACTGCAGGGGCGTAAGCCGCAGGCAGAAGTGGTTGAACCTGGCTACAAATACAACCTGTCAGATATTCATGCGGCGATCGCTGTGGTGCAGCTGGCGCGTTTGCCAGAGTTGAACGCCCGGCGCAAGGTGCTGGCGGAACGTTACCTGGCCGCGCTGCAAGATTCGCCTTTCCAGCCGTTGGGGTTACCAGATTATCCGCACGATCACGCCTGGCACCTGTTTATGGTGCGTGTTGATGAACAACGTTGCGGCATTGGGCGCGATCAACTGATGGAACGGCTGAAAGAAGTTGGGGTCGGCACCGGTCTGCATTTCCGCGCCGCCCATACGCAAAAATTCTACCGCGAACGTTACCCACAGCTGTCACTGCCCAATACCGAATGGAACTCGGCACGCCTGTGCACTTTACCGCTGTTCCCAGATATGACCGAAGCCGATGTCGATCGCGTGGTCAATGCCTTGTCTTCCGTATTGGAGTCTTCCCGTGTCTCGCGCTGAACCTATTAGCAAAGTTTCGGTGGTGATCCCGGTGTACAACGAGCAGGAGAGTTTACCTGCCTTGTTGGAGCGCACCACCGCCGCCTGTAAACAACTATTGCAACCTTATGAAATTATTCTGATTGACGATGGCAGCAGCGACAACTCTGCCGCCATGCTGACCGCCGCGGCGGAACAACCGGGGAGTTGCATTATTGCCGTGCTGCTGAACCGTAACTACGGCCAGCATTCCGCCATCATGGCGGGCTTCAATCAGGTCAGTGGCGATCTGGTGATCACCCTGGATGCCGATTTGCAAAACCCGCCGGAGGAAATTCCCCGTCTGGTCAGCGTCGCGGAAGAGGGTTATGACGTGGTGGGGACCGTGCGTGCCAACCGTCAGGACTCCTGGTTCCGCAAGACGGCCTCCCGCATGATTAATATGATGATCCAGCGCGCGACCGGTAAATCCATGGGCGACTATGGATGCATGTTGCGTGCCTATCGCCGCCATATCATTGAGGCGATGCTGCACTGCCATGAGCGCAGCACCTTTATTCCGATCCTGGCCAACACCTTTGCTCGCCGTACCACGGAGATCGAGGTGCGTCACGCTGAACGCGAGTTCGGTGACTCCAAATATAGCCTGATGAAGCTGATCAACCTGATGTATGACCTGATCACCTGCCTGACTACCACGCCGTTGCGTCTACTCAGCGTAGTGGGCAGCGTGATTGCGCTGTCGGGCTTCGTGCTGGCGGTGTTGTTGATCGTGCTGCGCTTGGTCCTGGGGCCGGAATGGGCGGCAGGCGGAGTGTTCACGCTGTTTGCGGTGTTATTCACCTTTATCGGTGCACAGTTTGTCGGTATGGGATTGTTAGGGGAGTACATCGGCCGGATTTATAACGACGTCCGTGCTCGTCCCCGCTATTTTGTCCAGAAAGTGGTCGGTGCAAAACCAACCCAAAATAATCAGGAAGAAGAATGATGAAAGCTATTGTATTTGCTTACCATGATATCGGCTGCGCAGGCTTGAAAGCGCTGACAGAAGCGGGCTATGACGTACAGGCCGTATTTACCCATACCGATGATCCAGGTGAAAACAACTTCTTCTCTTCCGTTGCTCGCCAGGGCGCCGAACTGGAGCTGCCGGTGTATGCGCCGGAAGATGTCAATCATCCGCTGTGGGTGGAGCGTATCCGTGAGCTGCAGCCGGATATCATTTTCTCTTTCTACTACCGCAATATGTTGAGCGATGAGATCCTTTCTCTGGCTCCAAAAGGTGGTTTTAACCTGCATGGTTCACTGTTGCCACGCTACCGTGGCCGCGCGCCGATCAACTGGGCGCTGGTGAATGGCGAAACCGAAACCGGTGCCACGTTGCACAAGATGGTCAAACGTCCGGATGCCGGCGATATCGTTGGTCAGCATAAAGTGGCGATTTCCGAGCAGGACACCGCGCTGACGCTGCACAAAAAAGTGTTGGAAGCGGCGCAGATCGTCTTGAAAGAACAACTGCCGAAACTGAAAGACGGCACGGCTAGCTTAACTGAGCAAAACGAAGCGGATGCCAGCTATTTTGGCCGCCGTACTGCTGCCGACGGTGAGATCCAGTGGCACAAGTCTGCTCATGAAATCAACAACCTGGTGCGAGCTGTCACCGAACCTTATCCGGGCGCCTTCAGCTATCTGGGCCAGCGCAAGGTGATTGTTTGGCGCGCACGCGTGCTGGATACCGCGCATGATAAGCAGCCTGGTACGGTGCTGAGCACCACCCCACTGGTGATTGCCTGTGGTGAAGGGGCGCTGGAAATCGTGGCTGGCCAGAGCGAGTCTGGTTTGTATGTGCAAGGCAACCGCCTGGCAGCGGAAATGGGCATGGTGAGCGACGTACGTCTGGCTGCCAAGCCAAGCTCGGTGATGAAGCGCCGGACCCGCGTGCTGATCCTGGGAGTTAACGGCTTTATCGGCAACCATCTCACCGAACGCCTGCTGCGCGAAGATCGTTACGATATCTATGGCCTGGATATCGGCTCTGATGCAATCAGCCGTTTCCTGGATAACCCGCGCTTCCACTTTGTGGAAGGGGATATCAGCATTCATTCCGAGTGGATCGAATATCACATCAAGAAGTGCGACGTGGTATTGCCGTTGGTGGCGATCGCCACACCGATCGAATACACCCGCAATCCGCTGCGCGTGTTCGAGCTGGATTTCGAAGAAAACCTGAAAATCGTTCGCGACTGCGTGAAATACAACAAACGCATCATCTTCCCGTCCACCTCCGAAGTTTACGGCATGTGTGACGATAAAGAGTTTGATGAGGACACTTCGCGTCTGATCGTCGGGCCAATCAACAAACAGCGCTGGATCTATTCGGTCTCCAAACAGCTGTTGGACCGGGTTATCTGGGCTTATGGGGCTAAAGAAGGCCTGAAGTTCACGCTGTTCCGTCCGTTTAACTGGATGGGGCCACGCCTGGACAACCTGGATGCGGCGCGCATCGGCTCATCGCGTGCGATCACCCAGTTGATCCTGAACCTGGTTGAAGGCTCACCGATCAAGCTGGTGGACGGTGGGGCGCAGAAACGTTGCTTTACCGATATCAACGATGGTATTGAAGCGCTGTACCGCATTATTGAAAACCGCAACGGTCAATGTGATGGTCAGATCGTCAACATCGGCAACCCGACCAACGAAGCCAGTATTCGTGAGCTGGCGGAAATGCTGCTGGCCAGCTTCAATGAGCATCCGCTGCGCGGCAATTTCCCGCCGTTTGCCGGTTTCAAGGACGTGGAAAGCAGCAGCTACTACGGCAAAGGATATCAGGACGTTGAGCACCGTACACCAAGCATCAAGAACGCGCGCCGCCTGCTGGGCTGGCAGCCGACGATCGCCATGCAGCAAACCGTTGCCGAGACGCTGGACTACTTCCTGCGTACTACGGTAAAGGAAGGTGATGGTGCATGAAGAAGGTCGGCCTGCGAGTTGATGTAGACACCTTTAGCGGTACCCGTGAAGGGGTGCCGCGCCTGCTGGAACTGTTTGCCAAATACGATATTCAGGCCAGCTTCTTCTTCAGCGTCGGGCCGGACAACATGGGGCGCCACTTGTGGCGCCTGCTTCGTCCCCAATTCCTGCTGAAAATGCTGCGTTCCAAGGCGGCGTCTCTGTACGGTTGGGATATCCTGCTGGCGGGGACCGCGTGGCCTGGGCGGAATATTTCCCGACCTTTGGGGCCATTGATGAAGCGCACGTTGGAGATGGGCCACGAAGTAGGGTTGCATGCCTGGGATCATCAAGGGTGGCAGGCCAAGGTGGGGCAGTGGTCCAAACCCGAGTTGACGCGTCAGGTTCAGTTGGGCGTTGATGCACTGGCCAATGCAATCGGTCAACCGGTCCGATTTTCGGCGGTGGCGGGGTGGCGTGCCGATCAGCGCGTGGTGGAGGTTAAGCAAGGTTTTGGTTTCGAGTATAACAGCGATTGCCGTGGCACCCATCCGTTCCGTCCGCTATTAGAGAACGGCCAGCCGGGCACGGTGCAAATCCCCGTGACGCTCCCCACCTTTGATGAGGTGATTGGCCGTGAAACCAGCATGGCGGATTTCAATGATTATATTCTGCGAGCGATAGAAAACGATGGTGGGGTGCCAGTGTACACCATACATACCGAGGTGGAAGGTATGTCGCAGTCGGCCATGTTCGAACAGTTGTTACAGCGTGCAAAACAGCAAGGTATCGAGTTCTGCCCGCTGAGCGCGTTACTGCCCCAAGACGTGTCATCACTGCCGCTAGGCCGCATTATACGCGCACCATTTCCTGGCCGAGAAGGCTGGTTGGGTTATCAAACCGAAGTTGGGGGAGAAAAGGTTTCATGAAAGCGTTGAAAGGATCCTGGGCCATCGTATTGGCCATTTTTTTTGCCCTGGTGTATCTGCTGCCGGTGAATGGGCGGTTGCTGTGGCAGCCAGATGAAACCCGCTACGCCGAAATCAGCCGTGAAATGCTGGCGCGCGGAGATTGGGTAGTGCCTAACCTGCTCGGCCTGCGCTATTTTGAAAAACCGGTTGCCGGTTACTGGTTTAACAACATTAGCCAGTGGTTGTTCGGCGATAGTAACTTTGCCGTGCGCTTTGGCTCGATATTCAGCACGGGCCTGACTGCCTTACTGGTCTTTGCTCTGGCCTGGCTGATGTGGAAAAATGCGCGTCGTGCCTATCTGGCGGTGCTGATCTTCCTGTCGATGGTGCTGGTATTCAGTATCGGCACTTACAGCGTCCTCGATCCGATGATCTCGCTGTGGTTGACGGCAGCCATGGTCAGCTATTATCTGACGCTGAAAGCCACCACCGCCAAAGGTAAGCTGGGGGGCTATGTGTTGCTCGGGCTGGCCTGTGGCATGGGTTTTATGACCAAAGGCTTTCTGGCGCTGGCGGTGCCGGTGATTGCCGTTATCCCCATTGTTATTCAGCAGCGTAAAGTTAAAGATCTGTTCTGCTATGGGCCAGTGGCGATCGTGGTGGCGGTACTGCTCAGCCTGCCGTGGGCGCTGGCGGTGGCCCAACGCGAGCCGGACTATTGGAACTACTTCTTCTGGGTGGAGCATATTCAGCGCTTTGCCGAAGACAATGCCCAGCATAAGGCACCCTTCTGGTATTACATCCCGATCCTGATCGCTGCGGTACTGCCGTGGTTGGGGTTATTGCCTGGTTCCCTGCTCAAGGGATGGCGTGAGCGTGCGCAACGCCCGGAGCTGTTTTTCCTGTTGAGCTGGGTGATGATGCCGCTGATCTTCTTCAGCATCGCCAAAGGCAAGCTGCCTACCTATATTCTGCCTTGCATGGCGCCGTTGGCACTGCTGATGGCGGCTTACGCCGAGGATTGCGCAGGGCAGTTACGTACTCGGGTCTTCAAGGTGAATGCTCTACTGAATGGCCTGTTTGGTCTGATTGGCATTATCGCGTTGTTGCTGATCGGCTCCGGTATGTTACATAAAGTACATCTGTTTACTGCCGATGAGTGGCCGAAAATCGTGCTCGGTCTGATTGCCTTTGGTGGTTGGCTGCTGTTTGCCGTGATTTCCGCTCGTGATAACGCGAAACGCTGGACCTGGGCGGCCGCCTGCCCGCTGCTGCTTTGTCTGTTGATCGGCTACGCTATCCCACAGCAGGTGATCGACTCCAAGCAGCCGCAAAACTTCATTCGTGACAATATCGCCACGCTCAGCCAGAGCCAGTTTGTGTTGGCCGATCGCGTGGGTATCGCCGCTGGCCTGGCCTGGGAACTGAAGCGCAGCGATGTGCTGATGTACGGTGAAAAAGGCGAGCTCACTTATGGCTTGGCCTATCCCGATGCGCGAGAACACTATATCGGTGAGGAAGATTTTGCTGGCTGGTTGGCTCAGGCTCGTAAACAGGGGGATGTGTCACTGGTAATGCAACTCTCCCGTGGTGAGCACGTGCCGACAGATTTGCCACCGCCAGACAGCGTGGTCGAGATGCATCGCATGGCATTGGTATGGTATAAGCAGCAACCATGATGGCGTATTTATTGGTGATCCTGGTTAGCCTGTTCACCTGTGCGGGGCAGCTGTGTCAGAAACAGGCTGCCCTTACCTGGCAACAGGCTGGCGATCGGCGGCGGGCTTTAACGCTGCGCTGGTTGGCGCTGGCGGTGCTGCTAATGGGGCTGGGCATGCTGGTGTGGCTAAATGTGTTGCAGCGTCTGCCGCTCAGCCTGGCCTATCCGATGCTGAGCCTCAATTTTGTCCTGGTGACGTTGGCGGCGCGCTGGTTGTTTAACGAGCCGACCACGGTGCGTCACTGGTGCGGCGTGGCGTCGATCATGCTGGGGATCCTGCTGATGAGTCTGCAATCATGAAAGGTTATCTTTGGGGCGCGGGTAGCGTTCTGTTAGTGACGTTGGCCCAGTTGCTGATGAAATGGGGCATGGGACAAATCCCGCTGTTGTCCTTTGCCGATGTTACCTGGCCGTTACTCAACCAGTATGGAATGGCCTTGATAGCGGTGGTCGTTGGCATCTTCGGCTATGCATTATCAATGCTGTGCTGGTTCTTCGCGCTGAATTATCTGCCACTGAACCGGGCTTATCCGTTGTTGAGCGTCAGTTATGCGCTGGTTTACCTGGCGGCGGTGATCCTGCCCTGGTTTAATGAATCAGCCACCTTGCTCAAAACGCTGGGGACGCTGTTTATTCTGTTCGGCGTCTGGTTGATCAACAGCCATCGAGCGGAAAAAAACAGTTAATAGCGGAAAAAATGCTGTAGATTCTAATATCTCGTGCACAAAACTTGCCTTTTTCTTATCTTGAGCGATAAATTAACGCCAAACAGCATTCTCATTACCTGGGGTGGTGTGGTGAAATACCGCAGGCGGTTGATCCGGTTAGGTGTTCAAGTGAAGGATATAATGCGATGCGCGTATGGTTTCTATTAGCCAGTTTAATTCTTGCCGGTTGCAGCAGCCATGCGCCGCCGCCGAGTGGTCGTTTGTCCGATTCCATCGTGGTGGTAGCGCAATTAAATGAACAACTGCGCCAATGGTATGGCACCCCGTATCGCTACGGCGGGCTGGATCGCGGCGGCGTAGACTGTTCCGGCTTTGTCTATCGTACCTTCAGCGACCGCTTTGATATGCAATTACCGCGCTCCACGGCGCAGCAGACCGGACTGGGGACCAAAGTCTCGCGCGATGAGTTGATGCCGGGTGATCTGGTGTTCTTTAAAACCGGCAGCGGAGAGAATGGCCTGCATGTTGGGATCTACGATACCAACGACGAGTTTATTCATGCTTCTACCAGCAAAGGCGTGACGCGTTCCTCACTCAACAACGTTTACTGGCGCAAGGTATACTGGCAGGCGCGCCGGATTTAACGCCTCAAATCGCTTATCTGGTGTATTATGGCAGCCCTGCATGATGAGGTGACTGCCATGAATTCCTTACGTTTATTGATTTCTGATTCCTACGATCCCTGGTTTAATCTGGCGGTAGAAGAGTGCATTTTCCGCGAAATGACTACGCAAAAAATCCTCTTCCTGTGGCGCAATGCCGAAACCGTGGTTATCTGATAGAATTCACACATAAGAATATGCTTTATGTGAGACTTCGTCATGACCAAGAAACGACCCCACATCTACACCCGCGTATCAAAAGCAAAGCAAATTGAAGGTAGTGGTTTAGACGAGCAAACAGCAAGAATTCAGCAATACCTCAAAGACAAGCAACATCTTTTTGAAGGTGAGCCTGTTTACTGGACAGATGTTGGTCTTTCTGCATATAGAAACAAAAACATCACTGACGGCCAGCTTGGTAAGTTCATGGAACTGGTTGATTCTGGAGCTATAGGTGAGGGGGATGCTCTAATCATCTACAGCCTTGACCGCCTATCACGTCGTTCTGCTTGGGATGAGGTTACTATTCCCAAAATTGTTAATAGTCGCTGTGATATCCATGATGTGAGTACGCCTGTAGTACTTAAACATGACGATCCTTTTTCTAAGATAATCATGGAGTTGATTATCCAACGTGGAAACAACGAGTCTAAAATAAAATCTGAGCGTTCTACCAGCGGCTGGGAGATGCGTTTTGATAATATGGTGAAAAAAGGCGATATTATGACTCGGCGTTTACCTCGATGGCTTGATTACGATGAGTCATGTGGTTATACCCTCAAAGAAAGAGAAGTAAATATAATTCGTGATATATTCAGGGATTACGCCAGAGGGATAAGTAGCCCTGTTATCGCAAAGTGATCTTACCCACTAACAATGGACACACGACTAAGCGAGGGTCTGGTTTTCAAATTGTTCCGGGCTGAGTCCGCCAC
>NZ_JAGQDC010000062.1 GCF_023282985.1 Serratia silvae | reverse complement strand
CAGTGGCACGCATGGTCGGCGCACACCGCGATATCCATACACGCAAAATCTCCATCGAACAGCTGCAAAAGCGCAACCAGTCGCTGGAAGCGCTGGTGGCCGAGCGCACCCTTGAGTTGTCACGGGTCAATCAGCAACTGCAAATGCAGTTGGACGAGAACCGCTCCCTGGCCGAACAGGATGCCCTGACACGCATCGCCAACCGTTATCGCCTGGAAAAGGTGTTGCTGGAGGAGTGCGACCGTGCCGAGCGCTTCCGCGTACCGCTGGCCTTGGTGGCCATGGATATCGACGACTTCAAGCCGATCAACGACAAAC
>NZ_JAGQDC010000061.1 GCF_023282985.1 Serratia silvae | reverse complement strand
CTATCTCAACGGCGAGGCCCAGGTGCAGGTGCAGCGCGGTGATGTCGACCTGAGCAACACCTTCGATGATGCCCGCGTTCGCCTGAGCGCAGGCGAGAGCATCCGTATCGGCCCGAAGGGCTTTGGCCAACCCGCCAAGCTGGATGCCAGCAAGGAGCTGGCCTGGGTCCAGGGCCGGCTGGTGTTCGAAAACTGCCCGATGAGCGAAGTGCTCGCCGAGCTGCGCCGTTATTACCCGGGCTGGATCGTCAACAACAACGACAAGCTCGCAAGCACCGCCGTCACCGGCAACTACCGCCTCGATCAGCCCCTCGACGT
>NZ_JAGQDC010000060.1 GCF_023282985.1 Serratia silvae | reverse complement strand
TTACGGATCATTTCTGCGTTCACACCTACGGTGTCCACACAGTATCCTTTCGCCCAAAAGTGATTTCCCCACAGCTTGTGCTTTCTTAAATAGGGGAATTTATTAAATAACCGTATTGCTGTTCTGCCCTTCAAATGGCCCATGACTTCCGAGACTGATAGCTTCGGAGGGATCTTTACCAACAAATGTACATGATCTAATTGAACATTTAGCTCCACTATATCAATGTGCAACTGTTCGCTTAATATCCTGATTTGCCTGTAAACTTCTTTCCCTACATTGTTCTTCAGTATTCGAAATCGGCACTTGGGCGTCCAAACTATATGGTA
>NZ_JAGQDC010000006.1 GCF_023282985.1 Serratia silvae | reverse complement strand
TGATTTTGTCATGTGAGCTACCTCTGGTTAAGAGTTTACTCACTTAGCGCCGTGTCCACTATTGCTGGGTAAGATCAAAGTGCTCCAGGATCAGGAATGTGGTGATCTGATCCTGATTGCAGTCAGAAGTTCGATTTATTCAACAAAGCCCGGTCAAACTGCTCGTCCCTAGCTAATCCATTGATTATAAAACGGGCGCGCATGCAGCGCCCTTACGTTATAAGCCCTGTGAGGGGTTGTCAGCAGTCTCAAGTACTATTGTTTTTTTAATAGTATTTTCTGTAACTCTTGATAAAGTTTCTGAAACTGTTCAGATTGTTGAATTATTAGATCTTGTGAGAATCTATTGTTAATTTCATAGACATACTTAAAAGGTTTAAAACTTCCATTCGACATAATCTCTGTCAATATTTTAGACCAGGCCGCCGCTTTATCACTATTTCTTTCAACACCAATCCCTTGTTCGTAGGCTTCAGCCATGCGCGCTGTACAGTACTGATAACCTTGCGTTTTTGATGTTGCACACTGTTTATAAAGATCAATAGCCTGTTGAGTTAAGTGAGGGTGACTTTTATTATTTACATCTTGCAATAATAAATCGAAAGAGTCATCCTTATCAAATCCAAACATCAGAATATCTGCATACATATCATAATGGTTTAAGTGATTTTTTAGGGCTACCTGAATACAGTGTTGCTGCTTAATAAAGAGTTCAGCCTCCATCAGCTTAGTTTTAGCCAATAGGGTATCATTATTATAATTTAATATTCTATCACAGGCCTGTGGATGGTCTTTATCTGATAATTTCCAATAAATCTCAAATACTTTATCTGAGGCTTGTTCTACTGTTAAACCAACCCTTTCATTAACTGTATTGTAAGACTCTAGTAAATAGGCATATGCATATAATGCATTGGGATCCCCTTTATCTTTTTGCACCACTAATAGTTCAAAAAGGTCAGGATCCTCTAGACCATAAGAGCGATTTGCCATTTTATCGAGCAAGCCTAAAGCATAGTCAATAGTCCAGTACTCGTTGTCATTGGTTGTCATGTGCGCTCCTATGTTATTAAATGGTTGACTGGCATTATACCCATAAAAAGGTATTAAAATACAACTTAATAGTAAAGTAATAAAAGTGTTCTTTTTTATCATGAGAACATCCCTATTAGGATTTAATTGCCGCAGTAGCGGTATTAAAAATACGCCAATGCCCGTTCACTTTGTCTGTAGGTATTAAACGCTCACGGTTAACCTCAGTTCCCGCCGCATTAATTTTTTTATAATTGACAGTATATCCTCCAGCACACCAAAATGGGCGAGTACCGCCAAACCAACCAAATCCAGTAAAAGCATATACCGTCCCCACGCCTTTTATTTGGCTGAATTTCTCAGCGAAGGAGCCAACACCATTCCCCAAATGGCAAGCTAAAAATATAACTGTTTTATCAGAAGAGTAACCATTACTTTCCATCTTCATGAGCAATGCTCTTAAGCTCCTGTTATCATTATAATATCTAACTTCTGACCCAGAATCATCATACCCTGCTAATACAGTAGTATTACCATGACCTAAAACATAAAAATAATGACTTGGCAAATTCCCACTATTAATGTGGTGCATAAAGCAACTCGAAATATTCATATCGGATGGTAAAGTGGACATTTCAAGCGAGTTCAGGTAGGCATACCCCTTACCTTTAGACTTGAAGCCCCCCATCAGATCATTAACACCAATTAATACAGCCCTCTTTGGAACACTAGGAGAACCAGTAAATTCAACAGAATTAATATCTGCCTCAGTAATACTAATTCCATTATTCCTCATGCCATTTATACTATATTGGTATGGAGGCATTGTGGCACTGTTATGCTCAGGCCAAGGATCAGCACCCATTTTATCACGCAACCAATCCATGTAAATCGTATTCACGCCATTCATAATTGGCAATGGGGCTGATGTATTCAATGAGCCGGGAGAGTTAATGACCAAGTTATCTCCAACCTCTATATACCGCCAAAGCGTCTGATTTATTAACTTACTCGCTGAAGCAATTATAGCATCATCTTCGTATTTTTTATCATTTACAGGCAATATTTCAACATGTGCGTACTTGAATTTTTTTTGTATTTTACCATCACTACTAGACGTCCCTAGTATGGCCTTACCGGAAATCGGGTTAATAATGCGATAGTGTCTATTTGGGAGTAACTTTTTAGTGATAACATCCATTAAATAAAGATCACAAGAAGCTACAAAATCACCTACATTTTTAGAAGGTTCGGCATCATCTCTCGGTGATAAAAGTTCGTTACACATACTCGTCCTTAAATTTGTGTATTAAGTCGATTAGCATGATTTTGAAGGGCGGCCTGTAGCCAAATTTTAGCTCTACTTTCAAACTTATTGGCGAGCAACTGGCTATTGTGCCGGTATTGCAAAAACTTGCTTTGGTCAATCCATTGATAAAATGGATCTTGATCGAATTGGTGACCCATAAAGAACATAAACAATACAATCAATGCAACATGATTAGTATTGTCAAAACCATAAATATTATTGGCTTTTATAATACCCTGCTGAATTAATATCGTAATGTCATCTTTAGGTGTGCTTAAGTATTTCTGGGGATGGAGTTTAATAAGTAACTCATGAATATCATTAATATAATTTTCATGACGGATATTTACCTTCTCAAAATCAAGATGCAGCAGTTTACTGGCACAATTTAGAAGATGCCGTTCACTTTCACCACCTATTTCATCAAGATAACACCTAACCTTTTCAAATAAAAAATCCGCTTGTTCTAACTGTGGCAAAGATTTATTTTCATCCATAACCTTGGAGAACCAGGCATATTGTGGATCAGTTTCAAAACCTGAACCAAATACAATCAACAGACTAACATATAACTGAACTGGACCCCGTTCTGAGAATCCTATTTTTTCAGCTTTAATAACCCCCCCGGATATCGCTTGTTTAAAACACTCATCACCTAACGTTTTCTTAAGGTATGGAAAAGCACTATCAATCTTCATGGAAAGTTCTAACACATAGTTTTCAACAGTATATTTCCTGAAGCATTCAAATTGTTCATCAGTGAATTGGATAACCATGCACCTAACTCCTTGGTAGTTATAATGATGCCCTAATTTGACTCATAGACTTGATGTGATTTATTTTCTCAAGTTACCAATTTGGTCTTCACTAAATCTTATCACACAAACTATGTTTATTTGTTGATTTTATATCGCATTAAATTGATGCTGTGATGGAATAAGTATTGCCCCACAGGAGGTGATCATACCTGCTGTAGCGATTTTATTTCCATTTATGATAGTGGCGCTACCACTGTCTATAATTTCAAACATACCTTTGCATAAAGGGCAAAAAACATCATCACCAACATGGGCAATTTTAATATTTTCCCAAGTTGAATGACCACCAGTAACGATAACTGTTCCACCATGTGTGGTAGTATCGCCGTTCAAAATAACCGGTTTCGCACTCACGGATCCCTCCCTCAATGGCCACTGGATGGACGTCTGCTCTACAGCGTCTATTTTCAATATTATTTACTTTAGAAAAATCGCCAATACTCTTATTACCATTCAGAAAATCAATACATTCACCCAACCTAATCCCTATTTTAACTATCAATACTTCATGTAAAATAAGTATTACTTATCTCATCATACAACCGAATGATAATGGTCATCATGATAGAAGGTCCAATCGTAAATATTATCCATAAAATGAGCCAACTGCTCTTTTGTCAGTATTTCCTTAAGCTGTATCAACACCCTTGGATCATAAAATCTAAATAAAGCAAAACGCTCACCTGGCAACTGAACATTAAGAAGATCCACTAAATTATTGGTCAAACTAAACATATCCAACTGACTAAAAACCCATGACAACGAGGGTTTGCTTTTTTCCAAAGTAATAAGCTCATCGATAACATCTTTACTTAACTTAGATAATTCAAAAACCCAAGGGCCTGCAAAGGCAATTTTAGCATCTTCAGGCTGGCGAAATAATGGAGACACCCCATCCTGATAACTAATTTCATCTCCCAAGTGACGTTCGTATTGCAAACCATCCACCACTGCGTAAAGTTTTATATCATGATATTGAGCTTGTAATTTTGCCAGTTTTGATTGAATAAATGGAGTCATTCCTCTCCCCTAATCAATAAAGGTGTACCTTGTAAAGTTGCCCCCATTAGGCATGTAATACATAATCCACCATCAGGCGTTTTAACATCAGTGGGTACTGACGACAACGGTATTTCCTCTGCCTTTCTTTGCAGAGCATCAGGATATTTACCTGCCCAACCACTACCTTTTCCTGGACTACCTGAACCTAGACTCAATGCAGGGCTACTACTAATACCACCTGCATCAATTTTTATAAAATGCCCTGCAGCTTGCAAAGTAATTTCACTACCTGCGTCAATCACTAACTTCATATCGGACTTGATATGAATTTCATTTTTTGCCTGACAGAAAATACCGTCGCCAGTTTTGATATGCAGTTTGGCGTTGGTTGAAATGGATAAATCGTTACCCGCATATACCTTGTATTCATTATCAACCCGTAAATGACTATCATTCTTTATATGGTGGCGACTATCGTGTTCTATATCAACCGTTTTATCATTGAGGATTTTGGTATTCATATCCTTCTGCGCATGAACAAAGACTTCTTCGTTATCCTTAGCATCATCAAAGCGCAGTTCATTAAACCCATCGCCCTTATGGGTTTTTGAGCGGATCGACATCTGGGTTTTTGACCCCGGCAATTTACCCTGCGGAGTATTAGTGGCATGATAAGTCCGCCCGATAACCACGGGTTGATCGGGGTCGCCGTTTAAAAACTCGATAATCACTTCGTGGCCAATGCGCGGGATCGCCAAGCTGCCCCAGCCTTGCCCCGCCCAGGGGTGCGACACCCGTATCCAGCATGAACTCGTGTCATCAATTCTACCTGACCTATCCCACAGGAAACGCACCCGGATGCGACCATGCTCATCACAATAGATCTCCTCCCCAGGCGGCCCCGTGACAATGGCAATCTGCGCACCGTCAATCCGGGGTTTATCCAGAACCAGAGGGCGCCAGGTTTGCTCACGGGGAATAAAGGTAAACTGATTAACCAGCGTCGTCCCCCGCTCACCAGTCGCCTCTTCCAACGCTTGGGGCTGTCGCCCTGTACAGCTAACGCCAGTGATTTGCCAGCGGGTATTCATTGCCTCATGGGGATGCTGGGTCAACGTAAAGTCGGTACCTAGCTCCAACCCGGCACAATTCGATGCCCCTTCCCCCTGGTAGGCGTCATTGCGTAATGCCTCCATCCGCCAGCGGGAAAATTGCTTGCCCACCCCGTTCTTATAGCGCCCCGGATAATCATAATGCAGGTAGCGCCGGGCTTGATGCTGCGTGCCGCGTCCATAATCGTCGTATTCGGCGCGCCAGTCGGGATTTTTGAAGGTGTAATCTTTGAGTAAGACGTCGGAGGGGCGTAGGCTTTCACGGCGCCGCAGCGTATGGATGCCGGGCTCATCATCACTCTGCGGATGATAGGGTAATTCTGGCCCCTCGTTAAGCACTGCGCAGTCGTCAGAAAACACCAACGTATGCTGATTGCCATGATGTTCAAAGAAGTAAAACACCCCCTCTTCTGCCGTCATCCGCTGAATAAAGGCAACATCATCTTCCTGATATTGCACACAAAACTCTCGTGGGCTGCGGGCATAACGCAACGAAAACGTATAGTTTTGAATACCATTCTTTTTCAGGAGCGTTTCTAAAATAGCCGGTAAATCCTGCTGCTGAAAAATGCGCGAATTACGTTCCAGAGTCGCGCGCCACAGTGCAGGGCGAACCGAAAGGCTATAGCGGGTCTGGTGACGTCCGGTATCCCCTTGCTCCATGGAAACAACAATACCGCTGACGGTACGCTGTACTTCTTCATCGCGCCATACCGTCAGCGTGACGTCGCTATCCAGCACCTTGCCAAACTCCACGGCGGGGTTGGCGCTGGCTAATTCCAGTTCTAATTGAAACAGGCTGGAATACTGCTCTTGCAAGGTAAAGCCTGCCACCACAAAGGTATCATCTGGCAGCCCTATAACACTCAGCGTAAAACGTAATCCGGTTCTTGCCATAACAACATCCGTAATTAACCCTGGCCTGCTTTCAATACCATCCACCACACAGGCCAAATAGACTCCATGGCGTGAGTGTATGAATAATTTTGTAGAGTTAACAATAACGATACTCTTAAAGCCTAATCCAACCTTGAAATCATAAGCATTAATACGATTTAATTAAAAATTAAACAGTAGTATATTCTTATAAATTAACTATAAAAGCTTTTAACACCAATCAAAATATAATAAAATCCACTAATAAATAACGAAATTAATTGTTATTAAAAGATTTTTATGCAACAACATCTCTGTACATAAAAATAATCTATAAAAATGCGATCCGAGTCAACTTTAATCTCGAGATAGTCAAATAAATCTACTGAGTTAGCGCTGTCATTATCTTTGCCTGTTTAATATGTTTATTCAGGTAGAAGAGAGATTACTGACCCTATACGCTTCCTATGTTGCTGGATTTTTAACTGCAACCCGCGTTGCCAGCAGAAACCAGCCTCATCTCTCCGGCACAATTAGTGGGGCGGCAGAGAAAAGACCTCCCTCTGCGCACAAACAGCCAGACCCCCTCGGCCAGAGAGAACCGATCTCCACATGAGACGGCTCTCGGAAGGTATTTATAACCGTGGATTAATCTGGCTTGCGATGCTCTGCGGCATGCATCGCAAGGTAGGCATTGAGGTTTTCATCCCCCAATCCCAAAGTACGCAGGATTGCGGCCATAAAACTGACCGGCGCAGTACCAGGTGCCGTGATAACTCGCCGATCGGCGACGGCATAAGGCACATCTTGATAGTATTGCGCACCACCATAGTTCAGGCTCAGCAGATTTTCTGCCGAATTAGAAGTATGGCGGACAGCATCAAGCACGCCCGCCAATGCTAATACGCGAGTACCATCACAAATCCCCGCGACGATGGCATTACTTTGATAAGCCGCAGCAACCAAGACGCTGATATCCGGCGCCTGTGTGGTTTGCCAGATAGTGCCCCCGCAGACAATCAGCAGATCGACTTCATCAGGCTGAATGGCTTCTATCGCCAGATGAGGGGAAACCAGCATACCACCTGAAGAGGTGACTTGGACGCCACCAGGAGTGGCAAAACGGCAGTCAAAACCGTAATAGCCGCGCCCCGTCGAGTTGATCAAAGCGGTTTCCCAATCGGAAAAATTTTCAGTAAGGAGAGTAATAGCACGTATCATCGGAGTTTCCTTGTCAGTAATGGGGAGCAATTCTCCAGGATTTTCCTGCCCGCAAAAACCAAGAGTAACCTGTACTGTTGACAGTTTTTGTCAGTAGCCAACAGATGCTCCTCCCGCAAAGATAGCCCACGTTCAATCGGCCATGACAACCGGCGCCACGGTCAGCAGCAGGTTAGCAAAGCGCCGCATCTCACCGCTAGCGATAACCAGTAATGTCTCCTGTGATTTTGCCGCAGTGTAGAAAGCCTCGCGGCTGAGATAATCGATGGGGCAACCGTCGGGCAGCAGTTGCTGGTATTCGGCAGCAATGGTGTTGGTAAAGTCTTGCGGCCAAGCCATCATCGAGGCGTGCTCCACGTTAATGTGCTTTAACACCTTTGCTAATATCACACTGCTGGCGATCATACCGGGGGCCAGGTTCAGGTAAACAATGGTGGCGTCTTTCGACGAGTTGGTAACGAACGAGTAGTTTCCATCGGTGATGAGGATCTGGGTCTTGTGCCCGCACAGCGCCAAGGCGCCCAACAGTTGCGGATGAATAATATCGGCTTTGATCATGTTGTTTTCCAACAAGGAAGACAGGCAGGTTGTGCCTGCCTGGGTAGGTTCACATGCGGTAAATGCCGCCGTTAATATCGATGGTGGCACCAGAGACGAAGCCGTCATATTCCGAGGCGAGGAATTTAATTACCCGAGCGACATCTTCCGGGTTCCCCGCGCGGCCAAGGGGAATGCCGTGGATGGTTTCATCGGCAGATTCTTTGCTGGTATGCTGGTTATGGAAACGCGTACCTAGAATAAGCCCCGGCGCAACGGCGTTGACCCTGATGCCATGTTCTCCCAGTTCCGCCGCCAGGGAACGGGTCCAGGTTAATACTGCTCCTTTGGTGGTGGAGTAAACCAGCGAACCAGAATGCCCGCCGGAACGGCCAGCGAGGGAAGCCAAATTAACGATACTGGCCCCATCCTTGGCGCTTTTTAAGTAAGGTAGCGCGCTTTGCGTTACGTTAAGCATGGTCGTCATATTGACATCAATCACCGTTTGCCAGAATTGACGGTCGATCTCGTCGAGCCATTTACGGGCGATGATACCGCCCACGTTATTGATCAGTATATCTATTCCCCCCAAAAACTCGGCAGCAGCAGCGACGCATCGCTGGGTATCTGCGGTGTCGGTTAAATCTGCATAACCATAGACAGCCCGTTGTCCGCGTGAATGGGCTAACTCAGCCAGTTCCTTTGGCCCCTCTTCGCCGCTGAAATAGTGGATGTAGATGTCACACCCGGCGTTAATCAGCTGCTCTGCGGTAGCTTTGCCAATCCCTTGCTCGGCACCAGTAATAAAGACTTTTTTACCTGATAGGTTTCCCATTTTATTTCCTCTCGATTATCTGTAGATAAAGTCGGTTATGAGCGAATAACGCCTTCACGCTGTTTGGCGCAGTAAAAAATGCAGATCAATCCGGTAACCAATAAACACAGCGACAGGAAAACCAGCCCCGGAGTATTACTGTTAGTGACATCCTTTAATAACCCGACAACGTAAGGCGCGACAAAACCACCGATATTGCCGATACAGCTCACCACCGCCAGTCCAGCCGCCGCTGCCGCACCGGTAGAGATATTGGCAGGCATGGAAAGGAATGAAGGAACCGAGGTATAGATACCAATAGAAGCGATGCTCAGGAACATCAGCGCGACAAACACGTTGTAGTTAAAGAACACCACGGCACCAATCAGGCCAAAGGCGGCGACAATCATACTGATGCCGGCAAACACGCCGATTTTTTTGGTTTTACTGGCCCATAGGCTCCACGGATAAACCAGCAAGGCGGCCAGGCCATAAGGAATCAAAGCAATCAGGCTCACGCGGAAAATATCATCGCCGGAAATGGCAGTGATGATGGAGGGTAGCCACATCCCAAAGCCGTAGATCCCACACACCATGCCAAAATTCAACATGGCGTATAACAGATACTTTTTATTTTTTATGCCCTGTACGAAATCAAACAGTTTGACCTGAGAACCCGATTTGCTACGGGTGGTGTTGTCCATTAGCCAGGCTTTTTCTTCCACATCAAGATAGCCCACGTCTTTCGGTGAGTTCTTGATAATAAAAGGGATAAATAGGCCAATAATCACTGGTGGAATACCTTCGAGGATAAATAGCCACTGCCACGGTTCCAGACCAAACCAACCATGCTCGATGTTAAGGATCAGCCCGGAAATCGGTGAGCCGATAGCGTTTGATAACGGCTGGACGATAATAAACATACCGAGGATCTTGGTGCGGTACTTCGCCGGGAAAAACACAGTAAAGTAATAGACCACCGAGGGGAAAAAACCCGCTTCACAGACGCCCAGCATAAACCGACAGATATACAGCTCCATCGGCGTACGGACAAAACCCATCAACACGGCAAAGATTCCCCAGGTAATGAGGATCCTGGCAAACCAGATACGCGGGCCAAACTTGATGGTTCCCGCATTGCTGGGAATTTCAAACATAAAATAGCCGATAAAGAATATCCCGGAAGCAAAGCCAAAAGCCGAGGCGGTTAACCCCAGGCTATCTTCCAGAGCAATAGCCGCATAGGCCATATTATTACGATCCAGAAATGCCAGAAAGTATAATAAGATCATTAACGGGACAATATTCAGCGTCATTTTTCTAATGGCACTGCGTTCAATTTCATGAGGCGTTCTTTTTTGCATAATAGAATACTTCCAATGTCGTTAATCGGAATAATAATCTGCTACAGGCTTGCCTGATGGGTGCAGGTGTATTTACCTGAAAATAAATAATGCTATTTAATCGTTCTCGTTACTCTATACGCGTTATGGCGTGATGGTTATTACCGACTGACGCCTGACTAATACAGGCGGGAAAATAAACTCTTCAGGGGCCAATGCAGGGTCTCCTATGCGCTGCAATAAGCGGCCTACCATCACCTGGGCCATCTCGGCAAGCGGTGGCATGACGGAGGTCAGCGCGGGCCAGACCAGCCCCGAGAGCGGAATATTGTCGATACCCACCACCGAGATCTCACCAGGCACCGCCACCCCCGCTTCCCGCAACCCCGCTAGTAGGCCAATGCCCAAAGCATCGTTGATAGCCACCACACCATCCGGGAGCGGAGAAAGTGCAAGCACCTGAGTGGCCAGGGCAAAACCCAGCTCGGTCATCTCGGTATCGCCATACTCACCACAGGCTTTACCCTCTATCACCCGCTGCTGAGCGGGCAACCGATAATTCCGCACCACCGTCAGGAACCCTTCAATCTTATGGCTGCGGCTCATGGTCAAACTGGCCTCGGTGGCAAAAACGATATTGCGACAACCCCTTTCGATCAGATGCTGAGCCGCCAGCCGCCCGGCCTCTACGTTATCCATTGAGACGCTGTCGAATAACCGGGCGTCAGCGGTGAGGCTCCCCGTCATCCGGTTATCGTAGTTGACAATCATCATTCCCATTTCGGCAGCCTGTGCGAAATGGGTCTTACGAGTATCACTCGCCGCGACGATAATGCCGCGCACCCCATGGGCGAACATATCCTCGATAAAGGTACGCTCTTCGTCTTCTTGCCGATAGGTATTGCCCAGCAACACCCGGTAGCGGTGCTCTTTAGCCGCCAGGTCGACCTCGCGAACCAGGGCAGAAAAGCTGGGGTTGACGATCGAGGGGACCAGCAGACCAATCATCCGGGCATGCCCGGTTTTCAACTGCTGTGCCACCCTGTTGGGCTGATAGTTCAATTCACGCATCACCCGTTCGATCCGCTGCCGGGTTTCCGGGCGCATCTGATCGACTCGACCGTTTAACACGTTGGAAACGCTGCTCACGGAAACACCGGCGAGATGGGCGACATCACGAATATTTGCCATGTTTTCGCTCTCCTCCGGTGCTAGCGCCAATCGATGTTTTTATGAACGAAAATCCATTAAATCAATTCATAATCAATGTATTAAATATACAACCTGGCATTATCTGTATCGTTTTAGTGAAACGATGCAGATCAATTTATAGCGGAGATATTATTCAATCAAGCGACTTTACCTGCCTCGCTGCGGTTGCGTGATGCTTTTGTGAAAGCTATCAAGCCCAGCGCTCTAGCATTACTAAACACGGGTAAAATCCTCGGCTGTTTAGTCAGTGTTTAGTGGCAGGATTAAAGGCAGGAACGAGATATGTAGGTGCGCAGCATGCAGCGCACCTACATATTTACCAAGCTATATAGTATTTGCTTTAGTGATGAATAATATCAACACAGACGACTATAGAGTGGTATTCAACAAAAAAACCACTTCGCCGCGATAGTAAGGCGAGGCGGCTAACCGCCGTTGCCATTCGGAGTTCCAGTCACCCTGCTGCACCAGGCCGATTTTGAAGGGGATTTGTAGCTTAAGCAGCGCGGGGAGATAGCGTTCATACTCCGTGACCGTGCGCCGCCCCTGATAGGTTTGGATCACCAACTCATCGATTGGCAACGCGTTTAACTGGCTGACGTTGCCGGTCTTTGCCCAATCGAGCAGGCCAGTAACTCCCAAAGCGTATTCTTTGGGTAATCGACCGCGCAGCTTATTGAGAAACTCCGCGTACTTATCCAGTTGATAGGTTGCCGCGTCAAAGTCGATCTGTAGCCCCACCACCCGGTTGCCTGTCGCAGCCCAACGGCCTGGTAAACGTAACGCTGCAGCCAATACCTCATCGGACATGTCCAGAGTTGCGACACGTACGGTGATCCAGACGGCGGGAGCCTGAAGCTTACTCAGCGGTAGCCCCAACTTCAGGAAACGAGCGCCCTGACGGCCATTCACGATTTCACCCTGATGGAGATAGAGCAGATCGGCCCGTTGCAACGCAGGCTGCGGCCAGACGCCGGACCAAAGCCAGAATGCGCGGTAATCATGCGCATTCACATATTGGCCAGCTTCGTTATCCGCCACTGCGGTTGCGGAAACAGGCAACCACAGCAGCAGCAATAACCGCATCACCAATAGTATTTGAGCTTCTGTTCCCACTGGTTACCTTTATACTGACTCTTCAACAGGTTAAACCAACGCTGGCGAGTTTTTTGCGAGATCTCCTGCCGATCGCATCTGTTGTAGCCAGAAGGAGAGAAACACATCACCGCACGGTAGAGCGCATAGGTTTTATCTTCCGGCTCGGCCTTGGGATCGGCGATCACTTGCTGATAATATTTTAATCTGCCGTGTGCTTTATCTTTATAAAGTTCGGTTCTGGCTAGGTCATCCAACCCTTCATTGGCCCCCATTTCCGCTTCGGTATTAATATCGGCAAAGGTGGTACGCAAGAACTCTGCCACGCAGTTCATGGCGTGCGGATCGGCCTTGTTCTTCGCCAATACAGCAACGTTAGCCGCTAAAGAAGCGCAGAAATAGCCAGGCTCGGTCTGACCACCATCCCAATCGAACACGCTGAGTGCTACATCGCCAAATACCTGCGGGTCAGGCGTCTGCTTGATATTTTTTTTCAGCTGGCTGTCATCAATAAACCCCTGATAGTCGCCTACCATCAAATCCTTAAACAGCACGGTATGCAGAGCGATGGTCTTTTCTTCATCGTTAGGCGCACCAGCGGCCTGCTGTTGTAGCAACGCTTTGTTGGCCAGGCTTTTGAGCACCACTGAGCGGTAACGCAGGTTATTGATTGGGCTGTTTGGGGCAAAAATAGCCGCAGCTTTATTTTCCTGCACCAAGGCGGTGGCCAACATCAACTGCACATACTGTTGTTGGTAAGGATTAAGTTTCAGGCTGAGCAGATGACGCCAATGAGCCTCGGCACCCTGCCAATTTCCCTGCATCACCAGAGCATTGCCGTAAAGGATTTGCTGGCTGAATGCGATAAGGTCGTTCGCTGTCAGCTGTGCAGCAGGCTGGATCGCCTTGGCTACCGCGGCATAATCCTTTTGCTGATAGAACAGCCAGGCATTATGCATATATTCCCAGAGCGGCAACTGATTGGCGGCAACAAACATCGGTTTGTACCCCTGCAGCATCTCATCGGTCACTTTCGGCATCGACTGGTTATCAAGGTTATATTGACGCAGCCACTTCATGGTCTGGGTAAAGGTCAGCAACGGGGCATCAGCATTGCTGACAAAGGGCTTATCTTCGCTGTTATAAGCAATATTGCGGCTCAGCAGGATTTGATCCCCTTCATCGATCATCGCACTGAGCGTATTGATATCGGTGGCTGCGGCGATCTCGGTTTCATACAGTTGCGCCAGACGTGGCCAATCAGACAGATACCAATTCACCCGACGCTGTAATCCCTGTACGGAATCCACATATTCGCCTTGGGGATAAGCGGCCAGATAGGCCTGTGCGCGTTGCAATGCCAGGGCACCCGCCTCTTTATTGGCCCGCTGCGGGTCGAACATACCGTACTGATCCGTGGCATTTTCAGTGATCTGGTTCAAGGCGACGCGGAACAGCATATAAGCAGCGGTTTCGGCCACCCAGTGTTGATCCGACTCTTTTAACCGTTGGAACCCGCTATCCGCATCGGCAAACTGCCCCTGATAAAACAGCTCCGCACTGGTGAGGTAATCTCTGAACGCCGCCGCATGAGAACCTTCAGCATAGTTGGCCATCAGCGGTAAAAATTGCTCCAGCTGCGCCTCACTCCGGTAAATTTTGGCCCGGCGCAACGCCAGTAAATCGCGTTCGGCCTGATCTAACTGCCGATCGGCCAGCAGGGCCTGGAAGAATTGGCTGAGTGAATCTGAATTATTGGACACCCAGCGGCCTTCATTTTCTTCGGTAACGCCGGTTAAGCCCGAGGGTTTAATACCTAAGCTTAACGCCTGCGCATTGAGAGGATTTTCCTGTGGCACGGCGGTTTGAGCTGGTGCGGTAGCCTGATCGGTTGCAGGCGCTGCTGCACCAGGGAACACGCCAAACGTGTATCCCCTGTTACGGCTAATATCCTGCGGTAATGACGACAGCGTCACGGGCAAATTGTGCATCCCCGCCGCCAACATCAGCAGATTGACGCGAGTATCATTATCGGCAGCCAGATAAGGCACACCGCTCATTGAGCAATAGTCGCTCCAACCACAGCCGGTTTCATCGGAAGAGGCCAGTGCGAACTGACTGGTACCGGAGATGGCAGAGACCACCGCGGCTAATATGAGTTTTTTCATCGATGTCCTTACTTATATCCAGTGTTCACTCTCGTCCCGAGTGAATTTTGCCTGAGATAGTGTCGTAAGCATTGAGGAAAAACAAGACGGCGAAAATAAACCGGGATGATTAGGCGTTAGCCGGGTAGCGCCTTAGCTTGGCGGCCACCAAACCGAGGGCTGAATGCCATCAGATACGGTTTCGCATAATAGCTCGATGGCCAGTAAGGTGCCGTGCTGATTGACCTGCACCGGCAGCAGAATATCTTCGCTCATCGTCAGGGAAGTTTCCTGTTGCGCCACGCGGGGCTTGCTGGCGGTGATCGACACGATGGATTACTGCCACCTGTGTGGCGACAAGGGTGCTGGGTAAAGCCATTGCCTTGATGGCCTAGCCCACCTGCGAAAAGTATCCTGAAGCTTTCTACATCGTGAGTCGTTTAAGGAATATCTACAGTCTCCGGGGTCTGCCATGCGGGCCCCGCTATTTTGTCTATAACGCACTATTTTCCAGATCCAGCCTTCCCTGCCGTAACCAGAAATATAATTCGCTATTACGTTTGAAACCTAGTTTGCGCATCGCAGTGAGTTTATGGGTGCTGACGGTCTTGACGCTAAGTGACAGGTTATTGGCGATTTGCCTGGGCGTGAGTTCCCTGCTGATCCCCTGCAAAATATCCCGCTCACGCGGGGTCAGCCTCAGGCTGATACACGCTCCGTCCTTCACTGCCTGCAAATGCTGAAAGCACGTTCCTTCCTTTACTGCCTGCAAATGCTGAAAGCACGCGCGATTAAACATCTGCTCTAGCAAATGCACTACCGCCTCAGCCTTTTCCCTGCGGCCTAATAAACTTGGGCCATTGTGCTCAGGCTTTTCTAGTCTTATGTCCTCAATGACGCTTTCCCGTACGACAATCGTCCCAAATAGCCTGCCCACTTTTTGTTCCCATAAGCGATTGGCCAGCATCGGCCCGTTGTGGGATTTGGCACAAATCATCAGGTCGATCGTCTTCTCTGAGGAAAGCGGCACAAAATCCACTGTGCAGCCTTTTGCCTGAAAATAGGCCTGCAAAATATGTTGGATTCCCAAGGCAAAAAAGCGGTTGGTATCCTGAATGGCAATAACGATGTGTGGTTTCATTTTATTCCTTTATGAGCGATAAGCAGCTCTCCTTGTCGCTCCTTGCTCTGTCGCCTGGTCGCCTGGCGATCCGGTTTTTGACGGCAAAATCATGCTATCGCCCGACCCCAAAAAAAGCAAAATAATCCAAATAATCCATATTAATTAGAATTAAATCCTATTAATTATTGTTTATTTGAATTTTAACCCCAAAGCAAGCAAAATAAAACAATCTGGTAAGTAGGTAATACTAGTTACAATTCAGGTAGTTATTTTGAATAAAAAAATAGTTCAGACAAGGGTTGACTCTACGGGTGTTTTCTAACTAAATACCTACCCGAAACCCATTGATTAAGACTATTCTCATTAAATAATACGTCCGGACAGACAGACATCAACATCAAGGAAGCTCGACTATCGCCATGAAATATATAATAAATCTCACAGTGACCTTTGATCCTGACAATAGATTATTAATCTTAAAAAACGATCCTCAGCAATCTATTGAATTATCAAAACCGGCCACCAGACTGTTAAGTGAGTTGATTAACAACAACAGAATCAATCTGCTTCGTGATGACATCCTTAAAAAGGTGTGGGAGGACTATGGCTTTTCACCATCCAATGCCAGTCTTAACAATCACATAAGTGAGCTAAGAAAGGCGTTCAGCAACCTTGCGATTAATAAGGATATTATCTTCACCGTGCCCCGTGTCGGGTTTAGATTGGACGCAGAGATCCATCCGATACAAAACATCATCACCCAGCAGGCCCCAAGCGATAATAAAACCACTATTAATGAAGGGTTAACTGTTAACCCTGGCGGCACGACAGCAGAAATCGACAAGCCAAAGGATCGTGGCTCACTCTATCTGTCGCTAAAAAAACACCGCATGCTCTCTTTCGTGCTGGCCCTGTTACTGTTATTAAGCACGCTGATCGGCATGACCACATTAATACACACCAAAAAAGAGAGTGTTAAACTCCTGACGACCTATGGAAAGTGCAGTATCTATGACTTGAACGACAACAAGCCAAATGGAGATTTTACGGCTAAAATAATCAGGGAGATGACAGAAGAAGGGATAGACTGCTCGCAGGAAGACCTGGATATTTTTTATGCCGAAGCACACCCTAACAACGAACGCCTCAGAGTTCGGCTACTCGCCGCCTGCAGTAAACTTGACACCACCAGGTATAAAAATTGTTTAAATTACAAGATAGTAGAGTAACACCATGAAAAAGTTCGTCGTAGCCTTGCTGCTGCTAATATGCCTGAGCACCATGCTTTTTTATGTATATCAATTTGCCTCCTACAGGCCGTTCCATTGTGATGCCCAGTTATTCGAACACCTCAATGTCCGTGAAGGTGACAGCGTTGAGGTTAACACCCATGTCGACATCATATTTACTGCGCAGCATCATGGGAGTGTAAAATTTTCCGGCTCGGTCAAGAATCAGGGGCATAGCTATGTCCTGAGAAGGACGACCTTCTTTACCGTCTCCCCGTCCGAGCTGGATAACGTGGAAAAAATGGTCTTTACCCGTACGGAGAGCCACCCCGTGGATAACACGCCAGAGGAGCTATGGCAGCACAGAGTGTTACCGCAAACTCCGGGTATTGAGTTTTACTCCAAGATCAGGGCGCTAAATAGAGATGCCATTATTCTTAAAGGATTTTCCAATCCACTGATCATCTGCATCCGCCGGTAACGGCGCCACGAATAGGCCACTAGCGGCAATGCTGCCTGAACAGACGGGCCAGGTAGGCGCCCATCGGCGTGAGCGTCGTATCCTTTCGTTGGATCAGGTAGCAAGTGGCATACGGTAAAGCTTTATCCAATTCCAGCGCCACCAGATGGCGGCCCAGGATAGGATCGGAGATCACATCGACAGACAGAATGCTGACAAAGTCACTCTGCGCCACCAGACTGGTGCAAACCATAAAGGTCTCACAGGTGACGCTGATCGCCGGCGCCATATCACCAAACAGTTCATGTAGCAGACGGTAGTAGCTGCCAGCCCAATCACAATGTTGCAGCTCCTTGAGCATGCGGGCGTTCTCACACGAGTGCCCCTTACGTACCACCACCTTGTATTCTCTTCCCATCAGCCGCTCAAAGCCCAGCTCATTGTCCATACTGCTGGCACACAGGATAACGTCGTCTCCCGCTGCTCATGCTGATGTGGCGCTCATCTGCTAGCTCAATGAGCAATGGGGTTTCGTCGGCAGCAAGGCTCAACAGCACTGGCTGTAGTACGCATATAACACCAAAAACGGCGGTGTTCTGGCCTACACTTTCGGTCCCCGAACCGATGAGACCTTCCGGGAGCTACTTGCACTACTGACTCCGTTCAGTATCGGCATGATAACCAGCGGTAACTGGGGTAGCTATGCCAGAGAAGAGTATCTGGCCGGTAAAATTTTCACTCAGCGCATTGAGCGCAACAACCTGACCCTGCGCACACGTATCAAAAGACTCGCAAGGCATTGTCACCATTGCCATTAACTATCAATTTAACGAAAGTCTGCTGCTGGAGCAGCGGCTGAAACAGCGCTTCGGATTGAAAGAGGCTATCGTTTCCCCCATCGATAGCCAGCAACCCTTGCAGGCGCAGCTCAATAGCATGGGACAGCAGTGCGCCGAGTTTCTCAACGGCATTATCAAAGACGGCGATGTGATTGGCTTTTCCTGGGGAAGCGCCCTGGCCGCCGTGGTGGACCAAATGGCCGAAGACTGCGGTAAAAGAACCGTTACCTGTGTGCCAATGGTCGGTGGCCCTTCCGGCAAACTGGAAAGCCGCTATCACGTCAATACCCTGGTTTACAGCGCGGCAGTGAAGATGCGCGCCGAATCACAGTTAATTGATTTCCCAGCCATCTTAGAGCAAAAAATGATCCGCGATGGCATCATGGAATCGCAACATTACCGCACTATTTCGGCCTATTGGAACCAGTTGGATATTGCCGTTTTCGGTATCGGCTCCCCCAATATTACCGGTCACTCTACCTGGCGTGCTTTTTATGGCAATGAGGCAATGGAGCATTTTAATACTGCCCTGGTCGCCGGAGATATTTGCTCACGCTTTTATGATGCGACCGGTAATGAGGTGAAAACCTATTTCTCCGATAAAACCATGAATATCACACTGGATAAAATCAAACGAGCACCATACGCTATCGGCGTTGCCCACTCCTATGAAAAATTATCCGGCATTCTGGGTGCCATTAACGGTGGTTATATTAATTGCCTGGTAACGACCAAGGAAACAGCGGAAAAATTATTAGCACAAAGTGAATAGTTTTCGTTAATCGCGGGTTGGCCTTGGCTAAACGACAGTCATCGTTTACGGCCTCCCCTTGCCAAAAAACAGCAATGAGGGATTAATTATGCAGGACTGGGGCTTTGTTGAATTTATCGTCATTTAGCGTAAGCTGAACCGATTATCCCTGCGGAATGCTGGCCAAACTGCGGGGAGATTTATTTCAATGAGGGCGCCCAATGAGTCGTGAAATCAACAAAGATACGCAGCTGTGTATGTCACTGGCCGGTCGGCCAGGCAATTTCGGTACCCGTTTCCACAACTATCTGTATCAGGAACTGGGCCTGAACTTCATCTACAAGGCGTTCACCACCAAAGATATTCAGGCAGCGGTTGGCGGCGTACGCGCTTTGGGTATTCGCGGCTGTGCGGTTTCCATGCCGTTCAAGGAAAGCTGTATTCCGTTCCTTGATGAGCTGGATGCGTCGGCCACGGCAATTGAATCGGTTAATACCATCGTTAATGACGACGGCTTCCTGCGGGCCTATAACACCGACTATATCGCCATCGCCAAACTGCTGGCGAAATACCAGATATCCCCGACCACCTCGTTTGCCCTGCGTGGCAGCGGCGGTATGGCCAAAGCGGTGACCGCCGCCCTGCGCGATGCTGGGTTCAAGAACGGTTATATCATTGCACGCAATCCACAGGCGGGCCAGGCACTGGCAGCACAGTATGGTTATCAGTGGCAACCAGAAGTGGGCGATTTGCAGGTGGAGATGGTGATTAACGTCACGCCAATCGGCATGGCGGGCGGTAGCGAAGCCGAGCAGTTGTCATTTGAACCGGCCACTATCAAGGCTGCGAAGATCGCCTTCGACGTGGTGGCTTTACCGGCAGAAACCCCGTTGATCCGCAATGCCCGTGAGCAGGGTTTGCAAGTGGTTACCGGTGCCGAAGTGATCGCTTTACAGGCTTTGGAGCAGTTTGTGTTGTATACCGGCGTGCGCCCTTCCGATGAGCAAATCACTCGTGCTGCAGCACATGCACGTGGCTAAATAGCCCGTGCAGTATCGTTGGAATTCGGGGTGGGTTGTGGTGCAGATTTCGCGGAGTAAGCAGGTCATCGCGCCCTCTTCCTCGAGTTCGACAACCCGAAGAAGAGGAAATAGCTGAGTATCAGATTACTTGGCCACGCCTTCCATCCCCACCAGCCCAACTTTCAGGTAGCCGGCTTTGCGTAGCGTATCCATCACGCTCATCAGCGTTTCATAATCTACGGTCTTGTCCGCCTGGAAGAAGATGGTGGTTTCTTTATTCGACTGCGTGCGTTGATCCAGCACTGCTGTCAGCTGTTCCGCCGTCACCGGCTCATCACCCACGTACAGCTGCTTGTCTGCCTTCACCGACAGGAACACCGGTTTTTCCGGACGCGGCTGCGGTTTAGCGGAAGAGGCGGGCAGATCGACACGAATATCTACCGTTGCCAGCGGCGCAGCCACCATAAAGATGATCAACAGCACCAGCATGACGTCGATAAACGGCGTCACGTTGATTTCATGCAGTTCGCCGCTGTCGTCCAGATCTTCATTTAAGCGCATCGCCATAACTCACCCCACCCGCAGCTGGTGCGCATGCTGCGAACGTTTGGCATCGGCCGAGGCTGCCAGATCCAGATCGCGGCCCAACAGCAGCAGCACCTGCGCCGCCACATCGCCGACCTGAGCACGGTGGCCGCCGATAACGCGAGCAAAGATGTTGTAAATCACCACCGCCGGGATAGCGGCAACCAGACCGAGTGCGGTGGCCAGCAGAGCTTCCGCAATACCCGGGGCAACGACCGCCAGGTTGGTGGTTTGCGAATGGGCAATGCCGATAAAGCTGTTCATGATGCCCCATACGGTACCGAACAGGCCGACAAACGGTGAAATGGCACCAATGGTGGCCAGGAAGCCATTACCACGCCCCAGTTGACGCCCGTAGGCCGCTACGCGGCGTTCCAGACGGAATCCGGTACGCTCTTTAATGCCGTTGTTGTCGTTGGAGGCCGCCGACAATTCCAGTTCGTTCTGCGCATCTTGCAGCAGTACCGCGCTGATGCTCTCTGACGAGAAGCTTTGCGCCAGTTCGGAGGCATCGTCCAGCGAACGCACATCGGCCAGCGCCAACTGCTCACGGCGCAGACGGCGCTTGGAACGAACCAGCTCGCTACCTTTGGCAAACAGAATGGTCCAAGTGACGATAGACGCCAGCACCAGGCCAATCATCACGATTTTCACCACGATATCGGCATGCTGATACATGCCCCAAACGGAGAGGTCCATGCCACGCGTTTCTGGCGGTTGGATGGTCGGTTCAGGATTAGCCGGGGTGATATTTTCGGGGGTGCCCGCCACTGGGGTTACCGCTTCTGGGGCTGCTGGTGTCGTTGCCGCAGCAACGCTTTGCGTAACTGCTGGTGCAGTGGCCGGTGCCGCCTGAGCGTTGCCCGCCAACCCCACCACCAATACCAGTGAGGCGATCACACTGCGCCCCAATGCGCCCCATTGCCCACGGCCTGCGCCCTGAGCACTTAGATTTGTCATTTTGCCAGCCGTTTTCACGCTGTGCCTCCACCCATTTCAACATTTAAGGAAGAATTCAGCGTGCGATCATATCAAACCAATCAGGGATTGATAGTAGTTATCATTATTATTTACTCAATAACGCATCGGCGGGGAAAAATGATACACCCCTTGTCACTATCAGGGTTTGCGCATCATTTGGCATAACATAGCCTACCCACAATGCTAACAAAATCATCACTCAAACCGCTGCTTTTTACCCCCTGCAGGACATAATCGGGTGAATAGCTCACGCCATCACTACTGCGGAAAAACGTCTATTGGACGCCCGTACTTTTCCGAGTTTTACAGCCTTTGCCACATTTTCTACGCTCTGTTTACTGTTCGCTTAAGCTAATAGCGGTACACTATACCCGTGCTCCAGGGTCTGACCGCCAGTGTGCGGCCTCATCTTACTCGCGAGCATGGCTATAACAACACGGTAGCCTATAGAAAGTCAGCCCAGGCACCCCCAGGATAAAAAATGGATGTATTAAGAGAGATTGTTCACGCACTGTGGACGCAAGACTTTACTGCACTTGCCGATCCCAGCGTGATTTGGGTGGTTTATACCGTCCTTTTTACCACCTTGTTTTTGGAAAACGGGTTGTTGCCCGCTTCCTTCCTGCCCGGAGATAGCTTACTGCTGTTGGCCGGTGCCTTGATCGCCAAAGGCGTGATGAGCTTTATCCCCACGCTGATTATTCTGACGGTCGCCGCCAGCCTTGGCTGTTGGCTCAGCTATCTGCAAGGGCGATGGCTCGGCCATACCTCAGTGGTAAAAGGCTGGTTGCTACAGCTGCCGGCGCAATACCATCAACGCGCGCACATGCTGTTTAACCGCCACGGCCTGGTCGCTCTGCTGATTGGCCGTTTCCTGGCGTTTGTACGCACCCTGTTACCTACCATGGCCGGTATCTCTGGCCTCAATAGTACCCGTTTTCAAATCTTTAACTGGCTCAGTGGCTTGCTGTGGGTCGGCTCGGTGGTTACGCTAGGCTATGCCTTTAGCCAAATCCCGCTGGTTAAACGCCACGAAGATCAGGTGATGGCCGGGCTGATGATCCTGCCGATGGTGCTGTTGGTCGCTGGACTGCTGGGCGTGATGCTGGTCGTTTGGCGCAAAAAACGCGCCTCCTGAATCGGGTGGCGCGGCTAAATCGTCCTTCCAGCAAGGCTTCACACATCAACCAGCATTACCGTTTCGATCAGCTACCCGCAGCGCTCGATCACCTCGATCGCGACCCGTTCGGCAAAATCGTACTGACGCGTTAACCCTGCATTATGGCGCTATTGTCCCGCAGCCGGGCGATTTCATCGCTCGGCGTAATGCCAAACAGCCGCTTAAACTCGCGGCTGAACTGCGAAGCACTCTCGTAGCCCACGCGGATCGCCGCCGTGCTGGCCTTCAGGCCATCATGTACCATCAGCAAACGCGCCTTGTGCAGACGATACGACTTCACATACTGCAGCGGCGAGGTGTTGGTCACCGCCTTGAAGTTATGGTGAAACGCCGACACGCTCATGTTCACCTCATACGCCAACTGCTCGACGTTGAGGTTCTCGGCATACTGGTTTTCGATCCGCCGTAATGCCTTGGCGATCTGGCTGAAATGGGTATGCCGGTTAACCAACTCTTGCAACGAAACGCCGCAGCTGCCGCACAGCACATAATAAAGCAGCTCGCGCACGATCTGTGGCCCCAGTACCCGAGCGTCCAGCGGTTTCTCCATCACATCCAGCAGGCGTTCAGTGGCGCACAGCATTTCATCGCTAAGCACTGACAGGTTTACGCCACTGCTTTCCCCTCTGGGCTGCATCAGGTAGTCGTCATCCCCGATATCGATCAACAGATCCTGTAGCATCTGGGTGTCGATATTGACCGCCAGTCCCACCAGCGGCTGTTCCGGGCTGGCAAAGGTTTCACACTCAAACGGCAGCGATACTGTCATCAGCAGGTAATTGCGCGGATCGTACTGAAACACCTTGCTGCCACAGTAGCCCACCTTGTGGCCCTGAAAGATGATGACGATCCCTGGCTCATACATCACCGGCTGACGCGGGCAATATTCGTCGGAATACAGCACCTTCACCATAGGTACGGGTGTTGGGCTATAGCCTTTGGCGGCGGCAAAGCGCATCGCCTGGCGCGCCATACGACTGCGTAGTTCAACGTTCTCCATCAGCAAGCCTCTCTAGCCGTCTGAACAATTCGACACGGATAATAACCATAAAGATGCATTTTCTACAGTATATTGTAGAAATAGGCAAGACACCGGCAGGAATGTGCATTGTGCAATCGGGCCTGGTTACCGACAATACACTCCAGTTATTTTGCGCCGCTGGCGCTTCCTTTATACCTATACCCTATGGATTTCAAGCTGCAGCTTGAAAGACGACAGGTCTACAAAAGAGAATACGAACATGCATAATTTCATCCTCCATACCCCAACCAAAATCCTGTTCGGTAAAGACCAGATTGCCGAATTAGGCAAACAAATCCCGGCGGACGCCCGCATCCTGATCACCTACGGCGGTGGTAGCGTGAAGAACAACGGCGTGCTGGATCAGGTCTATGCCGCGCTGGCTGGCCGCAACGTGCAGGAGTTCTCCGGTATCGAGCCGAACCCAACCTATGAAACCCTGATGAAAGCAGTGGAAGTCGTGCGAGCAGAAAAGATCGACTTCCTGCTAGCGGTCGGCGGCGGCTCGGTGGTTGATGGCACCAAATTCATCGCGGCAGCGGCCGACTACCAGGCCGATCGCGATCCTTGGCATATCCTGAAAACCGTGGGCAGCGAGATCGTCAGCGCAGTACCGATGGGTTGCGTACTGACCTTGCCAGCGACCGGCTCCGAATCCAACAGCGGCGCGGTGATCACCCGTAAGAGCAGCGGCGACAAACAGCACTTCTTCTCCCCGCTGGTGCAACCTCTGTTCGCCGTACTGGATCCGGTTGTGACTTATTCACTGCCACCGCGCCAAATCGCCAACGGCGTAGTCGACGCCTTTGTCCACACCATTGAGCAATACCTGACTTACCCGGTCGATGCCAAGGTGCAGGATCGCTTTGCCGAAGGCCTGCTGTTAACGCTGCTGGAAGATGGCCCGCGTGCGCTGGCCGAACCGGAAAACTATGCAGTACGAGCCAACGTGATGTGGAGTGCCACCATGGCGCTGAACGGCCTGATCGGTGCCGGCGTACCGCAAGACTGGGCAACGCATATGCTTGGCCATGAACTGACCGCCATGCACGGCCTGGATCACGCACAAACCCTCGCCATCGTCCTGCCTGCCTTGTTGGTAGAGAAAAAAGCCCAGAAACGCGAAAAGCTGCTGCAATACGCCGATCGCGTCTGGGGTCTGCATGACGGTTCCGAAGAAAGCCGTATCGATGGCGCGATTGCCGCCACCCGTGCCTTCTTTGAACAAATGGGCGTGCCAACCCGTCTGTCTGATTATCAGCTCGACGGTAGCTCCATCCCTGCCCTGATCGACAAATTGCATCAGCACGGCATGACCGCATTGGGCGAGCATCAGGACATTACGCTGGAAGTCAGCCAACGCATTTATCAAGCGGCACGCTAATTGCTGGCACACGATTTCATCGCAACATCACAGTTTCCTGCTAGGCTTTAGATTCTACTTACCGTGCCCGACCGATCATCGGGCACGGTTCTGCGCCTCACTCGCGCTTTCGATCGCATCGCATAACATCGTCTCGTTAACTCATGGGAGAATTTTATGGCGAACCAATCCAGCCCCGTATCTGACAATAACATTCGTGCCTGGGCCGCGCCCGGCAAGGGACAGCCACTTGAACCTTTTACCTTCGACGCTGGTGCGTTAGGCGACGATGAGATTGAAGTTGCCATCGATTACTGCGGCGTCTGCCACTCCGACTTATCCATGCTGAATAACGAATGGGGCATGACCCACTACCCGTTCGTGCCCGGCCATGAGGTGGTGGGCAAAGTCACCAAGCTGGGTGCCCATGCACAGAACAAAGGGTTGAAGATTGGCCAGGTGGTAGGCGTTGGCTGGAATCGTGGCAGTTGTATGCACTGCCACCCCTGTATGTCCGGCGATCAGCACCTGTGTCATGAGGTACAACCCACCATTATTGGACGCCACGGCGGTTTTGCCGATCGCATCCGCAGCCACTGGGCCTGGGCGATCCCGCTGCCGGAAGGCGTTGACGTGACCAGCGCTGGGCCGCTGTTCTGCGGCGGGATCACGGTGTTCAACCCACTATTGCAATACGATGTCCGCCCAACACAGCGCGTTGGTGTGGTCGGTATCGGCGGCCTGGGCCACATGGCGATCCGCTTTATGCATGCCTGGGGCTGTGAAGTCACCGCATTCACCTCGTCCAATAGCAAACGGGACGAAGCGCTTTCGTTAGGTGCTCACCGCGTAGTGGCCAGCAATGACAGCGCCGCGTTGCAGGCCATCGCCAATCAGCTCGACTTTATTCTGGTCACCGCCAGCGCCTCCCTGGATTGGGACGCCTTTATCGGCACCCTGGCTCCAAAAGGCCGCCTGCACTTCGTTGGGGCGATCCCCGACCCAGTGCCGGTTCAGGTATTCTCGTTTATCAGCAAACAGGCCGAGCTTTCCGCTTCGCCTACCGGTGCCCCTTCACGCCTTGCTGACATGCTGGCGTTCTGCGCCCGGCATGGCATAGAACCGCAGGTGGAGCATTTCCCACTGAGCAAGGTCAACGATGCCATCACGCATCTGGAAGCGGGCAAAGCCCGTTACCGTATCGTACTGGATATGCACGCTTGAGATCGCAAACTCGGCAAGTGCTGAGGTTGCGAACTAAAAATCATGTAAACAGGCCTTGGCCTGAAAGCAGTCATAAGGAGATAGCGCATGCAACCCATCATCAAACTCCACGATGGCAATCTGATGCCGCAGTTGGGTCTCGGCGTATGGCAAGCCAGCATTGAAGAAACCAAGCAGGCCGTCACCAAGGCGCTAGAGGTCGGCTATCGCGCCATCGATACCGCCGCGATCTACAAAAATGAGGAAGGGGTGGGTGCCGCGCTGCAAGCCACCGCGATCCCACGTAAAGAGCTGTTTATCACCACCAAGCTGTGGAACGACGATCAGAGCGATCCGCAGGCGGCGCTGGAAACCAGTCTGAAAAAGCTGAAGCTGGATTACGTCGATCTCTACCTAATCCACTGGCCGAAACCGGCACAGGATCAGTATGTCGAAGCCTGGCGCGGTTTGATCAAACTACGTGAGCAAGGGCTGGTGAAAAGCATCGGCGTCTGTAACTTCCACACGCCACATCTGCAGCGCCTGCTGGATGAAACCAGCATCGCGCCGGTGATCAACCAGATCGAATTGCACCCGCTGTTGCAACAGCGCCAGTTGCGCGCCTGGAACGCGACTCATCACATCGCCACCGAATCCTGGAGCCCATTGGCGCAAGGGGGCGAAGGCGTCTTCGATCAACCCCTGATCAAAAAGCTGGCGGAGAAGTACGACAAGACACCTGCACAGATCGTCGTGCGCTGGCATCTGGACAGCGGCCTGATCGTGATCCCAAAATCGGTTACGCCGGCACGCATTCGCGAAAACTTTGAGGTGTTTGATTTCAAACTGGATAAGGATGAACTGAACGAAATCACCAGGCTAGATATCGGCAACCGCCTGGGGCCGGATCCAGATTCACTGTAAGTTTGTCGGGGCCGCACTGCCGGCCCCGTTGCTTTATTGTTGGTAGCTTCTCGCGTTAATTGGCTTTTAACCCAAGATATTATCTGGCGCTGGCGCTATGATATGGCGCAGCAATCCGATCACAGCAGCTTGGAGTTTCATGACCCTCTCTTTCTCATCTTTGCCGCGCCTAGCCATGTTGTTAATACTGTTGGTATTGGCGGGCTGTTCCAGTAAGCACCAGCGCACCAGCCACGATCCTCATGCCTATGACGATGAAATCGAAGACGCGGCCGACGAGTATGATGTCGATGAAAAACTGATCGCCGCCATTATTCAGGTAGAGTCTGGCTTCAACCCGAAGGCCGTCAGCCCATCCAACGCCATCGGCCTGATGCAACTCAAGGCAAATACCGCCGGTTGTGATGCCTACCGCTTTAAAGGCAAACGCGGCTGCCCGGATAATGACGATCTGTTGGATCCAGAAACCAATATCGATCTGGGCGCGGCCTATATCGGTGCACTGCAACAGCAGCAACTGAAGTGGATTGACGATCCGGTGACCCGCCGCTATGCCACTGAAGTGGCCTATGCCAACGGCGCAGGAGCCTTGCTACGTACCTTCTCCAGCGATCGCAAAAAAGCCATCAGCATGATCAACAACCTGTCACCCGAGGCCTTTCACTGGCATGTGCGCCAGTACCACCCCTCACCGCAGGCACCGCGTTATATGCTGAAGGTCGAGGCGGCGTATAACAGTTTGTAGCCTGGCAATAGCTAGCTCCACAGAGTCTTCCCTGAAAGGGATAATTTATGGAATATCCCCTCTAGGGGATAAAAAAGGGAGCCACTTGGGCTCCCTGTTCTATCAGGCCTTACCGTTGCGGATAGGCTTGCGCGGTGGCTTGTTGGACGGTGTGCGCTGGCGGGTAATGTCCGTGTGCTTGGTCAACGCAGGGCGGGTATGACGCTGTAGGCGTTTAGCCTCGCGCTGTTCGTCGATGCTCGGTGCCGGCACCAGGCATTCGCGACGGCCACCAATAAGGTGCTTCATCCCCATTTCTTCCAACGCCGTACGGATCAGCGGCCAGTTGAGCGGATCGTGATAGCGCAACAATGCCTTATGCAGGCGGCGCTGGCGATCGCCCTTCGGAATAAACACGTCTTCGCTCTTATACCCCACCTTGCCCAACGGGTTCTTGCCGCTGTAATACATGGTGGTGGAGTTCGCCATCGGCGATGGGTAGAAGTTCTGTACCTGATCGAGACGGAAACGGTTTTTCTTCAGCCACAGGGCCAGATTCACCATGTCCTCATCGCGGGTGCCCGGATGCGAGGAGATGAAATAAGGGATCAGATACTGCTCTTTGCCCGCCTGCTTGGAATACTGATCGAACAACTGCTTGAAGCGATCGTAACTGCCCATCCCCGGCTTCATCATCTTGGACAATGGCCCGGTTTCGGTATGCTCTGGCGCGATCTTCAGATAGCCGCCCACGTGATGGGTCGCCAGTTCCTTGATATAGCGCGGATCTTCAACCGCCAGATCGTAGCGCACCCCGGAGGCGATCAGGATCTTCTTGATCCCTTCCAGCTCACGGGCGCGGCGATAGAGCTTGATGGTTGGCTCATGGTTGGTATCCATATAGGTACAGATTTCCGGATACACGCAGGAGGCGCGGCGACAGGTTTGCTCGGCACGCGGGTTGGTACAGCGCAACATATACATGTTGGCCGTTGGGCCACCCAGATCGGAGATCACCCCGGTAAAGCCCGGCACCTTGTCGCGGATCTCTTCGATTTCACGCACGATCGAGTCTTCCGAACGGCTCTGGATGATGCGCCCTTCATGCTCGGTGATCGAACAGAACGAACAACCGCCGTAGCAGCCGCGCATAATATTCACCGAGAAGCGGATCATATCGTAGGCCGGGATGCGATCTTCGCCATAGGATGGGTGCGGCACACGCTGGTACGGCAGGGCAAACACGCTGTCCATTTCCGGTGTGGTCAGCGGGATCGCCGGTGGGTTGATCCACACGTAGCGGTCACCATGTTTTTGCATCAACGCACGGGCGCAGCCAGGGTTGGTTTCATGGTGCAGGATGCGCGAAGTATGGGCATACAGCACCTTGTCCGCCTTTACCTTCTCGAAGGAAGGCAGCAGCACGTAGGTTTTTTCCCACGGCTTGGGCTTGGCGGCACGCACGCTGACGGGCTTGGCCTCTGGCTCTGGCGTGCTGCCATCGGCACAGGGTAAATCTTCACCGTAAGGATTAGGGATCGGCTCAATACGGCCCGGCTTGTCCAGACGGGTAGAATCCACCCCACTCCAGCCCGGCACGGCCCCTTTACGCATCACTGCGGTGTTACGGATATCGTGGATATCCTGAATTTTTTCACCCGCCGCCAGGCGATGCGCCAACTCTACCAGCGGGCGTTCACCGTTGCCGTAGATCAGCATATCGGCCTTGGAATCCACCAGCACCGAGCGGCGCACGGTATCCGACCAGTAATCATAATGGGCAATGCGGCGTAGGCTGGCTTCGATACCACCCAAGATGACCGGCACATCTTTATAGGCTTCCCTACAACGTTGGCTATAGACCAACGTGGCGCGATCCGGGCGTTTGCCACCCACGTTACCGGCAGTGTAAGCATCATCATGACGCAGCTTACGATCGGCGGTATAGCGGTTGATCATCGAGTCCATATTGCCTGCTGTCACGCCGAAGAACAGGTTCGGTTTGCCCAAACGCATAAAGTCTTCTTTGTTGCTCCAGTCCGGCTGGGCAATGATCCCCACGCGGAAGCCCTGAGCCTCCAGCATGCGGCCCACAATCGCCATGCCAAAGCTTGGGTGATCAACGTAAGCGTCCCCGCTGATCACAATCACATCGCAGCTATCCCAGCCTAATTGGTCCATCTCCTCACGCGACATCGGTAAAAACGGCGCGGGGCCAAAACATTCGGCCCAATAAGGCTCGTAAGAGAACAATTCACGTTCGGGTTGGATCAGGCTGGTAGTGCTCATTCGGGTGCTCTTGTGCAGGTTAATTTATCGCCGGGCGGCGATTATACGCACTCGCCGCCAAAAGAGCATGGTTATTTCTCGCAAACCGCCGCTATTTGACACTCTGTGTTTCACCGAGCGGCCTGGGCAGCCATTTGCGGCCTGTTTATGTTAAAGTGCGCCGTCGAACGGAGAGCATTAATGAATGAGTTTGTTGCAGTAAAACCTATCCTGGTGGTAGGCGGTGCCGTGGGAGAGGTGGTTCTCGCGCAACCCGATACTGGAAATAGTGAACGGCGAATTAGCGGTGCTGCATTCAATGTCGCGCGAACGTTACGCCAGTTGAATGTTCCGGTGATCAACGGCATACCGGTTGGTAACGGCGAATGGGGAGCAGCCATAGAAGCAGCCATGCAGCAGTTGGGGCTGCCGGTACTATTACGTCACGGCTTAATGGACAACGGCTGGTGCCAGACTCTGGTCGAACCCAATGGTGAACGTACCGTTGCTAGCGTGGTTGGCTGTGAGTCGCAATGGAATAAGGCACAGTTGGCTACCCTGCCGCTGGAGCCAGAAACGGTGGTTTATGTCCATGGCGACCAAATGGCAGGCGAATCTGGTGATGCCTTATGCGAATGGCTGACGCGAATGCCGTTCGATCAGTGGCGGCTTCTTACGCCCGGCCCCCTTGTCGGCCTGTTGAGTGAAGAGTTTTTCGCCATGATCAGCGACAGCCATACCTTGCTTACCCTAAATCGAAGTGAAGTGGCGAGCCTGTGTGGTGAAGGCGACCCTGTCATTGCCGCGCAGCACTATGCTACAGCACATAATATTACGCTTATCTGTCGCCTGGATCGCTATGTCACCTGGATTTGCGATGGCCATAACGCCCCGCAATCCGTGCAGGGCGATGCTCCTGAGACAAGTGATGCTCACAACGCAGGTTTGCTGGCTGGGCTTTCCGCTGGTTGGTCACTGCCACAGGCCGTCGACCTGGCCAACCGCGTCGCAGCCTGCGTGCTGTCAGGTAAATCCCTGAGCAGTATTCATCCGGCCCTCTAACATGGAGGGGGCGCTGCATGCGGCGCCCCTACGCCTTCTGCAGCTCGCCCTTCATCTCTTCCGGCCGATGTTGGTAGTTGAAAGACAGGGCAAAAATCACCCCCAACACCAGCGTATAGGCAGCAAACACCAGCCAGATACTCTGCCAATCTTTCACCCCGTTATGGGTGAAGAAGTCCACGACCTCACCGCTGGCGATGGCTCCAACGTAAGCTCCCGCACCGTTAACCATGGTCATAAACAGCCCCTGAGCGCTGGCACGAATGCGGTGGTCGGTTTCTTTCTCCACAAAGATGGCGCCGGAAATATTGAAGAAATCAAACGCGCAGCCGTAAACGATCATCGAAAGCAGGAGCAGCAGGAAGCCGAACCCGGCAGGCGTACCGTAGGCCAGGAACAGGAAACGCAACGTCCAGGCCGCCATGCTGATCAGCATCACCTGCTTAATGCCGTATCTACGTAAGAAGAACGGGATGGTGAGGATGAAAAACACCTCAGAGATTTGCGACAGGGATAGCAGCACCGAAGGATAGCGCACGCTGAGACTGTCCTGATACAGCGGGTTAAGGGAGAAATCGTGCAGGAACGGATTGCCGAAGGTATTAGTGATCTGCAGTGCCGCCCCCAGCAACATGGCAAACAGGAAGAACACCGCCATGCGCTTTTGTTTGAACAGCACAAACGCATCCAGCCCCAACATGCTGACCCAGCTTTGCGAGCGTTTCACCTTGTTGGTCGGGCAATTTGGCAGCGTCAGGGAGTAGACCGCCAGTAACAGCGATACCGCAGAAGCCAGATACAGTTGCATATTGCTCAATTCAATGCGGCTAAAGCTGATTAGCCACATCGCCAGAATAAAGCCCACGGTGCCATAAACCCGCACCGGCGGGAAATCCTTGACCGTATCAAAACCGTGCTTTTCCAGACAGAAGTAAGAAATGGCGTTGGAAAGCGCCATGGTGGGCATATAGACCATCGCGTTGAACAGCATGACCCAGAACATCACCATCGGCTGATCGACCTGTGCGGCATAGTACAACGCCCCTGCCCCCAACAGATGACACAGGCCATACAGATGGTTGGCCTTGATCCAGCGATCGGCGATGATCCCGGCCAGGCTTGGCATGATCAGCGCGGCGATCCCCTTCGAACTGTACACCATGCCCACCTGCGCCCCGCTGAAGTGCAGGGTGTTGATCATGTAGGAACCTAACGTCACCAACCAGGCGCCCCAGATAAAGAACTGGAGAAAAATCATCACTTTCAATCGTGTTTTTATTGCCATTACCATCACCTATTGTTGTGATTTACGCGACAAGGTAGGGCTTGCCGCGGGGTAGTCGGATGGAAATAAGGATTACAGCGTTTTGAAGAACTCACGGATCAGGCGCATAAAGTCGTCTGCCGCCAGCGCGGCGCAGCTCAGCGTTTGTTCGTGGGAAAGTGGCGTATCGGATAACCCTTCGGCATAGTTGGTCATCGCCGAGACCACCAGCACTTTCAGGCCGCAGTGCCGGGCTGAAAGCACTTCGGGCACGATCGACATCCCCACGACATCGCAGCCCAGCGTCTGCATCATGCGGATCTCGGCCGGGGTTTCAAAGTTCGGGCCGGTGTAGGCGGCAAACACCCCTTCGGCCAGTGGAATACCAGCCTTGGCCGCTACCGCCGCCAGTTGCGCACGCAGGTCACGATCGTAGGCGTTAGCCAGGCTGAAGAAGCGTGGACCAAAACGCTCGTCGTTGGCCCCCACCAGCGGGGATTCCGGCATGAAGTTGATGTGGTCGGTCAGCGCCACCAGGCTACCCGGAGCGACCGATTTACGCAGTGAGCCAGCAGCATTGGTCGCCAGCAGGAATTCACAACCCAGCAGTTTGAAGGTGCGCACGGCGGTGGTCATCACCTGCATACCACGGCCCTCATAAAAATGGCCACGCCCTTTCATGCACAGCACTGGCACACCTTCCAACCAGCCCGCCACGAGTTGCCCTGCGTGGCCAACCACGCCGCTCACCGGGAAACCCGGTAGTTCGGTATAGTCGATGGTTACAGCGTCGGTCATTACGTCTGCCAGCGCCCCCAGCCCCGAACCCAGGATCAATGCGGCACGGGGTTGAAAGCCTGGTAATCTGGAGCGCAGAACGTCGGCACAAGCAAAAGCATCATCTTGATTAAACATAGTATTCTCTTCTGTAGGGGGTTAATCCCCATAGTAGAGAGCGACAGCGGGTGGCGGCCAATACATTGTTGCCCGTTGATTTATTCCGTTTACCTATAAATACCCTGCATCGGGAGGCCCGAAAAACCATGAAAAAGCCACTACCCGACCCTAGCCGGATCAACTTTCGCCTGCTGCACTATTTCCGCGTCGTGGCGGAGGAAATGAACTTTACCCAGGCCGCACAGCGGCTGAACATGTCCCAACCTCCGCTCAGCAAACATATCAAAGAGCTGGAAAACCAGCTGGGGGTGGAGCTGTTCAAACGCACCACCCGCTCCATGGCGCTGACACAGGCTGGCCGCACGCTGTTCCATAACGTCGAAACGTTGCTGGATCAGGCGGGCAATGCACTCAATCAGGTGCAGCAACTGGGCCGTGGCGAGGCCGGCCATATGGTGATTGGCATGGTAGGCACCTCGGTCTGGGGCGGTTTGATCCCGGCACTGAAGCGCTTTACCGGGCAGGAAGAGAAAGTCACCTGGACGTTGAATGAGCAAACCCCCAGCCAGCAGATTGTCTCATTGCAGAAGCGGCATATAGATATCGGAGTCTGGCGCGAGGCAAAACAACAGGCGCTGCCGGGGCTGACCTGCCAGCTGTTGGCACGGGAGAAGATCTCGGTGGTGCTACCGATAGGGCATCCGCTGGCAACGGGGGAAGAAATCCAACTACAAGCCCTGCAGCATGACAAATTTATCGTGCTGCCGCCCAACGAGGCCAGCCTGGGGCTGTATCTGCACAACCTGTGTCTGCAACATGGCTTTGCGCCGGACATTGTCCATCAGGTCAATGAACCGCAAACCTTGATGGCGCTGGTGGCGGAAGGCTTTGGCATCACGTTACTGCCGGACAGTTACGGGCGCATACCGTGGCCCGGCGTGCGTTTCTGCCCGTTGCAGGCGGCCCCTTCGGCGGATCTATATGCGATCTACCACGCCGAAAGTGCCACCCCCGTGGTGAAGGCGTTCCTGAAAATGCTGCGAACGCCCGGGGCGGTTTAAGCGGAAGCCTGAACCACAAACTGGCCGGTCGATCCGCGATCGGCCATTTCCAGCGTCTGGCTGTAGAACAGGAACGGGAAGTGCTCCGAGGAAACCTGGTTGAAGTACACCAGCAGCTCCACGTCACCGTCGACCCAGACGGTATCCTTCCAGCCGCGATCTTCCGCCATCGGCTGCGCACCATTGACGCGTTTCACCAGGAACTGCACGCCCTGAATGTGGAACGCCTGCGGCGTATCGGCATGAATGGTCCAACGCTCCCAGGTGCCCTGCATCGTTTGTACATCGATACGGTTCATATCCCAGATGGCCCCGTTGATGCCGGCCATCTTGTCCCCCAGACGGAATTCACGCGAACGGCTGACGTTACCATCCAGCAGTTGATCCGCCAGCAGGCGCATCGGCAGATTGTCGGTGACCAGAGGCAGCAGGCCCGTCGGTTTCAACGTCAGTACCTGGGTGGAAACCAGCATGCTGGAAGGTTCAAACAGGCCGCGCAGACGATCCATGATCCCTGCCGCTTCACCGGCGGTGAGGGTCACTTCAGCCCCCTGCGACATATCGATCAGCACTTCGCGGCGCTCACCTGGAGCCAGGGAAAGTTGCTGTACCGCGACCGGCGCAGGCAGGAATCCCTGATCGCTGGCGATCACGTTGATCGGCCGCCCATCGCTCAGCTGCAACGAATAGCGCCGTGAGTTTGAGGCGTTCAACAGGCGCAGACGTACCCAGCCACGGGAGACTTCGATAAACGGGTTCTGCACGCCGTTGACCAACAGCGTATCGCCAATAAAGCCCCCCTGCGACGGAGGATCGTATTCCGGCGTACCGAAGTTATCCAGGCGCTTGTCCTGAATGATCAGCGGGAAATCATCGACGCCGTAATGGTTTGGCAGCGGCAGGTTTTTACTGATTTCATCTTCGACCAGCCATAAGCCAGCCAGGCCGTTGTAGACGTGCGGAGCCATACGGTTCGGCGTGTTGGCATGATACCAGCAGGTGGCCGCCGCCTGACGAACGGGAATAACTGGCGACCAGTCAACGTTGGGTGACATCATGCGTGGTGCGCCCCCCATCAGGGTGCCGGGGGCCTGCAACCCGCTGATGGTCATCGATACCGGCTCGGCCAAGCGGTTGCTGTAAATCAGTTTGACGTCGTCGCCGTTGTAGACCCGCACCGTCGGCCCCAGATACATGCCGTTGACGCCCCAAACAGACGCTTTGCGGTTGTCCATAAAGGCCCAATGGGCACGTTGCAGGGTTAAAAACAGCGGCTGGCCACGACGGGATTCCAGCAGTGGCGGGACCGGTAACGGAGTTGGCATCCCGCTCGCTTCGGCCCTCAGCGGCACGGTTCCCGCACATAGCGCCAAGCCCGATGCCTGAATAAACTGACGTCGACTGAGTGACATATCTTCTCCATGAAAACAAAGCTGAACAGTGTGCAAAGCCCCGCTGAAGCGGGGCATAAACGGCATGAGGCCGTATGAAAATAGCTAACTGCGTTCTATTATTTTTTGCCAGCGTCTAACTTGGCAACTTCCGCATCCAACTGGTCAATCTTCACCTTCATCAGCTCGCGGCAATGGGCCGCCAACTCACGCACCTGTTCTTTACTGTAATGACTAGCATCGACCGGTTCCAGCATCTCCACAATCACATGGCCGTTATTCCAACGATTCAGCTTGACCTTGTCGGTAGAGGAAACACAGATCGGCACAATCGGTACACCGGCCGCGATCGCCGCGTGGAACGCACCGGTTTTAAACGGCAGTAAACCACGGCCACGGCTGCGAGTTCCTTCCGGGAACATCCAGATCGAGATATCCTGTTTATTGAAAGCATCCACCACCTGAGCAATGGTGCCATGGGCTTTGGCGCGATTATTCCGGTCGATCAGCAGGTTACCGGTCAACCAGTAAAGCGGGCCGAAAAACGGGATCCACACCAGGCTTTTTTTGCCCACGGTCACGGTGCGTGGCTGTACCGCATTAGAGACCGTTACCATATCGTAGTTGTTCTGATGGTTGGCAATGTAAATACATTTGCCGTTATTGTCCGCGCTAGCAGGCTTACGGAGCTCAACCTTGATGCCGAGCACTGTCGACAGGCGGCCAAACAGATGACCAAAGGTCGCTACATGGCGGGGGTTACGCGGGCTGAACAAGCAGTAAAGCGAACCGAAAAAGCTCACCAACAGGCAATAGAGCGTGACGATTATCGCACGTAATATCAATAACATAACAACCTCATTAGCACACTGCCAACCCAGCCATTGAACAGCCAGGAAGATTTCTTTTTGTATGAGGAGCGCAGGCAGAAAAACGCACGGCGCTTCTAAGTTCTCTATTTTCCTGCCAGCCAGCAATCGGCACAATAAATTTATAGCCGGAAAAATTAACTAACTTAAAAAATACTTCAGGATAAAAAGTCTTTACGGATGCAACATGCAAACGGGCGCACTTTATTGCGCCCATTCAGTGTAAATCTCCGACTCACTCTTCGCTGTCGCCCAACGATTCGCGCTCTGGCATATCCACCTCAACCCGATCGATACGCTGCAGGCCACGTGGCAACAACGTGCCCTTACGGCCACGCTCGGCACGGAATTTCTGCAGATCTTCCGGGCGCAGTTTCAGCTTGCGTTTACCTACGTGCAGGGTGATCGAGGTCTGCGGCGGCAGTACGAACAGCCAGGCCAGTTTATCTTCCCCACTGGCAGCCTGCGCCGACGGTATCGAGATAATCTTGTTGCCCTTACCCTTCGACAGCTGTGGCAGATCGGCAACCGGGAACATCAGCATACGGCCAGCGGTGCTGATAGACAGCAGCATATCGTCGCTGCCGTGGATTTCCATCGGCGGCAGTGCCTTGGCATTGTCCGGCAGGGTGATCATCACCTTACCGGCGCGGTTGCGTGCGACCAGATCGTTGAAGGTACACACGAAGCCGTAGCCAGCATCGGAAGCCATCAGCAGTTTCTGATCGTCCGCAGCCATCAGCACCTGCTCGATGGTGGCACCTGGCGGTGGCGTCAACTTACCGGTTAACGGTTCACCCTGGCCACGTGCCGAAGGCAACGTCAGCGGATCGAGCGCATAGCTGCGGCCAGTCGAGTCGATGAACACCGCCGGCTGGTTAGTTTTGCCGCGCGCGGCGGCAAGGAAGCTATCCCCGGCCTTGTAGCTCAGGCCGCTCGGATCGATATCGTGGCCCTTGGCGCTACGCACCCAGCCCATTTGTGACAGCACAATCGTCACCGGTTCTGAAGGCACAAAATCGTGCTCGCTCATGGCTTTGGCTTCTTCACGTTCGGTCAACGGTGAGCGACGATCGTCGCCATAAGCCTGTGCATCGGCCTGGATTTCTTTCTTGATCAGGTTGTTCAGCTTGCGCTCGGAAGCCAGCAACGCTTGCAGATGATCGCGCTCTTTTGCCAGCTCATCCTGCTCGCCGCGGATCTTCACTTCTTCCAGCTTGGCCAAATGGCGCAGCTTCAGCTCGAGGATCGCTTCGGCCTGGGTATCCGAGAGGCCAAACCGCTGCATCAACACCGGCTTCGGCTCATCTTCGCTGCGAATGATGTGGATCACTTCGTCGATATTGAGGAACGCAACCAGCAAACCTTCCAGGATATGGAGCCGTTTGAGCACTTTTTCCAGGCGGTAATTCAGGCGGCGGCGCACCGTATCACGACGGAAGACCAGCCATTCGGAAAGGATCTCCACCAGCCCTTTGACCTGCGGGCGGTTGTCCAGACCGATCATGTTCATGTTGATGCGGTAGCTGCGCTCCAGATCGGTGGTGGCAAACAGGTGGTTCATCACCTGATCCAGATCGATACGGTTCGAGCGCGGCACAATCACCAGACGGGTCGGGTTCTCGTGGTCAGATTCATCGCGCAGGTCTTCCACCATCGGCAGCTTTTTAGCACGCATCTGGCTGGCGATTTGCTCCAGCACTTTGGCACCGGAAACCTGGTGCGGTAAGGCGGTGATCACCGCGCTACCGTCTTCTTTCTTCCAGATGGCACGCATGCGTACCGAACCACGGCCATTCTGGTAAATTTTGCGGATCTCTTCGCGTGGGGTAATAATTTCCGCTTCCGTCGGGAAGTCCGGCCCCTGCACAAACTCCAGCAGGTCGTCGAGCGAAGAACCTGGTTTGTCGATCAGGGCTACCGCAGCGGCGGCAATTTCACGCACGTTATGCGGTGGAATATCCGTTGCCATCCCTACCGCGATACCGGTTGTCCCGTTGAGCAGGATGTTCGGCAGGCGTGCAGGCAGCATCTTCGGTTCTTGCATGGTGCCGTCAAAGTTGGGCACCCAGTCCGTGGTGCCCTGGCCCAACTCGCCCAGCAGCACTTCGGCGTATTTCGACAGGCGCGATTCGGTATAACGCATCGCGGCGAAAGATTTAGGGTCATCCGGTGCCCCCCAGTTCCCTTGGCCATCTACCAGCGGGTAGCGGTAAGAGAACGGCTGCGCCATCAGCACCATAGCTTCATAACAGGCGCTATCGCCATGCGGATGATACTTACCCAATACGTCACCGACGGTACGGGCAGATTTTTTGAATTTGGCGTTGTTGCTAAGCCCCAGCTCCGACATGGCATAGATAATGCGGCGCTGTACCGGCTTTAAACCATCGCCGATATACGGCAGCGCCCGATCCATGATGACGTACATGGAATAGTTCAGATAGGCGTTTTCAGTGAATGTGTGCAGCGATAGACGCTCAACACCGTCATGAGTCAGTTCGCTCATTACTCAGATATCCTCAGACGACAAAGGGTCGATTCTGCCCGCGATAGTAACTCATCTGTAGGGTGGCTGTCACAGATGCTGCATGGATCGGCCATTGATGCTGGCGATCTTCCCAGTTTATGCGAAATTCTGCCATCAGCCGTCGCCTTTATTGACTCGCAGTCAACACTGTTGTGCGCCAGATCGCATTTCCCCCTGTTTCAGGAAGGATTACACTCCGTTTCAGCGATATGGCTTACGGCCATCACATTCTACACTCTGACAGGAATCCTGTATCCATGAGCAATATCCTGATTATTAACGCCAAGAAGCAATTCGGCCACTCCAACGGTGAGCTAAACCAGACCCTGAGCGACGTAGCAGAAAGTTTTCTGCGCGATGCCAAGCACGATGTACAGGTCACCGTAGTCGATGACGGCTATGATATCGAAGCCGAAGTGCAGAAATACCTATGGGCCGATACGGTGATTTACCAGATGCCAGGCTGGTGGATGGGCGAGCCCTGGATCCTTAAAAAATACCTCGACGAAGTGTTCACCGCAGGCCACGGTAGCCTGTATGCCAGCGATGGCCGCACCCGTTCCGATGCCAGCAAAAAATACGGTTCCGGCGGGCTGATCCAGGGTAAGACCTACATGCTGAGCCTGACCTGGAATGCCCCGCTGGAAGCCTTTACCGATCCCGACCAGTTCTTCCATGGCGTGGGCGTGGACGGCGTTTACCTGCACTTCCACAAGGCCAACCAGTTTCTGGGGATGGAAGCACTGCCGACCTTCATTTGTAATGACGTCATCAAACAGCCGGATATCGCCAGCGATATCGCACGTTTGCGCGCACATCTGGGCGAAGTGTTTGCTTAACTGTGATGGGTTTTATAAATCATACCGTTAACCAGTGAGGCCGTAATGATCACCGTAATTGCAGAAATCAGAACCAGACCGGGTCATCGTGAAAGCGTCTTAAAAGCGATTGAAAAGCTGTTGCCAGCGGTGTTGGCGGAAGAAGGCTGTGGCGGCTATCAGCCAATGATTGACGCCGATACCCCGGCACCTTGGCAGAAGCGTTCGCCGGATTCGATCTTTATGTTGGAGAAGTGGCAGAGCCAGGCGCATCTGGAACAGCACCTGCAGATGGATCACATGCTCAAGCACCGTGAAACCATCAAGGACAGCGTGCTGGACACGACTATTTACGTGCTAGATAACGCCTGACTCACATCTGTGCATCGGTGATATGCACGCTGACATAGTCCAGAAAACAGGTGATCCGTGCGGCCAACTGGGCATTGCGATAATACACCGCGTTGATCGGCTGGCGGACATCCAGCGTTTCCGCCGCCAGCAGCTGAACCAGACGCCCTTGCCGCAGATCTTCCCGCGTCATAAAATCGGCCAATTGGGCAATCCCTTCACCGCGTAGCGCCAGTTGCCGCAGCGTTTCGCCGCTGGACGCCGACAACGTTGGGGTAATGGCAAAGTGCTCCGCCTGCCAATGGCGCAGCGGCCACAGATTGAGTGATTCGGGTTGCGTAAAGCCCAGCAGGCTATGGTGATTCAACTCTTCAACGCTCTGCGGCTCCCCAAAGCGGGCAATGTAGTCCGGGCTGGCGAGGATGCGTAACCGGCTGGCCCCCAGCAGGCGTGCGTGGATGGTGGAATCACGCAATGCACCAATACGAATGGCGATATCGGTGCGCTTCTCCAGCAGATCGATAATCAGGTTATCGGTGTTCAACTCCAGTTCAATCTGTGGGAAACGTTGGCGGAAACCAGCGACCAACGGCACGATCACATGTTCCATAAAGGGCGCAGCAGCATTGACCCGCAGCCTGCCCGCCGGGTTCAGACGGCGCAGCGCCATCTGCTCCTCGGCATGTTCCACCGAGTTGATAATTTCCCGCGCATGGGCCAAAAAGCTCCGCCCCTCCTCGGTCAATTCCAGACGACGTGTAGTGCGGCGCAGTAAGGTGGTATCGAGTTTTTTTTCCAGACGACTCAGCGCCCGACTGATGCCAGAGGTGGTTTGGCCAAGCTGCTCGGCGGCGGCGGTGATCGAACCGCTGTCGACCACGGAGGTATAAGCCAAGAGTTCTTCGAGGGTGATTTTCATGCATTCCGCCCTGGGTTATCGGGCGCAGCACGCAGTGCGCCTGGGATGGCACAGTGTAAAAACTTGGGGCCGCGATTGCGGCCCCACAGGCATCAGACGGAAAGCTCGGCGGTATCGCCCTTGTCTTGCAGCCAGTTGCGACGGTCTTCCGAACGCTTCTTCGCCAACAGCATGTCCATAATGGCCATGGTCTGATCGGTATTCTCGTCATCGATGGTCAACTGCACCAAACGGCGAGTGTTGGGATCGAGCGTCGTTTCACGCAGTTGCAGCGGGTTCATCTCACCCAGCCCTTTAAAGCGCTGTACGTTCGGCTTGCCCTTTTTACGCTTCAACTGCTCGAGCACGCCGGCTTTCTCTTCCTCGTCGAGGGCGTAATAGACTTCTTTGCCCAGGTCGATACGGTATAGCGGTGGCATCGCAACGTGCACATGGCCGCCCTTCACCAGCGAACGGAAATGACGGACAAACAGCGCACACAGCAGCGTGGCGATGTGCAGGCCATCGGAGTCCGCATCCGCCAGGATACAGATTTTGCCGTAGCGCAGTTGGCTGAGATCGTCGCTGTCGGGATCGATGCCGATCGCCACAGAGATATCATGGACTTCCTGCGAGGCCAACACTTCGTCTGAGGACACTTCCCAGGTGTTGAGGATCTTGCCCTTCAGCGGCATGATCGCCTGATATTCGCGATCGCGCGCCTGCTTGGCCGAGCCGCCCGCCGAGTCCCCTTCCACCAGGAACAGTTCGGTCATGCTCAGATCCTGCGAGGTGCAGTCCGCCAGCTTGCCCGGTAACGCAGGCCCGCTAGTCAGCTTCTTACGCACCACCTTCTTCGCCGCACGCAGACGACGTTGAGCGCTGGAGATCGCCAGTTCGGCCAGTTGCTCGGCCGCCTGGACGTTCTGATTCAGCCACAGGCTGAAGGCATCTTTCACCACGCCGGAAACAAACGCCGCGCACTGGCGGGAAGACAGCCGCTCTTTGGTCTGGCCCGCGAATTGCGGATCCTGCATTTTCACCGACAGCACGTAGGCACAGCGATCCCAGATATCTTCCGCAGACAGCTTCACGCCGCGCGGCAGGATATTGCGAAACTCACAGAACTCGCGCATCGCATCCAGCAGCCCTTGGCGCAGGCCGTTGACATGTGTCCCGCCTTGCATGGTGGGGATCAGGTTGACGTAGCTTTCCGTCAGCAGTTCCCCGCCCTCCGGCAGCCACAGCAACGCCCAGTCCACCGCTTCGGTGTCACCGGCAAAATTGCCGACAAACGCCTTTTCAGGCAGGGTGATCAGGCCGTTCACCGCTTCCATCAGGTAGTCAGTCAGGCCATCCTGGTAACACCAGCGCTGCTCGGTATTGTTCAGCTTGTCGATAAAGTAGATTTCAACGCCGGGGCACAGCACCGCTTTGGCTTTCAGCAGGTGCGACAGGCGAGAAACCGAGAAGCGCGGGCTGTCGAAGAACTGCTCGTCAGGCCAGAAGTGAATGCTGGTGCCGGTGTTGCGTTTGCCGCAGCTACCGGTCACCGCCAATTCCTGCACCTTGTCGCCGTTCTCAAAAGCGATGCTATAGACGTTACCGTCGCGCTTAACGTTGACTTCCACCCGTTTGGACAGGGCGTTAACCACCGAAATCCCCACGCCGTGCAGGCCGCCAGAGAACTGGTAGTTCTTGTTGGAGAATTTACCGCCCGCATGCAGACGACACATGATCAACTCAACCGCCGGTACGCCTTCTTCTGGGTGGATATCCACTGGCATGCCGCGGCCGTCGTCGATCACTTCCAGTGACTGATCGGCGTGCAAAATCACGTCGATACGCTTGGCATGGCCCGCCAACGCTTCATCGACGCTGTTATCTATCACCTCTTGGCCGAGGTGGTTCGGACGCGTCGTGTCGGTATACATACCGGGACGACGGCGCACTGGTTCTAGACCGCTGAGTACTTCAATGGCATCAGCGTTATAGCTGGATTGAGTCATCGTTGATTATTTTTTCGTGGTTGAGGGAAGGTGCCGAAATCGCCCACTGCCTGTTCAGTATATCTGTGATAGCTGAAGTTGCCGCGGCGTCATAGCCCTAAAAAATCCACAATCTGGGGGAAGTAGTGCTCGAAACCAACGAAAGCGTGGTTTCCACCCGACTCCACCGTTTGCCTGCAGGCGGTGTAATAAGCCACTGCCTGGCCGTAATCGAGAATTTCATCGCCCGTTTGCTGTAGCAACCAGATTAAATCCGGCGACTCCAAGGGATCGACCTGCATCACTTTCAGATCATAAACGTGGCGTGACTCTAACACATATTGCTGCCCGGTGTAGGGGTTCTCGTTGCGCCCCAGATAGTCGATCAGCAGCTCATACGGCTTCACCGCCGGGTTTACCACTACCGCTGGCAACGCAAAACACTGCGATAACCAGGTGGCATAATAACCTCCCAACGAGGAGCCTACGACGCCCATAGTCTGACCAGCTCGCGCCATCACAATGTCTTCCAGCATTTCCGCCGCCTCCGCCGGGTAGGGCGGTAACTGCGGTACCAGCATGTCGATATGGGGGTGATGTTCCGCCAGCCAGGCTTTGAAAGCCGTGGCCTTGGCCGAAAGCGGCGAGCTGTTAAAACCGTGCAGGTAAAGTAAGGTTGAAGGCATCAGTAGCCGTCCGAATCCATGTCGGGGCGGAAGTCATCGTTTTCCAGCCGGAATACCTGGGTTTCCACCCGGCCATCCGGCAACAGGTCGAGATAGCGCCAACCAGGGGAAACGTCGTCGATAGTAAAATTGGTGCAATGCGGCTTGAATTGCACGCAGGTGGACGGCGTAGCCAACAGCCGGCGCCCGTGCCAACCCAGATCCAGTTCCTGATGAATATGCCCGCACAGCAGGGTGTTCACTTTCGGGTAGCGCCACAGCATGGCTGCCAGCGTATGCGGGTTGCGCAAACTGTGCTGATCGAGCCAGGTACAGCCGGAAGGCAACGGATGGTGATGCAGTAACAGCAGCGTGTAACGCTCGGGGTGAGCCTCCAGGCAACGCTCCATCCACTCCAGCTGATATTCGCTCAGCTCGCCGTGCGGCACGCCAAATACCTGGCTATCCAGCAACAGCACCTGCCAGTTGTCCCCCAGCAGCACCTGCTTGGAAGGCGAGATACCGGCTGCGGCCAGCGCATCTACCATTGCAGGCTGAAAATCGTGGTTCCCCGGCAGCCAGACACAAGGAGCAGGCAAACGGGTGATGCCATCGGCAAAGTGCCGGTATGCCGCCTGGGAATGATCCTGCGCCAGATCGCCAGTCGCCACGATCAGGTCACACTCACGCTGCTGCGCGATCACCGCATCCAGCACCGCGTGATAGCTGGCATAGGTATTAATGCCGAGCAAGGTCTCACTCTTGCCAGCAAACAGGTGGGTATCTGTTATTTGTAAGATCCTGACCTTGGCCCCACTCGCCACGGGCAGTCTAAACAGGCTTTCCAAATGGTGTCCTTTGTTATCTCATTCTGCCTAACAAACCGGAACCGCCATTGCTCCATGCGCTAAACAATAGCGCAACCAATCAGCAAGAAACTGGTTAATTTGATGCTTTTCGTCGCGTTGATGCAACTTTTTGTTCGGATAATCATAACGCGCTTTAAACCGATAGATCTGCTGACTTGAACACACTTCCGCAACCATCGCGTCGTGGTACAGCCTCACCGTCATCGCAGGCAGGCTCCAGTAGCTGACCGCCGGCGCAGTCTGCTCAATCTGCACCAGCGTGGTGTAACGGGTTGATTCAACTATAGTCAGACGATAATGGGCGCCATTCACCTGATAAGTGACGGTTTCATCGACTTCGTCGTTTCGCGGCATCAAACGCCGCAATTGCGCGAAGTTGGTTTCACACAATCTCATCATTTCGGGGAAGTCAGGGGTATAGCGCTTTTGCATTTAGTTGGCCCATTCTGCTTTAAGCGATTCATGGTGCAACGCCAGCCACTGCAATGCAATCACTGATGCGGCATTATCAATCGCGCCTTCTTCAACCCAGCGATAAGCCTGTTCGCGGCTGACCACGTGGACACGGATATCTTCATGCTCTTCGGGCAATCCGTGGATCCCTTCGGCCGTCAGGGCGTCAACCTCGCCGACCATAATAGACAGGCGTTCGCTGGTGCCACCAGGGCTGGCCAGATAGCTCAGCACCGGCTTGCAGCGCCCGACCACCACCCCTGCCTCTTCCAATGCTTCGCGGCGGCATACGTCCTCAACGCTTTCTCCCGTTTCGATCATACCCGCAACCATTTCCAGCAGCCAAGGTGAAGCTGAGCTATCGATGGCCGGGATCCGCAGTTGTTCAACCAGCACTACTTCGTCCCTGATGGGATCATAGGGTAGCAACACCGCCGCATGGCCGCGCTCAAAAACTTCGCGAGTGACCTCACCGCTCATCTCACCGTTGAACAAACGATGGCGAAAGCGATATAAGTCGAGTGAAAAAAAACCACGGTATCGCGTCTCTCGTGCAATAATTTCTACATCATTTTTGTCGAAAGTAACGGGTGAAGGTTGCGAGCGGTTCATCTACGGATTCTCCTGTGTAATTATGCCGACAAAATAAAGGGATTTGATGACAGAAACGGCGGGATTATCTTCACCCGCTTTGTGTTAGATTGTGAACCATGATATCAGGTAGCGCCGATGCAAATAGCCCAGTGTCAGTAAACGTAGCGTACACCAAGGTAAAAGTTCTGTGAGATGGCACATTAAGCCACCCTCAGCGCTCGGCAGACTCTGCTAGAATTGGCAACTATTCGTCTATCGTCAGCGCTAACATAGCAATATTGCTGCACAACAAGGAATGCAAATGAAGAAACTGCTCCCCCTTCTTATTGGTCTGAGCCTCGCTGGCTTCAGCACCATGAGCCAGGCAGAGAACCTGTTGCAGGTTTACAAACAGGCCAGGGAAAGTAACCCGGATCTGCGTAAAACCGCTGCTGACCGTGATGCGGCGTTTGAAAAAATCAACGAAGCGCGCAGTCCGTTGCTGCCACAGCTTGGCCTATCTGCTGGTTATACCTATAACAACGGCTTCCGCGATGCCAATGGGCTTGACAGCAACACCACCCAAGGCTCGCTGGCGCTGACCCAGACCATCTTTGATATGTCCAAATGGCGCGCGCTGACGCTGCAGGAAAAGGCCGCCGGTATTACCGATGTCACTTTCCAGACTTCATCCCAGAAATTGATCCTGGATACGGCTACCGCCTATTTCAACGTACTACAGGCGATCGATGCCCTGTCCTACACCCAGGCGAATAAACAAGCGGTTTACCGTACCTTGGATCAGACCACCCAACGTTTTAACGTTGGCCTGGTTGCCATTACCGACGTGCAGAACGCCCGTGCCAACTACGATACCGTGCTGGCTAACGAAGTGACCGCCCGTAACAACCTGGATAACGCAGTAGAAGTGTTACGCCAAATCACTGGCACCTTCTACCCGGAACTGGCCTCGTTGGATACCAACAAGTTCAGCACCAAGCGCCCGGATGCCGTCAACAGCCTGTTGAAGGAAGCGGAAAGCCGCAACCTGAGCCTGCTGTCTGCCCGCCTGAGCCAGGATCTGGCCCGTGAGCAGATCAAATCGGCGCAAACCGGCTATATGCCAACGGTTGATTTAAATGCTTCTACCGGGATCACCAATTCCAAATACAGTGGTTCCAGAGCTAACACTGGGACTAGTGGCAACGATTCGATTAATGGCCAGAACCAGGTCGGCATCAGCGTTAGCGTGCCACTGTACAACGGCGGCGTAACTAACTCGCAGGTAGAACAGGCGCAGTACAACTTCGTCGGTGCCAGCGAGCAGTTGGAAAGCGCCCACCGCAGCGTGGTGCAAACCGTGCGTTCCTCCTTCAACAACGTTTCTGCGTCCATCAGCAGCATCAACGCTTATAAACAAGCGGTGGTTTCTGCCCAGAGTTCTTTGGATGCAACCGAAGCCGGTTATGAAGTGGGTACCCGTACCATCGTCGACGTGTTGGATGCGACAACTACGCTGTATAACGCCAAGCAACAGCTTTCCAATGCGCGTTATTCTTACCTGATCAACCAGTTGAACATCAAATCGGCGCTCGGCACGCTGAACGAAAACGATCTGATGATGCTGAACGGGTCACTCGGCAAGCCAATTTCCACCGCGCCAGACGTGGTTGCTCCACCAACAGCGGCGCAAGATGCCTATGTTGACGGTTCCAGCACCGCCAGCAGATAACCTGCGACAGCGTTGAGCTACAGAATAACGGGGCCCGGCATTTGCCGCGCTCCGTTTTTTTATCCCATAATCCCGCTTCTGCCCATCGCCTCACAGCCTCTCTAAAGAGGTTAATGTTATGATTAGCGCCCTATTTTGGGTTTATCTGCTGAACGGGATCTGATGGAGAACGCTTCACTCTGGCAACGGTTGATCACCGAAGGCGCGTTACCGCCACAGCTGCGCCCCTCCCCGGCCATTTATGCCTCCTGGCTCCGCTGCAGCCATCTGATGCAACCCGCCGTGTGGAAAGCTCCACATCGCGCCCTCGGCACCACCTTCGACTCGATCTGCCAGCGTAAGGATGATTTCATTACGCTCGGCCAAGCGGCGTTGGAAGATGCCTGGGAATATATGGAACTGCGCCACTGCGTATTGCTGATCCTCGACGAAAGCGGCTGCACGCTGTGGCAATGCGGCGACAAGACGACTGGCGAGCAGCTGCTCGAACTGGGTTTTGCCCCTGGCGCTTATTGGACGGAAGGCGATATCGGCACCAATGCCCCTTCCCTGGCCGCATCTGAGGGCCATCCGGTACAGATCCATAGCGATGAACACGTGCGCCAGGCGCTGCATGGCTGGTCATTCTGTGCCGCACCGGTGCATGACAATAGCGGCCGTCAGCGCGGTATGTTGGCTTTGGGTTGCCAACTGGCCGATTGCAATGCGGGCGATCTCTCATTGATCCTGGCGATCGCCCGGGAGATCGGCAATGCCCTGAGCGCCGACGGCCTGCTGGCCGAATCCAACCGCCATCTTAATCAGCTCAACGGGCTACTGGACAGCGTAGACGACGGCGTCATGGCCTGGGATCACCGGGGCTATCTGCAATATATCAACCCGCGCGCCTCCGCTATGCTCAAACTGCACGAACAGCAGAGCCAGGGCAAACCGCTGGCACAGTTGCTGACGTTACCGGCATTGCTTAACCGCGCCATCAGCCAACGCCAGCCGTTACAGCATGTGGAAGTCACCTTTGAAAGCCAGGGCCAGTTTATCGCCGCATTGCTCACCCTCAAACCGATCCTGGACGGTGAGCACTGTAGTTTTATCGCCTTGTTGCACCCTTTGGAAAGGCTGCATCAATACGTCAGCAGCCAGATCGGCCGAGTCAGCCACACCTTCGAGCAAATGCCCTCGGGCACACAAGAAATGCGTCGCCTGATCCGCTATGGCCAGCAGGCGGCGAAAGGCCATCACCCGATTTTGCTGTGCGGTGAGGAAGGGGTGGGAAAAGAGCTGGTCAGCCAGGCCATCCATAATACCAGTGAGCGTGCCGCCGGGCCTTATATCGCCTTGAATTGCCAGTTGCTGCCTGAGGCACAGGGGCTGAAGGAGCTGTTGGGCAGTGATGCCAACGAAGAACAAGCTGGCCAGTTCAGCAAGTTTGAACTGGCCAATGGCGGCACGCTGCATCTTGAGCAGATCGAATACCTGCCGCTGGCCATGCAGTCCGCCCTGTTGCAGGTGCTAAAAACCGGCGTGGTGATGCGTATGGATTCCAGCCGCGTGATCCCGGTAAACGTACGGGTGATCGCTACCAGCGCCGCCAACCTGCCGCTGTTGGTGCAACAGAACCGTTTCCGCCGCCAGCTGTTTTATAGCCTGCAGGCCTTCGAGATCCAAATCCCGCCGCTACGCCAGCGCCTCAGTGATATCCCTTTGCTGGTCCACCACCATCTGCGCGCCCTGGAGCAACACTTCCAGTGCCGCTTCCGGGTGGATGATGAAGTGATGACTCAGCTTGGTCTATACCTGTGGCCGGGTAACGATCTGGAACTGAAAGGGGTGATAGAGCGCGCCGCGATGATTTGCCACGGCCACCATATTCAACTGGCCGACCTACCCGCTCATTTGCTCAGCCATCAGCCGCTAGTGGAAAGCGACTCTCAACCAGCCATGCCACTGCTGACGCTGGCGGAAATGGAACGGCAGGCGATTATCCGCGTGGCCAACGTCAGCCACGGGCAGCTTAACGAAATGGCGCAGCTGCTGGGCATCAGCCGCACCACTCTGTGGCGTAAAGTCAAACAGTTGAATATCGATATCAGCCAGTTCAAGCTGCGGGGTTAATGGCTGAGCTGTAAGGTACCGCGCGCTGCATCCAGCATCGCTTTCTGACCGTTACGGGTCTTGCTCACACATTCGCTCATGCCGACCACCATCGGGATCCCCATCGCTTTGGCCAGGATCGCGGTGTGTGACAAGGCGTTGCCACCGCTCAGGCAAATACCGAGTACCATACGCCGATCGAGCATCACGACGTCGGAAGGCATCAGTTCATCCATCACCAGGATCGCTGGCTCATTGAGCACGATCGCCGGGATAGGCTGCTGTGCCAAATGGCTCAGCGTACGGCGCAGCATGTCACGCACATCCAGTTCCCGCGCCTGCAAATACTCATCATCCAGCGCCCGATAATCGGCGGCTATCTGCTCCAGCTCCTGCCGCCACGCCAATTCCGCGCTGCACTGCTGTTGGGCTATACGGGTAAAGGCGGCCTGTTGCAGATCGGGATCGTCTAACAACATGCTGTGCGCCCCGAAGATCGCCGCCTGCGGTTTGCCGATCAGGTTGCCAGTGCGATCCGCCAGCTTATTCAGATCGTCTAACGTCTGTTGCAACGCGATACGCAGGCGCTGCTGTTCATTGAGCACGTCATCGCCCCCTAACTGGCGTTCTTCCGTTTGCGGCCAGAAGCTCGACACCTGGAATATCGGGCCACTGCTGACGCTTTCCTCCACGGGGATACCGTGCAGCGAAGGCAGTTGCTGCTCAGATACGGTTTCACCAAAATGCTGCTCAGCCAACGCCTTAAAAGCCGCCAGCGCCTCATCGGCCTGTGCGCCATCGGCAATCAGGCGGATAGTGTCACCGTGGCGAACCTGCAACAAAGCCAGCTGATTCAGGCTGCGCGGGTTGGCACATTGGCCATGCTTTTCCAGCACCAGTTCCGCTGCAAAAGGAGCCAGAACCTCTGCCAGACGCGCCGCCGGGCGAGCGTGCAACCCGTGTGGATTCTGTACCGCCCAACTCAGGCTTTTTCCCTGACTCAACGGTAAATTCAGTGGCTTGCTGGCGGGTATCTCCTCACCAAGCTGTGCCTGCTTGGCCTGCAAGGCCCCTTGCGCCTCTGCCAGCACCTGCTCCAGGCTACCGCCCGCGTTAGCCGCTACGACCGCAGCCAGCGTGCCCTCCACCAGCGGTGCCGCACACAGCACCACCTTGGCCGCCACCTCTGGATCGAGCAACTCAAGCGCGGTTTCCGCACTCAATAATGCGCTACCGAGATCCATCAGCACCACGATCCCCTCTCCGTCCGCCACGGACTCGATCGCTTCCATCACTTTCACCGCATCGGTGCCGATCGGGTGTAACTCATCATCGACCCCTGCCGCCAGCACCAGTTTGCAACCCTCCCCGCGCATCATCTGGCGGGCGAGTTGCTCAACACCCTGCGCCAGTTGCGCACTGTGCGAAACCACGACGATGTTGATCATCCTGCCTCCTCGACCACCTGGGCCAGCGTTTTTATCATCAGCATAACGGAGGTTGCGCCCGGATCCTGATGGCCGATGCTGCGTTCGCCCAAATAGCTGGCACGCCCTTTACGGGCCTGCATGACGATGGTGGACTGTGCGGCCTGCTCCGCTCGAACGGCGGCCTGTTGTAGCGCCTGAGTCACGCTGAGCTGCTGCTGTAACGACTCGCCCAGGCTTGCAACGACCGGCCCCCAGACATCACACATGGTTTTATCGCCCGGCTCTGCCTTGCCGCGCATCGCTACGCCTTCCGCGCCTTCCTGGATCACTTGCTTCAACTCCGCCAGATCCAGGCTCTGCTTGGCGTTGGCCGCCTGAGCCGCACGGATAAAGAAGGTGCCGAACAGCGGACCACTGGCACCGCCAACGCTGGAGAGCAGCGTCATACCGGTGTTCTTGAGAATAAAGCCGATGTCCTTGTCCGCCACAGAGGGCAACTTTTCCACCACCTTACTAAAGCCTCGGTTCATATTCAGACCGTGGTCGCCATCGCCGATATCGCTATCCAACTGAGTCAAGAAATCACGTTCGCGGGTAAAGACCTCACCACAACGCATCAACCACTCAACAACCTGCTGTTTGCTTAATGTCATGATCCCTCCTCAGCCCCAGCGCAGCGCTGGCGTGTTCACCGGCGCATCCCACAGCGATAACAGTTCGTCATCCACTTGCAGCAAGGTGATGGAAATCCCCTGCATATCCAATGCGGTGCAGTATGATCCCACCAGGTTACGTTCGATCACGATCCCGGCCACGGCGCAACGCTGCGCCAAACGGTGGTAAACCCCGTACAGTTCGGAAAGCGGCGTAGCCCCCAGGTTATTGACCAGCGCAATCACCCGATCGCCCTGCGTCAACGCTCGTTTGCTCTGGCTCTCTTCACGCCATTCCCCCTGCTGACGATCCCAAACGCGGATCGAGCGCTGGTAATCACCGTGATCGATCAGGGTATGGAACATGTCATCCACCGTATTATCAAGGGTGGTGAACGTCCGCCGTTCGATCCCCGGTTCGCCGTGGATGCCAACGCCAAACTCCATCTCGTTATCCGCCAAAGTAAACGACGGTTTACCTGCCGCAGGCACGGTGCAAGCGCCCAGAGCGATCCCCAGTGAGTGGCCTTGGTTATTGATTTTGTGCCCCAACGTGACCAGCGCGTCCAGATCGTCACCCCGTACCGCTGCCGCGCCGAGCAGTTTCTCCATCAACACCGTGTTGGCAACCCCACGTCGGCCAGCGGTAAATAGGCTGTCTTTCACCGCTACGTCATCATCCACCAGCACCGTTGCCACTGGCACGCCGCTGTCATGCAACAATTCGGTCGCCGTTTCAAAGTTGAGGATGTCACCGGTGTAGTTCTTGATGATCAGCAACACCCCTGCACCACCGTCAATGGCCTGGCCGCAGTCATACATTTTATCCGGCGTTGGCGAGGTGAAAATCTCCCCTGGGCAAGCTCCGTCCAGCATTCCCTCGCCCACGAAGCCGCAGTGCATCGGCTCATGGCCGCTACCACCGCCAGACAGGATCGCCACTTTGCCTGGGATCGGCCCCGCCGTGCGGGTCACAAACACCGGATCCTGATGCACCTGTAGCTCCGGGTGAGCGGCAGCCATGCCGAGTAACTGTTCGTTAAGTACCGAATCGACCTGATTGATTAGCTTTTTCACGGTTAATTCCTCTGTAGGGAACAGCGGGCGCGTTAACCGCGCCCGATGATTTATGCGCGTTGCAACCAGGTGCTGCCCAGTTTGTCTGCCGTCAGAATAGCCGCCAGTACGCTTTCCGGCGTCACGCTAAACGGCATGTTGTGAATGGTTTCACCTGGGGCGCAGCTGGCCTCTGCCACCTTGCTGATTTTCTCCGCCAGTTCACCGGTGATGCCCATTTGCGCCAGGGTGATCGGCAACCCAACCTGCTGGCAGAAGTTCAACACCGTTTCAATCTGTGCCATTGGGCTGTTTTGCAGCACCAGCTGCGACAGAGTGCCGAACGCCACTTTTTCCCCGTGATACAGGTGATGACACTCCTCCAGCACGGTAAAACCGTTGTGGATGGCGTGTGCCGCCGCCAAGCCGCTGCTTTCAAAGCCAACCCCGCTCAGATAGGTGTTGGCTTCGATAATGCGCTCCACCGCTTCGGTAACCACACCAGACTCCGCCGCCAGCTTGGCTTTAACCCCTTCGGCCAACAGCGTTTCATAGCACAGACGCGCCAGATTGAGCGCCGCTAGCGTAGATTTGCCGCCCGCCATGCTGGTGGCCTGGGCATCGAAACAGGCCTGAGCTTCAAAATAGGTGGAAAGCGCGTCGCCCATACCCGCCACCAGCAGGCGTACCGGCGCTTTGGCGATGATGGCGCTGTCCATCACCACCATATTCGGATTGGCGGGGTAGATCAGGTATTCTTCAAACTCACCGCTTTCGCTGTAGATCACCGACAACGCGCTGGTCGGCGCATCCGTTGAAGCAATGGTTGGCATCAACACCACCGGCACATGCTGGTAATAGGCAATCGCCTTGGCGGTATCCAGCGTTTTACCACCGCCGATACCGATCACCCCTTTGCAACCGTGGCTTTTCAGTTCCTGGCCAAGGCGGTCGATTTCCTTGTGGCAACATTCGCCATTAAACGTACAAACGTGATACTTCACCCCGTGCTGATGCAGGCTACCCATCACAGTGTCGCCCGCCAGCTTCATGACGAAGTCGTCGGCGATCACAAAGTAATGATCGGCAAGGGCTTTAGCATATTCGCCAACAGAGGCCAATGCATTGGCTCCCTGGATGTATTTGCTCGGGGATTGGATGATTCTCAACATAACTGACTCCTTGTAGGGACGTTAACCAAGTAACGTTCAGATTTCAGATGGTGATGTCGACGCGTTGTTCTGTTGCTGACTATACGACCTGCTGGCCGGTTGGCGAGTAAGGAAAAAAACGTTCCATAATGGAACATGGTGTCAGGCAAAACGTTCCATTATGGAACGCATTTGATACGGTTATGCGCCGTAAAGCGAACTGGCGCACACCGTAACGTATAAGTGCGTAAAGAGTGGACTCTGTGGGCGTTTCAGCTTTAATTTTGAGCATCTTTCCCCTATCCTATCGACCACTACTGGGCAAGGGCGAATACAGCCCGCATGATGGGATAAATATCGATGAAACGGACCAAAAACATCAACAAAGACACCTTCCGCAAATCCTGGTGCAGCTACCGTGTTGCACCCGTGGCTTTGGCGATCAGCGCAGTGTTTATGCTGGCCGGCTGCGAACAGGCGGATGAGACGGTTTCTCTGTATAAAAATGCCGACGACTGTTCAACCTCCAACCCGTCAATGAGCGAGCAGTGCACCACCGCGTATAACAATGCACTGAAAGAAGCGGAAAAAACCGCGCCTAAATACGCCACTCGTGAAGACTGCGTAGCCGAATTCGGTGAAGCGCAATGTACTCAGGCTCCAGCACAGGCTGGCATGGCCGCAGAATCGCAAAGCAGTGGCAGCATGTGGATGCCGTTAATGGCAGGTTACATGATGGGCCGCATGATGGGTGGCGGGGGCTACGCTCAGCAACCGCTGTTTAGTTCTAAAAACGCTGCCAGCCCGGCAAACGGCAAGTTTGTTGACGCCAGCGGTAAAAGCTATGGCCCGGCAACCGCAGGCGGCCGCTCCATGACGGTACCAAAAACCGCAATGGCACCCAAACCTGCAGTGACCAATACCGTTACCCGTGGTGGCTTCGGTGAATCCGTGGCCAAACAGACCAGCATGCAGCGCAGCAGTGCCACTTCCAGCTCACGCAGCATGGGCGGTTAATGCATGAAACGCGTTGCGATTAGCGAGCGCCCAGACTGGCGCGAAAAAGCCACCGAATTTGGTTTCGCATTCCACACCATGTACGGCGAACCCTACTGGTGTGAAGATGCCTATTACCAATTCACGTTGGCTCAGATCGAAGAGATTGAAGATGCCACCGCCGAACTGCATCAGATGTGCCTGAAGGTGGTAGATAAGGTGGTCAACAGCGATCAGCTGATGGCCAAATTCTGTATCCCCAAGCACACCTGGGAATTCGTCCGTAGCTCCTGGCGCACTAATCAGCCTTCGCTGTATTCACGCCTCGATCTGGCCTATGACGGTATTAATCCGCCCAAGCTGTTGGAAAACAACGCCGATACGCCAACCTCACTGTATGAGGCTGCGTTCTTCCAATGGCTGTGGCTGGAAGATCAGATCAACGCCGGCAAGTTGGATCCCGCTTCTGACCAGTACAACAGCCTGCAAGAAAAGCTGATTGAGCGTTTCGCCGATCTGCAAGCCAATCACGGCTTTGGCCTGCTGCATCTGGCCTGCTGCCAAGACAGCGAAGAAGATCGCGGTACGGTGCAGTATCTGCAAGATTGCGCGCTGGAAGCGGGCCTGCCGACCGAATTCCTGTTTATGGAAGAGATTGGCCTGGGTGAGAAAGGCCAGTTTACCGATCTGCAAAATCAGGTCATCAGTAACCTGTTCAAGCTCTATCCGTGGGAATTTATGCTGCGCGAGATGTTCTCCACCAAGCTGGAAGACGCTGGCGTACGCTGGCTAGAACCGGCCTGGAAGAGCATTATCTCCAACAAGGCCCTACTGCCGCTGTTGTGGGAAATGTTCCCGGATCATCCAAACCTGCTACCAGCCTACTTTGCTGAGGACGATCATCCGCAGATGGATCATTACGTCACCAAGCCACTGTTCTCACGCGAGGGTGCCAACATCCAGATCGTCCAGAACGGTCAGGAAGTGGCGCGCGTAGATGGGCCATACGGTGAAGAAGGCATGATTGTGCAGCAGTTCCATCAGTTGCCGCAGTTTGAAGGCAGCTATACGCTGATCGGCAGCTGGCTGGTCAACGATCAGCCTTGCGGCATCGGTCTACGTGAAGATCGCGAGTTGATCACCCAGGATCTGTCGCGCTTTTATCCGCATATTATTCTTGGCTAACGGTTAAACCAGAAATCACTAAAGGCGCGAAACTTTCGCGCCTTTTTTATTCAACCAATCTGCACCGAAAGCATACTCAGCGCGGCCATTTCAATCCCATCGATCGGCACCGAGATTGGCTCTTTACCATCCCAGCCACCCAGGACATACAGCAATGGCAGGTAATGCTCCGGCGTCGGATTCGACAATGCCGCACCTTCGTGCTGCATAAAATTCACCAGCGGGTGATGCTCGCCTTGATAATCCAGGTGATCACGTACGTACTGGTTGAATGACTCCGCCCAAGGATACGGGCTGGTGTCACCCAGCCATTTCACCATGCGCAGGTTATGCACCACGTTACCGCTGGCCACGATCATAATGCCCCGATCACGCAGCGCCGCCAGTTTACGACCCAGCTCAAAATGGTATTCCGCTGGCTGAGTCCCATCGATGCTCAGTTGCACCACCGGAATGTCGGCTTGCGGGTACATCTTGATCAACACGCCCCAACTACCGTGATCCAAACCCCATTCGCTGGTATCGGCAATCACCTGAACCGGGGCCAGCAAACTTTGCAACTCTGCCGCCAGCTCTGGTGAGCCCGGTGCCGGATACTGCGTATCAAACAGCGCCTGCGGGAAACCGCCAAAATCGTGAATAGTTTTTGGATGTTCCATCGCCGTCACTGCCGTCCCACGAGTGTACCAGTGGGCAGACACAGCAACGATCGCCTTTGGCCGTGGCAATTGCTCACCCAACGCACGCCAGACCTGGGTATAGCGGTTATCTTCCAGCACGTTCATCGGGCTTCCGTGACCAAGAAAGAGTGCAGGCATACGAGAGGTGGTCATAAAACATCCTTGGTTAGCGTGATAAGTGTTCTGCTGACTACATTACGCTGTTTGCCTTACCAAGGCAGCCGGATAACCCTGATGGTGATCTTCAAGAAATTTGAATGGCTGGAACGATTGAAACCATCAGCCAAATCCACTCGATTTATGCCTTGGCTCTGTTAGTATCCACAAAGCCATACCCTATGGATTTCAAGCTGCAGCTAGGCGACAAGCTTACCCATCCCCAGAAGCTTACTATTGTAAGTGACTGGGGTGGGTAAGCGCAGGTAACAACGCTGCTGCTTGAAAGACGACGGGTATTTTTATTAGCATACAAGGAGAATGCATGTCTGTACCGCTGATCCTGACCTTGTTAGCCGGAGGCGCTACCTTTGTCGGTGCCCTGCTCGGCATTATTGGCCAGAAGCCCTCCAACCGCCTGCTGGCGTTTGCGCTCGGCTTTGCCGCAGGGATTATGCTGTTAATTTCATTGATGGAAATGCTGCCAGCTGCGCTGCATACTGTCGGCATGTCGCCAATGCTTGGCTACGGCATGTTTATGTTCGGGCTGTTAGGTTACTTTGCGCTGGATCGCATGCTGCCACACCAGCACCCGCAAGACCTGGTGCAAAAGCCCATCAAGCCCCATAACCTGAAACGCACCGCCATGCTGCTGACGCTCGGCATCAGCCTGCACAACTTCCCAGAAGGGATTGCCACCTTTGTCACCGCCAGCGCCGATCTGGAACTGGGGATGGGCATTGCGCTGGCTGTTGCCATCCACAATATTCCTGAAGGCTTGGCGGTCGCTGGGCCAGTGTATGCGGCAACTGGCTCTAAAACCAAAGCGCTGCTGTGGTCTGGTATTTCCGGAATGGCAGAAATTCTGGGTGGCGTACTGGCCTTCCTGGTACTCGGCCCGATGGTTTCACCGGTGGTGATGGCATCGATTATGGCTGCGGTGGCCGGAATTATGGTGGCGCTGTCGGTAGATGAATTAATGCCATTGGCCAAAGAGATCGACCCACACAATAATCCAAGCTACGGCGTGCTGTGCGGCATGGCGGTGATGGGATTTAGCCTGACGTTGCTACAAAGCGGCGGCATCGGTTAAACAATTTTAAGCACAAAAAAGCCGCTTCATCAGCGGCTTTTCATTTCAGTCAGCGACTCAGCTGGCTTTCTTTTCGTGCGACTGGCGATAGGCCACCAGATCTTCGATAGTCAGCACCACCATGTCATGCTGCTTGGCAAAGGTGATCACTTCCGGCGCATGTGCCATGCTGCCATCATCGTTAGTCAGCTCGCACAGTACGCCAGCGGGTTTGAAACCGGCCATTGAGACCAGATCGATGGTCGCTTCGGTGTGACCACGGCGGTTCAATACGCCACCAGGTTGAGCACGCAGCGGGAACACGTGGCCAGGGCGGTTCAAATCGCTCGGCTTGGCACCGTCTGCAATGGCCGCACGGATGGTCGTCAGGCGATCGCCTGCCGATACGCCGGTAGTCACGCCCTGCGCCGCTTCAATCGTCACGGTAAAGGCGGTCTGGAACTGGCTGGAGTTGTTGGCGACCATCATCGGCAGCTCAAGCTGCTGGCGACGATCTTCGGTGATACACAGGCAAACAATGCCGCTGCCGTGGCGAATGGTCAGCGCCATCTGCTCAACGGTCATAGTTTCTGCGGCGAAGATCATGTCACCTTCGTTTTCACGGTTTTCATCATCAAGCACCATCACACCGCGCCCGTTGCGCAGTGCATCAAGAGCGCGTTCAACGCGTTCTACCGGCGTGCCGAAATCTGAAAGTAGAGTCTGATTCATGGTAAAAAACCTCATTAAAATTATGGATTACCAGAACCAGGGCGATCTTGAGGAGTGGCTATGCCAATAGCCAAAAAAATAACGCAAGCAGGGCATACGCCCGACAGGTGTCGTTACTCTCTCCCATCCGGACTATAACCGTCGGCCCCGGAATTACACCGGATCTGCTGACCTCTAACCCACTCCTGAGAGATAGGTTGAGCGCTCGCGGGCTTTCACCGTGAATGGTGATTTACCGCCGGTGGGGACTTGCACCCCGCCCTGAGAATAAGCATATCGACTATAACCCCATCGCTTTAGTGTTTCAAGCCATCCGGTCAGGTAATAAGGGATCGCGCAGCAAACACGGTAATGGTTTATCCGGCGAGCAACTCGCATTACACTAAGGCTGTGTCCCTCAATTGACCGTGGCGCCGTCGCAGACACAAAAGCCCGTAATCAAGGCGAAGGGTGCAGGGCCTAGTGGGTCTAAGCTCAAACCCGACAACGCAGAGTACAGGCTTTTGGGGCGCGCCCCTTCGGGCTGGGGTCATTTGAACGCGTATCTGCGTTTCTCCCCGCTTATTTGGGACCACCAAACTGCACGGCTCGTGCCTTGCCACGCGTCCAAATGACCTCCAGCGGCGCTCACGTGCAATTGAGGGACACAGCCTAAATCCAGCCACCAAATATCAGAAAGGGAAACGCCATGATTGACCCGAAAAAAATTGAACAGATCGCACGCCAGGTCCAAGAGTCGATGCCTAAAGGCGTACGTGAATTCGGGGAAGACGTTGAGAAAAAAATCCGTCAGGTGCTGCAAGCGCAGTTGACCCGCCTGGATCTGGTTAACCGCGAAGAATTTGACGTGCAGACTCAGGTCCTGCTGCGCACCCGTGAGAAGCTGGCATTGCTGGAACAACGTCTGACCGAACTGGAAGGCAAGCTGAACACCGCGCCAGCAACCAAGCCAGCAGACGAATAAGTTGTTGTAAGGGGCGCACCAGTGCGCCCTTAGTGCTTAGAGACCACCGTCTGCGCTTTACGCGGCAACACCAGCCAGATCAGTACCAACATCGCCAGCGCATATAGGCTTTTCCAGCCGATAATCACCAACAATAACAAACACAACGCGGAGCCAACGATCGCCATCAACCGCGAGCGCCCCTGTAAGATCCGCCAGCCCGCCAACATACACAGCAGATAAACCAGCACGAAAATGCCATTGGCATACACCAGCAGCGTATCTAGCGGCAGCTTCAGGGTATAGATCAGCAAAGTGAACAGCAGACAGCAACCTACCACCGCGCTCAATGCATTGACCGGCACCTGACCCGCAGAGAGTTTAGCCAGCCCGCTCGCGGGCTTTTCCTGGGCCTGAGACCAGACCAGGCGGGCAAAGCTCTGGGTGTAGATATTCACGCTGGCAAAACAGGCCAGATAGCCGATGATGCAGGCAATCCACAGCGCATGTTCGCCAAACAGTTGCACCACGATCCCCGGTAGCGAAGCGGCCGCCGCCTGATTTTCGCCGTAAGCATGGAAGTGCAGCACCGCTACGGTACAGCCCCAATAGACCGCCCCCGCCACCAACAGCCCAAGCATTAACGCACGTGGAAAGTCCCGCTCTGGATGGCGAAACTCGGTCGCCAGATGAGCAAATGCCTCCAGCCCGACAAAGCACCAGAACATCACCGCCAACGCGTGGAACATATTAGGAGGAGAAATATCGCTGACCGCTGGCCATGGGATATGGGAAGGAGTAATGCCGCCTTGCCACCAGATCGCTCCAACCAGAGCTATCACCAGAATGGCAATCAAGGTCTGAATATTGGCACTGGAACCAGCGCTGCGTGTGCCAAGCAGCCAAATCACCACCAGCGTGACAATTTGCACCAGCAACAGGCCGTTGGCATCCCAACCAAAGGTAGCCTGCCAGAACCCTGCGGCGATTTGTAATGCGGCGGGCAAGCCCACGGGGATCACAGAGAGGAACAGCCAAGCGGTTACCTTTGCCATGCGTGGCCCAAAGGCCAGGCCGACAAAATGCGCGGCACCACCGGCACTGGGGAAATGACGGCCCAAAGCCGCAAAAGCGATGGCGATTGGGAACACCAGCACAATCAGTATTGGCCAGGCCCACAGGCTATCGCCTCCCGCCACCTGCGCCGCCAATGCCGGAACGGCAAAGACCCCGGTACCCAGCAGTGAAGTGGACAATAACCCAACGCCCTGCGCTAAACTCAGCTCCTGCTTTAGTCCACTCACTGCAAACCACCCTGTTTACCCGTCGTCTTTCAAGCTGCAGCGTTGTTACCTGCGCTTACCCACCCCAGTCACTTACAAAAGTAAGCTCCTGAGGATGGGTAAGCTTGTCGCCTAGCTGTGCCGTACAGGGATGTACAAATGCCGCGAGCGCATGGACGCGCAAGAGCGGCCAACTTGAAATCCATAGGGTATAGATATACAGATAAAGTTAACCACGACCATCCTTGATAGCCTTGATGATGTTGGTGGTGGATAACCCATCCTCAAAGTTCAGTACCCGCACATCGCCACCGTTGGCCCAGACTTCGGCACTGCCGGCAATCTCATGCGGTTGGTAGTCACCGCCCTTCACCAGCAGATCCGGCAGAACTTCGGCGATCAGGCGCTGCGGCGTATCTTCTTCAAACGGCACTACCCAATCCACGGCTCCCAACGCGCCCAATACCACCATACGGTTTTCCAACAGGTTAACCGGGCGGGTTTCCCCTTTCAGCCGTTTGGTTGACGCATCGCTGTTCACTGCAACGATCAGACGGTCGCCCAATTTGCGCGCATTCGCCAGGTACGAGACATGGCCTGCGTGCAGAATGTCGAAGATGCCGTTGGTCATCACCACTTTCTCACCGCGTTGGCGCGCCTGCGCTACCGCTTTTTTCAGCTCGGCTTCTGTCATTACACCAAAGCCGGTTTCGGCGCGGCCACGAATGGCGTTTTCCAGTTCAACTGGCGAGACGGTCGAGGTGCCCAACTTACCTACCACCACACCGGCGGCGGCGTTGGCCAGGAAGCAGGACTCTTCCAGCGTATTACCCGCAGCCAAGGCGGCAGCCAGTACACCGATCACCGTATCACCGGCCCCGGTCACGTCGAACACTTCCTGCGCCTGAGTTGGCAGATGCAGCGGCTCACGGCCCGGCTGCAGCAGCGTCATCCCCTGCTCGGAACGAGTAATCAGCAGTGCAGACAGTTCAAAGTCCACCACCAGCTTCATCCCACGCTTAACCAGTTCCTCTTCACTTTCACAGTGACCGACCACGGCCTCAAATTCGGACAGGTTTGGGGTCAGCAGCGTGGCACCACGGTAACGTTCAAAATCGGTGCCTTTCGGGTCGATCAGTACCGGAACCTTCGCAGCACGCGCCAGTGCGATCATGCCCTGCACCTTGCTCAACGCGCCCTTGGCGTAATCCGACAGCACCAGTGCGCCAATCTGCGGTAATGCCTGCTGGATACGCTCCATGATCGGCTGCGGATCGACGTTGGAGAAACCTTCCTCGAAGTCCAGGCGGATCAGCTGTTGGTTACGGGAAAGTACGCGTAGCTTGGTGATGGTCGGGTGTGTAGGCACCGAGACAAAGTCGCAGCGCACATTGACTTCATTGAGCTTGGCACTCAGCGCACGCGCCGCGTCGTCGATCCCCGTCAGGCCCACCAGGCGCGAATTGGCACCCAGCGAGGCGATGTTCATCGCGACGTTAGCCGCACCACCGGGACGCTCTTCGATGGTCTCAACCTTGACTACCGGCACCGGCGCTTCCGGTGAAATACGGCTGGTCGGCCCATACCAATAACGATCCAACATGACGTCACCAACCACCAACACACCGGCGCGGCGAAAATCAGGTAGTGTCACTTTCATCCGATAACTCCAAACAAGTCATAAAAATAAATTCGGCAGATATTAGCATAATAGCCTGCAATACCCGTAAAAACTGCCTACCAGCGCAATGCTTCGGCAAACGATACGTCTCCCTCAGCCCAGCCATTTGCTCCAGCTGATACGCACCTGCTCACGCTCGGCAGCAAACAGCTCGCTGCTAACCTTGCTGGAGTGTTCCTGCAACGCCAGGTGGTGGATCTCATCACGCATGGTGACATAGGCCTGAGTTAATGCCCTGGCTTCGTCTTCCGGCATGATGTCGTAATTGGCCATCAGCTCAAAGATACGCACGTTATCCGACCAACGCGTCAAGCGCGGTTCGCCTCCGGCATAACCTAAGACCAGATATTGGGCGATAAATTCGATATCGGTGATCCCACCTTCGTCCGCTTTGATATCAAACAGATCGCGCTGTTTGCTGCCCAGATGGTTGCGCATTTTCTCACGCATTTCACGCACCTCCTGCTGCAGCTTGTTCACTTCACGCGGTTTGCACAAAATTTCGCGGCGGATCGCATCGAACTGCTGATGCAGCGCCGGATCGCCATACACAATGCGCGCACGCACCAGAGCCTGATGCTCCCAGGTCCAGGCTTCGTTACGCTGATAATCGGCAAAGGCTTCGACGGTGCTGACCAACATCCCGGCAGCACCAGAAGGACGCAGACGGGCATCCACCTCATAGAGAATGCCGGAAGAGGTGCGGGTGCTGAACAGATGCATCACCCTCTGTGCCAGGCGCAGATAGAACTGGCGGCCATCGATGCAGCGATCGCCATCCGTCATGACATCTGGTGGGCAATCCAGCAGGAACACCAGGTCGAGATCCGAGCTGTAGCCCAGCTCCCAGCCCCCCAGCTTACCGTAACCGATCACCGCGAACCCTAACCCCTCCCGTTCATGCAGATGGGTCGGCTGGCCGTAGCGCGCGACCATGTCTTTCCACGCCTGCTGCACCACCGCATCAATGATCGCCTCGGCCAGATAGGTTAAGTGATCGCTCACTTTCATCACCGGCAGCGCCTCGGCGATATCCGCAGCGGCAATGCGCAAGTGTTGTGCCTGTTTGAACTGCCGCAACGCTTCCAACTGCTGCTCTTCATCGTCTTCCGGCACCCGCAGGCGGTATTGGCGCAGTTCGCTACGATAGGCATCCGGGGCCACCGGTTGGTACAGCGTGGCCGGATCCAACAGCTCATCGAGCAACAGCGGATAACGCGCCAGTTGGCTGGCCACCATCGGTGATGCGGCACAAAGGCGGATCAGGTGGCTGAGAGCGGCATGGTATTCCACCAGCAGCTCAAGGTAGGTAGTTCGGGTCACGATGCTCAGCAACAGCTGGGTCAGACGCGCCAGAGCCGTGGCCGCATCAGCGCGCGAACACACTTCTGCCAGCAAGCGTGGCATCAGTTGATCCAGCACGTCACGGCCACGCGGGCCAATGGTGCGTTTGTCCACGTCGTGGCGGAAGTCGGCGATAGAACGCAACATTTGCCGCCGCGCCTCTTCGCCCAGATGGGGCGTCAGTGGCGCTAACTCGTTCTCGTCCAGCGCATCCTGCCACAGGCTGTGATAATGCTGGTAGTTGGGATCTTCACCTACGTCAGGGCTATCGTCGCCGATCAGGTCATCAAATACCGCACGGACCTGGCGCATATGCTCTTCCAGCACCGTCATCAACGACGGCCAGTCTGGCTGATCCATTCCCCAGGCCAGACGCGCCTGATCCAACTCGTCCTGCGGCAAGGTTTGCGTCTGCTGGTCGGCAATCGCCTGCAACAGATTCTCCAGCCGCCGCAGGAACAGATAGCCATTACTCAGCTCAGCGACCTGCTGCGCGGTCAGCAACCCCAGTTCGCCAACCGCCTGCAACGTCGGCAGCAATGAGCGCCCCTGCAAGCTAGGCTCACGCCCGCCACGGATCAGTTGGAAGACCTGAGTGATAAATTCGATTTCGCGGATACCACCGGCACCCAGCTTGATGTTGTCCTTCAGCCCCCGCCGCCGCACCTCGCGGGCAATCATGCCTTTCATATTACGCAGCGACTGGATCACGCTGAAATCGATATAGCGACGGAACACGAATGGCCGCAGCGTCTTGCGCAGCTCTTGGCTGTAGGCATCTTCATGCCCCCCCATCAGGCGCGCCTTGACCATCGCGTAGCGTTCCCAATCGCGCCCCTGCTCCTGGTAATAATCCTCCAGCGCAGCAAAGCTCATCACCAGCGGGCCGCTATCACCAAATGGCCGCAGACGCATATCGACACGGTAGACAAAGCCGTCAATGGTTTGCTGATCCAACGCTTTGATCAGCCGTTGCCCCAGACGGGTAAAGAATTGGGCGTTATCCAACTCACGCCGCCCGCCCTGAGTATGACCGTTTTCCGGATAGGCAAAGATCAGATCGATATCAGAGGAGAAATTCAGTTCACCGCCGCCGAGTTTGCCCATCCCCAGGATCAGCAATGGCTGCGGCACGCCATCGGTATTGCAAGGCGTACCCCACTCGCGGCAACAGGTTTGATAGAGCCAGTCACGGGCGCTGACGATCAGCGTTTCTGCCAGGACACTCAGCTGTTGTAGCGTTTCTTGCGTGGTACATAATTGCTGAGCCTGCGCCCAGGCAATACGCACCAGACTCTCACGACGGAACAGACGCAATACGCGCATTAGCTGCGCTTCGTCCTGCACCTCTTCAAGCTCATCCTGCAACCAGGCGGCATAGTGCTGCCACTCATCGGCCAGCGGCGGTTGCTGGCGTAACGTTACCAGCCATTCAGGATGGCCGAGCAACATGTCGCTGACAAAATCACTCGACGCCAGAACGCTTTGTTCTACGGTGCTGAGCATCGACTCCGCGCCCTGAGTTTCCTGAAATCGCTGCACGATGTTCTGTGCCTGAAGCTGTAACGCAGCAGAGAGTGGCAACATAATGAATGACCCGTTCTGTGGCCTGCAGCCCGGCAGGCCCGCTGGAGTTAACGAACCGCGCCGTTTAACCAGAATGGCGCATGGGATAATGCCTGTTTGCGGCTGGCTTCATACCAACCCTGTCGACGCTCGGCAATGGCTGATTGCAGCTCACGCCAGCTATCGATATACGGCCCGGTTTCGCTATCCGGATAGGCACCAGAAAGCAGGATAAACGCCAGCACCTGGCGCGTCAGGCGTGGCAGCTGCTCTTGATATTCATCTTCATTCAGGGTGCGCGTAAAGGCTTCTTTCAGTTCTGAAGCGCTACGGCCCAGCATGATATCGCTAAAACGCTTGAATGAACCATCCAGCTTAGCCTGCGATTTGGTATCGATAAACGGTCGCCATGCGCCGGTGATCAACCACGATGTGAGTGCCAACTTACATTGCAGATACTCCGTGCCGTAGCACAGCTCCTGCGGCTGGGTGGTTTTATCCACCAGCAAAGGTTCCAAAGCCGTCAGCCGAGCGCGCAGATCGGTGCTTGCCTTGCGCGGAACCAATCCGCCAAAGATCACCAACGCCTGGCGGATCAGACCGATCGCTTCCATCACCGCGCGACGTGCCTGCTTGTCGCCACGCAGCCACAGCTCTTCGTGATACTGCCAATGGCTCAGCGCCAGCTCGAAAGCAGCCACCATGCCCTGTTCTACCGTGGATTTAGGTGCCGGCTTCAGCACACTTAATGGACGTAGCTCACGCTCGGCATTGCCCTGCGCCAGATGATAGCCCCGAGCCGCTTTGCTGAGGCTGCCCTGGCGTAAACCACCTTGTTCCGCTAACGCGGCTGCCAATGCCAGCAAATCAGCAGTCTCACCGCTTTTCAGCTCCAGCTCCAGCTCGCATAACGGTTCGGCCAGTTCACCCGCACGCACTTCGCCCTGGTCGAAGCCAATCTCAATCTCGCTTGCACCGTAAGTGACCACCCACTTTTCACGCACAAAGTCGGTGCGGAACAGCGGCTGCAACGCCTTTTGCAGCGGAGCCAATTTACAGCCCTCCGGCCAGATATCCGCCGGGAATTTTTTTAGCGCCAGCACGGGCTTGGCGATGGCGACGTTATATTCCGGCCGCTGGTGCAGCCCACCCACCACCGAACCGGCGGTTTTGATGGTCATCTCATAGCTATCGTCAAAACCGCGAATACGCAGGCCCATATCATGGTTGCGCAGGAAGTTGTCGGCAGTTTCATAGTAGATATTGGTCAGCTTCTGTGGCGCAGAATGCTGATTGGGCCAGGCGGCAATCCGCTCCGGAAGGGTGGCAATCGCCGCGGGGGAAACAATAAACTTCAGTTCTATTTCAACGCTCATAATTCTTTTACACCAATAGGTTAGGCATTCGCGTGAGTCTTCACGGCGGCGGAGTCTGCCGGCCGCACTCAGCCCGACGACGCACAGTGAGAGTATCTTACCGCGATTCCCCCTGACTTGACTCTGCCAACTGCAGAAAAAACCTGTTAGGTTATAGAAAGCTGCGCAACTGAGGGGATTTACCATAGTAAGATAGTTCCCATTCCGGTTTTGGCGTTGCGCCGTCAGACTGAACACTCTACTATCGTTCCATAAATCCACGCAGAAACGATGACATAATGCAGAAATTACGCCTGATTTGCCTTGCCGTGCTAAGTTTTAGCATCACTTGGGGCGCACATGCCGAAGATAAACGCTATATCTCCGATGAATTAAATACTTATGTCCATAGCGGCCCAGGTAACCAATACCGTATCGTCGGCACCTTGAATGCTGGTGAAGAAGTCACGTTGTTGAGCGTCAATGACAGCACCAGCTACGGCCAGATCCGCGATTCCAAAGGACGCAGCGTCTGGATCCCGCTGAATCAGCTTAGCCAGACGCCAAGCCTGCGCACCCAGGTGCCAGAGCTGGAGCAACAGGTGAAAACCCTGACCGACAAACTGGCCAATATTGATAATAGCTGGAACCAGCGCACCGCCGAAATGCAGCAGAAGGTAGCCGCCAGCGACAGCACCATCAGCGGCCTGCAGCAAGAAAACCAGGATCTGAAAAATCAGCTGGTTGTGGCGCAGAAGAAGGTGAATGCGGTGAATCTGCAACTTGACGACAAACAGCGCACCATTATTCTGCAATGGTTCATGTACGGCGGCGGCGTTGCCGGCGTTGGTTTGCTGCTCGGTCTGGTGTTGCCACACCTGATCCCACGCCGTAAGAATAATCGCTGGATGAACTGAGTTCTGTTCCGCCAGTTTAAGCGCCTACGGGCGCTTTTTTATTGCCTGGCGCATCCTCCGCCCAATTGATGTAATCTGATCAAACGAACCACCTATATACCCTATGGATTTCAAGTTGGCCGCTCTTGCGCGTCCATGCGCTCGCGGCATTTGTACATCCCTGTACGGCACAGCTAGACGACAAGCTTGTTCATCCCCAGGAGCTTACTTTTGTAAGTGACTGGGGTGGACAAGCGCAGGTAACAACGCTGCAGCTTGAAAGACGACGGGTATACCGCATTTAGGAGTTAAACCGTGAAAACTTACCTGGTCGGCGGTGCCGTCCGTGACACCCTGCTCAACTTACCGGTGTTTGATCACGACTGGGTGGTGGTCGGCGCAACGCCTGCCGATCTGTTGGCTCTTGGCTATCAGCAGGTGGGCAAAGACTTCCCGGTATTCCTCAATCCGCAAACTCATGAGGAATATGCGCTGGCCCGCACCGAACGCAAATCCGGTCAGGGTTACACCGGGTTTACCTGCTACGCCGCACCGGACGTGACGCTGGAAGAAGATCTGCTACGACGCGATCTCACCATCAACGCCATGGCACGGGGTGATGATGGTGAATTGGTTGACCCGTATAACGGCAAGGCCGATCTCGATGCCCGCCTGTTGCGCCATGTCTCCGACGCTTTTGGCGAAGATCCGCTGCGAGTGTTACGCGTGGCGCGTTTTGCTGCCCGCTTTGCTTCCTTGGGCTTTACCGTCGCCCCAGAAACCAGCGCGCTGATGAAGCAGATGGCCGAGAGTGGTGAACTGGCCTCCCTGACGGCGGAACGCGTGTGGAAAGAGACCGAGAAGGCGTTACAGAGCCAGAGCCCACAGGTGTATTTCCAGGTACTACGCGACTGCGGAGCGTTGAAAGTTTTGTTCCCAGAAATCGACGCCCTATTTGGCGTGCCGGCACCAGAGAAGTGGCACCCGGAAATTGATACCGGCGTACACACGCTGATGACGCTGGCGATTGCCACACAGCTCAGCCCCGAGGTGGATATCCGTTTCTCGGCGCTGTGCCACGATCTCGGTAAAGGCATCACGCCGCAAGAACTCTGGCCGCATCACTATGGCCATGGCCCTGCGGGCGTCAGGCTGGTTGAGAAACTTTGCCAACGGCTGCGAGTGCCTAATCCAGTACGTGAACTGGCAAAGCTGGTGGCGGAGTATCACGATCTGATCCACACGGTCAACAAACTGCGGCCAGAAACGCTGTTAAAACTGTTTGATGCCATCGATGTGTGGCGTAAACCGCAGCGGCTAGAGCAGATGATCCTTACCAGCGAAGCTGATGCCCGTGGGCGTACCGGTTTTGAAAACAACCCTTATCCTCAGGGCGATTACCTGCGTCAGGCCTATCAGGTCGCCAACGCGGTTTCGGTCAAAGAGGTGGTGGAAAGTGGCCTGCAAGGGCTGGCGATCCGCGACGAGGTCAAACGCCGCCGCCAGCAGGCCTTGGCAGAATGGAAGAAACAGCAGGAGCCTCAGCCTTAAGTTAAACGGGCGCAGCATTGCAGCGCCCCGTTGTAAGCCCGGTAGAAGGTTTGTCAGCACTCTCAGTGGGCAGAGCCCACTATTCTATTGAAAATGAAAAACGTTCGGGCCAGATGGTGAGATTACATAAAGACCATGTACACCGCCGCCGCAACGACAAAGCGGTAGATGGCAAACGGCACAAACGAGATACGCTTGATCAGCTGCAGGAAGGTCTTGATGGCGATTAGCGCTACCACAAACGCGGTAGCGAAACCGACGGCAAACATCGGCAGGTCACTGAGCGTCAGGAAGTGCAGGCTCTTGTACAGATCCAGGCCGCTGGCCCCGAGCATCATCGGCACCGCCAGAATGAAAGAGAATTCAGAGGCCGCATAGCGGCTCACGCCAACCAGCATACCGCCCGAAATGGTAGAGCCGGAACGAGAAAAACCAGGCCACAGCGCCAGACACTGGAAGCAACCGATCAAAAATGCCTGCCGATAGGTAATATCATCCAGCCCGACCGCGCGCGGCTTTTTCGGTTTCAGCCATTCGGCGGCCAACAGCAACAGCCCCCCAACGACCAAGGCATACATCACGTTTCTCGGTTCAAACAGGGATTTGATCACATCGTGGAAGATCAGCCCCAGGACAACCGCCGGGATCATCGCCAGCAGGATATGGCCTAGCTTCAGCCGCCCTGCCGTGTGCCCTTCATGGGGTACCGGTTTGCCGCCAAAGTGAATGCCGATCAGGCCAAACAAACGGCGCCAGAACACCACTACTACCGCCAGGATCGAACCCAGTTGAATAATAACTTCGAAGGTTTTCGCCTTATCGCCGGTAAACCCCAGTAACTCACCAACGATAATCATGTGCCCAGTCGAAGAAACTGGCAGGAACTCTGTCAGCCCTTCAACTACCCCAAGCACGAATGCCACAAACAATGAATGCATGTCCGCCATCAGACCACTACCCCATTTCAAAATTAACGCTATTAAAGGTACAAGCACAAAAAAGCGGCAATGTTCAATACCTTGCCGCTTAAACAATTCTAGTTACAGACCAGCATATCGGTCTTTAGTTGCATAAAGGTGACAACTTGTCAGGCTGGGCGCTGGCCGCGTTCGATGATCACCCCAACCCGGCTGGCGTGCGCGACTGCACCCGGCTTGCTGACCTTAATACGGACCCAGGGAGATTTAAAGCGCCGTAGCAAAATTTCGGAAACCTCCTCTGCCACACGCTCCACCAACGCAAAACGATTGTGCTGCACATGCTGAATGACCGCATCGCTGATATCGGCATAGCTCAGGCAATCATTCACATCATCGCTGGCGGCCGCCTGGCGGTTGTCCCAGGCCATTTCGATATCGAACACCAGCTTTTGTTGAATGGTTTGTTCCCAATCATAAACGCCAATGGTGGTGATCACGGTAAGCTCTTCAATAAATACGATATCCATCACGTCATTCTCAGTTTTTGGCCTTGCCGGATACCACTTCCGACGGAATATGCGTATTATCCATAGATGTTGCGAGTAAAACGACCATTATTAAACGGAACCGCGCTATGAGTGCTACCGCGCTTGGCATGATTATCTTCGCGTATCTGTGTGGCTCAATTTCCAGCGCGATCCTGGTTTGCCGGATCGCCAGGCTACCGGATCCGCGTGAACATGGATCGGGAAATCCAGGGGCGACCAACGTCCTGCGTATCGGTGGCCGCCTGGCGGCGGCTACGGTGTTGGTGTTCGATATTCTAAAAGGGATGCTGCCAGTCTGGTTGGCCTATGCGTTCAACGTTCCACCGTTGTATCTGGGCCTGACGGCGATCGCCGCCTGTCTTGGGCATATCTACCCGGTGTTCTTCCACTTCCGTGGGGGCAAGGGCGTGGCGACGGCGTTCGGTGCCATTGCGCCGATCGGCTGGGATCTCACCGGCCTGATGACCGGCACCTGGCTGTTAACCGTGCTGCTGAGCGGCTATTCTTCGCTCGGGGCAATCGTCAGCGCGCTGATTGCGCCGTTCTACGTCTGGTGGTTCAAACCGCAGTTTACCTTCCCGGTGGCGATGCTCTCCTGCCTGATCCTGATGCGCCATCACGACAATATCCAGCGCCTGTGGCGCGGCCAGGAAGGGAAGATCTGGGGTAAGTTTCGCAAGAAGAAAGACGGTGTTTTAGAGCCGGAAGAGCACAAAGAAGAATGATTGAAGGGCCGGAATTCCGGCCCTTGGCTTTTACACCGCAGGCAGTTCTGCCAACGGCCAACGTGGGCGTACGGTAACGCCCAACTCCGGGTTACCCCCGTTTTTCAGCCGAACCATCCCGGCATAGGCGATCATCGCCCCATTGTCGGTGCAGAATTCTGGGCGGGCATAGAACACTTCGCCACCGCGTTTTTTCATTAGTTCCGCCAGCTTGCTGCGCAACGTGCGGTTGGCGCTGACACCACCGGCCATCACCAGGCGTTTAAACCCGGTCTGCTCCAGCGCGCGTTTGCATTTGATCGCCAGCGTATCCACCACCGCATCTTCAAAAGCACGGGCGATGTCGGCACGGGTTTGATCGTCGTTGCCGTTAGAGCGGATGGTGTTGGCGGCAAAAGTCTTCAGACCGGAGAAACTGAAATCTAGCCCTGGGCGATCAGTCATTGGGCGTGGGAAGGTAAAACGCCCTTCAGTGCCCTGTTGCGCCATTTTCGACAGCATCGGCCCACCCGGATAATCCAGCCCTAACAGCTTGGCGGTTTTGTCGAACGCTTCACCAGCAGCGTCGTCAACCGACTCTCCCAACAAGGTATATTCACCGATCCCGGTCACGCTGATCAGTTGGGTATGGCCGCCAGACACCAGCAGCGCCACAAACGGAAACGCCGGAGGGTTATCTTCCAGCATCGGTGCCAGCAAGTGGCCTTCCATATGATGCACCGGCACCGCAGGCACGCCCCAGGCAAACGCCAACGCGCGGCCAATGGTTGCCCCGACCAGCAAGGCCCCCACCAAACCCGGCCCGGCGGTATACGCCACGCCGTCAATATCGGTAGGCTTCAGGTTCGCCTCTTTCAGTGCGGCCTGGATCAGCGGTACGGTCTTGCGCACGTGATCGCGGGAAGCCAGCTCCGGCACCACGCCACCGTAATCGGCATGAAGTTTCACCTGGCTGTAGAGTTGATTGGCTAACAAACCGGCTTGATCGTCATACACTGCAATACCGGTCTCATCGCAGGACGTTTCTATACCCAATACGCGCATTACATTTCCCATCATTCACGTGCGGCCGCCAGTTTATCACAATCAACGCCATTTACCGCCTGCCTGCAGCACCCTGGCCGCCATGGTGCGCTATGTTGATGATTCACAAGGTTGCCTACCGGGTGATTAAAAACGAGCAATTTTTTCTGATTAGTCTATAATCTGCGGCCGATGCATAATTGCGCGAGTTTGCCGGAACGCGGCGTGTTTCAATTTGCTATGGTGCTTTACAAAGCAGCATCCATTGGAGTAAAATTCCGCACCATTTTGAAAAGGCTGGCGCTTGGCCAGCAGCAAACCGAATTCTATTGAGGTGAGAGGCACATGCCGGTAATTAAAGTACGTGAAAACGAGCCATTTGACGTTGCACTGCGTCGTTTCAAGCGTTCCTGCGAAAAAGCGGGTGTTTTAGCTGAAGTTCGTCGTCGTGAGTTCTATGAAAAACCGACTACCGAACGTAAACGCGCTAAAGCTTCTGCAGTAAAACGCCACGCGAAGAAACTGGCTCGCGAAAACGCACGCCGCACTCGTCTGTATTAATCCTTCGGGGGTAACCCCACCGCGTGATTTTTTTCTTTTTCAAGAACACGCAGACCGAGTAGTTGCATACGAAGGCCGTGCTTTCCGAAAGGAATGCGCGGCTTGTTCTCGTTTATAGGCAATCGTAACAGGGGCTTATGGCTGGACGAATTCCGCGTGTATTTATCAATGACTTGCTGGCTCGCACCGACATCGTCGATCTGATCGACGCCCGGGTAAAGCTTAAAAAGCAGGGCAAGAACTATCACGCGTGCTGTCCGTTCCACCACGAAAAAACGCCTTCATTCACCGTTAATGGCGACAAACAGTTTTATCACTGTTTTGGTTGTGGAGCGCACGGTAACGCCGTCGACTTCCTGATGAATTACGACAGACTCGAGTTTGTCGAAACCATCGAGGAACTGGCCACCATGCACGGGCTGGAAGTGCCTTACGAGGCAGGCACCGGACCGACGCCAATCGAACGCCATCAGCGTCAAAGCCTATATCAACTGATGGAACAGCTTAGTGCGTTCTATCAACAGTCACTGCATCAATCCAACGGTACGCAGGCGCGTAACTACCTGCAACAGCGCGGATTAAGTGACGACGTTATCCGCCATTTTGCCATCGGCTTTGCACCTGCCGGTTGGGATAATGCGTTAAAGCGTTTCGGGCGTGATACCGACAGCCGGACAGCACTGAACGATGCCGGAATGTTGGTGACTAACGATCAAGGGCGCACTTACGATCGCTTCCGCGAACGGGTGATGTTCCCCATCCGCGACAAACGCGGGCGGGTAATCGCCTTTGGTGGACGCGTACTGGGCGACGGTATGCCCAAGTACCTGAACTCGCCGGAAACCGAAGTATTCCACAAGGGCCGTCAGTTGTACGGCCTGTATGAAGCACAGCAGAGCCACGCCAATCCGCAACGTTTGCTGGTGGTCGAAGGCTATATGGACGTGGTGGCGTTAGCGCAATATGGCATTGATTATGCCGTTGCCTCACTCGGAACCTCGACAACGGCTGAACATATTCAGTTGCTGTTCCGCGCCACCGATAACGTTGTCTGCTGTTACGACGGCGACAGAGCTGGCCGTGAAGCTGCCTGGCGCGCGTTGGAAACCGCACTGCCCTATCTGAACGATGGACGTCAGTTGCGGTTTATGTTTTTGCCAGACGGCGAAGACCCGGACACTCTAGTCCGTAAAGAAGGCAAAGACGCCTTCGAACAGCGAATGGAGCAGGCGCAGCCGCTTTCCACTTTCCTGTTCGAAACGTTGATGCCACAGGTCGACCTGAGCAGCCCGGATGGCCGTGCCAAACTGAGTACTTTGGCACTACCGCTGATCACTCAGGTGCCGGGTGAAGCATTGCGCCTATATTTGCGTCAAGAACTTGGCAAAAAATTAGGCATACCAGACGAATTCCAACTAGAGAAGCTACTGAGTAAACAGGCTGAAAATGCGAATCCTTATCAGCCACCTCAGCTAAAACGCACAACTATGCGTATACTGATAGGGTTACTAGTGCAAAATCCGCATTTAGCGACCCTTGTACCTTCGCTAGATGGGTTACAACAGGTAAAATTACCAGGGTTACAACTGTTTACAGAGCTAGTAAACCTTTGCCTGGCTCAGCCTGGATTAACAACAGGCCAGATCCTCGAGGAATACCGAGACACAAAGTTCAGCTCTAACCTTGAAACTTTGTCTGCTTGGAACGATATATCAGATAATGAGATTGCAGAAAAAACGTTTCTGGACTCTTTGAATCATATGTTCGACTCAGTACTCGAACAACGGCTAGAAGAGTTATTGGCACTCTCCCGGACACAGGGTTTAACCCCTTCAGAACGAGAGGAAGTTCGTATGATCAATGACTCGAGAGCTGGAAAGAAAAACTGAATACCAAACGGCTTAAGTGCCGATAAATGCGAGGGCAGAGCCCTGCAATATGCCGCCACAGTGGGCCGCGGCAACAACAAAAACGCCCCAAATGCTATTGTTGGCGGTTTCGCCGACCGACACCAACCCAAATACTCTGAAGTGTGGATACCGTCTTATGGAGCAAAACCCGCAGTCACAGCTTAAACTTCTTGTCCAACGTGGTAAGGAGCAAGGCTATCTGACCTATGCTGAGGTCAATGACCATCTGCCGGAAGATATCGTCGACTCCGATCAGATCGAAGACATCATCCAGATGATTAACGACATGGGCATCCAGGTGATGGAAGAAGCACCGGACGCCGATGACCTGCTGCTGGCTGAAAACACCAACAGCACAGACGAAGATGCGGAAGAAGCTGCCGCTCAGGTGCTGTCCAGCGTAGAATCTGAAATCGGGCGCACTACTGACCCGGTGCGCATGTACATGCGCGAAATGGGTACCGTTGAGTTGCTGACGCGTGAAGGCGAAATCGACATCGCCAAGCGTATCGAAGACGGCATCAACCAGGTGCAGTGCTCGGTTGCCGAGTACCCTGAGGCCATCACCTATCTGCTGGAGCAGTATGATCGTGTCGAGGCTGGCGAAGCACGCCTGTCCGATCTGATCACCGGCTTCGTCGATCCTAACGCGGAAGAGGACATCGCCCCTACCGCTACGCACATCGGTTCTGAATTAACCACCGAAGAGCAGGACGACGACGAGAAAGACGAAGACGAAGAAGACGAAGCTGAAGACGACAACAGCATCGATCCGGAACTGGCGCGCCAGAAGTTTACCGATCTGCGCGATCAGTACGAAGTGACTCGTCTGGTTATCAAAAAGAACGGCCGTAGCCACGCCAGCGCAGCAGAAGAGATCTTGAAGCTGTCTGAAGTGTTCAAGCAGTTCCGCCTGGTGCCAAAACAGTTCGACTTCCTGGTCAACAGCATGCGTACCATGATGGATCGCGTTCGTACGCAAGAACGTATCATCATGAAGCTGTGCGTTGAGCAGTGCAAAATGCCGAAGAAAAACTTCGTCACCCTGTTCGCCGGCAACGAAACCAGCGACTCCTGGTTCGCAGCGGCGCTGGCAATGGGTAAACCATGGTCAGAGAAGCTGAAAGATGTGAATGAAGATGTTCAGCGCAGCCTGCAAAAACTGCGTCAGATCGAAGAAGAAACCGGCCTGACCATCGAGCAGGTGAAAGACATCAACCGTCGTATGTCAATCGGTGAAGCGAAAGCCCGTCGCGCGAAGAAAGAGATGGTTGAAGCCAACTTGCGTCTGGTTATCTCTATCGCCAAGAAATACACCAACCGTGGCCTGCAGTTCCTGGATCTGATCCAGGAAGGCAACATCGGCTTGATGAAAGCGGTAGACAAGTTTGAATACCGTCGTGGCTACAAGTTCTCAACTTACGCCACCTGGTGGATCCGTCAGGCTATCACCCGCTCTATCGCCGACCAGGCACGTACCATCCGTATTCCGGTGCATATGATTGAGACTATCAATAAGCTCAACCGTATTTCGCGCCAGATGCTGCAAGAGATGGGCCGTGAGCCAACGCCGGAAGAGCTGGCTGAGCGTATGCTGATGCCAGAAGACAAAATCCGTAAGGTGTTGAAGATCGCCAAAGAGCCGATCTCCATGGAAACGCCGATTGGTGATGATGAAGATTCACATCTGGGCGATTTCATCGAGGATACCACCCTCGAGCTACCACTGGATTCTGCCACTTCTGAAAGCCTGCGTTCTGCCACGCACGACGTTCTGGCGGGCCTGACCGCACGTGAAGCGAAGGTGCTGCGTATGCGTTTCGGTATCGATATGAACACTGACCACACGCTGGAAGAAGTGGGCAAACAGTTCGACGTTACCCGTGAGCGTATTCGTCAGATCGAAGCCAAAGCGTTGCGTAAACTGCGCCACCCAAGCCGTTCAGAAGTGCTGCGTAGCTTCCTGGATGACTAAGGTTTAACGACCTCGTAAGAACCCCGGCTCGCCGGGGTTTTTTTATGCCTTATTTTAACGCCAGGAATAGCTCGCGGTAACTCTCGGTAAGCTGCTCCAGCGTGGCACGATTCAATCCGCTGGGATTAGGCAATACCCAAACCTCAGTTTTACCCAGCATCATCTCCTGACGTCCCCAGGCGGTATTACGCACGCCAAACGCACTGCTGAAGGCCTGTTTCCCCAAGATCGCCAAAGCACGGGGCTGGTAACGTAGAATTTTTTCTTTTAACACCTCTCCACCACCGCGCAGTTCATCACGTGAAAGTTCGCTGGCAGCCACCGTTGGACGCGCGACCAGAGCGGTGATCCCACAACCGTTATCTTGCAGCTGTTGCCACTGTTCCGGCGCCAACTGACGATCAGTAAAGCCCGCCTGATGGATCACCTTCCAGAAACGGTTGCTGCCATTGGCAAAGGGATAGCCCTGATGGGCAGAGGAAAGGCCAGGATTGATGCCGCAGAACACCACCTGTAGGTTTGGCGCCAAGAGTTCCATGAGTATCACAAGTCCGTTAAAAGGGATTAACAGCGGTTATCGCAAAATCTACCTGCAATTACAACAGGCTAGAACTGTGCATAAAAACATCATATGGTTTGATGAGTGTAGACCTGCGTCCCATGATTACCGTATAATCACGCCGCCTGGCCCCTTAGCTCAGTTGGTTAGAGCAGGCGACTCATAATCGCTTGGTCACTGGTTCAAGTCCAGTAGGGGCCACCAAATTTTAGCTTTAAAATCATATGATTAAGCCACTTCTCGCGAGGTGGCTTTTTTGTATCAACAAGTCAGTGGCAGCAAAATGGCAGCAGAATTTTTAGGACACCCGCAATCAAGGTAGTTTTCCCAGCCGCTAACCTCGTGAGTATCGGCGTCTACAGCCAGGTGCAGTTTTCGCCAGACGCCGCGCTTTTCCTGACCGTGCTTCTTCACCTTCCACTCGCCTTCACCGAAGACTTTTAAGCCGGTGGAATCGATAACCAGATGGGCAATTTCACCGCGCGTGAGGTTCTTGAAAGGGATGCTCACGGACTTGGCTCACCTGCTGACGCAGGAATAATCCGAGCAACGAAGCGGGAGCTTCATTAACGTAAAAATGGAATCAATGAATCCCTGAGCGGCACGTAGCGTGAGGCGAAAGACGCGTTTGTGCATCAGTACGATGGAAATAACTAACGTAGAATAACGTTGTGGACACCCTTGTGAAGACGTTTTTGGCTCGTTGTACCAGGCCTGGATGACCGACTCATCAAGCCAGAATATCAACGAACCACAATTGACGAGAGCCTTGTTGCAGGCCGCCTCTATCCGAACTAGAATCAATGCTTAAACCACGAGGCTTTCAGCATGACAAATAAAACAGCACATAGCCACATCACTAAAACTCAAATCTACCGTGCCGTCGCCAGCTCAACCGCGATAGAAACCGGTGTTTCTGTACAAAAAATTGAGCAGCAACTCAAACAAAATCAGGCACAAGCTAAGGCCGTTGGCCTCGCCCGTTAATCTGGCAAGATATCGCTTATCAGTTGCATCATAGGGCTGTAGTTACCTGATACGCCTGCCTGTATTGCCTTGAAGTAAAATGCCTTGTGCTTATCCCATAAGCTGTAATCCAGTAAGCCCTTCCCCGCCATAACCGACAGCACATCGCAAAGTAGCCTCGACAGACGCCCGTTACCTTCTCTGAATGGGTGGATCAAAATAAACTCCACGTGGCATTCAGCCAGATAACTGACCAACTCCAGGCGAGCCAAGGATTTCAGTTCACCAGACCTGGAGAGAAACTTCTTCTCGAAGCCATCGAGAAGAAGTGGAATCCTGTCGGCAGCGGCAAACTGAAAGCCGTCCTTAGTTAAGTTGGCATTACGCAACCTCCCCGCCCAGTCGTACACATTCCCCAGCCATTGACGATGCCAGCCGCTGATCTGTTCAAAAGCCAGCGCAGCAGGCGGCTGGCCTTCGATAAATAACTGTTCATAAAGCATCAGCAGTAGGCCCGATTCCAGCGCCTCCATTTCCTCTTCATCAATGATCCCCAGCTTATTAGCCAGTACTAAATCTCCAGAGCCAGGCTGATACCGCTCTTCTGCTGAATTCAGCTCATATTTTGACAAGCACTTACCTCCGCCCAAACAAGTTCACAACGTTGTTTTCCTGCTCTCTTTGATAGTTATTGACCCGATCCCCCCAGACCTCTAGCGCCCTGCGCTTTTCTGTCAGGTAATCATAACGATCATAATGTTTCGAGCTGACGCCGTTTAAAGGTAAGCATCACCCCAGGACCTTATGTAGCCATTAAGCCCGTACTGGTAACTTAGACGTCCACCTGTTACAGACGGGCGTCTGAGTATGGAATCTCAATCCTGGCGAAAAGAACCCCGTAAAAATTATTCGAACGACTTCAAGCTACGTATGGTTGAACTTGCTTCCCGCGGTGCCTGCCTCGCTCAGATTGCCCGTGAAAACGGCATCAACGACAATGTTATCTTCAAATGGCTACGGCTCTGGAATAATGAAGGTCGGGTATCACGCCGCCTTCCGGCAATAGTGGGATCTTCAACATCACCAGCGATGCTACCTGCTGTGTTAAACACCGCTACGGTAAAATGACGCTGGAAAATCCGTCACCAGAGCTGTTTCTCCAGCAACCAGGGAGGTCCTGGTGATCCCACCCGTATCTGGCTGGTTGCCGGTGATGCGGGCCTTCAGTGGATACGTAGCCTGCCGTCACTGTCAAACCCGGTATCAATTCCGCTACACAGTATGTAAAACCCGTTCACACTTTCGTTCAGCTTCACAGCGTAACGATCGGCCCATTCTCACTCTGTCATTAGTACTGCCAGCCGACATCTTTCGCCAGCCCAAAAGGTGTACGTCAGCCTGAACGATACATTCTTAAGCTCCATTGTCCTGCCAGACTCCGTTAAGAAAATGGGAGATATCCTCACCTATCATGCTGTGCACAGCCGTTCGATCAACACCTGCAGAATCCACGCACAGTGCCGGCGTAGCTGCCCGCAGTTCAGATGAGCAGGGAGCAAGGAAGACAAAATGGCCAGCACCCGGAATAACTCTCAGCTGCGGTTTTGAAGGCAGTGTGCTCGCCAGCTCGCCAGCATTCTGCTGCCAGGAAAGCTCTTCATCTTTGTCACCGGTGAAGATTAGCGTCGGTTTAGTGAGCATTTTAAGGGACTCAGGAGAGAAAGGCGCGCTCACCGGTGCCATCAGCACCCACGCTTTAATGCGTGGATCTGATTGAGGTGCTAGAGCGGGCCTGTCGTTTTTGATATGCCCCTTTGCCAAGCACATGGCTTCTACCTGATGATTTTCGCAGTAAATGACGTAGCGCGACGGATCAATCCTGCCGCCAGCCAGCAGTAATCCAGTTTCGCCACCAGATGAGAAGCCGATAAAAGCAATTTTGTCAGCGTCAATATGCTGGCTAAGATCCGGGTTATTCAGCGCTGCCGTGATGGTGGCAGATATTTGCAGGGGGCGACCGTATATGGTGCTGGCAGCGCCCGCGCCTGACTGATCCTTGTAATTATCACCGGGATGACTGAGGGTGATCACGATATTACCCTGACGTGCAAGTGAGGTTGCCAGATCATGGTGACTCCACAGACTGCCCGCGTTGCCATGCGAAATTACTATCAGCGGATAGCGTCCCGGCTCAATTTTCACTGCATTGCGTGCTGAAACATGGTAGGGGCCAAACCTGCTCAGCGTATTGCCCACCATGTTGCTAGGGTAGAAATAGACTGCTTCCATTGGCTTCCGCGCAACAGGATCTATCACTACTAACCGCCGGAAACCCGCTTCATCAGCGGGTTGGGCCCATGCAGAAACCAGACAGCCCGAACAGAGGGTATATAGTGCGATATGGCGAATAAACTGAAGTACACCGCTGAGTAACTTACTCATTGAAATCATCACCTTTTATTCAATCAAATTTGTCCTGATTCAGACTAACACTTCTGCCGCGCTTTTCTGGCTGAGAAAACCGTTCGGGCTGGCGGTCAGACCGTAAGCTCCGGACTGGAAAATGACAATATAATCCCCCGGCTCTGCTACAGCGACATCCCCCTGATTCAACAGAATATCCAGCGGTGTGCATAGTGGGCCGACCACGTTGGCTACTTCGCGCTGTTGCCCCTGTACTTTGTTACCTATGACAGCAGGATAGTTGCGGCGGATAAGCTGGCCTATGTTGCCCGAAGCGGCAAGATGATGGTTCATGCCACCATCAGCGACCAGATAGGTCACGCCATGCGAGACCTTGCGGTCAATAATTTTCGCTACATAGATACCCCCTGGGGCAACGAGAAAACGCCCTAGTTCCAGAATGATTTCCGCCTCCGGCAGATACTGTTCTGCTTTAGCAACCAAGACATGCATGGCTTCGCCTACGGATGCCACATCCAGCTCTTTATCCCCCTGGAAGTAAGGCACTCCAAATCCACCACCGAGATTAAAACGGCGTACTGGGCCAGGTGCGATTTTCGCCAGCTCAATCACCAGATCCAACGCCTTACTCTGTGCTTCGATCAGGAAATCAGCCCGTAAGTTTTGTGAACCGGGGAAGATCTGAAATCCTTCGAAATGCAGTTGTTCAGAATTGTCACGGATCACCATCATAGCTTCCTGCACACAGGACACATCCATGCCAAACTGGCGCGGCCCACCGCCCATTTTCATACCGGACGAATTGAGGTTGTAATCAGGATTGATACGGAGTGAGACACGCGCTGCGATACCATATTCCGCTGCAATAGCTTTAATCCGATGCAACTCGGTGACTGATTCGACATTCAGTAATACCTGTGCTGCCACAGCGCGTTGCAGCTCTTCCACCGTCTTCCCTGGTCCGGCAAAACTGATATCTTCCGGCGAAACACCACTGTTTAATGCCAGCGCCATTTCATTCGCTGAGGCCACATCAAACCCTTCTACCAGTCGCGACAGGTGATGAATGACGGGAACAAACGGATTTGCTTTAATAGCATAGTGAATACTGATTTTCTCTGGAGTATGAGTTCTTAATAAATTCACCTGACGGTCAATAAGCTCACGAGAATAGGCAAAAAAAGGCGTTTGTCCAATCTGTTGTGCCAGACGGGAAATTGGAATACCACCAATGGTCAGACAGTCATTCTCAATAATAAATTTTTCAGCCATTTGCCGGGAAAGGCTTAATGATGTGTCGTTGTGGCTCTGAGTCATAACTTACCCTTAAATTAATTTAAATATCAGTGACGTCACTGAAAATAAAATGCTTACAGATAAAAACTGACATCAATCGAAGTGAATAATGTCAGTAACCACTGCCCCACTATCAGGCACAGCGCCAGTCCTGCCGCAGCAAGCAGTGAAAAGAGAGATAATACGATTAACGATCCCGTTCGGCTAGCGTTATCAACATTGACGCTACCGGGAAACGAAATCCGCATTACTTTTCGAGTTCTAACGGTAAATAACAATGTGATAATAATTACCTCACTCAATAACCATGCCAGCGTAAATAATTTTAAAATCGTCAGTATGGTTAGCCCGTAAGTGGCCACCTGGTTGATTTCACCAGTCATTGTCATGCCCTCATAAAATAATGCATTAATATTGAAATAACGCAGCGCCAAATACCCCACCCACCCCTGTGGAAACCATCAGCACTTTATCACCGTCATGGAATTCAACACTCTCCTGCAGCGTGTGAAAATTGATGAACATATCTGCACCTAAACAATGAGCCGTTCGGCGGATATTACTCAGGAATATTTTCTCCAGCGGAAAGTCAAGATATGTTGCCGCCCTGCGCCACATCCAGATACATTGGTGTTGTCACACCTACAAATGGCCCAAAGTACCTCAGAACTTATGCTGATGGTAAATGGAATAACAATCTACTTTCGCTACCATTATTTTAAGTAATTAAGAAATCGCAAGTATTATCTTGCATTGATAACATAACAATATATTCAGGCTATTAATCTCAGCGATAGACAATATTATCTACTGGGACTTGATAGCCTATAGGGTCCGCAGTCGCTTTAGAGGCATTCAATTAGTTATAGCGTACCTTTACTGCCCATAGAACGATCAAGGGGCAACGCCAACCGCACCACCCCTTGTTTCCATCCCACCGGCCAACAATCACCCGCCCTATTGCGGCTTCTGCTGAACCTCTTTCCACAGTTTCAGCGCCAGCACCACCAATCCCCCCGCGCCCAAAACAAGCAGGAGCCAGAGCAAACCTTTCTTCCACATGCTGGCCTCTTCTGTGGCATCCACCGCGCTCAAACGCTCGGTGCCGCCCAGAGTCACTTGAGATTGCAACCCGGCTTCTGGCAACGCATCGGCATCCACCGCTTTACGCAGCTCTGCCGGGATCAGACCGTCGAGAGGGATCGCCTGAGGCCGGGCCGCTTTATTTCCCCACGTCAGCAAGAATGGCGAGGTCCCCTGGGCATTGAAAATCAGGGTCTGCCTATCGCGTTCCGCCTTGACCTCTGGCAGCGAATCGCCCCATTGCTGGTTGATGCCCTTCAGGCGAAGGCCTTGCACCAGCAAACCTTTCAGCGGGATTGCTTCCGCTGTACGCCCGTTAATCGAATAAACCACCTGTTTAGCCAGCGGGAGCCAGCCTTCGCTCGCGGCCCCCCGATATTCTATCTCCAGCGGTAATACCGTATTACCTTGCGTTGGGCGGATACTGATGTTGTCCAACGGCTGAGGTTTCGACCAGGTATATTCAGCTTCACTGGCGGAAATGGCTTTCTGTTCGAGCGGCAGGTTAATCCTTTGCTGCTCGGTGTGGCTGGAGGTGACAATCCCCTGCGCAGACTGGATCTTCAAATTAGGAACGTCTTTAGTTTCTTTGAACACCAGTAACAGATAGCGAGGGTTGTCATAGCCCTCCAAATCAATGGTATCCAACAGCAACCGGTCACTGCCGGAAAGCAGATCCATCAACGGCACATCTACAGCGCTACGCGACCAGTCTTTGAGATCGCTGCTATAGAAGACGTTAACGCGGGTCTGCCAGTTCTCGGGTAGACGCTCCCAAGCCAGTTTCAACTGAGTTAAATGGGGATAGCCACCCTCATGCCGTGGGACCTCCAGCAGATAGGTACTTCCCATTGGCTTGTCGTTATACAGTGGCATGGTGACTTCGACACCACCAGCGGATTTAAGCGAAATGATCTGTTGTTCCTGATCGGTGACCCTTTTGCCCTTCATCGGGAACAGGCGCAGAGGGAAAGTCTGGCTATTTTCCTGAGTGGTGACGTTCGCGGTCAGGGCAAAGGGAACGGCCTGCCCCTGATAGTTGAACACCCGCACATCGCGCATATCAGGCCATACGCTTTCGGTATACACCGCCTCTGGCAGTTCAATACGGAAAAACGGCGCGCGGCCTTCAGTGGTTAGCGATATGCCATAGGCGAAATCTTGTGGTTTTTCAGCCATCGGCTCCGCATTAGCTGCACCAGCCAGACAAAGCGACCCCAGCAGCAACCAGTTATTCAGTTTTACTTTCATGCATTCCCTCGTTCGCTTGCCACATTTGGCTCCTTACTGCGCACCGCTTTGGGTGGCAATGGGGAAAAATACCCCACGATCAGTACCAGTATCGCCACGCCGATAAACGAGATGGCGCGAGCCAATCCACCGCCTCGAGCGCTATCAACCAGCATCAATTTAACAATGACGATACCAAGCAACGCCGCACCGCCAAACCAGACCTCACGTTGTCCACGGCGGGTTGATAGCACCATGACAATCAACGCTATCAGCATCCACAGCAAAGCGAAGGTGGTCTGCACCAGGCGGGAGCCCCATAGCGAATCGGCCCGCCAGGCAATATCGGCGTAATAGGCCAGCGCACGCAGGACCGCCCCATTGCCCCACCAGAACAGCACCGCGATAGTAAACAGCGGCAGCGCCTGTTTCAGCAATGCGGCAAATTGCGGGTATTCCCGCCGGACAAACAGCCCCAGAGTCACCAACGCCAAGAGTGCAAAACCAGCGCCCTCTTCCAACGGGTTCAACAATGGCAAATAACGCCAGCCTAAACTGACCCCATCAAACACGTTGCCTACAAGTAAGAGCAGCAGAGCCAACGCCGCCAATGGGGCCAAGGCAATCGCACCATATAGCTGGCGGTGTTCGGCAAACGGCCAGCACCTTTTGCGCAGCGCACCATGTGTAGCCAGAATGATCAGGGAGATAAAGCCCATTTGCAGGCCCAGCCGCCACTCATCCATGCCCCACGGCAAGCGCATCGTGCGCCAAAAGACTTCATAACCCAGCGCGAACACCACCATCCAGAACAGCGACAGGTGTAATCCTTGCTGCAGGCGCAGTATCGGCAAGGTGCCCGCTTCGCGCTTCAGCAACCAGTACGCCACAGGCGAGGCCAGCAGCCAGACCAGATTCGGCCAACCAAAGGACAATAATGAATCCAGGCCGACCAGTTGGAACATCAGCATGGCCAACATGCCTGGCCACAGCAGCCAAATGCTATAACGCAGTTCGCGCCAGACCAGCCTTTGTGCCAACCAACGCCACAGCAACACGGATAGCGTCAACAAGGCCAACGCCAGGAAAGCCCCGTAGCCATAGCTAAGCAGCAATCGCCCGACAAAACCGAGTAGGCAGACCAACCAGAGCAGGATCCCGCCAACCAGGAAGGAAAGGCTGACAACCTGATTGAAGGCGACATCGGCCCCCAGATCGCGCCAGAGGAATGCTGCCACGAGCCAGGTTAATGCCAATACGGCGAACACAAGCGTGAAGGAAAGCGTAGTCATGCCCGCGCCAAACGCGACCAAGGCAGAAGCCAAGGCCAGCACCAATAGACCAGAACCACTGAGGCTCATGCGGATTTGCTTTTGCTCACGACCAAGCCACAGAATACCCACCCCTTCCAGCGCCCAAGCCATGGATGTCCACTCAGCGGACAGTGCCAATGGGATCGCCAGCGTAGTGAACACCCCGCCCAGCGCCAAACCAGAAACCGCCAACATTCGGCCCAGAGATGGATAACGCTTCAATGCGGCCCAGGCCAGTAACAGGTAAGCCAAACCGAAGCCCAGCGCCGAGAACGCCGGGCCAAACTCCCACTGGCGAACGATCAGATACTGTATGCCAAAACCGATTAACGGCGGGCCAAACAGCAGCGCGCCATCGATAATCTTCTCACCAGGCAACTGTGCGCGTAGAGTCAAAGCCAGGCATAGCACGCCAAAAATCACGATATTGGCAATCAGAAACAGCTGGCAGCCCAGGTAGTATTCCGGCAGGTAATTGTTTACTCCCCAAAGCCCGGCGACGCCAAAGGAAAAAACAAAGCCCAACAGGTTAAGTGGCCGCCACGGCTGCCAGACGCTGATCGCCAAAATGCCCAGCGAGAGCAGCAGGTAATAGGAGAATAACGCGACGTAACTGCCACCACCGCTGGATAGCAGCAACGGTGAAAGATAGCCGCCAATGCTGGCAAGCATCGCCAGGCTGAGGGCGCGTTGCAATACGGCCAAGCCTACGCTGGCAGCGCAGATCACCAACATCAGGCCAAATGCCAGCATATGTGGCAGCAGTTGATAAAGCCGGAAGGCACCAAATACGGTGATATAGAGCGCGCCAACCGCGCCCCCTTGCAGGATCAGGGCATACATCGTTTGCTTAACACGCAGACGCCAGCCAAACCACAGTAAAACGCCGCTCGCCACCGCCGCGCCCATTAACCTGAACTCAATAGGCAACATGTCGCGTTCAACGGTGTATTTCATCAGGTAGGCCAAGCCTAAGAACAGCAGCAAGACTCCCAGCTTCGCCAACGGGTTGCCTTGCATAAACCAGCCCACCAGCCCGCTGAGCAGGTCGTTTTTCGGTTGCTGCGGTTTATCAATGGCGGGTTTATCAATGGCGGGTTTATCAGCAATAGGTGGGTGAGGAAGGGTTGTTACTGGTGCAGATGGTTTTGGAGCTGCTGACTCCCATGGTGATATAACCGGAGGGGTAACGGCCATGTCAGCTGTGGGTTTAACGGCAGACTGTTGTGCCGCGTGCGCCGCAAAGTCATGCGTTGTCTTCGCAGCCACAGGTTGCGCCTGAGAAACGGGCGTTGGCGTTGGCCGCAATCTCCCGGTTTCCTCGAAGCGGAGATCATCCACCTGTTTTTGCAACTGGGTGATGGTCAGCGTCAGTTGGGCAATTTCCCGCTGGTTGCGGTTGCCACGGCCGAGCGATACCACCACTGAAATGGGTAATACCACCAGGCACAGGAACAACGCTAAACCAGCGATAAATATCAATCCTTCCATGGTGCACCTTTAGATCATTTATCGTGGCATCAGTCTTACACCAAAACACAACCGCCGACAATGGATTGATACTGCCAACCCGGCCTCAGGCTAATAAAATACCGTTAGCTTGGCGGCTGTTCTTCGGCTGATTCAGGCTGGTTTTTTCTGAGCCGTGGATATTTCCATAGCCAGCGCCCGCTGACCATACGCCAATAGAAGAAGACTCCGCGAACGGCCCAGTCCAAGAACATCCCCAGCCAGACACCCACTACGCCCATGCCCAGCACGATGCCCAAGATATAACCGGCGACCACCCGGCAGCCCCACATGCCCAACATCGTCACCCACATGGCAAACCGGACATCACGCGCGCCCTTCAACCCAGCGGGTAACACCCAGGATGCAGCCCAAATCGGCATAAACGCAGCATTGAGCCAAATTAGGATTTTGACCACCTCTTTAACATCGTCTTCCTGGGTATAAAATGAGGCAAACAGCCCGGCAAAAGGAGCAGTTCCCCAGGCAATCACCGTCAGACCAATCGTCGCCAGCCAAAAGACGTGCTTCATCTGCCGTTCGGCCTGAGCAATTTGCCCTTTCCCCAGACGCCTGCCGACGATAATGGTCGAAGCAGATCCCAAAGCATTCCCCGGCAGGTTAATCAGTGCCGCGATAGAGAAAGCGATAAAGTTACCAGCGATGACGTTGGTCCCCATCCCGGCGACAAACATTTGTGTCAGCAGTTTGCCAGCGTTGAACAGCACCGATTCGATACTGGCGGGAATACCAATCCCCAACACCTCACGCAGGATGCTGCTGTTGAGTGGCGTAAAATAGCTTTTGAGCGTAATACGCAGCGCCGGATTAAAGCCCACCGCCAGAACAGCAATAATGGCTATCGCGCCAATATAGCGGGCAATGGTCAACCCTAGCCCCGCGCCAACAAAACCCAGCCCTTGCCAGCTAAATACCCCATAAATCAGCGTACTGCTGATGAGGATATTGAGGATATTCATGCCGCCATTGATCAGCAGCGGGATCTTGGTGTTGCCAGCCCCACGCAGGGCACCGCTACCAATCAGGGCGATGGCGGCTGCCGGGTAGCTCCAGACGGTGGTTTGCAGATAAGAGAGCGCCAGCACTTTAACTTCAGGCGTGGCTTCACCGGCGATCACGTTAATGATCTGCTCCCCGGCCAAATGGATCCCAATCGCCAGCAGCAGCGCCAACACGGTCATTAACACCAGTGACTGACGTGCCGCCGCCCGCGCCCGTTTGCGATCAAGGGTGCCAAGGCTAAAAGCCACCACCACCGTGGTACCCAGATCCACCGCCGCGAAAAAGGCCATGATGACCATGTTGAAACTGTCTGCCAAGCCAACGCCTGCCATCGACTCTTTGCCGAGCCAGCTCACCAGGAAGGTGCTGAGCACCCCCATCAGCAGTACGCAGGTGTTTTCCAGAAAGATCGGTACCGCCAAAGGCGTGATCTCGCGCCAAAAAAGCACCCGATAGCTTTTTCGCTTGGCATACCAATGCGTCTTGGCAACGCGCTGGCGCAGTAGCCCGTGTAAGTTCAAGGTTGACCTGTAGCAAGGAAGTGAAACGTCGTTTCAAATGATGGTTTATCAACGCTTACTCTGCAAGCGTTTTCTTCTCACTATACGTTGCAAAGGAAGACTGCGACTCAGAGAAAAACATCGTGCTATTGGCTTAACACTTACCCCGTAGCCGACGCTACGCCCAACAGCAGACTGGCGGTAGAAATTATCCCGTCATTAGCACCGAGAACAGCAGCCAGCCAATTTTTTCCATGCAGTGTCGTTCTCGGTGCATCTTGTTTCCCTTTATTGACCCGTAGTATCAAAGTTTATCGAGTCGTTGTTGAATGTCCTGATGGCGTCCTTTATCAGCTAATTCTCTGCCTGGGCGGGCCGGAGCCGCCAGTGCTTTCTGTAGATAAAGTTTTCCCTGTGCCTTACGCCCTTGATCTATCAGAAAGTCACCGTAGAAATAGTTTGGATCGATACCCGTTGGATTAATCTGTAAAGCCTGTTTCAACAACCGTTCAGCCTGCTTGTCATCACCAAAGCCAATCGGCCAGCCAGGAACCTGATAATAGAGGGCACCGAGACTGGTATAGGCGGAGCCATCCAGCGCCTTGTCATCCAACTTTATTGCCAGTTCCAACTTCATTTTCGCCTCTTTGGCCAGTTCCAAAGCCCCCAGCCCCCCCTTCTCACCGGCCCAGCTACTCTTGATGATCGCAGACCAGATCAACAGGTCTGCGCGTGAACCGTTAGCTGAACTGGCTTTATCCGCAACGGCGCTGAGTTGCTCCAGACAGCTTTCTTTCTGTTTCGCCGCAACCTGATACTGGCAAACCGCCCATTGGTTCTGAATATCGGCCAAATCACTCTGGGCAAAAGCGGTTGTACTACCAAAGAGCGTCAACACCAACAATAACTTTTTCATCGTGAGTCCTTCTTCTCAAGAGCAGCTTTGGCATGGCGGGCAATAATATGCCGCTGTTTAGCCAGCGCTTTATCGACCACTGCGGGGAACAGTGCATTCAGTTTGACAAAGAACCGCTCTGGCCAACCCAGCCATCGTCGTTTTATCTGTTTGTTTAGAGCAACAATCACCTCATCAGCAACCCATTCAGCACTGTCACTTTTGGTGCCTAATTCGGCATTCATGGCATTCACCGCCGCAGAGTTAAGCGTGGTTTGTGTCGCCCGGGGGGCAAAATAGAGCACGTTAATCGATGAACCAGCAAGTTCCCTGCCGAGGGCTTCACTGAAGCCACGCAAAGCAAACTTGCTCGCGCAATAAACGCTATATCCGGCATAACCAATGCTGCCAAAGCTGGAACCGATATTCATAATGATGCCGGGTCGGTCTATATAAGGCAGCAAAGCCCGGGTCAGTAATATTGGAGCCTGAATATTTACGGCTAACTGCTGTATTATTTGTTGCTCGCTTTGATCCTCAAGCCAGGCAAAATGATTGGCCCCGGCATTGTTGATCAGGATATCAATATGCTGTTGTTGGCAAAGCAGCTCAACTTGCTTTGTCAATTGCGTGAAATCGCCAAGATCGGCGATCCAAACCTGATGATTTTCCGGGTGGGGCAATGTGTTAAGCTGCGCGGTGAGCGACGTTTCATTACGCCCATGTAATATCAGACAAGCCCCCTGCTTTGCCAAGGCGTGCGCCAGTGCCTGACCAATACCACCGCTGGCACCGGTAAGCAAAATACGGCTGTTGTTGAGCCTCATTGCACTGGCTCCATCAGGCCACGCAGCATATCGCCATAAAGTTGGTAGACCACTTTAGCAGTATGGATAATCGCGGCACGATCCTCGCTTTTTTCCACCTGGTCCATTAATGATGCAAAAAAGGCCAGATGCTCTTTGTCCAGTTCACCATGCGAGCTGAGATAACTCATGGCTTTTTCCGGTAATCCCAAGCCCTGTTTAAGCTGTTCGGCAACGGTAGTAGCAATGGCGACGCTGGTGCCCTCAAGGACATGCACCATACCGAAAATACCCATAGGGTTGAGGCGAGAGACGTGATCGTAGAGGAACGCAATCATCAACTCGATTGCCAATACCGGCTGGCCATGACGAACCGCTTCGGCATCCCCGCCACACGTCCTGATATCATTTAATATCCATTCCTGATGGCCATACTCTTCATCAATGTATTCGGCAATGGCTCCGCGAACCCATTCATATTCTGAGTTCATCCGGCCACCCGCAGTCATCAATAAAGGCACGGTATGGCTGACATGATAAAAAGCCTGTGTCAAAAAGGCGATATACATTTCGGCGTTAATATTTCCGCAGCGGCAAGCTTCTATGACCGGGGCGGAAAGGAGCTTCTCTCTGTCCACCGCCGTCTCTCGCTGTAACAATTGATAAAAACTCATAGGATATCTCCCGTGATTAACTGATGAATACGTGTGTGATAGATGGAAAAAATCTGCTGTCTTTTCGGGCGCCCATTAGTGGTTAATAAACCGTTTTCAACCGTTAACTGTGCCAAAAAATAATGATGGATCCGTGCATAGTCAGGTAACCGTCCATTAAGTTGAGATAGCTGATCGGCAAGGCTACTTTCATAACCGGGTGTCACCTGGATCAGCGCAACATTTGCGGGTAACCCATCACCAAAGATGACCATGCGTGATATTGCCGGAAAAAGCTGAGCTTCCGCCTCGATCCATTCCGGTGAAAAATTTCGGCCAAAGGCGGTGATCTGAATATTCTTTTTGCGGCCGGTGATATGAAGGAAGCCTTGGGCATCAAAATGACCGAGATCGCCGGTTGCCACCGGGGAGCTTGCAGCTGGTTCCCCCAGATATCCCAGCATTGTCGCGCCAGAAACCAAGATCTCCCCATCCGGCGCGATGGTTATCTGGCAGTGCGGTAACGGTTCACCCGCCGAGCCAGGCAATGCATGCCCTGGCGCATTGAGAGCAACCACCGAGCCGCATTCTGATAAGCCATACCCTTCAAAAACCGGCAAACCCAACTGATGCGATTTAACCACTAAATCCGCAGCAACCTTTCCCCCACCGACGGCGACAAAACGCAGGCTCTCCGCCAACCCTGGGTTGTGGGTGCACAACATGACGAATAGGCGCAGCAATTCAGGCACCAATACCAGACTGTGCGGCCGCCATTGTGTAATAGCTTGGGCAAGGATCTGAGCAGAGAACTGGCTAGATCCTGTCAATCCCACTTCAGCCAGCGAGGGGATACGGCTACATGCGCCACTGAGCAACGGAACATACAGCCCGGTAATATTTTCAAGCAAGGTCGACAGTGGCAGCAATGTCAGATGCTGCTGTATGTTTGCCGCAGCAACCCGCTCGGCAAGCGCCAGGCTGACTTGCATCAAGTGCTCCTGACTCAAACATACCCCTTTGGGATGCCCGGTTGTCCCTGATGTATAGGTGATCTTGGCCGTATTGGCAGGCAGTTCAGCAACAGATAGTGGCTGCCGACGTTGCAAAGGGTAATCAAGGAAGGGGGTCGTAATCCACCCTTGCCGTGCAGGCCCAATCAAAGCATCGGCACCGCTACTTTCCAGCAACCAGTCTTGTTGTTCAGCACTAAAAAAAACGGGTACCGGTATGATGACAATATTGGCTAACAGGCAAGCCAGATCGATCCTGGCCCACTCCAGGCCATTATTCAAAAACAGGGCCAGCCGCGATATTTTCTCATTACTGAGTTGCTCGGCCAGAGAGGTGGTTTGCCGCAATAAATCGGCGTAGCTGATGCTCTGCTGACTATCACATAACGCAGGGCGAGAGCCATCTGTGGCCGCAATGTGTTCAATACGCTCAAAAAGGATCATAGCTGCACGCTCATTTGCACCGGAAAGATATCCGGCATGGGGCCAAACAATGAAAGCAATAAACTGGTTTCACTCAGAATTTGGCGGCCTTGTTTAAGATCGCCAACCATGACACAGGGCTGCCCCTGATAATATTCTCCCCAGGCCTGGGCATCCTCACCCATGCGATCCGGCAAGGCAGGGGCCAGCTCCAGAGGGGTTAAGTGCAACCGGTGGAAGATATTTCTCAACTTTTTGGTCCCGGTAAATGACACATAGTCGAGTTGGTTTTCGTAGAGTAGCCGGCAAATTGCCGCAAACATGATCCGGGCATTTCCGGATTCAGAGCAGGCAAAGTTTCCTATTTCAACCAGGCGGTTACGTGGCAAGATGGTTCCCGTCTGAGCGGTAACCACCTCTTCAATCGGCGCATCCAGATAACGCTCAAGGTACAGCGGCGCGTTGTCAGCACGGTTCAGACCACAGGCACCAACCAGAACGCCGTCAGCGCGGTACATGCCTAACAGATAAGGCAGGAAGTGAGGAATGAGCGCATTAAACTGCCGACCATATTCGTGCTGTATATAAGCCTGTAATAAGGCCCTATGCTCATGGTTCTCAGCAAACAACAGCTGGTACGGTGCCTGGATATGCATACTCATAATCGCGCCTCTTTGACTGATAATGAGCAGTGTAGCGATTTAAGCTTAAGAAAGAGTTAAGGTGGAGAGAGCACAGAACCCTATTTAAAACCCAAGGCCATCAAGCAAGCTGACTGCTTTAGACACTATTTCCCTTCACCGTTAACCTCAGGTAGTATCTCCATAAGCTGTATAAAAAAACAGGTAACAACATGCAACCCTTACTACTGCAATCCGTCAAGATTACCCACGATCAATTCCGTGGTGAAACCGTCACCAACGGCAAGTTTCTGAACTGTGATTTCTCCGGCACCGATCTCACCGATACCCAGTTTATCGGCTGCGTTTTCTATGACGAAGAGACCCAGCTCGGCTGCAACTTCAGCCGCGCGGTGTTGAAAGATGCCAGCTTTAAAAGCTGCGATCTCTCGCTGGCCGATTTCAGAAATACCCAGGCGCTTGGCCTAGAGATCCGCGAATGCAAGGCACAGGGGGCCGATTTTCGTGGCGCAAGCTTTATGAATATGATTTCGCAGCGCAGCTTTTTTTGCAGCGCCTTCATCATCAAAAGCAATCTGAGCTACAGCAACTTCTCCAAGGTGGTGCTGGAAAAATGTGAGCTGTGGGAAAACCGCTGGAGTGGCGCTAACGTGCTCGGTGCCAGCTTTATTGGTTCCGATCTGTCCGGCGGGGAGTTCAACCAGTTTGACTGGCGGGCCGCCACCTTCAACCACTGCAATCTGACCGGCGCAGAGCTGGGGGAGATGGATATCCGCCAAGTGGATTTGGAGGGAGTGCAATTGGATAGCCATCAGGTCGTTGGGTTAATCGATCGGCTGGGGATAATCCTGGTCAGTGACTCCTGATTGCCAGCCGCCATCACAGTGCCTAATACGCCATTACGATTAATCATCGGCCATCGCCTTGATTTTATTGCACCGTTCGCCAATGATCCCAGATACCCTTCCCATCCCCAAGGATCCGTATGAACCCATCGGCCACTGTTCTCTACACTGATAGCGACTTTTTCAGCCCCTATGCCATGTCGACCTTTGTGGCCCTCACGGAGAAAGGCATACCGTTTACCGTCAAGCCGGTGGATCTCTCACTGGGGGAACAACAAAGCCAAGCGTATGGTAGCCTGTCGTTAACGCTGCGAGTGCCGACGTTAGTGATGGGCAGCTTCCAGCTTTCCGAGTCTTCCGCCATTGAGGAATATTTGGAAGAACTCCACCCCGCTCATCCGCTCTACCCACGTGACATCAAACAGCGCGCCAAAGCCCGTGAGATCCAGGCATGGTTGCGTAGCGATTTGTTGCCGCTGCGGGCCGAACGCCCAACCGAGGTGATTTTCAGCGGGGTCAAATTTGCCCCATTGAGTGCGGATGCCCAACGGGCAGCCAAAAAACTGCTGACTGCGGCGGAAAAGTTGCTGAGCCATGGCCAGGATCATCTATTCCACGAATGGTGCATCGCCGATACCGATCTGGCCCTGATGCTCAACCGGCTGGTAATGCATGGCGATCAAGTACCGGATAATCTTCGCCACTATGCACAAAAACAGTGGCAGCGCCCATCGGTGCAGGCGTGGTTGGCGTTACCAGAGAAAATGCGAAGCTAAAAAAACCGGCGGCCACGACGCCGCCGTTCTCAACGGTGAGAAACATCACTTCTTGCTCGGAGGAAGCGCTCCCCAGCGTAGGCCACCAAGGAGCGTTCAAGTCTTGAGAATTAACAGCTCACGTCAATACACAGATATTTGAGTTCCAGATACTCTTCAATGCCGTAGCGAGAACCTTCACGCCCCAGCCCCGACTGTTTGACACCGCCGAAAGGTGCCACCTCGTTGGAGATCAAACCGGTATTGATGCCCACCATGCCGTATTCCAACGCCTCTGGCACCCGCCATTGACGGGCGGCGTTTTGCGTAAACAGGTAAGCAGCCAGACCAAATTCGGTATCGTTAGCCATCGCGATGGCTTCCGCTTCGTCATGGAAACGGAACAGCGGCGCAACCGGGCCAAAGGTTTCTTCTTTGGCAAAGCGCATCTGCTGGGTCACACCGGTAACCACCGTCGGTTGGAAGAAGGTACGGCCTAGCGCATGCGGCTGCCCACCGGTGGCGATCTGCGCCCCTTTGATCAGCGCATCATCAATGTGGCTCTGCACTTTCTCTATCGCTGCCTCATCGATCAGCGGCCCCTGCGTCGTCCCTTCCTGTGTACCATCACCGACTTTCAGTTGCTCAACTGCGGCCACCAGCTTATCCACCAGGCGATCGTAGATACCGTCCTGTACGTAGATGCGGTTGGCACAAACGCAGGTCTGCCCGCTGTTGCGGAATTTGGAAGCCATAATCCCGGCAACCGCCACGTCCAGATTAGCATCGTCAAACACGATCACCGGTGCGTTGCCGCCCAGTTCCAGCGAAAGCTTTTTAATGGTTGGCGCACATTGGGCCATCAGGATACGCCCTACTTCGGTCGATCCGGTAAAGCTCAGCTTGCGCACTACCGGGCTATCGCACAGCACTTTACCCACCTGTGCCGCTTCGCCAGTTACCACTTGCAGCACGCCAGCGGGAATACCGGCATCCTGCGCCAATTTGGCCAGTGCCAATGCGGTCAGAGGCGTCTGCTCGGCCGGTTTGACGATCATCGTGCAGCCTGCAGCCAGCGCAGGGGCAGCCTTACGGGTGATCATCGCCGCCGGGAAGTTCCACGGCGTGATCGCCGCGCAGACACCGATCGGCTGTTTCACCACCACCAGACGTTGCGAAGCCTGGGGAGCCTGTAACACGGCACCATCAACACGTTTGGCTTCTTCAGCGAACCAGGTAATAAACGAGGCGGCATAGGCTACTTCACCACGCGCTTCCGCCAGCGATTTCCCCTGCTCTGCGGTCATCAGTTGCGCCAGATCTTCCTGAGCCGCCATGATTTTATCGGCCCAGGCCAGCAATAATACGGAGCGCTGCTTGGCGGTCTGTTGCTTCCAGCCGATTTGTGCCTGCTGCGCGGCGTTAATTGCCTGCTGAGTTTCCTCTGCACTCACCAGAGGCACCGTTGTCAGCTCCACACCGTTGGCCGGGTTGATCACGGCTTCACGTTTGCCGCTGCGTGCATCGCACCACTCGCCGTTAATCAGGCATTGGCTACGTAGCAGATCGGGATTTTGCAGTTTCATGGCTATTGCTCCTTATTGGGCCAGCGCGCGGGAAAGGATTGCCAGCGCCTGGTTAAACTGGGCATCAGGAATGGTCAGTGGGTATAGGAAACGGATCACGTTACCGTTCACTCCACAGCTGAGTAGCAACAGTCCTTCTTCCTGGGCTTTTTGCTGTACCTGACGGGTAAACTCCGGCGACGGTTTACCCGTTGCCGGGTCGTTGAACTCTACTGCCACCATGGAACCCAGCGCGCGGATATCCACAATCGCCGGGCAGTGGCTGCGTGCCTGTTGCAGCACTTCTACCAAATGTTGCCCCAAACGCTGGGAGCGTTGGCACAACTGCTCTTCTTCAATCACGTCCAATACCGCCAGCGCGGCAGCAACGGCTAATGGGTTACCGGCGTAGGTACCGCCAAGGCCACCGGGGGCTGGGGCATCCATCACTTCGGCACGGCCCGCCACGGCAGACAACGGCATACCACCAGCAAGGCTCTTCGCCATAGTGATCAGATCCGGTTTCACCGCATAGTGGTCCATCGCAAACAGCTTGCCGGTACGGGCAAAGCCGGTCTGTACCTCATCGGCGATCAGCAGGATACCGTGTTGGTCGCACAGCGTACGCAGCGCCTGCATGAATTCTGCCGGAGCCACGTTAAAGCCCCCTTCACCCTGCACCGGCTCCAGCACGATTGCAGCAACCTGTTTGGGATCGATATCAGCCTTAAAGATGCGCTCCAGGCTGTTCATGGCGTCGTCGGTGCTGACGCCATACAGCGCATTCGGATACTGGCCGTGGAACACCGAGCCAGGGAACGGGCCAAAGCCCAGCTTGTAAGGGGCCACTTTACCCGTCAGCGCCATGGTCATATAGGTACGGCCATGGAATCCGCCGCCGAAGGTGATCAAACCAGGGCGCCCGGTGTAAGCGCGGGCGATCTTCACCGCGTTTTCTACCGCTTCTGCGCCAGTGGTGAAGAAGGCGGTTTTACAGGTGCCTTCGATTGGAGCGCGCTGGTTGATACGCTCTGCCAGCGAAATATAGCTTTCATAAGGAACAATCTGGTAGGCCGTATGGGTAAACGCCTGGAGCTGTTTTTCAATGGCGGCGATCACCTTGGGATGACGGTGGCCAGTATTCAACACGGCAATGCCCGAGGCAAAATCGATCACCTCATTGCCTTCCACATCCCACAGGGTGGCATTTTCTGCACGCTCGGCGTAAAAACCACACATCACGCCAATCCCTCTTGGGGTAGCGGCCAGACGACGTTGATTCAGTTCTGCGTTTTTCATGCTGTTCTCTCCGGGCGGGACCAGTTATCGGTTTTGTTCACAAACGTGAAACATTGCGTTTATTTACACCTGATGTGGCCCTATAATCGAGTGCCAGTTACGATTAATTGAGGGATCCAATTGCGCTCATTGAGTGGTGACCTGCTGTTGCAACGCCTCGGCGAGCAGCCCGATGATAAACTGCACAAGCGGTTATACAATGCCATTCGTACCAGTATTCTGGACGGCAGCCTGCCCCCTTCCAGTCGCCTGCTGGCGTCACGCGATCTGGCACACGAGCTGGGTCTCTCACGTAATACGGTTTTAACCGTTTATGAACAATTGCTGGCGGAAGGATATGTGTTTTCGCGCCAGGGAAGTGGAACCTTCGTCGCAGAAACGGTACCCGACAGCTGTTTATCCACCGCCAGCCAGCCGATAAGCGGCAACGGTGAGCAACGTCGGGCCGAGCTGTCACAACGTGGCACCACGCTACTGCAACACGCCAGTGCCAGTCCGAAACAGTGGGGAGCCTTTATCCCCGGCGTCCCCGACGTGAATGCATTCCCGCATCACATCTTCAGCAAACTCCAGGCACGCATCAGCCGCCGCCCGACATCGCAACGCTTAACCTACAGCAACCAGGGCGGTAGCCCAGAGTTACGACATGCTCTGGTGGACTATCTACGGGTTTCACGTTCAGTGCGCTGTTCGCCGGAACAAATCCTGATCACCGAAGGCATTCATCAGGCGATCGATCTGGTTACTCGCATGCTGTGTAATCCGGGAGATGACGCCTGGATCGAAGAGCCAGGCTATTGGGGGATCCGCAATATCCTGCGCATCAACGGCGTCAATATCTGCCCCTGGGCGGTGGACGAGGCTGGGATGGTGCCACCAGAACAACCAGCGGCCTTGCCACGGCTGATTTTTGTCACCCCTTCGCACCAATACCCGTTGGGATCGGTGATGAGCCTGGCACGTCGGCAACGGCTGCTAGCTTTGGCCCGTGCGGCTGGCGGCTGGATCGTGGAGGATGATTATGACAGCGAATTCCGCTTCTCCGGCCAGCCGATCCCCGCCTTGCAAGGGCTGGAGGCCGATGCGCCGGTGATCTACATCGGCACCTTCAGCAAAACGCTCTATCCGGCCCTGCGGCTAGGCTATGTGGTGCTACCTAAGCCACTGATGGACGAGTTAAAGACGGCTCACGCCGAGCTTTATCGTGGCGGTCATCTGATCATCCAGGCGGCGCTGGCGCAGTTTATTCAGGAAGGCCACTACACAGCGCATATCCGCCGTATGCGGTTGCTGTATGCCAAACGCCGTGGGTTCCTCACCGCATTGATTGAACAGCACCTGGGTAAGCAGGCGTTAAGCGAGTTCAACAGCAACGCCGGGCTGCATCTGGTGCTCAACCTGCCGGATGATGCCGACGATGTCGCCATCGCTGCGGCGGCCAATGAACGTGGGGTACTGGTAAGGGCGTTGTCACGGTATTACATGCTGCCAAACGCGCGGCGCGGCCTGCTAATGGGCTTTGCCTGTGTGCCAGAAGAACAAATGGCGGCGGCGTTTGACGTGTTGTTGGAGTGTATTTCTCTGCCGGAAGGAGCCTAAAACAAGCCCCTCACTCTAACCCTATGGGTTAGAGTGAGGGGCTAATCCATCAATCCAGCAGATGGTTGATATCATCCTGAGTGGACGGAGGATCCTGCCGCATCCCCTTGGTCAGCCAAAGCAGATAAAGGAAGCCAGCAAACAACCAGGTGAAGCCCACTTTCAGCGCTTCGGGATCCAGGTTGACCCACAGCCACACCGACATGCCGAAGCCAATCAGCGGCAGCAGGCCGTATTTGAACATCGCGTTCAGCCCACGGCGTTTTTGGTTAATCAGGAAGTGTTTGATCACGCTAAGGTTAACGAAGGTGAACGCCCCCAGTGCGCCAAAGCTGATCATCGACACCACCATGCTCAAATCCATCCACAGCGCCAACAGGGAAATGATGGCTACAAACACAATCGCGCGCCACGGGGTGCGGAAACGAGGATGGAGGTGGTAGAACACTTTGCGCGGCAGCACACCTTCACGCCCCATGGCGTAGAAAATACGTGAGACACCGGTTTGTGCGGACATGGAAGAGGCATACACCCCGGTGAGATAAGTGGCCATAAAGAAGTTGTACATCCACTTGCCGCCCACGTGCTCCGAAATAATCAGACTGGCGGTGTCCTGATGCGGGATCAGCGCCTGCCAGTCGGGATAGGCCAGATGCGCGGCGTAGGAAACAGCAACAAAGATGCCACCAGCACAGATCACGGTGATCAAGATCGCGCGCGGCAGCGTGCGTTTGGCGTCGGCGGCCTCTTCAGCCATAGTGGCAATGGCATCAAAACCCAGGAAGGCCAGGCACAGCACCGCAGCCCCGGCGATCAGACCAGAGAAATCACCAGCATCCACCAGCAGCGGCTTCATCAATGAGGCCGGGCTGAGATCGGCCTCGCTGAACGCCAGCACGATAAACAGCACGATAAACACCATCTGCAAGGCAATCAGCGTGAAGTTCACCGAGCTAAGCAGGCGCACGCCCAGAATATTCAACGCGCTGACGCTGGCGATGGAACCAAGAATAAACACGTAAGCAGGGATCGACGGGAATGCCTCGTGCAAGAAGATACCTAAAACCAGATAGTTAAGCATCGGCAGGAACAGATAATCGAGGATCTGCGCCCAACCTACCAGGAAACCGGTTTTACCACCAAAACTACGCTGTACGTAGGAATAGGCCGAACCTGCCAGCGGCATGGCGTTGGTCATCCGGCAATAGCTCAGGGCGGTAAACAGGATGGTCACGATGGTAACCAGATAAGCGACGGGTAAGTGGCCCTGGCTTAACACGGTAACCTGACCGTAAGTGGTAAACACGCCCAGTGGCACCATATAGGCAAGGCCAAACGCAACCAGGGCGGGGGTTTTAAGAACTCGTTGCAACCGAATGTTTTGCGGCATTACCGTATCATCTCCTGGCGCAGCTCAGCGCTATTTAGGGCCAATCCCAATAGGCTATTTGATTCGCTGCGGTAAAAACAAGGGGACGGATTCTGGCATAAGTTAGGCTGCCGGGGAAGCTAACAATCCGCTTTCAGAAAACCAGGCGGCAATAGGTAAAGAACTGAGGCACAACCCGTTGATTTATTGTATGCAGGATGAGGAAAAGCGGTAAAAAAATTACCGCTTTCGTTCAGATTAGCGATCAGGACTGGTAGCTAATCTGCCCACCAACCAACGTCCGCTCAATGCGGGTCTGGTACATTTTTTCTGCCGGTTGCTCAAACAGATTATGGTGCAGGACGATCGCATCGGCAAATTTGCCCACTTCCAGCGAGCCAATGTACTGCTCTTTGGCGATCATGTAGGCCGCATCGATGGTGGCCGCACGCAGCGTCTCGATCAGGGTCAGATCGCGATCGTTGTCCAGGCGTGGCCCGGCTGGATTGCCTTCGCTATCCCAGGCGCGGCGGGTCATACCCACCTGCAGGTTATACCACTCATCCAGGCGATCGATCGGCCAGTCACTGCCATAAGCCAACCGCGCACCTGCATCCAGGAAGCGAGCCGCTGGCTCCAGATGAGGGAAACGCGCCTCACCCAACATCTCGCGTTCCTCATCGATCAGCACGCCCGGTAAACCGGCCCACTGGAACGAAAGCACCGCCGTCGCAGCCAAAGAGGCAAAGCGTGCATACTGATGGGGCGCAACCAGCTCGTTATGGGCCAACCCTGGGCGGATATCCTTGCCTGGGCAGGCCGCACGCATCAGCTCAACCGCATCCAGCACCTGCTCAATTGCGCCATCGCCTACCGTATGGGTATGCGGATGCAGGCCAGCGCGGCCGCACTCGACGATCAGCGCATTCAGCACCGGCGTGGTGAAGTAGAGATCGCCATAACGCTCGCTCTTGGCTGCACCATGATGTTCACGATAAGGCTCCAACAGCGCCGCAGTCATGGTCGGTGGCTGTAACACACCGTCGACGAACAGCTTGAGATGACCAACGGAGATCCCGGCCTGCGGCGTCCAAGGCTGGCTGCTCCACCGTTCGGCAAAGTCGACGACTTCCTGCACCGCACGGGCAGCGTCTTCCGGCCCCTGCACGCTGTCTGGCGTGACTTCTTTGGCCCCCAGCACGCGTAAGGTCAGCTCACCGCGATCGCGTAATGCGGCAAAAGCCTCCAGTTGCTCCGCAAACACGCGGGTATCCATCACCGTGGTCACGCCTTGCGCATGCAGCACCTGCTGCACATGAGCCGCCACCTGCACGTTCTGTTCCGCCGTGCCGGAAGGAATGCTGTCAAAGGCGCGCATGGCCGGAGCATCTTCCAGGATCCCGGTCAGTTGACCATTGGCATCACGGGCGATCTTGCCGTCTGGCGGTACCGGGGTATTTTCATCAATGCCCAGCATCTCCAGCGCACGGCTGTTGGCCGCCAACGTGTGGCAATCGTTAGAGAACAGCGCCACCGGGCGGCGAGTGTTGAGGGTGTCCAGCAAACTACGGCTCATGTCCGCGCCAACCGGTATCATCGCCTGACGCTGCCAGGCACGTACCGTCAGCCATTCGTCATCGCCAACCGGATACTTATCCAGATGCGCTTGAATATGTTGCAAGGTTTGCTCTGCCGTCAGCGCTGCATAGTGCAAGCTGCAACCCTTGAGCTGCTTGCCACCCCAAAACGGGTGCATATGGCTGTCGATCAGGCCCGGCATCATCATTTTACCGTGCAGATCGATACGTTCGGTGGTGGGTGTCGCCAGCGCAAGCACCTGCTCATCAGTCCCTACCGCAAGAATGTATCCCTGCCCTATCGCCAACGCACTACAAACACGATTTTCCGCATCTGCGGTGAAGATAGTGCCGTTGTAATAAATTACCTCGGCTGCTGTTGCCACTGGAGTCATAGTCATTGTCTCGAAACCTCACAAAATGACCTTAAGTATACCAAAAACTCTCCAGCTTGGCCCCTCAGGCGGGCTTACATTGCCTGAAAGTACCAACCCGCTGCCGACCAGGAAAAACGATGGGTCAATCGCCTGCGAAGAGGCCAGATTAAGCGGGCCAAATAGGGTTTCGCCATTGGCAAACTGACAGGTTAATTGATGTAAAACGAAATAGGGGGACTGCGCAAAATGAGCCATAAGCACTCCTGAATGAAATCAAAGCATCCCCATACGGCACGGGCGTGCTCGGTATAGGGCCCAGATATCAGCAGGTGTGGTTGTTCATTTTAGGTAATGACTCCGCAGAGGAAAAGGGATAAAGCGAGCAGATGTTAGCCGATCTCTTGTCCCGATGACAAACATGAGGTCTATCACATTCAGCACATCCGCGTTTCCCAAGTACGCCGACAACGGCTAGATTTATCTCATCCGACCACTTGAGGGTCGTCAAAACTATAACAACTCATACCCTATGGATTTCAAGCTGCAGCTAGGCGACAAGCTTGCTCATCCCCAGGAGCTTACTTTTGGGTAAGTGACTGGGGTGAGCAAGCGCAGGTAACAACGCTGCAGCTTGAAAGACGACGGGTATATATTGTGGAGACTGCAATGAGTGCTTACCCCAACCTGCTTGCGCCGCTGGATCTTGGCTTCACCACCCTGAAAAATCGGGTGCTGATGGGATCGATGCATACCGGCCTGGAAGAACTGCCTAATGGCCCCGAGCGTATGGCGGCGTTCTATGCCGAGCGGGCCGCTGCCGGTGTCGCCCTGATCGTGACCGGCGGTATAGCCCCCAATGAACAAGGCGTGGTGTATCGCGGAGCATCGGTCCTGAACCAGCCACAGCAGGTAGCCCATCACCGGATCGTGACCGATGCCGTCCATCAGGCTGGGGGCAAGATTGCCCTGCAAATCCTGCATACCGGGCGTTATAGCTATCAACCACAGCCGGTAGCGCCTTCGGCGCTGCAAGCGCCGATTAACCCATTCAGCCCAGCGGCGCTGACCACCCAAGAAGTTGAACAAACCATTGCCGACTTCGCCAACTGTGCGGCATTGGCGCAGCAGGCTGGCTATGACGGCGTGGAAGTCATGGGGTCTGAGGGCTACCTGATTAACCAGTTCCTGGTCTCGCGCACCAACCAGCGCACCGACCAATGGGGCGGCAGTTTCAGCAACCGCATGCGTTTCGCCGTCGAGATTGTGCGGGCCGTGCGCGAAGCGACCGGGCCGGAATTTATTCTCATCTACCGCCTGTCGATGCTCGATCTGGTGGAGGATGGCTCCAGTTGGCAGGAGATCGAACAGCTTGCCGTGGCGATCGAACAGGCTGGCGCAACACTGATCAACACCGGTATCGGCTGGCACGAAGCACGCATTCCCACCATCGCCACCATGGTGCCGCGCGCCGGGTTCAGTTGGGTGACGCGCAAGCTAATGGGCAAAGTGAAGATCCCGCTGATCACCACCAACCGCATCAACGATCCGGCGGTGGCAGAGCAGGTTTTAGCCGACGGCTGTGCCGACATGGTTTCCATGGCACGCCCGTTCTTGGCAGATGCGGCGTTCGTGCAGAAAGCCGCGGAAGGACGTGCTGACGAAATCAACACCTGCATCGGCTGCAATCAGGCCTGCCTGGATCAGATTTTCGATCACAAACTCACTTCCTGCCTGGTCAACCCTCGCGCCTGCCGCGAAACCGAAATGCCACTCATCGCCACGGCAATGCCTAAAAAACTGGCCGTGGTGGGCGCCGGGCCTGCCGGGTTGGCGTTTGCCACCACCGCCGCCAGCCGTGGGCATCAGGTAACCCTGTTTGACGCCGCCGAGCAGATCGGTGGCCAGTTCAATATCGCCAAGCAAATCCCCGGCAAGGAGGAGTTTCACCAGACGCTGCGCTATTTCCGCCGTCAGTTGGCGCTCAATGAAGTGGAACTGAAACTGGGACAGCAGGTGCAACCGCAGGATCTGGCTGATTTCGATGAGGTGATCCTCGCCTGCGGTATCGTGCCGCGTATGCCAGCGATTGCGGGCATCGAACACGCCAAGGTGATGAACTATCTCGATGTTTTACGCGATAAAAAACCGGTTGGGCAACGGGTCGCTATCATCGGGGCCGGGGGAATTGGCTTCGACGTCGCCGAATACCTCAGCCAGCACGGCACCTCCAGTAGCCTGGATCCGGCAGCGTTTAACCGCGAATGGGGGATCGATTCGCAGCTAGAGCAACGCGGGGGGCTGAGCGCCCAAGGGCCGGAAGTACCAACCTCGCCACGCCAGATATTTCTGTTGCAACGCAAAACCAGCAAGGTAGGTGAAGGCCTGGGTAAAACCACCGGTTGGATCCATCGCACCAGCCTGGCGGTACGCGGCGTGAAGATGCTCAATAGCGTGAACTATCAACGGATTGACGACGAAGGTCTGCATATCCTACGCGCCGAGCAGGAAAGCTGCTTGCCGGTAGATACGGTGGTGATTTGTGCCGGGCAGGAACCGCGCCGTGAATTGCAGCAGCCGCTGCTGGAGATGGGGAAAACGGTACATCTGATTGGCGGTGCCGACGTGGCTGCCGAGCTGGATGCCCGCCGCGCTATCGATCAGGGCACGCGGCTAGCCATGGCACTGTAACCTTCGGGGCGTAACGATACGCCCGAAGGCCAACTCAATTAATAGCGAGCGCCAGACTTGATCGCTTTAAGGATCAAGAACTTCTGGTTAGAAGCCACGGTGGTGCAGTTGCCGAACAAACGCCTCAGCTTCTGGTAGTAATCCAGATGGCGGTTGCCCACGATCCACAGCTCGCCACCCACTTGCAGGCAGCGCTTGGCGTCGCAGAACATCTGCCAGGCGGTGTGATCGGTGATCGCATGCTGCTGGTGGAACGGTGGGTTACACAGTACCGCCTGCAGGCTTTCACGCTCAATGCCCGCCAGCGAGTTGTTCACTTCAAACTGACAGCGATCCATCTCCTGCGGCAGATTGTGCGCCACGTTCAGTTCGCTGGACGCCACCGCCATGTAGGACTCATCGACGAAGGTCATCTGCGCTTGCGGGTTCTGCACCAAGGCACGCATCCCGATAATGCCGTTGCCACAGCCGAGATCGACAATATGGCCCTGCAAATCCTTCGGCAGGTTTTCCAAGAACAGGCGTGCGCCAATATCCAGGCTGCCGCGTGAGAACACGTTGGCATGGTTGTGGATCAGCCAGTCCGTGCCGTCGAGCAGCCAGTCGGTGGTTTCCGGCGCTGCCGGTGGCACGATGTCAGCTACCTGGCAATAAATCAGGCGGGCCTTTTTCCAGGCCAGGCTGGTGCGGGTTGGGCCAAGCACCCGCTCAAACACTTGCATGGTCGAGGTATGCACGTCACGCGCTTTGGCACCGGCCACGATCAGCGTATCGGGTGCCACCACGTCACGCAGGGCACGTAATTGCTGCTCCAGCAGCGCCAGCGCTTTCGGGATGCGGATCAGCACCACCGCCGGGTTGGCAGGCAGTTCGGCCAGGCAGTCTTGCAAGGTGACCTGTTCAACATCGAGCTCATTCAGCTTGAGGTTATGGCGCGTCGCCAGTTGGCTCATATAAGAATCGCTGATGCTGTAAGGCTTATAGCCATGCAGGGCACAGGCCAGCGTGCCAAAGTTGTCGTTGAAAATCAGTACCGGGCGTTCACCGATATCGACATTTTCCAACTGTTGCAGCAGATATTCGTCCGCCGCTTCCCACGCCTGCAACTGGGTGGCTTCTTCCTGTTGGGGATAACGCTCCAGCTCAAGTTGCTGTGTTCCCAGATCGAGTTGGCTCATTGCCCCTCCTGAATAGTAAATTTGGGCTGTTTATCCCCTAAAAACGCTCAGCAGTAAAATGTTTTTTGGGATTAATTGCCCTTTGCAGGATTTGAGCAACAAAACGTCATACAATGCTCGCCCCGGTTTACCAGTGAATACTGAATAACATGTCCGAACTGAGCTACCTGCAAGGCTACCCCGATCATCTGCAAATGCAGGTGCAACAACTCATCCAGCAACAGCGGCTAGGCGAGGTTTTGTTACAACGCTATCCGCAGGTTCATGGCTGCACCACCGACAAGTCGCTTTATCAGTTTACCGTCGATCTGAAAAATCAGTATCTGCGTAATGCTCAACCACTGAGCAAGGTGGCCTACGACAGCAAGATCCAGGTGATGAAGCACGCCTTGGGGCTGCATACCGCCATTTCCCGGGTGCAAGGTGGCAAGCTGAAGGCCAAAGCCGAGATCCGCGTGGCGACGGTGTTTAAAAACGCCCCGGAGCCTTTCCTGCGCATGATCGTAGTCCACGAACTGGCACACCTGAAAGAGAAAGACCACAACAAGGCGTTTTACAGCCTGTGCTGCCATATGGAACCCAGCTATCACCAGTTGGAGTTTGATACCCGTCTGTATCTGACCCATCTCTCATTATTCGGTGAACTCTATGAATAATCAGCAGTTTTAAGCAAATATTCGCCTAATCTCTGCGGCGTGATAATCTGGTTCCTTGAGCTATCTTCCTGTGGAAATCGGAGTCACCCATGATTCGCTTTGCTGTTGTCGGCACCAACTGGATCACCGAACGTTTTATCGATGCAGCTCACGAAAGCGGCAAGATGAGGCTGACCGCCATCTATTCGCGTAAGCTCGAACAGGCGCAGGCCTTTGGCGCCAACTATCCGGTCGAACACTTCTTTGACTCGCTGGAAGCGCTGGCGCAATCCGACGTTATTGATGCGGTGTATATTGCCAGCCCCAACTCTCTGCACTGCCAACAATCTCTGCTGTTCCTCAGCCATAAAAAGCATGTGATTTGCGAGAAGCCGCTGGCGTCAAATCTGCGCGAAGTGGAACAGCTGGTAGCCTGCGCACGGGAACACCAGGTGGTACTGTTTGAAGCGTTCAAAAGCGCCCATTTACCCAATTTTCTTATCCTGCAACAGGCATTGCCGAAGATTGGTAAACTACGTAAGGCATTTATCAACTATTGCCAATACTCCTCTCGCTATCCGCGTTACCTGGCTGGTGAAAACCCGAACACCTTCAACCCGCACTTTTCCAACAGCTCGATCATGGACATTGGCTATTACTGCGTAGCCAGCACCGTGGCACTGTTTGGTGCACCGCAAACGGTATTGGCTAGCGCAACATTGCTCGATACCGGGGTGGATGCCCACGGCAGCGTGTGCCTGAACTATGGTGACTTTGACGTGGTGATCAGCCATTCCAAGGTCAGCAACTCGGACATTCCGAGCGAGATCCAGGGCGAAGAGGGCACGCTGGTGATCGAAAAAATCTCCGAAGCCCAAGGCGTGGTGCTGACGCCACGCGGTGAAAATAGCCAAGTGCTGACCCAGCCGCAACACATCAATACCATGCTATATGAAGCGCAAGTGTTTGCCGAACTGGTGGAAAAACGGCAGGTCGAGCATGTGGGCCTGGAAAATTCCCTGATCGTCGCCAGCCTGCTGACGGAAATCCGCCGCCAGACTGGCGTAGTGTTCCCCGCAGACGGAGAATAAAATGAAACCGCTGTTGTTGATGCAAACCGGTGATGCGCCGCAGATGATCCAGCAGGAGCAGGCCAATTTTGAGCAGATGTTCCTAAAACAGGGGAATATCGACGCCAATCGAGTACATATCGTGCACGTTCTCGCTGGTGAGACACCGCTGCCCCCGGAAGATTACTGCGGCGTGGTGATCACCGGTTCAGCCGCTATGGTGACTGAACGACTCCCCTGGAGCGAACGGGCGGCAGAGTGGCTACGCCAGGCAATGCAAATCAATCTGCCGATCTTTGGCGTATGCTACGGCCACCAGCTTCTGGCTTATGCGCTGGGCGGCGAGGTAGGCTACCACCCGCAGGGCATGGAAGTCGGCACTCTGGAGATTGAGCTACTGCCAGCCGCCCACTCTGATAAGCGCCTCGCCAGCCTGCCCCCACGCTTCAACGTGAACCTGATCCATGCGCAAAGCGTATTAACGCCGCCGCCAGGGGCCGAAGTCCTGGCCCGCTCGCAACACGACGCCTGCCAAATCCTGCGCTACGGCGCTAACGCCTTGACCACTCAGTTCCACCCAGAATTTAACGGGGCGATCATGCAGCGCTATCTAAACTGGCTCAGTGAATTGGAACCGGCCAATCAGCCAGCTTATCGGCTTAAACAGCAGCGGGTGAGCGATACGCCATTCAGCCAGCTGTTGCTGCAAGACTTTGTCGCCAGCCTGGGGGCACAACAGTCGTTGGCCGAAGTGGGTTAAGGTTGACCATCATAATCTGTTATCCGGGGCGCTAGACGCCCCGCGATTATTTGGCAAATAGCCATAAACGCCAAATGTTATGGCGATCACACAAATGTAAACAGTATGTTATCAATCATTGATCTGTACTGGTAATTTCACCTTCTCCCCTTTCCAATATTCCCCGTTTACTGAATACTGGCATAGCAAACACACTTAGTTACAGATATGACGATAAGTTGCCCGGCCACGTTTCAGCCGAGGCGCAGCAATCTGTACGCCACATTTCAGGGAGCGGAAACGCAAAAGCATCATGAATAAACTCTTACTACGCATCACTCAGGGCAGTCTGGTTAAACAAATAATGATCGGCCTAGTGGCGGGCATTGTGGTGGCACTGGTTTCGCCAGATGCCGCAGCCGCCGTTGGCCTGCTCGGGACGCTGTTCGTTGGCGCCTTAAAGGCCGTTGCGCCTCTGTTGGTGCTGGTGTTGGTCATGGCTTCCATCGCCAACCATAAGCAGGGCCAAAAAACCAATATCCGCCCTATCCTGTTCCTTTACCTGCTGGGCACCTTTGCCGCCGCGCTTACCGCCGTGTTGGTCAGCTTTATTTTCCCTTCCACGCTGGCACTGGCCGTAGGCAGCACCGACATCAACCCGCCGGGTGGCATCGTTGAAGTGCTCAAAGGCTTACTGATGAGCGTGGTGGCGAATCCATTCCATGCGCTGATCAACGCCAACTATATCGGCATCCTGGCCTGGGCCGTGGGTCTGGGGCTGGCGCTGCGCCATGCCTCTGAAACCACCAAGTCGCTAATCAATGACATGTCTCATGCCGTGACCATGGTGGTACGCGCGGTGATCCGCTGTGCGCCGCTGGGTATCTTTGGCCTGGTGGCATCGACCCTGGCCGATACTGGCTTTAGCGCGCTGTGGGGCTATGCCCAACTGCTGTTCGTGCTAATCGGCTGTATGCTACTGGTGGCGCTGGTGCTGAACCCGCTGATCGTTTACTGGAAGATCCGCCGTAACCCTTATCCACTGGTGTTCACCTGCCTGCGTGAAAGCGGCGTTACCGCCTTCTTTACCCGCAGCTCTGCCGCCAACATCCCAGTGAATATGGAACTGAGCAGAAAGCTGAATCTGAACGAAGATACCTATTCGGTTTCTATCCCGCTGGGGGCGACCATCAACATGGCCGGTGCCGCGATCACCATCACCGTGCTGACGCTGGCGGCGGTTCATACGCTGGGTATTCCTGTCGATGTGCCGACTGCACTGCTGTTGAGCGTGGTTGCCGCGATCTGTGCCTGTGGGGCTTCCGGCGTGGCCGGTGGTTCACTGCTGTTGATCCCGCTGGCTTGCAACATGTTCGGTATTCCTAACGAAATTGCGATGCAGGTGGTTGCCGTCGGCTTTATCATCGGCGTACTGCAAGACTCGGCTGAAACCGCGCTTAACTCCTCCACCGACGTGCTGTTTACCGCAGCGGCCTGTCAGGCAGAAGACCAACGTTTGGCCAATGAAGATCCGCTGAAAGTTCGTTAAGTCCCCTCCCCCTTCTCCCACAGGGAGAGGGAGCTGATAGCCTCTGCTCTGTTGTAAGAGAGGAGGTAATCTCAGCAACCTGCACTTTATTGCTTAACTGGCTGGCGCCCTTCTGCAACGGGCGCTTTTTTTTCGACCGCAAAAGGGTCGATGCCGCGCAATTGCAGGCGGCGGAAGCGGATAATATTGAAGCCATTCATCAGCAGGAAACTGCCTTCAATCAGCGAACCACCGATCGAGCCAAGCCAGATGTTGTGGGTGACCCAACAGGCCGTTGAGCACCACATTACGCAGCGAGTGGTCAGACCCCGTGTGCGAAACAACGCCCAGGTGCTGATAGTGGTGCCACAGATCGGTAGCAGTTCGATCCAGTGGTGGAACCGGGATAAGCCGATGATGAGCGTGAGGGTGATGAAGATCCACATCACCCATAGGCTGCGAGTCTTCATCGAGACCAGGTTGCGGCAGGCGCTAAGCAGTGCGCTACTCCCTGCGGCATTCGCCCCCATCAGGATAAAGTGGATGCCGATAATCAGGCTGTAGCCCGACAGCTGCAGTTTGAAACGCTGGTCATCGCGATTAAAAAAGCTGGTGATGCCTACTAAAAAAGCCAGCACGCCAACGGACTGCGCAAACCAATAAAACGTCATTAGGGGATCCTGGGGCGGTAGTAACAAAGCGTTTAAAGTAAAACACCGTTTTATGCTACTCCCGCCGGCTAGGCTTTACAACGTGACACCGCTTTTAAAGATCGCCAACTCGCGGAAATCATTCACTTCATTACGCGCCGGTTCGCCATCGGCAATGTCCACGATCAGATCGACAAACTGCTCCAGCATCTGTGCCATCGGCAAGCCGTGGATCAGGCGGCCTGCGTCAAAATCGATCCAATGCGGTTTCTTCGCCGCCAGCTCCGAGTTGGTTGCCAGCTTCACCGTTGGCACAAAGCCACCATAAGGCGTCCCCCGCCCGGTGCTAAACAACACCATGTGGCACCCGGCCCCCGCCAGCGCGCTGGTAGCAACCGCATCATTGCCCGGCGCACTCAGCAGGTTCAGACCCGGCAGACGCAGGCGCTCACCGTATTTCAATACGTCCACCACCTGGCTCTGCCCGGCTTTTTGGGTGCAGCCCAGGGATTTCTCTTCTAACGTGGTGATGCCTCCGGCCTTGTTGCCCGGTGAAGGGTTCTCGTAAATCGGTTGGTTGTGGGCAATAAAATACTGTTTGAAGTCGTTGACCATGCTGACGGTTTTTTCAAAGGTATCTTCATCGCGGCAGCGGCTCATCAGAATGCGCTCGGCACCAAACATTTCCGGCACTTCGGTCAGCACCGTGGTGCCCCCGTTGGCAATCACATAGTCCGAGAAGCAGCCCAGTAACGGGTTGGCCGTGATCCCCGATAAACCATCCGACCCCCCGCATTCCAGACCAAACTTCAGCTCGCTGAGCTTGCCCGCCTGGCGGCGATCGTCGCGCATAATCTGGTATAGCGCATGCAAATGTGCCAATCCGTCGGCAACTTCATCATCCTGTTGCTGGCAGACCATAAAACGCACGCGCTGCTCATCAAATTCACCCAGCGTACTGCGGAAGGCATCCACCTGGTTGTTCTCACAGCCCAGGCCAATCACCAGAACCGCACCTGCATTGGGGTGACGCACCATATTTTGCAGCATGGTACGGGTATTTTCATGATCCTGACCGAGCTGCGAACAGCCGAAGGGGTGACTGAACAGATGCACGCCGTCAATCCCTGCTGCTTCCCCGGTTTCCTTCAGAAAACGTTGCAGGATCTGACGAGCGATACCGTTCACACAGCCCACGGTCGGGATGATCCACAGTTCGTTGCGGATCCCTACCTCACCGTTACTGCGGCGGTAAATTTGTACGTCACGATCTGCCGCCTGCGCCGGTAAGGTCTGGAACTCCGGTTGATACTGATAGCTATCGAGATCGCTCAGGTTGGTTTTGGTATTTTGCGAATGAATGTGCTCACCCGCCACGATGGCAACCAGCGCATGGCCAATCGGTAAGCCATATTTGACGATCATCTCACCGGCTGCGATTGGTTCAAGAGCAAATTTGTGCCCTCGAGCAACGTCTTGCGCCAGTGTGATCGCCTGTCCTTCCCAGGCTGGCTGGTCGCCAGCAGCCAAATCACACAGTGCGACCGCCACATTATCTTTTGCATGGATCTTTATGATGCTTTGCATAAACCAACCTCGAGCTGTAACTACGCTAATTCGATAGCGAAATAGTGCTTGGCATTGTCGAAGCAGATGTTTTTCACCATCTCCCCCAGCAACGCTATATCCGCCGGTGCTTCGCCATCTTCCACCCAGCGGCCAATCATCTGGCACAGGATGCGGCGGAAGTATTCGTGACGCGTATAAGAAAGGAAGCTGCGGCTGTCGGTCAGCATGCCAACAAAGCGGCTAAGTAGCCCAAGCTGTGCCAACTGCGTCATCTGACGCTGCATACCGTCTTTCTGATCGTTAAACCACCAGCCTGAGCCAAACTGGATCTTGCCCGGCGTACCTTCGCCCTGGAAGTTGCCGACCATGGTGCCGATCACTTCGTTATCTCGTGGGTTGAGGCAGTAAAGAATGGTCTTCGGCAACGCGCCCTGCCTGGCCTGAGCATCCAGCAGGCGAGACAGTGATTCGGCTACCGGCTGATCGTTAATGGAGTCGAAGCCAATGTCCGGGCCGATGGTCTTGAACATCCGGCTGTTGTTATTACGCAGCGCGCCGATGTGGTATTGCTGCACCCATTCGCGGCGCTGATATTCAGCAGCCAGGAACAGCAGGACGGCAGTCTTGAACTGAGCAACCTGGTGTGGCGTTGGCAACTCCCCGCTGAGGCGCTGGGCCAGGATCTTGTCTAACGTGGCCTCATCGGCCTCGCCGTACATCACCACGTCTAATGCGTGATCGGAAACCTTACAGCCGTGAGCGGCAAAGTGATCCAGGCGTTTTTTGAGCGCATCGCACAAATCGTTGAAGCGGCTGATGGAAATGTCTGCGGCTGCTTCTAGCTGTTGCATATAGTCATTAAACCCAGCGGCTTCAATATTGAAGGCCCTGTCAGGGCGCCAGCTAGGCAATACTTTAATATCGAAGCTGCTATCGGCAGCGATGGCTTTATGGTGACGCAGATCGTCGATCGGATCGTCGGTGGTACCCGCCATTTTTACCTTCATCTGTTTCATGATGCCCCGAGCGCTGAAAGCCTCCTGCGACAGCAGTTCATTACCGCGCTGCCAGATTTCATCGGCGGTAGTCGGGGAGAGCAGCTTACCGGTGATGCCAAACGGACGGCGCAGTTCTAGGTGCGTCCAGTGATACAGCGGGTTGCCGATGGTATGCGGTACCGTTGCCGCCCAGGCATCAAATTTTTCTCGGTCAGAAGCATCGCCAGTGCACAGGCGTTCCGCCACGCCGTTAGTGCGCATCGCACGCCACTTATAGTGATCGCCCTTCAGCCAAATATCGTACATGTTCTTAAAACGAGTGTTTTCGGCAATCTGTTGCGGCGGCAGATGGCAGTGATAATCGAAAATAGGCTGATCCACCGCATAGTCGTGATACAGGCGGCGGGCAAATTCACTGTCTAACAAGAAATCATCGCTCAAAAACGTGGCCATAACGGGTTCCTCACCTTTTTCCTGGCTAGCCTTGCTGTCAACTTTCCGAAAGTTATCACACCAATTTACTGCGGAGTCTAGCTGAATTTTACCTTGGCTAGCCCTATCATTGCGGTTTCCAAGCTCATATCCAGACGCTACCCATTAAAACAACATCCTATGATGCTAAGCATTATCACCTAAAAAAATAATGGCTTTTGTGATATCACTCAACTTTTAAATCTGTATGACAAGTTATCTTTTCGCCACCCTGCTACTGATTTATAACCACTCATAAATGGCAACTCGCAGGGCAGCGTCGGTAACCGGAATGCCGGCAACCAGATGAAAGGGAATCACCACCATGACCGCCACGGGCTTGCCGGTGGCCGAAATTTTAAGACTGGGAGAGATTTGGGATGCGTAAAATTAAAGGCTTACGCTGGTATATGATCGGCCTGGTGACGATCGGCACCGTGCTCGGTTATCTGACCCGCAATGCGATGTCCGTCGCAGCACCCTCGCTGGAAGGCTCGCTGGGGATAACCACTCAGCAGTATTCCTATATTGTTGCCGCCTATTCAGCCTGTTATACCCTGATGCAACCCGTTGCAGGCTATATCCTCGACGTGCTCGGCACTAAAATCGGCTATGCGATGTTTGCCATCCTGTGGGCCATCTTCTGTATGGGCACCGCGCTGGCCAACAGCTGGGTCGGTCTGGCTATGGCCCGTGGTGCGGTCGGTATGGCCGAAGCGGCCATGATCCCTGCCGGGTTGAAAGCCAGTAGCGAGTGGTTCCCGGCCAAAGAGCGCTCCATTGCCGTGGGTTACTTTAACGTCGGCTCCTCTGTGGGTGCGATGCTCGCCCCCCCCTTGGTGGTCTGGGCAATTGTGGCTCACAGCTGGGAAATGGCGTTTATCATTACCGGCGTCTTGAGCCTGATCTGGGCCATCTGCTGGCTGATCTTCTATAAGCACCCGAAAGACCAGAAGAAACTCAGCTCCGAAGAGCGCAGCTACATTCTGGACGGTCAGGAAGCGCATCACCAGACCAGCAATGCCAAGAAGATGTCCGCCTGGCAGATCCTGCGTAACCGTCAGTTCTGGGGCATCGCGCTGCCGCGTTTCCTGGCAGAACCTGCCTGGGGGACCTTCAACGCCTGGATCCCGCTGTTCATGTTCAAGGCTTACGGCTTTAACCTGAAAGAAATTGCCATGTTCGCCTGGATGCCAATGCTGTTCGCCGATTTCGGCTGCATCCTGGGGGGTTATCTGCCGCCATTCTTCCAAAAGCATTTCGGCGTCAACCTGATCGTCTCACGCAAACTGGTGGTCACACTGGGCGCAGTGTTGATGATTGGCCCAGGCATGATCGGCTTGTTCACCAGTCCTTATGTCGCCATCGCCTTACTGTGCATCGGGGGCTTTGCCCACCAGGCACTGTCCGGGGCGCTGATTACCCTGTCGTCAGACGTCTTTGGCCGCAACGAAGTCGCTACCGCCAACGGGCTGACCGGTATGGCCGCATGGACGGCGAGCACCATGTTCGCTCTGGTGGTCGGCGCATTGGCTGACACCATAGGCTTCAGCCCGCTGTTCGCCGCCCTGTCGGTGTTCGATATTCTGGCCGCCATCGTGATCTGGACCGTGCTGCAAAACAAGCCGGTTTCCGAGCTGGAACAGGAGCGATTACAAACGGCAGATGCCAGCAGTTAGCCCCCAAAAGCCCGGCCCTTGTGCCGGGCTTTTGGCATCTGACTCGCTAGCAGCTACAGCGGATAAGTGGTATAACAGGTCTGCCCTTCTACCACCGAGCATTCACTATGGAATTCACTGAAACCAGACGCCTTTATCAGCAATTGGCCGCCGAGCTAAAACGGCGCATTGAGGGCGGGGTCTACCTGGTCGGGGAGAAACTGCCAGCCGAGCGTTATATCGCCGAAGAGATGAACGTTAGCCGCACCGTAGTGCGTGAGGCGATCATCATGCTGGAGGTGGAAGGTTACGTAGAAGTGCGCAAAGGCTCGGGCATCCATGTGATCTCCAACCAACAAAAACACCTGGTAGTACCGGCTGAAAGCCTCGAATTTGCCACAGCAGGGCCATTTGAACTGCTGCAGGCACGCCAGTTGATCGAAAGTAACATTGCCGAATTCGCCGCCACTCAGGTGACTAAGCAGGATATCGTCCAACTGATGGAGATCCAGGAGCAGGCCCGCAAAGAAGATCGCTTCCGCGATTCGCAGTGGGATCTCAAATTCCACGTGCAGGTCGCGTTAGCGACCCAGAATACCGCCATGGCCACCATAGTGGAAAAAATGTGGGCTCAGCGTGTCAACAACCCTTACTGGATCAAACTGCACGAACACATCGATGATCGTTCCATTGCCAGCTGGTGCGACGATCACGATGAGATCCTTAAGGCTTTGATACGTAAAGATCCTCACGGTGCCAAACTGGCCATGTGGCAACATCTGGAAAACACCAAGCAGATGCTGTTCAATGCCACCACCGATGATTTCGAATACAACGCCGATCGCTACCTATTTGCCGAGAATCCGGTGATCCATTTGGATAACATGGCCACCACCACCAAATAGGGTTTTGGCGTCAAGAAATCGCACCGAATGTCAGGTATTGTAAAAACGGCTGAATCGATCCCGGTACAGCCGCCCACTGCACGATATTTCCCCAGCGACCGCGTAGATTTCCCTGTTGCCAATCATGCTATTTTGGTAGAGTTAGGCCACTTTTTTATCGACTGACTTTGGGGGCGGAACGCGAATACATGCGCTGGTTGTTTGCCATGCTTATTGCTCTTTCCTGCTGGACCGGTTCGGTCTCCGGCCCAAAGCTCTATGCAGCACAAACCGCAGCCTTAGCCTCCGTGTTAAGTGCTCAGGCATTATTTGATGAGCATGTGGTTTCCCCCTACGATCAGCATTACCGTCCGCACAGTGAACTCCGCCGCAAGCCCCTCAGCAAGCTACTGCTGTCTTTGCCCCGGATGCATTCCTATCCCTGCTCGTTGCAGGCTCCGACCCAGTCGGTTCCGGCCTATACTTTAGCAACGGATTTGGGCTACCGTCAGTGGCTCCAACGGCAGGCAGATAACCCAGCCCCTAACCGGTTGCGGCAGGTCAATTGGACGCTCAACTTCCCGCAGCAGCAAAGCAGACTGGGGGGTTGGAAAGAAAGCAACATACTTTACCGTGGCTCGCTAACGTATCACTCATGATCCGGTGTCGCCCCGTTATACCCTATGGATTTCAAGTTGCAGCTAGGCGACAAACTTGCTCATCCCCAGGAGCTTTTTAGTCAGTGACTGGGGTGACAAATCTGTCAGGAACAGATTTGAACGCTGTACACAGCGGCCCCGAAGGGGCGAGGCCCAGGGATGGGTCGAGTAGCTAAGTGCAGATAACAACGCTGCAACGTGAAAGACGACGGGTATAGAACCAAAGAATAAAGCAACACCGATCATCATCTTCAGCAGCCAGGGCCCTCCGCGAGCTTACCGCCCCCAGCCGCTGAACGAAAATAACAATGACGTTTTTAGGAACACCGGATGGATATCATTAAGCAACTGTTGGATGCCTTGTGGCAGCAAGACTTTGAAACGCTGGCCAACCCCTCGTTGGTCTGGACGCTGTACGTCTTGCTGTTTATGATTTTATTTCTGGAAAATGGCCTGCTGCCCGCCGCCTTCCTGCCGGGCGATAGCCTGCTGATCCTGGTCGGTGTCCTGGTTGCCAAAGGCACCATGAACTTCCCGATGACCATTCTGATCCTGACCACAGCGGCCAGCCTCGGGTGCTGGGTTAGCTACATACAAGGCCGATGGCTAGGCAATACGCCTACGGTACAAGGTTGGCTAGCTCATTTACCGGCCCATTACCATCAGCGTGCCCACCAGTTGTTCCACCGCCATGGCCTGTCGGCCCTGTTGGTTGGCCGTTTCCTGGCCTTCGTACGTACGCTGTTGCCAACCATTGCCGGCCTGTCCGGTTTGAGCAATACCCGCTTCCAGTTCTTTAACTGGATGAGCGGTTTGCTGTGGGTACTGATCCTGGTTTCGGTCGGTTTTGCCCTCGGGAAAACCCCGATGTTCCGCAAGTATGAAGACCAATTGATGTTTGGCCTGATGATGCTGCCACTGGTGCTACTGGTCGCCGGGCTGGTCGGTTCGCTAGTGGTACTGTGGCGCAAAAAACGCACCGACCGTGCAGGGAAAGACGCGTGATAGCCAAACGCCCACGCTGGCAATACACGCTGATGCTTTTATTGCCATTGCTGGCATTGGCCGCCGTGCTGGCGCCTTACATCTTGCGTACGGAAAACGAGCTGCGTATTCACGTGGTTCAGCAGGGCTTATCGTTACCAGATGGTTTTTACGTCTATCAGCGCCTGGATGAACGCGGTATCCGCATCAAAAGCATTACGCCGGAGGGCGATGGCCTGGTGATCCGCCTGGATTCCCCTGAACAGCAGCTGCTGGCCCGTGAAGCCCTGGAAAACATCCTGCCCCCCGGTTATACCATTGCCCTGAACGAGTCTCCTCTCCCCGGCCGCTGGGTGCGTAAATTTGCACGTGCGCCACTTAATCTGGGATAATCCCTTCACATTGCAGGGATTGCCTAAGTGGGCGCAGCATGCAGCGCCCCTTCACCTTGAGCCGAATGAGAAATACCGGCAGTCTCAACTTTTGGGGTTCTACGCAATTTGTGACTATGCTGATTGTCAGCATGGGTCAGCCGCGTAGGCCACCTGTCGCACTGCCCCTTGGGCAGCAGGAAACCGGGAGCATCCTTGTTATCTCCCAGCATTAAGGAATTGAAATCATGAAATTACGCCACACATTATTACTGGCTATCCCCCTGTTCACTTTTTCTGCGCTTTCACAAGCAGCGGTCGAGACTTGTGCCAGCAAAGCCCAGGAGATCCAGACCCAGATCGATTATGCCACTAAGCACGGCAACAGCCACCGCGTGGCAGGCCTGCAGAAAGCCCTCAGCGAAGTACAAACCCACTGCACCGAGGCCGGTTTACAGGCCGATCGCCAGAAGAAGATTGCTGATAAGCAGGAGAAAGTTGCCGAGCGTGAGCAGGAGCTGAAAGAGGCTCAGGAAACCGGCAAGGCAGATAAAATCGCCAACAAGCAGAAAAAGCTGGCAGAAGCCCAGGCTGAGCTGAAAGCCGCGCAGACCGAATAATTTTTTATATTAGCGGATTTATCGATAGGAGGCCCATCCGGCGGGATTTTAGCAGCCAATAGTGACATTGGTTAGTGATATCCACCGGGGATAAGCCCTTTGCTTAAGTGAATAAATCCGCTATGTTAAAAGTCTGTCGAAGTTAATGTTAAGGAGTTATCGAAATGGCACATGATTCAAATGCAGAAAACTTACGCGCTGAACTGAAGTCCCTGGCCGATACGCTGGAAGAAGTGCTGAACTCTTCCACCGATAAACCTAAAGCTGAACTGGACAAACTGCGTTCCAAAGCAGAAGGTGCACTGAAAGAAACTCGTGCCCGTCTGAGCGATGCCGGTGACAAACTGGCTCACCAAACCAAGCAGATGGCTGGTCAGGCCGATGATTACGTGCGTGAAAACCCGTGGACCGGTATCGGTATCGGCGCTGCGGTTGGCGTGGTGTTAGGCGTTCTGCTCGCGCGCCGCTGATTATGGCAGAGCAGCCGCAAACGCGCGCACAGGGCCCTGGTAAAGGGGTCCTGGACATCGCCCAACGGATTGTCACCATTATGGTCGGCATGGTGGAAACCCGGGTGCGTCTGGCCGTTATCGAGCTGGAAGAGGAGAAAGCCAACCTCATTCAGTTGCTGATGATGGCGGGGCTTACCCTACTGTTTACCGCCTTCGGCCTGATGAGCCTGTTAATCCTCATCTTCTGGGCCATCGACCCCGCTTATCGCCTGATGGCGTTGGGTACGACTACCGCCGTTCTGCTGTTCCTGGCCGTTGTGGGCATCGTCTGGACACTGTCCAAGGCTCGCCGTTCAACGCTGTTAGGGGCAACACGTCAGCAATTGGAACTCGACCGTGCTGAGCTGGAGGAGAAACATGAATCACCGCCAGTACCGTGAACGCAGAAAAGAGCAACTCATCCGGCAGATCCAGCAGCAACGCCTGGATCTGGCCGCCAACAAAAACCAGTGGCTGCAAAAAACCGAATCCTTCGATCGCAGTTGGCAGACCTTGTATGGGCTGCGTAAATATATGGCTATCGGTTCCAGCGTGATCGCGCTGTACGGCATCCGCCATCCTAGCAAGTTGATCCGCTGGTCACGGCGGGCGCTCAGCGTCTGGGGTACCGTTCGTCTGATCCGTAACGCCCTTCCCAAAAAATAACCGTGCGCCAACAGGTTCAATTATCCCGTTGCTAATCCCCTCACTCTGCATGGTTTTTACCTAAACATCCATTAAAAACACTTAACACACTGATTTGTAACTGTTTTTATTTCATGGCTAATATTCAGATTTTTTGAAAAATTACGACAATTTTACTTGCTAACAACCCGCAGCGTTCCCGTCTAACATTCACTCCATCAACCGGACATGGCGGCAACAGGCCCCCTGGCGGTACCAATGCCAAGATTGGCAAGCAACAACACTTTTTGGAGTTAAAATGAAGAAATTAGAAGATGCAGGTTTGCTGGTTGCTCGTATTCTGATGCCAATCCTGTTTATCGTTGCAGGTTACGGCAAAATGGGTGATGCCTATGCAGGCACCCAACAATACATGCAGTCGATGGGCGTACCTGGCTTCTTGCTGCCACTGACCATCCTGCTGGAGTTCGGCGGTGGCCTGGCAATTCTGTTCGGCTTCCTGACCCGTACCGTATCGCTGTTCACTGCCGGTTTCACCATCCTGACCGCGTTGCTGTTCCACACCAACTTTGCCGACGACGTGAACCAGCTAATGTTTATGAAGAACCTGACCATTGCCGGTGGCTTCATCGTGCTGGCGGTTGCAGGCCCTGGCGGCTTCAGCATTGACCGCATTTTGAACAAAAAGTGGTAAGTTTATAAAGCATACCCTATGGATTTCAAGCTGCAGCTTGAAAGGCGACGGGTATAAAGGCTCGGCTCTTCATGCCGGGCCTTTTGACTTTCACTCTCGGATATATTGGAGGACCTCATGGGACAACTCGTTGATGGCGTTTGGCAAGACACCTGGTATGACACTAAATCCACCGGGGGCCGTTTCAAGCGTTCAACCTCTCAGTTTCGCAATTGGGTCACGCCGGACGGCGCTGCGGGGGAACATGGCAAAGCGGGTTTCAAGGCCGAGCAAGATCGCTACCACCTGTATGTTTCCCTGGCTTGCCCTTGGGCGCACCGTACCCTGCTGATGCGCAAGCTGAAAGGGCTGGAGCAAAGCATCCCGGTTTCCGTGGTGCATCCGCTGATGTTGGAAAACGGCTGGACCTTTGGCCAGGATTTCCCCGCGGCAACCGGAGATGCGTTGTATAACTCCGATTTTCTTTACCAGCTCTATCTACGGGCCGATCCGCAGTACAGCGGCCGCGTTACCGTGCCGGTGCTGTGGGATAAACAGCAGCAGACTATCGTCAGCAATGAGTCTGCCGATATCATCCGCATGTTCAACAGCGCTTTTGACGCCGTCGGCGCGCGAGCTGGGGATTACTATCCGGTAGAACTGCGTGAAAAGATCGATTCGCTCAACGGCTGGATTTACGATTCGGTGAACAACGGAGTGTACAAGGCCGGTTTTGCTACCAGCCAGGATGCCTATGACGAGGCGGTGAACGGCGTGTTTGCCTCTTTGGAGCGGCTTGAACAGATCCTTGGCCAGCACCGTTATCTGACAGGTGATCGACTCACCGAGGCCGATCTGCGCCTGTGGACCACGCTGATCCGTTTCGATCCGGTCTACGTCACTCATTTCAAATGTGACCAGCGCCGCATCAGCGACTATCTCAACCTGTACGGCTTCCTGCGCGATATCTACCAGATGCCGGGGATTGCCGAAACGGTCGATATGGCGCATATCCGCAACCACTATTATCGCAGCCATGCCACCATCAACCCGCACGGGATCATTTCGATCGGCCCCGCACAGGATCTGGATGAACCCCACGGGCGCGATGTGCGCTTTGGTTGATAAGCCAGGTGAGAGAATAGCGTGCTGTCGGTTATTCCGTAGCCGCCATTTGCCCTCACCCAATGCGAAAATGCGAAGAAATTACTGATTCTCCTCGCGTGCAAACAAGCGCGGGATCTCACGTAGGAACCAGGATTTAGCCTCGCCCATGCTGTCGCGCCGCCAAGCCATGATAATGTCCGCCTCACGGCTGTATTCCGGCCCTACTACGCGCAAGCGCCCCTGTTCGATATCTTTCTCCACCATCTGATAAGGCATGGTGGCAACCCCCAGCCCGGCCAGCAAAGCACGGCGCTTATCTTCGATGGTGCTCACCGTCAGGCGTTGCTGTTTATCCAGCAATTGCACCGTCAACACTGGCCGCTCCCGCGCAGTATCCGCCACCGCAATACCACGGTATTTTACCCGAGTCAGCTCCGACAGCGGCTCCGGCTCCAGATGGATCGGATGCTCCGGTGCAGCAACGTACACGCTCATCACCTTATATAGCTTGCGGGTGTTGATTTCAGAAGAAGCGCGAAAGTGCATATCCGGCGCAATAACAATATCGGCCCGCCCTTGCTCCAACCGCTCCCACGCCCCGGCCAATACTTCGGTAAAGATCGAAACCTGGGTATTGGCCTTCAACGCCAGCTTATCGATCAAAGGGAACAGCTTGTAGGCAGGGGATAGCGCTTCGCTGACGATGGTGAGATGGGTTTCCCACCCACGTGCCAATGCCTCTGCATCAGTCGTCAGCTTATCCGCAGCCTCGAGCAATACGCGGCCACGCTCAAGCAACATGCGCCCAACGTTGGTAAATTTGGTGCGATGCCCAGAGCGGTCAAACAGCACCACATCCAGTTCTTCTTCCAATTTTTGCATGGTGTAGCTGAGCGCCGAGGGCACTCGCCCCAGTTCATCGGCGGCGGCGGCAAAGCTGCCACGACGGTCGATCGCATCCATTACCCTAAGTGCTTCAAGCGTTAACGCCCGATCTCTGGCCATCGAAACTCTCTTTCAGGAAATTTGAATATACCGACCAGATTAACTGGCTAACAATCCGCCGTCCAGATGCTTACCATCAAGAGAATGAATTTAAAGAGCCGATTGTCATGATCACATGCAGAACAGCACAACAATGCGGGCAAGCTGACTTTGGTTGGCTGCAGGCTCGTTATACCTTTTCCTTTGGCCACTACTTCGATCCCAAACTGATGGGCTATGCCTCGCTGCGGGTACTGAACCAAGAGGTCTTGGCACCGGATGCCGCCTTCCAACCGCGCACCTATCCCAACGTTGATATCCTGAATCTGATCCTGCAGGGTGAAGCCGAATACCGGGACAGCGACGGCAATACCGTACGCGCAACCGCAGGAGAGGCACTGTTGCTGGCTACTCAGCCGGGGCTTAGCTATAGCGAACAGAACGTCAGCAGCAGCACGCCACTGACCCGGATGCAGCTGTGGCTGGATGCCTGCCCAGAGCGTAGCAATGAGCGAGTGCAGCGTTTGAGCCTGGCAGGTCAGCCCTATACGCTACTGGCCTCACCGGATGGTACCCAAGGCAGCCTGCAACTGCGCCAACAGGTCTGGATCCATCATTTGAACTTACCGGCGGGAGCGCAGCAGACGCTTACCTTGCATGGGCCACGCGCCTACCTGCAATCGATCCACGGCACCGTTGAGGTCAATGGCGACCATCACCAGAGACAGCGCCTGACCTGTGGAGACGGTGCGTTTATCCGCGAGGAAAACCGCCTCACCATCCAGGCGGAAGCGCCGCTACGTGCGCTGCTGATTGATTTACCGGTATAGGCAAAAGAAAAACCCCGCGCGACTCTCGTCACGCGGGGTTATCTATTTATAGAGGGAGCTGACCGGTAAGCCGGGTTCTGTCGTGGACAGTCATTCCTCTAGGCCAGCAATCGCTCACTGGCTCAAGCAGCCTACCCGGGTTCAGTACGGGCCGTACCATGTGAACCCCTATTTGGCCTTGCTCCGGGTGGAGTTTACCGTGCCACGGACTGTTGCCAGCCGCGCGGTGCGCTCTTACCGCACCCTTTCACCCTTACCTGATCCCGCTTGCGCGGGCCATCGGCGGTTTGCTCTCTGTTGCACTAGTCGTAGGCTTGCGCCTCCCAGGCGTTACCTGGCACCCTGCCCTACGGAGCCCGGACTTTCCTCCCCTCCATCTGTCTCCCCCGAAGAGGACGGCAATGAAGCGGCGACTGTCTGGTCAACTCCGGCGCGGATAGTAGCGTTGCTGCGCCAGCAGGTCAACAGCTTTACTCTTCCTGCTGCCCCAGCGCATGTTTATACAACGCATTTTTCTTCACGCCGTGGATCTCGGCGGTTAACGCCGCCGCCTTTTTCAGCGGCAGCTCTTTTTGCAGCAGAGCCAAGGTACGCAGCGCTTCGAGCGGCAAATCGTCTTCCTGCGCCTTGTGGCCTTCCACAATCAGCACCATCTCCCCCCGGCGGCGCATCTCATCTTCCAGCACCCAGGCCAGCAGTTCCCCCACCGGGGCACCGTGAATCGATTCCCAGGTTTTGGTCAGTTCACGCGCCAGCACCACATAACGCTGCGGCCCCCACACGGTGACCATGTCCTGCAAACTTTCCAGCAAACGGTGGGTAGATTCATAGAAAATCAGCGTTCGCGGTTCCTCTGCCAGCGCCAGCAGGGTATCCTTACGGCCTTTGGTTTTGGCTGGCAGGAAGCCTTCATAGCAGAAACGATCGGAAGCGACACCGGCGGCACACAGCGCGGTGGTGGCAGCACAGGCGCCCGGCAGCGGCACGACGCGGATCCCCGCTTCACGGCAACGGCGCACCAGGTGATAACCCGGATCGTTAATCAGTGGCGTGCCTGCGTCACTAACCAATGCTATGCTTTGGCCTTCCTGCAGTTTTGCCAGCAGTTGGTCCGCCTTCTGCTGTTCGTTATGGTCATGCAGCGCAAACAACCGCGCGCTAATAGCAAAGTGTTGCAGCAGCAACCCGGTATGGCGCGTATCTTCCGCCGCAATCAGATCGACGCTTTTCAGTACCTCTACTGCCCGATGAGTCATATCCCCCAGGTTACCGATGGGGGTGGGCACCACGTACAGTGTCGATGCAGAAATAGCTGATTGTTGGTGTTGATTCATTGTTTCATCCGGATTGCCGATTTAATATTGAGCATCTTGAAAAAAACATCACTGGATACAGTATGCTTTCCTCAACATTCCTTCGTACCAAAGCAGGTCGATTAGTACCTGTTGTACTGGCAGCCTTGCTGTTAGCTGGTTGTCCAAGTCAGGTTCAACAGACTCCGCCCTCAAATATCCAGGACGAAGCCAGTGCCAACTCTGATTACTATCTGCAGCAGTTGCAGCAAAGCAGCGATGATAACAAGGCTGACTGGCAATTACTTGCGATTCGCGCATTAACTCGCGAAGGCAAACTGCCGCAGGCCACTGAACAACTGAGCGCGCTGCCGCAAAACCTGACGGATACCCAACAGCTTGAGCGCCAACTCTTGAGCGCAGAACTGCAGGTGGCCAACAAGAATTTAGGCGCAGCCCGCGAGGCGTTAAATAACATCGACAGCAGCGCGCTGTCTCCGAATCAGCTGGTTCGCCTGTATCAGGCGCAGATCGCGGCTAACCAGGGCCAAGCCTCACTGCCGCTGATCCGCGCCTATATTGCCCAGGAGCCGTTACTAAGCGGCCAGGCTCATCAAGGTAATCTGGATAAAACCTGGCAAACGCTGCTTGGCCTGAAACCGGCCGACATGAACAGCCTGGTGATTAACGCCAACGAAAACGTGCTGCAAGGCTGGCTGGATCTGTTACGTGTCTATCAGGACAACCGTCAGGATCCCGATCTGCTGAAGGCCGGGATTAAAGACTGGCAGAACCGCTATCCGCAAAATCCGGCGGCGAAAAACCTGCCAACCCAATTGCATCAGGTGCTGAATTTCACCCAGGCTTCGACTTCGCATATCGCCCTGCTGCTGCCGCTGAACGGCCAGGCCAAAGTGTTTGCCGATGCGATCCAGCAGGGTTTTAACGCTGCGCAAAGTGGCATAGCACTCGCCGCGCCTGTTCAGGCAATGGAACCAACCACTAATCCCGACCAGACCGTGGCGGCAACGCCAGACAATGCCAACGGTGCCGTCAGTACTTCAGCACCTGAAGCGGATGCAACTCAGGTAGCCGCAGTACAACCCGCTACCCCAGCTCCTGTTACTCCAGCCCCGGCAACCGGCGGGCAGGTGAAAGTCTACGATACCACCAGCCAGCCTCTGCCAGCGTTGTTGGCTCAAGCACAGCAGGATGGTGCAACCCTGATCGTAGGCCCACTACTGAAGGCCAACGTCGATCAGCTCGCCACTACCCCAACGACGCTGAACGTGCTGGCACTCAACCAGCCTGAGCAGCCGAAGGACAGCCCGAATATCTGTTACTTCGCCCTGTCGCCGGAAGATGAAGCCCGCGATGCCGCCCGCCATATCTGGGAACAGCAAAAACGCCAGCCGTTACTGCTGCTGCCACGCGGCGCGTTTGGCGATCGCATTGCCAAAGCCTTCGCCGAAGAGTGGCAAAAACTCGGTGGCCAGACCGTGCTGCAACAAGGGATTGGTTCTGCCGGTGAGCTACGCCAGATGGTCAACAGCGGCGGGATCCGCATGAGCGGCACCCCAGTGGCCTCACAGGCTCCGGCGCAGCAGTCGGTGACTATCGCTGGCCTGACTATTCCAGCGCCACCAAGCGATATCCCGGCCTCTACCGGCGGTGGCGTGGACTCGGTGTATATTGTCGCCACGCAGGACCAGCTGATGCTGATCAAGCCGATGATCGACATGACCACCAGCTCTCGCAGCAAGCCTGCCATGTTTGCCAGCTCACGCAGCTATCAGGCCGGCGCTGGCCCGGACTTCCGTCTGGAAATGGAAGGCCTGCAATTCAGTGATATTCCTCTGCTGGCAGGGGCCAATCCACAGTTACAGCAGCAAGCCACCGCCAAATTCCGCAACGACTATTCCCTGGTGCGCCTCTACGCCATGGGGATGGATGCCTGGACATTGGCCAACCACTTTGCTCAAATGCGCCAGTTGCCAGGATTCCAGATTTCAGGAACCACCGGTGTGCTGACATCTTCACCTAACTGTGTGATCACCAGGAAACTGACTTGGCTGCAATACCGCCAGGGCTTGGTCGTTCCGGTCTCCTGAGTCAACGCGCCAAGGGAGCGGGCTATGAGATCCAGGCCCGCCAATACCTGGAGCGCGCGGGGCTTACCTTCACCGCCGCCAACGTGGCGGTACGTGGGGGTGAGCTCGATCTCATCATGCGTGATGGTCAAACCTGGGTGTTTGTTGAAGTCCGCTACCGCCGCAGTGCCGCCTTTGGTGACGCAGCGGCCAGCGTGACTTACCGTAAGCAACAGCGATTGCTGCATGCCGCCGCCGTTTGGCTGGCGGGGCGAGGAGCCAGTTTTGACACATCATCTTGCCGTTTTGATGTTTTAGCCATTACCGGTAGCCAGTTAGAATGGATACCCAATGCCTTCAATGCGGATTAAACATTATTTATACCCTATGAATTTCGAGTTGCAGTTAGGCAACCAGCTCACTCATCCCCGGGAGATTGACTCCGTAAGTAACTGGGGTGAGTAAGTGCAGATAACAACACTGCAGCTTGAAAGGTGACGGGTATACCGGTGCCTGACGGCCCTTTGACTTAGTGGATTAAAACAACGTGCTGGATAGAATCAAAGTCTGCTTTACCGAGAGTATCCAAACCCAGATTGCGGCGGCGGAAGCCTTGCCTGACGCGATATCCCGTGCCGCGATGACCCTGGTTCAATCGTTATTGAACGGCAACAAAATCCTGTGCTGTGGTAACGGCACCTCGGCGGCCAACGCTCAGCATTTTGCCGCCTGCATGATCAACCGCTTTGAAACCGAACGCCCCAGCCTGCCCGCGATCGCGCTAAACGCCGATAACGTGGTGCTGACCGCCATCGGCAACGATCGTCTGCATGATGAAATGTATGCTAAACAGGTGCGGGCTCTCGGCCACACCGGTGACGTGCTGCTGGCTATTTCCACCCGCGGCAATAGCCGTGATATTGTGAAAGCGGTCGAAGCTGCGGTAACGCGTGATATGACCATTGTTGCGCTTACCGGCTACGATGGCGGAGAGCTGGCGGGTTTACTCGGCCAGCAGGATGTGGAGATACGTATCCCCTCACACCGCAGTGCACGCATTCAGGAGATGCATATGCTTACCGTCAATTGCCTATGCGACCTGATTGATAACACATTGTTCCCCCACCAGGACGATTAAAGGAACTGAGATGAAGCTAAGAGCCACATTTGCAGTACTGTGCAGCGCCCTACTGTTGCAGGGTTGCATCGCGAGCGTTGTCGTTGGCAGCGCCGCGGTTGCCACCAAAACGGCGACCGATCCACGCACCGTAGGCACACAGGTCGATGACGGCACGTTGGAAGCCCGGGTCGAAAATGCCATCAGCAAAGATCAGCAACTGAAGAAAGAAACCCGCGTCGTGGCAACGGCCTATCAGGGCAAAGTGCTGCTAACCGGCCAGGCTCCTACCACCGAGCTCGCCAGCCGGGCGAAGCAAATCGCACTTGGCGTCGATGGTGCCGCCGAGGTGTATAACGAGATCCGCCAGGGCACGCCGGTCAGCCTGGGCACAGCCTCTTCCGATACCTGGATCACCACCAAGGTGCGTTCGCAGATCCTGACCAGTGATACCGTCAAGTCTTCAAACGTGAAGGTGACAACCGAAAATGGCGAAGTGTTCCTGTTAGGTTTGGTGACACAGCAAGAAGGCCAGTCTGCGGCGCAGATCGCCAGCCAGGTTAGCGGCGTGAAGCACGTGACGACGGCGTTTACCTACGTTAAATAATCTCGTGAGTCGGGTCTTGGGGTGATCCAGATACCCCATAGACCCTGTATCACGATCACTTCAGATCGTTCGCCTTAAGAAATCCTTCCCCACCCAACTGGCGCATCTGACGCATAATCCACTGTTGGCGTTGGGCCACATACCCCGAAGGAGCATCGGCCTTAAAACGATGCGGATTAGGCAGCACCGCCGCCAGTAGGGCCGCTTCAGACGCCGTCAGGCGGCTTGCCGGCTTGTGGAAAAAGTGCTGTGCAGCCGCTTCCACGCCGAAGATGCCGTCACCAAACTCGACGATATTCAGGTACACCGTCAAAATACGCCGCTTGGTCCAAACCAGCTCAATTCCCGCCGTTAGTCCAGCCTCCAACCCTTTGCGCACCCAACTACGCCCATCCCACAAAAACAGGTTCTTTGCCGTTTGCTGGGAAAGCGTTGAAGCACCACGGATGCGCGTTGGCCGCTTTTCATTGTGGCTGATGGCCTTTTCAATCGCCGCGACGTCGAACCCCCAGTGATCGGGGAATTTCTGATCTTCCGCCGCCATCACCGCCAAGGCCATTGAAGGAGCAATATCATCCATCGCCACCCAGTTGGAATGCGCCACATAGCCGAAATCACCGCTCAGCCAGGCACCGAGTTGCCGCTCCACCATGACGGCAGAAAACGGCACCGGCAGAAAAGAAAACAGGATAATCCCTGCCAGCCAAAGGCCAACAACAGCAAGAATACCTCGCTTAAACCAAAACCACAGACGAGCCACCCACGATTTACGAGAAAACCTTATCATTCCACCAGATCCAGCACTCGTGACACCAGCTTATCAATTCCCTGCGCCGCCTCGCCGATCGACTGGGCCAACATGTAGGCTGGGGTCGTGACGACCTTGTTTTCAATATCAACCACGATATCATCAACCGGGCAGGTCACCGGCTCCCCCCCCATGGCATCAATCACTTCTCCCAGGTCGGGATCGTTACCAATGGTCAAACGCAACGGCTGATCGATCACTTTCGGCAACAGCGTTGGCGCAATACACATAAAACCCATTGGTTTATTTCTCTTATGCATTTCTCGAATAAGCTTAGACAAATCAGTATCCACTGAACATTCTGCCCCTTGCATGGCAAAGCTGCTCAGATTCTTCGCGGCACCAAATCCACCGGGCACAATCAGGGCATCCAACTGCTCGGCATCGGCCTGCGAAAGCGCCTGAATTTTACCACGAGCGATACGTGCCGACTCCAGCAAAACGTTGCGGTTCTCTGGCATTTCCTCGCCGGATAAATGATTAATAACATGTAGTTGTGGTTTATCCGGCGCAAAGCAGACCGCTTGTGCACCCGCACGATCCAGAGCCAGTAAGGTGAGCACCGTCTCATGGATTTCTGCCCCGTCATAAACACCACAGCCACTCAGCACTACAGCGACCTGTTTCATCGATATTCTCCCAGCCAGGACCGCCAGCAAAGACGGGCCCAGAGACAACAAATACTAACTACATCACATATTTTAATGATTCTTCTAACAAGAGCGCTTACATTTGCTATGTTATTCGCTGTATGATGTACACGACTTCTGAAACACCTGCTCTACCAGAACGCTAAAAACCAATACGCAGGTTAATGATTTCCCTGGTGTTGGCGCAATATTCGCGCACCCCGGCCTAGGCTGGGGTCATTTTTTTTCAGCGTTCTCTACCCAAGCTCGCAGCACCGCCACATCATTGCGCCATTCCTGCTTCAGCTCATCGACCCACTCTTGTACGTTGTCTTGCCAGGCCGGTAGCGTTGGCGTCTGGATCTGCTGGGCAAGCTGTTGCAGATGTTTTAGCCCGACAGAGCCAGCGGCACCCTTAATTTTGTGCCCTTCTTCGGTGATCCCTTTCTCGTCCTTCGCGGTCATGTTGGAATCCAGCACCGCCAGATACCCCGGCATCACCTGTTCAAACATTGCCAAGCTCTGATGGATCAGCTGCGGCCCCACCAGATCCATGTACTGCTCCAGCATTGCGGTATCCAATAACGATTCATTAATCTGCATCGACTTTTGCTCCGTTTTCTTTGTGGTATGTTGGGGTTGGTGATCCCAGTAATGTTTGATCATCTTGGTCAAGGCCGGTACCGACAACGGCTTGCTCAGTACATCGTCCATGCCCGCTTCAAGATACTCTTTCTTGTCTTTCAGTACATTAGCTGTCAACGCAATCAACGGTGGCAGTGAGCGGCCCGCATAACGCTCGCGCAACTCACGGGCGATATCCAGCCCGCTCATATCCGGCAGTTGGATATCCAACAGGGCCAGGTCGAATTCGTCCGGGTCGAACATGGCTAATGCATCGCGGCCGTTCATCGCCACCGCAACGCTGTTGCCCAGTTTCTCCAACACCGAACGCGCTACGATCACGTTCAGTTCGATATCTTCCACCAGCAGGATATGCAACGCCGGCAGCGGCATTTCTTCCACCGCCTGGACCTCATTGACCACTTCCTCCACCACCGGCGCCTTGATGGTCAGGGTGAAGCAAGAACCGTGCCCTTGCGCACTGTTTACCGTGATATCCCCGCCCATACTCTGCGCCAGTCGTTTAGAGACCGCCAGACCGATCCCGGTGCCGGTCGCCGGGCGGCCGCCGTTCTGGTCTTTGACCTGATAATACATGGCGAAAATCTTGTCTTGCTCATCCTGCGGGATCCCCATGCCTGAGTCTTCAACCTCAAACACGATCTGTTCCTGCCCTTCGCGCCTGACGCGCACCACGATCTGGCCTTGCTGGGTGAATTTCACCGCGTTGCCGATCAGGTTCCACAGGATCTGCCGCAAGCGTGTGCCGTCCGTAATGATTTTCTGCGGCAGCGGTAACTCAGGTTCCATCACGAACAGCAGCCCTTTCGGCTGCACCAGCAGACCGGAGAGGTTCTCCAGATCCGCCAGGAAGCCAGTAAAGTCGACCGGCTGATTGTCCAACTGGACCTTACGCCGCTCGAGTTTATCCATCTCGATAATGTCGTTGAAAATATTGCCCAGGGTGATGGCGCTGACGTGGATGGTTTTCAAATACTTCAGTTGCTCATCGTTCAGTTCGGTATCGAGCAGAATACGGCTCAGGCCGACGATGCCATTAAGCGGCGTACGCAGCTCGTGGCTGATCGTTGAGATAAAGGTGGTCTTGTCCCTGCTGGCGTTCTCCAGCGCGTCCTGGTAGCGCTTACGCTCGGTTATATCGCGGCCAAAGCCCATCAGCCCATGGCGTTTGCCCACGCGGTCGTAAAACGGCACCTTGCGCAGTTCAAAACAGGCTTTGCGCCCGTCTGGGTACACCAGCCATTGTTCATAGGTCAGGGAGACGTTGTGCCGGAATACTTTCTCATCGGTTTCGATGACTTTTTCGGCGATCTCTTTGCCGTAGACATCAAAGGGAGTCAGGCCAATCAGCTGCTTTTCGCTCTTGCCGGTCAGCAGCTCCATCGCCCGGTTGCAGCCGGAAAACTCTTTTTCTTCGTTACGGTAGTAAACCAGATCGGGGGAGGCATCCAGGAAGGAGCGTAGCAATGCCGATTGTTGGCCCAATTCCACCTGTGCCTGTTCGCGCTGCTCCATCTCTTCGGTCAGCTTATCCATCACCTGTTGGCGATCTTGTTCTGCCTTGATACGGTCGGCAATTTCCTGATTGAGCTGGCTGATGTTCTCTTGCATCTGCTGGTTTAGCGCGAGATCGCGATTGCGCATCTCCTCAAGCTTATCCACCAGCCGAGCCAGACGCTGACGCGACTCCTCCAGTTGCTCTACCACCACCGAAAGGAAGTACACCGCCCAAGGCGTGATCAATAGGCCGAAGAAGATAGAGCGCACCACGTCGATGCTTTCCACTTCACCACGCAGCAGCATGGTGACCGCCATCTGCACCACCATCGCCAGTATCACTAGCGCTGAAGCCAGCAACAGTGAAAAGCGCACCAGCCCCAGTTTTACCATCAAATCAACGTAGTACTGGGCTAACACCCGGATTTGCTTCATGAGCCATTCCCAACAGACATAATCGCTCAAATCATACCGTAAAATGCGGTTAAGATAAGAAACCTTACTGTGAAGTGTGGGAATGGTTGCAATTCGCAACCTGAGAGCGGGATTTTAAGGCAGGTATTGCTGGTCTGCCGCCAGTGCCGAACCCTGGCCGCCATGGCTCTGAAGATAGCCGCCGACGGCCTGCATGCCATTCCAGCGGTTTTCGCACCATAATGGTGCCAACAGGGTGGGCCGTCGGGCGCTGGCCGAAATGCGGTGGTAGATAATCTCCTTCGGCGTATGGCGGATCATTTCCCCGGCGCTGAATGCGTAATCCTCCAGCGACAACTCAGGCAAACGCCCCGCCTGCCAGGCTCGCGCCATGGTGCTACCGGTGACAATATGCAGCGGGTGCAGCTTGATGCCGTCCACCCCGCTCTCAGCCACCGCTTGCAGCGTAGCCAGATGGTGTTGATGCGTCTCTCCGGGCAGGCCAACGATCAGGTGGCTGCATACCTTCAGGCCACGTTCCCGCGCCAGACGGCTAGTCTGCTGGTAACAGGAGAAATTGTGGCCACGGTTGATGCGCTTTAGCGTTTTATCATGCGCCGTTTGCAGCCCCAGCTCCAGCCACACCTCGAAGCCCTGCTCACGGTAGCCAGCCAGCAGATCGAGCGCCGCTTCAGGCACGCAGTCTGGCCGGGTGCCGACACAGATACCCACCATCTCGGCCTGCGTCAGCGCCTGCTGGTACATGTTGGCCAACAGTTCAACTTCGGCATAGGTGCTGGTATAGGCCTGGAAATAGGCCAGATAGCGTTTTGCCCGGTTAACCTTCTGCGCCTGAATGGCCAGCTGCTCCGCAATGCTTTGCTGCTGCATCTGTTCATCGGCAAAAGAGGCCACGTTGCAGAAAGTACAGCCGCCGCGCCCCAGCGTACCGTCGCGGTTTGGGCAGCTAAACCCACCGTGCAGCGTGAGTTTGTGGATCTTCTCCCCATAACGGCGCTGAAGATCGCTACCAAACATATTGACTAATTGCGGCAACTGCATAATCTTGGTGTCTCTCTGTGTTTGAAGGCCGTTATGCTATACCCGTCGTATTTCAAGCCGCAGCGTTGTTGACTGCACTTGCACACCCCAGTCACTTACCCAAAAGTAAGCTCTTGGGGATGAGCAAGCTGGCCGCCTAGCTGCAACTTGAACTCCATAGGGTATGATAATAAGGCTTTTCCCGCGATGACAGGGATCAACGCTTTTCCCCAAAGGCCGCCACAGGCATAACTATTCATTATTAGTGCAAATAAAATCATTTTTATCTCAATGAAAGTTTCTAATCCTCAGCGCACTGTTAACAGCTTTATGACAAAGCGATGAAAAACAGTTATAAAAAACAATAAATACAAATTTACCAGAATAAAATTCTGGCATTGCCACCAGCACTAGCATGGTGCAGAGATTCAAGCATTGCACTATAGTGAGACAGCTCACATTTTTGCGGCACTCCCCCTGCCTTCCCATCGAGCCAAAAAGGTCTGAAAAAACTTATTTTTCATCATCATAAACCTCATGCAAGCCATCGAAATCCCTGTTAAGCCCATATTTGACCTGCGTATTCTTTCTCGCTAAGTTGGATATCCGCTGGAAGCTTTCTGGACGAGCAAACGTCTCGTCATAATTATGCAGTAATTTAAGACTCCCTCTTAAAACAAGTCATTTACCACTTGTGAGAACCGTCACGAGAGGCCATTGATGGAGGGCGGAAAAGCAGATTGGCGATATTAACCTTGCTGATTGGACTTCTGCCTGAAATTGAGCAGGCCCTTCGCAGTGGGTTGTAAGAGTCACACAGAGCCTGGGGAGGTTCACTGATATGCTGTACGATAAATCCCATGAGAGGGACAACTGTGGTTTCGGCCTGATCGCCCACATAGAAGGCGAACCTAGCCACAAAGTGGTGAGGACCGCTATTCACGCACTGGCCCGCATGCAACACCGTGGTGCAATTCTTGCTGATGGTAAGACTGGCGACGGGTGCGGCCTGTTATTGCAAAAGCCCGATCGTTTTTTCCGCATGGTGGCGCAAGAACGCGGCTGGCGTTTAGCCAAAAACTACGCCGTTGGCATGATGTTCCTCAGCCAGAACGAAGAGGAAGCCCGTGCCAGCCGCCGCATTGTTGAAGAAGAGCTGCAGAACGAAACGCTGTCAATCGTCGGCTGGCGCGAAGTTCCTACCAACCCGGACGTTCTGGGTGAGATCGCCCTCTCTTCCCTGCCGCGTATTGAACAGATTTTCGTGAACGCCCCTGCGGGCTGGCGTCCACGTGATATGGAACGCCGCCTGTTTGTGGCCCGTCGCCGTATCGAGAAGCGCGTCCAGGACGACAGCTTCTATGTGTGCAGTTTCTCCAACCTGGTGACGATCTACAAAGGTCTGTGCATGCCAGCCGATCTGCCACGCTTCTATCTGGATCTGGCCGATCTGCGGCTGGAATCGGCCATCTGCCTGTTCCACCAGCGCTTCTCTACCAATACCGTACCGCGCTGGCCTTTGGCACAGCCGTTCCGCTATCTGGCACACAACGGTGAAATCAACACCATCACCGGTAACCGCCAGTGGGCACGTGCGCGTACCTACAAGTTCCAGACCCCGCTGATCCCGGATTTGCAAGCCGCTGCGCCTTTCGTTAACGAAACAGGCTCCGACTCCAGCTCGCTGGACAACATGCTGGAGCTGTTGCTGGCAGGCGGTATGGATCTGATCCGTGCCATGCGTTTGCTGGTGCCACCAGCCTGGCAGAACAACCCGGATATGGACACCGATCTGCGCGCCTTCTTCGACTTCAACTCGATGCACATGGAGCCGTGGGACGGCCCGGCAGGCATCGTGATGTCCGATGGCCGCTACGCCGCCTGTAACCTGGACCGTAACGGTCTGCGTCCGGCGCGCTACGTCATCACCAAAGACAAGCTGATCACCTGTGCTTCAGAAGTCGGCATCTGGGATTACCAGCCGGATGAGGTCATCGAAAAAGGCCGCGTCGGGCCAGGCGAGCTGATGGTGATCGACACCCGCAGCGGCAAGATCCTGCACTCCGCCGAAACCGACAACGATCTGAAAAGCCGCCACCCGTATAAAGAGTGGATGGAGAAGAACGTTAAGCGTCTGGTGCCGTTCGAAGATCTGCCGGAAGATCAGGTGGGCAGCCGCGAGCTGGATGACGCCACGCTGGAAACCTACCAGAAGCAGTTCGGCTACAGCAGCGAAGAGCTAGACCAGGTGATCCGCGTACTGGGCGAGATCGGCCAGGAAGCCACCGGTTCGATGGGTGACGATACCCCATTCGCCGTGCTTTCCAGCCGTCCTCGCATCATTTATGACTACTTCCGCCAGCAGTTCGCTCAGGTCACCAACCCGCCGATCGATCCGTTGCGTGAAGCCCACGTGATGTCTCTGGCCACCAGCATCGGCCGCGAGATGAACGTGTTCTGCGAAGCCGAAGGCCAGGCTCACCGCCTGAGCTTCAAATCGCCGATCCTTTTGTATTCAGACTTCAAGCAGCTCACGACGCTGGAAGGTGAATATTATCGTGCCGACACACTCGACCTGACCTTCGATCCGGCGGAGCAGGATCTGGAGCAGACCATCCACGCCCTGTGCGACGAAGCGGAACGTAAAGTCCGTGACGGCGCAGTGCTGCTGGTGCTGTCCGACCGAGCCATCAACAACCAGCGTCTGCCGGTACCAGCGCCAATGGCGGTGGGGGCAATCCAGACCCGCCTGGTGGACAAAAACCTGCGTTGCGATGCCAACATCATCGTTGAAACCGCCAGCGCCCGCGACCCGCACCACTTCGCCGTGTTGCTGGGCTTTGGCGCTACCGCCATCTACCCGTATCTGGCCTACGAAACGCTGGCCAAGCTGGTTGACAGCCAGGCGATCGACAAGAAATACCGCGACGTGATGCTCAACTACCGCAACGGCATCAATAAAGGGCTGTACAAGATCATGTCCAAAATGGGCATCTCGACTATCGCCTCTTATCGCTGTTCCAAACTGTTTGAAGCCGTTGGCCTGCACCGTGACCTGTCCGATCTCTGTTTCCAGGGCGTGGTCAGCCGCATCGGCGGTGCCAGCTTCAGCGACTTCCAGCAGGATCTGCAAAACCTGTCCAAACGCGCCTGGCTGAAACGCAAACCGCTGGATCAAGGTGGCCTGCTGAAGTTCGTCCACAATGGCGAATACCATGCGTATAACCCAGACGTGGTGAACTCGCTGCAAAAAGCAGTGCACAGCGGTGAATACAGCGATTACCAGGCTTATGCCAAGCTGGTGAACGAGCGCCCGATTGCCACACTGCGCGATCTGCTGGCGATCACCCCGAAAGGCGCACCGATCCCGGTCGATCAGGTTGAACCGGCCGAATCGCTGTTCAAACGCTTCGATACCGCCGCCATGTCCATCGGGGCACTCAGCCCGGAGGCCCATGAGTCGCTGGCGATTGCCATGAACAGCCTGGGCGGTTTCTCCAACTCCGGTGAAGGCGGTGAAGATCCTGCGCGCTACGGCACCAACAAGGTTTCCCGTATCAAGCAGGTGGCCTCTGGCCGCTTTGGTGTGACACCAGCCTATCTGGTGAACGCCGACGTGATCCAGATAAAGGTCGCCCAAGGTGCCAAACCGGGTGAAGGTGGTCAGTTGCCTGGTGATAAGGTCACGCCGTATATCGCCAAACTGCGTTATTCGGTGCCGGGCGTTACCCTGATCTCGCCTCCGCCGCATCACGATATCTATTCGATTGAAGATTTGGCACAGCTGATTTTCGATCTGAAACAGGTGAACCCGAAGGCGATGATTTCGGTGAAGCTGGTTTCCGAGCCGGGCGTGGGCACCATTGCCACCGGCGTAGCGAAAGCCTATGCCGATCTGATCACCATTGCCGGTTACGACGGCGGCACTGGGGCAAGCCCGTTATCTTCAGTTAAATATGCTGGCTGCCCATGGGAGCTTGGCCTGGTGGAAACCCAGCAGGCGCTGGTAGCCAACGGTCTGCGCCACAAAATCCGCCTACAGGTGGACGGTGGGCTGAAAACCGGCGTCGATATTGTTAAGGCCGCCATTCTGGGTGCAGAGAGCTTCGGCTTCGGCACCGGCCCGATGGTAGCTCTGGGCTGTAAATACCTGCGTATCTGCCACTTGAACAACTGCGCGACCGGCGTGGCAACTCAAGATGAAAAACTGCGCCGCGATCACTATCACGGCCTGCCAGAGCGCGTGACCAACTACTTCCAGTTTATCGCTCGGGAAACCCGTGAGATCATGGCTACACTGGGCGTCAGCCAACTGGTCGATCTGATTGGCCGCACCGAGTTCCTGACCGAGCTCGACGGGATCTCCGCCAAGCAGAACAAGCTGGATCTGTCGCCGTTGCTGAAAACCGCCACGCCACACGCGGGCAAAGCCCTGCACTGCACCGAAAGCAGCAACCCACCGTTCGATCAGGGCGTGCTGAACAAGGAGCTGATGGCACAGGCACAGCCGCATATCGAGGCCAAGCACAGCAAGACCTTCTATTTCGATATCCGTAACACTGATCGTTCCGTCGGCGCGACCTTGTCAGGGGCGATTGCCACACTGCATGGCGATCAAGGGATGGCGGCCGATCCGATCAAGGCGCATTTCTCCGGTACCGCTGGCCAGAGCTTCGGCGTGTGGAATGCTGGCGGCGTTGAGCTGACCCTGACCGGCGATGCCAACGACTACGTCGGTAAAGGGATGGCCGGTGGCCGTATCGCCGTGCGTCCTCCGGTGGGTTCTGCCTTCCGCAGCCACGAGGCTAGCATCATCGGCAACACCTGCCTGTACGGCGCAACCGGTGGCAAGCTGTTCGCCGCAGGCCGCGCCGGGGAGCGTTTCGCCGTGCGTAACTCCGGGGCAATCACCGTGGTTGAAGGCATTGGCGATAACGGTTGTGAATACATGACCGGTGGCATCGTCTGCGTATTGGGTAAAACCGGCATCAACTTTGGTGCAGGTATGACCGGCGGTTTCGCCTACGTTCTGGACGAAGACGGCGAGTTCCGCAAACGCGTCAACCCGGAACTGGTGGAAGTGCTGGACGTCGATCAACTGGCGATCCATGAAGAGCACCTGCGCGGTTTGATCACCGAACACGTGCAGTTGACCGGTTCATCACGGGCAGAAGAGATCTTGGCCAACTGGCCGGTTTGGGCGCCGAAGTTTGCGCTGGTCAAACCGAAGTCCAGTGATGTCAAAGCATTGTTGGGTCACCGTAGTCGTTCCGCAGCCGAGCTGCGGGTTCAGGCGCAGTAAGGGGTCATTGAATGAGTCAGAACGTTTATCAATTTATCGACCTGCAGCGTGTTGATCCGCCGAAGAAACCGCTGAAGATCCGCAAAATTGAGTTTGTAGAGATCTACGAACCCTTTTCGGAAACCCAAGCGAAATCACAGGCCGATCGTTGCCTGTCCTGCGGTAACCCCTATTGCGAATGGAAATGCCCAGTTCATAACTATATTCCGAACTGGCTGAAGCTGGCGAATGAAGGCCGCATCATGGAGGCAGCGGATCTGGCACACCAGACCAACAGCCTGCCGGAAGTGTGTGGCCGCGTTTGTCCGCAAGATCGCCTGTGCGAAGGTTCCTGCACCCTGAACGACGAGTTTGGCGCGGTGACCATCGGCAATATCGAGCGTTACATCAGCGATAAAGCGATCGAGATGGGCTGGAAGCCGGATATGTCCCACGTGCACCCAACGGGTAAGCGGGTGGCCGTTATTGGCGCTGGCCCGGCGGGCCTGGCCTGTGCCGACGTATTGACCCGTAACGGCGTCAAAGCGGTGGTTTATGATCGTCATCCAGAGATCGGCGGCCTGCTGACCTTCGGCATCCCGGCCTTTAAGCTGGAAAAAGAGGTGATGATCAAACGCCGCGGCATCTTCAGCGAGATGGGTATCGAGTTCCAGCTCAATACCGAAGTCGGTAAAGACATCACCATGGATGCGCTGTTGAACGAATACGATGCGGTGTTCCTCGGCGTAGGTACCTACCAATCGATGCGTGGTGGATTGGAGAACGAAGAGGCACCGGGCGTGTACGATGCGCTGCCGTTCCTGATCGCCAACACCAAACAGCTGATGGGCTATCAGCCAGAACAGCACGAACCGTATGTCAGCATGGAAGGCAAACGTGTGGTCGTGCTGGGCGGTGGTGACACCGCGATGGACTGCGTGCGTACCTCCATTCGTCAAGGTGCGACTCAGGTCATCTGTGCCTATCGCCGGGATGAAGCAAACATGCCCGGTTCCAAACGCGAAGTGAAGAATGCGCGCGAGGAAGGGGTCGAGTTCCAGTTCAACCTGCAACCGTTGAGCATTGAGCTTAACGGTGCGGGGCGCGTCGCGGGCGTCAAGATGGTGCGCACTCAGTTGGGTGCCCCGGATGCCAATGGCCGCCAGGTTGCCGAGCAGGTACCTGGATCTGAGCACGTGATCGACGCCGATGCGGTGGTGATGGCCTTTGGCTTCCGCCCACACCAGATGGACTGGCTGGCCGCGCATGACGTGCAATTAGACAAACAGGGCCGCATCGTGGCACCAGAATCGGTCGATAACGCCTTCCAGACCAGCAACCCGAAAATCTTCGCCGGTGGCGATGCGGTTCGCGGTTCCGATCTGGTGGTTACCGCGATTGCCGAAGGGCGCAAAGCTGCCGAAGGCATCATGTGTTATCTGGAAGTGTGATTTACACCTCTACGTTCTCCCAAAGGGTCGGCTTGCCGGCCCTTTGCTTTTACCTTCCGGATACCCAACTTGCCGATCTACAGGCAATAAAAAAGCGCAACCTGAGTTGCACCTTTTTCCCTGCCTGCCGTAGCTTACTTCACGACACGCAACGCCGGACGGCCACCACCACCGCGTGGCGGCTGTGGCGGTTCATCATCAGGGCCGTTATCGTCTTCAACGCTATCCTGACGATCGCTATCAACCACTGACATCAGGCTACCCGTTGGGCCAGACACCTCTTCCAGACCTTCAAAAGCCCCTTCATCTTCGTACTTGGCTTCCGGTTCAAACAGGGTACCGGCCCCGTTCTCTCGTGCATAAATCGCCAGCACGGCCGCCATTGGTACCAGTACCTGACGAGGTACGCCACCAAAGCGCGCGTTGAAGGTCACTTCGTCGTCGCCCAGTTGCAGGTTGCCAACGGCACGCGGAGCAATGTTCAGCACAATCTGACCATCACGTGCAAACTCCATCGGAACCTGCACATCTGGCCGCATCACGTCTACGACCAGATGCGGAGTCAGTTGGTTATCCAACAGCCAGTCATAGAATGCCCGCAAAAGATAAGGACGGCGCGGGGTCATCTGAGACATATCCATGATGCTTAGCCCCGAGTCTGCAGGCGCATTTCGCGCTCGGCTTCGGTCAGAGAGGCCAGGAATGCATCACGCTCGAAGACGCGGGTCATGTAGCCTTTCAGCTCTTTGGAGCCGGCACCACTCAGTTCGATACCCAGTTGCGGCAAACGCCACAGCAGAGGCGCCAGGTAGCAGTCTACCAGGCTGAACTCTTCGCTCATGAAATACGGGGTCTGGCCGAAGATTGGCGCAATCGCCAGCAGCTCTTCGCGCAGTTGACGGCGTGCTGATTCAGCTTCCTGGCCGTTGCTCTGCTCGATTTTGTACATCAGCGTGTACCAGTTTCTCTCGATACGCAGCATCATCAGACGGCTTTCACCACGTGCTACCGGATACACCGGCATCAACGGCGGGTGAGGGAAACGCTCATCAAGGTATTCCATGATGATACGGGATTCATACAGCGTCAGCTCGCGATCGACCAACGTCGGTACCGTCTGGTATGGGTTGAGGTCGATCAGATCCTGCGGCAGATTATCGGGTTCTACCTGCTCGATCTCGACGCTGACGCCTTTTTCCGCCAGTACGATACGTACTTGATGGCTAAAGATGTCGGTCGGGCCAGAGAACAGCGTCATTACCGAACGTTTGTTGGCAGCGACAGCCATGAAAACCTCCAAGTTATCTAGAAAATACGGCGAATAGCCAAAATATCCATCACTCCACGAGCCATTGCGTTGTTGCCGCCTGGCTGCGACGTGAAATTGATTGGGTATATCAGGCTGCTATCCTGAATAATCGTGACCGCAAGCCCGCAGCTCACAGATAAACCTTAGGTCTGGACAACGGCCTCGGAGGTAGACTGACAGCACTGCACGGCGAACAGGCGCAAAAGTGGATGATAGTTTACCAGATTTTGACTGTTTTGTGGTGATTATGCATTGATTTATCACATAAGCCACTGATTTAAATTAAATTTAATCTTATCGCAGGCATAAAAAAACCCGCCAAAGAGGCGGGTTTTTCGCGTAAATCGTCCTGCCGAAGCAGAAAAAATTAACGCTTGGAGAACTGCGGACGGCGACGTGCTTTACGCAGACCGACTTTCTTACGCTCAACTTTACGCGCGTCACGAGTGACGAAGCCAGCTTTACGCAATTCACCACGCAGAGTCTCGTCGTACTCCATCAGTGCACGGGTGATACCGTGACGGATAGCGCCAGCTTGACCAGAGATGCCACCACCTTTAACGGTGATGTACAGATCCAGTTTGCCAACCATGTCGACCAGTTCCAGCGGTTGACGAACTACCATGCGGGCAGTTTCGCGACCGAAGTACTGTTCCAGGCTGCGCTGGTTAATAACGATGTTACCACTGCCCGGCTTGATAAAAACGCGAGCGGCGGAGCTTTTGCGGCGACCAGTGCCGTAGTATTGATTTTCAGCCATTGCCTATAATCCCGATTAGATGTCAAGAACTTGCGGTTGCTGTGCCGCGTGAGTGTGCTCGGTGCCCGCGTAAACTTTCAGTTTACGGAACATCGCACGACCCAACGGACCCTTTGGCAGCATGCCTTTAACCGCGATTTCAATCACGCGCTCAGGACTGCGGGCAATCATCTCTTCAAAGGTCGCTTGCTTGATACCACCGATGTGGCCAGTGTGGCGGTAATACACTTTGTCTGTACGCTTGTTGCCGGTTACAGCAACTTTTTCTGCGTTCAGAACGATGATGTAGTCACCGGTATCAACGTGCGGGGTGTATTCCGCTTTATGCTTGCCGCGCAGACGACGAGCCAGTTCAGTAGCGAGACGGCCTAAAGTTTTACCGTCTGCATCAACAACATACCAGTCACGTTTTACGGTTTCTGGTTTAGCTGTAAAAGTTTTCATTAGAAAGCTTACCCAATAATTTAGTTACACGTAGGTGTTCACCCAACGCTCGAAAACAGTTGAGGCTCACACGACCATACAAGTCCAGCAAACCTACCCCTTCGAATAGCCATTGCCGGCACTATACAAAGTTTTGGGAAAAAAACTTTGTTGTAACGTGGGGTCGCAAGATTATAGAGAAGTCGCTCACAAAGGTCGACCTGTTTTTACCGGGAAAACGGATTTAGCGCTGGGGACCGATTTGGCGACGATAATCGGGGATGAAACTGGGCCTGAAAGCCAGGCCCGACGCCGTTTACGGCAGATGAGGCAGCTTCAGATACTCCTCGCTCTGCATCTCCTGCAGGCGGGACAGGCAACGCTGAAACTCGAACTTCAGCTGTTCGCCCTGGTAGATCTCAAACATCGAGGCTTCAGCGGCGATCACCAGTTTGACGTGGCGCTCGTAAAACTCGTCCACCAGCGCCAGGAAGCGGCGGGCGGTGTTTTCCTTCAGCGGCCCCATAATGTGCACATTATACAGCATTACGCTGTGATAGAGGCGTGACAACGCGATGTAATCGAGTTGGCTACGCGGCTCTTCACACAGGGTGTGAAAATCGATCGCCAATACCCCTTCCACCGCGCGCAAGGTGGGCATTGGCCGGTGATTGATTTGCAGCACCGGAGCCTCTTCCCCGGCGTGGCCGGCCAGCTTGAGGAAGATGTGATCCATCGTGTCCTGCGTTTGCTGATTGAGCGGTGTCAGATACAGATGGGCCTGCGTCAGGGTACGTAACCGATAATCGATGCCCGCATCCACGTTCATCACGTCGCAATACTCGTTGATCAAATCGATCGCAGGAAGGAAACGCGCGCGTTGCAGCCCGTTGCGGTAGAGGTTGTCAGGAATAATGTTAGAGGTAGCCACCAGCGTAATACCGCGGGCGAACAGCGCCTGCAACAGCGTTGCCAGCAGCATGGCATCGGTGATGTCGGAAACAAAGAACTCGTCAAAACACAGCACGTCCGTTTGCGCCTTGAAGCCGTCGGCGACGATCTCCAGCGGGTTTTCCTGCCCTTGCAGTTCCGTCAGTTCTTCATGTACCCGCAGCATAAAGCGGTGAAAGTGCAGCCGCAGTTTGCGCTCGCCGGGCAGACTGTGGAAAAACAGGTCCATCAGCCAAGTCTTGCCACGACCAACGCCGCCCCACATATACAACCCCTGCACCGGCCGCTGTGTAGTGGTTTCCTCACTCTTACCTAACCAGCGGCTAAACAGGTTACGGCGCTTGCCAGCGTTAGCGGGAGCCGGTAGCTGCTGTAAGGCCTGATAGATCTGATCCAACTGCGTAACGGCCTGGCGCTGAACCGCATCGGCCTGATATTCCCCCGCATCCAGCGCCTGCTGGTAGCGTGATAACGGTGACTGTGCCTGCATGTATTCGCAATCCCTAACAACGCTGAGAATTTATTTATCCAATTTTCGCGGCGGATGGCAGCCGCTTCGCACCCTGATCGACACATTTATCGGCGTCGTGCCCCAAGAAAACCCCTGCAAACGACAGGTATTGGCTTATCAGGATTCCACTCGGACAAGGTTAACGGTTATAGTGGATATTATTAAGTGAAAAATCCCTGCGGAACAACGAAGTCAAAATAGGAGTCATCATGACCTGGGAGTATGCGCTGATTGGTTTGGTGGTCGGTATCGTGATAGGTGCGGTAGCGATGCGTTTTGGTAACAGTAAATTACGTCAGCAGCAGGCGCTGCAAAACGAACTGGATAAAAGCAAAACCGAGCTTGAAGAGTACCGTCAGGAGTTGGTTGGCCATTTTGCCCGCAGTGCCGAACTGTTGGATAACATGGCGCGCGACTATCGCCAGCTGTATCAACATATGGCGAAAAGCTCCAATAACCTGCTGCCGGATCTGCCGATGCAGGACAACCCGTTCCGCTACCGCCTGTCCGAATCGGAAGCGGATAACGATCAGGCTCCAGTAGAAATGCCACGTGACTATTCCGAAGGGGCCTCCGGCCTGCTGCGCGGCGCACCACGTGATAATTAATTCCCCGTTATACTGACCCGTGGGGTAATCCCACGGGTTGTTCACTTGGTTCGTCCCTAATTCCCCACTGTGACTATGCTTACTCTTGACGATTAAGTGAACTTTTCGCGTAAATTCATTGTCCTAGACTTCACAAATGATATCGCTATGGCAATATTGTCAAAAATTTCATCTGGCAGATTTTGAGAGAGCTATAACCAATGAAGAAAAGATCTTTAATTCTTAGCGCATTAGCAATGAGCATTAGCCTGGCATTCGCATCCGTTCCGGCAGCCAACGCAGCCATGCCTACCGCAGTGGCGGGCCAGACGCTGCCAAGCCTGGCGCCAATGCTGGAAAAAGTGCTGCCCGCCGTGGTTAGCGTGCGTATAGAAGGCACTCAGGTACAGCGCCAGCCACAGCTGCCAGAGCAGTTTAAATTCTTCTTTGGCCCGAACATGCCTGCACCGAAAGAAAGCACTCGCCCGTTTGAAGGGCTGGGTTCCGGTGTGATTATCGATGCGCAGAAGGGCTACATCCTCACCAACAACCACGTCATCAATAACGCCGACAAGATCAGCGTGCAGCTCAATGATGGCCGCGAATATGACGCCAAGCTGATTGGCCGCGACGAACAGTCTGACATTGCCCTATTGCAGGTCAGCGATGTCAAAAACCTGACGGCGGTAAAAATCGCCGACTCCGACAAGCTGCGTGTCGGTGACTTCGCCGTAGCCGTCGGTAACCCGTTCGGCCTTGGCCAGACGGCAACCTCCGGCATCATCTCCGCACTGGGCCGTAGCGGCCTGAGCCTGGAAGGGTTGGAAAACTTCATCCAGACCGATGCTTCAATCAACCGTGGCAACTCCGGCGGCGCGCTGGTGAACCTGAATGGTGAGCTGATCGGTATCAACACCGCGATCCTGGCACCGGGCGGCGGCAACATCGGCATCGGCTTCGCCATTCCAAGTAACATGGCGCAGAGCCTGAGCAAGCAGCTGATTGAGTTTGGCGAAGTGAAGCGCGGCCTGCTGGGTATCAAAGGCAGTGAAATGACCGCCGATATGGCAAAAGCATTCAATACGGATGCCCAACGCGGGGCCTTTGTCAGCGAAGTGATGCCAAAATCTGCCGCAGCCAAAGCCGGGATCAAATCCGGTGATATCCTGGTCTCTCTGGACGGCAAGCCGATCAGCAGCTTTGCCGAGCTGCGTGCCAAAGTGGGCACCACTGCACCGGGCACCACCGTTAAAGTGGGGCTGCTGCGTGAAGGCAAACCAATGGATGTTGCCGTCACCCTGGATAACAGCGAAAGCGTATCAACCAACGCCGAAACGCTGTCGCCTGCGCTGCAAGGTGCAGCACTCACCAACGGTGCGCTGCCAAACGGTGATAAAGGCGTGAAGATCGACAAGGTGGATAAAGGCACCCCGGCAGCGCAGTTTGGCTTGCAGAAAGGGGACGTGATTATCGGTGTTAACCGTCAGCGCGTTGAAAACATCAACGCACTACGTAAGCTCCTTGAGGCGAAGCCAGCGGTAATGGCGCTGAACATCGTACGTGGTGACGAAAACATTTATCTGTTGCTGCGTTAATTTGTTGCGAAACCGGGCGCGCCAGCATACTGCGCCCGGTTAACTCGTGCTATCCTCCGTTCATCTTCCCCAACACTAACTAAAACTCTATGTTTGCTAAGCTCTTGCGTTCTATTGTTATTGGTTTGGTCGTCGCCGGTATACTGCTGGCCGCCCTGCCCGTATTGCGTTCCGCCAATAACATATTCGCCAGCAAATCCGAGAATACCAGCGATCAAACGCCGGTCAGCTTTAATACCGGCGTGCGCCGGGCTGCCCCTGCCGTCGTCAACATCTATAACCGCAACATCAGCGGCGCGACCAACGTGCTCTCTCTGGGTTCCGGTGTGATCATGAACGATCGCGGCTACATCATTACCAACCGTCACGTGATCAAAGACGCCCAGCAGATCACCGCCGTACTGCAAGATGGCCGCCGCTATGAAGCGTTATTGGTCGGCTCCGATAGTCTGACCGACCTTGCCGTACTTAAAATCGATCCGGGCAACTTGCCAGTGATCCCAATCAATACCGCACGCCCCGCACGCATCGGTGATGTGGCGCTGGCGATCGGTAACCCGTACAACCTGGGGCAAACCGTTACCCAGGGCATTATCAGCGCCACCGGGCGTATCAGCCTGAGCACCACCGGGCGACAAACCTTCCTGCAAACCGATGCTTCAATCAACCGGGGTAACTCCGGCGGTGCGCTGGTTAATTCCCTGGGTGAGCTGTTGGGCATCAATACGCTGACCTATGACAAGATCACCGATGGCGAAACGCCTGAGGGGCTAGGCTTTGCCATCCCGGTAGAACTGGCAACCAAGATCATGGATAAGCTGATCCGTGATGGCCGGGTGATCCGCGGCTACTTTGGTATTCAGGGAAAAGAGATTATCCCGGTGCGCACCTCAGCGACCGGCATCGATCGCCTACAAGGGATCATCGTGACCGAAATTACTCCTAACGGCCCGGCCGCCAATGCAGCGTTCCATATTAATGACATCATCATTAACGTCGATAACAAACCGGCGGTTTCGGTATTGGAGACGATGGACCAGGTGGCGGAGATCCGCCCTGGGACAGAGATCCCGGTAGTGGTGCTACGCGATGGGCAACGCATTACGCTGCATATGACGGTGGGTGAATTCCCGGAGGATAATAGTTAGGCAGCAAAAAGCCCGGCAAGCCGGGCTCTATTCGCACAAACAGGCTAAAACTGTCGATTACTCGCCTTTCACACGTTCGATATTGGCACCCAGCGCACGCAGTTTGTCCTCGATACGCTCGTAGCCACGGTCGATGTGATAAATACGATCTACCACCGTTACGCCTTCGGCAATACAACCCGCCAATACCAGGCTGGCAGAGGCACGCAGATCGGTCGCCATCACCTGTGCACCAGACAGCTGCTCTACGCCGTGGCAAATCACGGTGTTGCTCTCGATTTCTGCGTGTGCGCCCATACGGATCAGCTCAGGCACGTGCATAAAGCGGTTTTCGAAGATCGTCTCGGTGATCACGCCGGTCCCTTCCGCTACCAGATTCAACAGGCTGAACTGCGCCTGCATATCGGTTGGGAAACCAGGGTGTGGAGCCGTGCGCAGGGTTACCGCTTTCGGGCGTTTTCCATGCATGTCCAGGCTGATCCAGTCTTCACCGACTTCGATATCGGCCCCTGCTTCACGCAGTTTGGCCAACACCGCATCCAGCGTATCTGGACGGGTGTTGCGGCACAACACCTTACCACCGGAAACGGCAGCGGCAACCAGGAAGGTACCGGTTTCGATACGGTCTGGCAGCACACGGTAAACCCCACCACCCAAGCGCTCCACGCCTTCGATGGTGATCCTGTCCGTGCCTGCGCCGCTGATTTTGGCACCCAGCGTGTTGAGGAAGTTGGCAGTATCGACGATTTCCGGCTCACGCGCCGCATTCTCGATGACGGTGGTGCCGGTCGCCAGAGTTGCGGCACTCATGATGGTGACGGTCGCGCCTACGCTGACCTTATCCATCACGATATGTGCGCCCTTCAAGCGCCCTTCCACAGAGGCCTTGACGTAGCCCTCTTCCAGTTTGATTTCCGCACCCAGCTGCTCCAGGCCGGTAATGTGCAGGTCAACCGGACGTGCGCCAATAGCACAGCCGCCTGGCAGCGATACCTGACCACGGCCAAAGCGTGCAACCAGCGGCCCCAACGCCCAAATGGAGGCACGCATGGTTTTCACCAGATCGTAAGGAGCACAAAACTCGTTCACGCCGCTGGCATCAACATAGACCGAGCCATTACGCTCGATCTTGGTGCCCAACTGGCCGAGCAGTTTGATGGTGGTGTCAATGTCCTTCAGCTTCGGGACGTTTTGCAGTTCGACAGGCTCTTCCGCCAGCAAAGCGGCAAACAGGATCGGCAGGGCGGCGTTTTTCGCCCCGGAAATGGTCACTTCACCGCTAAGACGGGTCCGGCCATGCACACGAAATTTATCCATTTAACTACTCTCTGTTATCTGTTCTGAGCTGCCTGCCCGCCGGGCAAACAGCCTTAAAATCCGTTGAGTTTGCGATCCCGCTGCCACTCTTCTGGGGTATATGCCTTGATCGACAAAGCATGAATGCGGTTGTCCGCGATGTATTCCATCAGCGGCGCATAGACGGCCTGCTGTTTCTTGACGCGGCTCATGGTGGCGAACAGTTCACCCACGGCGATCACCTGAAAATGGCTACCATCGCCAGTCACATGCGCCTCTTCCAGTGCCAACGCCTTCATCAGCACGTCTTTAATTTCGCTATTTTCCATAGTATCCAATTCTGCATCGAAGGATCATAGTCACCCGGGGCGACCTCTTGGCGTCTATCTTAGTGGAATCCGCCGCTTTCTTAAACCAAAGAAAAAGCCCCTGAGCAACAGGGGCCTTTAACTGATTTTTCCCGGTAGAACAGCCAAAAATGTGGCTAACTAGCGGTTTCAACAGGCATTATTGCTGACAAATTGTAGAGCGTGATCAGCGTTTGCAACCGTTCGGTGATGCCGGAAATTTTTATCTCAATTCCCTGCGGGTGCCGTTGCTCACGTAAATGCAGCAGCAGGGCCAGACCAGAAGAGTCCACGCGCTGCAGCTGAGCGACATCAATCACGGTTTTATCCGCCAACAACAACTCACGTTGCTGCCACAGCGGCAATAACGTCTCACGGTCCAGCTCGCCGCTCAACACCAGCGTTTGCTGTTGTGATACCCAGCTCAGCGCTGCGGCCATCAGTTTTTCTGATCCAGGGTGATCGGCTGTTTGGCGGCCGCTTGCAGCTGCTGGGTCAAACCGTCTACGCCTTTGAGGCGCAGGGTTGATGCCCACTCATTCTGCTTGGTGGTGATCATGCTGACGCCTTCAGCAATCATGTCATACGCCTGCCAGTGGCCGGTTTTGCTGTTCTTGCGCCATTGGAAGTCCAGACGTACCGGCGGGCGACCACCTTTGTCGATGATGGTTACGCGGATCGCGATGATATCGGCATTGCCTAGCGGCTGTTCCGGTTCGATCTGATAGGTCTGGCCCTGGTACATGGCTAACGCCTGGCCATACGCCTGCTCCAGATAAGCCTGGAAGGCAGTAAAGTAGGCATCACGCTGTGCAGGTGTGGCGTCTTTATAGTAACGGCCCAGCACTAACGCACCGGCATATTTTACCTGCACGAACGGCATCAGCTCTTCATGCACGATGGTGCGCAGGTAGTTGGGATCCTGCTTGATTTTTGGCTGCTCGCTTTTCAGGCGGGTGAAGGTTTTCTGCGCAGCGTCTTGCATCAGGCTGTATGGGTTAGTCTGATCGACCGCATTAGCTAGCGGTGCAACCACCAGCAGGGCAACCATTAAAAAACGTTTAAACATGCAGGTTTCCTCGATTAGTGAGTTGTAGCGGAATGCGCAGCGGCATCCGGTGCCGGAGCTGCAACAGAGCCATCCGGTGAATTCGGGCTATCCTGACCACCGCTCTTGTAGAGGAACTGGCCGATCAAGTCTTCCAGCACCATGGCTGATTTGGTGTCCTGAATGGTCCCGCCATCCTTAAGGATAGTCGTGCCCATCTCGGGATCTTCAAAACCGACGTTCAGCGCCAGATACTGTTCACCCAGCAGGCCGGAGGTGCGGATCGCCAGCGAGCTGGTATCCGGGATCTGGTTGTATTGTTGCTGAATATCCAGCGCCACGCGTGGCGTGTAGGTCTTAGGATCGAGGGAGATAGCCGCAACCCGGCCAATCATCACCCCACCAATCTTCACAGGTGAACGCGCTTTCAAACCACCGATATTATCGAAGGTGGCGTAGATACGGTAAGTCGGTTCATTACCGATCGATTTAATATTGGCCACCTGGAGGCAGAGGAAGATGATGGCGCACAGCGCAATCAGCATAAACGCCCCAACCCAGATTTCACTCTTCTTCGTTTGCATCGAATCAATTCCCAAACATCAGTGCAGTCAGCACGAAATCCAATCCCAACACCGCCAGTGACGAATGTACCACGGTCCTTGTCGTTGCCTGACTAATCCCTTCAGAGGTCGGTACGGCATCGTAACCATTGAAGATCGCAATCCAGCTAACGGTAATGGCAAACACCACGCTCTTGATCAGGCAGTTAAGTAAATCCTGACGCCATTCCACGGCCCCTTGCATGGCCGACCAGAAGAAACCACTGTCGATCCCCTTCCAGTCTACGCCGACAATCGCGCCACCCCAGATACCGATGGCCACGAAAATAATCGTCAGCAACGGCATACTGATAAGACCGGCCCAGAAACGCGGGGCAACAATACGCCGCAGCGGATCGATCGCCATCATTTCCAGGCTGGAGATCTGCTCGGTGGCCTTCATCAGACCGATTTCGGCCGTCAGAGCCGAACCGGCACGGCCAGCGAACAACAGAGCGGTAACGACCGGCCCCAGCTCACGCAGCAATGACAACGCCACCATCATGCCCAGGCTCGCCTCGGCACTGTAGGTGGTGAGGACGATGTAACCTTGCAGCCCCAACACCATGCCGATAAACAAGCCGGAAACCATGATGATCAACAGCGACTGAACGCCAACGCTGTGTAGCTGTTTGAGCAGCAGCGGCCATTGTTTGCGCGGCTCCGGGCGCCCGATCAGCGCGTGGAACAGCATCAGCCCGGCGCGTCCAAAGGCTGCGCTGGTGTTGATACCACGGCGCCCTAACGACGCTAACGCCTTTAAAAACATGAGGTTATTTACTCCCTTCCCCTAAAAGCTCAGTCTGATAATCACCGGCAGGGTAACGGAATGGTACCGGCCCATCGGCAATACCATCCAGAAACTGACGCACTCGCGCATCAGGATTGTTCTGTAATTGCGCTGCCGAGCCTTCGGCAATCACATGGTGATCCGCCACAATATAGGCGTAATCCGCAATACTCAATACTTCTGGCACATCATGGGATACCACGATGCAGGTGATCCCGAGCGCGTGATTCAGCTCATCGATCAACTTGACCAGCACGCCCATGGTGATCGGATCCTGACCAACGAAGGGTTCGTCGAACATGATCAATGTCGGATCAAGCGCGATAGCACGCGCCAGGGCAACTCGCCGGGCCATACCGCCAGAAAGTTCGTTCGGCATCAGATCTGCCGCGCCACGTAGCCCTACGGCTTCCAGCTTCATCAACACCGTGCTGCGCAGGATCGGCTCCGGCAGGCGGCTGTGCTCACGCAGCGGGTAAGCCACGTTCTCAAATACCGTCAGATCGGTGAACAGCGCTCCCGACTGAAACAGCATGCTCATCTTCTTGCGTGACTCATACAGCTGATGGCGCGACAGCGCCGGGATGTTGTCCCCATCAAACCAGATCTCACCGCAGTCCGGGGTCAACTGGCCACCAATCAGGCGTAACAGCGTGGTTTTACCAATGCCGGACGGCCCCATGATGGCCGTCACTTTGCCACGGGGAACCGTCAGGTTGATGTCTTCGAATATCAGCCGATCGCCGCGAGAGAAGCTCATGCCGCGCACTTCGACCAGATTATCTGCCTTCTGGTGCATGTTTATTGATCCTGTACAGGCTGTTTTTTTGCCAAATCATCCCTGATGGTAAAGCAAATAGGGGCGATACGTCCTATTTTTACCAAAGCTTACTGCCAATTCGCTATCAATGATGCCATAGGTTTTACTTTTAGGCTCCAGACGGTCAAAATTAGGAAATAACGCAAAAAAATAAAATTGTTCGAATTTCAACCGGGAAAATTCGTTGTTTTGCACAACGTGGAGGCCGGTGACGGCGTTTAACCAACGAAACGGGATTATCATACCCTATAGATTTCAAGCTGCGGCTAGGCGACAAGCTCGTTCATCACCAGGAGCTTACTTTTGTAAGTGACTGGGGTGGGCGAGTGCAGATAACAACGCTGCAGCTTGAAAGACGACGGGTATACCCAATATAGGACCCTGAATGTTTCTCGCAATAGTACTGTTGATCGTTGGTTTATTTTTACTGGTGTATGGGGCAGATAGATTGGTTTATGGTGCGGCGGTGATTAGCCGCTCGCTGGGGGTTCCCCCGTTGATTATCGGCATGACGATAGTCGGTATCGGCACTTCGTTGCCAGAATTGATTGTGTCGGTCACCGCCGCCCTCAATGGGCAGACCAACCTGGCGGTGGGCAACGTGATTGGCTCCAACATCACCAATATTTTACTGATCCTGGGGATGGCGGCCCTGATCCATCCACTGTCGGTTCGCTCCGAAGTGTTGCGGCGTGAATTGCCGCTGATGCTGGGGGTTATCCTGTTATGCGGCTACGTGCTGATGGATAACACCCTGAGCCGCTTCGATGGCGTGCTGCTGCTGTTGGCCGCTACCGGTTTTATTCTGCTGATGCTGAAAATCGCCAGGCTGGCGCAACGTGAAGGCAACGACAGCCTGACGGTGGAGCAGCTCGCCGAACTGCCGCAGGACAGCAGCAACACCGTAGCCATTCTCTGGCTGGTGTTGGCCTTCATTATTCTGCCGCTGTCATCAAGGATGATCATCGATAACGCATCGGTGATTGCCCACTACTTTGGCCTGAGCGAACTGGTGGTTGGCCTGACGATTATCGCCATCGGCACCAGCCTGCCCGAATTGGCCACCTCAATCGCCGGAGCACTAAAAGGCGAAGATGATATGGCGGTAGGGAATATCATCGGCTCGACAATTTTTAACACGGTGATCGTACTGGGCGTCCCTGCTCTGCTGTCACCAGGCAGTATCGATCCCGCCGCCTTCCAGCGCGATTACTGGGTGATGCTGGCGGCCAGTGTCCTGCTTGCCGCGCTGTGTATTGGCCGCAAACATCGTATCGGTCATCTGGCGGGAGCTCTGTTATTATGTGGCTTTATTGCGTATCTTGCAGTGCTGTTCTTTAACCCTTTTCAGCTCTTTAGCTTTACCCTATAGCATTCGAGATACAGGTAGGCGGCAACTGAAAGCATCCCTGGGAGCTTAGTCCACTAAGTGACCAGGGTAATTGAAGGCAGTCAACACCCCTGTATCTTGAAGGATGACGGGTAAACCGTTGGGAATGAGTATGTCATCTAACCAGTTGCAACCGGGCTTTGACTTTCAGCAGGCCGGCAAAGAAGTGCTTCAGATTGAGCGTGATGGCCTGGCCCAGCTCGATCAGTACATCAATGCGGATTTTACCCGGGCCTGTGAGGCGATCGCCGGATGTTGCGGTAAAGTCGTGGTCATGGGCATGGGTAAATCCGGCCATATCGGCTGCAAAATTGCCGCCACGCTGGCCAGTACCGGAACCCCGGCGTTCTTCGTGCATCCGGCGGAGGCTAGCCACGGCGATCTGGGCATGGTTTCAGCACAGGACATCGTGCTGGCGATCTCCAATTCCGGTGAGTCGAACGAAATTCTGGCGCTGATCCCAGTGTTGAAACGCCAGCAGATCCCACTGATTTGCATGACCAACAACCCGGAAAGCTCAATGGGCAAGGCGGCAGACGTACATCTGTGCATCAAGGTACCGCAGGAGGCTTGCCCACTCGGTCTGGCCCCTACCACCAGCACCACCGCCACCTTGGTCATGGGCGATGCGTTAGCCGTAGCGCTGCTGAAGGCCCGGGGCTTTACCCCAGAAGATTTTGCCCTGTCTCATCCTGGTGGGGCATTGGGCCGCCGTCTGTTGCTGCGTGTTAGCGATATCATGCACAACGGCGACGAAATTCCGCATGTCAGCGCCGAAGCCTCACTGCGTGACGCGCTGCTGGAGATCACTCGCAAGAATCTGGGCATGGTGGTGATCTGCGACGATCTGATGAAGATTGCCGGTATTTTTACCGACGGTGACTTACGCCGGGTGTTCGATATGGGCATCGATCTGAATAATGCCAAAATCACCGACGTCATGACGCTGGGCGGCATCCGTGTGCGCCCGAACCTGCTGGCAGTCGATGCGCTCAATCTGATGCAGCAACGCCATATCACCGCCGTGCTGGTTGCCGATGGCGACCAATTGCTGGGTGTGGTACATATGCATGACATGCTGCGCGCTGGCGTCGTTTAATGAAAGGAACGAACTGCATGAGTCTGGTTGAAACCTGTTACGGGCCGGTAGCTGAAGAAGTCATGGCCCGCGCCGGGAAAATCCGCCTGTTGATTTGTGATGTCGACGGCGTGCTGTCAGACGGCCTGATCTACATGGGCAATAACGGTGAAGAGCTGAAAGCCTTCAACGTCCGTGACGGCTACGGCATCCGCTGCCTGAAAACCTCGGGTATCGAGGTGGCCATTATCACCGGGCGTTCGGCCAAGTTGCTGGAAGACCGGGCAAAAACATTGGATATCACCCATCTGTATCAGGGTCAGTCCGATAAGCTTTTGGCCTTCCGTGAACTGTTGGATAAACTGTCCCTGATGCCAGATGAAATCGCCTACATCGGCGACGATCTGATCGACTGGCCGGTCATGGCCGAAGTCGGTCTGGCCGTCGCGGTGGCTGATGCGCATCCAATTTTGTTACCTCGCGCCCACTATGTGACCCGCATCAACGGTGGCCGTGGTGCGGTACGCGAGCTGTGCGACCTGATCCTGCTGGCGCAAAACAAGCTGGAGGACGCCAAAGGGCTGTCAATATGAATAAAACCAAACTTTGGGCCACCATTTTGCTGACCGCGATCGCGCTGGCGCTGATTGGTTGGAACATGGCCGATTTCAGCGATGACGGCAGCACGGTGCCGGTCAACAACCAAGACCCGACCTATCAGAGCCAGCATACCGTAACCGTGGTGTACAATCCGGCCGGGCAACTAAGCTATAAGCTGGTGGCAGAAGAGGTTAAATATTACACCGCTGATGAGTTAAGCTGGTTCACCCAGCCGGTGATGACGCTGTTTGATGAGCATGCCGTGGCCACCTGGTCGATACGCGCCGATCGCGCCAAGCTGACCAAAAACCGCATGCTGTATCTGTACGGTCACGTGGAGGTGAACAGTTTGACAACCACCTCACAGCTGGAAAAAATTAAAACCGATAATGCCCAGATTAATCTGGTCACACAGGACGTCTCTTCCGATGATGAAGTGACCCTGTTCGGCACGAATTTCACCTCTAACGGCATGAAAATGCGTGGCAATCTGCGGAACAAAACCGCTGAGCTGATTGATAAGGTCAAGACCAACTATGAAATTCAGAACCAAAAGACAACTCCGTAATCTGTTGATCGTCAGCCTCGTTTTGACCGCCAGCTCCCCCGCATTGGCGTTGAAATCCGACTCTGACCAACCGGTAAGTATCGACTCGCTGAAACAGTCGCTGGATATGCAGAGCAACGTCAGCACCTTTACCGACAACGTGGTGATCAAACAGGGCACTATTGAGATCAAGGCCGACAAGGTCGTGGTCACGCGCCCGGATGGCGATCAGAACAAAACCTATATTGAAGCGTTCGGCAATCCGGTAACCTTCTACCAGATGCAGGACAATGGCAAGCCGGTGAAAGGCCATGCGCAGAAAGTCCGTTACGACGTCGCGCCACAGCTGATCACCCTCACCGGCAACGCCTATCTGGAACAGCTCGACAGCAACGTGAAAGGCGACCGTATTACCTATCTGGTGCCGCAGCAGCAGATGCAGGCGTTCAGCGATAAAGGCAAACGCGTGACCACGGTTCTGGTGCCATCACAGTTGCAAGACAAAAACGGTCAAAAGAAGAGTAACTAATTACTTATGGCAACACTCATCGCAGAAAACCTGGCGAAAGCCTACAAAGGCCGCAAAGTTGTTGAAGACGTGAGCCTGAAAGTGAAATCTGGCGAGATCGTCGGCCTGCTGGGGCCAAACGGTGCCGGCAAAACCACCACTTTCTACATGGTCGTCGGCATCGTTCAGCGCGATGCCGGGCGCATCGTGATTGATGACGAAGATATCAGTATCCTGCCGCTGCATGCCCGCGCACGCCGCGGTATCGGCTACCTGCCGCAGGAAGCCTCGATCTTCCGCCGCCTGAGTGTTTACGACAACCTGATGGCGGTGCTGGAGATCCGTAACGATCTCACCAGTGAGCAACGCAACGATCGGGCTATCGAGCTGATGGAAGAGTTTCATATCTCCCACCTGCGTGACAATCTGGGCCAATCGCTTTCCGGGGGTGAACGCCGCCGCGTGGAGATTGCCCGTGCGCTGGCCGCCAACCCGAAATTTATCCTACTGGATGAGCCTTTCGCCGGGGTTGACCCGATTTCTGTTATCGATATCAAGAAAATCATCGAGCACCTGCGTGACAGTGGCCTTGGCGTGCTGATCACCGATCATAATGTGCGCGAGACGCTGGACGTGTGTGAACGCGCCTACATCGTCAGCCAGGGTAAGCTGATTGCCCACGGCACACCGGACGCCATTCTGGCCGATGAGCAGGTGAAACGCGTTTATTTGGGCGAAGAGTTCCGCCTATAGGTTCCAGCGGCAGGCCTACAGGCCACCGTTAACGGAAGTAGCAGAAGATTATGAAGCAAGGTTTGCAACTCAGGCTCAGCCAGCAACTGGCCATGACCCCCCAACTTCAGCAGGCGATCCGCCTGTTGCAGCTGTCCACGCTTGAGCTCCAGCAGGAGATCCAACTGGCGCTAGAGAGCAACCCGCTGCTTGAACAGACCGAAGACCAGCACGAAGAGATCGACACCAAAGAAAACGTCGAGACCGAAGGGCTAGACACCCGCGAAGCGCTGGAACAGAAGGACATGCCCGAAGAGCTGCCTTTGGATGCCACCTGGGATGAGATCTATACCGCGGGTACCCCTTCCGGCACCGGTACCGACTATGGCGATGACGAGCTTCCGGTCTATCAGGGCGAAACCACGCAAACGCTGCAGGACTACCTGATGTGGCAAGTGGATCTGACGCCGTTCTCTGACACCGATGCCGCCATCGCCACCTCGATCGTCGACGCCGTCGATGACACCGGCTATCTCACCGTACCGCTAGAAGACATTCTGGAGAGTATGGGTGACAATAATGTGACGATGGACGAGATCGAAGCGGTATTGAAGCGCGTGCAGCGTTTTGACCCGGTCGGCGTCGCGGCGCGCGATCTGCGTGACTGCCTGTTGATCCAGCTTTCCCAGTACGCCAAAGACACGCCCTATCTGGCTGAAGCCCGCCTGATCGTCAGCGAACATTTGGATTTGCTGGCCAACCACGACTTTCGCAGCCTGATGCGAACAACTCGCTTAAAAGAAGATACACTGAAAGAAGCGATGGTGTTGATCCATTCGCTCGATCCGCGCCCTGGGCAGTCGATCAATACCGGCGAATCCGAGTATGTGATCCCGGATGTGCTGGTACGTAAGGTGCAGGATAAGTGGGTGGTGGAGCTTAATGCAGACAGCATCCCAAGGCTGAAAATCAACCAGCAATATGCGGCACTGGGCAACACGGTGCGCAACAATGCCGACGGCCAGTATATCCGCAGCAATTTGCAGGAAGCGAAGTGGCTGATCAAGAGCCTGGAAAGCCGGAACGACACGCTGCTCAAGGTGACCCGCTGTATTGTCGAACAGCAGGAAGCGTTCTTTGAACAGGGTGCAGAATTTATGAAGCCCATGGTGCTGGCGGATATCGCCCAGGCCGTGGAAATGCATGAGTCGACAATCTCGCGCGTGACGACGCAGAAGTTCCTGCACAGCCCGCGTGGTATTTTCGAATTGAAGTATTTCTTCTCCAGCCATGTGAATACCGACAGCGGTGGCGAAGCCTCCTCTACGGCGATCAGGGCGTTAGTGAAGAAATTGATCGCGGCGGAAAACCCTGCCAAACCGCTTAGCGACAGCAAGCTGACCACGATGCTTTCCGATCAGGGGATCATGGTGGCGCGGCGCACCGTCGCCAAGTACCGAGAGTCTTTGTCCATCCCGCCGTCCAACCAGCGTAAACAGTTGGTTTGACCTCTATAGAGAAGGAAGACATTATGCAGCTCAACATTACCGGACACCACATCGAGATCACCGAACCAATGCGTGAGTTCGTCAACACCAAGTTTGCCAAACTCGAGCAGTATTTCGACCGCATTAATCAGGTTTATGTCGTACTCAGTGTGGAAAAAGTGCAGCAGATTGCGGAAGCAACGTTGCATGTGAATGGCGGCGAGTTGCACGCCACCTCGGAAAAAGAAGATATGTATGCCGCAATTGACTGCCTGATCGACAAACTGGCGCGTCAATTGAACAAACATAAAGACAAACTAAAGCAACACTGACATTCTGGGCCGTTATGCGATGCGTAATGGCCCACATCGTAGTCGAATTGGCTACACGGCAACCCTCGGCGCATCACCTGTATAGGTATGCGCTGATAAGCCATCAGGGTTAAACAGGCGAAAAACCGTTTCATGAAGGTTATCAGCGTAAGCCTGCTTTCCAATGGTAAAGCAGGCTTGCAATAAAGCGACAGGACGCGGTTTTAAGTGAAGATGAGATGAACAACGAAATAATGCAATTAAGCTCGGTGTTAAACATCGAGTGCACCAGAAGCTCGGTACACTGCACCAGCAAGAAACGGGCTTTGGAAATTATCAGCGAGCTGGCGGCCAAGCAGCTTAACCTACCTTCGCAGGTGGTGTTTGACGCAGTACTCACCCGGGAACGTATGGGCAGTACCGGTATCGGCAACGGTATCGCGATCCCACACGGCAAACTGGAAGAGGACACTTTGCGGGCCGTTGGCGTGTTTATCCGCCTTGAGCAACCTATCGCCTTTGACGCCATTGATAATCAACCGGTCGATCTGCTGTTCGCCTTGCTGGTACCGGCCGATCAATGTAAAACTCACTTGCATACGCTGTCGCTGGTTGCCAAACGGCTGGCCGACAAAACCGTGTGCCGCCGCCTGCGCGCAGCGCTGAGCGACGAAGAGCTGTATCAGATCATCACCGAGTAACCAGCGGCTGGCGTGACTTTCCGCCATGAAAACGCTACTGTTTTACTTACGATATATCCGGGCCGTGGCCCGGATAATAGATCCTAACGGTGGCGATGAGAGCCATTGAGATGCCAGGGGAGTTACCACATGGTGCTGATGATTGTCAGCGGCCGTTCCGGTTCGGGGAAATCCGTCGCCTTGCGGGCGCTGGAAGACATGGGTTTTTACTGCGTTGATAACCTGCCCGTGGTGTTGTTGCCGCAGCTGGCCCAGACGCTGGCCGAACGTAATAGCTCCGCTGCGGTAAGCATCGACGTCCGTAACATGCCGGAATCGCCGGAAGTGTTTGAATATGCAATGACCCAGCTACCGGAGAGCTTCACGCCACAGCTGCTGTTCCTTGATGCCGATCGCAACACCCTGATCCGCCGTTATAGCGACACCCGTCGCCTGCATCCTCTGTCTGCCAAGAACCTGTCGCTGGAAAGCGCGATTGATGAAGAAAGCGATCTGCTGGAGCCACTGCGTTCCCGTGCCGATCTGATCATCGATACCTCGGAAATGTCGGTGCACGAGTTGGCGGAAATGCTGCGTACCCGCCTGTTGGGTAAACGCGAGCGCGAGCTGACGATGGTGTTCGAATCCTTCGGCTTCAAGCACGGCATTCCTATTGATGCCGATTACGTGTTCGACGTACGTTTCCTGCCCAACCCGCACTGGGACCCTAAACTGCGCCCGATGACCGGCCTGGATAAGCCCGTGGCCTCGTTCCTCGATCGCCACACCGAAGTGCACAACTTCATCTACCAGACCCGTAGCTACCTGGAACAGTGGTTGCCGATGTTGGAGACCAACAACCGCAGCTATCTGACCGTCGCCATTGGCTGTACCGGCGGTAAGCACCGTTCGGTATACGTGGCTGAACAGTTGGCGGATTATTTCCGTTCACGCGGCAAGAACGTGCAATCACGTCACCGCACACTGGAAAAGCGTAAACAACAATGACGGTCAAGCAGACGGTTGAAATCAAGAACAAGCTGGGTATGCATGCACGCCCGGCGATGAAGCTGTTTGAGCTGGTGCAGAGTTTTGACGCCGAAGTGCTGCTGCGTAATGACAGCGGCACCGAAGCGGAAGCCAGCAGCGTGATCGCGCTGCTGATGCTGGATTCCGCCCAGGGCCGCCAGATCGAAATTGAAGCTACCGGGCCGCAGGAAGTGCAGGCGCTGGCAGCGGTGATTGAGCTGTTTAATTCAGGCTTCGACGAGGATTAGTTAATATATTGCCGTTATCCCTCAAGCTGTAATCCAGATTGCTCCAAGTCTATCCCCTATGAATTTCGAGTCGTAGCTAGGCGACAAGGGCGTTAATCCCCAGGAGCTTACTTAGGTAAGTGACTGGGGTTCACGCACGCAGTCAACAACGCTACGGCTCGAAAGGCGACGGGGATATAGATTAATACCGAACCATCACCGACTTCAACTCGGTATAGTGCTCGATAAACGCGCTGCCGAACTCTCTGCCCATCCCTGACGATTTCACCCCACCGAACGGCAACGCCGGATCGAGGAAGGTGTGCATGTTGATCCACAAGGTGCCCACTTCAATCCGCGGGATCATGCGCATTGCTTTGCTGAGATCGTTAGTCCACAGGCTGGCGGCCAGGCCATAAGGCGAATCGTTGATCATGGCGATCATCTGCTCTTCATCCTCATAGGCCAGGAAAGTGCCTACCGGGCCAAAGGTCTCCTCACGCATTAACGCGTCATGTGGCCCATTAGCGCGGATTGCCGTCGGCGCAACAAAGAAGCCAGGGCCTGCCAACGCCTGACCGCCGCAGACGATCTGGCTGCCATCAGCCCGTGCCTTGTCAAACAACGCCAGTACCTTGCGGTAATGTGCCTCGTTGGCCAGCGGCCCCACTTCCGTGGTCTCATCCAGCGGTGACCCCACCTTCATGGCTTCCAAGCGCTGCGTCAGCTTTGCCAGTACCTCATCGATATGGCTGGCAGGCAAGTAAAAACGTTCCGCTGCGGCACAGATCTGGCCCTGGTTCAGGTAGCCCGCCTCGATAATGCCGTCGACCATCTTGTCGACCGAGACATCGGCCAGAAACGCGGCGGCATTCTTCCCCCCCAGCTCCAGCGTAGTACGTACAATCCCTTGCTCCATTGCCGCTTTGCCTACCGCGATCCCGGTAGGCACCGAGCCGGTGAAGGTCACTTTGGCACAGCGTGGATGAGCGATAAGCATAGGGCCAAGACGTGCGCCTGAACCGTTGATCACGTTGAGTGCACCAGCCGGGATGCCCGCTTGCGTTGCCAACTCGGCTACCCGCAGCATGGTTAGCGGCGTGTATTCACTCGGTTTGAGCACCACGGTACAGCCGCAGGTGAGCGCAGCAGCCAACTTCCAGATGGCGATCATGATCGAGAAGTTCCACGGAATGATGCCGACTACTACGCCCAACGGCTCGCGCCGGGTGAATGCGGTGTATTGTTCACCCTGGAAGGAAGGCAACGAAACGTTCAGCGTTTCCCCGCTGATTTTGCTCGACCAGCCGGCAAAGTAGCGCAGGAACTGCGAGGCCATATCAATTTCCAGCCCACGAGACAGCTGAATGGTCTTTCCAGAACACAGGCTTTCCAGCTGCGCCAGTTCCTCACGATGGGTTTGCAGCAGATCGGCCAGGCGCGTCAGGCAGTTGCCACGCTCCAATGGCGAAACCTGTGCCCAGCTACCGTGGAAAGCGCCAAAGGCTGCCTGCATCGCCGCATCGACTTCAACCTGGCCGCCTTCATTCACCTGCGCAATGGTCAGCCCGGTAGCCGGGTTAACCACTGCAAACCTTTCTACGCCAGCCCCGGCCACGGGTTGGCCGTGAATGTAGTGGCCCTGCTGGCGGTCCAGAAAGGCCGTTACCTGTGGCAACAGTGTAATATCCGTCATCGCATCGCCCTCCTTGTGGGTTAGCCTTCGACAATCGCCAGATAATGCTTCACAAAACGATCCGAGGTGATTTCCCAGCGCACCGGGGTGCCCTTCTCAACAAACCAGGAATCCCCGGCCTGATACTTTACCGACTCACCGGTGTTCTCATTGGTCAGCGTCGCCGAACCTTCCCACACCGTGGCATGTTCCGCAAACGGGTATTCCATCAGGAAGGTGCCACGGGTGCAGCTGAAGACACCGCAGTTCAGGTTGTCCGTTGGCGCGCCAAAAATCATCGCCACACCGACGTTGGGTTCACCGGCAACCACCGTGGCCCCCAGGTTGCTGACGCTGCCAATCTGTTGCAGTTCTGGTAGCGCTTGCTTAAGCAGTAATGGTTTCATGGTTTTTCCTTTTAGATTAGTGGTCAGAATTAACGACGACCCTTCCAGTAGCCGGAGGTCTGGTGCCAGACCTTACCCGCAGTGGTCATCACACGGCGTAGCTTGTCTTTACCAAAAATATCCACGTGCGGGATCGAACTCATCAGGTCATAACGATCAGAGCCCTCACTCATTCCTTCCGCCAACACCTTGCAAACGATATGGCTCGGCGTTACCCCAAAGCCGGAATAGCCCTGCACGTAAAACACGTTATCGTGCTGCGGTAGGGTGCCAATCTGCGGGAACAGGTTGGCGCTGCAACACAGCGGCCCACCCCAAGCCAGGTCGATCTTCACGTCCTTCAGATAGGGGAAAACTTTCAGCATCAGGTTGCGGTTCCAGGCCTTCAGATCTGAAGGAATATATTCGACCAGTCGGGTAGCGCTGCCGAACAGCAGACGGTTCTCGTTGGTGACGCGGTAATAGTCGATCACCGGCCGAATGTCGCTGTAAGCCCCGCGGATCGGGCTGATCTGGCGGATCAGCTCGTCAGACAGCGGCTCTGTCGCCAACTGGAAGGCGTAGGTATTGATGGTCTTTTTATAGATAAAGGGATCCATGCCGTTGAGGAAGCCATTACATGCCCAAAGCATCTTGTTGGCGCGTACCGATCCCATGGCGGTGCGCACGGTAATGCGCGGGCCGTATTCCACATTCAGCACGTTGCTATTTTCGAAGATCTTCACCCCGTAACCGCTCAGCGCCTGCGCCTCTCCCAACAGTAGATTGAGCGAATGAACGTGGCCACCGCCCATGTGTTTCAACGCACAGGTATAAGCATCAGATCCCACCACCTGCTTCACTTCGGAACCGGTATAGAGCTCGATCTCTTCATTCGGTGAGACCGCTTTGAACTCTTTAAGCCAGGAACGCAGGGTCTTTTCCTGCCTGGCGTTGCTGCCGAGGTAGCCATAGCCAAAGCAGAAATCGGCGTCAATGGCGTACTTTTTAATGCGCTCGCGGATAATCCCGGCACCAAGGTTGCTGATCTTGAAGATGGTTTCTAACCCTGCCGGGCCAACGTGGCGTTTGATCTTCTCCAGATCGTGGCCGATCCCGGCCATCACTTGGCCACCGTTGCGGCCCGTCCCGCCGTAACCCAGGTAGCGGCCCTCCAGAATAGCGATATTGGTGATGCCTTTTTCCGCCAGTTCCAGCGCCGTGTTAATGCCGGAGAAACCACCGCCGATGATCACCACGTCAACATCCAGATCCTCTTCCAGCGTGGGGAAGCGCAGATCGTATTTCTTGGTCGCCGCGTAGTAGGTTAACGATTCGATTTCATTATTCATTGCTGCACTCCCTTTACCCATTGCCTTAGCCTGGATTATCAGCAGAGCTTGAGCGGGCGGCTATGTCCCTTTAGGGATATTAGCAACACTTTTTTAACATTATGCCGTACGGCGCAGGGGGGTACTCAAGAACAGGCTGAACAACTCGGCCTGAGAACCAATATTCAGCTTGCCGTAAATATTCTTACGATGATTTTTTACCGTACCCAGACTGATAAACAGCCGTTCGGCGATCTGCTGCGAGCCGTTGCCACTCAGTATCAGATCGACGACCTCACGTTCGCGCGAGCTTAACGCATAGCGCGCCTGGGCTGCGCTATCTACCAGCGGGGCGGAGGGAGTAGGCACATTAGCCGCGACCACCACTTCCCCATGCAACCGCGCCACGCTTTTTACCAGCGTCAATGCGCCACGCAGATCAGCTAGCTGGGGATAACGCACGCCGACCGTTTGCCGGGCCGAACCGAAAAATATGCCTAGCCCGCGTTCCGGCGTCAGTTGCAGCAGTACGCCAGCCTCGTCGTGCCAGCCGGTTTTACGGTAAAAGTTACGGTAATAATCCGTCTGGTAAAAACCACAAGGAGCCAGTTGCCGCAGCGTAAACACATCGCCATGGCCGCCACCGTTCAGTGCCTGATAAAAGGGATCTTCAAGATAGGCGCCCTGCTGGTAGATCTGGTTTACCGCATCGCTGTTTTCTTTCTCGGTTTTCATCAGACAGCGCGGAGCCTGACCATATTCGAAGGCATAGACGATGGCATTATCAAAGGCGAAGAAGCCCTCCAGATAGCCCAGCAGGCTGGCATAGAATTGGCGGGTCGCCACTGCGTCGATCACCGCTGATAATCTTTCGACCTGAATATTCATTTCGCCCCCGCAATCATTAACAAATTAACAATTAACGTTTCCCAACTTATCCACGACCGATATTGGGCCAACAGACTATAAAAAGCATTCAATTGGCCAGAATGCAAGGGCGTCATTGTTTACATGTTAATCAAATCACAAGTTAGGCCCTTGCAACGATTATCCACACAATCCGAGCTGGTTAATATCTTAACAATTTCGAGTTAAGTGACGTAAAAGCGTTGGTTCGCCCACCCAGGCTGAACTATGCTGTGGCTTCAATGCCCAAATGCGTCAAGGAGAGAGCATGACCACTAGTCTGATGATCGCCAACCGGCAGGCCTGGTTTGGCAAGGGCAGCATCCAGCAACTGATCCCACTGCTCCAGGCCGAGCCGCAGAGCACACTGCTGTTCACCTGCCGATCATTTCTTAACGGAACCCTCTATGCTGAACTGGCTCCGGCGCTGACGCCGTTGCTAGCAGGCAGAGAAATTGTCACCCATGAAGCCTCACCGCAAGAAATAGACCGATGGGTAGCGCACTGGCGAGGTCAGGTGCAAAGAGTGGTAGCCATCGGCGGAGGTAGCGTGCTGGATGCCGCCAAGGCGTTCGCTGCCCTGATCGAACACCCGCTGCCAACCCTGCGCTACATGGAAAAAGTGGGTGACAGCAAAATCAGTGGCGCAACGCTGCCGTTGATCGCCATCCCCACCACCGCAGGCACCGGCAGCGAGGTAACCCAAAACGCGGTGATCACCGATACTCAGGTCACCAAGGTGAAAGCCTCATTGCGGCATAATAACTTTGTGCCGCAGATAGCGATCCTCGATCCTGATCTGCTGAAGGGAGCGCCAGATCATGTACTGGCCTATTGCGCTATCGATGCCTTCACCCATCTGTTTGAAGCCTACCTTTCCAAGACGGCCAGCGGCCTGTCGCGCGAGATGTCGTTGAGCGGCATCCATCACTTCCTCTGCGCCTGGCCGGTGCTGAAACAGAGCGATGAGGCCCGCGAAGCGATTATGCAGGCTTCCTACCTGGGCGGTCTTACGTTGAGTATGGCGGGGCTGGGCGTGATCCACGGCATTGCGGGAGAGATAGGTGCATTGCGTGATTACCACCACGGTCAGATCTGCGGCCGCCTGCTGCTACCGTTCCTTGAATTGCTGGGGAAAAGCGAGCAGCCACAGCAACGTACGTTAATGGCCGAACTGGCCCTGCGGCTATTCCCTGAAGAGCAGGACAGCCCGGCGCGCTTTTTGATCGACTTTATCACCCGCCACGCCATCGCCCCGTTCTGGCAAGACGAGCTATCCCTTAGCAAAGCGGAACTGGCCATCGTACTGGAGAAGTCCAACAGCAAGAATTCCTGGCTCAGCTACACCCCCGAGCAGCGGAGATTAATGATCGATGGGGCGTTCTTGATTGAATGATAATATAATCAGAACAATAGGATTGCGGGGGGAACAACAATGAGTTTGGTTGACTGGATTTTAGGCGGCATCGCCCTGGGGCTGATCGTCGGTGCGCTGATGAAGATATTCGGCAAGAAGAAAGACGAGTAATGCGGTGATCCCCCTCTGCATCCAGAGGGGAAAACCGTTAAATACGGCTCAGGCAGTCCAACGCCACCGCTTTGAAGCTGTCGAAATTGTCACTACCCAGCAAGCGGGTCATCGAACGTTCGCGCACAAAGGTAACGAACAGCTCGTAGATCGCCATCGCTTCCTCATAATCGCTTTTGCTGATCGCCAGCAAGAAAATGACGTGTGCCACCTCACCTTCTCCCCACGGAATACCCTGCGGTGCCAGCAGCGTGACCACCACGGTCTTTTTCGCCAACAGCCCCAGGGAGTGCGGCAGAGCAATCCCCTCCCCCAGCAAGGTAGAAACAATGGCCTCCCGCTCAACGACCGAAGGGTAAAAATCACTGCCCACATAACCTTCCTGCTCCAACTGAGCGCAAACTTTGCTAAACAGCTGCTCCTGCGTTAACGGCTCGTTGACGATCATGAAGTGGCTGGCATCAAAAAATTTTTCCAACATATACGGCTTGGTGCGGTCGACCAGCACCAGCTTGCCCAACTGCTCTAGCTGATACTCCGTTGGAAACGGCGACATCACCACGATCGGCTTGTTCTTCTCACTGATGCGCGCATTGGAAATGATAAAATCTTCGTCGATACTGCCAAGCATTTCGTAATCACGCAGCGAAACGATGCGCGTCACCACCAGCTGCGGGTACTTGCGCGCAATCTGTGCCTGGATCATCCTCACCGTGGAGTTACCGGTATCGCACACCAGCATCACGTGCGGGTGGCGCTCATAGCCAATGTTGTAGTGCCGCTCCAGGCCCACGCCAATATGCAGCACCAGATAGCCGATTTCATTCTCGCTCAGGGTATAAGGCGTGTGTTTTCCCCAGCTTGAGACTGCCGCCAACGTCACATCATAGGCCATCGGATAATGCTGTTTGATGTTGGCCAACAGCGGGTTAGGGATATTGATCTGGTATTTCACCCTGGTGATCATGGTTTTGATATGGGTGAGCAGATCGGCCCGTAGCTGCTTGTCGCTCTGCAGGTTGTAGTTATAGTGCGAGTTGATATAGGACAGGATGTAATCCACCAGCGCCTCTTCATCATCGGCGTTGATTTTGGTCGGCTGCACTTCTTGCACCCTTCTGGCAGCGATGTTGACCCGCAAATAAGCCTCTTCCGCCGCCGCAATCTCTTTGCCCGTGGCCTTACTCAGTTCACCCGCCAGCCAGGTGGACGCTTTACGCACCGCATCATCACCGTCTTCCACGTCAAAATCCTGAAGCGGATAGCCGTCTGTGATGCGCCGCAGCGCCACAGCACAGTAGAAGATCAGATATTGCTCACCCTCATCGGTCAGACGAATGGCATATTGTGACAGCAGCGGGTGCAGCAGCCCGGCAAAAGTCCGTACCTGCGGCTGGTGGAGGATATCATTGTTCAGCAATGGGTTTTCCGCATCCGCCAGATGCAGTTGAAACAACAGATCAGTCAGGCAGGCGCGGATTGCCATTTCCGCACCAAACAGCTTCATACCGTAGCGCGGCTTGGTTTCGATGGTTAACTGGTAATGCGCCAGACGCTCCCTCACCTCAGCCATGTCGTTTTGCAGCGTACCCCGGCTGACAAACCATTCATCGGCCAGATCTTCCAGCTTCATTGAGAAGGCTGAGGTCAAAAAGCGAATCAACAGATAATGCACCCGTTCCTGCGCGCTGCGCGGCGTGGCGTGCTGTTTACGTTCCCGATGCTGGAGCGCACTAAACCGGGCCTCATCATCAACCTGCAAGCGGTATCCGGCCCCGCGGCTATGGACAAACTGCGCACCATAACTCTCCAGAATATCGTTCAGCGCGGTGATATCGGCACGTACTGTACGGGTAGACACGGCAAAACGCTTTGCCAGTTCGTCCTGTGGCAACGTTTCGGACTGCAAAGCATCGAACAGCGATGCCAAACGTGGGTAGGGAAATCTCACCATTCTCTTTCCGTTATTAACGTGCCCACCCGAGGGTACCCAGGCAGGCAACTGATTACTTCGCAGCTGGCAAGAACACCATTTGTGAAGGGCTTCCCACCGGAGTGTAGCCTTCCACGAAACTGAGCTTGCCGCTGAGCTGGTCTACGCTAAAGCGCGTAACGTTATCGCTACGCTGGTTCATGGCATACAGATAGCGGCCACTCGGATCCAGGGTGATGGTGCGCGGGTAATCGCCTCGCGTCCAGGTCTCCGCCACCGGTTTCAGTTCACCTTCGCCGCTTACGCTGAACTGCGCAATGCTGTTGTGCAGGCGGTTGGCGACATACAAATTTTTACCATCTGCTGCCAAAGCCATGCCAGCGGCAAAGCTGGTGCCCTTATAATCGGCTGGCAAGGTTGAAACAGCATGCAACTGTGTCAGCGTCCCCTTTTGGCTATCAAAGTGGTAGCTGGTTAGTGTAGATGCTTCCTCGTTGATTAGTAGGACAATTTTACCATTTGGGTGAAATATGAAGTGGCGCGGGCCGGCTCCTGCGGAAGAAGCAGCAATCCACGGAGGATCGTTCGGAGTCAGCTTGCCGCTGGCGGCATCAAAACGCCACTGGTAGATCCGATCCAGCCCCAGATCGGTAGAGAACACAAACCTGCCGCTCGGATCGCTGGCGATCATATGCGCATGTGGGCCATTGTGATCGCTGATGGCGAAGCTGCCTTCCACTGCGGCGGCGGGTTTGGCCGCTCCCGCCGGGCCTGCATCTTGTTGCACGGAACTGGCGGCTCCTAACTTGCCTTCGCTGTCTACCGGGAACGCCGCAACGCTGCCGCTGACGTAGTTAGCCACCAGCAGATGACGGCCATCCGGCGTCAGAGAAAGGTAAACCGGCCCCGCCCCCTGTGAATCCACCTGATTAAGCGGCGTCAGGGTGCCGTCCTGTGGGTTGATGCGATAGGCGACAATGCCCCCGTGCTCGGTGCCATTAAAATCTGCCACCTCGCTGGCAACGTATAGCGTCTGCCCTTTGGCATCGGCGACCAGCTGGGCCGGATTAGGCAGGCTGCTGACCAGCGTCTTGGCACTCAGCGCCCCGGTTTTCGCATCCACCTGCATACGGTAAACCCCCTCACCGTTCGGGTTATAGGTACCAATATAGGCAAAATGAGACGACGTGGATTTCATTGCATCCTCAGCATGTAACGCCGGGCTGGCGATAGCCAACAACGCCAGGGACAGCGCGTTCCACAGCGGAGCAATTCGTAAATTCGAAGCCTGCCAGTTTCGCATAGTTATCCTTTTAACCGATAGATAGGGGCAACAAAATGCCCCAAGGGAGCATGCGGCTCAGGAGTACAGGGTTTACCCCACCAGCCGCTTGGTGATCTCCAGCAGAGTTTTGACATCTTGCGGACGAGTATCGCCACTGGCGGAATCAATGATGGAACTATAGATATGTGGGATCACCTGCTTCACACCGGCTTTCAACGCAATCTCCAGGATCGGTTCGAAGTTTTCCAGATCGATGCCGCCGGTCGGCTCCAGCATAAAGTCATGCTCGGCACAGGCTTTCGCCACGTACTCATATTCGTCCTGATGCTTCAGACCGCCCATCGGGAAATACTTAATCGAGCTGCCGCCCATATCTTTCAACAACGCAATCGCGGTCTCTACCGGCACAATGCCATCCGGCGCCTGAGCACTCAGCGGCCCGGTGGAAATCTTCACCCAGCCCACGCGGCCAGTCGGGGAGACCAAACCATTCACCACGGTTTCGTTTTGCCCCAGCAGTGCACGACTGGCACCGACACCGGTGAATACCTGATTCACATGCTGGGGTTGGACGTGCTCGGAGATCAGGCTGACCATATTCGACTGCTTGGGATCGCCAGCCCCCAGGCCCACGGAAAGCGCGTTCTCGATCAGGCTGGCATAACGCGACATATCCGCCACCGCGCTCTCAACGTCAGGATAATTTTTGGAAAGAACGCCCACCAGCACATGCCCCTGCGCCGCATTATAGATGTCCTGCGCGTTGGCTTTTGAGCCAGCCAGTACGTTAAGGCAAACTCGGTCTTTATAGTAATTAGGCTTCAGCTTCATGCTTGGGTCTCCGTAAAAAGATTTTTGATACAGGTAAAGACGGTCATCAGTTGCTGCTCGTTCACGCTACGGACATCCACCTCAACCTTGCCTTCGTTGGCCTTGTAGCCACGGAAATAGATGGCGATATCCCCGGTTTTCAGCCGCTGGACGATGTCGACGGTCGATATCCCCAGCACCGCTTCATCAAAGGTGATTTCCACGCGGGCAATATCGCGCCCTGCGCTGTCCCAGACGGTTTTGGCGCTGATGCCATTCAGGGTATTCAGTTGGCTGATAAACGGCGTCATGCGCTCTACCATTTGCGCACCGGTGGTTTTCTCCGACGTCAGGTAGCTTTCGATCGCTTGCGTCAGGCCGAGGATGCCCTCTTTGCCCACCTTCATCGCCCGGCCAATACCGCCAGACTGCAGCTTCACCCACGCCACGTATTGCTTCTTGCCGATCACCAGCCCGCTGGTTGGCCCTTCGATGGCCTTGGCACCGCTGTAGATCACCAGATCGGCCCCCATCTGGTAGTAACACATCAGGTCTTCTTCGGCTGCGGCATCAACGATCAACGGCAGGTTATGTTTACGCGCCACCACGGCCGCCTGCTCGATTGAGAGAATGCTTTTCTGCACGCAGTGGTGAGATTTGATGTAGAGAATGGCCGCGGTCTGCGGGTTGATGCAGGCTTCAATCTGCTCTGGGGAACATTCGTTGGCATAGCCCGCTTCCACCACCTTGCCGCCGCCTAGAGCGACCATGGTATCCACCGGAGCACCGAAGTTGACGTTATGGCCACGCGGCAACACGATCTCGCGTGGTTCGTTCACCGTGGCCGAATGCAGGTTGACCAACAGGTTGGCGTTGTCCTTGACGATCACCGCCGCCACCGACTGGGCAATACCGGCAGAGGCGCAGGAAACAACCACTGCGTCTTCCACATTCAACAGACCGGCAATATAGGCGCCGGTCTTGTTGACCAGATCCTTGATTTCAAAGTAATGATTCAGGCCATAATCCACGGCGTCAATCACCTCCTGGCGTGGCGTCGAAACACCGAGAATGGTCATGCGGCCGGAAGTGTTGATCACCTGCTTTAAGTTATATTTTTCATAGATTGAAGACATGAGCGGCTTTCCCTTGATCGGTTAATAGGACTTCCCCGGCCACCACGGCAGCCAGCGGCACCAACAGCTGTTCGCCATTCACGGACTCCCCTTCGGAGTCGGCAAACACCTGCGGCCCCTGGCGGAGATCAAAAATGGTCAGGTCGGCATCAAAGCCAGGTTTCAACTGCCCCTTGGTGGTCAGGCGCAACGCCGCAGCGGCATTTTCCGTTACGCAGCCAATGACCTGCGCCAGAGAAAGCCCAACGGTAAAGAATTTGGACATCACCGTCGCCAGGCTGTGCACTGGGCCAGCCAGACGGTTGCGGCAGTAGATATCGGAACTGATGGTGTGTGGGAAGATCCCTAGCGCGATGGCCTGGCGGGCCACCTCAAAGCTGAAGCTGGCCGAGCCGTGGCCCACGTCGAGCAGCACGCCACGTTTTAACGCACGTTGGATCGACTCACGCAGCGTACCAGCCGGGGTCAGAATGCGGTTCGGTTTGCCGTTGTAGCAATGAGTGATGATGTCGCCCTGAGTCAGTAGATCGGCAATCTCGTCCAGATCCGGCGGGTTGTTACCAATGTGTACCATCAGCGGCAGTTGCTGATTTTCCCCTTGGATCTCTTTGGCCAATACCAACGGTTTGGTGCCGTTCTGGCCCACGACGCTGCTGCTCATACGCGCCTTGATACCAATGACAAATCCCGGCTTACCGGCGATGGCCTGTTTGACTCGCTGCTTGTTGATATCCGCCAGATCGGCCAGTTCATTCTGCCTTAACAGGCCGATGCGCGAGATATTGAGAAAGGCAAAGACGTTGGTTTTGGCGCTGCGCGTCAGAGCATAGAATTCATCGATATCGTCTGTGCCGGTGCTGCCTGCGTCGACCACCGAGGTGACACCGCTGCTCACGCCCACCAGGTCCGGGTCGTCATGATAAATCGGTGAAGAGGGATAACAGTGTACGTGGGAGTCGATCCAGCCAGCGCTCAGGCGGTAGTTCCCCGCCAGATCCAGTTGTTTGTGGGCGCTGGCATCTGCCGCCAATTGCCCGACTACGGCAATCTTACCGGCCTCAATAGCCACATCGGCCAGGGTGTCGTCCACCAACCTGGCGCGCCAGATGATTAGGTCATACATGCTTCGCTACTCCTTGCCAACCCCTGGGCGGTTGACCCAGGGGTTGGCACTTGATTAAGAAATGGCTACCGGGAAGAATGCCCCCAAGATCATGGCCCCCAGGATCGCGCCGCCGGTGATCGGCTTGCCCCAGATGTAGAACAGCAGCGCACCCAGCAGGGAACCCAGACCAATCGGGATCGAAGCGGCCATGGCAGACAGGATGATCAACGGCCCAAGGAAACGCCCGGAAGAGTTACCTGCCCCCATCATCACGTCCGCCCCGTAGGTGGAGTTGCTCTGATTGATGGTAAATTTACGCGCCAGGATAATCAGGTAACCAATCGCCAGGCCAATGACCAGGCCAGTAACCAGCGAGGCGGCAAAGTTGGCTACCGGGAAAACAATCCCCGCGCCCAGCAACAGCGCAGGAACACCCAGGCCAACCCCGGTCTGGATCGCCCCGCCAATATCCAGGATCCCTACCAGAGAACCTTCGATAATGCGGGCAAACAGGAAGCTGGCACCGAACGCCGCCACCGCACCGTAAACTCCGGTATCCATCCCGGCACGCAGCATGGAAACGAAAGCCACTTCGTTAAACGCGCCTATGCCATACAGGTAATACATGTGTGTCCCGGCGAACACGCCGGACGAGAGCAGGCCAACAAAAATCGGGAACGACCAGTCGGCATACCAGAAGCCTTTGTCTGCTTGTGCTTCCATCATTCAGCTCCTTATTTTCCGCTCAGGGTGTTATGAATGGCATCCAGCCAGCCAGGCACGCCCAGGCTGAAGGACTCGAGAACTTTCATATCAAAGCCGCGGAAGAAGCCGCTCAGCACGAACAGCAGCACAATCGCCACCATCATGATCTTGGTGACTTTATTCCAGCCGCTCTCTTCAACGCCCTTACCAATCAGGATACCCAGCACCAGACCCGGTACGGCGTTCCCCATGATCAGCTGTGCCAGACCACCGAAGATGGTGCCCCAGAAGCCAGAACGTTTGCCCGCTTCAATCGCCGCCAGCCAAAAGATCACCGGCATGACGGTGTTCACCAGCAGGTTGGCCGCCGGAACCAGCACTTTGATGGCCGTAACCTGCAAGGCCGCAGGCACTGCCGAAGCGGTGGTATTAAGGAAGGCCACGACCAGAATGCCGATGATGCCGCACGCGATGGCCATCTTTTTTGGATCGTGCATGGTTTCCGCAACGTTGCGGTTTTTGATCATCAGGGCTGCTGCGCCCCAGTTAGGAATGATGCGATGGTCAACGTCCTGCGTGAAGGCCCCCGCCGCCACAGAAGACGCCCAGGCGTTGAAGAAGAAGCCCAGACCAAATGAGAAATGAGAAGCCGGATCGCCTTCGCAGGAGTTCAGCTCACCCAAGGTACGGAACGCCCCCATACCCTGCGTCGTCGGTGCGTGGAACATACGTGCGGCACCAGCCCCTACACCGACGCCAACCAGCCCGCCGATAATAATCGACTTAAATAAGATGATTAAAAACATCAGAATATCCTTCTTATGTCATGCCCAGTGGATCCCAAGACGCAGCCATAGCTGCTGTAGCTTGAAACACGACGGATATAACGTTTTTATTTCTGGGTGAAGACCACCTTTTCGGTATTGATGATCGTCACGTTCACGGTTATTTCTAATGAAACGGCATAGCTTTTTCTTTCGCGTGCCAGGAAGAAGAAAAGAAATTTTTCTTTGGTAGTTTTCTCTTCCGCCTTTAATATTTTGACGTCCTGCGGTTCGATACGCAGCAGAACATTATTGGTGGATTTTAAAATCACGCCCTGTACATTCGCTAATGCACCGGCAAAGGCTTTAGCTTTACTATCGCCTTTGCCCTCTACGTTAACCGAGGTGGTATAAGTTTCTTTCATTAAGGATTGCCGTATTTTTTGACATACGCTTCTACTAGCCGCTGGCCTAATTCTTCTTTATCCATAAAGCCAAAGCCTAATACATTGCAGCCTTCGTTAATTGCCGTCACGCCTTCTTCGATAGAACGCATACCATATCTGGATTTATAACCATATTTGGTTTGTGCCGTAATTGCCCCGGCACCGCCGCTGCCACAGAAGGAAATGCCCAATTGCGCATTCTCTGCTTTCATCACATCGCCCAGCTTCATATCCGCCGCCATGCCAGGGATCACAATCGCCTTGGCACCTGCATTCTCAACGCCCTGGCCCACTTTCTGGCCTTTACCCAGCCGATCGCCGATCACTACGGTAATTTGTCCCATGGGGTTCTTCTCCTGAATAATTTTAATGGATTAAATGCTATTGGTCGTTATCTTTAGCCACTTCAAAATGAACCGAAAGCAGATACGCCTCTTCAATCGGTAACGTGGAAAACTTATTTACCACTCGCTCTGCCAGCCGCATCGAACCGGCAGAAATTTCATCAAACAGTGATTTATCAACTTCCGGCAAGGGTTCACCCGTTATTGAGCGCAACACCATCGCGCGGATATGAGACTCCAACATTTGTTGTTGCACCGCATTGGTATAAATATTTTCTTCACCCAACATGGCAGTAATATCGGCCAGCAGTTGAGTGGTAATCGCTGCGGCCTCACTGATATCAGTCTGTTCCCTGTTACTTACCGAAGCAGTTCCGTCATTCACTTTGCAGTCACCTCTGGATCCAGCTATTTATCCGTTAGCGGTAAAGCGCTTTTCCTTTACCCGCTTTCTTTGATGTCTTTACCCTAACCTTTGGGGCATTGCTTGTGTAGCGCGTTTTTTTCCAGTTCGAACTGGAAATTAAGTGACGCCAGGGGATCCATTTCGCAAAACCGGGGGTTTTTACGCTAAGTAAATGAGATTGCAAAAAGAGTTTGCAACGCAGAGTTGCCAGTTGGCGTCGGGGCGCAAAAAACTTCGTGATCGAGATCTCTTTCTTTTCCTGCCCTAACAGCCTACTATCAGTAGGACAAACCGACATTTTTCACACCCCCGCTCCCAAAGGTGCGGGGGTGTTGCTTTTGTGTTGTTTTCCGAATTTATGGCGCAGAAAGGGCGCCCTTTGATTGGACTGGAGAGTGGAATGACCAAACCAACCATTACCATTAATGAGCTGGATGCGGAACGTCTGGATGCGCTACTGGCACAGCCAGCCTTTGCCAATACTGACGTCGCCGCCGCGCTGAACGCCGAACTGGATCGTGCTGACATTGTGCCGGCATCGCAGATCCCTGCACACGTCGTCACCATGAACAGCCGCGTACGCTTTCGCGATCTGCATACTTCAGAAGAACATGTGCGCACGCTGGTTTACCCTGCCTCGCTCAAAGACAGCGCTGAACAGCTGTCGGTGATGGCACCACTAGGTGCTGCACTGCTGGGAATGCACGTGGGTAAACAGATCAATTGGCAGTTGCCAAACGGCGAAGAAGCCCGCATTGAAGTGCTGGAATTGCTCTATCAACCTGAAGCTGCGGGCGAGTATCACCGCTAAGCCAGGTTTCCGGGCGGCCATTCAGCCGCCCTGTTTGCGCCTTTACAGGCAAATCGCGATCAGCACCACCACAAAGCCGCCACCAAAACCAAACAAAATGGTGGTCATGCCGGTCAAAAAGCCGGTAAACAGCACAGGTAAAATATCAGCCATTACCCTACAACGCCTCAATGTCGTTGGTCATTTCCGCAGTGGCGTCAACGAGCCTGTGTGGTATTAGCGCTGGCACGCCTGGCGGCGGGCAACAGCGTTACCCAGGTGACAATAGAGTTGGGCTATGAGAGTAGCGCGGCCTTTTCGGCGATGTTCCGTAGGGTGTTAGGGTTAGCACCGTCTTCTTATCTGGGGTAATGGTGATGACCGCCATCGGCGGTCACCAAGGATGTTCTGACGTTTAGCGGAATTTCTTGTGATTGGCATCGCGGGTTTGCTTGAAGCCCTGTGCCACTTTACGTGCATCCTCCAGCTTGCCCTGATTCGCCAACGCCATTGACTGATCGATCTGCCCGACCAACGTCGCCAGCCCTTGACGAAATTCCTTCATCTCCGGGCTGTCTGGCGCTTTGCTTTCCAACTTCGGCGGTGTGCCTTTCTGGGCATCCGTGGCAGCAGCGCGCATATTCTGCAGGCTCTGCTTGAAGGTATCGGTAGAGTCGGTTTTCAATACGATTTTGTAATTGGCGGCCAGCGTATCCATATCATCGGCCAGATCGGCAGCCATCGCCCATGAACTGGCTCCCAGCAGCGTCAGTGCTGCCAACACTTTCAATGTCTTCTTCATGCTCACCTTCCCGTTATTGTTTTATTTACCCCGTTATTAACATAGGCATAGAACGATAATACCGATACCGGATATTTGTAAGGAAGGTTGAAGCGGGGAGTTGGGAGGAGCCGAGATACCCCTACCCTAACCCTATCCCTGTGGGAGAGGGTTAGGGTGAGGGAATTACTGCCCGGCGATCTTCATTTCCGGCAGCAGCACCGAACCGCACTGGATATTACTGCGCAGTTCGATATCGCTGCCGATGCTGACGATATTGCGCAGCATATCTTTCAGGTTACCGGCAATGGTGATCTCGCTGACCGGATACTGGATCTCACCGTTTTCGACCCAGAAGCCAGAAGCCCCGCGTGAATAATCGCCGGTAATCCCGCTGACACCCTGCCCCATCAGCTCGGTGACCACCAGACCGGTGCCCAACTGTTTGAGCATGCCAGCAAAGTCATCGCCCTGCCCGGCAATGCGCCAGTTATGGATCCCGCCCGCGTGGCCGGTGCTGTGCAGCCCCAGTTTACGCGCGGCGTAGCTGGTCAGCAGCCAGGTTTCCAGCACGCCGTCTTTGACGATGTCGCGGCGCTGGGTGCGTACACCTTCGCTATCGAACGGCGTAGAGGCCAGCCCTTTCAGCAAGTGCGGATGTTCTTCAATGGTCATCCACTCCGGCAGGATCTGTTTACCCAACGAATCCAGCAGGAAGGTGGATTTGCGATAAACGCTGCTGCCGCTGATAGCCCCAACCAGGTGGCCAAACAGACCGGTAGCCACTTCTGAGGCGAACAGCACCGGCGCTTTCATGGTTGATAGCTTACGTGGGGAAAGACGCGCCAGCGTGCGGCGGGCACATTCCTGGCCAACCCACTCGGGGCTGGCCATATCATTCATCGCCCGGCCAATGGTGTAGGCGTAATCCCGTTCCATATCACCATCATGCTCGGCGATCACACAGCTGGAGAGCGAGTGACGGCTGGAGCAATAACTTTGCAGCATGCCGTGGCTGTTGCCGAAGACTTTGATACCGTAATGGCTGTTGAAGCTGCCGCCTTCGGTATTGGTAATCCGCTTGTCGGCGGCCAGCGAAGCCTGCTCGGCCCGGGCTGCCAGCTCGATACCGCGTTCGGCATCCAGCTCGGTGGGGTGGAACAGGTCCAGATCCGGCGCGTCAAACGCCAGCAGATCTTTTTCCGCCGGGCCAGCATGGGGATCTGGTGAAGTGTAACGAGCGATATCCAGCGCCGCCTGCACAGTACGGGCAATGGCATCCGGATTGAGATCGGTGGAGGAGGCACTGCCTTTACGGTTTTGATAATAGACGGTAATACCTAACGCGCCGTCGCTGTTGAATTCGACGTTCTCCACTTCGCCGAAGCGGGTACTGACGCTGATACCGGTGGTTTTGCTCACGGCAACTTCTGCCGCATCGGAACCGGCGCGTGCCAGCTCCAGTGCCTGTGAAACGGCGTGTTCCAGCGCTTTGCGCTGTTCTGCAACTTGGGTGACTACTTTCATCAATCGGCCATACTTAATCAGAAAATCGTTGAGAAAAGTGCCGTGTCGGCATGGTTTTGCACGCAATAACGCGCCAAAATAATTTCAGGCTGCACCCGCTGGCCACAGCCCAATGTACTTTTGAGTCTAACAGGAACCGCGTGGAATTTCGCATAAAGCCGGCAACCTGTTAGGATTAGCCTCTTTTTAACGGAGCCTACCATGAACAAACAGCCTGAAGACTGGCTCGACGATGTCCCGGAGAACGAAAACGAGGACGATGACGAGATTATCTGGGTCAGTAAAAGTGAAATTAAACGTGATGCCGAAGCGCTGAAAGACCTGGGAACCGAACTGGTTGAACTGGGTAAAAACGCGTTGGAGCGTATCCCGCTGGATGAAGATCTGCGTGCTGCCATCGAACTGGCGCAGAAGATCAAGAAAGAGGGCCGCCGCCGCCAGATCCAACTGATCGGCAAGATGCTGCGTGCCCGCGATGTCGAACCGATCCAAACCGCGCTCGACAAGCTGAAGAACCGCCATAACCAACAGGTTTCGCTGTTCCACAAGCTGGAAGCGTTGCGCGATCGTTTGGTGGCAGAAGGTGATGATGCGATCCCGTCCGTGCTGGATCTGTATCCAGAGGCCGATCGCCAGCAGTTGCGCGCCCTGATACGTAACGCGCAGAAAGAGCAGGCCGCTAACAAGCCGCCAAAATCATTCCGCCAAATCTTCCAGTACTTACGAGAGCTGGCCGAGGCACAACAGTGATCGTCAGCGGCATCGCTGCGGGATGGACCCCGTTCATCCCCGCTGATGCACCGCTGTGCTGCTCGTTTCACGGATATTGAACCGCAGGTTGCCCTCCAGCTCTTCCTCCGCTTCTTCAAACAACAGAATAATGGCGCCAAAGCGGCGTTTGCTGCGGGCGTTGAGATTGAGAAATTCAATCTCGACCGGCAGGCTGATGTCGCCGGTCACCACATCCCACAGCGCGTCCAGGTTGGCGCCAAATCCTTCACCCAGTGCAAACCGCTCGGCAAAGTGGCGATAGAACGCTGGTAAGTCCGCTATCTGGTTAAAATCGAACTCTATTTTTCCCATCGGCTCACTCCATCCGCATGAAGTTCTTATAATGGTCGCGCGTGACATAAATCAGACCGTCACTGGAATACAACAGCCGATCGGCACCGCGTCGGCCGCATTGGTAGTTGATATCCGCTTCGCGCCATACCCGGTTGTTGGCGGTAGGCAACTGCCCTTCACGGTTGGAAAAACGATCACCGCCAATGGCCTTGCCCGGCAATACCTTGCACAGATTACCGTCACGCGCATCCCAACCCTGTTCACGTGCCTGTTTTTTGGTGATGTAGTAATCAGGCAGGCGCTGGTGCTGTTGCACATAGCTGACCACCCGCTGCTGCTGCGTCAGTTGTTCAATGCTCTCTGCCGCCGGGGTCGAATCATTGGTCAGTGCCCGATCGCCATCCCCCTGCAGCGCACTGAAACCCGCCACCAGCAAAGCAATCAACATCGCAATAAGCGTACGTTTATTCATACCGTCCCTGCATATATAGCAAAAATTAATGAATCAAAGATGACCAAGATATAACCATTTCACTGCCCAAAGGCCTGACGCCCGAGCAAATGCCGCAATTGATACGGAATTATTATGGTTAGTGAGGCCTTCCTACATACATTTTAGCCCCCGTAGTCGGGGGACGTAAACCATGCAGTATAGCCTTTGGCGGGAAAGTGAAGATATCAATCAATCAGCGCGTGGCGGTAGCGATGCAGCATATCGGCCAGGCGTTTTACCGGCCCGGTGACGCTAAGCGGAGCGAGGTTATCCACCAGCTTTTGTTGATATTCATTCATCTCTTTGAGTAAACGATCGTAGTAGTAAGCCCGCTTCACATCATTCTTGGCGGCGACCACATGGTCGGCGGTGCTGCGGATCTGCTTGTGGAACACCGAAAGCTCTTCCCGTTCCGGGATCTCGGTCATCTGCATCCGCTGGTGGGCAATAATCAGGTTGAGCGCCAGCCGATATTTGGCAATGTCGTTCGGGAACATCATCAGCAGTTGGTTCAGGCGCTGATAGAGCGCGGGCAGATGGTTTTCCTTACGGCGCGCCGCCTTGGTGGTCAACGCAGAAACGGCGCTGCTGACCAACTGATTCATCAGCGTGCGGCCAGTGCGTTCACGTGAGGTATCACGGATCAGGAACAGCACGATCATCGCCACGAAGCAGCCGATAATCTGGCCGATGGCGCTGTCGATAAATGACGAGACATGGAAACTCATCGGGTTGCTTAACACGATGATATTAAGGGTACTTGCCAGGGTGCCTAGCGATCCCAAACGGCGTTTCTGCACTTCGATACCGATGACAAAGGACATGATACCCAGGCTCAGGCACAGCAAAAACATGCTCTGCTGTGTCTCCGGCAGGATAAACATATAAAACAGCGCACCGAGCGGCAACGCCACCAGCACGCCCAGCAGGAAGTCGAGCGCCATCATTTTTGGATTTGGCGTGCGCATCGCCAATGCGGTTACGACGGCGATCATTACCATACAGCCGCTGCCGGACGTCCAGCCCGTCCACAACCAGAACAGGCAGCCTATTGAGGTCGCCGCCCAGGCCCGCAGCCCGTTAATCATCGCATGGTGGCCTTCTGCCGATGGCCTTTTCACCACCACCTCTCCGGCCAGTATCTCGTTTTCTACCGCATTGATGCCACTATTGGTATGCACGCCTTTTGCCACCAGCAGATAACGCGTCGCCGCGCCCACCCAACCGGTGACCGTTTGCAGATGTTCATCGCTACGGTTGGTTGCCAGCACCTGGCGCACCAACTTCAGACGCTTATGGACTTCCTGCGCGGTTTCCGCCGGGACCATCAGCAGCTCGCGGATATTTTCCTTCACCGCATCCGGATAGTTGAGCAAAATCAGGTAGGTTTCACAGGCCTGGGTGATCAACGTCAGCGAGAGTGTATGCAGCGCATGCAAACGGCTGTTAACCCGCTGCCAGCGTGACGACTCCAACATCAGATTGCTACGCATCCCGTTGATGGCGGTGGTGCTTTTTACCAGATCGCTCCAGGCACGATCGATATCCTCTTTCCCTGCATCGCTGATACACATCTGCATCAGCTTGTACTGCCCCACCAGCAGTTGATCTACCGCGCGATCGATATCTTGTTTGATCGAACGCGGGGAAAACAGCAAGTCGGCCAATATCGCACTGAGAATACCGAGAACGATCTCGCTACAGCGCTCTACGGCGAACTGTGGCGCGTCCAACAGTGAAGTTGTGGTGGTTGCGGAGGTGACGATGATAATCAGCGCCGTGTAGCCCGCCAGCCCCCAAGCGTAGGAGTTCTCGACCTTCACCAACGAGGAAATCCAGGTACAGACCCCCAGCCAGACACAGCAAAGCATCAACATCACTACCGGTGCACGGGCGCAGGTCACAATAATCAGCAAACCGACAAAACAGCCGATAAAGGTGCCGATAATACGCAGCCAGCCACGATAGCGAATGGCACCAGAGAAAGGTTCACCCCCGGCGGCAAAAGCCGGGCCAGCAGCCACAATGGCCGCCGTCAGCACCGACCAGCGCGGGGTTTCCAGATTGAGGTGAAAACCGACAAACAGGGCGAAGACGATCGCAAAGCTGAGCTTGCAGGCAAACCGCAGCCGCAGAAAAGTTGGGCTGTTCATTAGCCGAACTCACGCAACCGATGCATCAGCCGGATAAACGGCGAACCGCTGTCGACGCTACGATCGTTCTTACCGGTAATGACCACGGTCGCGGTGGTGCCCGCCGGGTAAGAGTGTTGCTGATCTTTCTCATCCAGCATGATTTTCACCGGCACGCGCTGTGCCAGACGCACCCACTCCAGATTACTGTCGATCGATGCCAGCCCCTTGCTGTTTGGGGTGCTGCTGCTGTTATTCACCGCCGCAGCCAGGCTATCGACAGTACCGTGCATAATACGGTTGCTGCCCAGCGGGGTGATCTCGGCACGATCGCCTTTACTCAGCCCAGCAAGCTTGGTTTCTTCCATATAAGCAATGACATAGAAGCTATTCTTCTTCACCAACGCCACCGCCGTAGAACCACGGGTGATAAATTCCCCCGCGTGGACGTTAAGGTTAGTGACCCACCCATCTGCTGGCGCACGCACCGTGGTCCGTTCCAGATCCAGCTGTGCCAGATCGCGCACGGCGATCGCCTTGGCCAACTGATGCTGTACGGTTTGCAGTACGTTATTGGATTGGTCGATCTCTTCTTGTGACATCGCCTGGATCCCCAGGCGCACACGGCGGCCCGCCTCACGCTTCTTCTCAGCCGCTAGCGTCTGGTAATAGGCCACATCGGCGTTGGCTTCGGCCAGCGCCTGTTGGTAGCGTGGCTGGTCGATCACCATCAGGATCTGGCCCTGTTGCACCAGTTGGTTGTCGATGATCGGCACGTCGGTCAGCAAACCGCTGACGTCCGGAGCAATCGCCACCACGTCGGCGGTGAATTTGGCATCACGCGTCCACGGAGATTCGGTGTAAAACGCCCAGGCCTTGAACACGGCGATGGTTGCCAGCAGAACTAGCAACAGGGTGATCGCTACGCGGATTATTTTTAATGACAGAGTTTTCACAGCAGCCTCAAACGAAAAGACACGAAATCAGATAAAACAAACAGCAATACAGCGCGGTATTGAACAGCGCCGGATGCCAGACAAAATCGTAAATCCCGGTCGGCTGCAACAGGCGACGTATGACGAAGAACAGGGCCAACGACGCTAACAGCTCAAAAAATACCGGCGGGAACGACAGTCCAAAAATGACCATAACCGGAAGCAAACTCATCACTTTATCCTTAATTGTTTACTGCACCGGGGGTTTCCCTGCTGATTTCACATTCCATTTACATTCTAGCGCACGGACGCCAAACGTCATGATCTGGCAGTTGACCAGGTCACAAACCTGAAAAAGGGTTAAGCTAAGAGCAGGCTTCCACGAGAGGGAATGTATGGATGACCGGAGGGATCGCGCGGCCACGGCAGTATACCGCGGCATAGCTGACCACGCTCAAGCGTTCAGAAGATCTTTACACCCGACACGTTATATTAGCCTGCTTACTATCAACTCATCTATAATCTGTGATCTAAATCACTTTTAAGCCAGAGTGAACAATGGAAAGACTAAAACGGATGTCCGTGTTTGCCAAAGTCGTTGAATGTGGGTCATTTACCGCGGCGGCACGCCAGCTCGACATGAGCGTTTCATCCATCAGCCAGACAGTGTCCAAACTGGAAAATGAGCTACAAGTGAAGCTGCTTAACCGCAGCACACGCAGTATCGGCCTGACCGAGGCCGGTAAAATCTACTATCAGGGCTGCCGCCGCATGTTGCAGGAAGCCACCGAGGTCCATGAGCAGCTTTATGCGCTGAACAATACGCCTATCGGCACGCTGCGTATCGGCAGCTCCTCCACCATGGCGCAAAACGTCCTGGCGACCATGACCGCCGACATGCTGCAAGAGTATCCTGGCTTGACGGTCAACCTGGTCACCGGCATTCCGGCCCCGGATCTGATTGCCGATGGCCTCGACGTGGTGATCCGCACTGGCGAACTGCAGGACTCCAGCCTGTTTTCCAAACGCCTAGGCTCAATGCCGATGGTGGTCTGCGCCGCCAAAAGCTACCTCGCACAACACGGCACACCGCAAAAACCGGCGGATATGGTGAATTTTTCCTGGTTGGAATACAGCGTGCGGCCCGACAGTGAGTTTGAACTGATGGCCCCAGAAGGCATCAGCACGCGTATTTCCCCACAGGGGCGCTTCGTGACCAACGATTCGCAAACCATGATCCGCTGGCTCAAGGCCGGGGCCGGGATTGCCTATGCACCGCTGATGTGGGTGATTGAAGAGATCAAACGCGGCGAGATTGAGATCCTGTTCAAGCGTTACCACTCAGAACCCCGCCCGGTTTACGCACTGTACACCGAAAAGGACAAGCTGCCGCTCAAGGTGCAGGTATGTATCAATTACCTGACGGAATACTTTAAACGTGTGGCAGAAGTGTATCAGGGCTATCGTTGACCCCCTTTATCCCTGGGGGATGCTCTCCAGGGGAATGGCTCTCATATATAGCGTTTAATACTATTAAACTGCAGATTTATTCAATCCTTTGATGACGTTAACAAAACGACCCACTACTCATACCCCTCCCCCCGCCGCTAGGTTATGCTCGAAAAAATCCCCCTGCATCAGGAAAAATCATGAAGAAAATCATACTGGACTGCGACCCGGGGCATGACGATGCTATCGCGATGCTACTGGCGTGGGGCAACCCAGACATTGAGCTGCTGGCCGTCACCACCGTCGTCGGCAACCAAACGTTGGAGAAGGTCACGCGTAATGCGCTGGCCGTGGCGCGCATTGCCAACATCACCGGCGTACCCTTTGCCGCTGGTTGCTCGCGGCCGCTGGTACGGCAAATTGAAGTCGCACCCGACATCCACGGCGAATCGGGACTCGATGGCCCAGTCTTACCGGAACCCACTCTGCAACTGGCCGATATCCATGCCGTCGATCTGATCATCGAAACAATCATGGCCCACCCGCCAGGCACCGTAACACTGGTGCCCACCGCAGGCCTGACCAACATCGCCATGGCGGTGCGCAAGGAACCCCGCATTGCCACACGCGTGAAGGAAGTGGTGCTGATGGGCGGTGGTTACCACGTGGGTAACTGGAGCGCAGTGGCTGAATTCAATATCAAAATCGATCCCGAAGCCGCGCATATCGTGTTCAACGAACCCTGGCCGTTAACCATGGTTGGGCTGGATCTGACGCATCAGGCGCTGGCCACGCCAGAAGTTAGCGCGCGCATCGCCGCCATTGGCACCGGTCCTGCGAAATTTGTCGTCGAACTGCTCGAGTTCTTCGGCCATATGTATAAGCAGGCGCAGGGTTTCACTTCGCCACCGGTACACGATCCCTGCGCGGTCGCCTATGTGATCAACCCCAACGTGATGACGGTGCGTAAGGTGCCCATCGATATTGAGCTGACCGGTACCTTGACGCTGGGGATGACGGTCGCGGACTTCCGCTTCCCGGCCCCGGCAGATTGCCATACTCAAGTGGCTGTGAAGCTCAACCAGACCGCTTTCTGGGATCTGATTGTGGATGCGTTGGAAAGAATTGGTGAAGTTGAGGTTTGAGGCACGGTTAGGAGTAAAGTGTCGTGCAAACGTCCGACACTTCATTCAAGCCGGCATTATGCGTAGTATATTGAAAGTGTTCTTTGTTATCGGATGTCTCTCATGGCTTACTCTATCGGCGAATTTGCCCGGCTTTGCGGAATAAACGCAACCACATTACGCGCCTGGCAGCGTCGTTACGGCCTGCTTAAACCGATGCGCACCGATGGTGGACATCGCCAGTATAGCGATGATGATATCCAGCAGGCGCTCAAAATTCTCGACTGGGTAAAAAAAGGGGTGCCCATCAGTCAGGTTAAACCCCTGCTGGCTCGCCCGGCAGAAGGTCAGACAAACAACTGGCTCATCCTGCAAGAGAGAATGCTGCAGTTGCTTAAAGAGGGAAAAATCGAATCGCTGCGCCAGCAGATTTACGACTCTGGCCGCGAATATCCTCGCCCGGAGTTGGTCACGGAAGTGCTGCGCCCGCTGCGCAGTAAAGTCTCTGCCAATATTCCAGCGATGATGACCCTGCGCGAGATCCTGGATGGCATTATCATATCCTATACCTCATTTTGCCTCGAAAGGGACAAAAAAACGGCAGGGGATAACTATCTGATCACCGGCTGGTACCTGTCAGACCCGTGTGAAATCTGGCTGGAAGCGCTCAGGCGTACTGGTCGAGGGCAGCACATCGATGTCCTTCCCGTTCCGCCTGCCAGTCTGGCTCCGGAGCTGTTTCCTGAACGAAAATGGCTACTTGTCATGACAGGTAAACTCACCCCCGTCCGCAAACAACAGATTGAACTGTGGCAGCAACAGGTGATGTCTCTTGAGGTCATCACACTTTGACGTTGTTCCGCCCTTAATTATCACAAAAGGTTGAATATTTATTTTTCACCAAGATGCTACCTTTTTCCTGTTTGTTTAACCCCTACAGGAAATCATGATGAAAAAAGCTACCGGCCTTATTCTGTTAACCTCTCTGGCAATGGTTCCTGCCGCATTCAGTGCCCCTGCTGGCACGCTGAGCGTCCATATTCTAAACCAACAGACAGGTATTCCCTCGCCGAACGTTACCGTTACGCTCGAAAAAGAGCAGCAAAACAGCTGGGTCACGCTGGCTAGCGGTAAAACGGACGAAGACGGGCGTATCAAATCTCTCTATCCACAGGACCAGGATATGCTGCCGGGAATTTACAAAGTGACCTTCAAAACCGGTGACTATTTCCACCAACAGCAGCAAACGTCGTTCTTCCCTGAGATCCCAGTTCAGTTCACCGTCACCAAGACCAATGAAAAACTGCACATCCCACTGCTGTTAAGTCAGTATGGATACTCTACCTACAAAGGAAGTTAAAGTTAAAGCATGCTCATGTTGCGCAGTTAACAGCATGAGCATGCAAACTTAATACGTTGAAGCTACTGAGAAAATAATTATCACCTTTCCAAAGTTGGACAAATAGAAATAATTGTGTAAGTTTTAACTATGCAATAACGCTACGTTGTTCACTTCCAGGTGAGACTCATGAGCTCTATGCCCTCCATCATCAACCAGTTTGTTGATTACTACAGCAAGCTGGATAACCAGCCGCCATCTGCGTTGGCGGAGATCTATCATACTGATGCCAGGCTGAGCGATCCGTTTGGTGAGCATCAGGGTCTTTTGGCGATCCAGCGTTACTTCACTCATCTATTGGCCAACGTAAAGCATTGCAGCTTTACCATCGATACCCCCCTCTGCGAAGGCCATCGTTTTGCCGTAACTTGGGCAATGCATTGGTCTCACCCGCGGATTTCAGGGGGAGAAACACTCGTCCTCGCAGGATGCTCAATTGTAGATGTGCAAGACGACCTGATTATTCGTCAGCGCGATTACTACGATGCCGGGGAGATGATCTACGAACATCTTCCCCTGCTTGGCTGGGCGGTGCGAAGTGTAAAAAGGAGAATGCGCTCATGATGACTGTCCTCATCACCGGCGCAAGCTCCGGCATTGGTGCCGGGCTAGCGAAGTCCTGGGCCGATGACGGCTGCCACGTCATTGCCTGCGGGCGAGACCGGGTCAGGCTGGAAGCACTGCAACAGTACAACCCGAATATCACGGTACGCCTGTTCGATATGACGGACAAGGAGGCCTGCCGTCTGGCACTTGCAGATTGCAGTGCCGATCTGATCGTTCTTTGTGCGGGAACCTGCGAATACCTGGAGCAAGGTGTGGTGGATGCCGCTCTGGTGGAACGTGTGATGAGTACCAACTTCCTGGGGCCAGTGAACTGTCTGGCCGCACTTCAGACCCAGCTCCTTCCAGGAAGCCGCGTGGCGCTGGTCAGTTCGATGGCGCACTGGCTGCCGTTCCCACGAGCAGAGGCGTATGGCGCGTCAAAAGCCGCCCTCACCTGGTTTGCCAATAGCCTGCGCCTTGACTGGGAACCCAAAGGCATTGCCGTCACGGTTGTCTCACCGGGCTTTGTGGATACGCCGCTTACCCGTAAAAATGATTTTGCCATGCCCGGCCAGGTGAGCGTCGACGATGCCGTGAAGGCGATCCGACGCGGTCTGGCGAAAGGGAAAAAGCACATCGCCTTTCCCACCGGATTCAGCCTGGTCATGAGGCTGCTTTCAGGGCTGCCGAATTTCCTTCAGCGCAGGCTGTTGCGCAGGATGGTTCGCTCATGAACATCGCTATTATCGGCAGCGGTATCGCAGGGCTCACCTGTGCCTGGCGGCTGGCCGGACATCATCAGGTCACGCTTTTTGAAGCGGAACCCACGGTGGGTGGACATACCGCCACGGTAGATGTCAGCACGCCGCAGGGCACGTATGCCATCGATACTGGGTTTATCGTCTACAACGACCGTACCTATCCGCGCTTTATGGGCCTGCTCAGCGAGTTGGGCATCAGCGGGCAAAAAACGCAGATGAGCTTCTCCGTACATAATCCGCAAAGCGGGCTTGAGTATAACGGCCACACCCTTACCTCGCTGTTTGCACAGCGTCGTAACCTGGTTAATCCGGCATTCTGGGGGCTGCTGAGAGATATCGTGCGCTTCAACCGTCTGGCAAAAGAGGCGTTGGCGGGCGACGTTAACGAAAACGCCACGCTGGAGACTTTTCTCGAACAACACGGCTTCAGCGCGTTTTTCGCGCGTCATTATATCCTGCCGATGGGGGCTGCCATCTGGTCCTCGTCGCTGCAAGAGATGCGCCGCTTCCCGCTTCCGCTGTTTTTGCGCTTCTTTGAGCATCACGGCCTGCTGGACGTTACCCAACGTCCGCAGTGGTATGTGGTGCCCGGCGGTTCTCGCGAATACGTACGCGCCATTTTGACCCAGTTAGGTGACCGCCTGACCCTGCACCTCAACGCACCGGTGCAACAGGTCATCCGCCATAACAAAGGCGTTGAAATCCAGCTTGCGCAGTCGAGCCACACGTTCGACCAGGTGATCTTCGCCTGCCACTCCTCACAGGCGCTGGCGATGCTTGCTCATCCTACTCCTGCAGAAAGCGAGGTTCTGGGCGATATTGGCTGGCAGCATAACGAGGTGGTTTTGCACAGCGATCCACGCTGGCTGCCGGTGCGCGAGCGTGCCTGGGCAAGCTGGAACTATCGCCTGAGCGAACGGGACCAGGTCAGCGCCTGCGTCACCTACAACATGAATATCTTACAAGGGTTACCTGAGGGTAGCCCCCTGTTCTGCGTCACCCTAAACCCGGAAACGCCGGTGGATGAACGCTACGTCTGGAAACGCTTTGTCTACGAGCACCCGATGTTTAATCCGAAAAGCTGGCGCGCCCAGTCGCGCCGCGGCGAGATTAACGGGTACCAACGGAGCTGGTTCTGTGGAGCTTACTGGTACAACGGTTTTCACGAAGATGGGGTACGCAGCGCGCTGGACGTGGTGAAGGGGATCGCTGCTGGGGAGGACCTGTAACATGAACAGCTGCCTTTACCATGGTGTGTTACGCCATCGTCGCTTCCAGCCGAAATCACACCATTTTCGCTACAACGTGTTTATGGCCTGGCTCGATCTGGACGAACTGGACGTGCTGCCGTCGGCGGGGATCCGCCGTAATCGATTTGCCGCGGCCGCCTTCCATGATGCGGATTATCCACTCGGCACACCGCTTAAAGAGAACGCCCTCAACCGGCTGCAAACCCTGACCGGGCAACGTCCTGATGGCCGCGTCATGCTCCTGACACAGCTTCGTTATTTCGGCTTCCATTTTAATCCGATCAATCTCTACTACTGCTATGACAGTACGGGCATCCTGCGCTGGGTGCTGGCAGAAGTGCGCAACACCCCGTGGAACGAGCGCCATTACTACGCGGTGGATGGCCAAGCGGCTCGCCCGCAGCCGAAAGCCTTCCATGTCTCCCCGTTTAATCCGATGGATATGGTCTATCACTGGCGCTTCAACGCCCCCGGCAAAACACTGCATATGCATATCGAAAATCATCAGGAGTCGAAGGTGTTCGACGCCACGCTCGCGCTTCACCGTGAGCACCTTACGTGCGCGACCCTGAGATCGATATTGCTGCGCATACCGCTGATGACCCTGAAAACCGTCCTGGCGATTTACTGGCAAGCGTTACGGCTGTGGCTTAAACGCGTGCCGTTGTACAACCATCCCGTTAGAAGGAGTTAGCGCTCATGACCGATCCTGCCTTTGCGCTTGAATCCGATATCCCTCGTAACGCCCGTATCGCGCGCTGGCTACTCTTTCGTTTGCTGAGCGGTATCCGCGAGGGCTCGCTCACCGTGCGTGAAGGACAGCAGACCCTCCATTTTGGCGATGAGTCTTCCGCGCTGCGTGCTGAAGTGCAGATCCTCGCGCCGGGTGTTTACTGGCGTCTGCTCACCGGCGGCAGCCTCGCTGCGGCCGAATCCTGGATGGAGGGTGAATGGGAAACGCATCAGTTAACCCCGCTTTTGCAGATCCTGGCCCTCAACGGCAAGGTGCTGGGAAGGCTGGAAAGTGGCTTTCGCCTGCTGGGCAATCCCATGGAGCGGCTTCGCCACTGGACGCGGCGTAATTACCGCAAACAGGCGCGGGAAAACATCGCCGCCCATTACGATCTGGGTAACGAACTCTATGCGCACTTTCTCGATGAAGAGCTGCTCTACTCCAGCGCACTGTTCACCGCCGACGACCAGGCTCTCTCCCAAGCCCAGCAGGCAAAAATGGCGCGCCTGTGCGAACAACTAGCGCTGACCGCAAGCGATCACCTGCTGGAAATCGGCACCGGCTGGGGGGCAATGGCTGAATACGCCGCCCGTCACTATGGCTGCCGCGTCACTACCACAACGCTGTCGCGGGAGCAGCACATCTGGGCTACAGAGCGGATTGCCCGCGCGGGATTGCAGGACAGAGTACAGGTTCTGTTGTGCGACTACCGCGACCTGACCGGAGAATTCGACAAACTGGTATCGGTTGAAATGATTGAAGCCGTGGGTAAACGCTACCTGCCGGACTTCTTCCGCACCTGTCAGGCGCGTCTGCGCCCGGGCGGCAAAATGGCAATTCAGGCCATCACCATTCAGGATCAGCGCTACCGCGACTACAGCAAAAGCGTCGATTTTATCCAGCGTTACATCTTCCCCGGCGGGTTCCTTCCGAGCATCACGGCAATGAGTGAACTGATGACGCGTCACACCGATTTTGTCGTCCGTAATCTGTTCGATATGGGGCCAGACTATGCCCGCACGCTGACGCACTGGCGGCAGCGTTTTCTGCACGCCTGGCAGGACATTGAAAAGCTCGGTTTCGATGAAAGGTTCCGCCGTATGTGGCTCTACTACTTTGGCTACTGCGAAGCCGGTTTTAACGCACGCACCATCAGCGTGGTGCAACTGACCGCAGAGCGCGTATGAACCGCTCTGTGCAGGTCGTGCTGATGGCTCTCGCGTTCGATCTCTACTGGACGCTGGTAGTGTTGTTTCGCGAGCGTGGCCTGTTTCTGTGGCTCGCCCTGGCGATCCTGGCCTGTCTGATGCTGTCGCCTGCACACCGTGTTTACGCCCTGCTACTGGCCGCGGCAGGCAGCGGTCTGGATGCCTTCTGGGTGCTGACGGGGCTGATCGGCTTTAACAGCGACGCGCTGTTGCCGTTGTGGATGATGGCGCTGTGGCTGATGTTCGCCACCGTCTGGACCCACTTGACCCTCACGACCACGCTGCCGGGGTGGATGCTGGCTCTGCTGGCAACCGCTGGCGGCCCCGTAGCGTATGTGATTGGCGAACGTCTGGGCGCCATTATCTTCCGGGAGCCGACCTTTATCGTCGTCAGTTGGATGGCGCCGGGCTGGCTGGTTCTGATGCTGTTGTTCCATATTCTGATGGGGAGACGACAATGAGAACCTCTTTACTGATGTTGCTGTGGTTGGCGGCCATCACGCCCGTCGCCCATGCCGCCGACTGGTTAAGCTGGCGCAAAGTGGGTGATGCAACCCTCACATGGGGGCCGTTTACCGTTTATACCTCCCAACTGAGCACGCCGGATGGTCGGTATCACGGGCCGGAGCAGGATCAGGCGCTGATTATTACCTACAAACGCGACATCGCCCGCGATCAGTTGGTCGACGCCACTCGTGACCAGTGGCAGGCGCAGGGTATCCTGGAGCGCGAACCACAGAGCGAAGCCTGGCTGCGCATGCTGCAGTCACTCTGGCCGGACGCCACGCCGGGCACGCAACTGGTCTTTGTTCTTAACGGTAAGCAGGGGCAGTTCTGGTATCGCTCCTCGGCGGCAGAAAAAAGCTTTACCCCGCTCGGCCCCAGCCAGTCTGCAACCTTCAGTACCAACTTTCTAGCCATCTGGCTCGATCCACGCACGCAATATCCCGAACTACGTCAGCAGTTGATCGGAGGTGAAAAATGAAACGCATTCTGATAATTGGCCTGGCGCTGATGATGCTTCTGGTGGGTTGTAGCACAGACATCAGCGACTACCGGCATCAACAACCGCCGCTCGATATCTTCCGCTACTTCCAGGGGAAAACCGAGGCATGGGGCATGGTACAAGACCGCAGCGGAAAACAGCTGCGCCGCTTCCATGTGGAAATCAGTGGCAAGGTCATCGGCGACACGCTGACGCTAAATGAACACTTTGTTTATGACGATGGCGAGAAGCAGCAACGGGTGTGGCATATCCGGCGCGTCGGCGCCAATCGCTACGAAGGCACCGCAGGCGATATTGAAGGTGTGGCCACTGGCGTAGCGGAAGGCAATGCCTTTAACTGGCGTTACAGCATGAACGTGAAAGCCAATGGCAGTACCTGGCTGCTTCACTTTGATGACTGGATGTACCTGCAAGATGACACGCATCTGTTTAATAAAACAGAGATGAAGAAATTCGGCATCACCGTCGGTCAGGTAACGCTTTTCTTCACCCGAAAAGAACAGTAAGAGGATCGCGACATGAATAAGCAACCCGTCATTGGGATCAGCGGATGTTTAACCGGCTCGACTGTTCGGTTTGACGGCGGACATAAACGCATGAGCTTTGTCATGGACGGGCTGGCGCAGTGGGTGACCTTCAAACCCATCTGCCCGGAGATGGCTATCGGTCTGCCCTCGCCCCGTCCGGCCCTGCGCCTGGTTCAGACCACCGAAGGGGATTTCCGGCTGCACTTCAGCCAAGCACCACACGACGATATGACGGAGAAAATGGCCGAATTCACGGATTCCTATCTCTCACGTCTTGGCGAACTGTCGGGCTTTATCGTCTGCGCCAAATCGCCGAGCTGCGGTATGGAACGCGTACGGTTGTATGATGAAAAGGGCAATCGCGGGCGTAAAGAGGGGGTGGGCGTCTTTACCAGGGCGCTGCTGGAGAAATACTCGTGGTTACCGGTCGAAGAAGATGGACGCCTGCACGATCCGGTGCTGCGGGAAAACTTTGTCGAGCGCATCTTCGCCCTGCACGAGTTGAACACCCTGAAGGCGAACGGTCTGAGCCGCCATGCGCTGCTGGACTTCCACAGCCGGTACAAACTCCAGCTGCTGGCGCACCATCAAGCGGGCTACCGAGAAATTGGACAGTTTGTCGCCTCGCTGCACGAGTGGGAAGACCTGGACGCATTCTTCGTGGCTTATCGCGAAAAACTGATGACGATCCTGAGAGAACCCGCCTCGCGCAAGAACCACACCAACGTGCTGATGCACATTCAGGGGTATTTTCGTAACCAGCTGAACGCGCGTCAGCGCGGCGAGCTGCGCGACGTGATCCTCCACTATCGCGAGGGGCTGCTGCCAATACTCGCGCCGCTGACGCTGCTTAAGCATTACCTGGGCGAATACCCAGACCGCTACCTGCTGACGCAAAAATACTTTGACCCCTATCCGCAGAATTTGGCTTTGCGGCTGATGGTTAATTAACTCCGCATGATTTGTGGTCGAACTGCTCGAGTTTTTCCGGCCATAGGTATGAGCAGGCTCAGGTGGTGGTTAAACCCTATCAGACTGCTTTCTGGGATCTGATTGTGGATGCGTTGGAACGGATTGGGGAAGTTGAGGTTTGAGAGGGAGCATCTAAACCATGACCACGGGTGGACACTTGGCTGATTGCTTACTACGCTTGATACGGGTTTGTCGCTTTTATTCCATTGCTAATAGTCGCTTTCAAGCGCTCGGCTCAATGGATTCAAAGTTCATGAATGGTTAGCGCATCCCATACGGCCACAGAAGATGATGGCTTTTCCTTAATTGCTAACACTTCAAACAAAAAGGCAGATTACAATGAAAAAAATAGAAGCAAGCGTACAGCATGTTTCAATATTTAGAATAAGAAATATTTACTTGATTGGTGTGCTATACGATTTTGAATCGGACAATCAAGAAGGAAGTCTGGATGTAATTATTCAAGGAAATAGCATTTCATTCGGAATCAACGAAGCTAGCGGACCTAAGACAGGACGCACGGCCACGGCTACTGCAACAGTGCATATCTTGTCCGCAACTGACCCCATTCAGGCTTTCAATGTTAATAAAGGCAGCAATACAGTAATAACAGTGCCAGTGTTTTCATTGAAAAGACAGGACCAGTTAAACGTCGCCGGAGAACTAATTGGTCTTTTCTCAGCCATGCGACAAACTCTTTCTGTTGTTCCTAAAACCACTTCCGGGTTACCAGTCGACGTTATTGCAGAACTTGATATTGATGAGGAAAAAGTTTCACTTGCTCGTGATTGGGGGTGGAAAGGTTGGTGAAAATAAAAAACCTACTCACCGAGGGGCGGAGTAGTAACGGAACTCTGCCTTGTATGCTCGCGGCAAGTCATCGTTTTACAGTGCGCTACAGACACTGTGATTCAACAAAGTCGCAAGCAGCGGAGAATTAGACCCTTAGAGACTAAAGGTTGGAACCGCTTTGACTAATAACGCCATCTATTCAGTCGAGAACGATAAGTTTATATTTTTATTTAACGATTTAACTGCGGCTTATTGGGTTTTAAATATTGAGGCCGACATATCAGATCAAGAGTTAGCTGGCCGTTTTATGGATATTCATCAAGTATTCTTAGGGAGATTAGGTCGTCAAGAAAAAGGGGGGTTGAGGAAAGTACCTGAAGCCGAATTAATTAAAGTAGTGCGCGGATGGATAGTTTTATATAAATGTACCATAGCCCTATTGCGAAGACAGCACCCTAGATTATCAAGCAGTAGAGACTTGGTCGTTGGCAAGCTTAATTGGTCAGAGCGGCTTAAAATATCTGCAAGCGGTTTACTTCTTATAGATCATTCATCTAGGTATGCTGAATTTTGGGCAGAGAGAGCCATAAAGACAAAGAATGGTTATTCTAGTTTGGAATCCCGCTTATCGTTCGTGGGAAGCTATATATACAACGAATATGCTCAAATGGTTCACAAGGGTGAGTTACTTGTGCTAGATAGTTTTAGCAATGGAGTCACATCCTATGACATGATGCTTTTTCTTAGAGAAAGTCATTGTGCTCCCGAGTCATTTTTGACTGAAATTAAAAAAATTGGCTGGAGAGTAGAACTCGGAGATGAGGCATCTATTAATCGAATTTTTCAACTATATACTAAAATCAAAGAAAAAGAGTTGCATGTCTGAGTATGGTTTCTTGGGACATAACAAAGCGCTGATTCGTGAAATTCTACGTAGCGTTACAGATTTTCCAGTGAGCGTAGTGTTATGAGCCAAGGAATGACCAATGAATTGCCACGTCTAATCTAGACACTTCTATGCCATTCCTGCTGGAAGCGTAACGTCCGCTCCTCGCTCTTAGTTGACGCTATTAGCTTTGGCCCTAACCTACCATGAGTTAGGGCCAAGATACATTAAACCGCGCTTATTACGCCGTACCGCCCACGGTGAGTGAATCCAGCTTCAGCGTTGGTTGCCCAACCCCTACCGGTAGGCTCTGCCCTTCTTTACCGCACACGCCCACGCCCTTATCCAGCGCCAGATCGTTGCCCACCATCGAAATCTGCTGCATCGCCTCAATGCCGGAACCAATCAGCGTGGCCCCCTTCACCGGTTTGGTGACGCGGCCATTTTCGATCAGATAGGCTTCAGAGGTAGAGAAGACAAATTTCCCGGAGGTGATATCGACCTGACCACCGCCAAAGTTCGGCGCATACAGGCCATATTCTACGCTGGCGATAATATCTTCTGGCGTCGACTTGCCCGCCAGCATGTAGGTGTTGGTCATGCGCGGCATTGGCAGATGAGCATAAGACTCGCGGCGGCCGTTACCGGTAGGCGCCACGCCCATCAGCCGTGCGTTGAGTTTATCCTGCATATAGCCTTTCAGGATGCCGTTCTCGATCAGCACGTTGTATTGACCCGGCACGCCTTCGTCATCGATCGCCAGTGAACCACGGCGGCCTTGCAAGGTGCCATCATCCACCACGGTGCACAGCTCAGAAGCCACCAGTTGACCCATCTGGCCGCTGAATACTGAAGTGCCACGGCGGTTGAAGTCACCTTCCAGTCCGTGACCGACCGCTTCATGCAGCAACACGCCCGGCCAGCCCGCGCCCAGTACAACAGGCATGGTGCCCGCCGGGGCCGCCACAGCAGAGAGGTTAACCAGCGCCATACGCACCGCTTCTTTAGCAAAAGCATCGGCACGCACTTCGCCATCCACCACTTCCAGGAAGTAGTCATAGCCAAAACGACCACCGCCACCGCTGGCTCCGCGCTCACGCTTGCCGTCTTCTTCCACCAGCACGCTGACGGAGAAACGCACCAGCGGGCGAACGTCCGCCGCCAGGGTACCATCCGTTGCCGCAACCAGTATCTGTTCGTATACGCCGGTGATGCTGGCCGTCACTTCCTGCACGCGCTTGTCTGCAGCACGCGCGACCTTGTCTACCCGGTGCAACAGCGCGATCTTTTCTTCCCTCGGCAGGCTTTGCAGCGGATCGAGCAAAGGATACAGCGCCTGATAGCCGATTTCGCCCAGCGTATGGACTTTGCCATTACCGCTGTCACGCACGATGCTGCGAGCGGCCTGAGCGCTTTGGTTCAGGGCGTTCAGGGTGATTTGGTCCGCATAGGCAAAGCCGGTTTTTTCACCGCTGACCGCGCGTACGCCAACGCCCTGGTCGATATTGTACGAGCCATCTTTGATGATGCCATCCTCAATCACCCAGGCTTCGTGGTAGCTGGACTGAAAATAGAGGTCGGCGTAATCGAGGCGGCGTTCGGCCAGTTGACCCAATACGGAGAACAGGTCTTGATGACTCAGCTTATTCACAGCGAGTAACTGCTCACTGACAAACGACAGGCTCATAATTTTTTCACTCTTTATTGGAGGAGTTTTCAACCGGCGCAATCAGCGTCGGCTGGAATCGGTTGTGCTGCATCACCGGCATTTGCTTGCGCACCGTATGCAACTTGCCGGTATCCACGCGCACTTTCAGCGCGGAAACCGCGTCGGGGTTTTCTGCCAACACATTGCCCCAGCTGTCTACCACCATGGAATGGCCCCAGGTGCGGCGGGTAGCTCCGTGGCGGCCCACCTGCGCGGGAGCCAGGATCACACACTGGTTCTCGATAGCGCGGGCGCGCAGCAAAATCTCCCAGTGTGCCTCACCGGTCACGCGGGTAAATGCGGCGGGCACCGAGATCAGTTCCGCACCTTGCGCACGCAGCGCCTGATACAGGCCAGGGAAGCGCAGGTCGTAGCATATCGTCATGCCCAAGCGGCCAACCGGCGTATCAACCACCGTTAATTGTTGGCCATGCTGATAGGTATCCGACTCGCGATAATGGGCATGGATATCATTGATATCCACGTCGAACATGTGCAGTTTGTCGTAACGGCCACGGATTTCGCCCTGATCGTCAAACAGCAGGCTGCTGGTGGTGATGCGTGTCGGATCTTCGCGGCTGATCAATGGCATAGAGCCAACCAGTAACCATACTCCATAACGGCGAGCCATATCACGCACCGCTTGCTGCAACGGCCCGTGACCTTCCGTTTCCGCATGTTCACGGTAGGCGGCCGAGTTGGCAAACAGTAAGGCGTTCTCCGGAGTCATCACCAGTTTTATCCCGGGATTAAGCTGCTTGATCTGCTGCTCAATCTGGGCCAGGTTGTCCCGTATCTGCTCACCGCTACACAGCTGTAATAACGCAACGTTAGCATTTTTCATGGCGATTTATCCTCTTTTGGCTTACGCAACACCTCATGAATACTTGGGTGGTCCAGGCTACCGGTAATGTCATAGCGGATAAACGAGATCTTGCTCCACAACGGCCCCAGCACTTTCGAGGCCGCAAACACCGCCGCCCCCACAATCGGGTTGATCACAAACGCGGTCGCCACACCAACCGTCGCCGAGATCTCTGGCGCTATCACGGCCTGCATATCAATCTGGCGTTTCACCAGGTCGATCTGGCCGCTCATGGCAATATCCGCCGCCAGCCCATCCACCAAAAAGTTATCTGTATGCATTATGCCATCTTTCGCCCAGATAGTGCCGCGTATGGAGTCAAAGTAAAATCCATTACCGAAGGTATCACGGAAGTCGAACTGTAATTTGCGCAGCAGGGCATCAAAGCTGACCAGGCGTAACAACTGCCCAGCCCGGCCACCGCCGACGTTGTCAATCTCGCCTTTCCCCAGATCGACCTTCATGGTGCCATTGAGCGTGTTGATCTGCGGTTTCCATGGCTGCCCATGCCAGTGCAGATCAAAATCGATATCGTAGGGTGCGTCTTTTAATGGAATGATCACGCCGAAGAAACTGGCGGTACGATCGATTTTGCTGCCCAGCAGCTTGCCCTTTAACGCACTACGCTCTTCCTGAGCGTTCTGTTTCCACAGGCCGGTGGCGCTCACGCGACCATAGCCGGTATCCACCAGCCCATGGCTTAGCACTAGCGAGTCACCGTCACGTTTGAGATCGGCCTCCACCGTGCCAAGATTCTGCCCCATCATCCAGCAGGATTTACAACGCAACATCAACGAAGGCCAATCCTGTAACGAGATCCGCTCCGCCGAGTCCAGCGGGTTGGTTCCGCCAGCACTGCCGTCGCCGCTGGCAAACTGCGGGTTGTAGTAAAGATAGCCAAGATCCGCGCGCCACACGCCCTTATCCGGCATCGACAGGCTACCATCAATCTCTTTACCCTTGGCGGTGACGGTCGTTCCCGCCAACTGCTGCACGACCGCCAGCTGAAGGTTATGCCACGCCTGTCCGCCCAGCGTCAGCTGTGGGGTTTCGAGCGTTACGCTGGTTGGGAACACAAAGTTGCCCACCTTGCCTGCACCGCTGCTTTGCTTCATCGCCGGTGCCAATAGCCCCAGCCATTGCTCGCCATCCAGCTCGGGCAGATTAAGCACCAGGGATTTATCTTTGGGTAACGTTGGGGTCGAGAAACCGCCGGTTTGCCAGGCGGCACGTGCCAGCGTCACCTGCTGTTTGGCCAGCAGCCATTCGCTGTTGAAGTGGTTTTGCTTGCCAGCACTGCCATTGAGCATAAATCCTTGCAGGCCGCCATTCACTTTTACGCTGACCGGTAACGCTTCCCCTGCGGCTTTATTCAGGGGAGAAGGTAAGTGACTGCTTACTTTTTTCAGATCGGCATTCACGCCAATCTCATAGCTCGGCTGGCCTTTATGCGGCAGGTTGATCGCCACTTTACCTTGCCAGGCGGCGCTGCCTGCCAACATTTTGGCAAACTCTGGCGGCAGGCCTTCAACCTTAGCCGGTTGCCAATCGCCTTTCAGCCCAACGTTAACCTTATAATCCTGTTTGCCTTCCAGCGTATCGAAGTTGACCGTCAGCGGCTGCCCAAACCAGTTGGCCGTCAGGGTATCGCTCTGCAGGTTGCCGTTGTCGAAACGGAACTTGCCGCTCACTCTCTCTAGCTGGCTCTCCAGCGGCTTGACCAACAGCGAGTTGTTATTCAGCGTCACTTCACCGCTGGCGTTAACCAGCTCACCGTCCAACGGAATATTCAGATGTAAGCGCCCACTTACATTGCCACCCACCTGCAGCTCATCTAATGCCGCCCCGACAGAGTCATCCAGTGGGGTCTGCATGAAATAGTCGTGGATAGCTTGCCCGGTACCCGCAACGTCGGCATCAATCAACAGGCGTTGTTTGCTATAGTCCGGAATGACGGCGCTAATATTTCTGCCCGTCGCGTTGCCCAGTTTGGTTTGCGGCGCATTCATCCACAGGCCATTGTTGGCAAAGTCGAGGTCGATCGCCAGATCGTTCAGCGCTGGCCATTCCGGCTGAAACTGGAAGGTAGCGTGGCGTAGTGGGACAAACACCTGAAACTGCCCTTCGTTCTTCTCATACGGGAAGTGCTGCGGATCGCCCGCATAAATCAGGGAAGCATTATCAACCTGCCCGCCCTGGATCGCCCCGCTGAGATAATCCACCAAATGTTTACCCATCAGCGGTTCAGGGAAATAACGCCAGGCATCAGCGCCGTCATACAAACGGATGCCTGCCAGAATATCCAGCCAAGGCTCGCCGTTGGCCGGTTGCTGATAGCGGAAATCACCGTTAATCCACAGGGATTTGGCTTGCACATCCAGGTTTTTACTGGCCAATTGCCAGCCTTGATCGTTGTTTTGCCAGGTCAGCGCCCCGCTGGCACTGCTGATTTCCAACGGTGCTCGGAACATATCGCCATAAGGCAGCGTGCTGTTGTTCAGCCCCAGCGTCAGACGGCCGTTTTCTACCCCCCCGGTTAACGCACCGGAAAAGTGATCGACGCCCGGCAACAGTTTCCAGTGTTGCCAGCTCAGATCCTGCCACCATGCCTGAAAACGGGTTTTTTCCGGCTGCTGCAACGGAATATCCAGCGCCAGCGCCCTGAGCATGCCGCGAGGTTGTAAGTCTTTCCAGTGCTCTAGCACGTCCGGGCTGAGGAACGAGAAGGTAGGCAGCAATGCTTCCAACCGTTCCAGCTGGATGCCGGTGGCACGGATACGGAGTTCTTCACTCTGGTTTGGCCCGATAAATTGGGTATTTTCCGGCAGCCACAGCGCAGTAAGGGTTCCTGGTGCCCAGACTTGACCATCGGTTTTCAGGTTCAGGGCAGGCACATGTACCTGCCAGCCGCTACCCTCGCGGCTCATTGCCAACGCCAGATTATCGACGTCCAGCCGGTGTTGGTCGCTGCCCACCGACCAGCTGGCAGTGCCTTTATTAAGCAGGGCATTACCACTGTAGATGTCGCCATTTTTGATATTGAGCCAGGCTGCCAGGCTGAAGTCGGCGCTTTCGAGACCGGTATTGGTTTGCAGCCAGCGGCTGAACCAGGGCTTCATATCAATCGCATCGGCCTGCATATAGATGGTGCCGGTGTTGAGCAACCCCTGTTCATCCCGCAGATCCAGGCGTAGCTGTACCGCCCCGTGCTGGCCATTCAGGCTGGTCAGGCTGATTTGGCCTTCCGCGCGATGGCGATTATGGCTGTTAAGCCAGGTCATTTGCGGGATATGGAATTCAGCACGGGAGCCTGATGGGGTAAGGAACGAGAGGCGGCTGTTGCGCAGATCAAAGTGATCCAGCTGATACAGGAACAGATCGCTGACTCCGTTCGGGGTAAGGCCATTGCCATTGCTGCCTTCTCCCCCGAGCGTCGCGTCAAGATCGAGCTGCAGTTGATAGAAGGTGAGATCGCGGAACTGCCAGCGCCAATGCAGCAGGGATTGCCACACGTCCAGCGCCAGCGTAACCCGTTCGATCTGGATCTTGCTTGTTGGCAAGGCCAAACGGATGTTGCGGGCTTCCAGCGTTGGGCCAAAGGTTTCCCAACTGCCCTGGACAAAGTCGGCTTCGACAGGCACCCCGGCGATGGCCTGCACCTTCTCCAGCAATAACGGGCGATAGTGGTTAAGCTCGGGCAGCACCAAACGCAACCCGCTGATCAGCAACGCCACAACAACAATCAAACTGGCGCCTGTGGCTAACAGGATCCCGGGCAGTCGCCTCACGCATTTCTCCTTAATGACCAAATATATAACCTAACGCTTGTGCCCCGGATTACATCATCACAACGTCAAACTGTTCCTGGCTGTATAACGGTTCGATCTGCACCTTAACCTGTTTGCCAACGAAGATTTCCACTTCCGCCAGCGCGTGTGACTCTTCACTTTTCAGCGCCTCACCTACAGCCGCAGAGGCATAGACCAGGAAACGATCTGAATCGTAAGCATGATGCACGCGCACGACCTCACGCATAATCTCATAGCAGACGGTTTCCACCGTTTTCACCGTGCCACGGCCCTGGCAGGTCGGGCAGTCGTTACACAGCACATGCTCAATACTTTCACGCGTGCGTTTACGCGTCATCTCCACTAATCCTAGCTGAGAGAAACCGTTGATCGTGGTTTTTACCCGATCTTTACTCAGCGCCAGCTCCAACGAGTGCAATACCCGGCGGCGGTGTTCATCATTGTTCATATCGATGAAATCAATGATGATGATGCCACCCAGATTGCGCAACCGCAGCTGGCGGGCAATGGCCTGCGTCGCTTCGATGTTGGTATTGAAGATGGTTTCATCAAGATTGCGGTGGCCGACAAAGGCACCGGTGTTGATATCCACGGTGGTCATGGCTTCGGTTTGATCGATAATCAGATAACCGCCGGACTTCAACTCGACCTTGCGCTCGAGCGCTCGCTGGATCTCGTTCTCAACGTCGTACAGATCGAAGATCGGCTGGCTGCCGGTATACAGCTCCAGCTTATTGGTGATATCCGGGATGTACTCGCCGGTAAATTCCACCAGTTGGTCGTGCGTCAGGCGTGAATCGACGCGGATACGATCCAGCGCCGCCCCGGCAAAATCACGCAGGATACGGTGCGCCAAGGCCAGTTCGCCATACAGTTTGTACTTGGTCTGGTTACGCTTTTTGCGCTCCATGACCTTGGTCCACAAGCGCTTGAGGAAGGCCGCATCCTGCGCCAGCTCTTCTTCGCCGATCCCTTCCGCCGCGGTGCGGATGATAAAGCCGCCCAGATCGTCGCAATATCCCGCCACCGCACGCTTAAGACGCTCGCGTTCGGCTTCGCTTTCAATACGTTGGGAAACCCCCACATGCGCAGCGCCCGGCATAAAGACCAGGTAACGCGAAGGTAGAGTGATATCGGTAGTGAGGCGTGCCCCCTTGGTGCCAAGCGGGTCTTTCACCACCTGAACCATCAGATCCTGCCCCTGGCGCACCAGTTCGGCGATATCACGCACGGAGAAATTCTTTTGTTCATCACCGGCAACACACTCGGTGTGCGGCATGATATCGGAGGCGTGCAGAAAGGCCGCTTTATCCAGGCCAATATCGACAAAGGCCGCCTGCATGCCGGGTAACACGCGGCTAACACGCCCTTTGTAGATATTGCCCACGATGCCACGTTTGGCTTCGCGCTCAATATGGATCTCTTGCAGAATGCCGCCATCAATATAGGCAACCCGCGTTTCCGACGGCGTAATATTTACCAGTAGCTCAGCTGTCATGCTTTCTCCTCAGAGCCGGTTAGCGCCTGCCCCTTATCTTTCCTGCGCTCACGCTATGGCGGCGACGGGAAATCTAGTGGTGACATCAATCGGTTCTTACCTCTCGTAATGCGACAAAATGACTGAGCAGCTCATGTGTTTCGACCAACGGCAATCCCATCACCGCGTGATAACTGCCGGTTATCGTTCTGACGAAACAACCACCCTTGCCTTGAATTCCGTAAGCACCCGCTTTATCCATCGGTTCGCCCGTGGCGATATAGTCGCAGATATCCTGTGGTGACAGATTGCGGAACGTCACGTCGGTGACCACCAGCTGGCATAAAACGCCCTGTTTATCGGCGATCGCCACGGCGGTCATCACCTGATGCTGTTTCCCGGACAAAGCTGTCAGCATCTGTGCCGCATGCTCTTCATCCCGCGGTTTTTCCAACACCTGGCCGTTCAACACCACGATAGTATCTGCACCCAGCACGGGCCAACCATGTTGCGCCAGGGATACACCCGCCCTGGCCTTATCCTGCGCCAGACGGCGAACGTAATTTTCCGCCGCTTCCCCTTCCTGCCGCTGCTCTTCAGTATGCGTCAAAATGACTTCGAACGGTACGCCGAGCAAAGTCAGCAGTTCATGACGACGGGGAGAACCAGAAGCAAGATAGAGCGAAAACATCGTTATAACCTCATTGTACGGCAAACTGACGGCGGATCTTGCGCATCAGCAGGAATAACCACGGCCAAAGTACGCCGTTGACCACACTACTCCAGAACACCTCGGGGCGGAAAGAGACGTTGATCACTAAAAACTCAGCCCAGAACACCACCACGTCCATAGCCAATGACAGCAGCACGACGATTAGCGCTTGCTGCCACAATGCCATATTGCGGAATAATTGGAATTTGAACGCGACGAGATAAGCAATAATGCCCATGGCCAGCGCACGTACACCGAGCGTGGAACCCAGGATCAGATCCATGATCAGCCCGAGGATAAACCCGGTGCCGACGTTAACCCGATGTGGCAACGCCATTACCCAATAAGTGAGGATCAGCAGCAGCCAGGATGGCCGGAACATGTAGATCTGCTCCGGCCACGGCATGATTTGCAGCACTAATGCCACCAAGAATGACAGCCAGATAATCCAGCGCCCGTTGCTGCGATAGCGATTCATCGGATTGCCCCCGCCGGAGGCTGAACGGTACCAGTAGCGGGTGCTGGTAGCGGAGCCGGTGGGCCCATGGCATCGGCCGGTGGCAATACCTGCGGCATCATCTGCATCAGGCGTTCATTGGCTACGCGGTGAACTTCCTCTGGCGGCAGCGGCATGGTGCCGTTGCGATCGGCGCCCCACAATAACAACAGATAGCGCAGGCGTTGCAGGCCAGCGGTTGGCCGCGCCTGGATCACGGTATAAGCTCGTTGGTTATCCACCTTTACCGAAGACACCACAGCCACCGGATAACCTTCCGGGAACCGCCCGCCCAAACCAGAGGTGACCAGCACATCCCCGACGCGGATATCGGTATTGCCCGGCAGGTGTTCCAACTGTAGGTCATCGGTGCAGCCACTGCCTGCGGCAATCACCCGGATATCATTGCGCAAGACCTGGATTGGCAACGCATGGGAAGCATCACAGATCAGCAGGACGCGGCTGGTCATTTTAGCCACCGCCACCACCTGCCCGACCACGCCTTTATCACTGATAACCGGCTGCCCTTCATACACCCCGTTGTCCGAGCCTTTATCAATCACTACCTGATCGCTATAAGGGTCAGAACCGGTGGAGATCACCTGGGTGACCATTTTATGTTCGTCCTGGCGCAACGGCGAGCCTAGCAGCTCACGCAAACGGGCATTTTCCTGTTTGAATTGGCCAAGAAGAAGAATATCGCTGTTTTTGAGTAACAGTTCCTGCCGCAGAGCACGGTTTTCCAGCTCTAGCTGTTGGCGGGTAGCCAGCGTTTCCGATACGCTGTCCAAAACTTTACGCGGCCCATTAGCCAAGAAGTAAAAAGGGCTGACGGCGGTATCCATGTAGTTTCGTATTTTAACGAACGTACCGAGCCGGCTGTCGGCAACGATCAGCGCAATCGCCACGATCACTGCCAGGAAAAGTCGTAGTTGCAGGGAAGGCCCCCTGCTAAAAATCGGCTTCATAAATTATGCACGTTCCTCGACAACAGAAAGGGGAACGCACCAGATGCCCGATAAATGCCGTCATCCGCTACGATCCCTCCATTCTGGGGCTGCTCACTATTCTTCGCTGAACAAATCGCCGCCATGCATGTCGATCATTTCCAACGCCTTGCCACCACCGCGAGCCACGCAGGTGAGAGGATCTTCTGCCACCACCACCGGAATACCGGTCTCTTCCATCAGCAGGCGATCCAGGTTACGCAGCAATGCGCCACCACCGGTCAGCACCATACCGCGTTCGGAGATGTCGGAAGCCAGTTCCGGCGGGCACTGTTCCAGCGCAACCATGACCGCGCTGACGATGCCGGTCAGAGGTTCCTGCAAAGCTTCGAGAATTTCATTGGAGTTCATAGTGAACCCACGCGGCACACCTTCAGCCAGGTTACGGCCACGCACTTCAATTTCACGTACTTCGTCATCCGGATAGGCCGAGCCGATACCGTGCTTGATACGTTCTGCGGTAGCTTCACCGATCAGTGAACCGTAGTTACGGCGCACGTAATTAATGATGGCTTCGTCAAAGCGGTCGCCGCCGATACGCACGGAAGAAGAGTACACCACGCCGTTAAGCGAGATCACTGCCACTTCAGTGGTACCACCACCGATATCAACCACCATGGAGCCGGTGGCTTCCGATACTGGCAGACCCGCACCGATCGCCGCAGCCATAGGCTCTTCAATCAGGAAGACTTCACGCGCGCCTGCACCCTGAGCGGACTCACGGATCGCACGGCGTTCAACCTGGGTGGCACCAACAGGTACGCAAACCAATACGCGCGGGCTTGGGCGCATAAAGCTGTTGCTGTGAACCTGCTTGATGAAATGCTGCAGCATTTTTTCGGTGACAAAGAAGTCGGCGATCACGCCGTCTTTCATCGGGCGAATAGCTGCGATATTGCCAGGCGTACGCCCCAGCATCTGCTTGGCGTCATGACCGACGGCCGCAACGCTCTTGGGTGAACCGGCACGATCCTGGCGAATGGCAACCACCGACGGTTCATTTAGTACAATGCCTTGCCCTTTAACATAAATCAGGGTATTGGCGGTACCCAAGTCGATGGACAAGTCATTAGAAAACATGCCACGAAATTTCTTAAACATAACGAAAGGATAATCCTGCAAGCTGGGGGCGGAAAATAAAATCCGCCTACTTTACCAACCACACGAAGCAGCGACAAGGCGCAAAAACGTCCTACTTCGGTGAAAAATAGTCTGCGTTATTTGTGACCGAATGCACGGAAGGCGAATGGGGGCCTGATATCCCTCAACAAAGGCTCAGCTAGCCACCAAATCAACATGCCAACGGCGTAACACAGCTCATAAAATCTAACATTTTTCCTGATTGTCACCGGTGGTAAGCACCTACTGACGCCCACAGGAAAAGACGGGCCATTCTACGTTAATTTTTGCCCGGTCATCAGATTAAACACGATATCGACGCGAATATTTTTTGCGAGCTATGTCGATCGGCTCTGGCGAGGCGAAAAAGTCCCCCTGCCCACCGAGGATCCCGCGCTCTTTCAGCGTCTGCCATTCGTTGCGCGTACGCACGCTGGCGGCAAAAACCTTCGCTTGAGTGCCCTCACAGGCACCGGTCAGGCTCTGAACAAACAGCTGATTCTCATCCCGACGGTCAATACTCCGCACCAATCCTGGGTGAAGCTTGACGATCTCCACCGGTAACGACTTGATATAAGAGGTACTCACCACCGTCAATCCGGCCTGAGAAACCGCCAGACGACAGCCCACTCCGGTCAGCAATCGCAACACCGGACGCAAACGGTCGATATGTTGACACACATCTGCCTCTGCAAGTTCAATCAGAATTCGTCGACGGTGACTTTTTTCACACTGTAACAGGGTATCGCGCAGCCAACGCTGGAAACTGCGCTGCAATAATGAATCAACGCATAGCGGAAACGCCAGAGTCTCTTCCGGCCACAGCGCCAATAAAGGAATAATCCGATTCATCTGCTGGCGGTCATAGCTTTCAGCTAAACCAAGCTGATTGACCAGCGGCATATACTCGGCAGGCAACAGTTCCTGTGCGCCATCATAAATCCGGCTCATGATTTCACGGTGATGCACATCTCCATCCACCGTCACCGCCGGTTTTTGATATAAACGAGGGCCGCCACGTGCCAGCACCTGTTCAAGCAGCGTACGCCATTTAACGCTGCCGCGCCCTTTCTCTGGCACATCGCTATCATAGACGTACCAGCCGTTTTCACCTTGCAGCACGGCATGACGGGTCGCCTGTTCGGCGTAATCGATGATCTCTTCCGTGGTCTGCCCGCTGCGGTAGGCAACAATACCGATATGCAAGAACGCCTCACGGTCGATCAGCGCCGTTGAGGGTAAAGAGTCGATCGCGTTGACCAACTGCGCCGCGATGCCGTCCGCTTCTTTCAGCGTGCGGTGTGGCAACAGAACGGTAAAGTCACTGTGGAAATAACGGGCCAGTAAGGCGGCTGGGTAACGCATGACAAAGGTGGACAGCAGGTTGACCAACGAATACATCAGCTCCTGCACCGCCGCATTGCCGTGAATTTCACGCAGGGTATCGAAATCCGGCAGGCGCACCATCATGACGATACCGTGTGACCCGACATCTTCCAGCTGAGTAGTGAGCTGGTTATCAAAGAACAGGCGGTTATTGAGGCCAGTTTTCGCATCCTGAGCGGCAAAAGCACGGATCAAGGTATCCACCCGGCTGCGCTCCTCACGCGCTTCGGCCAGATCGGCCAGCAGGCGATCCAACGCACCGCTGACGCTAGCGGGCCATTCGCGAACGTCACCCTTCAGCACCTGTTCACGCTCGCCGTTGAGAATGCGCCGCGCTCGGCGCTCCAGGCGATCTTCACCTACCGCCTGTTCGCGCAGCCAGCGTAAGCTGAGCAGCAGGATCACCACCATGATGACTATCGACAGCGTTACCGCCGCCGTGGACTGCAATGAGCGCACGTCGCTGGCGAACGGATCGAGGTAGGTGACATTAACCCGAGTGCCGGGGTGATGCATCATGGTTAGCGAGGTTTGCCGGTAGCCGGCCAACGATGCCCAAGGGGCTTTGATGCTCGGCAGGCTGTAGGAGAAAAGGTTGCTGGTTTCGGTATCTACATGAATCGCAACGATGCCTAGCGGCCGCATCACCAAGGGCAACCAGTTATCCTGAGCCTGCAGAGGTTGGAACAGCATTGCCTGATCGATGGAGGTTGCCAAGGCTTCAAAACGGCGCTCGAGGCGCTCCTGGGTCACGTAAAAGAAACTGTATGAACACCCCATCAGCATCAAAAACATAGCCAATGCGACGAGCAGGGTGATTAGAGCAGAGAGTTTGGTTGTAAATCTCATCCCTGTGCCTTCTGCGCGATGATAAAATGAAGAGTCACCTTTTGATGTGACAAGGCCCCGTTCCTGCTCGAATAAAAACAACGCAATACCCTGATATTAAAAATCATGAAGCGACTTCAATTTCTTTGCCAAGCATCAGGTTAGCTTTACAAAGCTATCAAGCCTGGCCGGCGAAGAAAACCATTAAGCACTATTTTTTTGTCCTTTATCAGGACAGGCTTTTTTATTATGCATATAGTCAGACAATACTGAACCATACATTCATATAATATATGAAAAAAGCGGGGAACAATGACATGCGTGTATTATTGTTGGAACAAGTTGGCGATAAAACCCTGGCACAAGTCAAGGATATTGACAATGATCGGCTTCCAGAAGGTGACGTGACGGTCGACGTCAACTGGTCCAGCCTCAACTATAAGGATGCTCTGGCGATCACCGGCACGGGCAAGATCATTCGTCACTTCCCAATGGTTCCTGGTATCGATTTTGCCGGACAGGTACACAGCAGCAAAGATCCGCGTTTTAAACCAGGCCAAAGCGTAGTGCTCACTGGCTGGGGCGTTGGTGAAAATCACTGGGGCGGGTTGGGCGAGCAGGCCCGCGTTAGCGGTGAATGGCTGGTACCGCTGCCAAAAGGGCTATGTGAACGCAAAGCGATGATCCTAGGCACCGCCGGTTTTACTGCCATGCTATGCGTGATGGCACTGGAAGAAGGCGGAGTGAAACCGGAGGACGGCGACGTTCTGGTCACCGGAGCCAGCGGCGGCGTGGGGAGCACAGCGGTCGCCCTGCTGTCCGCTCTGGGCTATAGCGTCACCGCCATCAGCGGGCGCGACAGCAATACCGACTATCTACAATCCCTGGGAGCCAAAACTGTGCTGCCCCGTAGCGAGTATATTGAAACACCGCGCCCGCTGGAGAAACAGCTGTGGGCCGGCGCCATCGACACCGTCGGCGACAAATTACTGGCTCGCGTGCTGGCACAGATGAATTACAACGGCACCGTCGCCGCCTGCGGCTTGGCGGGAGGCTACCAGTTACCGACTACCGTGATGCCGTTTATTTTGCGTAACGTGCGTCTGCAAGGCGTTGATTCGGTGCTAACGCCACTGCATCGTCGTCAAACCGCTTGGGAACGTCTGGCCGGGATCCTGCCAGAAAGCTTCTATGAGCAAGCCACGCAGGAAATTCCGTTGGAAGACGCGCCCGCTGCAGCCACCGCGCTGATGAACAATCAGATCACTGGCCGCACCCTGGTGAAGATCCGTTAATGATTCAACTCCATTCATAACATGTAGGGGCGCAGGCGCTGCATGCGGTGCCTGCTTATTCCTCACAAGAAATCACCTCTCATTTACCTCTATTTGCATCCACCCTCTCGCAGAAAGTTGGCTTTCACGCCATGCTTACACCATCACTTGCGGAGAAAAAAATGAAACAACAGCAAAAACTGACCGAAGCCGATGTCACACCGGAAAGCGTGTTCTATCAACGGCGCAAGGTACTCCAAGCGCTAGGGATCACGGCAACCTCGCTGGCTTTGCCCATCCAGGCACAGGCCGGCTTGCTGTCATGGTTCAAAGGTAACGATCGGCCTGCGGCTCCTCCGGGCAAAGCGCTGGATTTCAGCAAACCCGAAATCTGGCAAGCCAATCTGCCACTGACGCCAGAAGAGAAAGTCTCGGGTTACAATAATTTCTACGAGTTTGGTCTGGATAAGGCCGATCCCGCCGCCAACGCCGGCTCCCTGAAAACAGCGGACTGGAAGGTGAAAATCGACGGCGAAGTCGGCAAGCCAATGACGCTGGATATCGACGATTTACTCAAGCGTTTCCCGCTGGAGCAACGCATTTATCGCATGCGCTGCGTCGAAGCCTGGTCGATGGTGGTGCCGTGGATCGGCTTTGAGCTGGGCAAACTGCTTAAGCTGGCCGAACCCAACAGCAACGCGCGCTACGTGGCTTTCCAAACGCTGTACGATCCAGAACAGATGCCTGGCCAGAAAGATCGCTTTATCGGCGGTGGCCTCAAGTATCCCTATGTCGAAGGTTTGCGCCTTGATGAAGCCATGCATCCACTGGCTCTGTTAACCGTGGGCGTGTATGGCAAGATGCTGCCACCGCAAAACGGTGCTCCGGTACGCCTGATCACCCCATGGAAGTATGGCTTCAAAGGCATCAAGTCCATCGTGCAGATCACCCTGACCCGCGAACAACCGCCAACCACCTGGAATCTGTCTGCTCCCAACGAATATGGTTTTTACGCCAACGTGAACCCCCATGTCGATCATCCGCGCTGGTCGCAGGCTACCGAACGTTTCATCGGTTCAGGTGGCATTTTGGATGTGAAACGTCAGCCGACGCTGCTGTTCAACGGTTATGCCGAGCAGGTAGCTTCGCTGTATCGCGGCCTCGATTTACGGGAGAACTTCTGAGTGCGCTTAACCCCCAAGCAGATCACCTGGCTAAAAGTAGCCATCTACCTGGCGGCATTCCTGCCCTTTCTGTGGCTGGTGTTGTCCGTCGATCAGGGCTGGTTCAGTGCCGATCCGGCCAAGGATATCCAGCATTTTACCGGCAGGATGACGTTGAAATTGCTGCTGGCCACCCTGCTCGTCACTCCATTGGCCCGCTACGCGCGCCAGCCATTGCTGATCCGTTGCCGACGCCTGCTGGGTTTGTGGTGTTTTGCTTGGGGAACCCTGCATCTGGTAAGCTACTCGACGCTGGAACTGGGGCTGAGCAACATAGGCCTGCTGGGGCGCGAGCTGGTAACTCGCCCCTATCTGACGCTAGGTATCCTCTGCTGGTTGATCTTGCTGGCTCTGGCGGCCACCTCAACGCTATGGGCACAGCGTAAATTGGGGGCCAACTGGCAGAAGCTGCATAACTTCGTCTATCTGGTGGCGATCCTGGCACCGATCCACTACCTTTGGTCGGTAAAAACGTTGTCACCGCAGCCTTTTATTTACGCGTCACTGGCGCTGCTGTTGTTAGCTCTGCGTTACAAGAAATTCCGCTCGTGGTGGCGTAAACCGCGCTAAAACCGGCAAGATTGACGGTAAAAATCCCCTGGCGGGGCACGGAACTTTTCTGTGTTCTACCCCTCATAATCCAATAGCGGCACTTGGTGTTTGCCGATTTAGGGTTGAATATCTTCGCTGATAAGACCAGTATTTAGCTGCGAATTGCCACGATATCGTTATAATGCCCGACCTTGAACCTGTCGCGGCAGCAAAATCTGCGCGTAACAGGTGACAAATCGCTGACATCGGGTTATTTTCTACGATGATGGTTTTATTGCCGGAGATACCAGCACAATGGCGGATAAGTTTCACATTTTGCTTCTGAACGGCCCCAATCTGAATCTGCTGGGGACGCGTGAGCCGGAGAAGTACGGCAGCGCTACGCTGGAAGAGATTGTTAACGGATTGGAAAACCAGGCGCTCGCGCTAGATATCACCCTGAGCCATCTGCAGTCCAACGCCGAGCATGCGCTCATCGATCGCATTCATCAGGCACGCGGCAATACGGATTTTATCCTGATTAACGCTGCCGCGTTCACGCACACCAGCGTGGCGTTGCGCGATGCACTATTGGCAGTACAGATCCCGTTTATCGAGATCCACCTGTCCAACGTGTACGCTCGTGAGCCTTTCCGTCATCACTCCTACCTGTCTGATATCGCGGTAGGCGTGATCTGTGGCCTCGGCGCGGATGGCTACACATTTGCTTTACAGGCAGCGGTTCGCCGTTTGTCAAAAACCCACTAATTGCTACACAAAAAGAGTACGGAATCACACTCATGGATATTCGTAAAATCAAGAAACTGATCGAACTGGTTGAAGAATCAGGCATTTCTGAACTGGAAATCTCTGAAGGCGAAGAGTCGGTTCGCATCAGCCGTGCCGCACCGGTGCAGGCTTACCCAATGATGCAACAGTACGCAATGCCAGCCCAGCAGCAGCAACCTGCTCTGGCCAACGCCGTTGCCCCTGCTGCCGCAGAAACCCCAGCAGCACCAGCGGCCATGAGTGGCCATATCGTTCGTTCACCAATGGTAGGGACCTTCTACCGCACCCCAAGCCCAGACGCGAAAGCCTTCGTGGAAGTGGGCCAGAAAGTGAACGCCGGTGATACTCTGTGCATTGTTGAAGCCATGAAAATGATGAACCAGATTGAAGCGGACAAATCCGGTGTGGTTAAAGCGATCATGGTAGAAAACGGCCAACCGGTTGAATTTGACGAGCCACTGGTCGTCATCGAATAACGAGGCGCACCATGCTAGATAAAATTGTTATCGCCAACCGTGGCGAGATCGCGCTACGTATCCTGCGCGCTTGTAAAGAACTTGGCATCAAAACCGTTGCCGTTCACTCAAGTGCCGACCGCGATCTGAAACACGTTCTGCTGGCGGATGAGACCGTTTGTATCGGCCCTGCACCGTCGGTGAAAAGCTATTTGAACATCCCGGCCATTATCTCCGCCGCCGAAATTACCGGCGCCGTGGCGATCCACCCGGGCTATGGCTTCCTGTCTGAGAATGCCGACTTTGCCGAGCAGGTCGAGCGCTCTGGCTTTATCTTCATCGGCCCACGCGCCGAAACCATTCGCCTGATGGGCGACAAGGTTTCTGCCATCAGCGCGATGAAAAAAGCCGGCGTACCTTGCGTACCAGGCTCCGACGGCCCGCTGACCGATGACATGGACAAAAACCGTGCCTTCGCCAAGCGCATCGGTTATCCGGTGATCATCAAGGCGTCCGGCGGCGGCGGCGGTCGCGGCATGCGCGTTGTACGCGGCGACAAAGACCTCGAACAATCCATCTCCATGACCAAAGCGGAAGCCAAAGCGGCTTTCAACAACGACATGGTGTATATGGAGAAGTACCTGGAAAACCCACGCCACATCGAAATTCAGGTGTTAGCAGACGGCCAGGGCAACGCCATCTATCTGGCTGAGCGTGACTGCTCCATGCAGCGCCGCCACCAGAAAGTGGTCGAAGAGGCACCAGCACCAGGGATCACCCCAGAGCTGCGCCGCTACATCGGCGAACGCTGTTCAAAAGCCTGTGTGGAAATCGGCTACCGAGGTGCAGGTACCTTTGAGTTCCTGTATGAGAACGGCGAGTTCTATTTCATTGAAATGAACACCCGTATCCAGGTGGAACACCCGGTAACCGAAATGATCACCGGCGTGGACCTGATCAAAGAGCAGCTGCGTATCGCTGCCGGTCAGCCGCTGTCGATCAAACAGGACGAAGTGAAGGTGCAAGGTCATGCGGTGGAATGCCGTATCAACGCCGAAGACCCGAACACCTTCCTGCCAAGCCCTGGCAAGATCACCCGCTTCCACGCTCCTGGTGGTTTCGGCGTGCGTTGGGAGTCTCATATCTACGCTGGCTATACCGTACCGCCGTACTATGATTCCATGATTGGCAAGCTGATCACCTACGGTGAAAACCGTGATGTGGCGATTGCCCGCATGAAGAACGCTCTGGCTGAACTGATCATTGATGGCATCAAAACCAACGTTGAACTGCAGCAGAAGATCATGACCGACGAAAACTTCCAGCATGGTGGTACCAATATCCACTATCTGGAGAAGAAGCTGGGTCTGCAGGAAACCTGATCATCGGTTAACGATATTGGGTTAGTAAAAATCCGCCTTCATAGAAGGCGGCATTGCTTTGGCGCCCCGGAGGGGCGTACTAAGCTCGAACCCGTAGGGT
>NZ_JAGQDC010000059.1 GCF_023282985.1 Serratia silvae | reverse complement strand
TGTTAATCGCTTTGGGGCTTATTTATCGTTTATCGCTGGCTTTATTTTAATTTTATTTGGTCAATAAGAATAAAAAAGATAACTCTCATCAATAAGAGAGGGCATGACATTTTTGCACACCAAGTTATCAAGGAAGTAAAAAAGGGAATTCGGCAGAAATGGGAGGTTTAATTATGACAACGGTTCATACTTATCAGAGAGGGAGTGCGCATTCTCCCAGTCCTTATGGACTAAAGGGGGATGGGGTGATTGTAATGGAATCTTGCCCCATTACGGCACTCGGCATGCGTAATATTTTGGCTCAGTCCTGTGGCCTGACGGATGAGGTGCAGCGGGTCAGTAA
>NZ_JAGQDC010000058.1 GCF_023282985.1 Serratia silvae | reverse complement strand
CATAGCTCAGCTGGATAGAGTACTCGGCTACGAACCGAGCGGTCGGAGGTTCGAATCCTCCTGGATGCACCATATTACTAAGTGTTTGTCTGAGAGTGTTTATCTCACAGATGAGTGCGAGCTGAAAGGTAGCACAAAGGGGGATAACGTTGCTTTAGCAACGGCCCTGCGGGCGAAGCGGTTACGCTGAGTAATCCTCCTGGATGCACCATATTTTGCAGTATGGTGGGGTAGTAACGACATACCATACGGTATCAAAAAAGAATTCCTGTGCATCCATAGCTCAGCTGGATAGAGTACTCGGCTACGAACCGAGCGGTCGGAGGTTCGAATCCTCCTGGATGCACC
>NZ_JAGQDC010000057.1 GCF_023282985.1 Serratia silvae | reverse complement strand
GTCTGCAAGCGTTCGAAGGCGTGGTAATCGCCAAGCGTAACCGTGGTGTGAACAGTGCTTTCACTGTTCGTAAAATCTCCAACGGTGTTGGCGTAGAGCGTACTTTCCAGACCTACAGCCCGCAAATCGACAGCATGGCCGTTAAGCGTCGGGGGTGACGTACGTAAAGCCAAGCTGTACTACCTGCGTGACCTGTCCGGTAAAGCAGCTCGCATCAAGGAAAAACTGGCTTAAGTCCAGCTTCCCGATGCAGAAAAAAGCAGCCTACGGGCTGCTTTTTTGTGCCTGAAATTTGTCTGTTTACCGGTATTTGCCCATGACCACCCGCCTCGAAGAAATCCAGCGCCGCACCGACCTGTCCGTCACCCACGTGACCAAAGCCGTGTTCCCGCCGACCACCAACCACCACAACAC
>NZ_JAGQDC010000056.1 GCF_023282985.1 Serratia silvae | reverse complement strand
GTGATGAGAATATCGACGGGTTGGTACAGCAACCTTTCGGCAACCGCAGCCATGCTGGTTTCCTGCGCGATAATCTCATTGGCGACGTTAAGCGTGCCGATAAAGCAAGACAGCCCAGTGAGTGTGAGTGGGCTGCGATCCATTAACGCCAAGCCAAACGGCTTTTGTGACAACGGTTGCATAGGCGACTCCTGTATAAATATCTCGCTCATTCCATCGAGAGAATAAGTACATAGCGGTATCAAGGGTTAGCGGGCAAACACCGGGCCGGTCTTGGCCATCCACTTGCCTTGCAAATAAAGCTCACCATCATTCTGAAATCCCAATTTATGCATCGCATTGCGCTTATGGGTACTGACGGTGCGGACATCGCGGTGCATCATCAACGCGGCAGTGGTCACGCTTTTACCGGAAAACAG
>NZ_JAGQDC010000005.1 GCF_023282985.1 Serratia silvae | reverse complement strand
TTTCCCATGAGTAGCATTACTGGCAGAGCCAAAAAGCCGATAACCACGTCCATAGGACGTGGTATTCAGTTAGAAATGAAAAGGCCGGATTAACAGCGTTTATCCGGCCTGGTCTGCTCAAGCTTGGCGATTAATAATCAATGGCATCGCGGATAATCGGGCAGGTCATACAGTGGCCACCGCCACGGCCACGGCCCAGCTCACTACCGACAATCTCAATCACCTCAACCCCTTCCTTACGCAATTGGGTGTTGGTTTTGGTATTACGGTCGTAAGCCAGCACCACCCCAGGAGAGAGCGCCACCATGTTGTTGCCGCTGTCCCACTGTTGGCGTTCGGTGTCGTAGTCGTTGCCTTCGGTTTCCACCACCCGCAGTTTTTTCAGGTTCAATGCTCCGGCAATGGCTTCAACAAAGGTGCCTTTATCGCGGCTCAGCTTCATGCCGGTTGGGCCATCATCCGGGCGCAGTGAGAAGGTTTTGATCTGATTGACGATAGCCGGGTAGAGCGTCACCACATCACGGTCGCAGAAGGTAAATACCGTATCCAGGTGCATGGCGGCACGCAGTTTCGGCATGGCGGCAATCATCACCCGTTCAACGCCGGAATGTTTGTTGGCAAACAGCGCGGCGGCCAACTGGGTGATCGCTTGATGCGAAGTACGCTCACTCATCCCAATCAGCACCGTTTTGTTGCCGATCGGCATCACGTCCCCACCTTCGAGCGTGGCGGTACCGTGGTGCACCGTTGGGTCCCCCCACCAAACGTTAACATTGGCTTCGCCAAAGTCTGGGTGGAACTTATAGATCGCCGTGGTCAGAATGGTTTCTTCGTGGCGGGCTGGCCAATACAGTGGGTTCAAGGTCACGCCGCCGTAGATCCAGCAGGTGGTATCACGGGTATATAAGGTATTCGGCAGCGGTGGCAGCAGGTATTCGGTAATGCCCACCGCTTCGCGGATCAGCTTCAACTCTTCGTGGTCGGCATAGCCTTCTTTGGCCAGCTCGGTAGTGGAAAGGCCACCGATCAGCACCTCCGCCAACGCCCGTGGTGCCAGGCCATCCAGGAAGCTACGTGTTTCTTTCAGAATGCCCAGCGACACCTCATTTGGCACAATCTGCTGGTCCAATATCCACTTTCTGGCTTCGGGCAGCGCCAGGGTTTCGGCCAGCAGGTTATGCATTTCAACCACATCCACGCCGTGTTCACGCATCTTGGTCATAAAGTCAAAATGGTCACGCTTGGCGCGTTCAACCCACAGCACGTCATCAAACAACAGCTCATCACAATTACTTGGCGTCAGCCGGTTATGCGCTTTGCCAGGGGCGCAAACCATGACTTTATGTAATTTCCCTACTTCTGAATGAACACCAAACTTGGAGTGCGTCTTTTTTTTTGTCGACATAATGACTTGCCTCGATCAGATTGTGATAACGCCAGTGGCAATGCTGTAGATTGCAACAATGGCGGCGACCATAACGATTACAAAGAGCCCCATCTCGGCCGGGGTGAACACTTTTGCCTGTTGTTCACGTTTGGCCATAATGTATAGCAGTGTGCCTGGGCCATAGATGATGGCGGAGAGCAACAGGTATTTCATGCCACCGGCGTACAGCATCAGCAATGCGTAGAAGGTGGCGATCAGCGCGAAGATCAGATCCTTTTTGTGATCGCGTTTATCGGTCTCGTAGGTTTCGCCGGTCAGGGCTAATTTCAGCCCATAGGCACCCACCAACAGATACGGGATCAGGGTCAGGGAACTGGTCAGTTCTAGCGCCAGCTGGAAGGCGTAATCGCTAAACAGCGTCAGGATCAAAAATACCTGAATGGTGATGTTGGTCAGCCAGACGGCGGAAGAGGGCACCGCATTGCTGTTTTCGGTGGCGAACACCTTCGGCATACTCTTGCTTTTCGCGGCGGAAAACAGCACTTCTGCCGCCAGCAAAGACCAGGAGAGATAGGCACCCAGTACCGAGACAATCAGGCCCACGCTGATGAAGATAGCCCCCCAGCGCCCCACGATAGCTTCCAACACGCCCGCCATCGAAGGTTGGCGCAACGCCGCCAGATCGGGACGGAGCAGCACGCCGTAAGACAGCATGGTGATCAGCACCAACAGGCACAGCACCCCAATGAACCCCAGTACTGTGGCAATCCCCACGTGGCTGCGTTCTTTGGCATAGCGGGAATAGACGCTGGCACCTTCAATCCCCAGGAACACGAATACCGTCACCAGCATGGTGCTGCGCACCTGGCTGAACAGGGATTCAGGTTCCGCGGTAGGGACGATGGCCGCCGCCGCATGGCCCACATAGCCGTAATCGTTAAGATGAGAGAGATCCCCCACGCTGGCTAAAGAGGCTGCGGTCTCTGGTGTTCCCCAAAAGTTGAGTGCAAACACGTCACTTTTAAAGGCAAAGATCAGCACAATAACAAAGATGAGGATCGGCAGGATTTTGGCGATAGTGGCAATGGTGTTGATAGCCGCGGCGCTTTTAACCCCACGCAGTACCAGAATGTGGAATCCCCAAAGAATGACCGAAGCAAACAACACTGCGGGAATGGTATTGCCGTCGCCAAATATCGGGAAGAAGGCCCCCAGGGTCGATTTGATCAGCACAAAGTAAGAGACGTTACCAATACAGGTCCCGGCCCAGAAGCCAAGTGCAGAGGCAAATCCCAGATAATCACCGAATCCGGCTTTGGCATAGATAAACACGCCGGAATCGAGATCGGGTTTTCGTTGCGCCAGCGTTTGAAACACAAAGGCCAGCATTAACATCCCGCCGCCGGCAATACACCAGGCGATGATGGCACCAAACCCTCCCGTAGCACGCCCAAAGGTGGCCGGTAAAGAAAATATCCCGGCCCCTATCATGGAACCCACTACCAGTGCGGTGAGAGACCATAGGGACAATTTATTCGTTGATGAGCTCGTCATGGTTTTCCTTACTGACACCGAGTCAAATAAAGTTTTGCGTAATTAAAGGATAACGTTACCAACCGACCTACGATTAAATCATAGTCATAACCGGAAAATTTTCCTGTCGCAAATAACTTTTTCTTCAACATCAGCACGGTTGATTCGTCGTAAAGGTGAAACCACTCCGTCTAATGGAATAAAAAACCAAATGCAGGAATATTCTTGATTAACAACTCGTTAAAGGAGATTAAATCAATTTAAATGCTTTATTTTGGCATGCGTAAACTTATTGATATAATCGGATTTAATATTTTTGTAAGTAAAATCAATGGGGTGTAAAAGGCTGGCGGATTGTTTCTAGCCAGAGAAATCAATGTGCTTTAAGCATGAAAATGAAGGTTTCATAAAAATAATTAACATATAAACCCAGTTCATTGATCCCTAGGAAAACTCCCATGGAGTGGGTATTCATTCGGATCATTGTTAAATATGCGCGTTGTGCCGTGGGTTTTAATGTACTAAGATTATTTTTATAAAAAACAGCAGGGTGTGTCACATCAACCCGGTGATGGATGGAAAACTATGATCAACAATGTTAGCCAGCAGGCATTAAAGAGTTTGAGTTGTTTTGCCGCTGTCACCTTCTTCTCGACCAGCCAAATGTGCGCCTTCGAGTGTTTCCTCCATGCCAATACCATGGGGGTGTTGTACTTCGTGTCTATTATTGCCAAACCGTTGTTTTTTATAATTATCGGTTACATGGATGAGGTAGAGAAACTCACCAGGAGGGAGATTGTGGTGAAAATAAAATCCATCATCCTGATCATTATTTTCTGGAACATCGTTTCATCTTTAATAAAAACCCAATACATTCATCAGGGTTATATTTTACAAAACGGCATATTATTGAGTATGGGTATTATCTATTTAATTTACCCCATCATCCTGAGGGCTATTAAGCATTTAAAAATAACTGCGGCCGTGTTTGCCGGGTTGGTTGCCGTAATTGCCCTGTTGGACATTTTCAGCCCTCTGGATACTCAGGACGATCCACTGTTTATCTCCAGCTATTCGTTCATTTGGATTTGGGGTGGCTATTACATTTTTGGCCACGTTTTGGGGGAAGCTCCGGGCCGGCGTTTCACTAAGAGACCAGGCGTGTTGTGGGCCGCCAGGGTGCTGGTGATCCCTATTGGTATCTCCATGTATTTCTACGAACGCTATCTATCAACCCATACCCAAATCAGCGTCGCCGGCTGGTTTGTGTTGGAGCACCTGCACCTGTTGGGTATGAGCCTGGCACTGTTTATCCTGTTTGATAATATCGCCATCCAGAGCCGATTGCTCACCCGCGTCGTTGAGTTTATTAGCCCTGCGATGGTGGGCGTCTATATCGTTCACTACAGCGTCTTCTATTTTATTACCACGCTGTATGATTTCAACGACGCCACGCTTAAGTTCACGCTGTTGATCCTGGTATTTATTGCCTCGGTGCTGATTTCCCGACTGTTGCTACTCAACCGCTTTACGGCTCGGATTATCTCCTTTTGACGGGGTGGCAATGGGGATATGGCGAATATTAAAGCCGGTGATACCTAGCGCCAGAGTGATCAGCGGTGCGGCAATATTAAAGATGGCAAACGGCATGTAGGCCATGGTCGAGACACCCAAAACCGCAGCCATATAAGCTCCGCAAGAGTTCCAGGGAATCAGCGGGGAGGTGACAATCCCGGCGTCCGAAACGATGCGTGACAGGTTTTCTGGTGCCAGCCCGCGCTTGGCAAACTCGGCACGGAACAGCCTGGTGGGCAGCAATAGGGCAATATACTGATCGCCTGCCGCAATGTTCAGCCCAATGGCGGTGGCAACCACCGAGGTAAACAGCTTGCCGACGGTTCTGGCCCGCAGCAGCAGCGGCGTAACCAGTTTGTTCAGCAGTCCGAAGTCATCCACCATAATGCCAAACGTCACGGCACCGATGATCAACCAGATCGTCAGCAGCATACTGTCCATACCACCGCGGGAAAGCAGGGCATCGATCTGCTCGATACCGGAGTTCTCCTGGAAACCGGTCGCCATCGCCAGCCAGGCCGCCTTGATGGCCAACAGCGGGCTGGCAAGATCGGGCTCGACAATAAAGCGTTCGATCACCTGCGGTTGCATAAAGGACGTCATGATCCCCGCCATCAAGGCTGAGCACATGATGGCCAACGGGGCTGGCACCTTGGCGACCGATAATGCCAACAGGAAAAGCAGCGGCAACAGGTTCCACGGTGTGATGTGGAACAGTTCGTTAAAGCGGGTCAGTTCGTTGTTGGTGACGGTGGCATCAAAGGCACTATGCTGATTTAGCCCTAACAGGATAAAAGCGATTAGGGCAATGACCGCCGCCGGAACGGTAGTCCAAAGCTGGGCGCGAATATGTTTATACAATTCGACGCCGTTGAGTTGAGCGGCCAATACGGTACTTTCAGACAGCGGCGAGATCTTGTCACCCACGTAAGCGCCGGAAATTACCGCCCCGGCCGTAATTTCTGGTGATAACCCCAGCATATTGGCCAGCCCGACCAATCCGACTCCCAAGGTGCCCGCCGTGGTCCAGGAACTGCCAATACTTAAAGAGACGCCAACGCAGACCAAAAAGGCTATCGGATAGAACCAGTTGGGGGTGATCAATATAATACCGTAATACACCATAGTGGGAATGGTGCCGGACATGTTCCAGGTGCCAATCAGCGCCCCGACGGAAAACAGGATAAAAATGGCCCCCGAGACGGTGGCAATGCCCTTGCGTCCAGACTCGGAGATCTCCTCCCAACTATGGCCATTCTTCAGGATGACTATCGCGGTGATCATGGTGCTGAGGATGATGGCCACCTGCAAAGGACCGTTGACGGCTTCAAGCCCAAACAGCGCAACGGAAGATCCGACCAGCAAAATCAACGTGACTATCGGCAGTAGAGCATCCAGATAGCTTGGGGCTTTAACAGGGCGGGGAGTTTTAGCTGATTTGCTCATGGGCACGGCTCCACAGACAGTTAAGACAGGAGGGTTCAGGCAACAGCGATACCTGCGGTAGCTACTGCGGTAAGTATAGCCACAGGCGGTATAGGGCAATGATTATTTTCACTATTGCGGGTCGCTGTTGAAGCTCTGTAAGCGTGCAACGATTTGCCGATCCAGTGGCAGACAGCGGAAATCGGTCATGATGTGCAGTTCTGCCGTCGAATTGATGGCGGCAAAGTAGTCAAAGTAATCGAGCATCAACCCGGCACAGCCGCCACCAATCGCCATGGCAATTTTGGTGATGAAATTGAAGAAGCCGTAAATGGCCCCCTCGGTACGCACATAAGGCGTTTGGTGCACTTATAAGTTGCACATCATGCGCCTTCCGCCATGTTATGGTTTGCCTTAGGCTGACTGAAAGTTTACTCAGGAGCCTACCCACCATGAAAACCGGCGCACAAAACGTCATCTCTCTGTCACCATCGGCTCTGCGCGGCGGACTCATTAGCCTGGCCTTGCCAACGCTGCTTTCCTCTCTGGGCAGCAGCATCACCAACGTTAGTCTACCCACATTAGCGCAGGTGTTCGGCGCTTCGTTTCAAGATGTGCAATGGGTGGTGATCGCTTATCTGCTGGCAATCACCACGCTGATTGTGGGCGTCGGACGGTTGGGGGATATCATCAGCCGTCGCACGCTGTTACTGGCCGGTCTCGGCCTGTTTATGCTCGCCTCACTGGGTTGTGCTGTCGCTCCGACCATCTGGTGGTTGATTGCGGCCCGTGTTGCGCAAGGGTTAGGGGGCGCAGTGATGATGGCCATCACTCTGGCACTAGTTGGCGAAACCATCAGCAAGGATAAGGTCGGACGGGCGATGGGGTTGCTCGGCACCTTATCCGCTGTGGGGACCGCGCTTGGCCCTACGCTGGGTGGCGTCTTGATTGCCGGATTTGGCTGGCAGTCAATTTTCCTGATCAACCTGCCGCTGGGGGGCGTCGCGCTGTTTTGCGTTTATCGCTATCTCCCGCAAACTGATCCGCAGCAGGTAACGAAACAGGCGCGTTTTGACTTCGTCGGAATGGCCTTGCTCGGTTTGACACTGGCGCTATTTTCGCTGGCCATGACGTTGGGGCACGGCCATTTCGGCTCGCTCAATAGCCTACTGTTGTTGGGGACAGCCGTTGCGGCCAGCGCCTTCGTCTGGGTTGAGAGAAAAGTGGCAAGCCCGCTGGTCCAACTGGCCCTATTGCGTCAGCCAATCCTGAGCAGCGGCCTGCTAACCAATATGCTGGTGAGTGCGGTGATCATGACGTCATTCGTGGTGGGGCCTTTCTATCTTGCACATGGGTTAGGTTTAGCGCCACAGATGGTGGGTTTGGTGATGTCCGCTGGGCCGCTGATTGCCGCATTGGCGGGTGTGCCATCGGGATATCTGGTCGACCGCTTCGGGGCACCGCAGATGATTAGCCAGGGATTACTGGGCGTTTGCCTGGGAGCATTAACCTTATCGATGGTGTCACCTACGCAGGGCGTTTTGGGCTATATCTTGCCGATCTGCCTGATCACCGCAGGCTATGCCTTGTTCCAGGCGGCCAACAACACGGCGGTGATCAAACAGGTTGGCATTGAGCGGCGTGGGGTGGTATCTGGTCTGTTAAATCTGGCGCGCAACCTTGGCTTTATCATCGGGGCTTCCGCTATGGGGGGGATATTCGCTTTAGCCTCGGCTGCTAGCGATATACGGTTAGGGAGCGCGGCAGGTTTACACTTGACCTATCTGGTGGCTGCTGTTTTAGCGGGGCTGGGGTTGTTGATGGCGCTGTGGAGCCAGTTTCATCGCCGGGGCCAGCCTGTTACACAAAAGTGACGCCGTCACATATTAAGCTGCAACTAACCACTGTGGCTCAGCTACAGCTGGCCTATGAGGTCGGTAATCGCAGCCTGCATACCGAACCCGACACACTGGCAAACTGTGGCGTCGAATTGTTCAGTTTTGACGATCGGCCACTGCCTTTTGTGGCAGGGTGCTCCGCCTGGCTGGCGTGTCGACTGATCCCGGAGTCCCATAATCAGCAGGCCCACGATCTGTTTATTGGTGAAGTGACCGGGGCCTGGTCCGATACTCGTGTATTTAAAGATGGCCACTGGCATTTTGACTCAGCCGATCCTGCGCTGCGCAGTTTGCACTACGTTGCCGGTGGGCAGTTCTACGCTATCGGTGAATCGCTGATGGCCAAGGTGAAGTGATCCGATCATTTGGCGAATCGGCGCGATCCCGCCACGCAGAGGATAATCCCCAACGTGGTGGCCAACATCAGCAGGCTGACGGGTTCATGCAGTAAGCCTGCTGCCAGCGCCAGGCCAAAAAAGGGCTGCAGCAATTGCAGTTGGCCGATGCTGGCAATACCGCCCTGAGCCAGGCCCCGGTACCAAAAGATAAACCCGATCAGCATGCTGAACAGCGAAACGTAGGCCAGACTTATCCAGGCTGGCAGGCGGATAGCCTCCAAGGATGAGGGTATCAGCAGCAGTGAGGTCGTCAGCATCACGGGTAATGCCAACAGCAGAGCCCAACAGATCACCTGCCAGCCTCCCAGCTCACGCGACAGTTTAGCCCCTTCGGCATAGCCCAACCCGCAAACCACCACCGCAGCCAGCATTAAGGAATCCCCGATCACCGAAGCGGACACTCCCTGAGCAAACGCAAAACTCATCACCAACAGGCTGCCGATAATAGAAAAGAGCCAGAAAGCGGGACGAGGGCGCTCACCACCCCGTAGCACGCCAAATATCGCGGTGGCCAAGGGCAGCAGGCCGAGAAAGACGATGGAATGGGCCGAAGTCACATGCTGCAACGCCAACGCGGTCAACAATGGGAAGCCCACTACCACGCCCAATGCAACGATCATCAGGGAGAATACCTGATCGCCTCGTGGCCGCTGTTGTTTAAACAGCCCTAACAGCAGGAACGCGAACAGACCAGCGATAGAAGCACGAGCGACTGTAAGAAATAGAGGATCAAAACTGAGCACGGCGATTCTGGTGGCGGGGAGTGAACCACTGAAGATCACCATGCCCAAAAAGCCATTGAGCCAGCCGCTGACGTTATTTTGCTCGATCTTCACCTGCATGGGACACCCTTATTTTCGATGCTGGAGGATTGTGGATCGGCATGTTATGCCGCAAAATCATGACAATCAAAAAATTGTCATGGATACAAGTTGCTATGGCACGAGCCCGTTACAAATCGCTGGTCGATAGTTTTGCCGCTGATATTCGCGCAGGGCGTCTTACGCCAGGGACACGTTTACCCACTCATCGCCAGCTTGCCGCCCAGGAACGCATGTCGTTGGTCACTGCCTCACGGGTGTATGCGGAACTTGAAGCGATGGGGTTAGTCAGCGGGGAAGCGGGCCGGGGGACCTTTGTCCGGGAGATTTCGTTGCCGCCGGGTTTGGGCATCGATCAGCAGGCCGTCGCCACGGACATGCTCGATCTGAACTTCAATTACCCGACGCTATCGTCACAAAGCGAATTGCTGAGAGCAGCGTTGCGTCAGTTGGCTTCCTCCGGCGATCTGGACGCATTGCTACGCTATCAACCCCATGCAGGTCGGCCACATGAGCGGGCGGTCGTAGCCAGACATCTGAACCACCGTGGCTTAAACCTGGCGGCAGAGAACGTTTTGCTGGTAAATGGCGCTCAACAAGGGTTAGCCATCACCGTGATGGGGCTGTTGCAACCGGGCGACGTGGTCGCGGTTGATGCCTTGACCTATCCGGGTTTTAAAATCCTGGCCGAGAGCTACCATCTTGAGTTGGTCGCCATTCCCGCGTTGAGCGATGGCCCTGATTTGGCGGAACTTGAACGGCTATGCCAGCGCTGCCCGGTGCGAGCCGTTTACTGCATGCCAACGCTGCATAATCCGCTTGGCTGGGTGATGAGCGAGCCACAGAGGCACCGGTTGGTGGCGCTGGCTCGCGAACATGGGCTGCTAATCATCGAGGATGCCGCGTACGCCTATCTGGCAGAGCAACCGCCACTGCCGTTAGCAACTCTAGCCCCTGAACACACGGTATATATTTCCGGTTTTTCCAAGAATGTCGCGACCGGGTTACGTGTTGGCATAGTCGCTGCCCCGGAAAAATGGATCCCCGCATTGGAACGAGCCATCAGGGCAACCACCTGGAATACCCCGGCGATCATGACCGCGATCCTGTGTGAGTGGATCGAAGACGGCACCGTTATGCGGCTAGAAGACGAAAAACGCCAAGATGCCCGGTTACGTCAGTCAATAGCCAGGGAAGCACTGAGCGAGCTGAACTATATCGGCCACCCTGATTCTTATTTTCTGTGGGTGCCCTTGCCAGAGGAGGTCAGGGCGGATCGCATCGCCGCTGCCTTGTTAAAAGAGCGTATTTCGCTCTCTACCGCAGAACCTTTTGCTACCTCTGCTCATGTGCCACATGCCCTGCGTTTGGCGTTGGGTTCGCTGCCGCTGCCAACCCTGCAACAAGCATTAGAAGTGGTCAGCCGGGTGATCCAACTTCACTCTTATCTTTAACCATCAGCCAGCACTAAAGTGGGTGCTTCCGGGCAAAGACTTCGGCGAACCAGTCTATAAATACCCGGACTTTAGGTGATAGGTAGCGCCGGTCAGGATACAAAAGAGATACCGGTTTAGTGACAGGGGTATAATCGGTTAATACTTCAGTTAGCTTACCTGACTGGATATGTGGTTCCAGCGCCGCCCTTAACGCATGAACCATACCCAGTCCCGCCAGCCCACTCGAGAGAAGCACGTCTGAATTGTTAACCAACATATTGCTTCCTGGACGTCGTGAGACCACTTCCCCATTCATGGCGAACTTCCACTCCATCACTTCACGACTGTGTTCACTGAAAAAATTAATGGCTTTGTGATGTACAAGATCATCCGGCGTCATGGGGATCCCGTATTTTTCAAGGTATGACGGCGCAGCGCAGGTAGCCATATCGACGTTGCCCACACGGCGTGAGATAAAACTTGAATCAACAAGTTCCCCTAAACGGATCACGCAGTCAATCCCTTCTGAAACCAAATTCGTCAGGCGATCTGACGCAGTGAGGACGATATCAATTTGAGGGTAGAGGGCCTGAAGCTCACCTAAAGAGGGGATCAGGATATCGTGCGTCAGTGCAAGCATCCCTATCTCATACTGATCAAAGGCTCCCAAATTGGGAGCCTTTGAACTGCTGATAAACGTCAACCCGCTCAGTACGCAGGGGCGCTGCATGCTGCGCCCGTTAATAATTAGCTTGGGGTGAATAGTCCGCCTGTTACAAATTCTGCAGCATTGCCGCTTTGTCATCCATCTGGCCGCATGGCGTTTTTCTCAAATTCCATGCAGTTCCTCTATTCATCGCCTAAATATCTGATAACTTAATCCCACGCGTTATTTTATGGATAATTGATCCCCAGGGAGACAGCGGTGCGTCATTTCGAATTCAAAGATGATAAATCAAACAAATTTTGGCAAATCGAGCAGTCGGACAGTGATTTAAACCTGCGCTGGGGCAAGATTGGTACGCAAGGGCAAAGCCAGACCAAGAGTTTTGATAACGACACCAAGGCCTCGGCTGCCATGACGAAGCTAGTGAAGGAAAAAACCGGCAAAGGCTACGTTGAAATTGCCGTTGATGAAAACGCCACCATTGGCGCCACAACGCCAAAACCGAAGGTTGAACCAGCAGAAAAACCCCGCGCTGAGCCAATAAGCGATACCCCAGCAGAAAGTACGCCTCAGGTCTCTGCTGCCACCATACTCTCGCAATCCGTTATCTCTTCGGACATCGCCAAACCTGCTGGCGAAACACCACCGTGGTTAGCCAAGGGTGAACCGATTTCCTTACCGAAGAATTTAAGCGTTCAGGCATTGGCCAACCGAGCCCATCCGGGCGAAAAGCCGGAGCTAAACGATAAGCAGAGCTGGATCAAGCTTCGCAACCACCTCTATAAAAGTGACGATTTTCAGACTGACTTTGACTCTTCGTCTGCGGAGTTGCGCCAGACTTATGTTGCAAGCTGGCAACGGTTGGCCGATCAACAGATGGACGGCACCATTGAGTCAGATGCGGTGTTGTTTGCCCTGGCATGCAAGGCCGGTACCAACCGTTATTACGGCGACAACAAGACAGATATTACCGACTTTTTAGTAGCCAGAAAGGGATTGCCGTACGCGATTGATGTGCTGCTACTGGCGCAAGGGATCTGTGTTGAATCCAACTGGGATAGTGATGCGCAAAAACACAGTTACTACCTCAATACAGATATCGCAGATCCGCTAAGCAGTTCGTGGATGGCCCCCTATAGCAGCGCTGAGCTACATTTTCGTAAGTTCCTGGCTTGTGCCGATGAGGCCGAATGGCAGATTTGCGTGGATAAACTGCTCGCAGGCTTGCCGCAGCTGCATGTTAGCCGCCAGCCGTTGATTGCCTTGTTACTGCCTGAACGCCCAGATATCGCGAACCGGTTAGCCGGTGAGTTGCTCCAACAGGGGGATAGTGACGTCACGCCATGGCTACAGTTGGTTGCCACCGATGAGGCTGTTCTGAAGTCGTTAGGCGTAATGAGCCGTTCTACCTATCGCCACGCTGCATTCCTTAACTGTGAATTTAGTATCGCTACGCTGATTGCAGAGCGCGGCGTTAACGCGGTGCCAATCCTGGCCTACCAGCCGGAAATCACCCTTACCGGTGATGCTCTCGCCTGTATTGGTACACCGGCGGCAATTACCGCACTGGCGCAGGTTTCCGGTCAGGGTAAAGCGTTTCTGGCGCGGTTTATCGACGCCGCACACCGTTGGCCACTGGCATCGATCCCGGCGCTTGCCGAGCTGTTGGCCTCTAACAACAAAGATAGCGGCATGTTGAGCGCCTGCTTAAGCAATCTGCTGCTGGCCAATCCTGAACAAGTGGCCCAGTTACTGCCCTGGATGAGCGGGGCAGCGCAAACTCAAGTGCAAGACTTGATTGCCCGCGTATCTGGCCCGGTTGAATTAGCCGATGAGGCTGATTTACCCCTGGTGCTGGTCAGCCCGCCTTGGCTACAGAAAAAGAAAAAACGCGAAGCGGCAGTCCTGGCACTTGAGCCACAGGTGCTGGCACCGGTACTCGATTTAACCGATGAAGAGAAAAAACGGTGGTTAGCGCTGAATGGCTGGGAAGAAAAACGCTATCAGGCTGCCGCAAAAAATATGAACACGCTGGCCAATGAGCTGGGTTTCCAGATTTATCAATCAGGTAACAGGAAGAGCCAGAACGAAACGGCAGCCGTTGCCATCAGAAACCGGGATACGCAGGGCCTAATTGATGCCTGGAAGGCTCAGCTTGCAGAAACCAGTTGGTCAAACTTTAGTATGCGCTTTACCTCGCTGTTGCCCGATGAGATGGCACTGACCTTATGGAGCAGTTTATCTACTCACCAATGTAGCGGTGAGGAGTATATGGTGGCCAAATTTGGTGAAGCGGCGCTACCCGGCCTGATCAACGCGGTACGCTCTCGCCCAACAGAACTGAGCAATGTCTGGGGCCACGTGGGTGCCAGCGAATTGGCCCCGCTTATCGCCCGTGCCTACCTCAAGCTGAAAACGCTGCGTAGCGAAGCCCAGCAGTGGCTGTGCAAATATCCGCACCACAGCGCTATCGGCCTGATCCCTGCGGCATTAGGCAAAAAAGGGGAAGCCAAAGATTGCGCAACCTCGGCGTTACGGATGCTGGCCACGCAGGGGCACGAAGCGTTGATTATGCAGACCGGTGAGGCTTACGGCGATCCAGAGGTTATCGACGCACTGCGCGCCATGCTGGATGAAGATCCGCTCGATCGCTTCCCGAGTAAAATCAGCAAATCTCCTGACTTTTATCAACCCGCAGGTTGGCGTCGTCCGTTACTCAAGGCCACTAACCGAGCTTTACCGGACAGCGCGTTGGAACACTTAGGCACCATGCTGCGCTTCCCGGTCAGTGAGGGACGGTATGAAGGGATCAATCAGGTAAAACAGGCTTGCGATCCAGACTCACTGGCGGACTTTGCCTGGGATATGTTCTCAGCATGGTTATTTGCTGCGGCACCGTCGAAAGAGGGCTGGGCCTTTATGTCTCTGGGCCTGTTTGGTACCGATGACACCGCACGCAAGCTTACGCCGTTTATTCGAGCCTGGCCAGGAGAGGCTCAGCATCAGCGGGCGGTTAACGGCCTGGAAGTGTTGAATCAGATCGGATCCGACGTGGCGCTGATGCTGCTGAACGGCATCGCGCAGAAGGTCAAATTTAAAGGCTTACAGGATCGGGCACGGGAAAAGATTGCGGCCATTGCCGAAGCCCGTGAGTTAACCATTGAGGAGTTGGAAGACCGTTTAGCGCCGGATTTAGGGTTGGATGAAAACGGCTCGCTGCGGCTGGACTTCGGCGATCGCCAGTTTACCGTCAGCTTCGATGAAACCCTGAAACCGTTCGTGCGCGATAGGGATGGCACCCGCCTGAAAGATCTACCGAAGCCGAAAAAGACCGACAATCAGGAACTGGCCAATGAAGCGGTGAACATCTTCAAGCTGCTGAAAAAAGATGCCCGCACCGTGGCCGCCCAGCAAGTTGTGCGCTTGGAAATTGCCATGTGCCAGCGCCGCCGCTGGACACCTGAACTATTCGATCTGTTCTTGGTGCGCCATCCGCTGGTTCGCCACTTGGTGCAACGCCTGGCTTGGGGCGTGTATCTGGTGGACGATGATTCTACTCATGGCGGCAAATTGGTGGATTGTTTCCGCGTTGCCGAAGACGGCAGCCTGACCACCGCAGAAGATGACGAATACACCTTGCCGCAGGGCGATAACGTGCGCATTGGTATTCCGCACGCGTTGGAGTTGCCTGAGCACCAGGCGGCAGGTTTCGGCCAACTGTTTGCTGATTATGAACTGTTGCAACCGTTCGTCCAGTTAGGCCGCGATACTTACAGCCTGACCGATCAAGAGCGGGAAAGCCGTGAGCTGCTGCGCTGGAAAGGGGCCGTAGTCCCCACTGGCCGTATTCTTGGGCTGGCTAACAAAGGCTGGCGCCGTGGCGATGCCCAGGACGGCGGCGCGATCATGGACTTCATCAAGCCCATCGATCGCCAGTTGGGGTTTAGCCTGTCGTTTGACCCCTGCATTATCGTGGGTATGGTCGATGAATACCCTGAACAGACGCTGGAGAGGGTGGTGATCGACGACGGCCAGTATTACTGGCAGCGAACCGAAGAACGCAAACCGTTCACTATTGTGGATGACATCGTTATCAGCGAACTGATCCGCGATATGGAAGCCCTGCGTGCCTAAACTTGCCTTGATCCCGACGCATGTCGGGATCGTACCGTCTACCAAGAGAATCCATCCCTATGTCTGAACAACAAAAAATGCAGCGGCCACCAGCGGAAATTCAATACGCAGAACAACTTGCCCTGTTGGCAGAATTGGATAACCAGCCGCGCCCGCCGGGCTGGGCACTGAGCCTGAATGCCGCTCGGCGCTTTATTCTGGGTGACGAAAAGTTAGGCATTGAGCGCAAAATTGTCGCCGACGTGGCCTCGATTGAGCGGATGCTGGTTACGCTGGCGACTGGCCGCGGCCTGATGTTGGTCGGTGAGCCGGGCACGGCCAAGTCCATGCTGTCTGAACTACTGGCGACCGCCATCTCCGGCACCTCAAGCCTGACGATCCAGGGCGGGGCATCGATTACCGAAGATCAGATCAAGTATTCATGGAACTACGCCATGCTGATCAATGAAGGGCCTTCGCTGAAAGCGCTGGTTCCGGCACCGCTTTATCAGGGCATGCGCGACGGTAAAATTGTGCGTTTTGAAGAGATCACTCGTGCGCCGTTGGAAGTGCAGGACTGCCTGCTAGGTATGTTGTCCGATCGCGTGATGACCATCCCCGAGCTGAATGATGACCATAACCTGCTGTATGCGCAGGAAGGGTTCAACATTATCGGCACCGCCAACACCCGTGATCGCGGCGTGAACGAAATGAGTGCCGCCCTGAAACGCCGCTTTGATTTTGAGACCGTATTTCCGATTATGGATTTCCAACAGGAACTGGATTTGGTGGCTACGGCGTCCAACCGGCTGTTGGAAAAGAGCGCCATTCCTCATACCGTCCCCGTTGAGGTGCTGGAACTGCTGGTCACCACCTTCCGCGATCTGCGCGGCGGTGAGAAATCAGCGGGTAAAGGCGGCGACAGCGCCATGGATCGGTTAACCGCCGTGATGTCGACCGCCGAGGCGGTGAACGTGGCCCATGCGGTGGGAGTGCGGGCATGGTTTCTTGAACAGCGCAGCGGTGAGCCTGCCGACCTGGTGGAGTGTATCGCCGGGACGGTGGTCAAAGACAATGCGGACGATCGGGCAAAACTCAGGCGCTATTTTGAGCAAAAGGTCGCGAAAAAGCCCGGTAACCATTGGCGGGCCTATTACCAAGCCAGACACCGTTTGCCTTAAAGGCGCTGCGTAATGAATAAAACACCGGAAATCATCGGTATTCGCCACCACAGCCCGGCCTGTGCCCGGCTGGTAGCGGCGAGAATTAACACGCTAAAACCGCGCTACGTGCTGATAGAAGGGCCGATGGACTTCAACTCCCGGCTTGATGAGCTGTTTTTGCCCCATCAGCTGCCGCTGGCTATCTATAGCTATGGCGTGCCGCAACAGCCTGGGCAGGGTGTGCGCAGAGGTTCCTGGTCACCGTTTGCCGAACATTCTCCCGAGTGGCAGGCGCTGCAACAGGCGCGGGCGATCAAGGCGGAAATACGCTTTATGGATCTGCCGGCCTGGCATGCAGCGTTTGCCGATATTGCTAACCGCTACGCCGATTTAGCCGATGCCGAACAGCAGCAACGGGCAGAGGATTTTGAACAGGCACTGAGCCTGGAGCTAGGCATTCAGGGGCGCGATGCGCTTTGGGATCGGTTATTTGAAGATCAGTGCGATGTGCAGGAGTTGGAGCAACGTCTAAGCCACTATTTCGAACGGTTACGCGGAGAGGTTCCCGGTTCGCAGGGCAACCAGGATCGTGAAGCCATGATGGCCCGTTGGATCCGCTGGGCCATGGATCAACAGGACGGGGCCGTGTTAGTGGTGTGTGGCGGCTATCACGCACCCACCTTGATGAAGCTGTGGCAAAACCTCCCCAGTGAAGAACATGAGCCTGAACTGCCCGCTATAAGCCAATGTTTTGACGATTGGCAAGGCGACACTCAATACACCACTGGCTCTTATTTAGTGCCTTACAGCTATAAACGGCTGGATGCTTTCACCGGCTATGCTTCGGGCATGCCGTCACCGGCGTTCCAGCAGTGGGTGTGGGAATTTGGCTTGGAGCAGGCAGGGCTATACGCCTTCCAGCGCATACTTGAACGGCTGCGCAAACTTAACCTACCCGCTTCAACCGCTGATATGGGCGCGGTTTATTTACGGGGTCAGGCACTTGCACGGCTGCGGGGCCACCAGTTGCCGTTACGCAACGACTGGCTGGATGCCATGGCCGGTTCGCTGGTGAAAGAGGCGATGGATGTCCCGCTGCCGTGGAGCTATCGCGGTCCTTTACGGCCAGGAACCGAGCCCATCCTGGTGCAGATGATGGCAGTTTTAGCTGGGGAGTCTCACGGCAAGCTGGCAGCCAATACGCCACGTCCACCGTTGTTGATTTCGCTGGAGCTTGAGTTAGCGCGGTTGGCGATAACCATTCCCTCAGAGGTCAAACTCGACCTGCTTAAACCTGAAGATCGTCAGCGCAGCAGAGCCTTGCATCAGCTAGCGCTATTGGCAATCCCGGGGATCCACTGCCTGAAAGGGGTTGGGCAGGCTATGTCGGGCGAAATGAGCGAGCATTGGCAGCTTCGCTCTCCGCTTGAGCAAGTTGCTGCGCTGATTGAAGCGGCCTCCTACGGCGCGACGCTGGCCGATGCGGCACTGGCCAAGCTGGAAGAAGCCTTGCTGGAGCTGCACGGTAGCCAGGGGATGGTGGTGGCGCTGGTTAAATTACTGAATCAAGCTGCGTTGGCCGGTCTGGCGGATTTCAGCAACCGAGTAGTAGAACAGCTCACTGCGGCGGTGAGCCAGGAAGGGAACTTTGAAGACCTGGGCTTGGCGCTGGAAGCGGCCCACATGCTCTATCGCCACGGTGAAAGCGTGGGTATGCAAGGAGCGGCGATCTTGTTGACGGTGATCCAAATAACCTTCGACCGCGCGTTATGGCTATGTGAAAGCTATGGCAGCGTGAACCCCGCCGACAGCCATCGGCACATTGCGGCATTTCAGGCGATCCGCTTGGTGACGCGGGATCTGCTTGCGCTGCCTGATGCCGACCGCAATACATTATTTCCCGCGCTGGAAGCCGATCGCGCGCTCACCGTTTGGCAAAGAAAAGCCGCGTCTACCGATGCCGATCCGCTTAGCCGTGGTGCGGCATTGGGCGCATTGCTCAGCCTGAATGACACCCAGCCTGATACCGCATCACCGAACGCACAGCCGTTAGCGCTGCTGGCCACCCTGGCAGCCAATAAAATGGGCGATGCGCTCAGCGGATTGATTGCGTTGGCGCGCCACCAGTTGACCCAGGATTTAACCTTTGTTGACGGGCTGAACCAGCTGGTTACCGCCCTGGACGACGAAGACTTCCTGCTGGCCTTACCCGCGATGCGCGGTGCATTTGCCTGGTTGCCACCAAGGGAGCGCGGTGAGTTTGCCCGTCAGATACTGGAACTCCATCAGGCGAGTCATCTACCGGTTTCGTCATTAAATCGTGAAATTACTGCCGCAACGCCGCAGGAGATTGCTGCTATGCAACAGGCCGAAAAGCGGGCACTGGAAATCCTTGGTCAATGGGGGCTGGCGTAATGGCAAATCAATTAACTCCAGAGTTACAGCGTTGGCGCTTGCTGTTAGGCGAAGCCGCCGAGGCCTCGTTGGGTGAGTTAGACGATCACTATCGCTCCGTCGATAGCGCCCTGGAATGGCTGTATGGACGGGACCCGGAGCGTTTGGCCCGCGGTGAGCGCGGAGCCAGCCTGGGTAAATCCAACCTGACCACGCCTGAGTGGATTAATGAAATTCATCAGTTGTTCCCGAAAGAAGTGATCGAACGGCTGGAAGTGGACGCGGTTGAGCGCTACGGCATTGACGATGTGGTCACCAATCTTGAGGTGCTGGAACGTATTGAACCCTCGGAAGCGTTACTGAAAGCGGTGTTACATACCAAACATTTGATGAACCCGCAGGTGTTGGCCGCCGCACGCCGGTTGGTGGCGGAAGTGGTACGGCGGATCATGGAACGCCTGGCGCGTGATGTGCGCCAGTCATTTTCCGGCAGCCGCGACCGCCGCCGTCCCTCGCAGGTCAAGGTGGCGCGTAACTTTGATTTTAAACGCACCGTTGCCGAAAACCTGCACCGCTGGAGCCCGCAGCACGGTAAGCTGTTTATCGAAAATCCGGCGTTTATGAGCCGGGTTAAGCGCCATAGTGAACGTTGGGACATCATCTTGCTGGTAGACCAGAGTGGCTCCATGGTGGATTCGGTGATCCATGCCGCAGTGATGGCGGCCTGCCTGTGGAATTTACCGGGCATGCAAACGCGGCTGGTCGCTTTTGATACCGCAGTGGTGGACTTGACCGCAGACGTCAGCGATCCGGTTGAATTGCTGATGAAGGTGCAGCTCGGTGGCGGCACCAATATCGCCAAGGCGGTGGGTTATGCCCAGTCCTGCATCACCAATCCTCAGCGCACGATCGTGGTGGTGCTGAGCGATTTCTTTGAAGGTGGCAGCGAAAGCGAGCTGGTACGGCGGGTGCGTACCTGTATTCAAGCCGGAACCAAAGTGCTGGGGCTGGCAGCGTTAGATCATCAGGCCAACCCACAATACGATCGTGACATGGCTACCCGGCTGGTCGCAGTCGGCGCGCAGATTGGCGCTATGACGCCCGGTGAACTGGCGGCGTGGCTCGCTGAAAAGGTACAAGGATGACTAAACGTTCCGATTTACTCGAACTCACGCCCGAAGCGCTGATGGCGTTAAGCAACGCGGGCTTCGTTAAGCGTGCACAGAAAGAGGTCGCCGAAGGAAAATTGCCTGAACTAACAGAGCGTGACGATGGTTGTATTGATGCCAAGTTCGGCGACGGCAACCAAGTCACTTTTCCGCCAGGCAAAACCTTGCGGGATGCGACTTGTAGCTGCCCCGCCAGCAGCATGTGCCGCCATCGGGTTACGTTGGTGTTTGCCTATCAGGCGTTACATGCCACTGGGGTGCCCCCAGCATCTGACGATACTCAGCCGCAGGAACCTGCACCGGGCTGGTCACCGGCCAGGTTTAGCCAACAGCTTAACGAAGTTCCGCAATCGGTCATTAGCCGGGCTAAGAAGCTGATCCAGGGCAGCGTAGTGGTGCAATTGAGTAAAGGTAGCGGGGCGCAAGCCACTCCGTCCGCGCGTTTACCAATGTGCGATGTACGGTTTTTCTCCCGCAACAGTCTGGCCCATGCACGCTGTGACTGTATTCAGGAGACGATTTGTGAACATATTGTGATGGCGGTCTGGGGTTTTGAGCAGGCCGAACTCAGCCAGCCGGACTTTGAGCAGTTAACACTGCAAATCCGCTTGCCCGACGGCGAACAGGCACAGGCAAACGCCTTATTCGACCAGCCAGAGGCGTTGTTATTACAATCGTCGTTGGATAAATTACTGCTCAAACTGTGGTCGGACGGCAGCAGCCAGCCGGATACGGCCATCAAACCTCTGATGGCGGAAGTGAGCCGCCATGCCCAGCAGCTTCAGTGGCGCTGGGTTAGCGAAAGTCTGGCGGATATTCAGCAGGGGATAGCCGATCAACATAATCGTTCAAGCCGCTATCATCCGGTCGATTTCTTGCAGCGCATCAGTGGGCTTTCCGCCCGGTTAATCGCGGCCAGGTGCATGGATCAACAGGCACAGCAGCAGACCTTGCCACGCGCTCCGGCGGCAGAAATTCTTGGCCTGGGCGTCAAAGGTGAAATCCAACTGGAACATCTGAAACTGGTATCACTCGGCGCGCGTTATTGGGCCGACGAGCAGCAGGAAGGGGTGGATTTGATCTATACCGACCCTGACTCCCAGGCGCTGATGGTGATCGAACGCCAGTGGCCTAAAAATAGCGATCCACAAGGCGTAGCGACGCCGATAGGCAGCCGCAGGATTGCTGGCCACCCGGTAAAAAAACTGGCGTCCTGCCAGGTGATCACCAATGCCGCCAAGCGCCGGGCAAACGGGGCGTTAGACATTGCCAGCGGTAAGCAATATACCAGCGTGTTGCCGCTCTCTTCCCGGGCGTGGGAGCTGTTGGGGGAACCGCTCAGGCAGCCTGATGCGGCAGCGCTGAAACGTCATCTCCAGCAGGCATTGCCGGATTTTGTACGCCCCAGACAGCCGATCGAACAGCTGCATATCTTACCGGTTAGCGAGGTGCTCGACTGGTGCTGGGACCCGGCCTTGCAGTGCCTGCAGATTGATATCTTAAGCGGAGAGGATCGCGATGACAATTTGGTGACGGTGTCACTAAATTACGATAGTGCCGCCCCTCAGGCTACCGAGGTATTGGCCAGGGCAATGCTCACGCCAGCAACTCCACCACGGTTGATTTCAGGCAGGGTGAAGATCGAGTCAGGCAAGCTGTTTATCGAGCCATTGGCCGTAGCCAGTGACACCCAGATATTCTCGCTGTGTGCCGATGAGGCCGAGCCTTTCCCGATGGAGCGCCAGGCCGATCTGCAACAGCGTTCAGGTATGCAGCAAGCGTTGGCAGACACCGAAACGTTGCTGGCCCAGTGGTTACAGCAGGGGATCCGGCACCAAGGGGCGCGTGGGATTGACAGGGTGGAAACCCTGGCCGAGGCGCTGAATGGCTATGGCCTGGCGCAACTGTCCGAATGGTTAAACGAGTTACCCGAGCGCATTCGCTCCAATAACCACACGGAATTGGCCAACCGGTTGATGACGATTTATCAAACGCTGCGCCTGGTGAAAGACCGGGAGATTAATTGGCTTTGACAGAGATATTACCCGCCATCGGGATATTATTGACGCCATGGCAACCCCGGCATGAAGTGCTGATCGGGGTGTTTATTACGCTTTCATCGGCATTCTGGCTGTGGATCAACGCCAGAAACAAAAATCTGAAAGTGTGGATGCTATTTATTAATGGGGCTTTCTATTTCGCTTATATTATCGCCTCAATCTCATTTAGCGGCTAAAAATCAACCCTCCTGAAATGCTGTTGCAGCGGCCCGCTCACGTTGACGTCGGAGCCGCTGCGATCAACGTGACTCCGTTCCAAATAGCCTGCCGTAAAAAATACTTGACCTTCCAAACGTGACAAGCCGGATAAAGGCAGCCTGCCAAACCTACTGTCGACCCTCGTCGCGAAAGGTAAACCGATGCAAGTCAAAGCTATAACCCTGCTCACTGCGGCGATAAGCGCCGCGTTCATGATCTCCGGATGCGAAGAGGCGGTGCCCTCCGGTGCAGCTCCCAAACCGCCTAGCGTTCCGGTGGCCGAAGTTGTCGTGCGCCCGATAACGCCTTTTGTGGAATTTACTGGCTCGCTTACTGCGGTCAAGCGGGTTGAACTCCGCCCGCGAGTCGCTGGCTATCTCCAGGAGGTTAGCGTGCCCGAAGGGCGCTTGGTTAATCAGGGAGACCGGCTGTTTCTCATTGATCCTCGGGAGTTCGTAGCCGCTGTGAACGTCGCCAAAGCACGCCTACGCGAGGCTGAAGCGGCCTCGTTACTCGCCAAGGCGGAATATGCACGCGCCGAGAAGCTGTTTGCGCAAAAGGTCGTCGCTCGGGCGTTTCTTGATACCGCCACCGCCGCAGTAAACGCGGGCAAAGCTCAGGTTGATGCCGCCAAAGCCGCGCTGGATGCTGCGCAACTGGATTTGAGTTTCACCCGCGTCACCGCGCCCATCAGCGGACGTGTCGGCCAAACCCTGGTCACCGAAGGTAACTATGTTGCCAGTGGTGTGACGCCGTTGACTACCATCGTCTCGATCAATCCGCTGCATGTCTATTTTGATATCGACGAACGAACTTATTTACGTTCGCTCGCCGCTGGCCGAACCAATGCAACCCCAGAGTCGGCAAAGGCAACCAAAGTCATGGTGGCGCTGATCGCCGACAAAACCTACTCGCGGTCCGGCCATGTCGATTTCCTTGCCAACGCTGCCGATCGCGGTACGGGAACGGTGCGGGTACGCGCGGTGGTGGACAATCCGGATGGGCAATTAACTCCCGGGCTGTTCGCCAAGGTCAAAATGGAGACCGGCACTCCGCAGCCCAAGGTACTAATTTCTGACCTGTCGATTGGCACCGACCAGGGCAGCCGCTATGTGCTGGTCGTTGGCAAAGGCGATACAACAGAATACCGGCCGGTCGAACTTGGCCCGATGGCCGATGGAATGCGGGTGATCGAACAAGGTCTGCAAGCGGGTGAGCGGATCGTCGTCAAGGGATTGGTTCGCCCTGGGATGCAGATTACGCCACAGTCCGCGGCGATTGACGGTACGCCTATTGCGCTGCCGCAAACCTCAGGAGGCACGCAATGAGCTTTCCACGTTTCTTCATCGATCGGCCGATCTTTGCCATCGTGCTCTCGGTGCTGATGGTGTTGGCTGGCACCGTTGCCTTCTTCCAATTACCGCTCAGCGAATATCCGGCCGTGACGCCACCAACCGTGCAGGTGACTGCCTCCTACCCGGGCGCCAACCCCAAGGTGATCGCTGAAACGGTGGCCGCGCCGCTCGAACAGGCGATCACCGGGGTAGAGGGCATGTTGTACATGTCGTCGCAATCGGCCACCGATGGCCGGATGATCCTGACCGTAACTTTCGCCCAGGGAACCAATGCCGATATGGCGCAGGTTCAGGTGCAAAACCGGGTCGCCCGTGCGTTGCCGCGTTTACCTGAAGAAGTGCAACGCCAGGGCGTGGTTACGCAGAAAACCTCGCCAGATATTCTGATGGTGGTGCACCTGCTATCGCCCGATAAGCGCTACGATCCGCTGTATATTTCCAATTACGCCTACCTGCAGGTGCGCGACGAGCTGTCCCGTATTCCGGGGATCAGCGACGTACTGGTCTGGGGTGCGGGTGAATACAGCATGCGGCTGTGGCTCGATCCAAACCTGATCGCGGCACGTGGGCTGACGGCTGGCGACGTGATAGCCGCGGTACGCGAGCAGAACGTACAGGTGGCGGCGGGTTCGGTCGGCCAGGCTCCCAATTCTACCGCCGCCTTCCAGGTGACGGTGAACACCCTCGGGCGATTGACCGACGAAGAACAGTTCGGCGATATCATCATTCGCACCGGCGCGGATGGCCAGGTGACGCGCCTACGGGATGTTGCCCGCATCGAGATGGGCGCTGATGCCTACGCTTTACGCAGCCTGCTTGATGGTGAGCCCGCCGTGGCGCTGCAAATCATTCAAAGCCCGGGAGCCAACGCGCTGGACGTTTCGCAGGCGGTTCGGGCCACTATGCAGCGGCTTGAAGGCAACTTCCCGGCCGGACTCAGTTCGCGCATCGCCTATGATCCGACGGTGTTTGTCCGGGCCTCGCTGGAATCGGTAGCTACCACGCTGTTGGAGGCCATCTTCCTGGTGGTGATCGTGGTGGTGCTGTTCCTGCGCAACTGGCGGGCGTCGCTGATCCCGCTAATGGCCGTGCCGGTATCACTTATCGGCACCTTCGCCGTGATGCATCTGATGGGGTTCTCGCTCAACACCTTGTCGCTGTTTGGTTTGGTGCTGTCGATTGGTATCGTGGTCGATGATGCGATCGTGGTGGTGGAGAACGTCGAGCGGCATATCGAAAATGGTGAAGATCCTCCGCAAGCCGCCAGGAAGGCGATGGACGAGGTCACCGGGCCGATTATCGCCATCACCTCGGTGCTCGCCGCGGTGTTCATTCCCACCGCCTTCCTCAGCGGTTTACAAGGTGAGTTTTATCAACAGTTTGCGCTCACCATTGCCATCTCGACCCTTCTGTCGGCGGTGAATTCGCTCACCCTCAGCCCGGCGCTTGCCGGTCTCCTGTTGCGGCCACGTAAGGTGGGGATCACTCACGATCCTCGTAGCCTGCGAGGTCGTGTTGAACGGAGGTTTGAGCGGTTGGCCCGGCCTTTCCAACACGCACCGGACGCCTATGGCAACACGGTCCGCAAGGTTGTGCGGGTCAGCGGCCTGGCCCTGGTGGTTTACGCTGGGCTGCTTGCGCTGACCTTCTTCGGCTTCAAGGCCGTACCGCCGGGCTTTGTCCCCATGCAGGATAAATATTATCTGGTTGGCATTGCCCAACTTCCCTACTCCGCATCGCTGGATCGCACCGAGGCCGTGGTTAAGCAGATGTCGAAGATCGCACTGGCGGAACCCGGTGTTGAAAGCGTCGTGGCATTCCCGGGGCTTTCAATCAACGGTTTCGTTAACGTGCCAAATGCCGCAGTGATGTTCGTGATGCTTGACCCATTCAAAGATCGCACCACAGACGATCTCAGCGCGATGGCAATCGCCGGGCGCTTACAGGCCAAATTTGCCAGCATCCCCGACGGTTTCCTTGGCGTATTCCCGCCGCCACCGGTGCCAGGGCTGGGTGCTACCGGCGGTTTCAAAATGCAGGTTGAAGATCGTGGGGGGGCCGGGCTGGATGTCCTGGTTCAGCAAACTCAGCTCCTGATGCAGAAAGCCAGTGGCACGGGGCAGGTGGCCGGGCTGCTCACCAGCCTTGACGTCAATGCACCGCAGCTCGACGTCAGTATCGACCGCACCCAGGCGATGAGCCAAGGCGTTCGTCTGGCGGACGTCTTTGAGGCACTCCAGGTGTATCTCGGCTCGCTGTATGTCAACGACTTCAACCGCTTCGGCCGCACCTACAAAGTCACGGCTCAGGCCGATGCGGATCACCGCATGCAAGCTGAAGCCATTGGTCGGCTGCAAGTGCGCAATGCGGCCGGGGAGATGCTGCCGCTGTCCGCGTTTGTCACCGTTACGCCAAGTTCCGGCCCGGATCGCGTGATGCATTACAACGGTTACCTCTCGGCGGATATTTCCGGCGGTGCCATGCCGGGTGTGAGTTCCGGACAGGCGGTGGCGCTGATGGAACAACTGGCGCAGGAAGTGCTACCTGAAGGCATGAGCTTCGAATGGACCGATCTCACCTACCAGCAAAAGCTGGCCGGAGATTCGGCGCTGTTTATCTTCCCACTCTGTGTACTGCTCGCTTATCTGATCCTCGCCGCGCAGTACAACAGTTGGCTGCTGCCCCTGGCGGTATTGCTGATCGTACCGATGTGTCTGCTGAGTGCGATCGTGGGCGTCTGGTTGGTGGGGGGAGACAACAACGTGTTCGTTCAGATTGGGCTGATCGTGTTGGTGGGGCTGGCTGCCAAGAACGCCATTCTTATCGTTGAGTTTGCGCGCAGTCTCGAATCCCAGGGTTCGAGCGCACTTGAGGCGGTTATCGAGGCTTGTCGACTGCGGTTACGGCCGATCCTGATGACCTCCCTGGCCTTTATTGCTGGCGTGGTTCCGCTGGTGTTGGCCAGCGGCGCAGGGGCGGAAATGCGCCACTCCATGGGCATTGCGGTGTTTGCGGGTATGCTCGGCGTGACGCTGTTTGGCTTGTTCCTGACCCCGGTCTTTTACGTGGTGATGCGTGGTCTTGCCGCCCGCGTCGAGCATTATCGCTCAACATCAAAACAACGCATCAAGGGGAGCCAGCCATGAGAGATCGCTATCAAGCTGTGCTACTTCCTCTGAGTGCGCTGTTGTTGCTGGCTGGATGCTCGGCGGTGGGGCCTGACTATGCACCACCATCGTCGGCGCTGCCAATCAGCTTTGGTGAGCCAACTGCCGAGCTCGGTACGGGGGCCGTCGAGGTTGAGTGGTGGCGTACTTTCGACGATCCGGCGTTAACGGCCTTGATCCAGCAGGCATTGGCCGCGAACCATGATATTGGCATCGCGGCCATGCGGCTGGAAGAGGCCAAGGCCATGCTGCGAGAGGATCGCCAGAGCTTCCTGCCCAGCGGCGGCCCCGCGCTTAGTTATGAGAACCGCCGTTGGGGAGAAGTGGAAATTTCACCTGACCAACCGCGTCAACGCGAAAGCTATCGCGGAGCCATCGATGCCGCTTGGGAACTCGATCTGTTTGGGCGCGTGCGGCGTTCGGTGGAAGCTGCACAGGCACAAACTGGCTCACGCGAGGCGTTACTGCGTGAAGTGCAGGTGAGCGTCATTGCTACGGTGGCCGCTACCTGGTTCGAATTGCGCGGTCTCGAGGCCGAAATTGCCGCTGTAACCGACATCAACCAAAGCCAGCGTGAAAGCCTGAAGCTGGTTGAGCAGCAGGTCAACGCCGGTTCCGCCAGTGAGTTTGACCGACTGCGTGCCGAGGCGCTGTTACGTAATGTTGAGGTGGCCATGCCTGAGTTGGAACGCCGCCGGGCGGCTAGCATCAACGCACTGGCCATCCTCCTCGGCACAGTCCCTCAGTCGTTCAGGCCGCCAGCAATTGTGCCGTTGGATGATTCGTTGGCCGTGCGAACTATGGCCGTGGGCGATCCCGTATCGCTCCTCTCGCGGCGTGCCGACATCGCGGCGGCGGAACGCGATCTTGCTGCGGCTACCGCCCAGATTGGCGTCGAGACGGCCGCGCTCTATCCCGAGATCCAGGTGCAGGGATCGCTCGGCTTTGTGGCTGGGAGTCTTGATGCGCTGAACGGTGCCGAGGCGCTGTCGGGTTTTATCGTGCCGGTTATTCGCTGGTCGCTGCTGGATATTGGCCGCACGCGCGCCCGGATCGCCGCCAGTGAAGCCCGCAGCAAACAGGCCTTGATCGTCTATGACCAGGCCGTATTGCGCGCCTTGCAGGAAACGGACGATGCCTTTAAAGCCTATGGCGCTGCAGGCAGTACGCTTGAGCTGCGCCTGTTGGAGTCTGCGGCCAATCGCGAAGCTGCTCGTCTGCTCCAGGTGCGGTTTGCCGAAGGTGACGGTCTTTATCTGGAGGTGCTCGATGCCGAACGCGCTGACTTTGCCAGCCAGCGCGCGCTGGCCGTCGCACGGACTAATCATCAGCTTGCCATTGTCAGCATCTATAAGGCGTTGGGCGGCGGTTGGGAAGTCTGTACCCAGACGGAACGCAATTGTAATGGGGCCAGCGGCATAGCCAATTCCCCCTCACAGAACTGATTGCTAACAGGCCTTGACCTTCCCCTGGTGGGAAGGTTTAAGCTTTTTGTTACCGAAACTTCCCAGGAGTAGAGCCATGGCTTCCGTTTCCCTCCCATCAGGTTCCAATCAAGCGGCTCGTCTGAGCCTGCCGGTCGAAGGAATGACCTGTGCATCGTGCGTTGGCCGTGTCGAGCGCGCACTAAAAGCCGTTCCAGGCGTGCAAACGGCCACGGTCAATCTTGCCACCGAGCGGGCAGATGTCAGCTTTAGCGACGTGGCCGATCCACAAGCGGCGGTTAGTGCTATCGAAAGCGCCGGTTACGCCGTCCGTGAAGAGACTACCGAACTGGCGATAGAAGAGATGACCTGCGCATCCTGCGTCGGAAGAGTTGAGAAGGCGCTGACCCAACTTCCTGGCGTCCTCTCAGCCAGCGTCAACCTGGCGACCGAGCGTGCGCGGGTACGGCACCTCGCCGGGGTTATCTCCACCGCTGACCTTGAAGCGGCGGTTGTGCAGGCGGGTTACAAGGCCCGTCGTTTGTCTGCCGAAACGCCGAATGTAAACGATCAGGATACTGAACGCCGCGAAAACGAAGCGCGCGGCTTACGCCGCTCTTTGCTGATAGCGGGCATTCTCACTTTGCCGGTCTTTATCCTTGAGATGGGCTCGCACCTTATTCCCCCGATGCACCATTGGGTGCAGGGCGTTTTGGGTGAACAGACGAGCTGGTATATACAGTTTGTACTCGCCACTCTGGTGCTGTTCGGCCCGGGCCTGCGCTTTTTCCGCAAAGGTATCCCGGCGTTGTTGCGTGGTGCTCCCGATATGAACTCGCTGGTGTCGGTGGGTACGGCAGCGGCGTACGGCTATTCGGTGGTGGCGACATTCATTCCCGAGGTGCTGCCTAAGGGAACCGCTAACGTTTACTTCGAAGCCGCCGCGGTCATCGTGACCCTGATCCTGCTTGGGCGCACGTTGGAAGCTCGCGCCAAGGGGCGAACGTCGCAGGCCATCAAACGACTGGTCGGGCTTCAGGCCAAGACCGCGCGCGTTGAACGCAACGGCGAGACCGTTGAGATCCCGCTCGATCAGGTGACCACCGGTGATGTGGTGTTCGTTCGTCCAGGGGAGAAGATCCCTGTCGATGGAGAAGTCGTCGAGGGGGCATCTTATGTGGATGAGAGCATGATCACCGGCGAGCCGTTACCCGTATCGAAGGGCGTAGGCGCTGCCGTTGTGGGTGGCACCATCAACAAGACCGGTGCTTTCAGCTTCCGCGTCACCAAGGTTGGGGCCAATACCGTGCTGGCGCAGATCATCCGCCTGGTTGAGGAAGCGCAAGGCTCCAAGCTACCGATCCAGGCGCTGGTCGATAAGGTGACCATGTGGTTCGTCCCGGCAGTGATGGCTGCCGCCGCGCTGACGTTCCTGGTCTGGCTGATCTTCGGCCCGGATCCGGCGCTGACCTTTGCGTTGGTGAATGCGGTTGCAGTGCTGATTATCGCTTGCCCATGTGCCATGGGGCTGGCTACGCCGACATCAATTATGGTCGGTACCGGGCGCGCCGCTGAACTTGGCGTGTTGTTCCGTAAAGGTGAAGCCTTGCAGGCGCTGCGTGACGTGAGCGTTATCGCCCTCGACAAAACCGGCACCTTGACCAAAGGACGCCCAGAACTCACCGATCTCGTTCCCGCTAAAGGTTTTGAGTACAGCGAAGTGCTGGCTTTGGTTGCGGCGGTTGAAACCCGCTCCGAGCACCCGATCGCCGAAGCGATCGTGTTAGCCGCCAAACAGCAGGGCATCACGCTGGCCACCATTGAAGGCTTCGACGCCATGCCGGGCTTTGGCGTAACGGCCAAGGTAGATGGCAGGGTGGTCTCAGTTGGTGCAGATCGGTTCATGACGCAGCTTGGTCTTGATGTAGCAAGCTTCAAGTCTACCGCCCAGCGCATGGGTGAACAGGGTAAGAGCCCGCTCTATGCCGCTATCGACGGTCGCTTGGCGGCGGTGATTGCGGTTGCCGATCCGATTAAGGAAACCACGCCCGAGGCTATTAAGGCGCTGCACGTGTTGGGCCTCAAAGTGGCGATGATCACCGGCGACAATGCGGCAACGGCGGTGGCGATCGCCAAACAGCTCGGTATTGATGAAGTTGCGGCAGAGGTGTTGCCCGACGGTAAGGTTGCAGCGCTGAAAAAGTTCCGGGTCAATGGCGCGCGAGTGGCCTTTGTGGGGGACGGTATCAACGACGCCCCGGCGTTGGCGGAAGCGGATGTTGGGCTGGCTATCGGTACCGGTACGGATGTGGCTATCGAGGCGGCCGACGTGGTGCTGATGTCTGGCGACCTGCGCGGAGTGCCGAACGCTATCGCACTCAGCCAGGCGACGATCCGCAATATCAAACAGAACCTGTTCTGGGCCTTTGCCTACAACGCGGTGCTGATCCCGGTGGCGGCGGGCGCGCTTTATCCGTTAAACGGCACTTTGCTTTCGCCGATCTTCGCGGCGGCGGCGATGGCGCTCTCCAGCGTCTTTGTACTCGGCAATGCGCTGCGGCTTAAGCGCTTCCAGGCTCCGATGACGATCGAAACCCTTAGCGAAACGGCGGAAAGCGGGGCGGAGATTATCCCCGTTATCGCAAGTAAATGACCGATGTCGGGTCATGGTGATGCCCCTCACCCTAACCCTCTCCCACAAGGAGAGGGGACCGACCGTGCTACAACTGGATTCAAGTGTTCACCTTAGCTCCGGAGCTTCGAGGCTGTGTAAGTTGGTCTCCACACCTGACCGCAGCTCCGTATCAGCTACCTCTCCTTGGGAAGAGCGGACCTGACGTTCAACAACTGGATTCAAGTGTTCACCTTAGCTCTGGAGCTTCGAGGCTGTGTAAGTTGGTCTCCACACCTGACCGCAGCTCCGTATCAGCTCCCTCTCCTTGGGGAGAGGGTTGGGGTGAGGGAGACCAGCGAGCTTAACCAGTAACAATAACGCTAATTGTAGCCCTATGAAGGAGTGAACGATGAATATCGGTCAAGCAGCCAAATCCTCTGGCGTTTCAGCCAAAATGATCCGCTACTACGAACAGATCGGTTTGATCCCCAAGGCCATACGCTCGGATGCGGGCTACCGCCATTACAGCTCTTCGGACGTACATAGCCTGCGCTTTATCCGCCGCTCACGCGACCTTGGGTTTTCTGTTGAGCAGATCTCTGCGCTGTTGGTGTTGTGGAACGACCGGGACCGCGCCAGCGCCGACGTCAAAGAAATGGCGCTTTCCCACGTCGCGCGGCTAAAAGCTAAAATTGCCGAACTGCAGGCGATGGCAGAAACCCTCGAGTTCCTGGCCGATCACTGTCACGGTAATGACCGCCCAGACTGCCCGATCCTGGCTGATTTAGCCGAGCCAACCACAGCGACGACAGTGCCAAATAAGGCACCAAAGTTCGGTGTTGCGTCCGGTGTGCTAAAACGTGGGGAAAAGGGTTTTGCTGTTGTAACGAAAGAGAAAATTTTGCAGAAAAACCTTTGACCTTGCCACGCTGGTAAACCTCATAGTGATCTGACACCAACCCGATGGAGATCAATATGCATCATTTCACTGTTCCCAATATGACCTGCGGCGGCTGCGCTAAATCCGTCACCAAGGCGCTACTGAGCGTTGACCCACAGGCCCGTATCGAAACCAATCCGGCAGCGGGCGAGGTAAAGGTCGACAGCACTTTGGCAGCAAGCGAGTTACTTGCGGTACTTGGCAAAGCGGGTTACCCGGCCCGACATATCTGAATAGCAAAGGAGATCCTGATATGAAACCTGTCAAAATGGTCATCGCCGCACTCGCGTTGGCAACGCTTTCATTCTCTGTCATGGCGGCCACGCTGGTTGACGTTGCGCCTGCCAATCAGCAGAAAATCGGCGTGATTAGCGCCTGTTCAAGCAGCAACAGCTTGAGCAGCCTCCAGCGTGAACTGGAGAATAAGGCTAAAGCAGCGGGGGCAAGTGCCTATCGTATTATCGGCGCTTCCGGCAACAACCGTATGTGCGGTACGGCCGAGATTTACCACTGATTGTTGTCCCTAGAGAAGCCGCTTGATGCGGCTTCAACCGAGGTTACCTAAGCGGGCGCAGCATGTGAGCCTATTGGGGGTATCCGCAGTCTCGTTACTTGCGCCTCTTCGGCGAACTTCACCACTTTATCATCAGGCGTATTAGGATGCTGGCAGGGCTGGATTCTGGATAACCTCTTGCCTCAACGCCTCAAATGGGCACTGGCTGAATAAATGGAGGATCGCTACCGGAGTCAAAGGGTTGAGTGCCAGCGAACGGTTAAACTGGAACAGGCTGCTGGCAGTGTCGTACAAACTGGTTTCAGAAGCCGGAAATTGAGAATAACCAAAGGTGCGGAATGGCGGCGTTTTATCGCGCACTTGAGGACACCTAACCGCGAGTTGTTCCACCCAACGAGAAAAGATTGGCCAATCTATGATGTTATCTTCCGCCAATGCTGCCATACCGGCAAAGCACTCCTCGGTAAAAACATAAGGATGCTGCGCCAGCTTTTGCCATACGACGCGAGCGGCGGTGCTCGGATTTGGATTAAGGAAAAACTGCCGGTTATGAGCCAGCCTGCTCAGAACAAACAGATCCATCGATTGGCTAAGCTGGGTCAATATAGGGCTGGATATCGCGCGTTCCGCCAGTTCACCTCTGACCCAGACATTGACGTCGTCCAGTAGTTCCATCATCAACGCTTCATCTTCATGATAGCGAGAAACCAGCCGGCACCTGACCAAATGAGAAGGATCTTTGGTCAGTGACTGCAACAGGGCCTGAGAAGGATTAACCAGCCGGAAAATCATATTTTCACGCACGGTTTCATCCGGATGATAAATAGCAATATTTGCCCAGCACGCTGGCCAACCTGGGTTGTTATCCAGCTTATCGAGGATCGGGCCAATCGGATCCATAACATAGTCGGAGTAAACTTTGTCCGCAGCACAGTCTTGATCCGCTATCGATGCCATAGGCCGGCTGACAAGTCCCTCAATCAGCGCAGAAAAGCCTGAGGTTAACGCCTCCCATGCCAAAGTTTCGCTGGCATACTCCCAGGGCTGCCAACGCCAGACCAACTCTGGCCATATCATGCAGGGGACAATAAATGGCTGCTTGCTTTGCTGCGCCACCTGGATTTTCAGTTCCAGCGAAAGCGCAGGCAGCATATCAAGCAAGGTCTGCGTGGTGGTGTCCTTCGAGTTAGCGACAGCTTTGAGAAAACGATCCGGGAACGCCGCCCAGCCGTGTTCAATCAGCAGGGCCGAAAAATCAGGCGCATTGAGAAGCTTACTGACGGTGTTACTGCGGGCTTGGCTTAAGTCTGAGATGTCCATGGATCGCTGCTTTTGATTATTCCTTCAGTGGGGGAATACTATCCGATTCGCGGTACGCTGGATAGGCTGCACCAGCCGCGGGAAGATGACTAAACTGAATGCTAGGTTACATTGCGCCTGGAGAACTTTGATGGATGCCTCGTTACAGATTGACCAACTTATCGCAGCGCTTACCGACTGGCGTGGGAAGACCTTGGCGGAGATCCGTAAGTGCATTGTTGCGGCTGACTCGGAAATCATTGAGGAATGGAAGTGGAGAGGGAGCCCGGTGTGGTCACATCACGGCATTATCGCGGTTGCTAACGCCCATAAAGCCAAGGTAAAGCTAACCTTTTACCACGGAGCCAACCTGGCAGATGCCGATAAGCTGTTTAACGCTGGCCTGGATGGTAACGCGTGGCGGGCGATTGATTTCTTTGAAGACGATCTGGTGGGTTCAAAAGCTTTAACGGCTTTGGTGCAGGAGGCCGTTGAGTTTAATTTACGTAAGAAGAAGGCCAGGTAACTTGATACTGCTGACAAACCCTCACCGGGCTCACAATGATGGGGAGGTGCATGCTTCTTCCATTATAATAATCAATTAGTTATTCAGATTACCAGTACATCGCAAACAAGCGTGGGCAAAGTTTTGCCATTATTCCCTCATCATCTTCCCAGGCTGTACCGGTTGGTTCACTCGGGAACTTAATGGTTTTATAGGCGGTTTGCTCAAGTAACGCTTATTCGTATTCAGGATAGAGATCTTCAATAATTCGGCCTACCAGGTACGAGTATCAAAACCCACGGAAGTTGGGATTCTTAAGATTTCCCCGACTTATCAGGTAGGTGTTAGCCACTGGGAAAGGAGATGAGCATCATGTACGAACGGAACGATTGTGAAGCCTTCATAAACAATAAATTTGCGATAGCTCATTGTTTTCAACCTTGATGCTTGATTTTACATGCATTAATGGCAATCTTGATACATTAGTGACATTGCAGTATTGGAAGCCGCATGCTGGGCCGTGGGATCTGAGGACGGTAGCGTGTGTGATGAAGAGGTATGCGCCACGGTTATGGCTAATGTGTAACCTTATCGACCAGTAATAGAGCAAAAAACTAGATTTTTGTAACACCAATGGAGAAGGCATTATGGACGAAGATATAGAGTATAACGTCGTATGGGATGAAGAAGAGGCTGAGTTCCTTAATGAACTGGCACTGGCCATACTTAAAGACAAATATTCGCTGTGGCCTGACTTGCTAACCAAGATCATTGAAGATCCTGCTGGTTTTGAAAATGAGGAGGTTGATACATACGGCATTTTTGAAATCATCGAGGATGAGGGCGGCGAGCTGAGAAATGGCAACCTGATGGAAATTTTCCTCCGTGTTCTCTCGGGAGAAGACCTCACAGCCTATGTCGATTGGAAGTGTGAAGACGAAGAAGGGCAACTAGCACGGTTTGCAGCTAAGCGAGTTAGATCGTTAACAAAGAATGAGGATTTAGCGGCAGCGTTGGAAGCTCAGCTTTTACACTCGACAAAGTATGATGAAATAGACAAAGCCTGTGAAGAGGGAGACCGATATCTTGATGAGATCTTTGAGAGAGTTCAGCAGGCGCTAAATGAACAGGGTTTTGAGATCGCCAATCTTAATACTGGAACAGATTCATATAATGTGTTTGTTACTACGATGGAAGATTATGAACGAATTGCTAGTATCGATAACTCACTACTGACGGTGCAAAATTTTCTTAGCTAATGGTTAACGCTAAAACAAGTTAACTTCTGATTTTAAGTAATCACCACTAATAAATTTAGATATTAATTCCGCATTGAAATTTATTTAAGGACAGTAAATGAAGTGTGCTTTAATTTATGATTTTGATGGAACCTTAGCTGAAGGTGATTGTGCGCAACATGGGCTTATGCCTGCGCTAAGTATTAACATGACTGACTTCTGGGACGAAGTTAAACAACGCGCAAAGAGTGATGATGGTGATGAAATTCTATCTTACCTAGGGTTGCTTGCCGAAAAAGCAAACGCACTCAATTCTGATGAGTTGAGTGAAAGTAACTTAATCAAGCATGGAGGGGCCATACCTTTATTCTCTGGAGTTGACACCTGGTTCGACAGAATTAATAAGTATGCAAAACAACATGGATTGGAACTTAATCATTATATAATCTCCAGCGGGTTGGATGCAATGATTAGAGGAACAGTTATTGGAGATAAATTCCGTAAAATTTACGCTTGCAAGTATCATTACTCTCCCGACGGCAAAAAAGCGATATGGGCAGCGCAAGCAGTGAATTACACGACAAAAAATCAGTTTTTGTTCAGGATAAACAAGGGAATAGGCAACTCGTGGGATAATACTGCTGTAAATAAGTTTATAGAACCAGAATTACGCGAGATTCCTTTTCAGAACATGATATTTTTCGGCGACGGTGATACGGATATTCCATCTATGAAAATGGTCAGATACCAAGGTGGTTTCTCCTTAGCAGTATTCGATCAGAAAAAGTGGGGGAGTTCTGCTACACAAGGAAAGGTAGAAAAACTGATAGCTGAAGAGAGAGCCAATTATGTGGTTCCAGCCATATATGATGAGGGCAGTCAACTAGATGTGACAGTTAAAGGATTATTGCAATTGTTTAAAAGAAAGGCGGGGCCAGATTCCCAATAATACCGAAAGACTCTATATTCATTAGGAACATCAAGTTGAATGACACAACTTGATGTTCGGTGTAGTAGGGATATGAAATTGCTTACTATCAGACATTCTTAACCTCGTAGTGTGGTAGAAAATCACCCCACATGAAAGCATCAAATGTATGCCGAGGTAAAACGAATTGCGTTGCTAGCAAGTGAAAACGATAATCATCGCTATAGCGCCTTTAAGATGGACTTCATTGAACATCATCTTCGTCTGGCGCTAATGGACCAAGCACGATAGAAAGAGCATCCCGCCCGAATGTTATGTCTAATCGTGTTAAATAATGAAGGTTTCAGATGTTATCTGAATTTAGCCATGAGTCGTTAAACGAGTAGGTCGATAGCTTTCAGGAATTTCCGGGTTTTTACCGATGGTCAGTTCTTCACTCACCATCCTTCCGACCGTTGCCGCGCAGGTTACGCCAGGGTGCATGACCGCCACGTAAATGCCCTTTATATCATCAATAAACCCAATGACAGGATGTCCGTCCTGCGGTACAGGTCGTTGTCCTACCGACTGCCTGAGAAGATAGGCCGATGCCGTTCCTTGTAGCCTGCTTTTTATCGCCGTGAGGGTGTCAGATGCCACGGCTTCAGTATCACCCGTAACCGGATAATCCTCGGCTGCCAGGAGATCTCCGTTAAATGCATGGCGAACTTCAATGTCATCGCCGGATATTAGGGTATTAACAACGTGCTTTGTCACGCGGTAACGGAGGAGAATGGCTGGCGAAGCCACGATCGGGAGCGAAATCCCTATCATGCTCAGCAACGAGGTTATACCCGTCCCGCAGGCCAGAATGACACAATCCGCGTCTAATATGCCTTCCGCTGTTTCGATGCCAATTATTCTATTTCCCTCTTTCCTAAACCCGGTGACGAGCGTCTGTGTTTTCAACTCTGCGCCAAGACAGCAGGCCTTATCCAGCAGGGTTCGGGTGGCCTCTGTCGGATCCATTGCGCCATCCTGAACGGCATAATGCGCCCGTGAAGGTGGGGCATTCATCGCTGGCTCCAGCCGGGATATATCAGACTGCTGAAGCATTTTCGACTCATCTTGTTCGCAAGGCGAATCGGCCCCGTAACTTAGCGCACCAACCCAACGTATACAAAGCTCCTGGATTTCTTTTTCTAACCTGTGCCAGTCTTCCGCCGACGCTCGGCGAAGAAGTGCATCCGGGGCATCGTCACTCACCGTGGTGTGGATCCAGCCAAAAGCGCTGCCGGTGGCACCAGAAGCTGGATGCGCTCGATCGATAACGGTCACTTTTATTCCGCGGCTGGCCAAATGATAAGCGATTGAGGCCCCTATAATCCCCGCGCCCACAATAATCATATTTTTTTTAGTGGAACACATACCATTTCCTCGCATAAAAGGGCCTAGGCATTAGCAAAATCCGCCGTAAACACTCGACATCAGTTTTGTGACCATTCTTGCTTTAGCAGCGCATAAATCAGCTCATCGCCCCATTGGCCATCAAAGCGATCGTTCTGTTGTAAATGGGCCTCTTTGCGCATTCCCAAGCGTTCGACCACGCCGATAGAGCCGCGATTGGCTGCATCAAGTCGGGCAAAAATGCGGTGGAAACCCGCCTCGGTGAATCCACGTTCCAGCACTGCACGTACAGCTTCTGCCGCATAGCCCTTACCAGCATAAACAGGGTTAAAGATATAACCGATTTCTCCTTGTAGCGCCGCGCTGCTGGCCAGTTTAAGCAACACTTCACCAATGAGTTCGCCGCTATCCTTCAATGTGACGGCACAATAAAAAGTGTCACCATCTTCACTGAAACGTGAGGCTACGGCCTTTGCCAACCGATTTTCCATTTGCGCCTGCTCCGGTGGTGGAGCATACAAGTAGCGGTAGACTTCAGGCAGGTGATGGTAAGCCGCATAGGCGTGGAGATCTTCAGGGGTAAAGCGGCGTAGCCGCAGGCGCTCGGTGGAGAATGGCAGGGTAATCGAATGCAAGAAATTATCCTTTTCTAATGTGTTGTTATGGTGAAGGGGTCGATACTACCAATGACCCGTTAACGTTCCAGCATAGAAAGAATATGATTTTTGGTTAGCGGGGCCAGTTGCACCAGCTGGTTGCTAGAGGGTTCAAACCATATCACTTCTTCGATTTCTGCCGCGGGCAGAAAGTGGGTCTCTTCAGTGCTGACTCTGAACATGTCAGCAATCAGCATATGTCCAGGCTCATTGGCTGCGAGATCTGTAAAACGCCCTAGTGGGATCGTTGAAGGAGGCATTCAGTTCCTCTTTCAATTCACGTGCAAGTGCCACCTCCGGCCGCTCACCGGATTCAATTTTTCCACCCGGTTGCATAAACCACGCCGTGTTGCGTTTTCTGACCAGAAGGACCCGGCCAGCCCGATCGGTGATGACGGCTGCAGCTATATGAATTTGCTTACTCTCTGACATTCGAAACCCCGTAGAAAATCCCCTCCGCGTGAAGGCATCAAATGTACCAGAGTAGGGACGGTGATCCCTAGCATTGCTCACTCAGGGTGCGAAGCCAGGCAAGTAGTCGGGCCTGCAGGCTCCCAGGTTCGAAAGGTTCCGGTGACACCAGATAGTAGCGCGAGCCGTCTTCTATAAAGCCCAGCGGTGCCGCCAGTACGCCACTTTCGACGTCGTCACAGACCTGATACCACGAGCCGATCGCTACGCCAAGCCCGGCGACGGCCGCCTGCAGGCTGAAGTAAAAGTGATCGAAAATCTGCCCGCTCGTGTCGGCAACGGGAAGCCCTGCAGCGACGGCCCACTCCTGCCAGGCATTGGGGCGCGTGCGGGTGTGCAGGCGTTCTGTCCCAGGAGCTGGCAGGTGGCCGGACTCTGTAGTGATAAACCACAGGGGAATTTTGTCCGGGCGGCAAACCGGGCCGACCTTTTCCACAAACAGGAGTTCGGCATGGTAGCTATCCGGCCAATCGAAATCATCGCGCCGGATAGCCAGATCCAAGCCGCTTGCAAACGAAAAAGGCCCACCGCCAGCGGCCAGATGAATGTTGTTACCAGCATGCAACACCTGAAAGGCTGGCCAGCGTGGTATCAGCCACCGCATCAACAGTGTGGGTTCACAGGAAAGCACCCATCGCTGATGCTGGCGTGCGCTGGCACGCAGGCCATCAACGGCTCGCTGTATGACGTCAAGGCCCTCGCCAACCGCGCGGGCAAGGGTGCGCCCAGCATCAGTCAGAAAGACACGTCGGCTACGCCGCTCAAAGAGAAGTACGCCCAGTTCGTCTTCAAGCAGCCGCACGGCCCGGCTGACTGCGCCGTGAGTGATATGTAACTCAGCCGCCGCGTGGCTGAAGTTCTCCAACCGCGCAGCGGCTTCAAAGCTGCGCAAAGCAATAAGAGACGGTAGGCGCGAGGAAGTTAATGGTGATCCAAGCTCACCATGTTTGTCAGAAAACATCGCTATTCACCCAGATAAACAGACCGTAACATTCCGTATATTCATTGATTTATATCGGACGTAATTATGACTGAATTGCTAGCTGTTATCACCATAAGTATACTTGCTGTTATCAGCCCGGGGCCCGATTTTGCGATGGTTTCTCGCAACAGCCTGATGCTGTCGCGCCGCGCAGGCTTACTCACCGCATTAGGGATAGGGCTGGGGGTTTTAGTCCACGTTTCCTATACTCTGCTCGGCGTAGGGCTGTTGATCCAGCAGTCTCTCTGGCTGTTTAACGCCATCAAACTGGCTGGTGCCGTTTACCTGATTTATCTGGGCATAAAAATGCTTCGCACAAAAGCGGGCGGCGCGGTGACGGACAGCCGCATTGCCCCTTTGTCGGATCAGGCTGCTCTGCGCATCGGTTTTCTGACAAACGTGCTGAATCCCAAAACCACAATTTTCATTGTCAGCCTGTTCATGCAGGTCGTAAATCCTGAGACACCGCTTATGATCCAAGCCGGCTATGGGCTATTTATCTCGGTTGCGCATATGGTTTGGTTTGGCCTCGTGGCGCTTTGCTTTTCTGCGGGCGTTATCCGTGACCGCTTTCTGGCAGTGCGGCACTGGATAGACAGAGCCTTCGGTGGCATGCTGGTAATTTTCGGAGTGCTGCTGGCGGCGGCTAGCCGGACACGTTAATACCAGCATGACTGTAGCTTCATGGTTGGAAACAAAGCAAGGATTAAAGATGGAAATAAGCTGGAAGGCATTGAGGGGGAGCAGCCTCAGCGCGCAGCAGTTGCATGATATTCTTGCGCTGCGCATCGCGGTGTTTGTTGTTGAGCAAACATGTCCGTTTCAGGACATAGATGGACAGGATCTCCTTAATGGAACCCTGCACGTTGCCGGATACTGCGACAGTACGCTTGTCGCCTACGCGAGAGTGTTGCATGTAGATGATTCTACGGATGCGATCAAAATTACGCGGGTGATTGTAGATGGCTCCGTCAGAGGCCAGAAACTTGGCGTGAGGCTGATGGAAAAAACGATGTCCTCTATCAACCGTCACGAGCCATATAAGGCCATAAAGCTCTCTGCACAGTCTCACCTTGTCAGATTCTATGAGGGTATTGGCTTCAAGGCGGTATCAGATGTGTATCTTGAAGATGACATACCCCATGTTGATATGGACTATGCTGATTCGTAATCTATATCGGCTAAAACGGTCCGGCTCGACCTGCGTCGGGCCGAGCTCACCTCAGTTTTATTTATGCAGGAGGCAGTGAATTATCACCACCGCTAAATATTCAACCAGCCAGTAATCAGCGTGCAGCTCTGCCCACCAACCCAAGGCTCACCGTCAATAAAACGAATGCTAACCCGGCCATCTCGATGTAGTCGGGTGCCTTGTCGAACCTGGTACCCCTGTGCCGTCGAGCCACCATCGGGGAAGTTATTGGCCTTCAACAAACGGGCCAGGCACGCATTGGCACTGCCAGTCACTGGGTCCTCAACCAACTTGTCCCATTCAACCAGAAACGCTCGCATTTCATAATCTGCTGGCTCACCTGATGAATAGGCACCATAAATCACCACGCCATCAACTTGATGATCAGTTTGCAGCTTCTTAATCATGGCTTGATCCGGCCTCATCGTCAGGCAGGATTGAGCGCTTGGCATACGTACCATCAGCCAGCGAATACCCATGTCGGCAATCACCGGTATCGTATCGGCTTCAATAACCGCAGGCTGAAAGGCGGCCATTAGCTGTTCTCTTTCCTCAGCAGTAAGCGTTCGAAGCGTTACCGCAGGTGCGGCAAACGCCAGCGTTCCTTCAGGTGAAATATTGACCGCAACCAGACCAACCCCGCACTCTTGCATCACCACACCCGGCTGTTTGGTCACCAGCCCAGCCTCCAGTAATGCATGGGCCGTGCCCAATGTCGGATGTCCGGCAAAGGGTAGCTCTTTTTCGGGGGTAAAAATGCGCACCTGATAATCGGCTAGCGGATTAGTCGGTTTGAAAACAAACGTCGTTTCCGAAAGGTTGGTCCAGCGAGCTAGTGAAAGCATCTGCATTTCATTCAAGCCCTCTGCTTCCAGGATCACCGCCAAGGGATTACCCTGCAATGGCGAAGTGGTAAATACATCCACCTGTTTGTAGGCGCGAGGTTTCACATCATCTTTTCTGAGCATTTGCCGTAATCCGCTAGGTATAAGGCTTGATGATAGCGCTATTAAATGACTGTCATCAATTGCTAATACCTTAAATTGGTTGGCTTTTGTGATACATTCGCACTCATTGAGATAGCCACGGCAACACCAGAGAAGTGTGAACAGTTCGACTCCCCGGAAATTAGCAAAGGAATACTACATGCAGAGTTTATTTTCGTTAACCGCTGGCGCCAGTGTGCGTTGGCACGATTTGCCAGGCCAGGGTATCCCGATTGTGTTTATTCACGGGCTTGGGTGCGCTTCTTCTTATGAGTATCCACGCATTGTGGCAGATCCGGCATTTAGGGGACGACGCGCCATACTGATTGATCTTCCTGGATATGGTTTTAGCGATAAACCTCGTGATTTTGATTACAGCATTACTCATCAAGCAGACGTTGTTATCGAAGTGATTAATGCATTGAAGCTGTCACATTGCCATCTCTATGGTCACAGTATGGGGGGAAGCATTGCGATTGAAGTGGCAGAACGATTGGGTGAACGAATAGGTAAACTGGTGGTTTCGGAACCTAACTTTCGTGCCGGTGGCGGCGTATACAGCCGCCTACTGGTGGAGAGACCAGAAGCTGAATTTATCTCGCAAGTGTACGACGAAATGCTGGCAGACCACACATCCCCCTGGAAAGGTTCGGCCCAAAATGCGGCCCCCTGGGCAATGTGGCGGGGAGCCAAAAGCCTGATTGATGGAGCTTCACCGTCATGGATGGAGACCTTCCTCAATCTGTCCTGTTCACGCGCACTGATTTTTGGCGAACAATCCTTACCGGACAGTGATTTTGAGTATGTCAGCCATCAGGGCATATCGGTAGCAACGGTGCCACAAGCAGGGCACTCTATGTCCTGGGAAAATCCGTCGGCACTGGCCGTGGTGTTACAGGAGGAATTTAACGATTGATTTAACGCCATCGGTTATCATCCAAGCCAATAGAAAAACTTTCAACAGATGCTAAATTTTACCGTTTGCCGCCGATCATCAAGTTCTACAAACTAAGCGCGTCTGATAGAACCTTTAGCCCTCAATGATGGAAAATCGCAATGTTGAAGAAATCCCTATCCTGTGTGCTGTTGCTCGCCACCTCAAGTTCAGTGTTTGCCGCACCTCAAACGGAAAAACAGATAGCCGACATTGTGAATCGCACCGTTGCGCCATTGCTCAAAGAGCAGGGCATTCCCGGCATGGCTGTGGCGGTGATTTATCAGGGCCAGCCTTACTACTTTACCTGGGGATTGGCAGACGTTGCCGGCAAGCAACCCGTCACGCAGCAGACCTTATTCGAGCTAGGTTCGGTCAGTAAAACGTTCACAGGAGTGCTGGGCGGTGATGCCATTGCTCGCGATGAAATCAACCTAAGCGATCCAGCTAGCAAGTACTGGCCAGCGCTGTCGGGCAAGCAATGGCAAGGTATCACTTTGCTGCACCTGGCAACCTATACCGCCGGTGGCTTACCGTTGCAGATACCGGAAAATGTCACCGATGAAGCATCGCTGCAAAATTACTATCAAACCTGGCAACCGCAGTGGGCTCCGGGCACCAAGCGCCTTTACTCGAACGCCAGTATTGGCCTGTTTGGCGCACTGATGGTCAAACCATCAGGCATGAGTTTTGAACAGGCGATGACCAAACGCGTGTTCCAACCGTTGAAGCTATCGCAAACCTGGATAAACGTGCCGCAGCAGGAAGAAAAGCACTACGCCTGGGGCTATCGCGATGGGAAGGCGGTTCGCGTTTCTCCGGGCATGTTTGATGCCGAAGCCTATGGCGTGAAGTCATCGATAGAGGATATGGCAAGCTGGGTGCAGGCCAACATGGCGCCTGCCAACGTGAAGGATGCCTCGCTGCAGAAGGGGATTTCGCTTGCCCAGTCGCGCTACTGGCATGCCGGTGATATGTATCAAGGTCTGGGTTGGGAAATGCTGAACTGGCCGGTTAAAGAGAAAACCGTGGTTGAGGGTAGCGATAATAAAAACGCACTGGCACCATTGAGCGTCACAAAAATCACTCCTCCAGCGCCACTATCAAGCGCCTCCTGGGTACATAAAACCGGCTCAACCGGCGGGTTTGGCAGCTACGTGGCCTTCATTCCTCAACAGGATCTCGGCATCGTGATGCTGGCTAACAAAAATTATCCTAACCCTGTGCGGGTTGAGGCGGCTTATCGCATTCTTGAGGCGTTGCAGAAGTAATTGAATTAGACGGGCGCAGCATGTGCAGCGCCCCTACATTTTTAGCCCAGCAGTCTCAGGGGGCATATTGTCCCCTCATCTAACCCAAGTCCAAGTTATTTTCCATCACAAAAACCAGATCAATCACCTTAATCAAACTGACAGCCTAGCTCGCTCTGTTCTATACGAAGGGTGATTCTGGTTACTTAAAAAGCATTCGCTCACGTAAACCTTGAGCTTTATCATAAGTTTTCTGCATACCTGATTGATTATCTTGACCTATCATTAATTTGTGGCAACATTCAGACACATCTTATCTCGGACAAACTTCAGCAAAAATTGGTTTTGATCTTGATTAATAACCAAGAGTAATCAATGACCGTAACTATTATTATTGAAAGTTTATGCCACTTGGGGATAGGTTGGATATCATAAAGTATATTATTATTTTTCAAAGGGATGTATTTTCATGAATATAAAAAGTTTATTTTTATCAGTATCTATTTTGGGTGCCTTACTTCTAAGTGGTTGTGCTAGTGTCCCACTTGCAACAGAGCAAGAGTCCGTACAAGCTAAAAGCTTCACAACTCCGGATGAAAATAAAGCAGGTTTGTATATCTACAGGGATAGTTTTGTTGGCAAGGCGCTAAAAAAAGATATCTATGTTGATGGTAAATGCATCGGTGAAACAGCAGATAAAACGTTTTTCTACACACAGGTGACTGGTGGGGAAAAGCATAAAATTTCAACGGAGTCAGAGTTCTCCCCAAATGACCTGTCCATCTTTACTGAGTCTGGAAAGAATTATTTTGTCAGGCAATATATAAAGATGGGGGCTTTTGTTGGTGGTGCCGGCCTCAGTCAGTCGACAGAAGAGGAAGGGAAAAGAGTAATCTCAAAGCCAGGAGTTAAGCTTGCCAAAGAAGGACGTTGCGACAACTGATACGACCCGGTAAAAGTAGCAAGGTGCCGTTACCTTTAAAAGGTGGCACCTTAAACTCTCTGCTTTGGCATGCAAGTAGGGTGAATGTGGGTGAGCTAACGCACAATCAATGACCCTCAACTACCCCAACGATTTTTCAGGTAATTGACGGCCTGCTGGGTCTGTGGTTGATTGAGATAGTTCTCTCTGAACAGGATCGTGCCGTTAATTTGCGATACGGACTCGTTCAAATCCAGCTGTTTTTGTAGCTCCTGTACGCCACCGTTGACCATCCAATCTGGCTCATTCTTTGACGGAATCCCCACTTTATACAGCGCAACGCCAATATAAAGACGCGTATTGGTGGAGGTCACCACATTCGCCCACCATTTGGCGAGCACATCATAACGGGCCGCGTCGCGCGCGAAGGGCCAATACAGTTGCGGGGCAATGTAATCCAGTAACCCAAGCTGTACCCAACTGCGGGTATCGGCATAAGATTCATCATATGCCGCTGCACCTCGCGTATGGGAACCTGCCGCATCGTGTGAGTGATTACGCCATACACCAGAAGGGCTGACACCAAATTCAACGTCGGGTTTCAGCTTCTTGATAGTACGTGAAACTTGTCCAACCAATTGCTTAGTATTGTCTCGCCGCCAGTCCGCTTTGGCACCAAAATGTTGACCATACCTTTTGAAGGTCTGGCTATCGTTGAGCACGGACCCTGGTGACTCTGCATAGAAGTAATCATCAAACTGCACACCGTCAATATCATAGTTGGCGACAACTTCCGCCACGATGCTGGTGATCCAGTCCCGCACCTCCGGGATACCTGGGTCGAGCACAAATCGCTCGCCTGCGGTGCGGATCCAGTCGGGGTGCAGCACATAAACGCTGGCTGGCTGCTGCGATAATGTGCGGTTCAGTTTATCAATGGTTACTGGTTTGGTGTTAACGGACACCCGATAGGGGTTAAACCAAGCATGGACTTTCATACCACGCTTGTGGGCTTCATCCAGCATAAACTGCAGCGGATCATAGCCTGGATTGTCGCCAATATTCCCCGTCAGCACATCTGACCAAGGTAAAATTTTTGATGCCCAAAGGGCAGTGCCATCAGGCTTAACCTGGAAAAAAACGGTGTTGATACCCAGCGTCTTCAGTTTATCCAGCTTGCCTTGCAATGCTTCCTGCTGTTGTTGAATGCGGATGGCTGGGCTGCTGGCGTTGAGCGATGTCACTGGTGGCCAATCGAGGCGGGAAACGGTTGCCAGCCAAACGCCGCGCACCGGTTCCTGGCTTTGCCGTGATTTATCCGGATGCGGTTGTTTTGCCACCGAAGGCAACGGAGTGACTAAGGATTTCGCAGGCTCGTTGGTGCAACTGGCTAGTGATAGCACACCGGCAAGAAGTACGCCTAGCTGTTTAACTTTGGTAAAGCTCTGAGAACAGGCGATGATTCGCTCCGGCTTCTATTGATTACTCACTGGGGATATCCCCAACACAATCCTATCATTCTCTTATTATTAGAATTTTAGTCAATACCGCTAGGGCAGATTGATCGGACGCCGGCCTATTGTCGTGACCTGCTGCATCGATCCCTCTCAAGGAGTTGGAGTACGGCCGTTAATCTGCCGTTTAAATCCGTTACACTATTATGTCCTCTATACCAAGGGTTTCACCGTTGCCGTGACTCACCTGTCCGATAAAGTTCTCTATCTCAGTAAGTTATGTTTCAAGCGTTCTCTGCTAACAAAGTAGTTCCTTCAATTTAACTAAAGAAAATTTTATGAATAAATGCCTGTTCGCTGTTTTCCCCGCCATTATTCTGTCGGGCTGTGCTGCCACATGGGAACCGTTAGGTACGCCAACACTGCCCCTTCAAGAGGCGAATAACCTTTGCGATACTGAGTCATTAGCTCAGTACCCGGTTAAAAATGAGGTCGCTACCAGAAGCGTTGAAAAGCAGGTTTCATTGAAATGCAATAAAGATGACGATGGATGTAACAGTAGTGGTTATAAATATGAAAATAAACTAGGCGTTGAAAGCTACCCCTTGGACGTTAATATAAATAGCCGGAAAGCCGCATTTACTGCCTGCATGGCAAAAAAGGGTTGGAAAAACACCAGCTGGCTATAAATAACAGGCCGCGTTTCTGAAGTCTGCATTTTTGATGCAAAGAGCTGTGCTCCAGGCTGATACAACGCCCGGAGCACAAAATGGGATTTTGCGGGTAACGAAATCTTTGGTGGGGACCGAAAATGCCACAATTTATTTAGTACACTCCTCTTCTGTATCAACTCTATCGCAGATCACCTCTACACCAGAAAACGACACCTTACCAGCTCCCTCTCCCTGTGGGAGAGGGTTGGGGTGAGGGGCCAGTAAAGCCAGTGTTTCAAGCCGTGCCGGGGTCAAAGGCACTCTTGGCTGCGGTATGGGCCAGTCAAACAGATGTCGAGCCGCTGTGGCGCAGATTTTCCCCTGGCAGGCCCCCATACCGCAGCGACTATGCAGTTTGGTGGCTGCCCAGCCCGTTGCGGCATCAATCTCCCCCAGCGTTACATCCTCACAGCGGCACAGTAAGGTGTCGGCTGCGCCGAGGGTTTTCAGCGTTGGGTTTAGCACAAAGGTCTGGCTGACTGCGGCGGCAAAACGCTGCCATATGCTACGTTTTGCCAACAATGCCTGAGCACGTACGATATTACCGCTGGCGGCATACCCGGCAATTGCGCCTTCCGCCAAGGCCAGTTCACTTCCCCCCACACCGGTGCATTCACCCGCCGCATACAGGTTGGCCACACTGGTTTGTTGCAATGCATCAACGGCAATGGCCGCATTCTCTATTCTGCATCCCAATAGCATGGCCAATTCGATATTCGCCACCAGTCCGAATCCACAGGCAAGTCGATCGCAGGCGATTGTACGAACCTGCTCCCCTTGTTGGACGCGAACTGCGGTCAGCCGCTGCTCGCCTAGCGCTTCCACTACATGGCTATTGAGGCGATAGCGGCGGTTAATTAAGCGTAATGACTGCCGTACTTTCGCTGGCCAATGCCACAACCCAATGGCGAATCTCGCCAGGCGTTTCATCGAAACTTGTTCGGCCAGCAGTATGACCTTACCACCCGCTTTGGTGACGCTATCGGCAACCGCCAGTAGCAACGGTCCGCTGCCTGCAATGACAATCCGCTCGCCTTGCAGCGATAAGCCATTTTTGATCTGCGCCTGTAAGCCGCCAGCCCCTGTCACGCCCGGTAGCGTCCAGCCAGGGAAGGGCAGTAACAGCTCGCGCGCGCCGCAACTAATATCAAAGTGCTATTGGTTTTGTGGATTTTCCTTTGGTGTTGCAATTATAGATGAAATAAGCAATATAACAAGAAATACAGATGATAACTTGTTCATCAAGATAGTATCTGATGGTGGATTGTTGCAGATAACTATCAACCCCCGGCACAATGCAATACTCACAGCCTATTTTTGCAGCAAGCAGCGCACGAGCCAGTCTTGCTAAAGCTGAAACGCTTTAAGGATGTTAAATGTCGCGAAAATCGTCTCTTATTATAAAAATATTATTATCTAAAGTTCGCAATTAGTGCGCCACGCTCACACTCATCATTGCCAACATGTAACAGTAAATGCTCCCCGGGGTTATATCCCTTTTGCCTAGAATCCAATGCAACACCTAATAAAAGAGGAACAATAGCTGCACCGACCTCACCTATATACTCGATAGGATGCCAAATATTATCAATAGACACGGGCTTGTCATGGCGACTAAAGCGAGACGTGGCAATCGTCATCTCATTAAATTTATAGTATTCACCATTAAGGTCGGAAAGTGACAAATTGATCCGGTTTAGTTCAATTCCTGAGTCTGCAACAGCAGATTTTAATGCTTCTGTCATTCCTGTTGCTCTAAAGGGTAAGTCTGTTGTAAACACTGTTGATGGCTCATTACCTTCACCAAAGCCAGTGATATGTAATGTTGATTTTGGAAATTTTTTGCCAAGTCCTACAAGAACTGCGGCTCCGGCTTCACCGGGGAAAAAACCATTAGAGTTATCTGTTGTATAAATACGACGATGTCCAATATAATAGTCGAAAATCTCGTCCTGTAAGTAGCTGTCCGTACCAGCGATAATACAACACGGCACTTGCTCATCAAGCAACGTTTCTGCTGTCAACTTTAACGCATGGATCCCCGATATTTGCCCTGATGGAATAATTTTTGAGTATCTATGATGGGATAAATTCAACTTACTTTCCACTATGTTCAAAAGGTTGTCATAATCGCTCAACCGTTTTTTATGGGGTAAAGAAATACCGAGGAAAATTGGGATGTGGTGATGCCATTCAACAGGGATAGCTTGCAAGCATTCCCAAATAGCGGGTGCGGCAAGATTGACGAATTTATATAAACTATTCCACCATTGGGGAAGGTTAACCTTAGCTCCGCGTAATTTATCTGTACTGCCAATGTATTCTGATATATTAAGCTCCTCGACACCGCTAATTCCTGCCCTGATAGCGGCGCAGCTGGTGGGGGAATTAAAACCAACCGCAGTGACCATCCCTGATGCTAAAACAGCTAGTGGTTCCATAATAAATCTCCTTTTGACTCACTATTCTTTTGCAAAAACCTATGAACTACTATCAGATCTTGTTACATAACTCCAATAAACTGGAGTAATGTTTTTTATGCGGAGAATATCTAATTCTATACCATGAGCTAGACATTTCGCCCACAATCACTTCCTTAATTTCATGAAGGCTTTTCTTAATTGGCAGAACAGCTCTGGAGGTCATAACCACTCTTCCCAGTTCGGGCTCGATTAAAATAGTGTCAACCATACTTTGAAGCTGCTTATCAGAACCTACATGGGGAATAAAAATAACCGGGATCTTTTGTTGCGGTAGTTTAAATTTGAGAACGGCATTTTGGGAGAAATTTAATAACGATACAATCTCTCCCCCCTGAGGATAAGGTATTTGTTGGTCTGGTGGTGTAGATTGAAAAAAACGATAGTCAAAATCATCAGGGCAAAACGGCATGATGTTTTGTATCCAGTGATCATCATAGGTACCTGCATAGCGGCTGCGTATCGGCCATGATCGGCCCACAGCACCTAAAGCCATCGGGCGATAATGACCACCAGGGGTACGGATTGGGTTACCGATTTCTTCGGTGTTAGCCAGCAGGGTACCCGCTAACTTGGTTTTATGATGAGAATAACCTCTTCCCACTGGGTTATCTTGATAAAAATAAGGATGAGTGAGCTTGGTGTTATCTATCCCGCCAAACGCATTATCATAGGAGACCGGCATTTTAGTAAATGGCTGTTGCGACGACGGTCTAAAGGAAATCACTCCAGGCTCCCAATAGCGATCGCCCTTAACCATAAATCCTTTACTCAACAATGTATTGTTCTGATTATTGACTTGCAACAATACCGGCACTTCTTTAACCGGCCTGTCAGAGGGTGAGTAGGCGCAACCATTAACCAGTACATCGCAACATGGTTTAAATGTTGCGTAATCGCCCTCATATAAGGTAGCAGAAAACCCCGGTTTGCCAGTAGAAATATCTGCCTCTATTAGGGGGGTTTGCATGTCAGCCAGAACCAAATCCTGCCCAGAATGCGGTAGTTCCCAGGTGACTTTAATGATGACAACTAATTGTTCCCTACCATTTTTATCAAAACCAGGGCTCCAGTCTACACTATACGGGGTTGTGTTATTAAAAAACATGCTGACCTCCTTTCGCCATTAAATATCAGTTAAACGATAAGGATGTTTTATTCTCTTTTTTAACTCTTTTGGGGGAACCAGCAAAGGATTATGATGATAATCGACTTGTTGTAAAAAACGATCACAAAAATCAATCAGCTCTTTATTACTATACTGACTTCCCAGCACCAATATTTCTCGCGAAACATAATCGCCAAACCATATCAATTCATCCGGCTCTGTGAATAAAAACTTAAAGGGGTCAATCTCTTTTAGTTTATAATTTTTTTGCAGTTGATTGATGTTTTCCTCCAGCCACTGTTTGAAAAACAACCTCCTATCCTGAGGTAAAATATGTAATGCCAGAGTGATTAATAAGGAACATTCATCCAAAGCATCTGATGGACTGTAAGACTCAAATGTATAATTCTCATCATTTTTTAGATAGGAATTATAGGCAATATGATAATGACCTGTTAACCCTGCATATCCCGCACACCATAAAACCCCATCAACAGGCCCTTCAAAGTCATCACGATCAAGCTCAAAATCCCCTGCAAGATAGTATGGATTGATATTGGCACAATAGGCTGCCTGAGCGATATTTTCAAAAATATCTTTGTGTTCGGTATAGTTTATCAGTCTGGCAAGTATCCACTCATAAATGCCATTCATTAACAGTAACCTTGCCCGTAGTGATACCGTTGCTAACTTTTCAGTCACCTGTTCTCCATAATGAAAGTCCAGATTTTCTTCAACCTGAGAGTCATCCCAGACATAATCAATGGGCTCATGACCCAAATTTTGCTGATTGATATAATCAGGAAAAACATAATCCATTTTATGTCACCTTTATAATTGATACGGAGTGCCAATGAATCCTTTTTGGATCATATCCTTTGGTTCGTAAAGATATTGACTCTTTGTATGATCCACCTGTTTTAGCATGTTTTGTTGTATTTCAAGTAAATTGGCATTGGTATAATCAAACGCCATATCAAAAAAAAACTCACGAGGGATAAAAGCATCCTGAGATGAATCATAACCATCGATAGGCTCATTTTTTCTGTCTACTGATTTATTGGGGAAAAGCGGGATTGCTCTGCCAAGACAATCGGCCAGCCAATGATCAAACAATTCATTTTGTTCTGTAACATGTCTGGCCAGCATAATAAGATTACATGCTCTGTGATGCAAACCAAACCGCGTTCTTATATACCAATCACGGCTGAAAAATGAAAATCTAAGTAATTTCCATATTGGACCTTCAATAGTATCAGAGGCTAAATATTCCTCTCTTTGATAAAAATTTCTTAGATAATGTTTATCAATAAGCCCAATATATTGCGCTTCAATAAAAGATTTCTCTTCATTCATATCCTTTTGTGAGGCGATTTGCCGATGATCTTCTAAGCGCCATGTAATCCATTCGGCAGCAGCAGTAGCAAATCCCATCACGGTTTTAAAATTTAATTTCAATAATTGAAGCATCAAACGTGGATTCCTTTCCTCCAAAAGATGATACTCAATATTATCATTCCACGCATAACTGACCGGTTTATTTGAAATGTCGTGCTCAATAAAAATTTTTGGTTTTTTAATCATAATATTTACTTTATTCCCTCACCAGTTGCTGATGTAACGTCCTCTTCAAGATCATTATAATCTTTAAATTTCGCGTCTTCTTTAATAGATTTAGGATTATTTTCTTCATCGCATATATGTATATCGATGTCACATGCTTCAGATACCTTTTTCATTAATTCATAACAGTTACGGCAAGGCATGGTTTCTTTGCCAGGGTTTGGCCAGTTTATCTTAAAAAGCAATTGATTGGCACCGGTTAAGCATCCTGCTTTTCCTAGCGTTGTCAGGATTGCGGATTCTGCATGACCGGTACAGGCACGAAATTGCCCCATGACATTATTAGAATCAAATGGTTTATGATTTTTCAAGTTATCACAAAAATCGACCCCTTTGGCTGTTTTTGGTTTATTTCCTTTTATTTCCTTGGCCGTTGGAGCAAGTGCAATGCCTTGTTTAATCTGAATGAGTGACTTTCTTTCATTACTAGTTAATAAAGTCCGTCGTATAGTACCAGATATAGATGTTCCACTTAATTTATCCGTAACAATTTTAGAACATGGAGGGTAAACAAATGCTGTGGCAACAGTAACCTCTTCTCCTTTTTCATTTTTTTTCTCTGTCGCCTTTTCTACATGTTTTTCATTTCGTGTGTCCTTATTACCATCATCTAATTCCTTGCAATCTCTTTCTCTTGGCGGTAGGGGGCAAGAGTCCCCTTTGTTAGTGCCTGCCATAATGTGACCTCCACTCATTGTTATACGGTATTTTTATCGTTATGCCTTGAACCATCTAACTGTCTGGTAACATTTTTACCTTCAACTCTGACATCAAAACTCCAACCGGTTGCATAACATTTTCCTTTAATTTTTCCTGAAATAACCCCTTCTTTAAGCTGGTTGGTTGCAACCTCATTACCGCTGCTTTTTTTATAGTAAGATGTGTTTTTCAACGATATCGGCGCGCCTTTTATATTCACGGTTTTAGAGCCTTGCGCCAAAGTAGACGACTGACTAAAGTTAGGGTAAGGAATGGGTATCCCTATTTTAGGTGTGGGTGGCGGGGGGGGTGGAGAATGACAGATATCAATGGGTGGACAAAATCGTGTATCCCCGCTTTTTTTCGAGGAAACCTCCCGACCATTGGCAAATACTTCCTTAGCCATCAGTACTTCCCTCCTAATCCATAATGTTGTTGTTTACTGCCTTTGACACTGGTTGGCAAAAAGGTATGTGTGGGGTCGGATAATGCCAGCTCCAGTGCGGCCGCTTGCCTTTGCCGGCCACTTTGTAATAGCGTAAGCAGGTTACCGTCATTGATCGCGTTGCCGGCCAAATAACGTGTTCCGGCCTTGAAATCACGCTGATACTGCTGCCACCATTTTGCAACTAATAGCGGCTCGGGGATAGGTAAATTCTGTTCATCTTCGTCAATATTATCATCGTCATCGTCATCATCAAATAGCTCGTTATTGTCGTCATCTTCCGCTTGCTCCTTCACGAGATCGTTATACTCAAGATCCACTCCGGTTATCAGACTGAATGCTTCACCGGCGATCCGTGCCAGTTCCGGTTGCTCCATCATTTTGATTAACCAGCCGATGCCATCAACATATCCCGCTATACCGGTTGCGGTGATGGCGCTCTTGAAAAAGTGGCTTTTCGCTAAGGTGTAGATCAGCCGTTTACGGCCATCCGGAGTGGCAATCCGTATGGCCACTTGCAGTGCTGGTTGGTAATAGGCCGAATCTGGATGGAGGCAGCTCTCCAGCACCGGTAACGCATGATAGCGTTCCCCTAACAGGGCCAGTGACCAGGCAGACCAAAAACGGTAGGCCTGGTTTTCTGCCCGCAGGTAGTGAGCCAGTTCAACCTTCAAGTCATGATATTTCAGCTCACCGATTAACTGGATCACCCGCACCTTGAGTAAGGGAATAGGGCTTTGTAACAGCTGCTGTATCGCGACACTCGGCTTTTGCCGGTGTAGACCACAGGCGGCAACCCCCAAGTATTGATAAAAGGGACGGGTACTGTTGAGTAGCTGCTCAATAACAGGTTTTGCCTGCGCATAGTCTACCCATCCCAGCGCACCGATAAACATTTCCGCATTTTCACTGTTCACCGTTTTTAGCAGTTGTTGCTGCCGGCCTGGATCCTGGCTGCGTAATGCCATCACCATTGCGGGGAAAAGATACTCTTCGCCATCGGTTAGTTGAGTTTGGCAAAGTTGCCAGCCTGTTTCCCCAGCAAGATAAATCCCATCCAGATTAGCCTCCAGAGTGTTATCCAGCTCAACAATATCTTCCAGAGTGTAATCCGGGCGCTGGACAGCATCGGTATGCTGTAGCCATTGGAACCCGGCTTCATCCACATGTTGTTCCACAATGCTGCGGTTGATCATGGTGCTAATACGCTGGGGCGGGATCGCAAAAACCGGAGTCAAAGTTGCCTGCTTCATACTTGCTCATTCCTTTAGTTAAGCTCAACGGAGCCGCCCTGAATACGGTTAGCCTTTTTGGCTCGGCTTAGCAGGTATTTGCCTCGCAGGGTGATTTTTCCCTCTTTGGTGAGCGTAATGCTCGTTTCTCCGCATTGAATACTGATCCGCTCCGCCGCCTTTAAGCTGATAGCATGGCCATCCACCGTGAGTAGGTTGGGCGGGGAGAGTGGGGTAATATCAAGCTCAACCGGATCGGCCTCAATCACACCGGTGATCACCGGGTTGTTTTCCCCGGTCATCAACAGGATCACTTCCGCCCCGAGCTGACTTGGGGAAAGTTTTACACAAGAACGTGCCTCAAGGGGTTGTGACAGCTGCTCGGCATTCACCTCGACTATCGGGCATTGATGTTCATTAAAGGCGATTAAGCGCCCCAAGGTGGTGTAGGTAAACAGCGCCGGACGTGTTTTAGTCTGTTCCTTCATGGTTATTTCCTTAGTAACTATATTACTGGTGCGGTAGTGAGCAGGCTTTGCCACTCCTCGGGCTGCGTGAGTTGCAGGATAAACAGCCAGCCCTGTTGCTCAGCAGAATGGTTAATGAGTTGTGGTGCGCCCTGTAATTTTGGGTTGATTGCTATCACCTCGCCGCTGCAGGGGGCCAGAATATCCACTACTGATTTACGAGACTCCACACAGCCACAAGGCTGATCTTTGACCAACCTCTCGCCAACATTCGGCAGCTCAACATAAACGATTTCCCCCAGTAGCTGTTGCGCCGTGTCGGTCAGCCCAACCAGATAGCCAGAGGAAGGGTGACGGCGTATCCACTGAAAATAGGGCGTATATTTGTTTGGCTCAGTTTTCATGGATTTTCTTACCTTTTAACCGGATATCGCCACGAGCCTTAAAGGTTTGCTTAGCCGTGGTGGTGACGGTGAGCTCTTGGCCATTCAGGGTGATTTTGCCGCTTTTATCCATCACCAGTTTTGATTTTCCACACACGACGGTAAAGGAACTACCGGCTTGAAACTTAATATGCTGCCCGGCTTTAATAATATTGTTTTTAGCAACAACGGTGGTTTTGTTGTTATTGATATGCTGGCTGTAGTCTTTGCCGACCATCAGTTTTTTACTGACGCCGATCTGTGAACTCTGGTTTAACCCCACGGAGGTATTCATTAAGGCCGCGACCGAGACTTGATAAGCAGCACCAATCGTCAGGGCTTTGGCCGCACCGATCGTTTCTGCTTTGCCAATAAGGACGGTTTCTGCCTGGTTTTGCTTGATGAAGAGGGTCTGATTACCGCCAATGGTTTCAGTTTGGCTACCATGTGCAGTTTGAGTTTGATCACCATCAACGTTAACCGTTTGGCTACCATGAATGGTCTGATCCTGATTGCCATCAATGGCTTCAGTTTGGCTACCATGAATGGTTTGGCTCTGATCGCCACCAATCGTTTCGGTTTGATTACCCTGTGTGGTTTGAGTTTGATCACCGTCAATGGTTTCCGCCTGGTTACCGTGAATTGACTGAGTCTGATCTTTCTGGATTTCGATGGTTTGCTGACCGCCCACCGATTCGGAATGATCATTGCCGACTTCAGTTGAGCGGTCATTGAGAACCACCGTGTTCATATCCTTTTGACCACGGATATAGACTTCTTCCTCACCAGGTTTATCTTCAAATCGTAGAGCATTTGCTTGACTGGAGGCACCATCCTTAGTCCGACTATAAAATCCCATTTGGGTTGCATTGGCCGGTAAATCCCAGGGGGGCATATTGGCTTCGTTATACACCCTGCCGGTAATAATCGGCCTGTCTGGATCACCGTTGATAAAATCAACCACCACTTCATCATTAACCCGTGGGATCTGGATCCCGCCAAATCCCTGACCAGCCCAGGTGCTGGCAACCCGAACCCAGCAGGAGCTGGTATCATCACCTTTGGCCTCTCTGTCCCAATGGAACTGGACCTTTACCCGGCCATATTTGTCTGTCCAGATAGATTGCCCGGCAGGGCAAACCACTTTTGCAGTCTGAGGACCGTAGGTACGTGGCCAGCGTGCTACAACCGGGGGACGGTATTGAATGTCAGCCGGAATAACCATGAATTTAACGGTTTGATGTGTTTGCTGATCGTCACCGCTGGCATAGCGGTTTTCCCTCAACTCATAATGGGTTGAAATCACGAGATATTCTTTATTGTCATCTGCCTGTGGGGCTTTCAACAGATTAAAGGTGTGGCCAGAAGCGATCCCCAGGGCAGTTGCGGTACCACTTAACGTTTGATGTGAAGACTGCCATAGCTGTTGGCGAATGCGCGAATACTGTTCCCCTTGTCCGGCTTCTACATAATGTCCGGGCCAGTCATAAACATCAATATTACCCGGCTGTGGCGAAGCGGGATTTTGGCGAGCCTGTAGTAACACAGCATAAGGTTTACGGAAGTCATAATCATTCAGGCTGTACAAACCGGGGGTGACGCCACGATGAAGGCTCCATTGACTAATGCCTTCTTCGCTTGTAGTGCCACCAGAGGGGGTAGCCTGGTAGTTAATGGTTTCATAACCCGCAAAGGGTTTGTGATTGGCGTTATCATCAAGCAGTATCAACTTATGTTGTCCAGCTTGATGTTCAAAATAGTAATAGATTCCCTCAAGCTCCATTAAACGGCTAATGAAATTGAGGCTACTTTCTTGATATTGAACACAATACTCCCAAGGGGAGTAGCTTCCCATTAACTTATCTTCAACAACAACATTGTTCTCACTCAGTAATTTTTTAATGATCTCCGGCACAGATTTATGCTGAAAAACCCGCTGATTACGGTCATGCATTAAGGGCCAGAGATCCGACTCCATACGCAGGCGATAAAGCGTATAACGTGTACCACTCAACTCTTGGCTACTGATATTTACGCCAGTGATTTTACCATTGAGATAACGCTGGCTCGTCAATTGAGGTAAGGGGATGTTGATGGTGATTGACTCACTCAGCAGGGCCATTTCATCGAGTCTTGGCTGTTCGCTTAATAACTCAACCTCAAAAGTAAAAGGTTCTGATAGCTTTTCACAACCAGAGAGCGACCAGAATAGTAATGCATCAGATTGAGGGGTCATAGCGGTGATACGATCTGACATAATAAACTCCCTTTCCCAACATCCATATTATGATTCAAGTGTTAGGTATGTTAGCGTGCTCGCCACTCCAATTACCCGTGGCATATAATGATTGAGGTGCTCATCTATAACGTTCAGATTTATATTCTTATCAGCGTACTAATTTTAAATGTTTATTAGCCATGTCCCTGCATTTTCAATAGTAAATTTTTTCTGGCGCTGGTATTTATTAGTACGAATTTCTGCCTGATAGTGACCCGGGCTCAAATTCAAATAAATGAAGCCGTTGTTGTTTGGCGTAACATTCTGTTTGTTATCATTAATGTAAAGTTCTTCACCCGTTTGCAGTTTAAAATACACTACAGCTACCGGTGCTATAGGGGCTGGCGTTGAGGTGACTGCAGATTGTGGTTCAGCGACCGGAGCGGTTATCGAATTGTTTACCACTGGCGTGGGAATAGGAGACGAACTATCCCTGTTCAACCAGGTAATGATCCCAGCGATAAACACAACGGTAACACCTGCGCCAATCATCAGTGGGCGTAAGCGTGATGCATAAGTTGTATCCTCCTGCGGCATCACCACCGGCATCAGACTTGTTGTTGCGGGCCCGGTGCCGATAATTTCATGCTCGCTGGCAATGGACAAGTGTAAGAGCTCAGCCATTTCAGAGATTGTTTGCGGTCGATCTTCGGGCTTTAATGCTAATGCGCGATCGATCACATCCAGCAGGTCTAGTGAGTACCCCTTTGGACGGCGTTCGGTCAGTGGTTGGTAACCATCTTCGATGCTGCGCACCACGCTGACAGGAGGGGGACTCCCCACGATCAAAGTATGCAGTACTGCGCCGAGCGCATAGATATCGGTCCACGGCCCTTGTTCGCTATCGCCATTGTCAGTGTATTGTTCGATAGGGGCAAAACCGGGTTTGAGCATGATCCCCATTTCATCAGACAGGTTGCCGATCTCTTTGCGAGCAGAGCCAAAATCCAGCAAGACCGGTAACTGGTTTTCCTGAATCTGGATATTATCCAATGAGATATCCAGATGCAGATAACCTTCCTGATGGATGGTGTCAATCGCGCTGAGCAAAGTGGGCAGCAAATTGCGGATCCAGTTTTCGTTGATTTTCTCCGGGTGCTGAGTCCGGAACTTTTTCAATGTTGTACCACTATAAAACTGTGTTCCCATGTAGGCGGTGCCATTTTCTCGCCAAAAACGTAGCACACGGAGCAGTGCCGGATGAGAAAAACGGGCAAGCAAACGTGCTTCTTGAATAAAACTGTTCAACCCGGCTTGAAAGGTTCGGTTAAAGCGCTCACCACGCAGGCTGAGCGTAAAATCTTCATTACGCATAACCAACGAGGAGGGGATGTATTCTTTGATGGCGATAATACGCTCTAACTGATGATCATACGCACGATACACAATGCCAAAACCCCCTTCACCAATGACCTCTTTTATTTCAAACTCATTGAAACGATAACCAATGGGTAGGCTATTTGAATCTGGTTTTATTTTTCCGTTTCCTGACATGATAACTCTCTGTAATCAAATCGATGTGAATGGCCGATGTTATGCTTGAAATTGGCAGTTAAACTCGTTGCTCTGTAATGAAATATGCAACTGACGATAGCTGTGGGCATTAGCATTGGCGACCAATAGGGTAGAGCTTATTTGTGGTAACAAGGTGTTGGTGAGAATTGCATCGATCATACGTCCACCGGACTCGACTTCGGTACAGCGGCTGACGATCTGCTTCACCACGCTATCGTCAAACGTGCAGGTGATACCGTGGTTTTCTGCCAGACGGTGCTGGATGCGGCTCAGTTGTAAGTACACGATATTGCTTAATGTGGCATCGGTCAGTGGGTAATAAGGTACCACCAGCAAACGCCCAAGCAAGGCGGCCGGGAAGACCGACAACAGCGGTGGCCGCAATGCTGTGCCAAGCGCTTCTGGTTCCGGTAGCAAATCGGGATCGGCACACAGGCTGGCTATCAGTTCACTGCCAATATTAGAGGTAAGAATGATGATGGTATTGCGGAAATCGATACGCCTTCCTTCACCGTCCTCCATCCAGCCTTTATCAAATACCTGAAAGAAAATCTCATGCACATCAGGATGCGCCTTCTCGATCTCGTCCAGCAACACCACGCTGTAAGGACGCCGGCGTACTGCTTCGGTCAGGCGTCCACCGTCACCAAAGCCAACATAGCCCGGTGGTGCGCCTTTTAAGGTCGATACGGTGTGCGCCTCCTGAAATTCGCTCATATTGATGGTAATTACATTCTGTTCACCACCGTAGAGGGTTTCAGCCAATGCCAGTGCGGTTTCTGTTTTACCTACGCCCGAAGGGCCAGCCAGTAGAAATACACCAACGGGTTTGTTGGGATCGTCCAGACGAGCGCGTGAGGTGCGAACCCGCTGGGCAATCAGCTCCAGCGCATGGCCTTGACCAACGATGCGTTGATTTAGGGTATCGGAGAGCTGCAACACGGCTTCAATCTCATTTTTTACCATGCGCCCCAGTGGGATACCGGTCCAGTCAGAGATGACTGCGGCAACAATGTTGGCATCAACCGCGGCGAAAATAAGTGGCGTTTCTCCCTGTACTTCATCCAGCTGTTTATGTGTTTCTGCCAGTTTGCTGCGCAATTCCTCTTCAGAGACAGCCGCGTCCTCACGATAGCTCTCTTCAAATACGTTCTCTGCCTGTTCATTTTGTTGCCGATGTAATTGAGCCCGCAGATCGATAATTTGTTGGATTAACCCCAACTCCTGCTGCCAGCGCTCGGTCAACTGGGACAACTGTTCACCAAGTTCTGCAAGCTGCGCTTCAATCTCTACCGGGCGCTGTAGATTGCCAATGCCTATTTGGGCTTCACGTGAAGCCATACCCAGCTCAGTGTGTAATGCCTCAATCCGGTGGCGACAATCCTCCACCTGAGCCGGTTCAGCGTGTTGGCTGACGGCCACCCGTGCGCAGGCGGTATCGAGTAATGCCACCGCCTTATCCGGTAGTTGGCGTGCAGGAATGTAACGGTGAGAAAGGCGCACCGCAGCATCGACAGCTTCATCCAGCAAGAGAACGTGGTGGTGTTGTTCCAGCGGGCTGACGGTACTGCGTAACATCAACAGGGCTTTTTCTTCGCTAGGCTCATGTATCTGTACGACCTGGAATCGCCGGGTCAGAGCCGGATCTTTTTCGATGTATTTTTTATATTCTGACCAGGTTGTTGCGCCGATGGTACGCAGTTGGCCACGCGCCAGCGCGGGTTTTAACAGGTTGGCTGCGTCACCGGTTCCCTGCGTACCGCCCGCACCGATCAGGGTATGGATTTCATCAATGAATAAAACGATGGGCGTTGGGCTGGATTGCACTTCGGTGATCAAGGCTTGCAAGCGTTTTTCAAACTCGCCTTTTACCCCGGCTCCGGCTTGCAGTATGCCAAGATCCAGTAGGTACAGCTGGACTTCAAGCAATTGCGGAGGAACTTCACCGGTCGCGATACGCAGAGCCAGCCCCTCAACAACTGCCGTTTTACCCACGCCAGCCTCGCCAGTTAGCAGGGGGTTATTCTGCTGACGGCGCATCAGAATATCGATAATCTGACGGATCTCTTCGTCACGCCCACTGACGGGATCGATTTCACCATTGCGTGCACGTTCCGTCATATTTTGTGCATACTGCGCCAACACACTGCCGCCGGCAGGGGGAACGGGTGATGCCGGGTAATCTGACCCGTCTTGCTCCAAGGTGTTCTCACTGGAATTGGCGACAATCGTCATAAATTGGTCGGTCAGCAACTCGACATTAATAGTATTGAATTGCGCAGAAATGCCTTTGAGTAAATGGCGCAGGTTATAGGTTTTCAAAATACCAATGATCAGATGCCCGGTACGAATCTGCTTGGCACCAAATTTCAGCGAACCATAAACCCAGGCGCGTTCAACGGCGCTGTCGATATGTTCTGACATGTCTGAGACTGAGCTTGCCCCCCGAGGTAGTCGATCCAGTGCCTCAAGGATGTTTTGGGTGAGTTGCGTTTCATTGAGGGAGAAATAGTGGATAATTTGCTGCAAATCGCCATTTGGGGATTGCATCAACTGATGCAACCAGTGAACCAACTCAACATAGGGGTTACCCCGCAGTTTGCAAAAAGCCGTTGCGCTCTCCAGTGAAGTAAATAACAGGCTGTCCATTTTGCCAAATAGTACCGAACGACTGATTTCAGACATGGTTTTCCTCGAATCCAAAAATGGCGGAACGCTATACGGTTCCAACAAAAATAATTAGTAGGGTGTTTCCTGCGGTTCTGGGCTGAATGTCAGATCATTGGCATCATGCTGGCGTTGGGGATTGTCCATCCAGCTACTGAGCCCCAGACGGTGTGCACCGCCAAGTTGAGTACCGCTCAGTTGTTCATGTGCCAGAATCAACCGAATTTCCCAGACAAACTCAATGCCCAGGTATTGGCGCACCCAATCACGTAACTGCGTGCAGTACTCTGCACCAGGCAGAAAACGGTCATAATCCTGTTGCGACATAGGGCCAAGCTCGATGCGGAATTTATGCTGAATGTCACGCACGGCGATCCCTAAAAATGCAGACTCGCCTAAACGGGGAATCCCTCGTCCTGCCTGTAACCGAGCCTGTTCACGCTTTTCTATACGTAACCAGTGCGGGATGTTTTCCACGATGCGTACCGGCACGTTGAAATAATTTTGCAGGATCTTGCTCAGCCCTTCGGGATCGCGCCCGTGACGAACCAAATGACCTGCCATAAAATGTTTGGCGTGGTCATTGAGGCTATCGCATTGCCGCTGCGCGGGCAGACCAATCCCAGTCAGGCATGACAAGTATTCATCAAATCGCCGGTTATCAGCACGATCCAGAGAGACCGTCGGCTGTGCATCCGCCCAGGCGCGGTAGAATAAGGTGATCAGCCGATGATGAAACAGGTTGCTAAAGGCCAGTAGGGTCCGATCCTGATGGTGATGCAAGCGCTCGCGCACATACTCCGTCAGATGCAATGGCAATGGGCCGTTAGGACCGAACAGGCCAAAACTGAAGATAGATACCTCATACAGAGAGGTTCCCTCACGTTGGTTAACCTGCGCGAGCGTGGAGGGAGCAAAGGATAGTGAGGGTTCCTGGCCAAGACGTAGTAAATCATGGCTTGGCAGAGGCGCTCGACCTAGTAGATAGGGTTGCCCTCCTTGAGCATCAATACGCCGTAATAACTGGAATAAATCGTATTGATAGGGCTTTGCCTCCAGTTGTTGCCAAAAATTATCCGGCAAACGGCTAGGGGAGTCGATAGACGTTGATGGTGGTATGGCGTCAGCATCAGCAATGTATTCATTCATATCAGAGCCCTTTTGCCGATGCGTGCCTGCCACCAGGCAATCTCTCCCCGCTGTTGGCTGATCAACGTCATTTCCGTGAACGAGTTGATGGAAACCATACGTGAAAACAGACGCTCCAATACACCGCCAAGCAGATAAGCGCTGCCGCCCGAAAATGCTTGTTCATCAACGGTAAGATCGATAGCGATACCTCTGGCAAAGACGACTGGCCCTGGCTCTGGCGCCCGGCGGTATATTGGCCGCAGATGACAATGACGTATCCCGGTGATCTGTTTGGCGATAGCCGGTTCGCTCAAGTCGCCATACAGGCTGAGTAACTGGCGTAGGCTAGCTGCCCCTTGTTCTGGATCGGTATCCATCAGGCTTAAGTAATTCAGTTGTAAGTGACTGATTAATTGCCAGGTGATGATACCTTCACTCAGCGCCGCTCTGGGTGACGTCGGGCCTTTCTTCAGTGATACCTGCTTGACCGGGAGTGAGTCTGGCATAACGAAATGCCCCTGATCCTGCTGCAAGAGTGCCAATGGCAGATCGCGGCTGGTGCATAACACATCTGCGGTCAGATATTTTAGATCGCTTTGCCATGGCGATTGGCGCTCATCCACCAGTGAAATAAACACTTCAGAACCAATATAGCCGGTACGTGTTCCATAGCGGCGCGCACGTTCAGAAAGGGGGCGCTGCTCGCGGCGCAGCGAAAAATAGGCACCATGGTTATTATCATCGGCGCTCTGTGTCGCATAGAAATGGCGAAACTCCTGTTCATGTTGTTTTTCGCGTGAGCTGCCAATCAAACGTTGTACTGAGAAGATTTCATAGTCGAGTGGGCGAATGTTATCCACGACTAAATGGTATTCGTGATCCTTTTCGTTGACCGAGATGCGCTCAGTGATTTTGGGGAACAGATTGATAACCGGTGTGCAGTGCAACGCCAGATGATTTATGTCTACCACCTGCTCCAGTGCAGCATCCTGCTTATCCAGTAATAGGATGATTTCAAACTGCCGGGGCGCTTTTTTGCCCTCTGGTACGTTCTGTAACAACGGTTGTAAGCCACCGACGCTAAAGAACTGAAAGCGTGCAGGGAAGGCAAAATACTCCTGTAGCAGACGGTAGCCATCAAAGTTGCGCATATCATTGGGCAACAGTGCCTGTTCTGGCTCGAACCCCTCTTGCCGTAACCTCTGGAGCGGCAATACGTTTCGTATTGGCTGCGGCGCTACTGTCTGGCAAAGCAGGCCGACAGTATGTTGCATGATCAATTCTTGTAGTTGCTGAGCATGGATATCGCTGCCTGACAGATAGAACATCAGTTGGTCGAGCTTGAGGTTATTCAATGCGACAGTATCAAAGCATTCCAGCTTGATGCGTAATGCGCTGACAGCGCCGTTATGTTGCAATTTCAGGCTGGCCAACGGGATATCGGCCGGGATCCCGCCCAGTTCAACACTTTTGAGCCGTACCGGCTGCAATGTCACATCGTGCGCAGTGGTATAGCTACAGGTGACGCCATTTTTCTTCAGTATCTGGCTATCCATTACGGTTCCCCGCGGTACCAGAAAGCCTGCGCTGATATCACCTTTATTGCTGTCTGGCTGGATCTCGGCAATCGCCATTGACGGCGTGGGTGCCAGATAATTGGGGTAGATAATCTCCAGTAACCGTTGCGAAAAACGGGGAAATTCGGCATCCATCTTCAATTGTATGCGTGCGGTCAGGAAAGCCACCGCTTCTATCAGGCGCTCGATATAGGGATCGGCAATATCGATTCCCTGCATTCCCAAGCGCCCCGCGACTTTTGGATAACTTTCCGCAAATTCCACGCCAATTTCACGCAGATAGGTAAGTTCACGGTTGTAATACTCTAAAAGTTTACGGTTCATCGCTTACCCTACATCTTTTAAATCAAAGTGGCCGTTTTCAAGATCGACATCGGTACGAAACAGAAACTCAAGGGGGTAAGGCACACACCACAGACGACCTTTGATTTCTATCGACAAAATGTTATGCAGTTCCAGTGAGTTGGTATCTGAAATACAGCGCACCTGTAGCCCCTCCGGCAAGATACGGGGTTCAAAGGTCAGGATGGACTCGGTCAACGCCCGTTGGATGTCGGACCATTCGATCTCGGACATCCGCTTGCCCGCCATTGGAGCAATACCATAGTTAATTGTTGAACGCCGTACCTGAGGATAATGCTCCAGATCGATGCTTGACTCGCTGTTGACGCAGTTGAACAGCCATTGCAGATCGCGCAATACTCGATGGCGCAATTCACCGGCTGACAGTAAATGACGAGCTGCGATTTCCTGTTTTTTCTGCGGTTCATCGTCAGTCAGCAGATCGAGCAATACGGGTTGCATTTTATCGCGTGAAGTTAGCCGTTCACTGTCCTGACGGAAGTGATGCCCCTGTAGGTACCGATGACCGTTATTGGAAAGCGTCTTGCTATTCATTAGCGGTTGTCCTGATCAAAACTCAGCTGACGCAAGTTGAGCAGGGGGAATTCAGCATCATCGCTCAACCAGGTTTTTAAACCAGAACCCGCATAGTGCTGGCTGTCCCCCAGAGGATGCCATTCGGTGCGTCTAGCGAGCAGCAAGGCATCATCAGAATCAGCAAGTAACGGGTAACGAACAGGCAACTGGCAAACCTGCTCACGGCCATCGACCAAACGTACCAGAGCGTGGCTCCAGACCAGATCGAATACACTTTGCGGCGGCAGAAACTGAATTTCGGCAATAGCGGTGAAAGGAAGCCAGTAATAATGGCCATTCAAGGCTAACTCACAGATAGGCCCCAAACGCCCGTCTCCGTCCATCAGCCAGGCAAATGTCTCGGTTTTCTGCTCCTCACCAGCGGCAATGGTGAGTTGTCCGCTGCTGGCCATGGCCGCTTCCAATGCCTGATCGCGAACAGTTTCAGCCTTGCCGGTTTCCCCCCGTGAATCATACCGTAATGCCTGGAGCATCCGTGTCATCCAGCTTTCTTCTGTGTTTAGCCACATAGGGGTAGCATGACCAGCGAAGACCGCTTGGCGTTGTAACTCAGCCTCAACAGACTGCATTAACCGCAGTGTTGTGGGTTGAGCGATAGGTTTCAGCGTTTGCCAGGCTGTTAACTGTATCTTGGCGCGTTGCCAGTTACCCATCAGACACAATAGTTGCACCAGTGCAGCACGCAGATCGGCATCGGTTGGACGGGCTTTGATAGTGGTTTCCATCTGGGTGATCGTATCGCTGATCGTATTTCCCTGTAATAGATCTGCCAATGACTTCACAATCTATTCCTTATAAATCAATAAGTAATTCCATTAACGGACAGATAGCTGCCGCTAGCAGGATCAACGCGATCAACAGCCAGCGTTTCTACGAGGCGGAATGTGAGCGGCATTCCTTGTCTGGTGAACAATGGCTGCCAGGTATGGTGAACGCGAGTCACTTTCTGGTTGATCTCAGCTTGAGTAGTTGCTTGCTGGCGTGCCATTTCAATAATCACTTCTCCCTGAAATGCCCAGGCGTGTAGCTGTGGGTTATAGGGCAACACCAGGAAACTGTCTAAAGCTGCCAAAATCAGCCGTTGGGCATTGACACTGACCACCGTCAGCGGGTGGTTGCCAGTATCAATATTGAGCAGGGGATATCCCTGATAGAAGACCACGTTGTGCGTCTGGTTGGTGCTTTCCTGCTGGATGGTTATCGCCCCTTGACCATTTAAAAAGCCGTTGCTATCGCAGTTCAGTGCATCCGTGCTGGGAATGAATAGGGCGCTGTTGCTGACGTTGTTGTTCCAATAAGTGCGGAACTGGCAGCCTTTCGGTAGTACAAAAGACGTGGCCATCTCTTTGGCGGCCAAAGGCGAAGTCACCGCAACCGCAGGAGGTATCGTGGTGGCAGGTAAGTTAGTTACCTCAGGCCGTTGGGCTACCGGCTGCCAATGTTGATTTTTTACCGCGTTGCCTGATGCGATTTTAGTTCCCTGTTTGTCGGTCAATATCCAAGGAAGTTGTGCCACCTTGGGGCACTGTTTTGCTAATAACTGGCCCACGCGCGGCAGAAAATCATTCAGAATGTTAGCGTCTTTACTCTGCGCCGAGGTGATGCGTAATGGGATACTGCTTGCACACCAGCTTTCGGGTTTGCTGCTAGTGACATCGTCAATAAAGACTTCAAGTTTCAGGGTAGGAGAGTGTACCAATCGGTAATTTTCAGCGTGTACGGCAGGTATCACCATTAGGGCAATTATCCCGGATATCCAATATTTCATAGTCGGCCTTGGGTATAATTCGAATTAATTTTGGGAGAGAAAACGCTCAGCATCGGTCAGTGAGTGCAGCAAGGTGGTTTCTTGCGGAGAACCAATCCAGACGGCAATGGCACTGTAATTATCAGCGCTGGTGCCGTTGCCGCTTTTATCCCAGGCTTGTTGCATCAAAGAGAGCCATTCACCGGGGGAGTTGACCATATGTAATGACTGCTCCAGCTCGTCTTGGGTAAAGTTGTGCCAGAAACCATCAGTACACAGTAGGAAAACATCGCCATCCTCCAGCTGCAGCACATCGCCATAGGTGGCATCGCGCTCCTCACTGACCCCTAAGGCAAAGTACAGAAGATTGTTATTGATCCCATTGGTTTGATAGCCAGCATCGGCCATTTGTTGAACCAGGCTATGGTCGCGAGTGGTGGCATACAAGTAGCCACGGCGAAACAGATACAGGCGGCTATCGCCCGCATGCGCCCAGTAAGCAAGTTGATAATCACGATCAATAAACAGGCTCACCAGTGTGGTGCCCATCTTGCTGTATTGTTCGGATTGCTGCTGCTGTTGACGGATGGCACTGGTAGCATCCGAAATATGCTGGCGAATGTTTTGAGCATCCAAGTGCTTTTCACCATCAAAAGTTTGCAAGATGGTGTCTCGCGCTAATTTGGCTGCAATCTCTCCACCAGGTAGGCCGGCAATACCATCACAGACAACAAAGCAAGCGGAGCGATTACCCACCACTTCACCAATCTGATCCTGATTGGTAGCGCGTTCCCCCTGGTTGGAGGTCGAAGCTATAGTGATATTCATTGGTCACCCGGTTTAGTCTGTGAATCTTTGTATTGGTTTATTTCCAGACCATAGGCGCGAAGGAAGGCTTCACCAAACATAGTATGGAAATCATCCTCAAGCTCAGCTGCGGTTTTCTGGTGGTTTCTAATGAAGTAATCCCACAGCGCGGCCTTACGGCGGGTGGGTAATGTCAGCCGAGGCATTACACCTTCATGGTGTGCTTTCTTTTCCAGGTACTCTGGATTAAAAGATTCCAACATGGCTGAGATAAGCGCCTGGATACCGGCGATCATCCCTAGTTGGTGAGCCTGTAGGTCAATTAGCGCATCACGAACCGATTGTTCCGGTGGCATAAAACCCGGCATTTTGCTGCCAAACATTTGCATCAGTACCGTTTTACCTGACGGTAACAGTTTGAAGGGGTTATTGGCGTCATCCAGGATCATGGTCGTGTCTTGTGTATGTAAGTTACGTTTGATGATGGAGCGGGAAGAGAGCAGGGCAACCGTGCCCTGTGAAAACAAACTCAACAACCGACCCGCTTGGTGAAGTTGTTGTTCGTCAAACTGTGGCTGCGTTTGTAAGTCATCCAGCCCAAGCCCTTGCAGCAGGGCGTTCAGCAATGGCCCTTCCAGCATTTCGCTCTTTGAGGCGGGAACGCTGTTTTGCGGTGGCACTGCTGAGTAGGCAACCGGATCGATCCCTAAACGATTCCCAGAGCGTGCCAGGGATGGTGCAGGTGTAACCTGTGCTTGAGCCTTTGGCGATTGAGGCTCAGTAATGGGAGTAGACTCTGGAATTTGCTGATGCAACGGCGGTGCCTCTGGTGCCTGGCTCGATATGATCGCCTGCTGTTTTGGTGCATTCGCCAATATAGGTTGTGGTGTCGAGATCGGAAGTTCCGGCGCTGAAGAAACTGAAACTTCCGTCAAGGGTTCGGCACTGCTTGTCATCAGGCCCAGCGGATCATTGTTGTTTTGGACGCTTGGCGTGACAGGAGATGACGCTGCGCCAAACAGAGCCAGAGGATCCAGTTCTTGGTCGTCAGAGTTATTTTCTGTTGAGGGAGCAGGTTCCGGCGTGTGAGTAACTACGCTGCTCTCTGCCAGCAGTGCGCTGGGTGTCGTATCGGCCAGAATATGATCGCGGCTTAAGGTGGTATCGGAATTAAATAACGTTGCCGGATCGGTTTGCCTGGGTTGTAGATGATGCAGGCCAATGCTATTGGTCAGTTGCTCCAGTGGGTTGGACGGGTTCAGCTCAACGCGCGGCTCTTCCAGTAAGGGATGATGATTATCGTTATAAGTAGCCTGCACTGGTGCAGTCTCTTGCGGGGTAAATTCTTGTATCAGGCTATCCCAGATTTCATTAGGGACAGTCTCCACGTTTTGTTGCTTGGCAGGAGGGGCAACGGTGGGTTCGGGTTCGACATCTATGGCACAGGTAACGGAGGATGCTGGGGCAGGGATGGGAGTTGGAGCTGCGGATTGTTGTAGGCTGTTGACCTGAATTTGATAATCGTCAATGCCCAAGATGTCGCCATCCTGCAACTCAACCTGTCGGCCACACTCCAGGGGAATATCATTAAGTTGTATACTGGTCACATTGCCACGATTAGTGATACGGCACTCACCCTCAGCGGAAATATGTACGATTGCCTGTAAGCGAGATATTGCTCTTTCTTCGTCCGGTAGCACCAGATTATTATCCACACTACGGCCTATTGTTCCGCCAGGCGGCAGGAAATCACAGCTATTCTGTGGTGGAACCTGACCATTTTTGTTTTTTACAATAGAAAATCGCATAAGGTATTCCTGCTGATTAAGGTGTCATGCAAAGTCGTTTTTTACTGGTTTGGAATGGATGATATTTGGTGTGTTAACGTCCGGAGTCGTGTGGTTTTAATTCATGGTTTCTAGATTAATGCCCCCCCATAAGGGGAGGCTCCCTATGATATTAAGCTTCTTTGTTTTCTTTAATACTCCATCCGGCGCTACTTTCTGCGCCTTTCCCGCCTTTATCACTCTGCTCCCAATATTGCTGTTTAACCTTAGCTGACTGGAAGGCATAATCCACCTTTAATACCTCGCTATTTCCTGCCCCATTAAACTGTACATTAGTGACCAGTACATCTTCTAAGGTGATTTTAGCATATTCAACTTGCGAACCACCGGCTTTACAAACAGAAAGCTCTACTTTAGATAAATGTTTACCACTGGCACAGTGCTTTAATATGGCTGGCGTGGCTTTATCGATACTTGTTTGAACATGTAAATCGTTGAAGCAAACTTTACCTGCGCCGCCGCCACCACCAGAACCCATATTGCCAGGCTGAGACGCTCCCCAGTTGAATGACTCAATATTAATCCATCCACTGTGGTTAGCGTCTTTACATTCACCGGTTGCACCTTCAATCTTTAAAAACATATCAATAGCCATGATTATAACCTTATTAAATTAAAATAAACGCACCTCGATATTGATAATAAAGAGGCGTATGCTACATGAAGGTTTGAGCCTTCAAGGGGACCACGGTCAACTTTTCATTGACCTATACAAATAATGCTGTCTTTGACTAACTTCCTATCTGATGTTAGGTTGAATTTTACACCGTAATTACTGAGTATCTCTTTATCAGGAACCCTATGATTAAATGAAATAGAGCAAGCCCATTGTTTGCCTGTTGTATCACATTTTTTTTCTATGATATTTCTTCCTGCCTCAGCAAAGTTAGCAATATGTCCTGCCAAATAACTTCCTAGTGAAACATCACCAGATTTACTAAAAGCCTCCGCACAATACGGTTGGTTGTTTATAGATTCGCTTGCGTTCGAGAATAGTATTTCTAACAATTGTTTTTCACTTGGTTCATCTGTGATGGCTGAGGCAGACGAACTAATTATAAATAGTGGCAGGGCTAAATAAAACATTGTTCTCGTCATGATAGTTCTCCTGTTGCAGAAGTTGGGATTGAACCATAAAATTTTTTTAGTGTTCCATACGCACTTGTCATATAACTAAAAAAAGTGTCTGGAGTTTGTTTTATTACTTTGTTATTTGAGTTTGAGTAATGGTAAATATTGCCGCGAAATAGTATTCCAATGTGTTTTTTTCCAACATTTTCAAAGTATTTCTTGTCTATGTCAACATCGGTATTTATACTTGTAACAAAAACCAATCCTGTTTTTACTTTATCAGCGTCCTCCCACTCCTTTACGCTACCGCACTTAGGAAAGATCTCTTGAACTCGCAGATTTGCAGCATTTGATTTACCGCCTAGAACCATGCCTTTACAGGTCATTCCAAATGATAAACCAAGTACGTGAGAAACAAAATGTGCACAATGATTGTCACTGCCTTTATGAAATCTATCACAGATCTGCTTTATATTTTTCCCAACATAATCTTCTAATGCCATGATTTTTCCTCTTCTAATATATTTAGTTAAAGGTGTGATATTAACATCGAGGTGATGATTGCCATTCACCTCATTTTTATATTCTGAAAAATATCAATACAACAGGTCGAGTGCATATAAATGCAATTAATTCATAATTAATCGACTGGCTATTCATCGAACCAAAAAATATATTCCATCAGTGTTTTTTTTGTGTCTCTATTTACGCTTCATTCTGTTTCAGCGAAGGCAACTTCGATACCAGACGCAGTGAAACCGTTAAGCCTTCCAACTGATAATGTGGACGTAGGAAGAACTTGGCACTGTAGTAACCCGGGTTTTCTTCTATTTCTTCCACCAGAACTTCGGCAGCGGCTAAAGGTTTACGTGATTTGGTTTCTTGTGAGGAGTTGGCCGGATCACCGTCAACGTAGTTCATGATCCAGTCATTCAACCAGCGTTCCATATCGTCACGTTCACGGAAAGAACCGATTTTGTCACGAACGATGCACTTGAGATAATGCGCGAAGCGGCAGCAGGCAAACAGATACGGCAGGCGGGCTGAGAGCTGTGCGTTGGCTGAGGCGTCCGTGTCATAATATTCCTGCGGTTTTTGCAGTGATTGAGCACCGATAAAGGCGGCAAGATCAGAGTTTTTGCGGTGTATCAATGGAATAAAACCATTTTTCGCCAGTTCTGCCTCACGACGATCGCTGATGGCAATCTCCGTCGGGCACTTCATATCGACTCCGCCATCATCGCTAGGGAACGTATGACACGGCAGGTTTTCTACGGCTCCGCCGGACTCTACACCTCGGATTGAGGTACACCAACCGTACTCTTTAAATGAATGGTTGATGTTGGCTGCCATAGCATAGGCCGCGTTGGTCCAGGTGTAATGATCGTGAGTGGTACCGTTGGTTTCCTCCTCAAAATCGAAATCATCAATCGGATTGGTGCGGATACCATAGGGCAACCGAGCCAAGAAACGCGGCATTGCAAGACCAAGATAACGCGCATCCTCAGACTCCCGCAGGCTACGCCAGGCGGCATATTCGGTATTTTGGAAAATTTTTGTCAGGTCACGCGGATTGGAAAGCTCTTGCCATGACTCCATCTGCATAACGCTGGGAGCTGTACCGGTAATGAACGGGCAATGGGAAGCTGCGCCAATCTTGGCCATTTCGCCCAATAACTCGACGTCTTGTGGGCTGTGGTCAAAAAAGTAGTCTCCAACCAGACAACCAAAGGGCTCCCCACCAAACTGGCCGTATTCTTCTTCATAAATTTTCTTGAATATCGGGCTTTGATCCCAGCCCACGCCCTTATGGCGTTTCAGGGTACGGCCCAACTCTTTTTTGGAAATGCTCATAAAGCGAATTTTCAGCATTTCATCCGTTTCGGTGTTGTTGACCAAATAGTGCAGGCCACGCCAGGCGCCTTCCAAGGCCTGGAAATCCTCATGGTGAATAATTTTGTTGATCTGCTGTGAGAGTTGCTCATCAATTTCGGCGATCAAGGCTTGGATCGTGCGGTAGGCGTCGGCAGAAACCGTGACCGTATTTTCCAATGCCTGATGAGCCAAGGTTTTTACCGCGATTTCTACGGCCTCCTTGGCCTGATCGGTTTTAGGCCGAAACTCTTTATTCAGCAGCTCACTGAATTCATCACTGGAGAAGGTTTCGGTTGTCTGCAACGCGGGTTGCTGCTGAGGCGAGTGATTCATCGATTAATCCTTATATTCGTGGTTATCGTCTTGTGCGGCAGGCTTTGGCGCGTTGCTCAGGGACTTCAGCAGGTTGGGATTTTGCAGAATTTTGGAGATCAACTCTTCTGCTCCGTTCTTGCCATCCATATAGGAAAGTAAGTTAGAAAGCTGAGTTCGAGCTTCTAGCAGGTTATTCAGGGGATCAACGTTACGAGCAATGGCGGCGGGTGAAAAATCATCCATGCTTTCAAACGTGAGTTCAACATTCATCTGGCCATCACCCGTCAGCGTGTTATCCACTTGATAGGCAAGGCGTGGCTTCAATGACTTCATGCGTTCATCAAAGTTATCAATATCAATCTCCGCGAACTTACGCTCATTGACACTGGGCAGAGACTCTAGCGGTTTACCCACGAGATCGGCCATTACACCCATCACAAAAGGTAACTGGATTTTTTGTTCGGCACCGTACATTTCGACTTCATATACAATCTGCACACGTGGTGCACGGTTGCGGCCAATAAATTTCTGTCCACTATTGGATTTCGAGTTTGACATGGGTGACTCCGTCTAATGATGATCAACAACCTTTCCAATCCACAGAGATGGAAAGGTTCAAATTCTGCCCCGTACGATGGGGAGTGCTGTGACAGGGGGGAGGTTCATTTGAACTGTTAGCTGTTCTCCTCAATGTCTGGCATCCCCAAAATGGTCTCCACCTGACTCACACCGTCGGGAGCCAGATCGCGAACGATTTGCATGAAGTCCAGCGTGATCAGCCGTTGTACCCGCTCAATCATCAAGGGGGCTGGGTGGCTGGGTTCATGCTGGCTAAAGTAGTGTTTTACTTTATCCAGCATGAGCCGAGCATCGTCGCGAGACTGGATCTGAACATGATGCCAACTGAAAGCTGGGGCGTTAGCTGGCGCTGGTGTTATCGCCGTTACTGGCACTTCCACCGGCTCTTCCGCTGTGGGTGGAGTTTCAGCAACTGGCTGACAGGCATGAGTGAGGGTGCGCAAGAGGTGTAACAGACCCTCCATTTCTGGTAGAGCACTGTCACCCAGGTGGCGGGAGACTTCTGCACGGAGATCATTCAATGTTTGATACAGTGCGACGATCACCTGGGATACCGGCTGTGCTCCTTGTGCCAGCTCAGCCTGCAAACGGCTACGCCCACCAGGGAAGCCTGGGCACTCCTGTTTACTGCCATCCAGCAGGGCACCGGCGTCACGTAGTGAGATTTCATCGGAGGCGCTTTTCAGCAGGGTGGTGGTACGAATGCAGGACGTTAATTGGGTTGTGTCACCCAACCCAGCCAGCACATTGATACGAAACAGGGGATCGATTTCGCCATCAAAATCCAGTGGTGGTAGTAACGTATCCCAATAACGTACCAGCGCCTGGTGGATTAACGTCAAGCCGTCAGCATAGCCAGCCAGACCACGGATTTGTGTCCAGGCATGGGTGAGTTTAAACATCACCCGCAGATCTTTGGTTCGCATCAGCAAGGTAGTAGCCAAACGTTCTACTTGCGTCCAGTCAGGTGCTTCGGCGGGAATAATGGTGCTGCCGAACTGTTGCTCGGATCTGCCTATTGAGGCCTTATCCATTGCCAGAAAATCGGCGTCATACTCCAGATTATCGCCACAGGGAGCATCAGGACTAATTGGAGCTAAAAGGGTATCGATATCCATACCGTTTACCTTTAAAAAACATGTTTAATCAAACAGCTGAGGATACTGCCCACCGCGACCCGGTCTTGACCAACCATGAGGGTTAAACAGTAACGAGAACAGCTGCACGGTAAAATTGCCACTGTGTATATGGGTATAGAGTGGGTAGCCATCGGTTTGATTGGTCCACCAGAAACTGCTGTATTGCGTAGGTTCAAAGCAATCGGTAGCCTGCTGCCACGCCAACTCTTTTTCCGGTGCTGGCTGAAGTGGTAAACCGATAATGGATAAAATCTCTGACTCTTCCTCGGCTAAAGGAGTGGGGAGTGCTGGAAGCGCGAGTAGCGCATGGTCGATCTGCTCGGCGGAAAAGCCGTTACGTACACCATTCAGTAAGGTATCGCCGAGCTGGTGATACCAAAGAGCGGCGATAGTCAATTGCTGTTTGTGCCAGTCATTCAGATGCCAAAGACGCATTGCACAAACGGGATAATAACGGCCAACGCGATCACGGGCGGGTAGCAAGCACCCCATTTGTACATACTGGTTGCCCATAGGGGCAGGTATGACAAAATTCCAGACGGGGGCATGGGCAAACGGATATATGCTGTTGTCGGGTAATTCCTGTTGCAGGTTAAGCAAGCCGCTATGAAACCAATTGGCCCAGCGATTAATGACTTCATTAGGCAAACGCCGCTGAAGGAAATCCCCCTCAGCAGGAATTTTGCCAAACCAACCAATAGACGTCGTGAGTTTTAGGTTGCGATCCATCGTCATATCCTTATGGGCTACGGGCAGGAAAAAGCAGGTAGCCGGAAAGGGTTTCGAATGCTGTTGGGGGTAAATTCCAACGTCACGCTATGCCCATCCAGATTAAATGTAGCCTGTCGGCTCAGACTTTTACTGTTGGCAGACGATGTTGCCCGATCCACCATACGGTTTAGCGCCCACGGCCCGCTGGAAACCATGCTGGCAGTCGTCCCGTTAGCTAGTGACAATTGCAAATGTACCTGATTGGTATTGCGGATCCCCGGCCAACTCACCACCAAAGGAACCTGCGGTCCGTGACTGTACTTGAACAACTGGCCATCAATATCCAGAGTCAGGTTAAGAATATCGTTATCCATATGTACCGGGCGTACTGTAACCCGGTAAGACGGTACTGCCGTGCCGTTGGCAAAAAATGCATCTCGAATGCGTTGGGCCTGTTGGAATGAGGGTAGAATGCCTTCTCCTCCCGGCAGGGTTTTGCCATCGACACCCGGAGTAAACCGCCAGGTAGGGCGAGTGGTATCAACTTTGCCCTGTAGGTTGTCACGAAAAAAAGTGTCCATCAGACCAGTATTAGGTGCAAACATCCGAGCCAGATCGTCTGGTGTTATCTCCTGCTGAGAACGGGGGTTAAGTGGGTAACGGCCCGCGATGGCTTGACGGCAAAAGCTGCCAACCTCTACGTTGATGCGTTTTTTGACATTCTCCATCTCTTTGCGCTGGGCATCGCTGCTGGCCCCAATGGCCAATGACAGCAACATGTGTTTGAACGGTGTTGGCAAACGCCCGGACTCAGCCTGTAAACGTGGAATGATATCACTGGGTGGAACGGCCATACCGCTGTTGGCTGCGCCCTGAACGGCAGTCAGGTAATTGTACAAGTCATCTACCTGCTTGAGGATGGCGTCAAATGGGATGGCTTTGTTACCTTCGCCCTGGCTTTGTGCCAACTCCAACAGCGGGGCAAAGTGTGCCATGACAACCTGCTCCGGCTGAGCGGACACATCCCCATCAGTATTGATTGACCGGGTGGTAAAGAGTGCCTCCAGCGTGTGACTGGCCCCCTGATTTAACTTGTCTCCGGCTCTCCCCAGCAATGAGCGCGGATCGGCATCACTGTTTTCATCACGCAGGGTGACGTATTTTCTTAGGTTAACCAGCAGGTTGCGCATAGGAGAGAGATTGCCCGACAGCAAACGGGCGCTGTTGATGCGCTGGCTCAAATCACTAATATTCGCCAGTTGGATATCCGCCAGCAGTTCATCCCAGACGGTGATAAAGTCCTGCATATAAAGCTGACGTACCGTTTTGGCAAGATCGGCGTGTTTTTGTTCTGATGCCGTTTGGATATTCAGCACCCAGATATCTTCCCGACGCAACGTTTCCGTTACCTGGCTGATATGGTTATCGAACATTTTCCAATAGCCCTGCGGCGTGAAAAGCCCAGATATGCTGTCGGTCACCGGTTTGCCACTTTGGCGTGAGAAAGCCAACTCTGTTTGTGGTCCAGCCAAATCAACCAGGCTGACCGGCTTGATGTCGGTTCGTTTCAGCAGTAAACGCTTCAGGCGACTATATACCCTTTGGGGGAGGGATGAACGCCCAAGTGCGGCTTGAGCCTGTGCCACCAGTGTTTCATCTTTGGCATAAGGCGATGACTGAATTTGATCATCAAGCAGTTGAGCTAAATGCCACTCCAACTGCTGTAACTGTTGGTGAGTGACACCTTGGCGCAGGTTGCGTTGCAGGTTGAGCATGACCCAGGCACGCAAAAATGCTCCGTCATAGGGTTTGGACAGATAGAGCATTTGATAAGCCTTTAATGCTTCGTAGCTGAAATCGGTATCACTTTGATTATCATGGCGTAATGTGTGGTCGATCTGCTGTGCTACCTGTGGCAGCAGCAGTTCTTTCAGTGCCTTTTGGTATAACGCATGGCTGGCATTGCTGACCTGATTACCCCGATATAATCCCATACGGTAAGAAAAGGGCGGATCTTGTAATGAAAAATGCTGGCTCTCAGGCAAGTTAAGCACGTTATTCAGGAACGGGAGCAAAGTCAGCATATCCCCGGTTCCCAGCTGGGTCAGTTCCTGACCTTGCCGCTCCAACTGCGGCACTTTGGCCGTTATTTCTGTCAGGTATTCTTGGTTATTACCCTGGCTGGTGAACCAGCTGGCACCCAGTATGACCAGAATGACAGCCAGTGAAATATAGCCAGCCCAGTGCAAGACCCGGTTACGGTATTCCCACCAGCGGTTGCTACCTGCCAGGCCCGCTTCCTGAAAAACCACCGTTTCCAGCATGCCTTTCAGGAAAAAACTCTGGCCTTTGGCCGCAGGTAACGGCGCTTCATGAACGATGTTGTTCCAGCTACGGCTGCCCTCGTTTGCCGGTTGATCTGGGGTCAGTTTTAAATAGCGATTCAACTCGCCCATGACACGGTCAAAAGGCAACCCTTCCTGAGTTCCGCTGGTGAAATAAACGCCGCGTGGTGTGAAGCAGGTTTCAAAATTGGAACGGGTAAAGACGATATCCAGATATTGGCTCAGGAATGAACGTAAAGCGGCAAACTCCTGTGGAAACAGGTGACACTCGGCGCGTTGCCTGACATCGTGTTCAAGTAACAGAGTCTCCGGCAGGGCAGCATCCAGCCGTTGCTGCAGTAGGGTATATTGTGATTCGAAAGCCTGATTGAGGTCAAAATCCGCCTGACGAGCCTGTTCATACGGGAAGGTGAATCCCCAGATTTGCTCGCGCTGTGTTTTATCGAACTTGCTGAAATAGGCCATGAACCCATTGAGCAAATCGGTTTTGGTGATCATCACATACACAGGAAAGCTAATGCCTAATTGCTGATGCAGTTCGATCAACCTTTTGCGTAATGCGCCAGCCTGAATGGCAAGCGATTCACTACTTTCAGCCAGCAAATCAGCCACGCTGATGGTAATAATTACCCCATTGATAGGCTGGCGTGCCCGATATTTTTTTAACAGCTCAACAAAGCTTTTCCACTCCCCGGCATCTTCTGTACGTTGGCTTTCCTGTGTGGTGTAACGCCCTGCGGTATCCAACAGGATTGCCTCATTGGTAAACCACCAGTCGCAGTTGCGTGTGCCACCCACACCGCGCAGGGCAGATTTTCCAAAGCGATCCGCCAGTGGGAAGTGTAAGCCTGAGTTGACCAGTGCGGTTGTTTTCCCTGCGCCGGGAGCACCAATCATGACATACCACGGTAATTGATAGAGATACTGCTGATTAAAGCGGTTCAGCCAAGGATGTTTGTCATTCTGACCTGGCTTGAAGCGTGCTTTTCTTAACAGTTGTACCGCTTCATCAAATCGCTGTGATAGTAGAGGGTCTTGCAGAGGCAAGGGATTGGCTTCCCCTTTGGGCACTTCATTGGCTGCCCGCAGGTTGCTCAGCAACCTGCTGTTGAACCAGATACTGTAAATACGAGGAATAATGCGGTATAGGATCCACAACAGATACAGTATACCAATAGCAATCTGGCGATTAAGTTCTGGCTCTAGGGGACGGTAATCGCCAATAGCAACCAGCGGGCCAATCACCCAGATAACAAACGCTAAAGCGGTGATACCAATCGCGCCCCATAACAGGCGGCTGGTTATAATGGAGAATAACATACTAAGCATTACTGTCCGCTTCCTTGCTGCAATCGGTTGAGTTCTGCCTGCGTGTTTCCTGGTGCAACCAACAGGGTGATTTCGACCCGGCGATTTAATGCCCGGTTCTCTTTGCTGTCATTTGCCGCGATCGGATTACTTTCACCACGGCCTTCCGTTTTGATCCGCTGAGGATCATCCAGATGCTTTTGTAGTTGTAGCGTGACGGACTCCGCACGCGCCAGCGAAAGCGCCCAGTTGGATGCGAAACGGGCACTGCGGATGGGAACATTGTCACTGTATCCCGTCACCAGAATTTTGCCGCTGACCCCATTCATTGCGCGGGCGATCCGATCAATGATCGGAATATACATCGGGCGTACGCTGGTCGCCGCTGAGTCAAACAACCCATCGCCTTTGAGGATCACCACGCTTTGCAGCGCTTCATCACGGACGCTAACTAAACCTTCGGCAATCTCCTGGCGCAGGAAGCCTTTCAGATCCAGCATGGGAGGAGGGACCGGGGCTGGATTGCTGATGGTTATTTGTGGCAGATGGGCCTGATAAATGGAGGCCAACACGGGGGATGTAGCATCATCAAGGCGCCAGTTGAGAACAATAAAAAGCAGTGATGCAAGAAACCCTGTCATCGCTGCACATGCCCAGAGCGGCACCAGAGGGCGCCACTGTTTTTGCAACACGGGAAGGTCCATTGCGTTTGGCGATAGGGCCGCGCTATAGCCGCCACGCACTGAACGTATCAGCTGCAATAGCCGCTGTTTGACGGTTTCCAACTGAGAACGGCCATTTTCAATGACCCGATAACGGCCTTCAAAACCCAGTAGCAGACAGTAATTGATCAGCTCCAAGAGCTGAATATGTTCACGTGGGTTTTGCGAAAGCTTGGCCAGCAGCTGGAAAAATTTTTCTCCGCCCCAGGTTTCATTATGGAACGTCACCAGTAGACCACTACCGGACCAAACGCTATTACTGCCCCAAGGGGTTAATGCCGCCGCTTCATCCAGCGCCGTACACAGGCAATAGCGGGCACCGATGATGGTTTCATACGTCAGGCTTTCTCTTTGTGCACAGACCTCGAAGCGGCGTATTTCATCAATCAACTGTTGGCGTAATTGCGCAGGGTCTGCATGAGTTGCCAACTGACGGATCTGTGAAATCGCATTTAGCAGAGGGTTAGCGGCGATGAGCAGCGGGTTATCCCATTGGGTAGTATGAGTCATAAATTACCGGTCTGTATGGTTGCGAATGGCCCAGAACTCCATTTCCAGCCCTGGGAAATCGCCGGCCAGATGAAGAGCGAAGGCGCTGGATTTCTCCATATCCTCCCACTGGTCGCCGCCTTTCTTGAGCTCGAAATAGGTATAGCCCGCGTGATAGGGGATTTGACGCGGAGCTGCTGGCATCGAGTGCAAGCCAATACCGGGTAAATGGAGCTTAACCAGATCGGCAATACGTGTTACCGAGGCGATTTTCATTTGGGCCGGGAAGCGGCTTAACAGGGTGTCCATTGTCACATTGGCCCGTACGGCCAGTACAAAACCAAAATCGTGCAGCATCTTGGTGTCCTGAATCGTTGCAACGTTTAACCCATGCGAACGTTTTGTCAGCGGAAGCTGAATAGCGTTGTCCTCTAGTACCAGCGAAAGCCCCTGACGTAACATCAGCATCAACGGGTTAAAGCAGAGCGCCAGATTGTCGTGGTCATATGCAGGCAGGTTCGTTTCTGGGGTACGCGTTGAAGAGAAACTGCTGAGCTCAGTGGCAAACTGTAACCACTCGGCAAATAACCGTTCCGGATGCAGGTGGGCAAGTGTTCTGCTGTGGCTAACTTGCCCCAGATAGCGGTTAATCAGTTGCAACAACATGAAATCGACGGTCTCTGAACTTCCTCCCCGCCCTGATTGCAACAGACGTTGGCTCATCTGTTGGCAGCGCTGGGTCAGTAGACCTTGCAGGTCATTGATAAAGGTTTTTATTACCTGACTACCATGACAATTTAGTATCGGTGGGATGAATGCAGGATCAAGGCGTAAGCTATTATCACTGCGCCGTTCCTGTACCAGACAAACCGTCAGCGCCGTCCATTCAGGACTTAGCTCGCTTTCCCGCATCAGACGTAACCGTAACTGACCAAACTGCACGGCGGCGCTACCGACAGCGAGGGTATTCAAATCATTGACGTCGGTCTCATAAGCCAGATAACGAGCCAGTGACTGCGGATCTTCCTGAAAAATGACATCTTCACGACCAGTACGGTAGGTGGGTAATGCCAGCACAACTCGCTCACCCACTTGATTCTCGGCGATATCCAATGCAGGCAGGATTTGTTGCCCCTCAGAGAAGGCAAATGGCGTCCCATCAGGCAGGATGCCACTGGCAGCATTGAGTGCGACCTTGCCCTGGCGTAACAGCGTTTGATCCAGTTCCAGAGTTAGAAAACCCCAGAAATAACCACAGTGTGCCTGCCCCCAGAGTTTTACGTAGTTTTCGAGATGTTTTTCGGTTTGCTGGAAATGATGCGGACGTAAAAACATTCCTTCTACCCAGACCACCTTATAAGCGCTTGTCATCATCGTCCTTAATTTTCATTGTGTTGCAGAAAAGCAGATCACCGGTTCTGGTCATTGGCAGTTTGTAGGCCGTTTACACCGGCCTTGATGTGTGCGGTCAATTCGTCAGGGGATAATTGCCATATTTTGTAGAAGTTGGTTTCGATGGGCTCAGGCAGCGGTAACGAGATACGCCATGTTTTACCGTCTAGCTCACGATACTCGGCAATAATGCCGATATAGCGGGCATCCAGCGTGCTTTTTCCAGCCAGGGCTTTGCCTTTTTGCCCTGGTGTCAGGAAGAATTGATCGCTATCGAGCAGGCTGTGGCCGAGTACGGTTTTTGCATCCACTTGCAGGGTGAAAAAGTCTGTTTCCATAAACTCGGCATCAGAACGTAATAGCAATACGCGGACTTTGATAGGCGCTGGTGATTGTCCGGCGACGCTGTTTATCTGCGGATCGGCATCAAAAACCAAGCTATAGCGCGATGGCACATTTTTCGCCGAGGACATACAACCATTGAGTATGAATGCGGTAAAAATCCACAGCAGCAAATGCCAACAACGTTGGACGTGTTGTAATTTGATCATGGTATTTCTCGTCATCATTGTCCGGTTTATTCAAGGATCCAAGTATCTGACTTGGTGTCTTTGCAGGCCTGGCTGTTATCACCTATGGCAACACAATTTCCAGCGCGCTTTGCGGCTTTGGTTCGGCGGGCGCGAGGACGATCTTTAAGTACCGTCGCCCGGTATTCACTTTCAGCAACCCCGGCATTGCTCTGGATATACCCAACAAGTTCTCCTCCCTTCACCATGGCAATGGCCAACCATTTATTTTCAACTTCACCCAGGGCAATGAAGGGCGAGGCATTCTCCAACTGACTGAGTACCTTACCGTTGTAGCTGGGCTTGCTCATGATGCTGGCGCTGTACAGACTGCGGTATTGTTCATGAATAGGCTTAAATTGCTCCGGTGGGGAAATAATGGCGCGATGGAGTAGTGTTTCCCCATTCACCTCGTGGCTGACCAAGGTGTCATCCGTGATCACAAGGTTGGAACGAGGAGCACAGGCAGAGAGCAGTAGGGTGGAAAGCACTAACAGCGAAATCCGTATTTTCACAATTGCCTCTCAGGTGTTTATTCAGGTTGACAGGGGTTGTTCGTTAGGCTGCAAGCAGCGAGAGTTTCGTCTGGCTGGCGCTTAGGCGACTGCCGGGTGAATTGGTCGAGTTCTGTAGGCTGAGGCTGGTCAGGCGTGTTGCCGGTGTGCCTTTAAACAATACGGTAAACGCTCCGGTAACATGGCGTGATGGCCCCATTACCGTTCCCGAGGCCACACCTGTCGCTATGCCAGCGTTATCACCGTTGGTAAAGGGAATTATCGTGGCCATGTTATGGACAGGCGTCCCCTCAACTAAGATGTTGTAAGCTACCGGAATTGCGGTTTGCCCTGTGGCCGCGTTTGGATAAGGGATTGGTGTTGGGGTCGGGGTTGGTGTCATGCAGGTATCGGGAACCGCCACGTCGGTACCCGCTGACTGGCTATTGGCAAACATAGTTTTACTCCATATGGATCTGTGCTGAATTGATCTTGGTTATGGCATCCGAGGTGATCAGTGTTTGCTGAGCATGCATACGCAGATAGTCCTCGGCCTGCATATCCAACTGACCGGCTCTCACCTGCTCCATTTGCGTGGTTTTGCGCAGCAGCCGGTGGCTGATTTGGGTGACGGTCTGCCAGACGGACTCACACTGTTTGCCCACGATACGCGACAGGCTAACCCAGGCGGTGATGGACTCACCGCTGTAGCTCATGGTATCAATATGGCAATCACTGGTTTTTGCCGTAATGTTCAGCGCCTCACTGGCCAGGCTGAGATTGCCTTGTGGGGCAATCTGTAAATCGCCCTCGACGCTGAGCACTGCCGGATGCTGGCTTTCTGCTCGCTCCAGAACGGCCAGTAGCCAGAACTGCCCATCAACGCTGGCGATCAGCACGCGATCGCCTAACTCTGGTGTCATCAGACAACTGGCGGCCCGCCGGCAGTGCCAGCCGCGGCCTTCGCTCTCAACCATCATCGTGCCGTTATTGAGCAGATTAACGACCTGCCCGGCGGCCTGCTGGGGTGGTGCTGTAGGGAGTGTGTAGGGGGTTATTGCACTGGTCATGGTCTTCCTTATTAAATTCGGCTCTGGCGTTGGGCGCTCCAGATCTCTGCCGCCAGCAATTCAGGATCGTTCTCCAGAATGCCAAGACGATCGGAAAATTGAGAGCCGGTTTGGTGAGTACGATGAAAACGGGTACGCATAAAATGCGCCTGACGAAAATCGGCAGCTCTGACGTCAGCGTAAGAAAAGTCAGCGTACGTCAGATCGCTACTATTAAATGAGCTGTCCGCTGCGCGAACCTGCTGTAATACCGTTTGAAAGAGTCTGCAATGAGAGAAATCAGCACGATCGAGACAGGCCGAGACAAAAATAGCCTGGTCGAACTGGCTGTGTTGGCAGAGAGCATCTGTCAGATCGGCACTGATAAACAGCGCCTGACTGGCATTGACACCCCGCAGCCGCGCACGCTGCAGTGAAGCTCCTTTGAAATTGCACTGGATAAGCTGGCAATGGGAGAAATTCGCTTCATCCAGTTGGTTGTCCGTGAACTGACACCCCTGAAAATGCTGATGCTGATAGTCCTTGCCACGCTGATCGCATTCGAAAAATATGGCCCGATCGAACTGGCTGGCAGCAAAATCGGTTTCGCGCAGATCGAGGCGGAAGAAGGTTGTCAGCAGGCTGTTTAGGTTATCCAGCTTTGCCTGCGCCAGTGAAGACTCGTAAAAAGTGACCCGATCCAAATGGGCATGGCTGAAGCTGGAGGCTAGCAATGACCCCTGCATAAACTGTGTTTTATCATGCTGACTGTGGCTGAAATCGGTGTTATCCAGCAGGCACTGGTTAAATATGCATTCGGTGATGGCAGTGTGATTAAATTGGCTGTTGGCCATCTCGCACTGATTGAAAATGGTCTGTTTCAACCTAGCTTGAACGAAGCTGGTCGCGGTCAGTTGGCATTCACTGAATGCGGTCTCATGCAGATTGGCCCCGCTGAAATCTGCGCCACTGAAATCGGCTTCGCTAATGATCCCCCCGGAGAGATCCAGCCCTACTAGCGATTGGCCCGCAAGAGAGACATTCTGCACCGGTTCAGCCTGTTTTATTTTTTGCTGTAATTCTGTGGGTGTAAGCGCCTTCATATCAGTTCCTTGTCACGCTTTGGCAGCGTTTTGGTACGCTGAGTGTAAGCGCCATCAAGCTTGGTGGTGGCATCAACGGTGGATTGCGACATATCGGTGCGGAACAGGTTGGCCCCACTTAAATCAGCACCGCTGAAATGACTTTTTTGCATGAGTGCCCCCATCAGGTTGCCATCACTCAATCTGGCCCCACGCAGGTCGGTGCGCATAAACAGGCTGCCGATGGCGTTTATTTTGCGCATATCGGCACGTTGGCAGTTGGCCTCGCTCAAGTCGCTGTTATCCAGTTTTGCGCTATGAAAAGAGGCCCCGCTTAATGGCATTAAACGCAGGTTACATTGGGTTAGCGTGGCATCACGGAAATCCGCGCCGGTGAGCACAGTCTGTGCAGCGAAAGCGCAAGTAAGCAGGCTAGCACCTTGGAAAAAAATGCCTTCTGCCAAGGTTTCAACCCAGGAACAACTTTCCAGCTCGGCCTGATCAAAGACGGCCTGTTCCAAGGTGCATTTGATAAATGCGACTTTGATCATCTGGGCATGTGAGAAGTCCATGGCTGGCGTGGTCAATTCCAGAAAAAGCGTATTTTCGAGCCGGGCATGGTGAAAGCGGCAACGGGAGAGATAGGTCTGATACAACATCAATTCCCCAAGCTTGGCGTTATCAAAGATACAGTTTTCCAGCAGCGTTTCTTGCAGCTTTACGCTTGTTAGACTGGCACCAGTAAAATCACTATCACGACATTGCGCCAGTGACAGGCAAGCATTATCCAGGATCACATCACGCAAAGAAGCCTGGGTGATATCCGCTCGCGCCAGCATGGCATCACTGAAATTGGCACCGTCCAGTTGGCAGCGACTGAGATCGGCACTTTCCAACAGCGCTTTGGAGAAATCAGCACCGCGCAGATCCATACCAGAGAGGTCAGCACCGGTGAAATCCAGCCCACTGAAATCGCCCCCACGGTTCATCGTCACTTTAGCGCGGTTACGGATAATTTGAGCAATATCGCCTTTCAGTTTAGGTGCCGGGTTTTGCGCCTGAACTGACATTAGGTACATTTGATGCAGCGAATGTTCGGTTTGCGCCAGTTTTTTATCTGACATGCCATGTTTATTACGGTGGATCAGATCCAGCATGCGGTGCATGCTTTCCGGGCCTTTAGGCGTATTGGTCAAATCTGCGGGTTTATCAGGATCGATCCCATGCTCACGCGCTTTCGACTTAGCCTTTACCAGTTCCTTTTCGGCTTGCAGCTCCATCTTTTCGACAAATTCAGCCAAGTCCTCCAATGCAGGCATGGTGACGGATTCAAAGGCCGGAATGACAGTGCTGATATCCTGCCCGCGTTGTTCCAGATGTTCACGATGTTCTTCACGCAGGCGCTGCACGCGGTTTTCCATATTGCCGCGCATTGGGCTTTCACTTACTGGGATTTCGGTATCCAACCAGGGGCCGATGGCGTTTTCTGGCAGCAGGTCTTTTTCCCGGAAGGCAAACAACCCGCCTTTCTCCTTGTCCATACGTTGACGCAGCACCTTACGGTAGTGGCTGACTGAGCGTGGCGAGCCATTGCGCTCCAGAGCTGGCATTAGCTGTAATACGTCGGCGGCATCATCCTCGTTAATACGGGCGCTGCCGTGCCAGATCAGCAGCATTTGTTCCAGGTGCGGGAAAAACCATACCGTGGTAGCACGCAGGGCGATTTCTTCAAACACCTCGTCATCCCCCCTCAGCCGGTTGATAAAACAACGAGCGCGCCAAGGGGGGAGGTGGCCTTCTTGCAAGGGTTTTTCTGGATGCATATTCCAGATGCGCCATGGCGCTTCGGGAGGAAGCGCATCAAGGTGCTCCCACCACTGATCCTGTGGCGCGGCATTAAACAGACGCCAGTCAATATCACGGGCGAAGCCGGGGAACTCATGTTGTAACCAGTGGGCATCATACTTTTTGCCGATACGTGAAAAACGGCTTGGCCACATCAGATCCAGCGCCCCCAGGCTCGCAGGTTCAGGTTTCTGATGCTGAGAGGTAAGCCGAGCGTGCAGGGATTCGATATTGGGTAGGCGATGAACCTTGGTGTTTTCAAATGTTTCTGGGCTCGCGCCGATCCCATGTGGATTATCGGGATGTTCAGGCCCACCAAATGCCCGGCTCCAGTCCAGACGCATCTGCTGAAAAGGCAGGGGTGAGGAGGGGGTATTGTTAACCCAATGGCGTTCACCAAAGGCAACCAGCGTCTTTTCACGCTGTTCCACCTCGATCCTCACCGCACAGGCCGTTTTATCCTCCTGATGGTGGGTATAGGCGTAGCCGGTGGCAAGGAATTCGGCACAGGCTTTGGGAATAGCAAGATCGATAACACCACCGCCGGTTTTCAGCTCACTTTCAGCAAGCTGCCACAGTTCTAGCTCAGGGCGCAGACGCGGAGCACTCCCCATATCGGCCAATGCCAGCACGGAAACGCCAAGATAATTTTTTTCCTGCCATCGATAGGGGCGGTTTAATATACTCAATCGTAGTGGTTTGATAACTTTCATTGTATTTCCACATCCGTGCAATAGAAATGAAATAGACCGATTGCCATCTCATGTTTTTATCATGTCTGATGGCACTGAGATGTTAATCAATCTCAACTACCGCTATTTTTTTAGGTGGCATACCCTGATATTTTATTGTGACAGCTTGGCCTTTTTTAAGTAAAGCCGCCTGAGAAATTCTCACCACACCAGCTGCATTATACATTTCTTTACTACCATCTAAATCACAGCTAACGACAAATGTATAAAAGTAATCAAAATTATGCATTGCTTTTGTCTGTTTCCAACTAACTAATGTTGCAGTTGTCGTTTTACCTTGCCACTGATTTCTGCTGCTCCAGTCCTTGATTAGCCGGAAACCTTCCCTATTTCCTTTCAATTCTTTAAATGAAACAAATAAAATCAACACAACGAATAACCAAGCAAAAACGGGCATATACTGTGATATCATTCCCACAACACCTCCTTACATAATTGAATATAAAATACTGTTCACCAAGTTTTGAAGGGTGCTTTCAAATTTAGTTAGCGACCTTGAATATTTCATAGTCTCTGTAGTTACACTAGTCAAAGCCGTCGAAACTGATAGTGGAGTCCAACTAATACTCGTTCCGTTAATAGATGCATTAGTCAGGGTGGCAGATAGTGATACATATTTCAATGATGTGTTATCTTTAATGAAATCCTCTACCTTGTCAGATATTTTTATTCTGCTCGAATCTGTTTCTTGAACGTTTGGAGAATCTAGTATGATTTTTGTTTTACTATGTATTCTTATTGTTTCTGGTGATGTTATTTCTATCGTTCCGTCCACTTTCTGCTCATAACTGCCGTGGGTGATATCTTTTACGTTACCATCAGTCTGTTCCGCACGATCTCCGCCCACATGAGTCTCCATATAACCCGTAACGTGGAGGATCTTTTTCCCGTCGATTTTTGTTGATTTATCGCCTTTTGTCAGTTGAGCTATATCTCCAGTCACCTTTTGCTGAATATTCCCAGTTGTTGTCTGCTTAACTTTTCCGTCGGTGATTTCTGTAATATCACCAGTAAACTTCCTGTCTATATCACCAGTGATATCAACCTTGTCCCCACCACTCTTGATGGTAAACTCGCGACCATTGGTGATATCAACCTGCTGTTTGTTGTTAAAGGTGTTTTTCTCAAGCCCTTCAACGGTGACATCGTGTTGCGATTTATACTGAAACTCCGCATCGCCCATCACGGTATCTAACTGCTTCCCACCGATATACGTGGTTCTGGTTCCGTCAATGGTAATATTCTGATCGCCTTCGACGGAGATATTCATCTTGTCTTCGGCGTGCATATCAAAGGACTCACGGCCAGGAGCATCTTCAAAGAACAGATAGCTGGCATTGTCTGCACAGCCACTGGTACTACGCGACATAAAGCCCATTTTGCTGGCATCGTTGGGGAGATCCCAAGGTGGCATGCTGTCTTCATTGTAAACGCGACCAGTGATCAACGGGCGGTCAGGATCGCCGTTGATGAAATCCACCACTACTTCTTCGCCTACCCGGGGGATTTGTACACCGCCGTATTTCCATCCTGCCCAGGAACTGGAAACACGTACCCAACAGGAACCGCTATCGTCACCTTTACCATGGCGATCCCAGCGGAATTTTACTTTTACCCGGCCATATTTATCCGTCCAGATAGGTTGGCCTTCTGGCCCCACAATCTCAGCGGTTTGCGGCCCATGTGTTTTTGGCCAGGGCGTCGTGCGGGAAGGGCGCCAGTTTACGCTGCTTGGCACGACAGTGAATTCAGTACGGTGCTCGCCGCTTTCCTGGTCGCCACTGGCATAGCTACTTTCTGTCAGGAAGTAGTGGGCTTCAACAGCCAGATATTCACGCTGGTCTTCAGCACGTGGAGCATTGGCAAGGGTAAAGGTGTGACCAGGGGCAATACCGAGAGTCGAACCATCACCGGTCATTTTTTCGTGCTGGGCTTCAAATTCCTGTTGGCGAACACGCACGTAGAATTGCCCATGATCGTGATCGGTAAAATGCCCTGGCCAGTCGAACACCTCTGCTTTGTCACCGGCAAAAGAAGTTGGGTTCTGGCGGCTTTCCAGCAGACTTGCGCGGGGTTTACGGAAATCATAATCATCCAGACTGTACAGGCTTGGGGTGATGGAATCGGAAACGCTCCAGCTTTGAATGCCGCTGACATTGTTGCTTTTCCCTCTCTCTGTCAGCAAATAGGGAATAAATTCGTAGCCTGCAATTTTGTCATGGGCTTGTGGTGCATCTGCCAGCACCAAAGTATGGTTACCCATCTCGTGGCGGAAATAGTAATAGATCCCTTCATGCTCCATGAGCCTGCTAATGAAGTTGAAATCACTTTCCTGATACTGCACACAGAAGCCCCATTGGCGATAGTCCCAGGTCAGTTTATTCTCCAGTTGGATTTGGTAGCCTGAAAGGATACTGGAAATAATCTCAGGAACAGTCTTTTCCTGCCAGATTCGGAAATCCCTGTTTTGTGTCAGATACCACAGACCGGGTTGGATCGTCGCGCGATAAATGTAATAGCGTTCACCATTCGGTTCTCTACCGACGAGCGTCATCCGAGTTATATAGCCATTTAAATATCGGGACGGGAGAGGGGGTGATCGTAGTTCTATGGTTAAGGATTTCCCTAATAACTCTCTAAGATTAATACTGTTAACGGCGCTAAGCAATTCAACTTCAAATGAATAGGGTTCGGAGATTTTTTCATTTCCAACCAATGATTTAACCATCAGTGTGTCACCGGCTAGCGGTGTATGTGCCAAGATGACTCTGTTCATTGAATATTCTTATTCCTTTAGACATAGCTACCGCACGGAATTTGCATTGCAAATTCAGATCATTGTCATTTATCAACAACATCCCTGCCAAACTAACCGTAAAAACTGACAGCTCGGTTGCAATTATAAAGCGGATTACCCACCAATATATCGACCATGGAGGTGAATCGCACACCCCAAGAATTTAATAGTCTAACCTGTGATGATTTCGGGGGCAATCCGAATTGTTATTACGCCACGGAGTGTGTTTAAGTTATTTCTTGGTGTTGTCTAATATATATCTTTAAATGCAGCTCAATATTTCACCAGAAATGTTATATAGATTAGCTAAACACCAAGCATCATGGGGCTTGAATAATTAAAAATGTTGACTATTATCAGAATCAAAACGCTACATTCTCGATGATATATCTGAATTTCGTGGAAAAATTAAAAATTCATCCATCGAATAGGTCATGCTTCTCACCGCACAACGTGATTCGCAGTAGCTGCCATTGGACGCGACGGCTCGGAACGACCGCAGCAACTGGAGGCAACACCACAGATGTAGAAGGGCATGAAACATTAGTTCTCAGATTTTATGACGCACGATCAAAAAGGCGGGTATTTTGAACTATCTTGCGCAGATTTTGCCTGTGAGCCAATCACTGGAGGAAGGCTGCACCAGCCTGGCCGACTATCTGTCGACGCTGATCGACACCACGCCAAGATATTGCCGGAGTACTCACGCTCGGCAATGTATATTTTTCCATATAGCGCTATTGTTTTTACTCTTTGTATTGGCAGCAAACCTTATAAATAATAAATATCATTCCCATTGGTGACATAATCAATAAATTACTTAACAACCCATTGACGGAGTAATGCTATATTACGCAACATGACTCTGGATGGCACATTATCATAGTGATACACTAAATTTCTTTTTGATAATTACGGGCGCTTTCATCACCTCTTTATTCCCCACTCCGCTATTTTTTTTGGATTTACCTCACATAATTAAATCCCAAACACCGTTTTTTGGACAGATGGCATATCCATTGCTTTATTCAGTTATCTTTCCTTGCTTGTGGAGACCGAATAACATGGATACATTGCTTGTTGGCAGTGAAGTGCCCCGCGTTGATGGCCTCGCCAAGGTGACGGGTAAAGCCGTCTACGGCGATGACATCAAAATGAACAATATGCTGTATGGAGTATGCCGCTACGTGGATATCGCCGCCGGTCGCGTCGACTCTCTCGACCTGTCGGAAGCAGAAAAAGTCCCCGGCGTCGTGCACATTGCCACCTGGAATGATATTCCTGGACAGCGCAAACTGGGGGCGATTGTTCCCGATCATCCGCCCATTATCGATAATGAAATCGCCTATCGCGGCGACGTGGTTGCCGTTGTGGCAGCGGAATCATATGAGGCTGCCTGCATCGCGGTTGATAAGATACAAATCATCTATACCTCCTGGGAGCCGATTACCTCTGCGGAAGAGGCTATGAAGCCGGGGGCACGCCTCATTCACAGCGAACTCGACAGCAACATCATCAACCGCCACCACACGTCGAAGGGCGATATTGACGCCGGTTTTGCCGCCTCCACCCACATCTTCGAGCGTGAGTATGAGGTAGGTTTCCAGGAGCATGGCTACATTGAGCCGGAGTCCATCACCGCTTATCTGGATGATAATGAGCAGATCATGACCATCGAAGGGTCGATTCAGAACGCGCACCGCACCCGCGCCGTGATCGCCAAATACCTCGATCTGCCCCAGGCTAAAGTGAACGTCAAACGCTCGATTCTTGGCGGATCCTTCGGCGGTAAAGATGACATTATCGATAACGTTTCCTGTCGTGCGGCGCTACTGGTACACCTCACAGGGCGTCCGGTGAAGATCTCCTATAACCGCGAACAGTCCATGCGCGAGAGCTACAAGCGCCATCCCTACAAAATGAAATACCGCATTGGCCTGGATGACGATGCGCGCATTCAGGCTATCAAGATTGACATCATCGCCGACGGCGGCAGCTACTGCGGCCAGACGGTCTTCGTTACCTGGCGCAGCTCCGTGCAGGCGGCCGGTCCATACAACATTCCTAATGTGCGCGTCGATCTGGTTGGTGTTTACACTAACAATAACTACACCTCCGCCTATCGCGGCTACGGCGCCCCGCAGGTTATCTTCGCCAACGAATCCCTGATGGATGAAGTCGCTGCCGAGATGGGACTGTCACCAGTTGAGCTTCGCCTGCGCAACATTCTCAAGCAGGGCGACACCAGCATGGCAGGGCAGGTGTTCAGTGAGCACACCGTCTCCGCACAGGAAGTGCTGGAGAAGTCTCTGGTCAAAGCCGAATATGAGGCCAAACGCAAGCACTATCAGCAACTCAACGCCAAAGGTGGCCCGATCCGCTACGGTATCGGCTTCGCGTTGAGCCACCGCGGCTGCTCTCTCGGTGCTGAAGGTTTGGATGCCTCCTCTGCGCTGATTCAGGTCAACGCCGACGCCAGTGTCAACATCTCCACCTCTGTATCCGAGAACGGTCAGGGGCTGCAGACCACCATGTCGCTGCTGGCTGCCGAGGCGTTCGGTATCGGACTAGATCGCGTGATGTTTAGCGAACCGGCGACCGCCATGATCGCCGACGGCGGCTCAACGGTTGCCTCCCGCGGTACCCTGATGGGCGGGCAGGCAATTCTCAGCGCGGCCAACAAAATTAAAAAACGCATGGCGGATGCCATCAAAGTCACTCTGAAAGTCGACGATATCGACGATATTGCCTGGCAAAATGGCAAGGTGTTCAATCGCCATAATCCAGAGTTGAGCCTCAGCTTCCAGCAGGTGTGCGACATGACCAAAGCCACCGGGGCAAACCTCTCCTCGTATGGCTGGCACGTAGCGCCGAATATTCACTGGGATGAAGAAAAAGGCTGTGGCAGCCCGTATTTCACCTGGGTTTACGGCTGTCAGGTGGCCGACGTGGCAGTGGATATACGCACCGGTAAAGTAACGGTTAACAACGTCGTGGCCACCCACGATGTGGGTAAAGTGATTAACCCGGTCGGCTTTACCGGTCAGGTTTACGGAGGTGTGCTGCAGGGGATGATCGGCTACGGTATGCTGGAGGATTTCAACACCGAGCACGGCGTGGTGAAATCTGAAAACTTTGACACCTATCTGCTGCCGACTATTAAAGATATGCCGCACATAGATGTGATTGCAGTCGAAAACTATGACAAAGCGGGCCCTATGGGCGCGAAAGTCATCGGCGAGCCGGTGTTAGAGCTGGGCGCTGCGGCCCTCAATAACGCAGTGAACTTCGCCATCGAGCGTCACAACCGAACCCTGCCGCTGACCTTGGAGCAAGTTCGACTGGGCTACAACCTCAAGAAGCCAGAACGTCAGAGCGAGCAGATGCTGGAGTCGGGCGATAAGAAGCAGGTTCATCGCCTCAACTCCCTCTCGCTGAGTATGCCGCAAACTCTGAAGCAGGCGTTGACCCTGATGGTAGAGCAGGGCGCTATGCCGCTCGCCGGCGGTACCGACGTGCTGGTGCAGGCCAGGATGCAGTCCGGCGATGTGCCGCTGGTCAATATCGCTGGGCTGCAGGAGCTGAAAGAAATCTTTGACGTTGACGGCGGCGTCTCCATCGGCTCGGGCGTCTGTTTCACCGATTTGGTTAAGCATCCGCTGATTCAGCAGCGCTACCCGCTGCTGGTCACAGCTTGTAAAACCGTCGGTTCCCTGCAGCTGCGCAACCGCGCCACTATTGGTGGCAACATCGTCAATGCAGCGCCGTGTGCGGATTCCATGCCGCCGCTGATTATCTATGATGCGGAAGTGGAGCTACGCAGTGTGCGCGGCACACGCCGGATGCACGTCAGCGAGTTTGTCACTGGCGGCTATCGCACTCTCCTGGAACCTGATGAGCTGGTGACGCGGTTCATTATTCCGGCCCCTATGAAGCAGCCGCTGATCAATCGCTATTTGCAGTTGGGTCGTCGCAATGCGCTGAACATCACCCGTCAGAGCTTAACGGGCCAATTCCTGGTCGATAAAGGCGTTGTTCGCCTGTGCCGGCTGGTGGATGGTGCGCTAATGGCTAAACCACAGCGCTTGACGGAGGTTGAGCTGGTGGTTACTGGCAAGACGTTAAATGCAGAGACCATTGAACACGCCGCCCAGGTGCTTCACGATCTGGTGGAAAACGCTATCGGTGGACGCTGGTCTGCACCTTACAAAGTTCCCGTATTTATCGATATGTTCCGGCAGATGCTGCAGGAAGTGCTAACAGAGCAGAAAAAATAAGGAGCCATGACCATGAACCATATTGAGCTAAAAGTGAATGGCATCCGCGTTGCCCGTGATGTTGAAGACAATTTACGCCTGATCGATTTTCTGCGTGAGGACCTGAAGTTAACGGGAACCAAAGAGGGTTGCTCCGTGGGCGAGTGCGGAGCCTGTACCGTGATCATGGACGGAAAATCCGTCTGCTCCTGCCTGCTGTTGGCAGCGCAGTGCAACGGGGCGGAGGTCAGCACCGTGGAAGCGCTGCACCACGATCCGGTTGGTAAAAAGTTGCAGAATGCTTTTGTCCGTCACGGCGGAGTTCAGTGTGGCTTCTGTACTCCCGGCGTATTGATGAGCACCAAGGCGCTGCTGGATGCCAACCCTTCCCCAAGCGACGATGAACTCAAGGAGGCACTGGAGGGGAACCTCTGCCGTTGCACGGGATATCAGCCCATCATTACCTCCATTAAAGCGGTTCTGAAAGCCTGATTGCCCATGAACGCCCCCTTCGATTACCGACGGGGGCGTTTTATTCTGGTACAGGGGGAGTATCACCATGAGCAAAAAAATGAATAAAGAATGCGTCATGCTGGCTGCCGGGCTCTCCAGCCGCATGGGCAAATGGAAAATGATGATGCCATGGGGGGAAGGGACTCTCCTTGATAGCGCCCTCGCCAGCGCTCTGACGTTCTGCGATCGGGTGGTGCTGGTAACTGGGTTTCGCGGCGATGAGCTGGCCGCCTGCTATCAGGATCATCCGGGCATTGATGTTGTCTTTAACCCGGATTATCAGACCGGAATGTTCTCTTCTATTCAGTGCGGCGTCAGCCATATCCGATCCTCGCGCTTTTTCCTTGCGCTGGGTGATATGCCGGAGGTAACGCCCGGGGTCTACCGCAAACTGTGGGCCTGCACCGATGCAGAAACTTGCTTAATTCCGGCTTACGAACGGGGAAAAGGTCATCCGGTCCTGCTTCCGCAGCGCGCCATTGCGCTTATTCGCAGCGCTGCTGAAGGCACCACCCTCCGGGATGTGATTGGCCGGATGGCGATGCGCGTTGTGTCGGTGGATGCTCAGGGTATTCACTGGGATGTTGACACGCCGCAGCAGTATCAGCAGGTTGCAGGCTGGAGCCACAAGGAGCTGGTTCGCAGGTTGTTGCAGGATAGCGTCGTCGGGAAGGTGTGAGAAGACCCAGTATTGCCCCGGGCGGTTTACACCGCCCGGGGCGAACTTTTTAACCTATCGCACTTTCGCGCAGGTGGGTTTTCAGCTTGTTGTACTCATCAATCACGTACTGCTCTGCGGCCTGCTGATCGGCAATGCGCTCAACGTTAACGGCGCAGTACTTGTACTCTGGCGTTTTAGTTATTGGGCTAAGGTTCTCTGTCACAAGCTCGTTGCAGGCGCCAATCCACCACTGATAGGTCATATACACCGCGCCGAAGTTAGGCCTGTCGCTGACCTTCGCCCTGGTGATAACCCTACCTTTGCGCGAATTAACCCAAACCAGATCCTCATCCTTAATGCCCAGACGCTGCGCGTCGGCGGTATTGATTTGGACGTAGCCCGGCTCATCTGCCAATTTAGCCAGCGCCGCACAGTTGCCGGTCATGGAGCGGCAGGAATAGTGGCCCACCTCACGCACGGTGGAGAGCACCATGGGATACTCCTCGCTGAGCTTGTCGAGCGGCGCTTGCCATTCACAGGTGAAGAACTGTGCCAGCCCGTTCGGGGTTGAGAAGCTCTGCTCGAACAAATACGAGGTGCCCTGGTCCGCGTCCGACTCGTCCCGGCAAGGCCACTGCACGTAGCCCAGCTCACCCATCTTCTCGTAGGTCGCGCCGAAGAAGTCAGGGCACAGATGGCGTAGCTCGTCCCAGATCTGCTTGGTGTTGTCGTAGTGCATCTGATAGCCCATGCGGGTAGCGATCTCACAGATGATCTGCCAGTCGGTTTTCAGATCCCACTTGGGCTCTACTGCCTTGAAAAAGCGCTGGAAACCGCGATCCGCTGCGGTATAGACCCCTTCATGTTCACCCCAGGAGGTGGAGGGCAGGATAACGTCCGCCGCCGCCGCGGTTTTGGTCATAAAGATATCCTGCACGATCACCAAATCTAGCCCCTCAAACGCCTTGCGCACTGCTGAAAGCTCGGCATCGGTCTGGAGCGGGTCTTCCCCCATGATATAGGCCGCCCGCACCTCTCCGTGCTCGACACGGTGCGGCAGCTCGCTAATACGATATCCGGCCCGCTCCGGCAGGCTCTCCACACCCCAGGCTTTGGCGAACTTCTCCCGGTTTTCTGGGAACTTTACGTACTGATAGCCAGGATAGGTGTCCGGCAACGCGCCCATATCGCAGGCACCCTGAACGTTGTTCTGGCCGCGCACCGGGTTAACACCAACGTGCGGCTTGCCCAGATTGCCGGTGAGAATCGCCAGGCTGGTGAGGGAGCGCACGGTCTCCACGCCCTGCCAAAACTGGGTTACCCCCATGCCCCACAGAATAGTGGCGTTTCCGGCGGTGGCGTACATCCGCGCGCACTCGCGGATCTGCCGGGCGCTGATGCCGGTTATCGCTTCCACGGATCCCGGGGTATAGCTTTCGACTAGGCTACGATAGGCTTCGAAGCCTTCAGAGCGGCTGGCGACGAAAGATTTATCATAGAGATCTTCTTTAATAATCACATGCCCGATAGCGTTAAGCAGCGCGATATTGGAGCCGTTTTTCAGCGCAAGGTGCATATCAGCAACGCGCGCCGTTTCGATTTTGCGCGGATCGCAGACGATAATTTTCGCCCCGTTGCGTTTGGCGTTAAGGATGTGATTCGCCACGATAGGGTGCGAATCTGCCGGGTTATAGCCGAAAATAAACACCAGATCGGTGTTATCGATCTCAGTGATTGCATTACTCATGGCGCCGTTACCGACCGACTGGTGCAGACCTGCAACCGAAGGGCCGTGTCAAACACGTGCGCAGCAGTCGACGTTATTGGTACCAATAACGGCGCGCGCAAATTTCTGCATGATATAATTGGTTTCGTTCCCGGTGGCGCGTGAAGAGCCGGTGGTCTGGATAGCATCCGGGCCGTACTTTTCTTTAATGGCACCGAGGCGGGCCGCAACGTAATCAAGAGCCTCATCCCAGGAGACGGACTCCAGCCGCCCCCCACGCTGTCGGCGGATCATCGGCGTTTTCAGGCGCGGGGTGAGGATCTGCGGATCGTCAACAAAATCCCAGCCGTAGTAACCTTTCAGGCACAGTGTGCCTTGGTTGTTTTTGCCCATTGCCGCGTCGGCGCGGGTAATTTTTCCTTCCTCCACTGTCAGCTGCATTTTGCAGCCGGAGGCACAGTAGGGGCAAACGGTCGTCACTGTCTTCATAGCAATGTTCCTAATAAAATCAAACGTAGAACAGCAGGCTGAAACTGAAGCAGCTGTAAAGACCCCGCGCCGCCCTCTGCTGCATGACGGTAGCGCCGACAGCAGAGAGCGGCTCAAACAGGAGTTGGATGATTATAATTACCCCTCCTGGGCCTCTTCTGGCTGCTGATCTTTTTGAACTTTGCGCAGCAGCAACCACATTCTGACGGTTCTGACGGCCACGTTGCGCGCCGCTGAGCTTGGCGGAGCCGGATCGGGTACCAGCGCTTCGTGGTTAATACGCAAAGGTACGCTGCCGTTAAGCGTCAGGTTAGCGACGATGGCCGTCAGGGTACCGATCGTGATCCCACTGTGCAGGAAGAGCTGAACCATCGGCGGAAGCTGCGTAAATAGGTTGGGCACCAGCACCGGCATCATGCCGAGACCGAGGGTCAATGCCACCACCATCCCGTTGTTATTATTGCGATAGTTGACCTGCCCAAGCGTACGGATGCCAGAGACAGCCACCATCCCGAACATGACGATGCCCGCTCCGCCGAGGATGGGTTTCGGGATCAGCACCACCAGAGCCGCCATCTTGGAAAACACGCCCATCAGAATCAGAATGATACCGGAGACCGAAACCACAAAACGGCTGCGTACCCCGGTCAGACCGATCAGGCCGACGTTCTGAGCAAAAGCGGCGTAGGGGAACAGGTTAAATAACCCACAGATAGCCGTCGCTACCCCGCAGGTGTTGAGGCCATTGCGCAGCATTTTTGCGTCCACTTTCTTACCGACGATATCGCCGGTGGCCATCATTGAGGACATGGTTTCTACCATAACCACCACCATCACCATCGACAGCAGGGCAACGGGGATAATGTGAAACTCAGGTTTGGCAAACGGCATCAGGGTAGGTAGGTGGAACCAGCTCGTGGCGTTGACCAGATGGAAATCCAGGGGTTTGAAGAAGTTCCAGAGTATGGAGCCAATGATAAGACCAATAAGCACCGAGGTGTTCTTAACCACGCCGGAGGCAAAGGTGTAAATGTTGAGGATGATAACGAGAGTAATAAAGGCCATGAGCAGTGAAAAAGGCGCGCCAAAGCCCGTCATCTCGCTATTGCCGCCGCCGACCCAACCGCCTGCGACCGGCATAATCGACATGCCGATAAGGGTCACGATGCTCCCCATCACCACTTTGGGAAAGAAGCGAATCAGCTTGCTTATCCATGGGGCGCAACAGAGGATGAAAATACCGGAAACGATCACGGCGCCGGAGATACCACCGATCCCATATTCCTTACCGATCAGCACCATCGGGATAAGCGCCGCGAAGGTACAGCCCTGAATCAGCGGTAGTCGACAACCCAGCCACTTACCGGCACCCAGCGACTGCACCACAGTAGCAGCTCCGCAGATAAACAGGTCCGCGCTAATCAGTAAAATAATGTGTTCCGGTGGGAGTCCCACCGCGTTGCCAACAACGAGGGGAACTGCGACGGCGCCAGCGTACATCACCAGCACATGCTGCAGTCCATAAAGAATCATTTGTGTAACAGGTAAAATCTCATCAACCGGTGCGGTCGATCTCCCATGTTGTGAGGCGGAATTGGCAATATCTTTCATGAAGTTGTTGTCTCCTGTACGACTTCGCTCCGTAAAAGCGTGAACAGAGCCGAAGTTACGATTCGAAGGCCGCAGCCTCCCTGAGCTGATGCGATCACCAGCATTTTGCGCGCACAGTGAGTGATATGCGTAAGATGTGCCAAAAAACAAACACACTAGCTATTGAAGGGTAATATTGTGAAATAAATCACGTGATAAAGAATATAATGTCCACGAGTCATGGACTCGCAGAAAAAACCCGGCCGATAATAAATGAGAGATATCATATTGAGATGGAGTGAATCTCATTTTGGTATAACTCGGTGTGCATTTGATCCTCAACAGAGTGATACCTTGAATGAAAATCAATTAGCATTAAATGGATTTCATTTATATTAAATCAGATCTGACACAATGGCGTTTTTTTTGAGATGACTCGCAAAAATCACTACAGAATCAATAAAACAATAAAAATCGCATGATTATTGCATCGCAGTCCTGGGTGATTTTTAGAATAATAAAGGGAAGCACATGAATAAATTTATCATTGCCGATGCCGCGAACTGTATTGCCTGCCACGCCTGTGAAATAGCCTGTGTTACCTCACATCACCAGGACAGCTGGCCCCAGAAGCGTAGTGACTTTCTCCCGCGCATTCACGTATTCTTTCACCGTAACGTCAGCAGCGCTACCACCTGTCACCACTGCAACGATGCCCCCTGCGTCAGCTCCTGCCCGACCCAGGCGCTGCAATTTGCTAACGACAGCGTTCAGTTTAAAGAGGCGTTGTGCATCGGGTGCAAAAACTGCGTCGTCGCCTGTCCCTTTGGCGCCATTGAGATGGTTGCAAACGATGATGATGCTCCTCAGCTGGCGCAGAAATGCGACCTCTGTAGCCAGCATCCATCTGGGCAGCAGGCGTGCGTGGCCAGCTGTCCGACCCAGGCGCTGCGCCTGATGGATGAGGCCAGCATCAACCAGCTGCGCAAGGAGCGGCAGATCCGCTCTGCCATGGGACAACCGATGGACGCTGTTCGCGGTGCGCGGCGCAAAGCGATTCTCGACAAACCGCCCCGCGTCGGAGCAAAAAAAGTTCCTGCCGACGCCCGCAGGCACCATTTCGACGAAATCTACCAGTCGCTGAGCGAATGCGATGCTGAATATGAGAGCCATCGTTGCCTCAATTGCGCGCAGAAAGCGTGGTGTAACTGGACCTGCCCGCTGCATAACGCTATTCCAGATTTTATCCGCCTGGTGAACGAGGGCAAAATTATCGAGGCGGCAGAACTGTGCCACCAAAGCAGTTCCCTGCCGGAGATCTGCGGCCGCGTCTGCCCTCAGGATCGGCTCTGCGAGGGCGCCTGCACACTGAAGGGGGAGGGCGGCTCGGTGGCCATCGGCAACCTTGAGCGTTACATCACCGATACCGCGCTGGCAATGGGCTGGCGTCCTACTCTTGGCGAAGTTACCCCGCGCCAGGAGCGGGTAGCGGTGATCGGCGCCGGGCCTGCAGGTCTTGGCTGTGCCGATATTCTGGCCCGTGCAGGCGTACACGTTGACGTCTTCGACCGCCATCCGGAGATCGGTGGCCTGCTGACCTTCGGTATTCCGCCATTCAAGCTGGATAAAAACGTGCTTGAGGTTCGGCGCGAAATTTTCAGCAACATGGGCATCCATTTCCACCTCAGTCAGGAGATTGGCCGCGACGTGGCTTTTAATGACCTGGTGGAAGGCTACGACGCCGTGTTCCTCGGCGTCGGCACCTACGGCCTGATGGCAGCAGGTCTGGAGGGAGAAGATGCCCAGGGTGTGATTCAGGCCCTGCCGTTCCTGATTGCCAGCACCCGCGAGGTGATGGGGCTTGAAGAGAGCGCCGAGTATCCGCTGACCGATATCAAGGGCAAGCGCATCGTGGTGCTTGGCGGCGGTGACACGGCGATGGACTGTCTGCGCACCGCTGTTCGCCGCGGGGCTGAGAGCGTGACCTGCGCCTACCGCCGCGATGAACTGAGTATGCCGGGTTCGAAAAAAGAGGTGGTGAATGCCCGGGAAGAGGGCGTTAACTTTGAGTTCAACGTTCAGCCGCAATACATTCAGCATACCCGCAAGGGACAGGTCAGCGCAGTGGGAATGATCCGCACGAAGATGGGCGAGCCGGGCCCGGATGGCCGTCGTAGGCCGCAGCCGATAGCGAACTCCGAGTTTGAGCTGCAGGCCGACGTGTTGATTATGGCTTTTGGTTTTCAGGCCCACGAAATGCCGTGGCTGCACGGTCACGGTATTAAGCTGGACCGTTGGGGACAGATCCTCACTGGCGGCAAAGGGCGCGGAACCACCCAGACTAGCAACGACAAAATCTATGCTGGGGGTGATGCCGTCACCGGTGCCGACCTGGTGGTGACCGCCATGGTGGCGGGGCGTCAGGCGGCCAGTGAGATGTTGACCCAGTTCAGGGAGAAGGAGGGGATATGACCAGTTTTATCGTCGCCAGTCCACAGTCCTGCATCGGCTGTAGGACCTGTGAGGTGGCCTGTGCACTAGAGCATGTGACCCCGGGTGCAGAGTTTAATCCCCGCCTGAAGGTGATGCGCCTCGATAACCTCAGCGTGCCGGTCATGTGTCATCAGTGTGAAAACGCACCCTGTGTAGGCGCCTGTCCAACCGGAGCACTCAGCATGGGCGCAGAACGGATCGAGGCCGATGCTGCACGCTGCATCGGTTGCCAGAGCTGTGCAGTCGCCTGTCCGTTTGGCGCAATCGCCATTGAGGTAAATGCAGGGCAGCCACCGGTTATCATCAAGTGCGATCTCTGCGGCGACAGAGATCGTGGGCCAGCCTGCGTTGACGTTTGCCCGACGGCAGCGTTGAGTAAAATGACCGAAAAGCAGCTAAACGATCTGCAAAAGCAGCGCAATATTGCCACGGCCGCGCTGCTTACGCTTTAATCTTCCTACCCGACGGCATCACGCCTGCCCCCGTCCATTGTTGTAAATTGTGTCACACGGCAAACTGCACCTCAAACAGCAAAAAGCCCGGCCAAATCTGGCCGGGCTGGGTCACTGGCTTACGCTAGCCGTCAGGGCAGGGCATCCATTCTCTCCCACATTTTTTTCGCCACCTTCTGCGCGGCTTTGAAAATGGGCTCGCAGTCGAAACTGAACTGGCGATCCTCATAGATCATCACCCCGTTCACCATTACGCTATGAACGCAGTTTGAACTCAGGCCGAAGGCGATATGGCCGGCGATGTTTTCAGCGATCAGCGGTGTCGGCGGCAAGTAATCGCAGATGGTCAGGTCCGCTTTATATCCCGCTTCAAGCCGGCCGAAGCGGGCGTTGAAGCTACGCTTCAACAGCTCGTTGCCGTTGGTTAACGCCTTCGCAAAGCTGTCTGGCCACAGCGGGCCGCCAGCATCACGGTGTTTGAAGAAAGCAAACTTCATCTCCTCAAACATGTCGGAACCAATGCCGTCGGTACCCAGCGCCAGGTTGCGGATTTGCGGCAGTCGATGGTTGTAGCCGACATGGTTGTTCATGTTGGAGCGGGCGTTGTGCACCAGGAAGCCGTCCTGGGCGTTGAGTAGCTCGACGTCGGCATCAGAGATGTATAGGCCATGGGCTATGAGCGTTTTGCTATTGATGAGGCCGAATTCCGCCAGCCGCACCAGCAGATCTTTACCATAGTGTTGGTGGCTGTGGGAGACGTCGTAGCTGTCTTCCGCTGCGTGGATATGCAGGCCGCGGCCGGTCACTTTCAGTGCCTCGCTCAACATCATCAGACCTTCGTCAGGCACAGTGAACGGCGCGTGGGCACCAATATGGGCTTCCACCAGGTAAGGTTGATCGCCCTTCTGACGCGCGGCGTCTATCTCTTTGGCAAAGCGGATATTCTCCTCGACGCTGTCGCGCAGCTCGCGGTTGCCGAAATTACGGTCGGTGGTTTCGAAGCAGGTCATCCCACGCAGGCCAACCTTGTTAAAGGCCTTGCGCAGTTGGCTCAGAGAACCAGCGATGTAGTTGGGCGACGCATGATGATCGATAACTGCCGTACAACCGCTACGCACGGCCTCCATGGCGCAGATCAGGCCGCTGTAGTAAAGCGACTCTTCATCCAGCGCCCGGTCAAGGCGCCACCAGAGGTTTTTCAGCGTTGAGATAAAGTCCGGGCTGGGGGCGATATTCGCCTGGATGCCACGGGACAGGCCCGAATAAAAGTGGTTGTGGGAGCAGACCATGCCGGGCATCACCAGCCGACCATGCATCTCTTTGACCTGCGCCTGCGGATAGCGCTGGCTCAGCCCCGGGCCGACGTTGAGAATGCTATCATTCTCAACGGCAATATCGACATTCTCCCACACTTTCGCAGGATGGAGCTGCGCGGCGGTGGCATTCTTCAGAATCAGGATACTCATACTTCAACGCCTCCCAACAGATAACTTTGGTGCTGATGAATATGGCTGATGATGCGGCACATGGCATCCAGCTGCGGTGGAACCTCTTTGAACTGGCCGCTGTCACTAATTTCAAGCTGCCACGTTTTGTCGTCCTGGCGCACCTGGACGCGGCCGCCCTCGATAAAGAAGCCGGGGTTAGTGCTGTTGACGAAATCCTGCTCCAGGCTGAAAACGGTGATTTTGTCTTTGTACGGTCTACCCTGCCATGGGCAGAACTGGGCGCAGTTACCGCATTCGTTGCAGTAAGCGTCCAGATGCAGTGTCTGGAAGCGGTTCTGGAAGCCAGGTACGGCCACGGAAATATTGGCGCGGTTCGGACAGACATCGACGCACTTACTGCAGACGTAGTTACATTCCAGACAGCGGTTGGCCTCCTGTTCAACGAAGGCTTCACGATCGTCTTTATCAACCTGGGCGATGGCGATTGTGCCTTTACGCTTGTAAACGTCCGCCGGGTTGACGTTGTTCCAGAACTTGTCCCCGTAGCGGCTGGCGATATTTTCCCGTGCCAGAATCACGTCTGTTGCCCGACGAGCATTGCCGATAGCGGCCACGATAGAGGAAGGGCCGCGCTGAACGTCGCCAATCAGGAACACGTTCGGCCTACTGGTCTCACCTTCGGCGTTGACCACAGGCCACCCCTGGGTATCGAGCGGAATACCCATTGCCGACAGCGCCTCGCAGTCCTGCTGCTCACCGATTGCGGTAATCAAGGAGTCAACCTTTAGAATTCGGCTTTCATTAGTTTCGAGCGGGCGTCGACGGCCTTTTTCATCGGGTTCCCCCAGCTTCATCACGCGCACGACGAGAGTACCGTCAGCGTTAAACTGCTCCGGATTGCACAACCACTCGAAGTTGACACCATCGTGCAGAGCCTCTAAATACTCTTCGCGCCAAGCTGGCATCTCTTGCTGAGAGCGACGATAGACGATAGTGGCGCTTTGCACGCCCGGCACCCGCAGCGCAGCACGAGCGCAGTCCATGGCGGTGTTTCCTGCGCCGACCACGGCCACGTGTTTACCCATATCCAACCTATCGCCACAGTTAAACTCGCGCAGGAACTGCAGGGATTTATGCACGTTCTGGTTATCGCCCCGCAGCTCCACGCCACTGTTCTTATCGGTACCGGTGCCGACCAGCACGTAGCGGAAACCTTCCGCCTGTAATTTTTCCACGGTCAGATGCGGATCGCAGCCATATTCAATCTTCACGCCGTGATCGACTACAAAGTCGATATCATGCTGGATGAGCTCACCGGGAATGCGGAACTGCGGAATAATGTTCTGAACCACGCCGCCCGCGTTGGCTTCACGCTCAAACACCGTTACCGGATGCCCGGCACGAGCGAGGAAGTAGCCTGCGGCAAGGCCGGCAGGGCCTGCGCCAATCACCGCCACCGGGTGCATGGAGCCGGAACCCGCCGGTTTATGCCACCGCTTGTGGTACTCTTCCCAACCTTTTTCCAGCGCAACTTTTTTCAGTTCGCGAATGTTGAGGGCACTGTCGTAATCCAGGCGGGTACAGTTGAACTGGCACTGGTGATCGCAGATATGGCCGGTAATGGCTGGCAGGGCGTTGCGTTGATAGATAAGTTCTAGCGCGTCTGCGTAGCGATGTTCGCCCAGCAGACGAATATACTCTGGAATATCCTGCTTGATGGCGCAGGCGGTCACGCAGGGGGCCACATAGCAGTCGAGCAGCGGCAGAGGCTCACCGGTATCAATTCGGTCTTCCGACTTCCAGTGCTTCTGGGTGTAGTCCATGCTCACCGCTTTTTTCGCCAGCGCGTTCAGACGCTCGACGTCGACCTGAGTCATATTCCAGCCGTCGGCTTTCTCCAGCTCGCGCATACACTCGGTCAGGCGCAGATAGCCCCCCGGTTTCAGCAGGTCAGTAGCCATGGTGATCGGGCGAATGCCTGTTTCGAAAATGTCGCGAATGTTGAGCTGGCTAGCGCCGCCTGAGTAGGATATAGGCAGCTTGCCGTCAAACGCCCGCGAGAGCAAGGCGGCAACGTTGATTGACAGCGGGAACAGCGCTCGTCCGGACATATACATCTCATCCCCGGGCAGCGCGCCCTTATTGTTAATGGTGCCCAGAGTGTTGGTTAGCTTGACGCCAAAGCCCAATTTGCGCTTTTTCGCCAGCGCCATCAGGCGGGTCAGCATCTCCAGAGCCTGATCGATCTTGAGGTCATGTTCAAAAGACTCTTCACTGAGGCCGATATAATCGAAGCCGCAGGTATCGAGAATTTCCCGCACGCGCGGATAACCGAGCAGGGTCGGGTTCAGCTTCACGAAAGTGTTGATATTTTTCTCTTCCAGCATGTAACGGCAGATGGCTTCTATCTCATCCGGCGGGCAACCGTGCATAGTGGAGAGGGTAACCCCTTGAACCAGCGTGGCGGGGATGCGCTGCGCCAGGGTATCCAGCCCGGCTTTGCGGGCGATCTGCGGCAGGCGCTCAATAAACGCGTTGTTATGCAGCCAGCGGTTCAGCGTGTCGCGGTACTGGGCGAATTTAGGATGAGCGGAAGCATCTATCATGTTATCGATAAATTCCTGCATCGGCAGCTGTTTTATGCCGTCAAGGTTGTAGCCGACGCTCATGTTGAAAATAAATGACTTGCCGTCTTTAACCGGCGTCAGGGGGAAAACTTGCTCCAGCAGATGTAGCGCGAACCAAGCTTTCAGGTACTCATCACAGGCTTTTTTCAGGGTGAATTCGGTAGACCACTCGGTGTTAAAGCACTCATCTTCTGCATCGATACAGGGCTTTTCGAGCTCCAGTCGGTCAAGGATTTGCACGGTTTTCAGTTCGATAAACCGCCCGCCAGTGAGCCAGGCGGTAATGATGTTCTGTGCCAGTTGAGTGTGCGGCCCGGCAGCTGGGCCGAGAGGCGTTGCACAGCCTTCGCCAAACACGTTGAGCTGGCGCTGCGCTTGCGGCGAGTAGAACTGCTGTTCAGGAATGCCAAAAATAGACCGCTGAGTCTGATATTCATCGAAAATGCGCGTCAAAAGTTCCTCAAACGGCACGGGACGCATTATATCTCCCATAACCCTCTCCTTAAATATAATTGTAAGATCGACATTGCCGGTTTGTAATCATCCCGACGGGTAACAGAGGAAGAGCAACAATCACACCAGTTATTCAGATAACGACTCTGGGGATAATGAATTTGTGAGGTATGTCGAAACTAAACGTCAGAGTGTGAATTATTTCACAGTGGGTTAATGAGAATTAAAATCACTTCATTTTCTCACTCGAGATTATTTCTCAAAAATACAGATAAAATATCACTATGATAATTTATGGTGACGCTCTGAATTTTATTACAACAGGCCGTGAACACATTTCGAATTTTGGCGCTGTTGTGCATGAAATAATAAGTGCGGCATCTCAATTCCAGCATTATTTCGGCCATCAAAATGACCAGGCTCACGTTTTTCGATGAAAAGCTGACGGTCAGCATAGATATTGCATCATCTGAATAGGTCACTGTGACGGTCTATTCACCGGGTGTTATGCAGCAGGTGCTTACCTCTCAAACTGAGAAATCTCGGGAGCGTCGCAGATAGTGAAGATAGATCAGCAACAGAAATATCCATTGAGGTTGATATGAATATTTTCGCACAAGCAGCACGACTTGAAGAACAAAACCGTCCTTTTGCCTTGGCGCAGATCGTCGACAGCCGGGGCTCGACTCCCAGGCATTCTGCCCGGATGCTGATTCGCGACGACGGCTCGATTGTGGGTACCATCGGTGGTGGTATGGTTGAGCGTAAAGTCATTGCCGAAGCGCTTGCAGCTTTGCAAGAGAAAGCGTCGAGAATATTTCATGGCCGCATGGCGCGCAGTGGCAGCGATGCGGTGGGCTCTGACTGCGGCGGGGCGATGTCTGTGTATATCAGCGTCCACGGCCTGCGGCCCCGGCTGGTGCTGATTGGCGCAGGACACGTTAACCGTTCAATCGCCCACGGCGCCTCGCTGCTGGAATTTGATATCTGCGTGGGCGATATCTATCCCGAGAGCCTCAACCCGGAGTTTTTCCCCACATCGGCCCGCCTGCTGCATGCGCCCAGCTTCTCAGCGGTGATTGATGCAATGGCAATCAGGCCTGAAGACTTCGTGCTGATAGCCACCAATAACCAGGACAGGGAAGCCCTGGACCGGCTTATTATCCGGCCTGTTGCCTGGCTTGGCCTGCTGGCCAGCCGTCGTAAAGTGCAGGCCTTTTTGCGTCAGATGCGGGAAAACGGCGTGCCGGAGCCAGACATTAACCGCCTGCGGGCGCCTATCGGGTACGATATTGGAGCCGAAACGCCAAATGAGATTGCCATCAGCGTACTGGCGGAGATCCTGCAGGTCAAAAACGGAGCGCCGGGCGGGCTAATGACTCAGATTAAAAGTGCCGCGCCGCAGACCTGCGGCGCGAAAGAGGTTGGGGCCTGAGGAGGCCCCGTAGAGAAACTCAGAAGTTGTACTATAAAATGAACTGGTTTTGCCAGAAGCGTCAGTCATTCGGTAGAGAGGCTTGCTTCTGGTTTACTGGCTAATAACGGTGCCAGTTTTCCCTTCAATACCCTCTTTGGCCTTGCTGAGCACGGTGATAAACGCCTTGCGCCCTGGACGGGAGCGGGCAAAGGAGGTGGCTGCCTCGACTTTCGGCAGCATCGAACCTTTGGCAAAATGGCCCTCTTCGATAAAGCGTTCGGCATCGCTCAGGGAGAGTTTATCCAGCCACTGTTCGTTGGGTTTGCCGAAGTTGATGGCCACTTTTTCTACAGCTGTGAGAATGATCAGCACATCGGCGTCGATCATCTCTGCCAGCTTCGCGCTAGCCCAGTCTTTATCAATCACCGCGCTGGCGCCGCGTAGGTGATTCCCTTCACGTATCACCGGAATACCACCGCCGCCCACGGTAATCACCACGTGACGGGCGTCAATCATCGCTTTCACCGTTTCTTTTTCGATAATGTCTACCGGTTTCGGCGAGGCGACTACACGGCGATAGCCACGCCCGGCATCCTCTTTCATGGTGTAGCCGTTTTTGGTCAGCTGTTCGGCTTCATCTTTAGTAAAGAATGAACCAATAGGCTTGGTCGGATTGCGGAAGGCTTCGTCGTTTGCATCCACTTCCACCTGGGTAATCAGGGTTGCCACCGGAATATCCAGTTTGCGCGACAGTAGCTCTTCGCGCAGGGCGTTCTGCAGGTCGTAGCCTATATAGCCCTGGCTCAGCGCCACGCAGACTGACATTGGCAGCATCGGGGTATGGGCTGCGGTTTTCGCGGCCGCCTCAAAGGCGAGGTTGATCATTCCCACCTGCGGGCCGTTTCCGTGGGTAACCACAACCTGATGGCCCTGAGCAATGAGATCAACGATTGCCTGAGACGTCTGCTTAACGGCCTGCATCTGTCCGGCGAGATCCTCGCCCAGAGCATTCCCACCGAGGGCGAGAACAATTTTTTTACTCATAGATTCCTCTCATTAAGTCTTTGGTTCGCAAACAGCAAGATGATCGGCGGAAAATCGGTTACGGTGTAAGAAGCGGCCTTGCCCGGCACTACCGGTAAAGATACCGTTGTCAAAAATGACCCGGCCTCGGGAGATCGTCTGGCGAATAGCGCCTTGGCAAATAAAGCCTTCATAAGGCGAATAGTCGGCGTTGTCGTGCAGCATCTCGTGACGGATAGTGGTCGTGCGTTGAGGATCGATAATCACCACGTCACCATCGGCGCCGGGAGCCAGCAGACCTTTCTTCGGCCACAGGCCAAAAAGCTTGGCCGGATTGGCACTGGTCAGAGCCACAAAGTGTTCTGGCGAAATACGCCTGGTCATCACCCCGTGGGAGAACAACAGAAGCAACCGGTTTTCGACCCCCGGAAGACCGTTCGGGCAGCGGCTGAAGTCGCCCCCAGAGATCTGATGCCGCTGAACCGACGAGAAGGTACAGTGGTCTGTTGCCACCGTATCTATCGAACCGTCGTTAATACCGCACCACAGAGCGTCGTTATTGCTGGCGTTGCGCAGCGGCGGGCTGAGGAGATAGTTCAGGGCGTCTTCGCGTTCATAGCAGCGATCGTCGAGCAGCAGATACTGTGGGCAAGTTTCTACCCATACCGGTTGGTTGCGTGCTCTGGCGAGGCGCAGGTAGTCCAGTCCGAGGCCGTTGGAGAGATGCACGATATAGAGCGGTGCGTTTCCAGCCAACTGGGCGAGGTTTATCATTCTGGCGATGGCCTCAGCCTCGCACTCCAGCGGACGGCTCAGGGCATGATAGCGCGGCGCAGTCTTGCCGGCGTTGATAAACGCTGTCCGGCGCTGGGCGATAGCGGCATCGTTTTCCGGATGGACGGTAGTCAGAGCCCCGGCGCGATGCAGGTGGCGCATCGCCTGCAGCACTTCATCATCGTTAAGCCTGTACTGGTAGGTCAGATAGAGCTTGAAGCTGCTGATGCCGGCTTCCACCATCATCGGAATTTCATCCAGCATGCCGGGGGTTACGTGCTGGATGACGCCGTGAAAGCTGTAGTCGATCACTGCTTTGTAGGCCGCGTAGCCGCGATAAACGTCAAACTGATGGCGCAGATGACATCCCGCTGGCCCGAATCCCATATGGTCGACGATGGTGGTGGTGCCGCCACAGGCAGCCGCCCGGGTGCCTGTAAAGAAGTCATCGCAGCTACGGGCGAGACCCACATCAATATTGAAGTGGGTGTGAACATCGACGCCGCCTGGCATTACGTAGCAGCCTTCAGCGTCAATGATTTCGCAGGGGTGTTGTGCCTCAATCGAGTCGGCAAGGCGCTTGACGAGACCATCTTCGATCAACAGATCCTGCTTCACCTGTCCGTCGGCGTTGACGACAAGGCCATTTTTGATCAGTAGGCGCATAGAAACCTCAAAATCCCGCCGCAGGTGCGACGGGAAACAGGGCAAGCAGTTACTCCGTTGCCAGCCAGCTAAGCGGGATGGCGGCATACATCGCGGCGCAGGTTACCAGATGTGATTTCCAGGTTTTCTCGTTCGGCGCGTGGGCTTCAGGTTCTTTACCTGGGCCAAACCCGATAACCGGAATACCGTGACGGCCCATAATGGAAACGCCGTTGGTAGAGAAAGTCCACTTATCAACTACCGGTGCTTTACCGAACAGGCCTTCATAGGCATTGCTCAGAGCACGAACGGTGAAGTGATTCTCTTCCACTTTCCAGGTAGGGAAGAAGCACTCCGTCGGATAAACCAAGCCAGTCCAGGACGGACGCTCATAGTTGTACATGGAGACCACGGCTTTGGCTTTCATCACCGCAGGTAGGGCGCGGATCTCTTCCAGCGCACCTTCCCAGGTTTCGCCCCAGGTCAGACGGCGGTCAATAGAGACGGCGCAGCTATCCGCGACCGCACAGCGGCTCGGGGAAGTGAAGAAAATTTCAGATACGGTGAGGGTACCTTTGCCGAGGAACTCGTCGTTGCCCAGCGTATGGGACAATTGCTCCAGCTCGGTTAGCACCGGTGCCATTTTGAAAATGGCGTTGTCGCCACGCTCCGGTGCGGAGCCGTGGCAGCTCACGCCTTGTACCTCAACGCGGATCTCCATACGGCCGCGTTGACCGCGATAGATCTGGCAGTCGGTCGGTTCGGTACTGACTACAAACTCTGGACGGATGCCGGACTGTTCGATGATGTATTGCCAGCACAGACCGTCGCAATCCTCTTCTTGTACGGTACCCGTTACCAGCAAGGTGTATTCATCTTCCAGACCCAGGTCCTTGATGATTTTGCCTGCATATACCATGGACGCCATACCGCCTTCCTGGTCAGACGCGCCGCGCCCGCCGATCAGCTCATCGGTTTCCATACCTTCGTATGGGTCGAAACTCCAGTTTTTCATGTTGCCCACGCCGACGGTGTCGATATGCGCATCCATTGCTATCAAGCGCGGGCCGTGGCCGATATAGCCCAGCACGTTACCCATCGGGTCGATTTCAACTTTATCGAAGCCGACTTTTTCCATTTCTTCCTTGATACGGTGCACCACGCGCTTCTCGTCGCAACTTTCGCTAGGAATGGCGATCATATCGCGCAGGAAGCGGGTCATCTCTTTTTCATACTGGTTTGCTTTTTTAACAATCTCTTTGAACGGAATTTGCTTAGCCATGAATCTGTTCTCCTGTTCTTAACATACCCGCCTGACGGGAGGAATTTAGTAAGCCGGTCATTGCACTGCCGGATGTTTGCCTTCCCAGACCACTTCGCGATAGTGCTTAACGTCGGTGTCACCTTCGGTACTGATCACCAGTACCACGGAGTTGCTGTCCAGTTTCAGCTGGTGCATCAGCACCTCGCGCTGCGGATTAAAGTGGACGGCGGCAAGCAGTCCGACGCCGACGGCACCGGACTCGCCGGAAATAATGCGCGAGTCGCAACCGAACGGATTACCCAGCACCCGCATTCCCAAGGCAGCGACGGCGTCTTGGCAAGAAACAAACTGGGTGGCGCAGTTGCGTAGTACTTCCCAACCCAGGGGATTCGGCTCGCCGCAGGCAAGACCCGCCATAATAGTGGCCATGTCGCCGCCGACATTAACAATCTGTCCTTTTACGCCCGAGCGATAGAGGCAGTCCGCCAGTGCCGGCTCGACGATAATGGAATGCAGGTTTTTCGCGCCGTAAACGTCAGTCAAGTAGCCCAGCACGCCGCCCGCCATCGCACCCACGCCCCCCTGCAGCAGCACGTGCGTCGGCCTTGAGATACCCATGGAAGCGATCTGTTCCACGGCCTCATCGGCGAGTGTGGCGTAGCCCTGCATAATCCAGGTTGGGATTTTGGTGTAGCCTTCCCAGGCCGTGTCCTGAACAACTTCCCAACCGTTTTTCAGCGCGGTCTGCATGGTGAAACGCACGGTGTCGTCGTAGTTCATGTCGGTGACGATGCACTCGGCCCCGAGGCGGAGAATGGCGTCAACGCGCTCCTGAGCCGACCCTTTCGGCATATAGATAACGGCGTTCTGTCCCAGTTGCTGCGCCGCCCAGGCCACGCCACGGCCATGGTTGCCATCGGTGGTGGTGGCGAAGGTCATCTTCTCCTTGATGCTTGATTTCAACTTTTCAAAGGAGAGTTCGTTGATATCTGAATGGTATTTTTCACAGAGCAGTCGGGCGATGGCGTAAGAGCCGCCCAGCATTTTGAAGGCGTTAAGGCCAAAGCGCTGGGATTCGTCTTTAACCAGAATTTTCTTCACGCCAAACAGGGCAGCGAGTTCGTTCAAGGGAACCAGCGGCGTGGGCTTGTAGCCGGTCATTTTTTGATGAAAGCGGCGTGCCTGCTGCGCCTGCTGGCGGGAAAACAGCGTTGAAGTCTCCCCGTTAAAAAAACGGTTTTCAGCAATATCCATTTTCAGTGAGAAAGCAGACATACTCGATCCTTATCCTTCAATGGCAAAAATAGTGGAGCTGGCCCGCAGGCCAGCCGGAGGAGGTTATTTAATGCGTTTCTGCGCTTCCTTAAGCAGCTGATCCAGCACCTGGCCCGGATTGGCATATTTGCGGCACATGATCATCGCGGCGATGATATACGGCTTCCAGCTCGCTTCTTTGTAGGTTGGGATACGGTATTTCTCGAAAACGCCTTCGGTCACTTCACCTTCTTTACAGGAGACGCCGGTGATGTCCGCAGGTAGGCAGTGCATGTACAGCGCTTCGCCGTCGTGGGTATGCTTCATCATCTCTTCGGTGCAGTGCCAGTCTTTATGTTTGGCGTTCTGTTCCAGACAGGCTTTCTCCAACGCCTTCAGGCCGTCGTGATCGTTCGCACGCAACAGCTCGGTGCGTTTTTCCATCACTTTGTACGGGGCCCAGGACTTGGGATAGACGATATCGGCGTCTTCGAACGCCTCTTTCATGTCTGTCACCTGACGGAAACTGCCGCCGGAGGCCTTAGCGTTATTTTTCGCCACTTTGATAACGTCCGGGATCAGGTCGTAGCCTTCCGGATGGGCAAGGGTGACGTCCATACCGAAGCGGGTCATCAGACCGATAATGCCCTGCGGTACGGAAAGCGGCTTGCCGTAGCTTGGCGAGTAGGCCCAGGTCATGGCGATCTTCTTGCCCTTCAGATTTTCCAGCGAACCAAAGTGCTCGCGCAGCCAGGCCAGGTCAGCCATTGACTGGGTGGGGTGGTCGATATCACACTGCAGGTTAATCAGCGCCGGACGCTGCGGCAGTACGCCCTGTTTGTGGCCGTCGTCCAGTGCCTCGCCCACTTCGCGCATGTAGGCGTTGCCCGCCCCCAGGAACATGTCATCGCGGATGCCGATAGCATCGGCGCAGAAGGAGATCATATTGGCGGTTTCTCGTACGGTTTCGCCGTGAGCAATCTGCGATTTACCCTCATCCAGATCCTGCTGCGCCAGGCCTAACAAGTTCAGCGCGGAGGCATAAGAGAAGCGGGTGCGGGTAGAGTTATCGCGGAACACGGAGATCCCCAGCCCGCTGTTAAACACTTTGGTGGCAATATTTTCTGAGCGCAGCGTCTTAAGCGCGGCAGCGACATCCAGCACCTGCTTCAGTTCATCCGGCGACTGTTCCCAGGTCAGCAGAAAGTCTTTCTCGCTGAGGTGAGAGTTGAGTTTGTTGATATCCTTAATCAGTTCGTTAACAGTTTTCATGTTTCAATCCTGGTCGTGAATGACGGCTTAATGATTGCTGTGCGGTCGGATATGCAAAATTGCCGAATTAGCGACTGCCAGCGCTGTATTATCACTAACAATAAGCGTGCCAAATCCCGCTGCGGAACCCGCGGGGGGATTGAATTAGGGCAATTATGCGAAGTCTGTCACGAAGTTAATCAGGTTGGTGGGAGTTTCTTCAATAGACATCTTTGTCAAAGGATAAACTTGGGTAAGTCGTTAACTTTTGCCACAGGAAATAGTCGTACTATCGCGATCATTGCTCGCCATTATGATAAATGGTGCATTGAATTTATCATAATGATATAAAATTGTGATAGCCATTGCATATTTTAGATAAGAAAGGGTAAGGAATACTATCTACATCAACGAGAATAGGGGAAGGGAGTAGTATCATTCTACAAACATAAAATATAATCATCTCGCACGGTTATGTTTCAGGTGACCAAGATTAAAAGGGCGATATATGAGACCGTCAACCCCCTCCATTTTGATGCAAATTCAGCCTACGATTCAAAAGTTTGCCAGGATGCTTTCCAGCGTGCTGCAACTGGAAGTTGAGATAGTCGATAACGCATTATATCGGGTTGCCGGAACCGGGGTATTCGGCAAAAAAATTGGTCATAGATTGAATGAAAATTCGCAACTTCTTCGCCACATTATTGAGACCAAGGCCGAGAAGGTCGTTACCCATTCCCGATTTGATCCCCTGTGTAAAGATTGTAGCAATAAAGATAAATGCGAGGAGAAAGCCTTCCTGGGCACTCCGGTGATATATCATGACCAGTGCGTCGGCGTTATTAGTCTGGTAGCGCTGACCCGCGAGCAGCAGGAGCGCATTAATGCGAATATCCAGGAGTTTTCTGATTATGTTCGCCATGTCTCAACCATATTTGTTTCTCGTTTTTTGCAGGATCAAGCCGCTGGTGAAAATATCCAGAAGATTTTTTTGACCATGATTGAAAATATGGACCAGGGCGTTCTGGTAGTGGGCAACGATCAGAAAGTAAAATTCGCGAACAGGATGGCGCTGAAAATAATGGGCGCCAATCCAGAAAGCCTGATTGGTAAAATGCTCTATTTTCAGCCCCTGACCTTTAAGAGTAATCTCAAGCACGGTCATATGCAGCACATTATCTCCTTTGACGATCGTAAGGAATTAATTATTGGTCAGCTGCACGCGGTACAGGATCAGTGGCTGTTCCTGATGGCCTTCCACCAGTCCCACTCTTCAGCCAACTTCAGCAGCGTGCAGGAGGGACCTCAGATCGAAGCCATGATCGGGGAGTGCCGTCCAATGCGTCAGCTGAAAAAGCTGATTAGCCGCGTTGCGCCGAGCCCTTCCAGTGTAATGCTTTTCGGTGAGAGTGGAACCGGGAAAGAGGTAGTTGCCCGGGCGATCCACAAGCTCAGTGAACGCCAGGCAAAACCCTTTATCGCCATCAACTGTGCCGCCATTCCGGATCAGCTGCTGGAGAGCGAACTGTTCGGTTACGTAAAAGGCGCATTTACCGGCGCATCGGCTAACGGAAAAACGGGACTGATTCAGGCGGCCAATAACGGGACGCTATTTCTTGACGAAATTGGTGATATGCCGCTCACTCTGCAAGCCAAGTTGTTGCGGGCCATTGAGTCGCGTGAAATCCAACCAGTAGGAGCTAGTCATCCGGTGCCGGTGAATATTCGTATTATCTCCGCCACCAATCAGAACCTGGAGCAGTGTATTGCCGAGGGTAAATTCCGCGAAGACCTTTTCTATCGCCTCAACGTTATCCCGCTGCGTCTGCCGCCGTTGCGCGAGCGACAAGAGGATATCGAGATGCTGATTCACTACTTCCTGCATCTGCATACCCGTCGGCTCGATCTGGTCTATCCCGGCGTCGCCATAGAGGTGATTGATTTTCTGAGACGCTACCGCTGGCCCGGCAACATTCGTGAGTTAAGCAACCTAATGGAGTACCTGGTCAACGTGGTACCGTCAGGTGAAATCATCGATATGTCGCTGTTGCCACCCAATCTGGTCAGCAGCAATGAGGTGATCGGGCTTTCCCCGTCCCGGACGACTGCCACAGCGGAATATCAGGAAGAGAGCGTCACTGCGCTGGAGGAGATGGAGAGGCAGATGATCCACGGTGCACTTTCGCGCTACAGCAATAAAAAACAGGCGGCAGATGAGTTGGGGATAGGCATTGCGACGCTATACCGGAAGATAAAAAAATACGAGCTGGCATGAGTGTAATACCGTCAGCATATTGCTACCGCTGGTGAAATCTGTTGGGTAATGACAGCCATTAGTTCTCAGATTTCACGTAGCGCGATCAAAAAAGGAGGGCGTTTTGAACGATATTGCACAGCTTTTGCCAGTGATCCAATCACACTGGAGATTCAACTCCGGAGAATTACTGCATGACGATTTTGAAGAGATCGACTGTTCCGGGCAGCACTATGACAGACAGCAAACCATTGCGGCGCTAAAGTTGGAAAGCGGCCAGTCACAGATTTTTGCCGAAGAGTTCAAACTGGTGACGATTACCGATGGTGCCGTATTGTTGAGATATAAAATTTTTCAACGTGATGCCGATGGCAGCATTGTTCGCCATGCCGATCGTTCTTCGATCTGGTTGCAATCGTCACAAGAGAACGGAGGCCATTGGCAGATGCGTTTTCATCAAGGAACACAGATCGAGGATTGAAACCGACTGAATATCAACTCGAACAATTGCCACTCATGAACCAACGTCTAGAAAACCAAGCTGACAAAGCGTGAAGGTGAGGTGAGGTAAACCTAGAGCGGAATAACCCGGTACGTAACCGCTGATGCAATTTAACATAATATACATTATGCGCACCAAGATGACGATACGAGGAATCTGACTCTCTGGTACTGTCCTTATCCATGGTCAAAAAGTCACTTGGCCAGCCAACCTCATGCTCTTACCTGACTTTTCAGTACCAAATCTCATCCAAGGGAATCCGCTGATACAACCGACAAAGCTTGTTCTTCATTTGTAGTAACTGTCAGCATCCCATCAATAGAGCTTCAAGATCTTCCCGTAAGATTTCTTCCAGCCCTTGATCGCGTGCCATGAGATTTACTTGCATCCGACCTACTTCCAACAAGCATCCAAACACAGGAACATAATAAAAATTCACGGAAGATGGGCAGACAGTTAGTGGTTCGTACAATGGCGTTATGCTAAAAAGGCCGCTACGGGGAATATATTGACGTCTAGATGATGCGTATAATAACGTCATGTAAAATAACCGCCTGCCAGATTTTATTTTTGCAGGCGGTTTTTCTACATAACGTGTGGCACATATTTCTTTCAGCCCTTAATCATGTACCATGAGATTTCCTTTTCGTGATAGCGACAAAAGTCACCATTGCAGGCAGCGCCTGATGCGTGAAAAAATTAAATTTCCACTCAGTGGGCACATCGTTTTGGACAGAAGCCTCAGGCTGGCCCGGACCGTGGCACGCCATCAGCACCAGTACCGGAAGGAGCCCCGCCAAACGGTGTCTGCTACCAATTACCGTAGGGATAGGTTTTCCCTTTGATAAATTCAGGAGTATCTCCGTAATATTTATACCCATTGGGATGTTTAGTTATTCCTTTGCAAAGCTCTAATTTATCCCCGGACACGGTCTTTAAGACTGATGGCGTCACGCGATAATTAGGCTGACTACCGATACCTCGTAACCAGACAGCAACCTTACCTCCTGGCGCCAAACCAATTTGTATATTGTCGTAATACCCGACATTACCCTGATAATCCTTATATACGCTGGGTTTGCGCATTTTCTCCACAACGTCGTCAGACAAGGTCAGCCGAGTTTCATAGTATCACTGAGTCCCAGCAAAAAAGAATATGCCTGGGGGGCTGCTTAACGTGATTCCAGTGCCCGTTGAGCGCACGTGCGCGATCATTCCACTCGCCGACAACACCATACAGCGCCTTCGTGCTGTCGAGAGTATTAAACCGATAATCCGTACCGCCAGCATCAAGGATAGCGACAAAAGTCACCATTGCAGGCAGAGCCTGAGGCGTGAAGAAATTAAATTTCCATTCAGTGGGCACATCGTATTGGACAAGAGCCTCGGGCTGGCCCGCACCGTGGCACGCAGTCAGCAGTAGTACCGGAAGAAGCCCCGCCAGACGGGTTATTTTCATATTTTATTTCCATCCATATTGTAAACCGTTCGCTGCCAGCGTTCGTCCGGACGGTTGGTAAAGGTCACCAGCTTCGCCGGTTTGACGGCCCCAGCTATCATTCCCTCACCGTCTCTGACCACGCTGTTCCAGTTGGCTGAACAATGGATATATTTCTCTGTCAGCATTTCGATTTCCTGACTAGTGAATCCGGGAGCAGATGCCCCATTCCGTACCGCGCGGCCCATCGCAATCGCCGTTTCGCACAGGCAGTTTAGTTCTAGTGGCAATGAAAAGTCTGGAACACTGTCATCAATAGAATCAAATACCACGCCTGCATCCTGTGCCGCATCGATCATTACCCGCAGCACCACCTTCGACCAGTCGTTGCGCGTCGGGCGCTCAATGACCGCTGCCGCCCCGCTGCGTTTTTGCGGCATGCCGTAGCGATCGGCTGGCATCCGCTCGTCGTGCCAGGTATCAATGTTAATCTCCAATGCCTGCAATAAAGGGCCAATCGCTGGCCAGGTATCCATCGCACTGAGTTGCTCACAGGCCTGCATATAAACCCGCGTTTTCGTATCAGGTGTGGAAAAGGGTACGGTTTCAAACTGCGGACGGGTAATGAAATAAGCTTCGTACTCGTCAGGGTTGTAACCGCCACCAATGTCAGAGTGCGCACCGGGCAAAGCCAGTTCCGGCCATGCAGGCTTCACGCTGTTCAATGCAAAGTTAAACCGGCATTCGTGCTGTGCGGTGATATGAAAAACCTTCTCGGCCACCCCCGGACGCAGCACAATATTCACCTCGCCCGTATCGGCGCTGTGCGGATTGAACCCGTTGACCGGCGTACCGATGCCCGCCACCGTATCAAATATCCCCAGAAAACGGGTTTTACCGCCGGGCGTGCCTGAGAACTCAATACTTCCCAGACCAGCCTTGATGGCAGCGATAATCGCCTGATCCTGACTGAATACCCGGTTGGCAAAATGCCGTGCCGCCGCCGCTCCCCGGCTGAAACCGAAAATATCAAACTGTAATTCCCTGACGATGCCGATATCTGTTCCGGATGGATTGGTTAAATAGTCTTTGATGGCGGCAACCAGTGCCCTCACTGCCTTGTCGGTTTTACTCACCACGCCGGAGTTACCCCGGCCGGTGCCCATCCCGTATGCACTGTCGCCTTCCCCGCTTTCCGTACCAATCCCCTCGATATAAATTGCGTTCTGTCCCTGCTCACTATCAACAGGAAGGTTGGTAGAGTACAGCGTATTGAGCCAGTGCACATTGGTGTAATAACCGAGATGACTGCCTGCCGCGAAGCCGCTGTGTCCGCTTTTTAGCTGAACACACTGGAAATAAGCTGACTGAGCATCAGCATTGTTCATCCCAAAATGCTCTCCGGAGCAGGCATCAAGGCTGGCTGTAGTATTATCCGCATTATTGCCGGTGCCGTCGAAAAACACCCCGATGGTCAGGGTAATTTCACGCGTCTGTCTTTCCTTTTTGGCCACCTGCGCGTGCTGCTCTGGCTCTGCTGCCTGTTTCTTCGCGCTCTGGGCATTCTGTGCTGGCTCGGCTGCCTGTCCGCTATTCATCAGCATTGAGCGCGGAGATATGGATGGGGCAACCGAGAGCGGTTGACTGCTCGCAACAAGACGATGGCTACCAGCCGGACAACCGCACGCCACACGATGGCCGTCAAGTGCCGTTGGTACACCATAATTACTTCCCCTTCTGCAATAACCCCGATTTTCCCGCAAGCCGGACACGAAACCTTATGCCCTTTCAGCGCGACAGGAATACCATCACACGTGTAATGATTTCCCAGAACTCCCTCCAGTACCCGCCCTCCTGTGGTGGTCGTATCGCCCTGGCAAATGACCGATATCCCCTGGTAGTTCATTCCTCGGCTCATATCCTGCGAGCCTCTTTGTCATCCTCTTCCATGACATTACTCCATGTTTTATTAAGAGTTGTATCCGGAACCAGACTAAACGCTCTACGACAAACTGTCAAAAATTGAGCAGCCTGAAGAAGCAAGGAGACACCATCGGGTTAAACGTCAACATCACGAAATTGGCACCAATGCGCGTATCATCGGCCTGCCTCACACGGGTTCTTACAGGGAGATCAATCGGGTTTTCACTGAGCTATACCAACTGGTGATAAGCCGCCAGCTTTTTCGTCCTGGCATACTGGGTGTTGCTATTCTGCTGCTGTCTCTTTCGCCGGCACTGCCCCTTAGATAGCGGCGTCATACTAAGCATGGAAAGAATTATCTTTCTATCTAAAGGTATAAAATGTTAATAATCGGGATTTTATGCTTAGATTAAAATTTTTACAGACAAACATATCGCCCTGGGACGGTCGGCACATCATTAAATACTTTATTAATGCTTAAGCTTGCGGAATATGGCCTCTCATACCATATTTATTACACTCTGAAGAATGCGGTGGATTAAGTGAAATAAAAACTTAACCACGTACTTTAAGTAGTAAAATTCTGAACGAACTTTTATTTTAATGGGATACCACGAGCCTGCGCAATGCTGGTCCGCTATGTGTATTTCATTTTATTTAGCATAGCAATTCACCGCTAATATAATTACCCCGGGAAGTAAACGTTGTGAGCCTCACGTAACTGTTCGCCACCACCGGTGGCCTTGCTTGCGGACGGCATACACTATTCGTTCCAATTCAAAAGGTTAACACAGGTTAAATCACCGTTATTGTTTTTACAATAGCGTACTTTTTAGTGCGCCTAAAAAACAAAAAAAATCATGAACATCCACGTTACTGGAGGGTCAGGGATTAATACACCCTATTAATCCATAGCAATAAACAAAACGACTAATGCAACCTGTTTTATTGATTTTTCCCGGTGGCAGTAATAAGGCCGCCATAATAAAAACCTATACAGGCAGCACCTTATGAGCGATGAACAACTTGCATCCGATGCGGCACTACAGCAATTTATCGATCTTTCCCGTTTATTAACCGGCTTTGACCGTTTTGAGTTACTCGGTACTGGTCAAGCAGCCTTTTATTATGACTGGGTACAAACGCACGCGGCAGAACGTTTTGCCACATTGTTGGCGACCTACGGAGAACTCCCGGCAGATGCAGCACAGCACTCGTCTTTTGTGAAAACCCACCTGCTGGGTTCAGAAAAGTTATCAACGCTGGTGCGCAGCATTATCAAACTGTGGTACCTGGGCCAGTGGTATTCGCCAGACAACCCGAAGGATACCCAGATCCCCAGTGCAAACAGCTATCAACAGGGTTTGGTGTGGAATGCGATCCATGCCCATCCACAGGGCGCTAAACAGCAAGGCTTTGGCGCCTGGTCTGAACCGCCAGTAACCTCCTCCACGGTGGTGAAACTATGAATATCATCACCCCTGAAAAAGCAGCGAAAACCGAGTACGACGTGGTGATCGTGGGCGGTGGGATCTCCGGTGCCATCGTTGCCAAAACGCTGACACAGGCAGGTAAACGCTGTCTGATCGTTGAAGCCGGTACCGGCGTGGGGACGGATTATCAAGGCTACCTGGACTACCTCAACACCTTTTATACCGCCACCATTAAAATCCCCAATGGACCCTACCCTGATAACCCGAATGCCCGTGAACCACTGGAAACCGATGTTACCAAAACACCGAACGACCAAGGTTACTTTGTCCAGCGAGGAAAGCTGCCATTCAGTTCGACCTACACCCGCTATCTGGGGGGCACCACCCTGCACTGGCTCGGTACCTCGCTGCGCATGTTGCCAGAGGATTTTCGCCTGCAGTCGCTGTACGGCGTGGGTATCGATTGGCCGATCAATTATCAGGAGTTGGAGCCGTGGTACCGCAAGGCTGAGCTGGAGCTTGGAGTTTCCGCCAATGTGGAAGAACAGTCCTATCTTGGTGTCACCTTCCCCCCTGGTTATGTCTACCCCATGCACGGCCTGCCCGCGAGCTGGAGCGACAAGCAACTGGCCAGCCGCATCGATGGCATGCAGGTGGAAGATGATGGCAAGACATATACCCTGAAAGTACGCGGCACACCCGCTGCACGTAATAGCGTTCCCAATAGTGCTTACGATCAGGGCCGTGGTTATACCCCCAAAGGTGCCGTGGGTAACGACAACGTGGGCCACCGCTGCATGGGTAACTCCAGTTGCGTGCCTATCTGCCCCATTCAGGCCAAATACAACGCGCTGAAAACGCTGGATACGGCCAACCACGAAAAGCTCGATATCGTGGTGCAGAGCGTGGCGTTCCAATTGGATATCGATCCGTCAAGCAAGGCCATCAACGGCATTCAGTTCAAACACTATCGGTATCCGGGCGACGATTCCCACAGCCTGCATACGGTGAAAGGCAAACGCTATGTGCTTGCCGCCCACGCTGTCGCCAACGCGGTGCTATTACTGGCCTCCGGTGCCTGTAAAGGTAACAAGCTGGTTGGCCGCCATCTGATGGATCATCCGGAACTGCTGACCTGGGGGCTAGCCAAAACAACCCCTCTGTGGCCGCTACGTGGCCCATTGGCGACCTCTGGAATCGAAGATCTGCGCGGTGGCAGCTTCCGCAAACACCATGCATCGTATCGGTTCGAAATGGGAAACGACGGTTGGCTGTGGCCAGATCAGGCACCGTCGAAGGATGTGATCACTCTGGTAGACGAGGAGCAACTGCACGGTAAAGAGTTACGCCAAAAGCTCAAAGACAAGGTTTCACGTCAATTCCGCTTCGGCATCCTGGTGGAACAACTGCCGGATTACGATAACTACGTCACCATCGATCCGAAGTATCTAGACATGATGGGTAACTATCGCCCGGTCATTCATTACAATTTATCGCCCTATACCCGAGCCGGCTTTGCCAGTGCTTACGATATGTCGATGAAAATCTTCGACCAGGCCGATATCAAAAACTGCTCGTCCTATCTGGAGTCGGCTGCCGGAGCCTTCGACTGTCCAGACGGCAGAATCCTCACCTTTAACGGCGCCGGGCATTTTGCCGGGACCCATTGCATGGGTAATTCACCAGACAACTCCGTGGTGAATAAACACCAGCGCACCTGGGAGCACCCCAATCTCTATCTGGTGGGCTGCGGCAACATGATCAGCATGGGGACCTCAAACCCAACGCTAACCATGTCGGCGCTCACCTGTTGGGCAGCGCACAACATCCTGCAGGATCTGAACGGGGGGCATCATGCGGCAGATTGATTGGCAGCAAGCCACCGCCCAACCCTATGATGCGGTGATCGTAGGTTCAGGATTTGCCGGTTGTATCATGGCCAAGCAGCTGACCCGCGCTGGCCGCCGGGTGCTGATCGTCGAAGCCGGGACGGGCAACGACAGCTTTGGCCAGCATCTGGACCATGTGCAAACCTTTATGCAGGCCGTGGCAAAGACTCCTAACGCGCCCTATCCCGACTCCCCCAACGCCCCACAGCCGGAAGTGACCGACGTTGAACCCATCACGCCCGGGAAACCTTCGCACAAAGGGTATTTCGTGCAGATGGGCCCCTATCCCTTTGAAAGTAACTACACCCGCCGGTTGGGCGGCACTTCGCTGCACTGGTTCGGCAGTTGTCCACGGATGCTGCCAGAGGATTTTGCCATGGCCACGCTGTTTGGCCGTGGCGTGGACTGGCCGCTGAGCTATGAAGCGTTACTGCCGTATTATCAACGCGCCGAACTGGAGATTGGGGTTTCCGCCGACGTGCAGGATCAGCAATACCACGGCATCCATTTTGCGCCGGGCTATCAGTACCCGATGCAAAAAATCCCCCAGAGCTATCTGGATCGCTGGATGATCACCGGATTGGCACAGGCCGAATTACCCGGTACGGCAGAAAAAGCCCAGATCCGCTCTATCCCGCAAGGCAGAAACAGCGTGCCCAATGCAGGTTATACCCCGCGTGGTGCGGTGGGTAATCCGGCCGTGGGTCGCCGCTGTATGGGCAACTCCAGCTGTATTCCTATCTGCCCGATCCAGGCTCGTTACAACGCGTTAAAAACCCTGGTAGAAACGGATGCCGATTTGCTGATCCAGGCGGTTGCCTCTCGTCTGCATATCTCGCCAGAGACGGGTCATATCAGCGCGTTGGACTGCAAAGTGTGGAAGAACGACAGCAACCATGACTTTGAGCCGATCACCTTACACTGCGAGCTGTTTATTCTGGCCGCCAATGCCATCGAAAACGCCGTGTTATTACAGGCTTCACAGGCCTGTCAGTCCAGCGGAGAACTGGGGCGCAACCTGATGGATCACCCCGCCATCTTGTCTTGGGGATTAGCGCCGGAATCGATAGGCGCATTTCGTGGGCCGGGTTTGACATCCACGCTGGTGAACTACCGAGGTGGTGAATTCCGCCGCGAACGCGCCGCATTTGTGCTGGAGATCGGCAACTGGGGCTGGAGTTGGCCACGCAACGAACCGGTGGACAGTACGGTAGATATGGTGGATGTCGAGCGATTGTCTGGCAAGGCATTACGCCAGCGACTTGGGCAGGTACTGCCCCGTCAAATCCGCCTGGACATGATGACCGAACAACTGCCGGATGCCGCCAATCGAGTCACCATCGACGATCGCTGGCGTGATCCGCTCGGCAATTACCGGCCAGTGATCCACTACAACGTGGATGACTACAGCCAGGGCGGCATGGCGTTTGGCCGTGAAGTGGCCAGCAGCCTGTTCAGCCAACTGGGCATCAAGGATTTCACCCACTACCGGTCAGACAACCCTGGTTATTTCACCTGGCAAGGTAACGGTTACATCTGGGCGGGGGTTGGCCATGTGGCAGGCACCCACCGGATGGGAACACGGCCAGATAACTCGGTAGTCAACCGGCACCAGCAAAGCTGGGATCACCCCAACCTTTACGTTATTGGCTGCGGCAGCATGCCAACGCTGGGGACCTCAAACCCCACGCTCACCATGACGGCCCTGACCTTCGCCACTGCCGACCACATACTCGGACGGAAACATTGATATGAACATGACCGCAAAAGCCAAGACCTTCCAGCTTGCTGAAACCTCGTTTGCCGAATTCGGCTATGTGCAGTTTGCCGAAGAAAAAAACCTAGAGGAGGATCTGACCATACTGCGCGATCTGCTACAGAACGCCATGCGGCTGGAACATGCCACCATTCCCCCCTATCTGACGATGCTCTATACCCTGGATGACGACGTTGACTGGCGCATCATCGAAAGCCTGCGTTCAATCGTAGTTGAAGAGATGCTGCACTTCACCCTGACGGCCAACCTGCTTAACGCCATCGGCGGGACACCCGCGGTCGATTCGCCCGACTTCCTGCCCAGCTATCCGGCACGTCTGCCTTACGATATCGATGATATTGAAGTGAATCTGTACGGCTTCTCCAAAAACGGCATCTTCCAAGGCATGAAGATCGAGCATCCGAAAGATGTGCGCCCACGCGCTATCGCCAATGAAGTCCCCAGCGAGATGACCATCGGTGAATTTTATCTTTACGTCGAATCACGGCTGCGGGCTGCGGTGGAAACCCATGGTGAACAGGCGATTTTCTGCGGCGATCCGCAGCGCCAGATCCCACCGGATGTCTTCTACTACGGAGGCGGGGGCAACGTACTGAAAGTGATCGATTTGAAGTCCGCGCTAGCCGCCATGCAATTGATTACCGATCAGGGCGAAGGGACAGATAACAGCATTCAGGTCGCGAATGAAGATGAGTTGGCCCACTATTTCCGTTTTAGCCAGATCTACAAAGAAAGGCTTTATAAAACAAAAGATACCATAACCACTGGCCCTACCGGCGCTCATTTCCCGGTGCCGTGGAACAAAAGCGTGCTGATCGTCAGCAACGCCAAGGTCAGGGATTATCCACCTGGTGAAGTTCGTGACGCCATCGTCCAGTTTAACCAGCGTTACTGTCAGTTACTAGGCGATCTGCAAACGGCATTTACCGGTGCCCCAGACAAGTTGATGGCCGCCGTAGTGGCGATGTGCGCGCTGCGGGATGACTTCCGGGCCATCACCGCCAACCCTTTCCCCGGCAAGGAATTATTCCACTGCGCCCCCACGTTTGAGTATGACGTGGCTAATCGCCAGCCACTGGGTAAACGGATGTTGATGGCTGATCCGGCCACCGCAGCTGTAACCGTAACCGACGGTGAGGATGCCAGTGCCAGCAATGAGGCCACTCTGGATCAACTACAACAGGCCTATTCCACCGGTAACCTGCAGTTGGCACTCTCCTGCATGACTGACGAGGTGATCTGGGATATCTCCGGCCCCAGCGAATGCCCCTATCTGGGCGTGTTCTACGGCCACGAAGGGTTTACCCGCTTTTGGACGTTGCTCGGTGCGACGGTGAATTTTGGCAGCGCGGGCGTCGAGAAATCCTTCTTCAGCGGCGATCAGGCAATGTCCTACGGTGGCGAACAAGGCTCTACCAAATGCGGCCGCGTGCCCTATCGCTACGACTGGGCGATCCGTTATCAATTCAATGAACAGCATCAAATCATCCTGATGCGCCAGTACTTCAACCCACTGAACATTCTTTCGGCGCTGAAAGCCGCGCCTTATCCGGTACCGGCGGCTTGCCCACACTCGGCCAAACCTCAATCCCAACAACAGTAGGAACCACGCACATGTCTAGTCAGCAGAATGATTTACCCAGCATCCCGACGCCGTTCACCATGCCGTTCTACTACGCCTCACTGACCAACGTTGGTGTGTATTATCTGGTGCCGTTGAGCCGTGTGGAACCTTATTTGCAGGGAACCGGGCTAAGCCCGGCGCGGTTTGGCGATAAGGCGATGGTGAGCTTTAACTTCCAATTATACGCCGGGCAATTTGCCTCTGGCCTCAATACTCCACCGGAACAATGGGGCAGCAGCGGCGCGGCGATCACCCAGGAGCTGGAGCTAAACATTGTTGCCTATCCCGAGCACCGTAAAGACCAGTTGGCCCCGATTGGCTACCAAGAGTTTATCCAGGACGGCGATCAAACCAAGCTGTACGGCAACCATCGCGTCTGGGTGCCTTGCGATGCCCCCATCGCCATCGCCGCCGGTGAGCAGCTGTTTGGCGAGCCAAAATTCCAGACCACTTTCAAGGTCAATTTGGCCTCACAAAATCCGGTGCGGACCAACTCTGCGGTCTATCAACCCGAGTGGGTGGAAACCTGGGGCTTCCGGGTGGACGATCCTGAAAATGCCAAAACCGCGATCTTCACCTGTATCGTCAACACGTTGGGCATCAAGGCGATCCCAGGCAACATCTCTCCCATCACCGAATACGGCGTACACGACGGCAAACTGATCGGTTGCCGCTGGAACATCCTGCAGGCGATGGACACCTATTTCCTCAACAGCGGCCACGCTGAGGCGGTAAAACTGGTGCTGGGTACCAGCAGCCACCGCATGCGTAAAGATCTGGAGAAGTTGATCGGCGGTTGTGCTCCCGTGGCGGTGCAAACCCTCAACTCAGCCCCTGCGGCCATTCAAAGCCGCGCCTATTACCCATAGCCGTTTGCCCCGCCGCCGGTTCGGGGCGGGGATGATTTTTCGCATGTCACGTTCCGGGAGCCAACTATGAGTGAAGTCGACAATATCTACTTTTCCCGCTTTGCCCAGATCAAGGGGCAGTCTTTTGACTATATCGTGATTGGTGGCGGTGCCTATGGCACCAGCTTTACCCACCGGGTGCTGCAACATAACCCACAGGCCCGTATTCTGGTGCTGGAGAAAGGCGACTATCTGATCCCCGACCATATTCAGAACATTCCACCGGCCTACATCAAACTCAACACCAGCGTGGGTATCCGGCCATGGACGTATCATGGCTCGGCCGATATGAAACTCAGCCTCAACTTTATGCCGCAGATCCCTTATGTCGGCGGCCGCGCGCTGTTTTGGAATGCCTGGACACCGCAACCCGATAGCAGCGAAATGCCGGACTGGCCAGCGCAGGCGATCGAACGTCTAGATAATCAGTGGTATCCCACCGGCGAATTTATGGGGCGGCGCTACTCCCTGGAGATCCCCGGCAATCGCAACCAGTCGCTGAATCGCTTTATGGGTGAACGCCTGTTCTCGCAATTGGCCAATATCAGCGGAGCCAAGCCGCAGCCAAGCCCGAGCGCGTTGGACTCGGCCATGGCGACTGGCCAGGGGGTGGCACCTGAGGATTGGGCCAAGTTCTCGCCTATTTCGGTACTGGTGAATGATGTGCAGGCTTACGCCTCACTCAAGGTGGTGGTCAATGCCGAAGTGGAAAAGCTGATTGCAAAAGGTGACGTTGTCACTGAAATTATCACCAAAGAAGGCTCACTGAGCGTCGGCAATGCCAAGGTGATTTTAGCCTGCAACACACTGGAAGCCGGGTTTATTCTCACCAAGTCTTTCCCTGACGATAAACTGGTGGGTAAAAACCTGTGCGGTCATATCCGCTCCTGGCTGGCCGCCCGTATCCCCGTCAGCAGCCTGCCGGTATTGACCAACCAATTGCAAACCGTGGCCTATTACCTGCCCGGCATCGATAAAACTACCAACCGCCTGATGCACACCCACATCAGCGTGGTACATAACCCGCAACCGGCAGAAAGTTACGACGTGTTGTACCGCATCCTGCCAGACGCTTCTTCGCCAGAAGCCGTTGCCACCTATCAGGATCCTGACTACGTGGTGATCATGCTGCATTCCATGGGGGAATTCCTCGGGGAACGCTCGGCAAACTCGTGGAATTACGTCACGACCAATCCACTGGGTGAGGCCGAGGTGTATATCCAGATGAAGGAAACCGACCGTCAATTCTGGGATGCAATGGATAAAACCACCTATGACGTGATGCACGCCCTGGCTGGCGATGCCCCTCTTGAGTACCAGCACAATAACCCGGACGGCAGCTTTACCTGGGAAAAATTGCCGCCGGACAATATTCGCAATCAGGGACTGGTGCACGAGGCGGGTACTCTGTGGATGGGCGACGATCCTGCAACCTCGGTCACCACCCTCAACGGTCAGATGCACCGTTACCCGAACGTATATGGCCTGGGCAGTATGTTATTCCCTCGCCCTGGCTCGTGGAACCCAACGCTGACCGGCGTAGCACAGTCTTTCGCCCTGGCCGATGAACTCAGTGGCCCACATCAGGATAAAAATCAATGAAGCGACGTAAACTGAAAATTGATGTGCAGAAAGTCCCCAAATCTTACCGCGCCTATCTGGAACTGTTGGCCAGCAAGGGGGAAGTGGTGGCGATCCCCGACGAGGTGGATTGGTATCTGGAGATCGGCGCCATTCTGCGCCACGCCTGCGAAACGGAAAGCCCGATGCCGCTGTTTAGCAAGGTGAAGGGCGCCCCCGGTTTCCGGGCGGCAGAAATGGGCCCGACGGTCAGCCGCGTACCAGGCAAACGCTGGCAGCGTCTGGCGCTGATGCTAGGCTTGCCGGACGATGCCCAGTTGCTGGAGATCCAGGATGCCTTTCTGGATGCCATCGGTCAGGAGCCGCATCCGCCAGTGATGGTCGACCCGGCCTCCGCCCCTTGCAAGCAAAACAAATGGGTGGGCGATCAGGTGGATATGACCAAAATCCCGGCTCCTATCCTGCACGACGGCGACGGCGGCCGCTATTTCCAGACTGCCGGAGCCATCATGGTGCGTACCCCACCGGGGGAACCGGTGCCGGAAGACGCTTACACGGTAGATAAAGACGCCTGGACCAATTGGTCATTCAGCCGGGCGATGATCGCTGGCTCACGCCCGCAGAATAACCCAACGCCAAAACCGCCTCACGCCAGTTCGGTCGGCGTACCACACGGTAATGGCCCGCATTATTCGAAGAACAATATTGTCGGCCTGTGGCTGCCTTTCCAGCATAACGGCATGATCTACAATATGTGGACGGCCCAGGGTAAAGATTGCCCGTTTGTGATCGCCCTTGGGGTACCCCCGGCGGTCACCATGCTGCTTTCTGCGGCGCCGCCTGCCTGGCATGATGAGTACAACTATGCTTCGGCGTTCCTTGGCCACGGCATCGAGATGGTGAAAGCGGAAACCTGCGATGTACTGGTGCCAGCAGAATGTGAAATCATCATCGAAGGCTATGTCAGCGCGGACAAATCAGTGGCTGAAGGCCCGTTTGGCGAGTTCCCTGGCTACCTTTCCAACCAGTCCAGCCTGAAACCACTGGCGAAAATCACCTGTGTCACCTTCCGTGATGAGGCTATCTTGCCGATCTGCATTCCGGGTGTTCCGATCGACTCTACGTTGATGCTCGGCTGCTTCTGTTTATCTGCCACCGCCAGAGTGTATTTTGAAAAGTCCGGTCTGCCGATCATCGACTGTTTCAGCCCGTTGGAGGCCTCTTCCCACTGGCTGGTGATCCGGGTACGTGACGACTGGCATAAAATCACTGGCCTGACGGTCAAAGCCTTTATCGATAAGATTGCCGAAGTGTTCTGGACCAACCATATTGGTAAAACCACCGCCAAGCTGATCATCGTGGGCGAAGATATTCCCCCTGATGACAGTAACAAAGTGACCTGGGCATTGGCGACACGCAATAATCCGGTGCAAGGCGTGTTTCACTATCCGCAATACGACTCCGACGGTACCGGGTTACAGATTTACCTGGATGTAGCCACCAAACTACGCGGGCGCGGCGGCTTGGTGGCATACAGTTGCTTGCAGATCCAACAGCAGGTCAACCAGCCGTTGGAGCAGGTATTGAGCTTTGCTACCAATTATCCGCTGCCGTTACAGGAGAAAATCAAAAGCAAATGGTCTGAATGGGGGTTTGATCGCTAAGAAGTAGCCCCCGCACTGCTTCGGCGGTGCGGGAAATCCAGTTACCGGCTCTTGGTATCACCCTCACCGTTGCTGAAAAACGCATCAATATTGAGATCGTGATTAACCACCTCACCATTGAGCGATCGTACCAGCAATTCACTACCTAACAGTTGCAGTGAGAGTACGGCATCGGGTTTGACGCGTTTGATCTTGTTCATATTCTGGCTTTCATTGACCAAGGTGATGGTTTTGGTATCTGCCCCACCCACTTCTTTGGCAGCCAATATGATGAAAGCATTAACCGCGTCGCTTTCGGTCAAGGCAACAATATATTTCGCTTTTTCTGCCCCGGCTAATGCCAGCGTCGCAACGGCGGAAGGATCGCCTTCAACTACATCTGCATGACTAGGATAGTGTTGTTTATTACCCGGCTCACAAACAATGGTCACGTTACCGCCGCTTTCAATCAATCCCTGATAGACATTTTGTGCCAATGACGAGGTACCAACAATAATATAATGATTTTTGCGAACCATGTGAGAGAACCGCCCTTTGATAATACGTTGAAGATTTTGGCTGATTAGCACGCCAGCAACCGATGCCAGAGAAGCGGCAAAAACCGTAATGCCAAAGATAATCACCGTGAGTGTGAACATCCGCGCAGCAGTGGTATGCGGAATGATATCGCCAAAGCCGACAGTAGACATGCAGACGACGGCAAAATAAAACGCCGTAGGTAGGTCGGTCACCGCGGGGGTGAATTGATCGCCAATGTACAGCGTTCCTAACATGCTGTAGACAATCAATGAAGCTATGCTGGTGACAGCAAAAAAACTGGTACTCGCCAGCTTACGTTGGTCGAAACGACGCCAGTAGATGAGCATCCCCAAGAGGGTGACCAGTGAATACCCGGCCAACACAGTGATTTGCTTATAGATAGCGATATCAACGATGACGATGCAGCTGAGCAACAGTAACGAGAAAAACCAGGCAATACGCGTTTTTAACAGCAACATACCCGCCATAAAGAGCAGCACGACGCCAATCATAAAGCGGGGAATATCCGTCGCATCAAGAAAGCCCAGAGCTTGTTGCCAGGTGCTGAAATTTTCCACAAAATCATGAGAATGCTGCAACCCGTGCCACAGGATCGGGCTGAGTACCAAGTACCCATTATGCGCAACCATCAACGCCAGGATAAACGTTGGTGGTACGTATTTTTCTATTGTTCTCACGATTTTCATAACTTTCATCATTTCAACACCATGACTTGGCCGATGACCTATTTATAGCGGACTGTAGCTGAACGTGATGCAGGGATCATTCGCCAAGTTGCGTCAGCCAGACGGTACGCCCACCACAGTCGGGATCTTCGGCCACCATACTGACCACCTGGAACCCCTGCTCTTGCAATAATTGCCGGTATTCCTCCGGTGCCAGGCTGGCATGATAAAGGGCTTCGCCTTCCAATGTCCCTATCGCTTCACCATTGCTGGTGCCGCTGGTAAACATTAATGCAGCCTTGCTCTGGGCATGTTGGCGGAAAATGTTAAACATCTGGCGCTGATCTTCGCGCGTCAGATGGAAAAAACTGTCCCAGGCAATTAACCCATCAAATTTATCCGCTAGCGCCAAGCTTCTCATATCGGCCACTGCCCAGCACTGTTCCGGGAAGCGTTGGAGGCAACGGTCGATCATCGGTTGCGAACTGTCCACCCCCGTCACCTGAAAGCCCTGGCGGATAAAATAGTCGGCGATCGGCATGCCGTTGCCGCAGCCAATATCCAGGATCCGTCCGTTGTTGGGTAACAGGCTCAGGAACCGCTCCAACCAGGGTTGCTCAAACAGAGTGGTTGACCGCTTCTGCTCAAATACCCCTGCATGCCGTTGATAGATGCCGATGATGTTATCGGCCATTGAGTTACTCATCCTTGTTACCTCATGATGAATGTTCTTCTTCATCAACCAGACTTTTTGCCCGGTGCTTCATAAACACCACCTCTTGCGGGCTGGACAGGTTGACATTATTGGCGCGCAGGAGCTTCAAAATATTGAACAGCAGATCGCTCTTGGTGGCGCCGACAATGCGTGGGCTGGCAACGTAACCGGTCACGCTGAGGATAATCCCGTCAGGGCCGAGCTGGCTGAAGCGAACGTATGGGGCTGGCGTTTCCAGAATGGATTCGTGTTCATGGTAGGCGCTCAACAACACGTTGCGTACCTGCTCGGGATCGATATCGGTGGGGAAAGTCAGCGCGACGGTGACCACTCCTTGGGCATTCCCCATGGTGGCGTTACGCACGTTTTGCGATATCAACTGAGAGTTAGGCACAATCATGGTTGAGCGATCGCTCAGTTGGATCTCGGTGGCGCGTACATTGATTCGCCGTACATCCCCTTCAACCCCGCCGATACCGATCATATCGCCGACTTTTACCGGGCGCTCCGTTAACAGGATCAGGCCAGAGATAAAGTTCTTCACGATTTCCTGCAGGCCGAAACCAATCCCTACCGATAGCGCACTCACGATCCAGGCCAGGTTATTCCACTGGATACCCAACGTCGCTAGCGTGATCAGGATCAGCAGCACATAACCGACGTTACTGAACAACGTAACAAGCGAGGCGCGGATACCGATATCGCTGATGGTTTTTGGCAGCAGTTCATGGCTTAACCAACGTTGCGTGACCCGCAGCACATAGATACCAATCGTCAGGCAAATCACCGCATTGAGCAGGTTGCTTGGAACGATATTCAACCGCTTCAAGCCTTCCCCGCTCAGGATCGCAATGATTTTTTCTAACAAAGAGTTCGGGGTGGTGGTGCCAAAGGAGCCACTAATTAGGGCGACAATCATCAATAATATCAAGGTACATTTGGACAACGCCGTAAAGATGACGGTCAACTGTTCCAGATGGCGTTCCTTGAGGTTGAGTGATTTTTTCAGCGCCCGCCCGCTAGCTGTTTGGGAGGAGAAAATGGCAGAACAGAAATCGGTAGTAAAGATCACCAGGAAATAGAACGCCATCAGAACCAGCGCAACCCAGATTAACTGATAGGTCAGGAAGCGAGCGAAAGCCACATAGCCGATCAACAGTGATAACAGGATCACGGTTGCCGATACCATAATTATAATATGGATTATCCCGGCAATAACTGAGCGTTTTTCCAGATGCATCCCCTGCTGTTCTAACTTAGAACGGATACGGCGTGCACGGATCGGTATGGCCAACAAGATTAATGCCATCAGGGCGGTAGCAAGCCCATTACCTAACACCGTACTGCCAAGACTGGAGCCAACCACGTTATTAATCAGTTCCACGGTGCCAAAAACCATGGCCAATCCGGCCAATAACGGCGAAAAGAAACGCATGCCGCTCGCAATGGCATCATCCATCAGCGCCAGACGCCACGACGGACGGCTCAGCGAAAGGTACGCCCTGCCTAGTCCAGCGATCAGCGCGCAGAATACCCCCAACTGCATAAGTCCATCGGCGAAATCCTGCTCCTGAGCGGTCAGCGGCTGAACACGGGAAAACGCGGAAATGATCAAATTTAGTGCCAGCGTGGTGGCAAACAGCGTGATCAGCACCGTCATTAATGCCATAAAACTGCGGCGTAAGCGGCCATCGGGTAAAAAGCGGATACACACCCAGGCAAAAAACTGTTCAACGAAATAGCGCCCTAGTGACCAGCAAGCCGCAGCCAGGATCAGCAAGCCTAAAATCCCGTAGCGCCATTCCTCCTGCCAACTGGCATCGAGGGTTTGCTGCAGCTGCTGATTAAAGTCACTAAGGCGAGCTGAATGCTCAACCTGTGAAGACGACTCTGGTAGCCAGAATTTCGAACTAAGAATGCTGCCAGTATTCAACGCCAACTGGGATTTAAAGGCCACACGGCGCAGATCGGTGATTTGCTGCGCTAAGTCGAGCGCCCCTGCTCTGATTGCGTGCGAACGCTTTATGGAGTCGTCCAACTGTTTTTTGGCATTATTGAGTGTGTTGCGTTGTTGCACCACACTGGCGGTTTCAGTCATTACCCCAGGTTCGGGCTGCGGGCCAAGCACGTCCAGCTGCGCCTGTAATTTCACCTGTATGGGTTGCAGATCGGTGGTCAGCTTATCTGCATCCGTGGCTAAGGCCTGCGTGGCTTCAAACAGCTTATTCAACTGACCATCAGAGCTCGCCTTTGAGACCTGCTGTTTAATAGTATCTAGCTGTTTTTGATAGTTTTTTAGTGATGCCGCTATTTCCTGCGGACTCAGTTCAACCGCAGCATCCTGCTGCGCGGCATTAGCCAACGGGGCCAGCGATAAGCCGAACAACAAAAAGGTGAACAGGAAAATCTGTAATGACTTGATCATAACGGTGAATGCTCAGCATGGGGGTTGGCGATAAACGCAACAGGCGAAGCGATGAATATCACTGCGCCTGAACAACAATAAGCAGTGAGTATAATAACAACCTATTCAGTGAAAAAGTGCATTAATCCGAGAAGGTGAGTAGAAAATTTGGCTAACGCCATCCAACCACCCACGGTGCCCTCTCTATGACCGTTTGCTGTTCAAATAGCCACCGCCAACCGATTAATTTATGAACTAAAAAATCATAAATTGATCGCATTTCGATAATTTATTATTGTTGTACGATAATTTAAAGGGTAAGGTCACTGCGACTTTCACTCAACGACTCGAGGTTTTTATGACATTAGATCGCCTTACTCGCTTCAGCCAACGCATGGCTACCATCACGTTGTGCTTACTGCTCGCCATGCTGCTGCTTAATGCTTCCTCTTGGTTATTCCCAAGTGTCGCCGCTAATGAGGGCTACGGATTTGATTTCTCCATCTCAAACAGTTTAATCAGCGCGCTGGGGGTTGATTTGTATAGCTTCCCATGGTGGCAAATTGCCGGTGGCATAATCTTATCAAGCGTGCCGCTGCTGGCACTGGCGCTTGGGTTGTATCATTTACGCAAGTTGTTCCAAACCTATGGTCAACGCGCCTATTTTTCAGGCATTGCGGCGCGCCATTTGGGGAAAATGGGTCAATACGTCGCCATTTGGACGATTTTAGAGTTATTGTGCCAGCCTTTTCTCAGCTATTGGATAACCATACAGGAACCTGTTGGCCAACGGATGGTGACATTCGGTATTGATTCAGGGAATATTGTTGCCCTATTTCTCGCGGCCTGTATTGCCGTTATTGCACAAATCCTGCAACAGGCCAGCAAGTTGCATTGTGAAAATCAACAGTTCGTGTGAGGTTATCCCGTTATGACGATCATCGTCCGGCTAGACGTGTTGTTAGCCACACGCAAAGTCAAATCCAAAGATCTGGCCGCCGCTGCCGGCATCACCGAACAAAACCTCTCGCTGTTAAAACAAGGCAAGGTGAAAGGGATACGTTTTGCTACGCTGGATGCCATCTGCCGCTATCTTGATTGCCAACCTGGGGACGTGCTGGAACATATTCAGGATCCAGAAATCTACGCGGAAGATGAGTGAGTCCAAACGTCACGGGGAGATTACCTTCCTGTGACGCCTTCTATTGCCAGCCAGTATCCCCTTTATAATCCGTTCACCTATTGCTGGGTAAGATCACTGGCGGCTCTGGTTGCTCTGGAACACAAACTTGGGTTGATTTAACCCAACTATGGGCGCAACCATAAGCCTTTCACCAGGCTTATGGAGTGTTAACAAATCATAATGGGCTGATCATAAACCACATCTTGATGGAAAAATTCAGATAAATCGTTGAACCTCCCCTTACTGGTTTTTATTTGGGAATAACCTCATAAAAATCACCACTACCAAGAATAATTCCACTCCAACATATTAAGATTATTCTTGATTTTATTGTTGTGCGTCACTTATTTCAACTAAGCACGGAAAGAAATAATTTTTTATCGATGAATCCATATTGATTATTAATCAATATCAGTGTGCTCCACTCTAAACCCATAATGTGCCACCACGATAAATTCCACTTAACATGTTGATTTTAAATGAATTTAAATTTTATTATTTGTTTGCGATCTGAATATAGCCTTAAGTATTACCTAAGGCCATCTAATTAAAAAGACAGATCAGTAAAATATCACATATAACAGCAAAGTTTAATTCCTGTATTTTAAACTTTATGTTACGCTCCTCTCTTATAACAGCACCAACCTAATAATAGATATCCACATGGCCTTTACCTAGGAAACCACATTTCAAGGAGAACTGTACATTGACCAGCGTCAGAGAGTTTATATATAGAAAGCATGACGGAGATATTAAGACCTTCGCACAACTGCACAGAACCAGTGTCTACAAAGTTAATGAGTGGATCCGCCGGGATGCGCACATTATTAACGGAAAAATCTGTATCCCAACCAGACATTCAGCCTGATCCTGTACTTCATGACGGGGCAGAGTATTCTCAGTAAAAATCGCAGTCCTGCCCCTGCTGACCTAACTTAGTATCCCCTCCCAGAACGTAGTTTAGAACGCTTCTGAGTAGTGCTTCTGTCAGCCTGGTAAAGTCACGTATCATTACCCAAAGAACCCTGCTCAACTGCAGCTGGCTTTTTTGGCTTCAACAAATAATCCACTACTGTGTCATCAACACAGCTGTCTACGCCCATTAACGCTAGCGTATGGCCATCCCCTCGCGGGTAAGTCCGAGGCCATTTCACGGGGCCGGCGGATTTGACCAATGGCTTGGCATTGGCTGGCAGTTGGACCGCACGGCCAGCAAAAACAGAATACGAAACGCAGACATGACGAGTCCTTTCAGCAAACATGTTTTATTTTTAAACAACCTATCACAGTCATAGGTTAATAAACTTAATACTATCAACTACGATTACTCTTAAGGCCGTGAAGCGCTGTTGAATATGGCCTAGCTGATAACCCATTGAGGGATATCATTTTTACTTAAACTGTTAAAGCCGTACGCCACAAGGCTAAGAAAGGTTAATTATGGCACGTACTACCCCCATCGAACGCTACCGCAATATCGGCATCTCGGCGCACATTGATGCCGGCAAAACCACGACGACCGAGCGGATTCTGTTTTACACCGGGGTCAGTCATAAGCTGGGCGAAGTCCACGACGGCGCCGCTACCATGGACTGGATGGCACAGGAACAAGAGCGCGGCATCACCATTACCTCCGCCGCAACAACCTGTTTTTGGAACGGCATGGAGCATAATTATCCTCAGCACCGGATCAATATCATCGATACCCCCGGGCACGTCGATTTCACCATTGAGGTGGAACGTTCGATGCGCGTACTGGACGGTGCCGTGATGGTGTATGACTCGGTCGGTGGCGTGCAACCGCAGTCTGAAACCGTGTGGCGTCAGGCCAACAAGTACAAGGTGCCACGGCTGGCCTTTGTCAACAAAATGGACCGCACTGGCGCGGACTTTTTCCGCGTTCGCAATATGATGATTGAACGCCTGAAAGCCAATCCGGTGCCGGTGGTGATCCCCATCGGCGCAGAAGACCATTTTGCTGGCGTAGTGGATTTGATCCGCATGCAGGCCATCTTCTGGGAGGAAGCAACTCAGGGTATGACCTACCGCTTCGAGGCGATCCCAGCAGAAATGCTCGAACAGGCCCAAGAGTGGCGCGACAAGATGATTGAAGCTGCGGCGGAAGGCTCCGAAGCGCTGATGGACAAATACCTCAATCAGGTCGAATTAACCAATGAGGAGATCGTTCAGGGGTTACGCGCCCGCACCGTTGCCGGTGAGATCCAGCCAATGCTGTGCGGTTCGGCATTCCGCAACAAGGGTATCCAGCGCATGCTGGACGCGGTGATCGAACTTATGCCCTCTCCGCTGGATGTACCGCCGATGGAAGGCCATGACGAACGAGATAACATTATCACCCGCAAGGCCGATGATAATGAAAAATTCTCGGCGCTGGCATTCAAGCTGATGACCGACCCGTTTGTTGGCCAGTTGACCTTCGTACGCGTCTATTCCGGCATCGTGGCCAAAGGCGATAGCGTCTATAACCCGGTAAAAGGCAAAAAAGAGCGTATTGGCCGTATCGTGCAGATGCATGCCAACGATCGTAAAGAAGTCGATGAGCTGCACGCCGGGGATATTGCCGCCTGTGTGGGCCTGAAGGATGTGACCACCGGCGATACGCTATGCGATCCCAATGCCATTATCACGTTGGAACGCATGGTGTTCCCGGAGCCGGTTATCGCACAGGCCATCGAGCCAAAAACCAAGGCCGACCAGGAGAAAATGGGGATTGCACTGCAACGCCTGACTTCGGAAGATCCTTCGCTGCGCGTACGCACCGATGAAGACTCCGGCCAGACCATTATCTACGGCATGGGTGAATTGCACCTTGAGATCATAGTCGACCGGATGCGGCGCGAGTTTGGCGTTGAAACCAACACCGGCAAACCGCAGGTCTCTTACCGCGAAACCATCCGCCAGAAAGTGACCGACGTAGAAGGCAAATTTGTGCGTCAGTCCGGCGGTAAAGGCCAATATGGCCACGTGGTGTTGACGGTGGAACCCAATGAACCCGGTAAAGGCTTTGAGTTCTTTGATGAGATCAAAGGCGGCGTGATCCCCGGTGAATATATTCCTGCGGTGAAAAAAGGCATTCTGGAGGCGCTGAATAATGGCGTGCTGGCGGGTTATCAGATGGTCGATGTCAAAGTGCATCTGACCTTCGGTTCCTACCACGACGTGGATTCCTCCGAGCAGGCGTTCCGTATGGCGGCCATTTTTGGTTTTAAAGAGGCCTGTCGCCTGGCTAGCCCGGTGATCCTGGAGCCGATCATGGCGGTAGAGGTGGAAACGCCGGAGGATTACGCCGGGAACGTGATGGGCGATCTGTCGTCACGGCGCGGTATGGTACAAGGGATGGAGGATATCCCCGGTGGCGGAGGCAAAGAGATCCATGCCAAGGTTCCGCTCTCTGAGATGTTCGGTTATTCCACCACCCTGCGCTCCATGTCGCAAGGCCGTGCCACCTACACCATGGAGTTCAGCCACTACGCAGAGGCTCCACGTAATGTGGCCGAAGAAATTATCCAGCACAGTAAACGTTAATTGATAACGGCTACGGGGAAACCCGTAGCCTCAGATTGATGGCAAAGTTGAACTTGTAGGGGGCTACCTCAGCCTTGTCAGCGTGTCTCCTCCAACGCAACGACCATCGGTTCCAATTTAATGCGCATGGCATAAATCACCCCAATCATCAAACAAGCGATACCACATAGCGTCAGCAATGGCGGCCAGGTATGGCGCAGCATAAAGGTATAGGCCAATCCTGCCAGGATCTCGAACACGATCAGCGGCCCAAGCAGCACCGTCGGTAAACGCTGACTCGCCTCGTTCCAGCACAACGTACCTAACCAGGAACACAAAACGCCAATAGCGATCATTAACGGGATAAATACCTCCGGCCTAGGGCCAAACGGCAGTGCGAACTGCGGTTGTGTCAGCGCCAATTGCCCGCAAACCAGCAAATAGCCCATCAACGCCAAAGGTAAGGTCACAATCCCTTGTGCCGTGGCCCAGGTCGCGGGGCGTTTATCCGGGTTGTCGCGTAACCAACGCGCGTTACGCAGAGGGAACCAGGTCCAACACGCCACCGCTAATAGTGCCAATCCCAAGCCGCTGGTATAACGCCAGACATCAATAGGCTCGCTATTGCCCTGCAGTTCCGCAACGTTAACCAACACCAACCCCAGGGCAATCACCAGCAAGGCCGGGGTCAATTTTCGCCAGGAGAGACGGCCGTCGTGATGGCCATAAAACAGATTGGCGGCGACCGATATCACCACCGGTAACGTGCCGATAATCATGGTTGATATCGGCGCTCCGGTACGCTGGATCGCACTGGCCAAGCACAGGTAATACAGCAGATTACCAATTGCGGTCAGTTTTAACGCCTCTAGCCAATCTTTTGCCAGCAACTGACGCAGACGGTGGCGATCCAGCCAGGCCAGCGGCAGCACGACAAGACCAAAAGCCAGATAGCGCCCGGTGGATTGCAACGCGGCTGGGTAGTCCGGCACCAATAGCGGGCCAATAAATATCAGACCCCACATCAACCCGGCAATCAGGGCAAACATCACACCGACAAACATAGTGACTCCATCATCAACAGCCATACTCAAGTGGCATCAGGATAGAGGGACGTGGGGGCAGAATATTGTACCAGGTTGCTGTTTTACGCTCGCTTTCGCGGCAGAAGTTAACGCATCACCTGCTTTTGGTAGCGCGCAGGCGTGACACCGTAACGATTGACCAGCGCTTTGGTGAGATGTGCCTGATCGGTTAACCCCACAGCTACGGCCACCTGGGCCGCAGGCATTCCCCGCCCGAGCATCTGCTTGGCCTGCTCAAGCCGGATCGCCATCAGCATCTGATGTGGGGTGACATGGAATTGCGCTTTGAATTTACGCTGGAAGTGGTACGGGCTGAGCGAGACCAACGCCGCCAGATCGCTCAAGGTAATCGGGGAAGCGTAGTTATCCCGCAGATACTCCTTCACTACCACCATGCGGTGAGCGGCTTCACTCTGCTGCGGTTGAGCAATACGTATGTGGGGACGGAAAATATCAACGACGGAAAGCAGTAGGCTATCGAGCGCTAGCGTGTCCCGGGTTTGCCATAATGCGGCCAGCGTATGCGAAAGCCGCTTGGCCGCCACCGCATCATGTTGGATCACGTCGTGGAACCAACAGCCCTTCTCACCGGAAATCCGCTCCAGCGCCGCAGGCTCCAGATAGATCATCCGATAGTTCCAACCGCCTGCCGTTTCCGCTTCACCGGTATGCAGCTCGTCCGGATTCATCAGCACCAAGGCACCCGGGGCGGCTAAATGTTGTGCCCCACGGTAGCGAAAGCGCTCCGCCCCGGCTTCCACCGTGCCGATGCCAAACGCATCATGGACGTGTGGCTCAAACGCATAGCGATCGATATGGGCCTGATAAAGTTCCACACCCGGCAACTGCGGCAAATGCCGGAACTGGGCGCGATCTTTCTCAAACGGAAACTGTTCTGGCACACCTTGCACTTCCCTGGCTCCTGTTATCTTTATTGGGTTACTCCATAAAACCATAATGGGCTACGTCACGCCAGAAATCTGGTACCAGTACGGCCATTGTCAGCCTCCCCCCCTATATGCCCATACTTTTAATGTGACAAGGTTAAAAAATATTCAACGAACAGGTTGAGTATTGACGCTGACGTTCTATATTTAACCATATGGTTAAATTATCTTCCTCACCGCTGGACGCCATTTTCCACGCACTGGCTGACCCGACAAGGCGCGCCATTCTGCGCACATTGGCCGAAGGCGAACACAGCATCGGTGAATTGGCTGCGCCGTTCGAGATGTCGTTTGCCGGAGCTTCCAAGCATATCAAAGCGCTGGAGCTTGCCGGGCTGGTGCAACGCACCGTGCAGGGAAGAAACCATATCTGCCGGCTCGCCCCTGAGCCGATGGTGCAGGCCATGCAGTGGCTGCAAACCTACGAACATTTCTGGAATGAGCGGCTAGACGCGCTAGAACAAGCGCTGCTGCAGGCCGACTCGCATCCTCCGACGGAGTGAACCCATGAACGACTACGGTATGATTATTGAAACCGGTACGCTGCGGATCCAGCGGCTGCTGCCCGGCCCGCTCAAGCGCGTCTGGGCCTACCTGATCGAATCGGATAAACGTGCCAGTTGGCTGGCCGCCGGTGAGATGCCCATGCAGGTCGGGGCCAAGATCGAGCTACTGTTCTGCAATGCCGATTTGGCCGGTGAGGATGAGAAACCGCCAGCAAAATACAAATCCTGTGCCGGTAAGATCTCCCAGGTGGGTCATATCACCTGTATTCTGCCACCGCGCCTGGTGAGCTTTACCTGGGCAGAGACTGGGGAAACTCGTCCTTCTGAAGTCACTATTGAACTGACCGAGCAAGAGGATAAGGTGCTGTTGACTCTTACCCATCGCCGCCTGGCCAACCGTGATACCTTGCTCAGCGTCGCCAGCGGCTGGCATACCCATTTGGATCTGCTGGCCGATCTCCTGCAACAACGTACGCCACGCCCATTCTGGGAATCCATGAGCCGGCTGGAAGACGAGTACCGGGCCAAACTGTAAGACCAACAGGATGAGGATAGCAGTTCTCATCCCAGGATTACCTCATCAATCTGATGCCCTTGAAACATGGAGTTACGATGCGTCAACGTATTATTGTTTGCCCGTTAATTGAAAACGATAACGCCTATCTGCTGTGCAAAATGGCGGCCCATAAAGGGGTATTCCCCGGCCAGTGGGCGCTCTCCGGCGGCGGTACCGAGCCAGGGGAAACCATCGAGCAGGCGTTGCGTCGAGAAGTAAGTGAAGAACTGGGTAGCGATCTGGTGCTGGATCACATTCAACCCTGGACGTTCCGCGACGACGTGCGGGTGAAGACCTACGAAGATGGCAGCAAAGAGCAAATCTATATGATTTACCTGATTTTTGACTGCCACGCGGCCAACCGCACCATCACGCTTAATGATGAGTTTGAAGAATATGCCTGGGTACAGAAGGAAGAGTTGGCCAGCTACGACCTGAATGAAGCGACCCGATTCACGCTACGCCAGCGTGGGTTGTTGGAGTCATGATGCCCCTCACCCTAACCATAATTAACACTTTTAAATCGGAACCCGACAACAGTAAAGCGACAACTTTCGGAGTTGAGATTATGATCGTAAGATGTCACCCCGCCGTTTTCAGCGCTTAATCTGTGACGTTAATCATATTAACCCCGGCTTAAAACGCCTTTTCTTATGGTTTTTATACGGAGGTGGGATTTTAATTCATTAAAACAATAGGATGGGTTTTGGCGTCATTTATCCCAACGAGTGTTGGCACCTCTGTTAATTACAAGGATTAATCTTGTTGTGGTTAATTTCGGTTGCATAGAAAAACGATCGGCCTAACAAAATCCTCTTTCATAACATGGGTTATAACAATCCGAGAGCAGTCACCTGCCCTCGGAGAGCGTTAAACGGTCGTTACTTATCTTTCAGCCCGCGGTTGATCAACATCGGTTCAATGCTCGGCTCCTGCCCACGCCACTTAACGTAAAGCTTTTCCAGATCCTGGCTGTTGCCCTGCGACAACACCTGGTCGCGGAAGCGTTGGCCATTCTCTGCCGTTAACCCGCCGTTATCGCTGAACCACTGGAAGGCGTCATCGGCCAACATTTCCGTCCACAGATAGGCGTAATAACCAGCGGCATAGCCGTTGCCCCAGATGTGCTGGAAATAGCTGGAGCGATAGCGCGGTGGCACATAGCTGAGATCGATCTTGTCCTGACGCAGCGATGCAGCTTCGAACTTGTCCACGTCTTGCTGCGGTTGATCGGCGCCCAGCATGTGCCAATGCATATCCAGCAGCGCGGCGGCCAGCAACTCGGTCATGGCGTAGCCCTTGTTGAACTTGTCGGCCTTGTTGATTTTATCAACCAGTTCCTGCGGCATTGCTTCACCCGTTTGGTAATGCTTGGCAAAGTGGGCGAATACCTTAGGATCGCTGGCCCAGTGCTCGTTAAACTGCGACGGGAACTCGACAAAATCGCGGGCAGTGTTGGTGCCAGACAAGCTTGGGTATTGCTGATCGGCAAACATACCGTGCAGCGCATGGCCAAACTCGTGGAACAGGGTGATCACATCATCATAGGATAGCAACGCCGGTTGGCCCGCAGCGGGTTTGGTGAAGTTGGAAACGTTGTAGATCACCGGCTTAGTACCGTTGAGTTTTGACTGCTCAACGAAGTTGCTCATCCAGGCGCCACCGCCCTTGTTGTCACGCTTAAAGAAATCGGTGTAGAACAGCGCCAGAGACTGACCGTCTTTATCAAATACCTCGTATACCCGCACGTCCGGATGATAAACCGGGATATCTTTGCGCTCTTTAAAGCTGATGCCGTACAGCAAATTGGCGGCGTAGAATACGCCGTTATGCAGCACGTTGTTCATCTCAAAGTAAGGCTTGATCTGTGATTCATCCAGATCGTACTTCTCTTTACGTACCTGCTCGGCATAGAACTGCCAATCCCAGGCAGCCAGCTTAAAGCCGCCGTTTTGCCGATCGATCACGGCCTGAATATCTTTGGCTTCGCGCTCTGCCCGGGCCGTGGCGGCAGGCACGATATCACGCATAAACGCCAATGCCGCATCCGGGGTTTTCGCCATCTGATTTTGCAACTTCCAGGCAGCATAGTTCGGGAAACCCAGCAGTTTGGCCTGCTCGGCACGCACCTTGGCTAAGCGCGCCAAGGTTTGGCGGGTATCGTTGGCGTCATTTTTCTCTGCGCGGTTGATCGACGCTTCGAACAATTTTTGGCGGGTATCGCGATCTTTCAGGTTCTGCAAATCGGGCTGTTGAGTGGTGTTTTGCAACACCAAGAGCCATTGCTTATCCAACTTACGTTCGCTGGCTGCCTGTGCGGCGGCTGCCAGCTCGCCCTCTGAAAGCCCGGCCAGCAGGGTTTTATCTCCGAGCGCCAGCGCACCGTTTTTGCTGGCAACCAGTAATTTATTGGTAAACTGGGTGCTCAGCGTCGCCGCTTCCTGGTTCAACGCTTTCAGTTGGGTTTTATCCGCGTCACTCAGGTTGGCCCCGGCCAGCACATAGTTCTTGTAGGTCACCTCTACCAGTCTCAGGGACTCGGCATCCAATTTGAGGCTGTCACGCCGATCGTAAATCGTCTTGATGCGCGCAAACAGTTTGCCGTTCAGCATGATGGCATCATCTAACGCCGCCAGCTTCGGTGAGGTTTCTTCATCCAGCTTTTGCAGCGCGTCGCTGGTATTGGCGGAGGTCATCGCGCCAAACACGTTCATGGTGCGTGTCAGCAGTGCGCCACTCTTTTCCAGCGCTACGAAGGTATTGTCAAACGTAGGTTCTGCCGGGTTATTGGCGATTTTTTCGACTTCTGCCAGTTTCTGCTGGATACCGGCGGCGATGGCCGGGGCATAATCGCTTTCGCTGATGACATCAAAGCGAGGGGCTTGGAAGGGTAACTGACTGGTGGCAAAGAACGGGTTTTCTCCCTGCTTATCCTGCTTAACTTCTCCGGCCACTTTCGCCTCCTTAGTCTGGGTGTTCGTTTCTGCCAGCGCGGGCGTGCTTAGCGCAACGCCAATCGCCAGTACCAGGGTTGATAAACGCATCAAATCGAAACTCCTCCATGTCTTAATGTAGGGACGCTGCGTCCACTTGGATAGAAACTGCAAATTCAGCAACATAGCCTAGCTTAGGCTTAAGTACTTCACAAAGAGATCCCCTCCACACTCTGCGGTTTCGTGCGGCCCATCGGGATCGCATTTTTTACATTCCGGCGGTGGTTTAAACTATCTATTGATTTCCGTCAACAAGAGCCTGCAGCCACTCTGTTGTTATTGGGCAACCAATGTCGATGCAAAGCGTGGTCAGCGCAGGCATCCCACGACCGCACATGATGATCACTTCGGAAGATATCGTGCACGGAAAACCCCATCCAGAGCCCTATCTGATGGCGGCAGCCAGATTTGGCTTGCCGGTGCAGAAATGCATGATTTTTGAAGATGCAATTTCTGGCGTAAACTCAGCCCTTGCAGCCGGAGGACAAGTGATCGTCATCGGTAACGGCATGCCGATTTCCTCCCCGCAAATCAAGGCCACCGTAGCCGACCTGAGCAGCTTTAAAGCCGAATTTATCGACGATATCATCCACTTTTCCTGGTGACGTCAACATTATAGCGGGTACATTTGATGCGCCTGCTAATAATCAGCCAATTAACTTCTTTTTAACCTCCCCGTGATGCGTTATGCTCAAAAATCCGACGTTGTGATTTTTAAAACGGGATTTCTGTTTATGTCTGCCTATTTACCGTTCTCCTGCCTGAGCCGTCCATGAGCTGGTTCTCCCGCGCTAGCGCGCTCCCCTTGCTGGTTGCCGGGGCATTCTTTATGGAAAACCTGGACGGCACGGTGATCGTCACCGCGATGCCGCAAATGGCGGCAGCCTTTGGCGTACAGCCGGTAGATATGAACATCGGGGTTTCTGCCTATATTCTGACCCTGACGGTGTTTATCCCCGCTAGCGGCTGGATCGCCAACCGCTTTGGTGCCCGTAATATTTTCACCGCCGCCATCGTTATTTTTACCCTGGCCTCGGTGCTATGTGCCCTCAGTACCACCTTACCGCAGTTTACCGCCGCTCGTATCCTGCAAGGCTTCGGCGGCGCGCTTATGGTACCAGTTGGCCGCCTGGTGGTACTGCGCAATACCGCCAAATCCGATCTGATCAACGCCATTGCTACCATCACCTGGCCAGGTTTAGCAGCCCCGATCCTGGGGCCACCGGTAGGCGGTTTCATCACCACCTACGCGTCTTGGCACTGGATTTTTATCCTCAACGTACCGCTTGGCCTGTTGGCCCTGTTCTTCGCCTGGCGTTTGATCCCTCGTGAACCCACGCAGAAAGGGGTCCCCTTTGATGGATTGGGTTTTGCGCTTACCGGCGTCGCCTGCTTCGGGTTGATGTTTGGGCTGGATCTGATCAACAGCCCGCAGCTTTCCTGGCTGGTACCGCTGTTATGTCTGGCTGGTAGCCTGGCACTGGGAAGCCTGGCGATACGTCACGCTAAACGTCATACTTATCCCTTAATAGATCTCTGGGCGATGCGGATAAAAAGTTACGCCGTCACTATTAAGGGCGGCACTCTGTTCCGCATCGCCATTGGAGCCGTGCCCTTCCTGCTGCCCTTGCTGTTCCAAATCGGCTTTGGGCTGAATGCCTTCGATGCGGGGTTGCTGGTGCTGGCAGTGTTTGCCGGTAATCTGGTGATGAAGCCGTTCACCTCACCGATCCTCTACCGGTTCCGCTTTCGTACCACGCTGGTGGTCAACGGCTTACTCAATGCTGCCACCATTTTTGCCTGCGCGCTACTAACCCCGCAGACCCCCACCTGGCTGATCCTGGCACTGCTGTTTGTCAGCGGTTTGACCCGCTCGATGCAGTTCACTGCGCTGAATACGCTGGCCTTTTCCGAAGTGCCGCAACCGCGTATGAGCGGCGCCAACACGCTGTTCAATATGGCCCAACAGATGGGCAGCGGCCTGGGTATCGCCATCGGCGCACTGGCGCTACGGTTGGCAGAGATGCTGATGCCGCAGCAACAGGGCGTGGTGGCGCTGGCCGATTTCCAACTGGCCTTTATGGTGATTGGCGTCATCGCCCTGTTGGCGGTGCTGGATAGCTTTACGCTGGGCGCGGAAGCGGGCAATGAAATCCGCCAAAGGAAAAACACGCCCACCACATCTGAAAAATCGATGGCAACCAAGAAAAATAAGTCGCATCTGCCGCTAATCAACGTAATATCGACGATCCGCCCCGTTTTAACGGGAGCGGATTTTTGCCGTTTTAGGCCTGAAAAGCGAGGTAATAATAATGATGCACAGTGACCTTACTCAGTGCCGTGTGAATACCGATCGGTTGTTGATTGCCCCCTTTACCGCAGCAGACGCCGACGATGTTTACCAGGCGATCACCCCTACGCTAACGCGTTTTTTAACCTTTGAACCAGAAGAGTCTCCCGAGGCATTTGCCAACGTCTGGGAAGGCTGGCTGCCGTTGATCCGCGAAGGCGAAGAAGTCATCTTTGTGGCCCGGCTGCGTGACAGCAAGCAGTTCGTCGGTCTGGGCGGTGTGCATAATCTGCACAGCGAGACACCAGAACTAGGCATCTGGGTGAAAGAAAATCTGCATGGCTTGGGTTATGGGCGCGAAATCGTGCATGCCATGGCTACCTGGGCCAGCGAGCGCTACCACCCACCGTACTTTATCTATCCCGTCGCCGAGCAGAATACGCCAAGCCGCCGCATTGCCGAATCGCTGGGCGGTGCCGTACAAGGCCGCCGCGAGAATATCAAATATGACTGTGTGGTTTACCACGTGCCGGCTATCAACGGTTAAAATTGCAGGGTTAACGCAACCGCGTTAGAGTGGATGCAAGCTAAAAACAGTTAAGGAACAGCAGCATGATTATTTTTGTCACGGGCGCTACCTCCGGTTTTGGTGAGGCAATTGCCCGCAAATTTATAGGTGAAGGCCATCAGGTGATTGCCACTGGTCGTCGTGTGGAGCGCCTAGAGGCGCTGCAAGCAGAACTTGGTGAAACACTGCATATCGTGCGTTTGGATGTCCGCAACCGTGCGGCGATCCAGCAAGCCATCGAAGAGTTACCCGCTGCGCTGCGCAATATCGACGTTCTGGTGAATAACGCCGGCCTGGCGTTGGGCCTGGAGCCTGCGCACAAAGCCAATGCGGACGACTGGGAAACCATGATCGATACCAACACCAAAGGGTTGGTCAACATGACCCGCGCGCTGCTACCAGCCATGGTGGAGCGCAACGTTGGCCATGTGATCAACATCGGTTCCACTGCCGCCAACTGGCCTTATGCCGGTGGTAACGTTTACGGTGCTACCAAGGCCTTTGTTAAACAGTTCAGCCTGGGTCTGCGCGCCGATCTGCATGGTACCCATATCCGCGTTACCGATATTGAGCCAGGTATGGTTGGCGGCACTGAGTTCTCCAACGTGCGCTTTAAAGGGGATGACGGCAAGGTAGATAAAACCTATCAAGGGGTGGATGCCCTAACGCCGGATGATGTTGCCGAAGCGGTATTCTGGGTGGCAACGCTGCCTGCCCGCGTCAATATCAATACCTTGGAAATGATGCCGGTCAGCCAGTCCTTTGCCGGGCTGAGCATTCATCGCGGTTAATCGTCCTATCCTATGGCAGGACACCAGCCCTGCCATTTCATGCTTCACGCAGTGCGCCAGCCGGAAACGATAATCAGCATCCCCAGCAGTGCCACCCCGGCCCCCAACCAATCCATGGTCGACAACTTCACGCCATCTACCACCCGTAGCCAAAGCAGCGCCGTTGCCACATAGACTCCACCATAGGCGGCATAGACTCGCCCGCTGGCTGCCGGATGCAACGTCAACAACCAGACAAACATCATCAGGCTGAGGGCCGCAGGCAGCAACAGCCAGGCGCTGGCGTTTTTCTTTAGCCACAGATACGGCAAGAAACAGCCAATGATTTCGGCCAATGCCGTGGCAAAAAACAGTAAAGTGGTTTTTAACATTAACGGTATTCTCTCACTAAATTAAACGAACAAGGCGACGCGCTGGTGCTATATAACAGCACAGTGATATATTTAAGCCATGCTACAGCCAGTGTTGCTGGTGGATGCAACACTCACTTATAAGGATGAAACAATGAAATTACTTTCCCTTCCGCGCCTGATGTTACCGATCACCATGTTATTGCTGGCCGGTGCCTGGCAGGCTCCCGCCTTCGCAGCCACTTGCACCCAGGGCAGCACCTGCGTCACAGTTGACGGCACCGGCGGCCCAGCCATGAGCAATGAACAGGCTCGCCAAAGCAAAGAGCAGTGGAACGAAACCAAGTCGCTGCGCGGTAAGGTCAACACCCGCGTCGAGAAAGAGTTTGACAAGGTTGACCGCGCTATTGATGCCGAAGATCGTTGTGATAACAGCTACAACGTCAACGCTTATTGGGAGCCTTCAACCCGTAAGTGTCTGGATCGCACGACTGGCCGTCCAGTAACTCAGTAATCGCCAGCAAAGGTCAACTATTCAACCTAATGCTGTTATCCTGATAAAGATTATCATGCTCAAATAAGGATAGAATGATGAAAAAAGCGCTTGTAGTAGGTGTACTGCTGTTAGCCACCGCGCCGCTGGCCGCTTTTGCCTCATGTGAGAGCATAAAGGCGGATATTGCCCAGAAGATTGTCAATAACGGCGTGCCGGAATCCGGCTTCAAGCTGGAGATCGTGCCTAACGATCAGGCGAACCTTGCCGGTGGACAGGTGGTTGGCCATTGTGGTCAAGACACGCAGAAAATTGTCTATACCCGCCTGAATAATGGCGACGACAGCGGCGACGCGGCGCAAACTGGCACCAGCCAGGATACTCAAGCCCCGCAGTAACCGGCTCAAGGGCGCAGTTCGTTACTGCGCCCCTCTTCTTTGTTACGCCTGTTTAATCTCTTCACCTTCGCCCTGCGGCCTATGACGAGCAGGGATCAGCATAGCGGCACCCAAGGCAAACAGCGATATCAACGCCGAGACCAGAAATACCCAATGCATTGAGGCGGCGACATGCCCAATGAGATCCGCCAGCGCCTCAGGCCGCATGGTGTTGCGTACTTCTGGTTCCATCAACTGCTGCACCGGATCAACCGTTTGTGGCAGACGCAAATGCAGGTTGATATTCAACGTGGCCCCAAGAATGGCAGTGCCGATGGCCGATCCGACCATCCTGGTGAATACCGTGCAGGCGGTTGCGATACCGCGAATACTGTAATGTGCCGCATTCTGTACCGAGACCAGGAAGGTGGTATTGCACAACCCCATACCGACCCCGATGATAAACGCCGCAACCCGCCCCCACAGTAACCCACCCGAAGGCTGTAATAGCAGCAGGATAAAGCCACCGGCCGCCAACAGCAGCGCACCAAGCAGTGCCGTGGTGCGATAAGAAGTCAGCAGCATCAAACGCCCGCTCAGCATACTGGCCAGCGGCCAGCCAATCGACATCAAGGCCAACGTGGTTCCGGCTTCCAGCGGAGTTCCGCCCTTCACACCCTGGATAAAGGTTGGCAAGAAGGCGCTGATCCCCATCATGGCAGCACCGATCACCACGCCGCCGATATTGCCAGCCACAATCACGCGGTTTTGCCACAGGGCCAGCGGGAACAATGGTTCAGGAGTACGACGCTCCTGACGAATTAACAGTCTCAGCGCCACTAACGCCAACGCCAGCAGTGGTATGATCCACCCTCCCAGCATTTCCGCCTGCAAGAGTGATAGCAGTAATGCAGCGACAAAGATCGTCAGCCAAGCCGTTCCCGCCAGATCCAACGCATGTTTGCGCCCCTGTTTAAGGTCTGGCAGGTAGCGTCCCAGGAAATACATCGCCAGCAGGCCAATGGGCAGGTTGACCCAAAATACCAAAGCCCAAGACGTGTGTTGCACGATAAACGCACCCAGTAACGGGCCAAGAATGGCCGAAACACCCCAGACGCTGGAGAGATAGCCCATAACTTTTGGCCGCTCGGTGGCGCTGTAAATATCGGCGATTACGGTGGTGGCGATCGGCATGATTGCCCCGGCGCCCAGCCCTTGCAGCAAGCGGAAGGCAATCAGCCAATACATATTCGATGAAAAACCGCACAGGATCGATCCGAGCAGGAACAGCGTCGCCCCAAAGAAAAAGAGGGGTTTCCGGCCGTATAAGTCCGCCAATCGTCCGTAGATCGGGATGGTAATAGCCTGAGCCAGTAAATAGACCGAAAACACCCAGCCCAGCAACGAAAAACCACCCAGGTCGCCAATAATCGTCGGCATCGCGGTGGCGACAATGGTGGCCTCGATGGCAGACATGAACATCGCCAGTATGCAGGCAAACAGGATCAACGGCCGATGAGCTACTTGGACAGTGCTCGGAGAAGTGTTAGTGGTCATCAGTTTATTATGTGTCCCTATGTCTTTTATTTTCCCCGGATTATAACAGCCAAGGCATATTCTGTAGTTTGTCAGGGGATGTCGTGCACCAAAATACCGCAACAACGCACCAATGAAATAAATTGTGACAGCGTCACCTAAAAATAGTCACCATATTGAATAATAAGGTATTTCTTAGAAATAGCCTGTGAGCCTCGCCACGCCTGCTTCATCGTCAGAACCTATCCGAACGATAGCGTACACCAATGATAGTGATTGATTTTAATCAAGTTGCCAACCGCCCCTAGCCATGACAATCCGATTGCCCCTTTTATTACCTCTTTATATGTAGGGTTTTTTGGCAGTCAACTCATTGGAGCGAGAACATGATTAAAAAAATTATTCTGGGATGTGCCGTAACCGCCGTCGTCGGCTATTTGGGGACCGTCGGCTATGTCTACCATTACGATCAACAGCGTAACCCCGTCGTTGCTGGCAATCAAATCGATACCCTATTAACCCGCAATGGCTGTGACTATTGCCACTCCAACTCGGCTCAGCTTCCCTTCTATGCCGAGTTGCCTATCGCCAAACAAATTATGGCGCAGGATATCCTCAGTGGAAATCAGCATTTCAACCTCGCTGCTACCCGCTCCGCCCTGCAACAAAAAACCGCAGTGCCGGAAGTGGATCTGGCAAAGCTGGAAGCCGTGCTGCAAAGCCAGGAGATGCCTCCGCCAATGTATAAGATGGTCCACTGGGCTGGAAACGTTAGCGACAGCGATCGCAATGAACTACTGAGCTGGGCCCGTCAACAGCGCGAGCAGTTCTATACCCTGCCGGATACGCCAGCAGAACTGCGTGGTGCCGCCTTACGGCCGGTGCCAGCCTCGTTACCTACCGATCCGCAGAAAGTGGCACTGGGCTTCCGGCTGTTCCACGATCCTCGCCTGTCGAAAGATAACAGCATCTCGTGTGCCCACTGCCATAAGCTGGGCGAAGGCGGCGTGGATGGCCGCGTCTCATCGCTAGGAGTTGGCGATCAGGTCGGGCCAATCAACGCCCCGACGGTGTTTAATGCGGCTTTCAATATGGCGCAGTTCTGGGATGGTCGAGCGACAGATTTACAGGCCCAGGCCGGTGGCCCGCCAATGAACCCGATCGAGATGGCCTCTGAGTCCTGGGATGAAATCATCGCTAAACTGGATCAGGACGCTTTGTTGAAGGCCGATTTCCGGCGCGTCTATGCTAACGGCTTCACCGGCGATAACATTACCGACGCCATTGCCGAGTTCGAAAAAACGCTAATCACGCCAGACAGCCCGTTTGACCGTTACCTGAAGGGCGATAGTGACGCCCTGACGGCTCAACAGAAGCACGGCTACCAGCTGTTCCAGCAAAACAAATGTGGCACCTGCCATACCGGGGTCAACCTTGGCGGCCAATCTTATGAGGTGATGGGGCTGAAAGCGGATTACTTTACCGCTCGCGGTAACTCTACCGAGGCCGACCTTGGTCGTTACAACGTCACTAAAAATGATAGCGACCGCCACCGTTTCAAAACCCCGACCTTACGTAACATTGCCCAAACCGCCCCTTACTTCCATGACGGCAGCGTGACTTCTCTGCATCAGGCGGTCAAGGATATGCTGACTTATCAGGTTGGTGTTACCCTGCCAGACAGCGATATCAAGGATCTGGTCGCGCTGTTGGAAGGCATGAGCGGTAAATATCAACCTGCAACGCCTCCAGGCGGTTAATACTTTAGCCACAACGCCAGGGATCTGATAAAGATTCTCTGGTTTTCAGGTGGGTAGACAAGCACAATGCCCACCTGAGCCTCTTATTCTTCATCATCTGCCGACACATGAATCAATTAGTCCCTCTGCACCACTATCGCGCCCTGCTGCGCCATCTGTTTATTGCCGTCCTACTCGGCATTTGTGCTGCGCTGGCCGTGTGGTTATTTCACCGCGCCATGTTCGGGCTTGAATGGCTGTTGCTGGATCACGATGAAGGCAGTTTGGTAGCCGCTGCTGCTGCACTGCCCGGATGGCGCAGAGCGTTGACGCCAGCGTTGGGTGGATTGGCCGCTGGCTTTTTGTTGTGGATCTACCAGCGTTACCAGCATCAAAAACCCATCGCTCCAACGGATTATATGGAAGCGATTGAAACCGGCGACGGACGGTTGGCCGTTAACGCCAGCCTGATAAAATGCCTGGCCTCGCTGTTGGTGGTTTCCAGCGGCAGCACCATTGGCCGCGAGGGGGCGATGATCCTGCTGGGGGCGTTGGTAGGTTCGGTATTTGCCCAGCGCTTTACCCCGGCGAAAGAATGGAAATTGTGGGTGGCTTGCGCTGCCGCCGCCGGGATGGCTAGCGCCTATCATGCCCCGTTGGCGGGTAGCCTGTTTATCGCGGAAATTCTGTTTGGCTCCCTGATGCTAGCCTCGCTTGGCCCGGTGGTGATCGCCGCCGTGAGCGCGCTGCTGATGACCAACCTGCTGAACGGTGGCCAGGCTCCGCTCTATATCGTGGAGCCGCTTGCTGCTCCCTGGCCGGTGCAGTATCTGTTAATGGCTTTGGTGGGCGTACTGGCGGGAGTTTGTGGCCCGCTCTTTCTGTGGGCAATGGCAGCCAGCGGGAGGGCGTTTCGTTCGCTCAACCTCATACCGCCGTTACAGCTGGCACTTGGCGGGCTGATCGTTGGGTTGCTTTCCTTGCTGTATCCCGAAGTCTGGGGAAATGGCTATAGCGTGGTGCAATCCTTACTCTCGGCCCCACCGGGGATACTGCTGGTCAGTGCGATCCTGATTTGCAAACTGTTAGCCCTGTTGGCCAGCAGTGGCTCAGGTGCACCTGGTGGCGTGTTTACGCCGACATTATTCGTGGGGGCCGCACTGGGCTCGGTAGTGGGCCAGATGTTTGGCCTATGGCCCGAGTTGGGTACTGCAGTGCCCATTCTGCTGGCACTGACCGGTATGGCGACATTGCTGGCTGCCACCACTCATGCGCCAATTATGGCGGCATTAATGGTGTTTGAGATGACCGGGGAATATACCCTGCTGCCAGGCATTCTGTTGGCTTGCGTTATCGCCACTACCATTGCTCGCGGGCTACGCCCGCTGTCGGTTTATCACAACGCGTAACGATCAACCAGCTGCGAAACGTCCAGATACTGTGCCAGCTCACGTTGTTCCGCGCGCGGCAGATACGGGATCTCACCCAGCAACGGAGCCGGAATGCGCTGCTGCATCGCATCGATAGTTTCTGCATAGTGGGCTAAACCGGGGTTGATTCGATTAGCCACCCAGCCCAGCAATGGTAAGCCATCGTTAATAATTGCCTGTGCGGTCAATAGCGCATGGCTGACACAGCCCAGTTTGATCCCGACCACCAGGATAACCGGCAGTTGTTCCTGCACCACCCACTCGGCATAAGGACGGAGATCGTTCATCAATACCCGCCAGCCGCCGCAGCCCTCTACCACTACCGTATCAGCTTTAGCGGCGAGATGATGCAAACCACGGCTCATCAGTCCGTAATCAATATCCTGAGTTGCATGGGCATGAAACACCTCATCCAGACAGGTGATCGGGTTGATTTCGTCATAGGTGAGCGGCAATGAGGAAGAGGCCCGTAAAACTAAAGCGTCTCGATTGCGGATGCCTTCACTGGTTTCCTGGCAGCGTGCCGCAATGGGCTTATAACCCGCCACTGAGCGACCTTGCGCGGCGAAAGCCTGCAATAAACCGCGGGAAACCACTGTCTTACCTACGTCGGTATCCGTGCCTGTAACAAATAAACGCTTTAACATGAATAGATTGCCTTGAAATGCCTCGTTAACCTAAAGAATCGCCGTAAATCACGACGAGAGTTGTCCTACGGGAAAAGTCTAGGGGATGCAACTCAACGGGGGCTTGAGGTAGCTCAATCTTTTGGCGTTAAATAATAAGAAAATCTGATAAGAATAACTTATGTCAACCTTGTAGCAACTTCACCAGCAAAGAACCATTATACATGGCTTCTTTCACCAGTGCGGCTCCCGGCATGGTGCCTTGGTTGAAGAACTGGGTGGATTCAACTTGAACATGTTCGCTGTACGCAGGCAAGGATTGCTGACGGATGCAGGAAGCAATCGCCGGATGCAGGATTTCTGCGGCCCGGTTCAACGGTGAACCTACCAGGATTTTTTCCGGGTTGAACAGGTTGACCATGATCGCCACGATGCGCCCGACGCTGTGGCCTACGCCAAGAATAATATCTTTGGCTAACTGATCGCCGGCCAAAGCCGCATCGCACAGCGATTCCACGGTCAATGGCGCGCCATGCAGCATGGAAGACATCGAACCTCCCAGTCGTTGCTGGGCAATTTCCAACATGTTTTCAATGCTGGCGACCGTTTCCAGACAACCATGGTTACCGCAATAGCAGCGTTTACCGTAAGGATCGACCTGTGTGTGACCAATCTCCACCACGCTGCTGCTGCCCGCATGCAGTACGCGTCCGTTAGTGATCACCCCTGCGCCAACGTTATGATCGATGACGATCTGTATAACGTTGAGGCTGCCACGGGATGCGCCATACAGCGCCTCTGCCATAGTCCAGGCGCAGATATCATGCTGAACATAAACCGGCAGGCCCGTCAGAGCCTCTAGCGCTGGGCCCAACGCCATTTCGTTGACGTCATAAAACGGCATGCGGTGAACAATACCCGCGGCGGTATCAATCATGCCGGGCAGCGTAATGGCGATGGCGGTTAAACGTTCCAGTTTGCTTTGGTGGCGGATAAAGAACTGCTCTACTTCACTAACGATGTGCTGTAATAAAAGCTCAGGATGTTCGGCTGTTAGCGGCAGCAGTTCTTCAACCACCATCTTGCTACTGAGATCGCGCAGCGCCAGGGTAATGGTGCCGCGGCTGATACGTGCAGAGAGGTAATGCCAGGCTTCGGTATCCAGCACCAGACCAACGGCCGGGCGACCACGGCTACCCACTTCCTGATATTCGGTTTCTTTAACCAGATGCGCTTCGAGCAGTTCACGCACGATTTTGGTGATACTGGCTGGCGCCAGCTGCGCCCGCTTGGATAATTCGATGCGCGAAATCGGTCCCAGCCGATCTATCAGCCGGTAAACTGCCCCTGCATTGGTTTGCTTGATCTGATCAATATGCCCAGGCTGCCCATCCGCAATCACACACCCGCTCCTGCTATTTTTCGCGCTTCTAAATAAAGATTAGAAGCTATGGTGGGGCTTTTGGAATACAGCGTCAACTATTTGATTCGTTATGTGATTAACAGCACAAATTCACCAAGCTTTCCGCTCAAAACGTTTCTTATTTACACAGCTTTGGAGTCGAGCATCAGCGCCATCAACGCCCTGGCCGCTGCCGTTAACGGCCTGCTACGATGATGCACCAACCAGACCTCGGTCATCGCCTCAGGCTCGGCTAAAGGGAGATAAGTCACCCCGTCAATTTTCACCCGGCCAAAGGACATCGGCAAAATGGAAATCCCCAGCCCGGCCGCAACCAGACCGATAATGGTCATCGCTTCCCCAACTTCCTGCGTAATGTAAGGGGCGATCCCGGCATTGGCCAACAATGCCAGGATTTCGTCGTACAGCGCGGTGCCCACTTCACGGGAAAAGAACACAAAGGGTTCCAGTGCCAAATCACTGAAATGCAACGTGCCTGGTGCCTTTTGGGTTAACGGATGACCATTGGGCACCACGGCAAGCAAAGGTTCGCGTAATAACAGCTGATGTTGCAGCGCGTCCGGCAAGCGGGTATTACGCATCACCCCCAGATCCAGGTCACCGTTGAGCAGCGGCTCAAGCTGTTGCTTGGTGTTGACCTCTCGCATTTTGATATGCACATCCGGTGATAACTGGCGAAAGGCTCGCAAACTACGGGAAACTACGCTGATAAACGGAGCCGAAGAGGTAAAGCCAATCGTCAGTTCACCCAGTTCGCCCCGCTCAAGGCGCGCCGCCTTCTCTGCTGCCCGGTTGACCTGGGCAAGCACCTGATAGGCTTCTTTTAAGAACATCTCCCCCGCCTGAGTCAGGCTGACGTTACGATTATTACGCGCCAGCAAACGCGCACCCACCATATCCTCCAACGCCTGGATCTGTTGGCTAAGAGGGGGCTGGGAAATCCGTAGCCGTTCTGCTGCCCGGCCAAAATGCAGTTCTTCGGCGACGGCCACAAAGTAGCGCAAATGTCTGAGCTCGATATTCATACTTTAAACATCTTAATTAGGATGATTAATATATTAGACAAAAAACTGGCCGCTCCCTATGATTTTGTGACTCAAGACCTGTTTTTCATCTCCCGAACCCGGTAAGGAACAGTTGTGACAACCGCTTCGCGTTCTGCGGCTAGTATGCCAAAAACGCTGCCTGCCCCTGACAGTGCTCCAACAACCAAACGCACCACGCTGAATAAACTCCCCTACATCGAACGCGGTACCCCGCAGTTTATGCGCGTAACCTTGGCGCTGTTCTCTGCCGGGCTGGCGACCTTTGCGTTGTTGTACTGCGTACAACCGATCTTGCCGGTGCTTTCGCGAGATTTTGGCATCTCACCTGCTGAGAGTAGCCTCTCTCTCTCCTTCTCCACTGGGTTGTTGGCCATAGGCCTGATGTTTACCGGCCCGCTGTCAGATGCGATTGGCCGCAAGTCTGTGATGGTAGTGGCCCTGCTGTTAGCGGCGGTCTGTACGCTGATCTGTGCCTTTATGACCAGTTGGCACGGCATCTTGCTGATGCGGGCGCTGATTGGGCTTTCGCTGAGCGGGGTTGCGGCAGTCGGTATGACCTATCTGAGCGAAGAGATCCACCCGAGCTTCGTGGCCTTTTCTATGGGCCTGTATATCAGCGGCAACTCGATCGGTGGGATGAGCGGACGCCTGGTGACCGGGGTGCTTACCGATTTCTTCTCCTGGAGGATCTCGCTGGCGGTGATTGGGGTATTCGCCCTGGCGGCGGCCTGCATGTTCTGGCGCATTCTGCCTGCTTCCAAACATTTCCGCGCCAGTTCATTGCGGCCAAGGACGCTGCTGATTAACTTTAAGCTGCATTGGCACGACAAGGGGTTACCGCTACTGTTTGCCGAAGGTTTCCTGCTGATGGGCAGCTTTGTGACGATGTTCAACTACATCGGCTACCGCCTTCTGAGCGATCCTTATCATCTTAGCCAGGCAATTGTTGGCCTGCTGTCGGTGGTATATCTCACCGGCTCTTACAGTTCACCCAAGGCGGGTGCTCTGACCTCCAGATTTGGTCGTGGCCCGGTATTAATCGCTTCTATCGCAATTATGCTGATCGGGATACTGATCACCGCCTTGGCCCCGGTAGCGATAATCTTTATAGGCATGATGCTGTTCACTGCCGGCTTCTTTGCCGCCCATTCGGTTGCCAGTAGCTGGATTGGCCACCGCGCACGCCGGGCCAAAGGCCAGGCTTCTTCGCTCTATCTGTTCTGCTATTACGTTGGTTCCAGCGTTGCTGGGACGCTTGGTGGCGTGTTTTGGCATAACTTTGGCTGGGGCGGCGTGGTCACCTTTATCAGCGTGATGCTACTGTTGGCCCTGCTGGTTGGCCATTATCTGAAGAAATTGCCGGAAGCCGCTCGTATTTAACCCCCCTTTCCACTACGGGAAGGGGCGGCAGTGGTGGAAAGAACTTTTCCCCGGGGTTCTTATCGCAACTTCCTACAGCCTTTCTATCAAATCAGCTCATGGGGCGGGTGCCAAAAAATACGGTGAGTTTCCTAACCATGAACTCACTGAATTATCGAAGCTACCAATTGCCATACGGATACGCCTTCCCCTTAATAAAATCCATGATGTCTTTGTCATATCCATAAGAAAAATCGCTCTTGGTTATCCCTTTACAAAGCTCTAATTTATCCCCGGACACGATCTTTAAGACTGATGGCGTCACACGATAATTAGGCTGATTACCGATACCTCGCAGCCAGACTGCAACCTTACCTCCCGGAGCCAGACCAATTTGTATGTTGTCGTAATACCCGGTATTTCCATGATAATCCTTATACACGCTGGGTTTGCGCATTTTCTCCACATCAGCGTCAGATAAGGTCAGGCGAGTTTCATACACTCTTTTATCAATCACGGAGTCCCAGCAAAAAAGAATTACGCCATGTTTATTATGGCTTTAATCCCTAACCGGACTAAATTTTACTATTGCCAGCTTTTGTTACGTATTCCTGGAGCCTACCCCGGCAGAAGTATAAAGGGAATTTATATTTAGCATGTAAATGGTTCGCGTAATAACGTTACGCGCCCTGAATTTACAGGAAATCAGTCACGTTCGAACTCTCGAAAATCAGCGATGAGTATCTTTCTCCACGAGAACCAAATTGCCTCGTATTTCTGGCCGGACAATTGCCCTATTTTGCCTGTTAAGCGTTAACTACTCGTTGTTTATGATTGCGATGAGGCTGAAGTTGCCACCCCAGTTACCTTGCCTTAAAATGTATGTTGTAACTAAAATGCGAGGTGATGATGGATAAGTACAGCCTGATCGGCAGAATGAATGCGCGTTTTAGCGAACTGGAACAGGCGCTGGCACAACTCCACCAGCAAATCCTGCCATTGCGGTTGCTGGCAGCACGAGTGTTCAGCCTGCCAGAAATCGAGAAAGGCAAAGAACATACCGCCATTGAACAGATCAGCGTGGAACAGCATGTGGGCCAGGCCGCGCGTGATTTAGCCCTGGAGCACTACCAACGGCTATTTATCCACCACAACCGCCAGCATATCAGCAGTAAGGCGGCAGTAAGATTGCCCGGTGTCATTTGCCTAGAGACCGAACGAACCGATTATCTGGCGCTACAACAGCAGATCGCCCTGATCAACCGGCTGAAGGCGGAACTGGAACAGATCATTACCGTAGAGTCTGGCCTGGCACCCGAGCAACGTTTTGATTTTGTGCACACCCACCTGCACGGTTTAATTACCCTCAGCGCCTATCGCTCCATTACCCTACTCACCAACCCGGATTCGGTGCGTTTTGGCTGGGCCAACAAGCACATCATCAAGAGGGTGAAACGCGACGATATTTTGGCACAGCTGGAGAAAAGCCAGAAAGCCGGGCGCGCCGTTTCGCCCTTCAACCGCGAACAGTGGGCGGAGTTGGTGGGCCGCGAAATTGACGACGTTAGTCACCTGCCGCAGAACGCCATGCTGAAAATCAAACGGCCAGTGAAGGTACAGCCAATCGCACGCGTCTGGTATCAACCGCAGCAAAAGCAGGTACAGCACCCCTGCCCGCTGCCGCTGATTGCCCTGTGCCAACCAGAGATGGGCGCACAGGTGCCAAAAGTTGGTGAACTGCTTAACTACGACGTGACGGCGGTCAAACACAAATATAAGCCGGAGGCTAAACCCCTGCGCCTGCTGGTGAAACGGCTGCATTTGTATACCGATATTGAGGAATAACTAACGCTTGCAAGGTATCCGCTCAAGAATGCCATCCTGGAAAACCGGATATAACGCGATTTCGTCGGGATGATAGGTCACCCACAGGGCAATCTTATCCGTTTGCGCTTGCTGAAGAAAATCCAGCCGGCTACTTAGGTTGACTTCAAAACTCTGCCAGAAAATCTATCAATTTTCTGATTTTTAGCGGCACATAGCGCGCATAGGGATAAATGAGAATAAACGGCCGTGAGGTGCCAGCATAGGCCGGTAAAACCTCAATGAGTTCTCCGCGCTGTAGATCCTGCTCGACAACAAATCGGTATACCTGCATTAGTCCGGCACCGTTTTTAACCAGTGTCAGGGTCGCAAGAAAATCTTCCCGGCAGACGAATCGACCGGTAGTTTCCACTTTAATGACCTTATCATGCTCGATAAACGTCCAGGGTATTTGTCTTCCGTTACTGGGTAGTACGTACTGAATACATTCATGATGTGCCAAGTCTGCAGGCTCTACCGGTATCGAATGATGCAGCAAGTAAGCAGGTGTGGCTACTACGATCAGTTCTGCATCCTCTAACCGGCGCGCCACCAGACCTGAGTCGTTCAGTTCACTCCCCCGGATCGCTACGTCAAACTTATCCTCGGAAAAGTCGATATTTTGATTACTCACTTCCAGATTGATCGTCAGATCCGGGTAGCGGGAACAGAACTCCGTCAGTCGTGGTATCAGGCGATAGTGCGCATAGAGTGTAGGCGCGCTGATACTGAGGGTGCCTACTGGCATTTGCCGCTCACCAGAGATCTTTGCCTCTGCCTCTACCAATTGGCTCAGCGCCTTGCGGCATTCCAGATAATAACTCTGACCCGTGTCTGTTGTGCGCATACTCCGCGTAGTCCTGATAAACAGCTTGGCCTGTAAGCGTTTCTCCAGTCTGGCAACAGAGCGACTGACCGCGGCAGGTGTCACCCCTGCGGCGCTAGCCGCGGCAGTAAAGCTGCCGGTTTCCACCGCCAGGCAGAACAGTTCGATACTGCCCATTTGTACATCATCAAAATAGCGCGACATGACAACTCCAGGTCGAATAATTACATCATGTATAAATTAAAGTTCTTTTTAGCCTATTTTTCAATTTATTAGCATGTATTAGCGTTAATGCACGGCAAATAGTTGCCCTGTTGAGGACACATAATGAACAGAACTAAAACGGCTATTGTTACTGGCGCATCGAGTGGTCTGGGTTTCGCCATCGCGGAGGCTTATCTGGCTCGTGGCTATAATGTGGTGGCTAATGCCCGTTCACTGGAGCGTTTACAAGCGGCTGCTGACCAGCTTGGCAATCCTGTAAACCTATTATTAGTACCAGGGGATATCGCTATGCCCGCAACGGCAGACCACCTGTTCGCACTGGCAGTGCAGCAGTTTGGTCAGATAGATATTTTAGTAAATAATGCGGGTATATTTATTGCGAAACCCATAACTGAATATACGGCACAAGACGTAGAAGCAATGGTGGATACCAATCTCAAGGGTTTTTTCTACCCTGCACAGGCCGCAGCTCGACATATGGCACAACATGAGTCAGGTCATATCATCGCCATTACAGCGTCGATCGCGATGCAGCCTAATAATAAGATACCGGCCTTATTGCCTGTGCTTATTAAAGGTGGATTAAACCACGCTGTGCGAGGGCTTGCGCTTGAGTTGGCGCCGCATAACGTGATGGTCAATGCCGTTGCACCCGGCATTATTGCCACACCATTACATGAGTCAGATGAACAAAGTCTGGCGTTTCTCAATCAGTTGGCACCCACTGGCCGCATTGGTCAACCACAGGATATCGTCGATGCGGTGCTGTACTTAACCGACGCCAATTTTGTTACGGGTACGGTCGCTACTGTGGACGGTGGCTCCACGGCTGGCGTCTGGTAAAGGAGAATTTGCTTTACCATCAGGTTAGTGATGACAAAGTGGCAATGGTTGCTGAATTTGCAGGGGCGCAATGTAGCGCCCTTACATTGAGTATTGAGCCCCAATTTAATCCATTGATTATCGAGCGGCAGGCAGGCTATTCGTCGTTAAGCTTGTAAACACGCAGCCGGTGGCCATCGAGATCGGTGGCAACAAAGGTGTAGCCGAAATCCAGTTCGACCGGAGATTGCACCATGGTTAATCCCTTTTCCCGCCACTGTTGATAGAGCGCATCAACCTGTTGCGGTTGTTCGCATATGAAGCAGATTTCTGTACCGCCGCCGATCACCGTCGGCGCAGGCTCCACGGTATGTTTCGACCACATTCCCAGCTTGAAACCATTGTTCAAGATAAATAATGCGAAGGTGGGAGACTGCTCGACAGGTTCGGCACCCAACAATTGGCGATAAAATTCGGCGCTTTTTTCTGGGCTATCGACATAAATCATGGTCATGCTTGGAGTGGTCATAACGTTATCCTCTGGATGGGAACCGGCTGGCTCCTGATAACGTCACTCTAGTGCACCCTACTGTCAGTTTATGGCAGTAGGATCATTGCGCAGAGATGCCCTCACTTTCCCGCCACAGCTTCATCAATGCCCGGCGGCCGCGCGGGTAACGGTGCTCCAATGGCGTTAACCTGCCAATACGGTCTAGGCGGAAATGGCGGATTGATCCCCGCAGTTCACACCAGGCCATCAGGATCTGCACCTGTTCAAAATAGCCCATGGCAAACGGCCACAAGATACGCTCGCTGCCATTACCGGCATAATCCCGATACTCCACCTTGATTTTACGCTCCAGACGGATGGCTTCACGGATCGTCACCAGGGTCTCATCCGCCACATAGGCGGTAGGCACCGGGCCGATCAGCAGCGTATTGGCATCCAGCTCTTCACGCAGTTCCGCAGGCAACACGGCAGCAATTTTTGCTAACGCATTGGTCGCCGCACCGGCAAGCTGGCTGTCACCCCGGCGTTCAACCCAGCGCATCCCCAGAACCAGCGCTTCGATCTCAATTTGCGAGAACATCAGCGGCGGCAGCATAAATCCCGGCCGTAATACATATCCGATACCCACTTCACCAACAATATCCGCCCCCTGCTGCTGCAAGGTGGCGATATCGCGGTATAAGGTGCGCATGCTGATCCCAAGCTCTTCGGCCAGGGAATGCCCGGCGACCGGGTAACGATGGCGGCGCAGGATCTGCATCAGATCGAGCAGACGTTGAGTTCGGGACATGGGTTACTCGTTTCGAATAAAATCTCTGAGAACATGAGGTTAGCATTAAGCGGGCTGTACGATATACATCCACTGTGTGATATTTATGTCAACAACTGGTCTCCTCGGCCTTGGCATCTTTCAGATCTTCTTACTTCGGAGCCAGATCTCAGGCGCAGCTTGGTACGCCTGAGATTATCTTGTTCTTATTTCTTCATGCTGCCGACCATCTCCTCTGGCCGTACCCATTCATCAAACTGCTGCTCGGTCAAATAACCCAATTTCAGCGCCGAGGCTTTCAGGGTTAATCCTTCCTTATGGGCCTTTTTGGCGATTTCCGCCGCCTTGTCATAGCCGATATGGGTATTCAAGGCGGTAACCAACATCAGCGACTCGTTAAGCAACTGGCCGATGCGTTCGCGGTTCGGTTCAATCCCCACCGCGCAGTGCTCATTGAAGCCGCTCATGCCGTCTGCCAGCAACCGAATAGATTGCAGATAGTTGTGAATAACCAGCGGGCGGAATACGTTCAACTCAAAGTTACCGGACGCTCCGCCAATGTTCACCGCCACGTCGTTGCCCATCACCTGCGCACAGAGCATGGTCATGGCTTCACACTGCGTTGGGTTAACCTTCCCCGGCATGATTGAGCTGCCCGGTTCGTTTTCAGGAATAGCGATCTCGCCAATGCCGCAGCGTGGGCCAGAGGCTAGCCAGCGCACATCGTTGGCGATCTTCATCAACGAGGCGGCCAATCCTTTCAAGGCACCGTGCCCATGCACCAGCGCATCGCAGGTTGCCAGGGCCTCGAACTTGTTTGGCGCGGTGACAAAAGGCTGCCCGGTCAGTTCTGCCAGCGCCTTCGCCACTCGCACCGCGTATTCGGGATGAGTGTTCAGCCCAGTCCCCACTGCCGTGCCGCCCAAGGCCAACTCACTGAGATGCGGTATGCTGGCTTCTATATGCTTGAGGTTATACTCCAACATCGCCGCCCAGCCGGAGATTTCCTGGCCCAGCGTCAGCGGCGTAGCATCTTGCAGATGGGTGCGGCCGATTTTAACGATATCGTGGAAAGCTTCTGCCTTGGCTTGCAGCGTGCGGTGTAGCGTCTTCAGCTCAGGGATCAGATGCTCACGCACCGCGATCACCGCAGCCACATGCATCGCGGTCGGGAAAACGTCGTTGGAACTCTGGCTTTTGTTGACGTCGTCGTTGGGGTGGACCCGCCGCGCTTCACCGCGTTCGCCCCCCAGCAACTCGCTGGCACGGTTGGCCAGCACTTCGTTCATGTTCATGTTGGTCTGGGTACCGGAACCGGTTTGCCAGATCGACAGTGGGAATTCATTGGGATGCTTATCCGCCAACACTTCATCGGCAGCCTGAATAATCGCCTTGCCCCGCTCTGCAGGCAGCAATCCCAGATCCATATTAACGCTGGCTGCCGCACGCTTGGTCATCGCCAACGCATGGATGAGCGCCGGAGGCATTTTTTCTGATGAGATACGGAAATGTTCCAACGAACGCTGAGTCTGAGCGCCCCATAGCTGGTCTGCGGGTACTTCGATGGGGCCCATTGAGTCTTTTTCAATCCGAACGCCTGCCATCACGGTCTCCTTAGCACAATTCCTAAAAGTAATGAGTAATGCCCACGGGCAACAACCCGTTGGCGAGCCTCCTCAGTATAGCCAGATAATAACTATTCGCATTAACAGTCGGAGCAATAAGCATTTTTAGGCATCTTGGCTTGCATGCACCTGCGCCGCATTGTTTACTTAGCGCAATTTTCTTGAGAAAGCAGGGATACGATCATGCAAAAAATGACTAATGCCATCCAAAATTACGCCTGGGGCAGCGTTGATGCGTTAACCAAGCTGTATGGCATAGCCAACCCGACAGGCAAGCCAATGGCAGAACTGTGGATGGGTGCCCACCCTAAAAGCAGCTCACAGGTAGCCGATCAGGCGGGGAACTCACGTTCTCTGCGTGAAGTGATTGATGCCGATCAGCCTAAACAGCTGGGTGCCGAAGTGGCACAACGCTTTGGCGAGCTGCCGTTCCTGTTTAAAGTCCTGTGTGCCGACCAGCCACTCTCCATCCAGGTTCACCCGAGCAAGGCCGCCGCAGAGGTGGGTTTCGCCAAAGAAAATGCCGCCGGTATTCCGTTTGACGCCGCAGAGCGCAATTATAAGGATCCGAATCACAAGCCGGAGCTGGTGTTTGCCCTGACGCCTTTCCTGGCGATGAATGGCTTCCGTGAGTTGGACGATATCGTTGCGCTGTTACAGCCGCTTTCCGGCGCACATCACGATATCGCCGCTTTCCTGCAACAACCGGATACCACCCACCTTGCGAGCCTGTTTGCCAGCCTGCTGGGGATGTGCGGTGAGCAAAAAACGCTGGCGCTTGGCGTGCTGAAAGCCGCCTTGAATAATCAGCAGGGTGAGCCTTGGGACACCATTCGCTTTATCGCTCGTTTCTATGCCGACGACAGCGGCCTGTTCTCTCCGCTGCTGTTGAACGTGGTCAAGCTGGCACCGGGTGAAGCCATGTTCCTGTATGCAGAAACACCACATGCCTACCTGAACGGCGTAGCGCTGGAAGTGATGGCAAACTCGGATAACGTGCTGCGCGCGGGTCTGACGCCAAAATTCATCGATATTCCTGAGTTGCTGGCCAACCTGCAGTTCCGTCCACAACCGGCATCTGGTCTGCTGACGCAGCCAGAGCAACGTGGCAAAGAGCTGTTCTTCCCGATCCCCGTTGAGGACTTTGCCTTCTCGTTACACGATCTCGATGCTACACCGCAGCCACTGGCGCAAAACAGCGCGGCAATTGTGTTCTGCGTTGAAGGTGAAGCAACGCTGGAGAAACAGGGCCAACAGGTCATCTTGCAGCCAGGTGAATCGTGCTTTATTGCCGCCTTTGAATCCCCGGTTACCGTCACCGGGAGCGGCCGTATCGCCCGCGTTTATAATCTGTTGTCCTAATTGACGGTAAAATATAGGTAAATAAGTTGCTAAGATGATTAGTTTACCTACACAATAAAACGCCTACGGGCGTTTTTTCGCAGGCCCAATTGGTCGCCCTGCCCTCTACCGGCTTAACAAAGGAATAACAGAACTATGAAAAAATCGTTAGTCGCTGTCAGCGTCATTGTGGTGCTTGGCGCAGCATGGACTGGAGCCTCTTGGTACACCGGCAAGCTTATCGAGCAACGGATGGGGGAAATGGTAGACACAGCCAATAGCCAGTTGAAAACCATACTGCCTAAGGCTGGGGTCAAGATGAGCTATGAAAACTACCAACGCGGGATTTTCAGCAGCCAAGCCCGTTTTGTGCTGCGTGCAGATGGTAGCATCACCACCGACGATGCCCTGCTGAAGTCCGGCGAAGAAGTGGCGTTCATTGAAACTGTCGATCACGGCCCATTCCCACTGGCCCAGTTGAAAAAATTCAACCTGATCCCAAGCATGGCTTCAGTGCATACCGAGCTGGAAAACACGCCAAAAGTCAAAACCCTGTTTGAAATCACCAAAGGTAAGTCGCTGTTCAGCGCCGATTCGCGCATTGCCTACAGCGGCGATGTCGCCAGCTCCATCGATGTGATCCCGGTGGAATACCAGAAAGACAAGTCCTCACTGAAATTCAGCGGTGCAAAAATTGACGCGGATATCGGCAAGGATATGCAAACCGCTGTCTTGGACGCCAGCAGTGATAGCCTGGTGATCAGTGGCCCGAATCAGTCCGGCCAGAACGAACAGATGACGATGCAAGGGCTGACGCTCAAAAGCAACACACATCTGGGCCAATACAGTCTGAGCCTGGGTGAGCAAGCGCTGGGCATGAAGCAACTGACCATGGCTATCGACGGTAAAGACGCTATGACCATGGAAGGCTTCAACCTGGCCAGCCAGTTCGGCGAGAAAGGCAACAGCCTCGCAGGCCAGCTGGACTACACCATGGCAGCGTTGAAAATTCAGGGCACCGATTTTGGCGCGGGTAAGCTGCTGCTGAAAATCGACAACCTGGACGGTAAAGGGCTGAAAGAGTTTGCCGATCGTTACAACCAACAGGCCATGGCCTTGCTGCAACAGGCAGAAACGCTGTCACCAGAAGCCTACCAACAACAAACGGCTGAGATGCTGGTGCAAAACCTGCCACTGTTGCTGAAAGGCAACCCAACCATCAGCATCGCACCACTGAGCTGGAAAAATGCCAAGGGTGAAAGCGCCTTTACCCTTAACCTCGATCTGCTGGATCCTTCAAAGGCTGGCGCTGCGGCAGAATCACCGGACCAACAGCTTGCCCGTTCGGTCAAGAAAATCGACGCGCAGTTGACTATTCCGGTCGCTATGGCGCAGGAAACCATGGCTCAAGCGGCACAGCTGCAAGGTGCCAATGCACAACAAGCACAGCAGCAGGCCGAGCAGCAGGTGAAAAGCCTGGCGGCAATGGGCGAGATGTTCAAGATCACCACGCTGAAAGATAACGTGATTAGCAGCAACTTCAAGTATGCCGATAACCAGATTGAGCTGAACGGCAGCAAAATGTCGCTGCAGGAGTTCGTGGGTATGTTCGGGATGCTGGGCGGCGGTTACGCACCAGAAGAAGATAGCGCTCCAGAACCCGATCAGCAGGATGCCGCTCCGGCACCTGAGCAACCAACTCTGCAAGGACAATAAAAACCTTCTAGGGCCAGACGATATCTGGCCCTTTTTTTCTAGCCATAGACCGCATCGCGGATCTGCACGGGATATCAACCACTCATTCCCTCAATCGCGGTGTTGGTCAGCGCTACCATGCTCAACTGCGCGACCGGATCGTAAAACCAGCTGTGCCCATACACGCCCCCACTGCATAGTGCCATTATTCTGCGGCGTTGCTGCCAATGCGGCATCCACCAGCACCGCGCCACCAAAACCAAAGCCCCAACCCGGCCCCTGAATTTCTGCCTGCGCTGCTGCTACATGGGGTTGTCGCATCAATGCGGCGGTTTCTGCCTGCCGTACAGCAAGAGTTGCAGAGCGGGCAACTGAGAGAGGTTCTGCAGGATTTTAGCAACGTCGCGCCAGGGTTCTTTATCTACTTTCCGGCGGGCCGCCATATGCCGCTCAAGCTGCGCGCCTTTATCGATTTTATGCGGGAAAAACGCGAGCAGCAGATCAGGCCGATCCGCGCTTGATCAGCTCTGGGGACAGGATCACATTCTGCGGTGCTAATGAATCATCGCCAATACGTTGTAGTAACCGCAAGGCGGCGCTGCGCCCAACCTCACGGGCAGAACTGGAGATAAAGGTCAGCGGGGGTTCGGTCAGTTCGGCCTCCGGCACATCGCCAAAACCGATCATCGCCACCTGTTGACCATAAAAACTGTCCATCCCTTCCGAGCCAATGCTACGGCCACTGCGCACGATACCAAAATAGGCACCCAACGCCACCGAGGCCTTATGGCACACCAACGCACTGATATTAGGATACTGACGCAACAGATTTTCGGTAGCTTCAGCGGCCGCACGCTGATGACAATCGCACTCGACGATCCACTCTGAACGGAATGGCAGGCCGTATTGCACCAGGGTGGCACAGAAGCCCCCCAAGCGTTCGGCGCGGGTGAGTGAATCACTTTGCCCACCGAGGTAGGCGATCTGGCTATGCCCCCGTTTGATCAGAAATTCGGTGGCCATTTTCGCGGCCTGCATATTATCGGGCCGCACCACGTCCACGCCGTCCAACCCGTTGGAGCGTGCTGCACACACCAGCGGCACCCCCTGAGCTTCGGCTTTCTCTTTCAGCCCTTTCGCGGTACGAACCCCACCCGCCAGCACCATGCCATCAACACCATGCTCCAACAGCATATCAAAACAGCGCATCAACCCTTGGCCTTCGCGCCCGCTTTGGGTCAGAAACAGCACTTTGCCATTAGCTTCCAGTACCTCGCTCACTCCGGCGGTCATCTCGGCATAAAACGGTTCGCAGATATCTCGCAGGATCAGCCCTACCACCCCCGATTCTCCTCCACGCAACGTAGCGGCCTGGCGGTTGCGAACATAGCCAAGCTGCTCGATCGCCTGATTCACACGGGCCATGGTCGTGGGAGAAATACGCCCTTTACCGCTCAGCACCAGGGAAACGGTGGTCACGGATACGCCAGCCAACTGTGCGACGTCAGTGATAGTGATCTTTTTAATGGTGATAACCTCTGCAATGCCCTATCAGAGCGAGTTTCCCCCTGATAACCCATGGTATACCGAATCTATTAATGCAGTAAAACGATTTACCCAGATGAGTATTGTCACCGCAAAGCGCCGTTCATAATTGTGATTAGTGACGCATTTTTACTAGGTAAAACGTTTTATCTTATTTTTACCTAACCAGGTACACACAACATTGCATGCTTTTTCGCCAGGAGTCGTCGGTTATGCCAGCGTCTAAAAAACAAAAAATTACGCTTTGGGAGTTTTTCCAAAGCCTGGGCAAGACATTTATGCTGCCCGTCGCACTGCTTTCATTCTGCGGCATTATGCTGGGGATCGGCAGCTCACTAAGCAGCCGTGACGTGATCACCCTGCTGCCTTTCATTGGTCATCCGGCTTTCCAGCTGCTGTTCACCTGGATGAGCAAGATAGGCTCCTTTGCCTTCAGCTTCCTGCCGGTAATGTTCGCCATTGCTATTCCTCTAGGCATGGCGCGTGAGAACAAAGGCGTGGCCGCCTTCTCTGGTTTTGTCGGCTTTGCCGTGCTGAACCTGGCGACCAACTTCTACCTGACCACCTCAGGTGTGCTGCCTACCGTCGATCCGCTGGTGCTGAAAGCCAATAACATCCAGAACATCCTGGGTATTCAGTCTATCGATACCGGTATCCTCGGTGCGGTGATCGTCGGGATCATCGTTTATCTGCTGCACGAGCGTTTTAACACCATCCGCCTGCCGGATGCGCTGGCGTTCTTCGGCGGTACCCGCTTTGTGCCAATCGTCACCACCGTGGTTCTGGGCCTGTGCGGCCTGATTATCCCGCTGATCTGGCCTTGGTTCGCTGCTGGTATTAACGGGTTAGGCCGTATGATTAACGGCGCAGGCATGTTTGGGCCGATGATTTTCGGTTCCGGCGAGCGTCTGCTGCTGCCGTTCGGTTTACACCACATTCTGGTGGCACTGATCCGCTTTACCGAAGCGGGCGGTACGCTGGATGTTTGTGGCCGTGAAGTCAGTGGTGCTTTGACCATCTTCCAGGCGCAGCTCTCTTGCCCAACCACCCACGGCTTTGCCGAAAGCGCTACCCGCTTCCTGTCACAGGGTAAAATGCCTGCCTTCCTCGGCGGCCTGCCGGGTGCGGCGTTAGCCATGTACCACTGTGCCAAGCCAGAGAACCGTCACAAGATCAAAGGGCTGCTGATTTCCGGCGTGGTTGCCTGTGTCGTCGGCGGCACCACCGAACCGATTGAATTCCTGTTCCTGTTTGTCGCTCCGTTCCTGTACCTGATCCACGCTATTCTGACCGGTCTGGGCTTCACCGTGATGGCCTTGCTGGGCGTCACCATCGGTAACACCGACGGCAACATCATCGACTTCGTGGTGTTTGGCATCCTGCACGGCACCGCCACCAAGTGGTACCTGGTGCCATTGGTGGCCGCCATCTGGTTTGTTGCCTACTATGCGATCTTCCGCTTCGCCATCCAGCGCTGGAACATTAAAACGCCGGGTCGTGAAACTGAAACCACCGCGACGCAGAGCGCCCCTATCGGTGCCGTGGGTAAATCCGGCTATAACGTGCCAGCTATCCTGGCGGCGTTGGGCGGTAAAGAGAATATCGTTTCGCTGGATAACTGCATTACCCGTCTACGTATGTCGGTTAATGATATGAGCAAGGTGGATGATGCGGTGCTGAAAGCCAACCGGGCTATCGGCGTGGTACACCTTAATGATCATAACCTGCAAGTGGTGATTGGCCCGCAGGTGCAATCGGTGAAAGATGAGTTAGAATCGCTGATGGCCAACGCATAACCTTCCCCCCCGGGCGCAGCCTGCTGCGCCCTTGTTCGGAGTTTCACATGTTTGATTTTTCTACCCCGGTAGATCGTCACGGTACCTGGTGCACTCAATGGGACTACATCGCCGACCGTTTTGGCACCGCAGATCTACTGCCTTTCACCATCTCCGATATGGATTTCGCCACCGCCCCCTGCATTCTTGAAGCCCTGCAACAGCGCCTGCAACACGGCGTGTTGGGCTACAGCCGCTGGCAGCATGAAGACTTTCTTGGCGCGGTGCGGCATTGGTATCAACAACGCTTCAATGCTCCCATCGATACGACCAAGGCGGTCTATGGCCCTTCAGTGATTTACATGGTGGCGCAGTTGGTGCGTATCTGGTCGGCTCCAGGGGAATATGTGGTCACCCATACGCCCGCCTATGATGCCTTCTATAAGGTGATCCTGGGTAATCAGCGCCAGGTGTTGCCTTGCCCGCTGCACAAAGTGGATAACGACTGGCAATGCGATATGGCCCATTTGGAAGCGCTACTGGCGCGGCCACAAACCAAGATCCTGCTGTTGTGCAGCCCGCAGAACCCCACCGGCAAGGTGTGGACTCAGCAAGAGCTGGAGCAGATGGCAGAACTGTGCGAACGCCACGATGTGAAGGTGATCAGCGATGAGATCCATATGGATATGGTTTGGGGGGAACATCGCCACACGCCATGGAGCCAGGTTGCCACTACTCCGTGGGCATTGCTGACTTCCGGCTCTAAAACCTTCAACATTCCGGCGCTCACCGGTGCTTATGGCATTATCAGCGATGATAGCGCGCGTGAAAGCTACGTTCAGGCGCTAAAAAGCCGCGATGGGCTGTCCTCACCGGCGGTGCTGGCGGTCGCGGCACATATTGCTGCCTACCGTCACGGCGAGCCTTGGCTAGACGCCCTGCGCGACTATCTGCAAGATAACCTGACCTACGTGGCCGAACGGCTCAACCAGGCGTTGCCACAGCTAAACTGGCAGCCACCGCAGGCCACCTATCTGGCGTGGATCGATATACGCCCATTGGGCATTAACGACCGAGAATTGCAGCAGGTGCTGATCGAGCGTGAGAAAGTCGCTATCATGCCAGGCTTTACCTATGGCGAAGAGGGCCGAGGTTTCCTGCGCCTGAACGTCGGCTGCCCACGCAGCAAGGTTGAGGCCGGGATGGATAAGCTGATTGCCGCGTTGCAATTTTTCCTGGACGAGAAATAGGTTATATCGCCAGGGGCGCAATGCCTCTGGTTTTTCACTGAGCGTCAACTCCCCTCAGTATTGTCGGGATATGAGGGCCAGCGGACCGAAAACGTACGCTTGCGGCCGCCGCATTAACCCCGCTGTTTGTCATAATTCTGCTTCATGAGATTCTGGTGGTGGGCTCCGGCTTTGGCGAGATCCCAGTTAAAACCAGAACCATTGCGATTGACCTGATTTCATCGACGAATGACCCGAGAGCATGTCACTGCTTATCCCTGCCTCATTTTATAGTAAGCCCACTCATACCCATCCTGTCGGACAACAGCAAACACGGTGGATAAGCCTCAATATCTGATGAGTTACTGGAGCAATCAATGAAATTAACACAAATCCGCAACGCTACGCTCGTGTTGGAATATTCCGGTAAAAAATTTCTTATCGACCCGATGCTGGCAGAAAAGGAAGCCTGGGATGGCTTTGCCGGGCATGCACGCCCGCACCTGCGTAACCCCATGGTTGCTTTGCCTGTGGCCATAGAGGATTTACTGGCTGTTGATGCCGTTATCCTGACCCACACGCATACCGATCACTGGGATGAGGCGGCGCAGCAGGCTATCCCCAAAGACATGCTTATCTACACGCAGGACGAGAGCGACGCGGCGCTGATCCGCTCTCAGGGCTTTCGCAACATCCGCGTTCTGAAAGATGAAAATCATTTCGTTGACGGTCTGAGTATCTATAAAACTGACGGTCAGCACGGCAGTAACGAATTGTACGCAGATGTCCAATGGGGTGATTTACTAGGTGATGCATGTGGGTTGGTCTTCACTCATCATGATGAAAAAACGCTTTATATCGCGGGTGATACCGTCTGGGTTAAACCTTATGTAAGAAGCCTGCAACGCTTCAAGCCGGAGATTGTGGTGCTAAACACCGGCTATGCTATCAATGACATTTACGGCCCGATTCTCATGGGTAAAGAGGACACGCTGCGCACGCTGAAGATGTTGCCGACTGCAATCATCGTGGCATCTCACATGGAATCGATTAACCATTGCCTTCTTACACGCACGGAGTTAAGGGAGTTCACCCTTGAACACAGCATTGAAGATCAGGTTCTTATTCCTGCAGACGGTGAGACAATGACTTTCTGATAAGTGACTCAGTCTGATTGAGGGGAAGATGCCATTCCGACAGATCACCTGTTATCCTTTGGTCAGTCAAAATCAGCATTTTAGCCGCCGGTGATCCGGGGGCTATCATTTACGGTAAGGTTAACGTTATGTCTGCACTGACGGTCGCCGTGATCGCCACGGCCGGATTTAGCCCGTTTCACTTTTCAGTGCCCTGCATTATTTTCGGACAGTCGATGCCGCAACCGGATTTATTCTGCGTCAAAATCTGTGCTGAAAAACCGGGCATCGTTCTGTCTGATATTGGTCTGTCCATCAACGTGGAGTATGGCCTTGAGCTGCTTGACGTCGCAGACATTGTTATCGTGCCCTACTGGAATCATCCTGATGAAAGACCCTCTCAGGCGCTGCTGGATAAGCTCATAAGCGCATGGCAGCGCGGCGCAGAAGTGGTAGGCCTTTGTCTCGGCGCTTACGTGCTGGCCTATTCCGGTTTGCTGGATAAGCACCGCGCCGCAACGCACTGGGAGTACGAACAGGACTTTATTGAAAGATTTCCCTCCGTGCATCTGGACAGCAACTCGCTGTATACCAGTGATGAACGTCTTATTACCTCTGCCGGCACCGCCGCTGGCATTGATTGCTGTCTGAATATTATCCGTGGTCATTACGGAACTACGGTTGCCAACCGTGTGGCACGAAAAATGGTTGTTCCTCCTTACCGGGAAGGCGGTCAAGCTCAGTTTATTGAACGTCCCATCCCGGTAACGACACGTGACAGCAAAATGAACGAGTTGATGGACTACCTGCGCCGCAATCTGGACAAGCCGCACGATCTTGACTCACTGGCCGGATTTGTCAGCATGAGCCGGCGAACGTTGACCCGTCATTTTTTCAAGGCAACCGGGACGACGCTGGGAGAATGGCTTAACGCAGAGCGTCTTCAAAGAGGTCAGGAACTGCTGGAAACCACGGACGTCAGCATTGAAAATGTGTCAGACATGGCAGGGTTTCAGTCGCCGATTTCTTTCCGCCAGAGTTTTAAGACGAGATTCAGCGTCAGCCCAAGCGAATGGCGCCGGGCATTTCGTGGCCCTGCGCCTATTGATCCGGAAAAGGCCTGACCGAAAGCGATAACTTTCTTCTTTTCCAGCAAAGGAGTCTGCCTTCGTACAACCCGCGTTACGGCCTCCAGATAGCGTACTGGCATGTGTGCCTGAACTGCGATCTTGCGATTTAATGTGATGAATATCACCTTTTCATGCAACTCAATAGCTATTTTCATTCGTTTGTTTTTATACTGCTCTGCACTTTACCTATACAAAAATAATGAGTGCCTATCATGATCGACGCCCGTTTACCCCTTACCGATATTCACCGTCATCTGGACGGCAACATCCGTGCGCAAACCATTCTCGAACTGGGCCGCCAATTCAATCTCGCCCTGCCCGCCGACGAGCTGGCTGCCCTGCTTCCCCATGTGCAAATCACCCATGCTGAACCCGACCTGATGAGCTTCCTGCAAAAGCTGGACTGGGGCGTGGCGGTGCTGGGCGATCTGGATGCCTGCCGTCGCGTGGCCTATGAAAACGTGGAAGATGCGGCAAACGCCGGGTTACACTACACCGAACTGCGTTTCTCCCCATACTACATGGCGATGAGGCACCAACTGCCGGTGGCTGGCGTGGTTGAAGCGGTGATTGACGGTATTCGCTCTGGTTGCCGCGATCGCGATATTGACGTGCGCCTGATAGGCATCATGAGCCGTACCTTCGGTGAAGCAGCCTGTCTGCAAGAGTTGGACGCCTTACTGGCCCACCGTGACGGCATTACCGCACTGGATCTGGCCGGTGATGAACTGGGCTTCCCTGGCAGCCTGTTCCTTAGCCATTTCAACCGTGCCCGTGACGCTGGCCTGCGTATTACTGTTCATGCCGGTGAAGCCGCTGGCCCGGAAAGCATCTGGCAGGCGATCCGTGAGTTGGGTGCCGAACGCATCGGCCACGGGGTTAAAGCGGTAGAAGATCCGGCATTAATGGATTACTTGGCGCAGCACGCTATCGGCATCGAGTCGTGCCTGACCTCGAATATTCAAACCAGCACCGTAGCTTCACTGGCGCAGCACCCGCTGGCCACCTTCCTGCGCCATGGCGTGGTAGCCTCAATCAATACTGACGATCCTGCCGTTCAAGGCATCGAGATTGAGCATGAATATCGCGTGGCAGCCCCGCAGGCCGGATTAACCCAGCAAGAAATCCGCACCGCGCAGGAAAACGGCCTGAAGATGGCCTTCCTCAGCGATCAGGAAAAACAGGCGCTACGCGAAAAAGTGCTTGGTTAGCACACGATGCAGGCTTAGCGGCCTTATTGGTTGCTAAGCCTGTTCCTCATAGTAAATTCAAGAATTCGCTAATCGCTTTGGTCACTTCTTTAGGGGCTTCAATCATCGCGTGATGCCCAACGTTGGCCAAAGTCAGCAACGATGCATTCTCAATAGCGCTCACTATTTCACGGCTCAGCTCAACAGGGGCTGCCCTATCATGCTCGCCACAGATAACCAACGTAGGCACCTTAATCTGGGGGAGTAACTCCTGCACGTCGCCCCGGGTAATCACAGCAGCGTCAAGAGCCAATGCCAATCCGGCCCGATCATGAGCCAACATAATGCTCCTTTCGTGGATCACCTCAACAGGATTACTCGATAACCACGCTTCGCCATTGATATGACGCTGAATGGCGGTAAATACCGCTGCACGCTGTTGCTCAGACCCATTGAGGATGACTTCACGCTGTTGTTGCCAGCGTGCCAGCCGTTCAGGAAGCTCAGCTCTGGCACTCGTGCCGATCAGGATCAATCCCGATATCAGTTCCGGATAACGTGCCGCCAGCCTGATGCCAACCATCCCGCCCTGGCTTTGACCAATAAAGGTGACTTTACCCAGCGACAGTTCCTGGATCATCAACGCCAAATCCCGGCTCAGATCGTCAAGCGTCCACCCGTTAGGATGATAACCACTTTGCCCATGGCCTGGCATATCAAGCACAATACAGCGGTATGAGTCACTCAGCGCGTTGAACTGCGCGGTAAAAGCTTGATGATCAACCAACAGCCCATGGGCAAAAATCAGCGTCGGGCCTTCGCCGCGCTCCCAATAGTGATAGAGGGTCTGGTTAACTTTAAGCTGTTGCTGCTGCCAGTTATCTACGGGGTCAAAAGCCCGGCTAAGCAACGCCGAATCTTCAAATATCTGATAGCGAGCGATCTTCGAATTAGCGACTTTAAAATGGATCACCATGTCACTGCCCACGGTATTCCCGGTACTTAACAAAGTATGACGAAAGCGCCCCAAAGCCACGACGTTATCGTTATGCTCGAAAAGCTCGCTAATGACAAACTCCTGCGGCTTGAAATTTTTGGGGAAGCTCTCGAGCCAACGCCTGACCTGCACCGTCCCTTGCAGTATTCCCACGGTAGAAACATGCGGGCTACCGTCGATATGCCAGACAACTTCATCATCCAGCAACGCGATAGTTTGATTAATGTTCCCCTGTGCAAACGCAGAAAAATAGCGCTGTACCACTTCTTTCGCACTCAACTTTGAAGCCGTACCACGATCAAGAATATCCACTATGTCACTCCTGGTGAGAATAGATCACCGATGTCATTATCGGTTGATACTGTGTGATCGAATTATATGCATTCCAAATATGCATAAATATGGACATAATCAGGAAATCATTTTCCATAAATAGAAAACAACATGATCTCAAACGAGTTGGACTGGAATGATTTACGTTTTTTTCTCACCGTAGCGAGAACGCGGAGTTTAACTAAAACCGCCACGGCGCTAAAAGTCAGCCAATCAACGGTAGCCAGAAGAATTGAGGCAATAGAAAACAGCCTGCGGGCAAACCTGTTTGCACACCATCAGACCGGTTACTTTTTGACCGACGCAGGTCAGGACATCTTAAAATATGCCGAAGAAGTGGAAGAGAGAATTCTGTTGTTGGCAAGTCGAGTCTCTGGGCTAGATCTTCGCCCTGTGGGGACAGTACGGTTAGCAACGGCGGAGACGTTGGCAAGCCAGCTGATTATTCCGGCCTTGTCACGTTTTAGCGCTCGTTTTCCCGATATCACGCTGGAAATTATTACTGGGGTCAATACTGTCTCAATCACCCGCCACGATGCTGACCTCGCACTCCGCCTTGTACGTCCGGAACAGAACTCACTTAAAATCCGCCGGGTGGGCCGAATGGCATCGGCAGTCTATGGTTCTGAAACCTATCTACGGCAGCATCCAGCGCCTGATACTCTTCCGCTGGACAGAAGAGGTTTCATTACCTGGGATAGCTCTTATAACCACCTGCCATCGGCAAAGTGGCTTAGCGGCACCTACCCGAATGCCCCTGCCACACTGGTCATAACCAGCGTCGTATCACAGATTGCTGCGGTAAAAGCCAGTCTGGGTCTGGCGGTTTTACCCTGTTTTATCGCCTCGCAAAACAGCGAGATGGTTGAGGTCATTCCGACAGAACAGGTGTTTGCAGAAGATCTGTGGTTGGTCAGCCATGCCGACTTGACCGCATCGACCCGTATCCGGGCCGTGGCTGATTTTTTAGTGAAGATTATCGCCGAAGCGCAATTGGTATAAATTGGGACAGGCACCGGCGTAAATACCACCAGTGCCTGAGCTGATTAAACAACAGCGAGCTGATAGGGCAGCACCACCCGGTGACTCTCCTCGATCAGCGCCACAATCTCCGTACGCGGGCCTGCCAACCAGGCTTGACTGCGGTAGAAATCCTGTAATACCTGTTCCATTTCCGCCATGCCGTCAAACCGCCGCAGCAGGTAATAGGCATCGGGATCGTGTAGCGAAATACCGTACTCAAGCACGGTGATCCCTGCGGCCTTATGCAGCGGCACGCTGTCATGCTGCATGATGTGGTGAAAACGCTCGCCGCTGCCCGTTTGTAAACGATATTGCAAAATCTCGACTACCTTGCTCATGCTACGTCCTTGTTTTTTTATTTAGTTACGGCAGCTGCGTGCTGCTGGGCTGTTTTACGCGCATAGCGCTGCGCCAGCACCGCACACACCATCAATTGTACCTGATGGAAAATCATCAAAGGTAACACCATCGCCCCAACGGCAGCGGCTGGAAATAGCACGTTGGCCATCGGGATACCGTTGGCCAGGCTCTTTTTCGAACCGCAGAACACGATAGTAATCTCATCGGCGGTATCAAAGCCCAGCCAACGTGCGGCATAGGTGTTGATAATCAGTATCACCGTCAACAGCACCAGCGACATCACCAGGATCGTCAGCAGCGACCAGCCGTCAATGGTGTGCCAAATCCCCTCAACCACCGCCGCGCTGAAGGCGGTATAGACCACCAGCAGGATCGAGGAACGGTCGGTGAGGTTAATCAGTTTGCGATGGCGATCGATCCATTTACCAATCAGCGGACGCGCCAGATGACCAATAACAAACGGCACCATCAGTTGCAAAATAATCGCGCCGATGGCATGCAACACGTCAGTATTGCCTCCTTGTGTGTGCATCAATGCCCCCACCAGCAGCGGGGACAGGAATACCCCAAGAATGCTGGATGCCGAAGCGCTGCAGATCGCCGCAGCCACGTTCCCTCCGGCAGCGGAGGTGAAAGCGATTGCTGATTGCACCGTGGCAGGCAGAGCGCACAGATAGAGGAAACCCAGATATACGGTCGGCGTCATTAAGCCCGGCACCAATAGGTTCATCGACAGCCCTAACAGCGGGAAGAGTGCAAAGGTACTGAGAAACACCACCAGGTGCAGCTTCCAGTGGCTCATACCGGCAATGATCGCCTCACGGGAGAGCTTCGCCCCATGCATGAAGAACAGCAAAGCTATCGCGGCGGTGGTTAAATGCTCGAAGAAGGTCTGCCAAATCCCTTCACAGGGAAACAATGAGGCCAACAGCACCACCATCAGCAACACCAATAAAAACTTGTCGATACGTAGACGTTGTAACCAAGACATTCTTCAAAATTCCTTGCCATTAAAACGTAAAAAGGGTTCAGAAGCGCTCTGAACCCTGCTGTTATTGCTGATATCAGGTGACCGGCAGCGCTTTTTGCTGTTTAGCCGACTCAATGCCCAGCTCGATCATTTCCATGACCTGTATCGCCTCGCTGGCCGCCACCGGGTTGGTACCGGTACCGGCAATCGCGTCGCGAATGGCGGCGTAATAGGCCGGGTAATTGCCCGGAATGGTCAACAGCGGCTGTTCTGCCAGCATGCCATCACGTGACAACGTCACCACTCCGTCGCGCATATCGTACCCCCAGTCGGCCTGCGGTAAACGCTCGCCGGCTTTCAGGCGGTCTTCCTGCGGATCCAGACCATATTTGATAAAGCTGCCCTGCGTACCGTGCACAATATAACGGGCAGTTTCTGCCGCGGCCAGCACCGTGCCATGCAGCACTACACGCCGATGGCCGTAATTGAGCACCGCATGGAAGTAATCTACCGATTGTGAGCCAGGGCGTAACTCGCCGAGATCGACAAACAGCGTTTGTGGCTTGCCAAACAGCTGTAAGGCCTGGTCGATCAGATGCGGCCCCAGATCGTACCAAATACCGCTACCAGCCCCACCTTGCTCACGCCAGCGCTGGCGAACTTCTGGGCGGAAACGATCGAAATGGGATTCAAAATAGACCACTTCCCCTAAAGCGCCGTCTTTCAGCAAGGCTTTTAAGGTCAGGAAATCGCTGTCCCAACGGCGGTTGTGGAACACCGAAAGCAGTTGCCCACTCTGTTGTGACTGCTGTTGTAACTGCTGCGCCTGTGACAGTGTCACGGCAAACGGTTTATCCACCACCACATGCTTGCCCGCCGCCATTGCCTGTTGTGCCAGCGGGAAGTGGGTATCGTTCGGCGTTGGGATGACAATCAGGTCAATCGAGGGATCGTTAAACAGCGCCTGCGGGTCACTGACCACCGTCATCATCGGCCAGTCGGCGTGGACTTTACCAGCGTCACTACTGGAAACGGCGGCCAACGCCATGCCAGAGGTTCCCGCGATCAGCGGAGCATGAAAGGTCTTGCTGGCGTAACCATAGCCCACCAGGCCAACGCGGATTGTTTCAGACATCTTGTTTCCTCATACAGGGCGAGATACACATCAATTCCAGGCAGTTGAAATGCTACGTCCGTGTAAGTTGGGGCGAGAAACCCGCCCCTGAATGTTGCCGCTAGAAAAAGATGAAGTCGGGATTGATTCGATTTGACACCATGATGCGGGCTGGAACAAGAGCTAAATGCAGATTAGCAATATAACCGATAGGGCTAGGCGGGCGCAGCATACAGCGCCCCTACAATGTGGTCATATCAGCAATCGCGTAAATGGTAGGTTAACCAACAACGGCAACCAAAGGTCGATCCTGGGAATGGTTCACCGGGTAGTTGATCTCCAGGCTACGGCGGCGAAAATCGCTGGGGCTGACGCCAACCCGTTTGCGAAACACGCGGGAAAAATAGAGCTGATCGTCATAGCCAACCACCCTACCAATGGTGGCAATCGATTCCTGAGTGGTTTGCAGCAGCAGCTTGGCGCGGATCACCCGCTGATCTTCACGCCAGCGCAGGATATTTATCCCGACCTGGTCACGGAACAGATGCGCCAGCCGCGAAGGCGAAAGACAAACGTGGCGTGCCACTTCATCGATACGCAACTCTCCCGCCAGATTGCCGGTAATAAACTGGCAGGCCTCAATCACCCGTGGGTCCATAATCTTCTGCGGGCTGAGGGGATCTTCCTCCATTGCGCGCAGCAACAGCCGTTCCAGCAGGTTCATGCCTATCTCTTCGGCAAAACGGCGGCCAGAGCGTTGGGTCTGCTCAATGTTGGCAAACAGCCGGTCAAACTCGGTCAGCAATTGGTTGTTGGGCAGCGTCAGACGCCCTACCTGATGTGCCTTGCTATGCCATTCCAGCCAGTCGGCCCAATAGGCTCGCGGGCGGAAATAGACCCAGCGGTGATACCAGCAGTCACTCTCCGGTGATCGGCCATAGTTATGCGCCGCCTTGGGCGGAAACAGCAGTAGATCGCCAGGGTTACAGTAAAGCGTCTGCTCACCGTCAAACACCTTGCCCTGGCCTTTAATGGTCAGATTGAGGATGTACCCCTTCATGCCGCCAGGGCGATCGATAAAGAAATCCAGCGGCCCATCTGCCATAATCGGCGTCAACCCGGCAACCAGATAGGCGTTAAAGGTGTAACCCGGCAACAACGGGTTCGGTTGGGGTTCCTGAACCATGCGATGATACATCTGGCCTCCAAAAGTGTCTTACCGATATCCCTGCGCCTGGCAATTGCAGCGCAATGCTTAACTGGCTGGGGAGTAAGGCTCCTCACCCTAGCCTTCTCCCAAAGGGAGAGGAGACTGTCTGTGCTACAGATTAACTTCCGCGTTTCGGAGCAATACAACAAGTTTACCCATCCGGAAAAATGCTGCTCATAGCAATCGCAAAATTGTGATGGGTCTTCACGCCCTGCTCTTCGCTTGTTGCTTGTAGCGGTCAAAAATCACCGCAGCCAGCAGGATCACACCGCGCACCACATACTGCGAGAACGGCGAGATGTTCAGCAGGTTCATGGCGTTTTCCACCGTGCCCAGGATCAGGATCCCGGCAATAACGTAGGAAATTTTGCCAATGCCCCCTTTGAGCGAAACGCCCCCCAGCACGCAGGCGGAGATCACGATAAGCTCATAGCCGATGGAAGTCATCGGCTGGCCGCTGGTCATACGCGAAGCCAGAATGATGCCCGCAGCGGCAGATACCAGCCCGGAAAGGACAAAGATGATGATCTTGGTACGCACTACCGGCACCCCGGCCAGACGAGCCGCTTCCTCGTTGCCACCGATAGCCAGAGTATTGCGGCCAAAAGTGGTTTTATTGAGCAGGAAACCAAACAGGATCAAGCAGCCAATGGTGATCCAAATCGGTGCAGGCAGCCCCCACCAGTTGGCATAGCCGAGCGCAAAGAAACGTTCGTCTTCGATCCCCACCGCTTTCCCATCGGAAATGATATAGGCCAGGCCACGGAAGATCTGCATGGTGGCCAAGGTGGTGATCAGCGCGTTAATCTTCAGCCGGGCGATCACAAAGCCATTGATCAGCCCAGAAAGCACGCCCAACAGCAAACCGGCAGCCACGCCGATCCACAGGCTCTCGGTCATGTTGATCACCACCGCCGCGGTGACACCCGCACAGGCGATAACCGACGCCACCGACAGGTCAAAATCGCCCGAGGCGAGGCAAAACAGCATGCCGCACGCCACCATGCCGGACATGGAGATCGCCAGCCCCAGGCCCTTCATATTGATAAAGCTGCCAAAATTCGGCACAAACGCGACGCAGACAACAAACAGCACGGCGAATACCACCAACATGCCATAACTGTCCCAGATACGCGCCAACCCCAGGCCGCCACGGTTTTTCACAGAATTGGTTGTTATACTCGACATCTCTTGCTCCTTCACCATCAGGCCATCGCCGCTGCAATATCAGGTGTACGTAACATCGCCAGGCTGAGGGCTTTTTCCTCAGAGGCCTCGCTATGGGTCAATTCACCAGAGATCGCCCCTTCACGCATCACGATGATGCGATCCGCCAGCCCCAGCACTTCGGGCAAATCGCTGGAGGCGAACAGCACAGCAATGCCCTGCTGCGCCAACTGATAAATCACGTGATAGATTTCATGTTTTGCGCCAACGTCAATGCCGCGTGTCGGCTCATCCAGCAGGATCACCTTCATCTCTTCCGACAGCCAACGGCCCAGGATCGCCTTCTGTTGGTTGCCACCGGAGAGGTTCATGATCAGCTGTTCTGCCGTTGGGGTTTTGATATTCAGCGCGCGGATATGGTGATCGGCATTGCTGGTTTCCCAGGCGTTATCGATCAGACAGCCCGCCTTGATGCTTTTACGGCGGGCACTGATGTTGATATTGTCACGCACCGAGTGCACCGGAATGATGCCGTCGGCCTTACGATCTTCCGGGCACAGCATCACGCCCGCACGGATAGCGTCAATCGGTGAACGAACATCAAGCCGCTTGCCATCCAGCATCAATTGGCCCCCGGTTATCCGCGTAGCGCCAAAAATCCCTTTCATCAATTCGCTGCGCCCTGCGCCTACCAGACCAAACAGGCCAACAATTTCTCCAGCGCGTACGTTAAGGCTGATAGGCGTTTTCACCCCGGCGGCCTGCAACTCGGTAAGCTGCAACAGCACACCTCCCAGCTCACGTGGCTGATAGCCATAGACATCACCGAGATCACGGCCAACCATCGCCTGCACCAGCACTTCATTGTTTACCTGCTGCATATCATCGAAGGTGCGCACATAGCGGCCATCCTTAAACACGGTAATGGCATCACTCAACGCGAAGATCTCCTCCATACGATGCGAGACATACAGGATCACCCGTCCTTCGGCACGCAACTCGCGGATCACCCGGAACAGCTGTTCAATTTCACGTGCCGACAGCGAACTGGTCGGCTCATCAAACGCAATCACTTTGGCGTTACGCGCCAGAGCCTTGGCAATCTCCACCATCTGCCACTGGCCAATCGACAGGTACTTCAACGGAGTATCCGGATCGATATCCAACCCGAGGTGTTCCAGCTGTAAGCGGGATTCATAACGCAGCAGTTTGCGATCCACCAGGCCATGTTTGGTCGGCAACTGGCCAAGGTAGATGTTCTCTGCCACGGTCATTTCCGGCACCAGATGCAGTTCCTGGTAGATAATCGCTACCCCGGCGTTCAACGCGTCGGTGGTATTGGCAAACTGCACCGCTTGCCCCTGGAGGTGGATCTCCCCTTTGCTTGGGGCGTAATTGCCGCTGAGGATTTTCAGCAGCGTCGATTTCCCAGCGCCGTTTTCCCCCATCAGCGCATGGATCTGCCCTGCCTGACAGCTGAAACTGATATCATCCAGCGCTTTGACGCCAGGGAAGCTTTTACCGATGCCTTTGAAAGCCAGATAGGGCGTGACGGCAGTCATAGTGCTTTCCTCAATGCTGTGCGATAAATGGCCGCCCGCTTGATGCAGGCGGCACGACCCTTACATCAGACCTTTTTTCTGCAGTTCCACCTGGAAGTTGTCACGGGTGATCAGCACCACGTCAGTCACTTCAGTAAATTTCTGCGGTTCCACGCCTTTCTCTACCCAGTCATGCAGCATCTGAATGCTCTTGTAGCCATGAATATCCGGGCTTGGCAGCAGTGAGCCGTAGAAGCCGGTAGCCTGTTTCTTGGAAAGCTCGCTTACCGCGTCAACGCCATTGATACCAATGCCGATCACATTCGGCGCTTTAAAGCCCTGGCCTTCGGTGGCACGCACGCCGCCCAGCACGGTGTTGTCGTTCATCCCGACGATCAGCCAGTTTTTCACTTCTGGATGCTGTACCAGCATCGAGTTGGCGGCATCAAACGCCCCTGGGATATCGTTGGATTTGGTCGGAACCTTGTAGATCTGCTGCTCTGGGAAACCAGAGGTTTTCAATGCGTCCATCGAGCCACCGGTACGGCGGCGTGCAGTGTCCAGTTCATCGGAAGTGATCGCCATTACGCCGGTCTCTGCCACTTTCCAGCCACGCTTGTTCATCTCTTTCCACAGCTCTGCGCCTTGGCGTTCACCTATCTTGGTAGCCGCCATCATCACTAGCGGCACGCTCTCCATCGGTTTGCCTTTGGCGTTAACAAACTGGTCGTCAACCGCGATCACTTTCAGGTCGTAGCTGCGCGCCTTGGCGACAATCGCTGAGCCGAGCTTCGGGTCTGGGGTGCAGATAACAAATCCCTTGGCCCCGCTGGCTGCCAGGCTATCGATGGCATTGAGGGTTTTCTCGCCGTCCGGCACGGCAATCTTGATCACTTCAAAGCCCAGGTCTTTACCCGCCTTGTCGGCAAATTTCCATTCGGTCTGGAACCAGGGCTCTTCTGGCTGCTTAACCAAAAAACCCAGTTTCATGGTCTCTGCGACAGCTGAATGTGACATAACCGCCGTCAGACCGATCACTGCCAACGTCTTAGTGAATTGATGCATGGTACTCTCCGCTGTTTTGCTTTCATCGGCAGAAAAACCGGGCCACCGTGAAAACGTTATCATTATGAGATCCTGTCACGACAATGGCTTTATATCTCGCCCCTTGCCGACGACTCAGGTAAGACGCAAACAGTTTTAGCCGGTATTTGTTAGTTAAATGTAGAGCGCTATCACATCCCGAGATAACAGCAGATATGTGCATACATTTAGCAAATTTAACCAAGTAGTAACTTTTGACCCCCATCACAAAATCACTGTAGCAAGCAGAAAAGTGCATACTTCCAGCCAATGACTCCTCACCGACCTCCCCGTCCCGCTCCTATCGTTAACCTCAATCTAACAAGTAAGGAGTCCGCATCATGACGGCAGGTGCTATTGCCCTGGGATTAGACTTCGGCAGCGATTCAGTACGGGTATTGGCTGTCGACTGTCAAAACGGCAACGAACTGGATACCGAGGTGGTCTACTACCCACGCTGGCAGCGTGGTGACTTCTGTAACGCCGCGCAGAACCAGTTCCGCCATCATCCACTCGACTATATCGAAGCCATGGAGCAAGCCGTCGTCGCCGTGGTGCAACGCATGAGCCAGGAACAGCGGCAGGCAGTGATCGGGATTGGGGTAGATTCCACCGGATCCACTCCCGCCCCGATTGATGAACATGGCGACGTATTGGCGTTGCGACCGGAGTTTGCCAGCAATCCCAACGCCATGTTTGTGCTGTGGAAAGACCACACCGCTATCGAGGAAGCGGAGGAGATTAACCAGCTGTGCCGCCGTGGCGATTTTCCCGACTATTCGCGCTATATCGGTGGTGTTTACTCCTCGGAGTGGTTCTGGGCCAAAATCTTGCACGTTTCACGCCAGGATGAGGCGGTACGCCACGCCGCCGCCTCTTGGGTTGAGCTATGCGATTGGGTACCAGCGCTGCTTTCTGGCACCACCGCACCGGATCGGTTAAAGCGCGGGCGTTGCAGCGTTGGCCATAAAACGCTGTGGCATCCAGACTGGGACGGTTTGCCACCTAAAGCCTTCTTTGCAGCCTTGGATGCGTTGCTGGTGGAAGATCTGCCCTATCCGCTGTTCAACGGTTCCTACACTGCTGATTTGCCGGTGGGGATGCTGAGCAAAGAGTGGGCCAAACGGCTTGGGCTGTCAGAGAGCGTGGTGCTGTCCGGTGGTGCCTTTGACTGTCACATGGGGGCCGTGGGAGCTGGTGCAAAGCCTTATACGCTGGTGAAGGTGATTGGCACGTCGACCTGCGACATTCTGATTGCCGATCGTGAACGTGTGGGCGATCGTGCCATCAGCGGCATCTGCGGCCAGGTGGACGGCAGCGTCGTGCCGCAAACCATCGGTATGGAGGCCGGGCAATCCGCTTTTGGCGATATGTACGCCTGGTTCAGCCGTCTGCTGAGCTGGCCACTGCGTGAAGCCGCCAAGACGCAACCGCAACTCCAGACACAGCTGCAACAAATCGAGCATGACATGCTGGCCGCCCTGACCACCGCCTGGGCCAAAAACCCGTCGCTTGACCATCTGCCAGTGGTATTGGACTGGTTCAATGGCCGCCGCACCCCCTACGCCAACCAACGTCTGAAAGGGGTGATCACCGATCTCAACCTCGGCACCGATGCACCCACGCTGTTTGGTGGCTTTATCGCCGCAACGGCATTTGGCGCTCGCGCCATCATGGAGTGCTTCGAACAGCAGGACATTCCCGTTGATAACGTGCTGGCTTTAGGCGGCATTGCCCGCAAATCACCGGTGATTATGCAGGTTTGCGCCGATGTGATGGATCGCCCGCTACAGATTGTCGCCTCCGACCAATGCTGCGCGTTGGGTGCGGCCATCTTCGCCGCCGTGGCCGCCGGGCATTTCAGCGACGTTCCGCAAGCCCAGCAGCATATGGCCTGCAGCATTGAACGTACTTTGCAGCCCGCTCCTGCAAACGTCGCTCGCTACCAACAACTTTATGAACGCTATCAACAGTGGTGCCAAGCCGCAGAGCCGCACTTTGCCGCAACCACCAAAAATTAATACGCTGGGGCAGACCTCACCGGCTCAATAAAACCTCTAGATCCAGGAGTTTTTGATGAACATCTTTAAGCAACGTGAAGTGTGGTTCGTGATCGGTAGCCAGCATCTCTATGGCCCAAAAACCCTGCAACAGGTGATGGAAAACGCCGAACAGGTCGTGAACAGCCTGAACCGTGACGCAGGTTTACCAGTGAAGATGGTGCTGAAACCGCTGGTCACCACGCCGGACGAAATCACCACCGTCTGCCGTGATGCCAACTATCACCAGGACTGCGTCGGCATCATCACCTGGCTGCACACCTTCTCACCGGCCAAAATGTGGATTGCCGGCCTGTCGACCCTCGATAAACCGCTGCTCCAGTTCCATACCCAATTTAATGCCGAGGTTCCCTGGGACAGCATGGATATGGACTTTATGAACCTGAACCAGACCGCCCACGGTGGCCGTGAGTTCGGGTTTATCGGTGCTCGTATGCGCCAGCAGCACAGCGTGATCGCGGGCCACTGGCAAGACAAAAATGCCCAAGAACGTATCGCTCAATGGATGCGTGTTGCCTGCGCCAAACAGGAAAGCCAGCAACTGAAGGTGGCGCGTTTTGGTGACAACATGCGCCAGGTCGCCGTGACCGATGGCGATAAAGTGGCCGCGCAGATCCAGTTTGGTTATTCCGTGGATGCTTATGGCATCGGCGATTTGGTCAGCGTGATCGATGAAGTGAGCAAGGGCGATATCGATGCTCTGATCGAAGAGTACGAAGCCAGCTATGAGCTGAGTGACCTGGCAAAAGTTAACGGTGCCAAACGGCAGAACCTGATCGATGCTGCCGCTATCGAACTGGGTATGAAACGTTTCCTCGAACAGGGCAAGTTCCACGCCTTCACTACCAACTTTGAAACGCTGCACGGCATGAAGCAGTTGCCAGGTTTAGCGGTACAGCGTCTGATGCAGCAAGGCTACGGCTTTGCCGGTGAGGGTGACTGGAAAACTGCGGCCCTGCTGCGCATTATGAAAGTGATGGGCAGCGGCTTAAACGGCGGTACCTCGTTTATGGAGGATTACACCTACAACTTCCAGCCGGGCAACGATCTGGTGGTGGGTTCCCATATGCTGGAAGTCTGCCCTTCCATCGCCAAAGAACAGAAGCCACTGCTGGATATTCAATATCTGGGCATCGGTGGCAAGGCCGATCCGGCCCGCCTGATCTTCTCTACCCCGGCAGGCCCGGCGGTAAACGCCAGCCTGATCGATATGGGCGACCGTTTCCGCCTGCTGGTCAATCAGGTTGATACCATTGAGCAGCCTAAACCGTTACCTAAACTGCCGGTGGCGCGGGCGATCTGGCGTGCTCAGCCTTCCCTGGCTACGGCGGCGGAAGCCTGGATCCTGGCAGGTGGTGCGCACCACACGGTGTTCTCGCAGTCACTAAACGCCGACTACCTGCGTCTGTATGCCGAGATGCACAACATCGAATTCCTGCTGATCGATAACGACACCACCCTGCCAGCGTTCAAAAACGAAATCCGCTGGAATGAAACCTACTACCAAATCAACCGTCGCTAAACGCGCCCGCAAAAACTGCAACCGGTTTCAGAAACCGGTTGCAAACTCATTTCAACTCGACCTAAACTAGACTCAATATTTAACGTATAGAGAGAATAGTTATGTCTGCTTTCCCGAAAGAGTTCCTCTGGGGCGCGGCTAGCGCGGCGTATCAGGTTGAAGGCGCACACGATGCCGACGGCAAAGGCCCATCCATCTGGGATACCTTCTCCCACCTGCCAGGTACCACTTACCACGGCACTAACGGCGATGTTGCCGTCGATCACTATCACCGCTTCCGTGAGGACGTGGCGCTGATGGCCGAAATGGGGATGCAGAGCTACCGCTTCTCAATCTCCTGGCCGCGCCTGCTGCCACAGGGCCGGGGCACCATCAATGAGGCCGGGGTCAAATTCTACAGCGATCTGATCGATGCCCTGTTGGAACACAACATTGAGCCGATGATCACCCTGTACCACTGGGATCTGCCGCAGGCGCTGCAAGATGAAGGCGGTTGGGAAGCACGCAGCACTGCGGAGGCTTTTGAAGAGTATGCCCGCCTGTGTTACCAACGTTACGGCGATCGCGTCAAACTATGGTCTACCTTCAATGAGACCGTGTGCTTTATCGGCTTCGGTTACATCACCGGCGGCCACCCACCGGGCGTACAGAACCCGGCGCGCGCGATCCAGGCCTGCCACCATGTCTTTGTAGCCCACGCTAAAGCGGTAGCCGCATTCCGTACCAGCGGCATTGCGGGTCAAATCGGCTTCGTCAATGTGTTGCAAACCCACACCCCGCTCAGCCAATCTGCGGAAGACTTGGCGGCCTATCAGTTGGCCGAAGGGATCTTTACCCACTGGCTGTACGATCCAGTGCTGAAAGGGGAATATCCGGCTGAACTGCTGGCGCAAACTCAGGCTCTGTGGGGCGTGCCACAATTCGCACCTGGTGATGAGCAACTGCTGCGCGACAATATCTGTGACTTTATTGGCCTGAACTATTACAAACGTGAAACCATCGCGGCCAATAATCAAGAGTCACATCTGACTATCAACACCACCGGCGAGAAAGGTAGCGGCCACCAGCAGGGTAACGAATTCGGCTTTAAAGGGCTGTTCAAGTTCGTCCGCAACCCGAATGGCGTGTATACCGATTGGGACTGGGAGATTTATCCGCAAGGCCTCACCGAAGGCATCATGAATATCAAAGCGCGTTACGGCGATATCCCTATCTACATCACCGAGAACGGTCTGGGAGCCAAAGATCCGATTATCGATGGTGAAGTGGTGGATGACGATCGCATCGACTATCTGCGCCAGCACATTGGTGCCATTGAAGACGCCATCAAACAGGGTGCCGACGTACGTGGCTATTATCCGTGGTCGTTTATCGATCTGCTGAGCTGGCTCAACGGCTTCCAGAAGCAGTACGGCTTTATTTACGTTGACCACAACAAAGATCTGGCACGCCAGCGTAAGAAGAGCTTCTTCTGGTACCAAAAGCTGATCGCCAGCAACGGTGCGGAACGTTAATCACATTCCCATTGTTACTGGACATAATACCGCAACACCCGAGCTTGAGGCAGGTGGGAGTCATTGCAGGTTAGCCGACCGTTGAGCGCAGGGATGCGCGATACGAGCCTCCAGGGATGGATTCACGGCGTGTCGGCGTTCTGTATGACTCTCACCTGTTGCACCATTACCTGCAGCGACCCAACCTGACTAACATTTTTATAGGCTAGGCCAACGAAATCGCCTTCTCCTCGCGCATTGGCACATATTTGAGTAAGCTATGCCGCTTACTTCGTTGCAATACCACTCAGGATCTCGTATGACCCAAGCTGAATATTCGCGCATCGGCGGTTGGCTGCTAGCCCCGATGGCCTATCTGATCGTTACCCTGCTCAGCGCCAGCCTGATGTTGGCCCTGTACGGTATGGCCATTTTTATGCCCGAATCACGCGAGTATCTGAGCACCAATGCTCAGGCCTTCTCCACACAGTGGTATCTGTCGGTGCTCACCACGCTGGTGATGTGGTGCTTTACGCTGTACCTGCTGTGGCTGTTCTGCCAGCGTTCACAACGTTTTCCAAAGTTGTTCCTGGTCTGGCTACTGATCACCGTGCTATTGGCGATCAAATCGTTCGCCTTTGCCCCCGTGTCCGATGAACTGGCAGTGCGTAGCCTGCTATGGCCGTTGGTGATGGCCGCTCTGCTGGTGCCCTATTTTAAGCGTTCCCAACGCGTAAAAGGCACCTTCACAGAGAAGTAACCACGGCAAGGCACGATTTGATCGCCCTGCCGGGTAAATTTTCAGCAAAACAGGCAAAAAAGCGCAATACCCTTGCGATTAGTATGTTGTCGTTACGCCGCCGATTACCGATAATAGGCGGCTTTTATTTTTTTAGGCATTGCAATGACCGAATACCTGCTCTTGTTTGTTGGCACCGTACTGGTGAACAACTTTGTCCTGGTGAAATTCCTGGGCCTGTGCCCCTTTATGGGCGTTTCCAAGAAACTGGAAAGTGCCATCGGCATGGGCATGGCGACCACATTCGTGATGACGCTGGCCTCGGTCTGCGCCTGGCTAATCAACAGCTTTATCCTAATCCCATTGGATCTGGTTTATCTGCGCACGCTGTCCTTTATTCTGGTGATCGCCGTCGTGGTGCAATTCACCGAAATGGTGGTGCGTAAAACCAGCCCGGCGCTGTATCGCCTGCTGGGGATTTTCCTGCCGCTGATCACCACCAACTGCGCCGTGTTAGGCGTGGCGTTGCTCAACGTCAACCTTGGCTACAACTTTCTGCAGTCTGCGGTTTATGGCTTTAGTGCCGCCGCGGGCTTCTCATTGGTGATGGTGTTGTTTGCCGCCATCCGTGAACGCCTGGCGGTAGCCGATGTGCCCGCACCGTTTCGCGGTTCCTCCATCGCCTTGATCACCGCCGGCCTGATGTCTCTGGCCTTTATGGGCTTTACCGGGCTGGTGAGATTCTAATGACTGCGTTGTGGATTGCCGTGGCGGCATTAAGCGCCCTGGGACTGCTGTTTGGTCTGGTGCTGGGCTTTGCCGCGCGCCGCTTTGAAGTGGAAGAAGATCCGGTTGCCGAACAGATCGACGAAATTCTGCCGCAGAGCCAATGTGGCCAATGCGGTTACCCCGGCTGCCGCCCTTATGCCGAAGCGGTTGCCAATGGCGAGATGATCAACAAATGCGCCCCGGGTGGCGAGCAGGTGATGCTCAAGCTGGCCGAGTTACTCAACGTCGAGCCGCAACCGCTGGACGGCGGTGCCGCCGTGGCCGAGCCGGTACGCAAGGTCGCCTATATTGACGAAGCCAACTGCATCGGCTGCACCAAGTGCATTCAGGCCTGCCCGGTCGACGCCATCGTGGGTGCCACCCGCGCCATGCACACGGTCATTACCGATCTCTGTACAGGCTGTGATCTGTGTGTTGCGCCCTGCCCAACCGACTGTATTGAAATGAAACCGGTCGCCACCACGACCGCCAGCTGGAAGTGGGATATGCAAACCATTCCGGTGCAAGTGATCCCCGTGGAGCAACATGTTTAATCTGTTCGCCGCTTTGAAAAAAGATCGGATTTGGGATTTTGACGGTGGCATTCATCCACCCGAAATGAAGACCCAGTCCAGCGGTGTGCCACTGCGCGTGGCTCCCCTACCCGACATATTTATCGTCCCCTTGCAACAGCATCTCGGGCCAGAGGGTGAGCTGTGCGTCAAAGCCGGTGAGCGCGTACTGAAAGGCCAACCGCTGACCTTTGGCCGTGGCCGCACCTTGCCGGTACATGCGCCCACCTCGGGCACCATCCGCGCCATTGAACCTCACGTTACCGCCCACCCTTCAGGGCTGGCGGAATTGTGTGTGATTATCGATCCAGACGGTGAAGATCGCTGGTGCGAACTGACGCCGGTCGCCGATTATCGGCAACTGGACGCGGTTGAGCTGATCCAACGTATTCATCAGGCCGGGATTGCCGGTCTGGGGGGCGCAGGCTTCCCAACGGCCAGTAAGCTGCAAGGCGGCCGTGAAGAGGTGGAAACCCTGATCCTCAACGCTGCCGAATGCGAGCCCTATATCACCGCCGACGACCGGCTGATGCAGGAACAGGCCGCTCAAATTATCGAAGGCACCCAAATCCTGCGCCACCTGCTACAACCCAAAGTGACGTTGATCGGCATCGAAGATAACAAGCCGGAAGCCATCGCCGCTCTGAAAGTCGCTTTGCGCGGGCAGGATGGCATCGCCCTGCGGGTGATCCCCACCAAATATCCTTCGGGCGGAGCCAAGCAGTTAACCAAAATTCTGACGGGCAAAGAAGTGCCTCACGGCAAGCGTTCATCCACCATCGGCGTGCTGATGCAGAACGTGGGCACCGCCTTTGCCATCAAGCGGGCGATTGTCGATGGCGAGCCGTTGATTGAGCGCGTCGTCACCTTAACCGGTGAGGCCATGAGTAAGCCAGGCAACGTGTGGGCACGCCTCGGTACGCCTGTGCAACACCTGCTGGCCTTTGGCGGCTATCAACCGCAACCTCAACAGATGGTGGTGATGGGCGGCCCGCTGATGGGCTTTACGCTGCCAACGTTAAACGTGCCGGTTGTCAAAATCAGCAACTGCTTGCTGGCCCCGACGGTAGACGAAATGGCCGTACAAGAACCAGAGCAGTCTTGTATCCGCTGTGGGCTGTGCGTTGATGCCTGCCCTGCCGGGCTGTTGCCGCAACAGCTTTACTGGTTTAGCCGTGGTGATGAGCACGAGAAGGCGCGTAAGCATAATCTGTTCGACTGTATCGAATGTGGCGCCTGTGCCTTCGTCTGCCCCAGCAACATTCCGCTGGTGCAATATTATCGCCAAGAGAAGGCTGAGATTAACGCGTTGGATCAGGAAGCGACGCGTACCGCCGAAGCCAAGGCTCGTTATGAAGCTAAGCTGGCCCGCTTAGAGCGTGAAAAATTGGCGCGCGAAGAACGTCATAAAAAGGCGGCGGTGAAACTGACCGATAGCGATCAGGATGCCGTTCAGGCGGCACTGGCTCGCGTGCGTAGTAAAAACAGTGAGGCTGCAGGCATTGCTATCACCGGCCAGGAGCCGGACAACAGTGCTGCCATTGCTGCCCGCGAAGCGCGTAAGGCACAGGCCAGAGAGCGCAAGCTTGAGCAGGCAAGCGAAATGCCGGCCGTAGAAGAGGCAGTGCAAGAGGAAGACCCACGTAAAGCAGCCGTGGCTGCGGCATTGGCGCGAGTCAAAGCCAAGAAAGCGGCGCAGGCGCAAGACGCCGATAGCGTGGCGGACACTGTAGTTTCAGAGGATCCGCGTAAGGCTGCGGTAGCGGCGGCATTAGCCCGCGTGAAGGCGAAAAAGGCCGCGCAGCAGGCTGAGCTTTCACAACCGCTAGTTGACAAGAAACCTATCCCTACGGCTGAACCGGAGGATCCGCGCAAGGCCGCCGTTGCTGCCGCACTGGCCCGAGTCAAGGCAAAAAAGGCCGCACAGCAAGCTGAGCTTACACAACCGCAAGTTGATGAGGAACCTATCCCTATGGCTGAAGCGGAGGATCCCCGCAAGGCCGCCGTTGCTGCCGCACTGGCCCGAGTCAAGGCAAAAAAGGCCGCACAGCAAGCTGAGTTTACACAACCGCAAGTTGATGAGGAACCTATCCCTGCGACTGAACCGGAGGATCCGCGCAAGGCCGCCGTTGCCGCAGCGCTGGCCCGAGTCAAGGCAAAAAAGGCCGCACAGCAGCTAGCGATGGTAGATAAAGAGTAAGCGGAATGGGGTCTTGCCGAACGCAAGACCCCATTTAGTCGATAGAAATCAGGTAGGTGTAATTGACATCGATCTGCCGCAGTTTGGCATCCTGATTCCATGCCTTGGCTTCGATCATTTCCATCTCTACGCTCCCACGCACTTCATTGCGCAACCCTGGCATCACATGTGAGATCAGGTAAGAGATGAATTTCACGCACTCTTTGGCCGTCCCCTGATGGGTAATCGCGATGTACTCGCGCGTTGGCAAACGAATATCCTCAATCTTGTGGCCAGAAAGGATATCCTTCTTGAATTCCGGCTCCACCGCCATGGTATGCGTGACCGAACACTCGCCATCGCCGCGCTCATTGACAGAATGGATGCTGAAAACCTTGTGGCATTCCGTATTCAATCCTTTGAAGAAGTCGTTAAGAATCTCCCCCTTCATGGCGAGACAAGAAGACACCTCCATCTCTTGTGCGGTATCAAACTCCAACTGCCGCGTGAACCCGACCAAATGCGTATCCGGCAACGTCAGCCGTTGTATTTCCGGGTAAAAACCTGCCTCATACACGGCTTCAAAGTCGAAGCGCGGCATCAGGCTCTTCACGTCCCATTTATCCATGGTACGGTAGCGGTTTGGCGTAATGCCAAAACGTTGCTTAAACATCCGGGTAAAGGTTTGCTGTGAATCAAAACCCAGTTCATCGGAGATATCGATAATCGTACGGTTGCTGATGCGCAGCGCGACCGCCGCACGGGTAAGAATGCGTGATCGAATATAGGTGGCGAGCTGGATACCGGTGATGCGCTTGAACTTACGCTGCAAGTGCCACTTGGAGTAGCCAGAGATACGCGCAACTTCATCCAGATTTGGCCGAGTTTCCAGATGAATTTCAACCCATTCAATCAGCTCTTCAATAAATAAAATATCTTCATTAGTCATTATCAGATGTTCGCTACTTCAAAAATGCTCAGGATAGTAACCTACGTTAATTATATGAAAGTTGTTATTCCGTGCGAAAAGCAGTCCAAAAATAGCAGCTCGATCATCAGTATGACAACCCATACTGTACGTTTAACACCCAGCCTGGCTGTTTCTCGCAGCAAAAGCCGAATATCCTTATGATTAGCACGTATTACCCGACATATGATTGAGGTAGAATGCAGCGCAGTAATTTCCCCCGGTGCCCGCACCGGGCATGCACTGATTAACATGGCAAAGAAATGGTCGTTATTCTATGAAGTTCAGGCCGGTACAACAGGCAGCCCCCAAGGGCTTACACATCGCCAGCTCTCCGTTTACCCATAACCAGCAAAGCACCAGCCGCATCATGCTTTGGGTGATGCTGGCCTGCATTCCCGGCATGGCCGCACAGCTGTGGTTTTTTGGCTATGGCAACCTTATTCAGACCGCGTTGGCGATGTTAACCGCCCTCGGGGCCGAAGCCGCCATTCTTGCTCTGCGTAAACAGCCGGTCAAAGCACGACTGGCAGACAATTCTGCCCTACTCACTGCGCTGTTGCTGGGCATTAGCCTGCCACCGCTGGCTCCCTGGTGGATGATCGTGATCGGCACCTTTTTCGCCATTGTGATCGCCAAACAGCTTTACGGTGGACTGGGGCAAAACCCTTTCAACCCTGCCATGGTGGGTTACGTGGTGCTGTTAATCTCCTTCCCGGTACAGATGACCAGTTGGTTACCACCGGAAGAACTGCGCGCAACCGCCCTGACCCTGCCGGATACCTTGCTGACTATTTTCAGCGGCCACACCGCCCAGGGAGCAACTCTGCACCAATTGCAGATGGGCGTTGATGGTATCAGCCAGGCAACGCCATTGGACGGTTTTAAAACCGGCCTGCGTAGCGGCCACTCGGTGGAACAGGTGCTTCAGCAACCGCTATTTGGCGGTACGCTGGCCGGTATCGGCTGGCAATGGATTAACCTGGGCTTCCTGCTCGGCGGCCTGTTTATGCTGGGACGTAGGCTGATCCACTGGCACATCCCGTTCAGTATGCTGGCAGTTATTGCCCTGTGTTCAGGTTTAGCCTGGACGTTAGATCCTGCCCACCAGGCTTCCCCGCTGATCCACCTGTTTTCCGGGGCCACCATGCTCGGGGCTTTCTTTATTGCCACCGATCCGGTCAGTGCCTCTACCACGCCCAAAGGGCGGTTGATATACGGCGGCCTGGTTGGCTTGCTGGTCTGGCTGATCCGCGTGTATGGCGGTTACCCGGACGGCGTGGCCTTTGCCGTACTGCTGGCCAACATTACCGTGCCTTTGATCGATCACTACACGCAACCGCGCGTGTACGGCCACCGTTAAGGAGTCAATATGCTTAATTCCATGAGAAAGCATGGCACCACACTGGCCGTGTTCGCCGCCGTGACCACCGGCCTGACCGCCGTGGTGTACCAGTTAACCAAAACCACTATTGCCCATCAGGCGGCGTTGCAACAGAAAGCGCTGCTGGACCAGGTCGTGCCGCCAGAACATTATGACAACGATATGCAGAGCGAATGCCTGCTGGTCAGCGATCCGGCTTTGGGCAACGATGCGCCTCATCATCTGTATCTGGCACGCAAGAATGGCCAACTGGTGGCGGCCGCATTGGAAACGACCGCTCCCGACGGTTATTCTGGGGCAATCCAACTGCTGGTCGGCGCCGATTTTAACGGCACGATGTTGGGAACCCGCGTGATGGAACATCACGAAACACCTGGGCTTGGCGATAAAATCGAATTACGTATCACCGACTGGATCACCTTCTTCAGCGGTAAAAAGATCGACGGCCCGGATGATAAACGTTGGGCAGTGAAGAAAGACGGCGGAATGTTTGATCAGTTCACTGGGGCCACCATCACCCCACGAGCCGTGGTCAACGCCGTGCGTCGTACAGCGTTGTTTATGGAGACGCTGCCGCCTAAACTGGATACCTTGCCTGCCTGCGGAGCCAGCGAATGAGTGAAGCCAAAGAGTTAATCGTACAGGGGTTGTGGAAAAACAACTCTGCGTTAGTGCAATTATTGGGGCTGTGCCCGCTGCTGGCGGTGACGTCGACTGCGACCAACGCCTTGGGGCTTGGGCTGGCCACCACGCTGGTGTTAACCATTACCAACGGTTCCATTTCCGCCTTGCGCCGTTGGATCCCGAGCGAAGTTCGCATTCCGATTTACGTGATGATCATTGCCGCCGCGGTGAGTATCGTGCAGATGCTGATCAACGCCTACGCTTTCGGCCTGTATCAGTCGTTGGGGATTTTTATCCCGTTGATCGTCACCAACTGCATCGTAGTTGGCCGGGCTGAAGCCGTGGCAGCGCGAAAACCGGTAGGATTGGCATTGATCGACGGTATGGCCATCGGGCTCGGCGCCACCAGTGCCATGTTTGTGCTGGGCTCGCTACGTGAGTTGATTGGGAACGGTACGCTGTTTGATGGCGCTGACCTGCTGTTGGGCGGTTGGGCCAAGGTGTTACGCATTGAGATTGTCCATTTCGACACCCCTTTCCTGCTGGCCATGCTGCCACCGGGTGCCTTTATCGGTCTGGGTTTGATGCTGGCAACCAAATATCTGATTGACGAAAAAATGAAGGCGCGTAAAGCCAAGGCTTTGGCAGCTGAACCTAACATGGAACAGGGACACGTAGAGAAAGCGTTATGAATAAAGAGAAACGCCTGGAGATCCTGACTCGCTTGCGGGATAACGACCCGCATCCGACCACCGAACTGGTGTATACCACACCTTTTGAGCTGTTGATTTCCGTGCTGCTCTCCGCTCAAGCAACCGACGTCAGCGTTAACAAGGCCACGGCTAAACTCTACCCGGTAGCCAACACGCCAGCGGCTATGCTGGCGTTGGGGGTAGACGGCGTAAAAGAGTACATCAAAACCATCGGCCTGTTTAACAGCAAAGCCGAGAACGTGATTAAAACCTGCCGTATCCTGCTGGAAAAGCATCACGGTGAAGTACCGGAAGATCGTGACGCACTGGAAGCCCTGCCCGGCGTGGGGCGCAAAACGGCCAACGTGGTGTTGAATACGGCCTTCGGTTGGCCGACCATTGCCGTTGATACCCATATATTCCGCGTCTGTAACCGCACCCACTTCGCCCCAGGGAAAAACGTGGAGCAGGTAGAGGAAAAGCTGCTGAAAGTGGTTCCTGCCGAGTTTAAGGTCGACTGCCATCACTGGTTGATCCTGCATGGCCGCTATACCTGTATCGCCCGTAAACCGCGCTGCGGTTCATGCATTATCGAAGACCTGTGCGAGTTTAAAGAGAAGGTTTACCCGCTGGATTGAACCTGCCGGGCACGGCGCTCCGTGTCCTCGACTCTTCCCCCCGGTTTTTTATCAAAAATGTGACTTCAGGCAGCATTAACCTTGGTGGAGTCCGGGATTTCCCTACAAACTCGCTGTTTCAGATATTTTCAACCGTAAAATTAGTCAAAAATTGTGGTTAACCTCACGTCTTGACGATCACATCTCATTTACAAACCTCACTACCGATCTGTTCATTTTCAGAAATTTTGCATAATCCAGTTTATGCACAACAAACAAAGGTCTAATCAATCATTAGCATTGGTATGGACTGGATATAGCTTAAATAGCAGAAGATATAACTAAATTAATTCAGGGTAGCTTTTAATCAAAATAAAAACTCGGCAAATTTAAGAATGGCAAACGTTAATACTGCATAACAATTGCAACATAGTTATATGATGTGGTTAATGATATATGTAACAGAACATGTCAAAAAGCTTGCCTCGTTGACAAAGATAGTGAACATTAACCGCCGGCATTCATCCTATAACAATGCAGAAGGGTGCAGCCCTGCATCACATTCTGCAATTTCCCGTCCTGACAATGCGGGTAGTGAAAAAACCAGAGGTACCAGTGTCAACTGCAAACAACAATTCTTCGGAAAACATTAGCCTTAACGCGTTTAAGCAACCTAAGGCCTTCTACCTGATCTTCTCGATTGAACTCTGGGAACGTTTCGGCTACTACGGTCTGCAAGGCATCATGGCGGTCTATCTGGTCAAGATGCTTGGCCTGAGTGAAGCCGACTCGATTACGCTGTTCTCCTCCTTCAGTGCACTGGTTTACGGTTTCGTGGCCATTGGTGGCTGGTTGGGGGATAAAGTTCTTGGCTCCAAGCGGGTGATCGTGTTGGGGGCCATCGTACTGGCCGCAGGTTACGCCATGGTGGCCTATTCTGGCCATGATATCTTCTGGGTTTATCTGGGCATGGCCACCATCGCCGTCGGTAGCGGACTGTTTAAAGCCAACCCTTCTTCCCTGCTGTCTACCTGCTATGAGAAAGACGATCCGCGTTTGGACGGTGCATTCACCATGTACTATATGTCCGTCAACATCGGTTCATTCTTCTCCATGCTGGCAACGCCGTGGTTGGCTGCCAAATATGGCTGGAGCGTCGCCTTCTCACTGAGCGTGGTAGGTATGTTGATCACCCTGGTCAACTTTATGATGTGCCACCGCTGGGTGAAGCAATACGGTTCAAAACCTGACTTTAAGCCTTTGCAGATCAAGAAACTGCTGATGGTGATCGTTGGCGTAGTGGCCTTGGTCGCGGTTTCCAGCTGGTTACTGCACAATCAGGTTATCGCACGCTGGGCCCTGGCTATCGTCTCTGTGGGTATCGTCATCGTATTTGCCAAGGAAACCTTCGCCTTACACGGTGCCGCACGTCGTAAAATGATCGTGGCTTTCCTGCTGATGCTCGAAGCAGTCGTATTCTTCGTGTTGTACAGCCAAATGCCTACCTCACTGAACTTCTTTGCTATCCACAACGTTGAGCACAATATCCTGGGGATTGCCTTTGAGCCGGAACAGTATCAAGCACTGAACCCATTCTGGATCATGATGGCCAGTCCTATTCTTGCCGCGCTGTATAACAAGATGGGCGACCGTCTGCCAATGCCGCACAAGTTTGCTTTCGGCATGATCCTGTGTTCTGGGGCATTCCTGGTGCTGCCGTGGGGCGCAAGCTTCGCCAACGACCAGGGCATCGTGTCCGTTAACTGGCTGATCTTGAGCTATGCCCTGCAGAGTATCGGTGAGCTGATGATCTCTGGTCTGGGTCTGGCCATGGTGGCTCAGTTGGTACCGCAACGTCTGATGGGCTTCATCATGGGCTCCTGGTTCCTGACCACCGCCGCCGCCGCGCTGATCGCCGGTAAGGTCGCGGGTCTGACCGCCGTCCCAAGCGACATCAACGATGCGCATGCTTCTTTGGCTATCTATAGCCACGTGTTTATGCAGATTGGTATCGCCACGGCGGTGATCGCCGTGCTGATGATGCTGACCGCACCAAAGCTGTACCGTATGACGCTGGATACCGCAGAAGATACGGCAGCAAAAGCGAAAGCTGCTGCTCTCTAATCCCTGCTGTAACCTGACCTCAAAAAACGCCGGAGCCTAGCTTCGGCGTTTTTTTATGGCGCGCAGGAAATTGCGAAACGCTTCGCTGTCTGAACAATCGAGTGCATTCAACGGAGTGGATATTAAGTAGACTGCAGGTGGGTGCTCTGGATCTTTCCGTCTTATGGGCACCCTTCTTTATCCTGCGGCGATAAGACCTGCGGGTAATGGATCAGATCGTGGATGCGAACCGGCTCTGTGCTGACATTATGATAGGCATGTGGGCAGTCTGCCTGGAAGCGCATGGCTTCGCCGCTGGCAAGACTGTGCCATTCGCCGTTAATCGCCAGCTCCAACTGACCACTGATGACAATGACATGTTCAATCACGCCCGGCTCATGAGCCGAGGATTCACTGAGCGCGCCAGGAGCCAAGTCGATCACAAACATATCAAAACCCAGTTGGCGGTCGAACGGGAAAAGCGGCACCACACGCATGTCAGCATTGTCTTGATTGAAGATTGGTAACTCGCCATAACGATGCAGCATAGCCGCCGGTTGCAACGGCGCCGTTTCCAGAAAAGCGGAGAAAGCCACGTTAAACCCGGTAGCAATTTTCCATAAAGTCGCCACCGTTGGGCTGGACTCGCCCCGTTCGATCTGCCCCAGCATCGCCTTGCTGACGCCCGTATTTTCGGCAGCCTGATTAAGGCTCCAACCGCGCTGCGAACGTAATAACTTCAGCGTTTGCGCCAAATGGCTGGCAAGATCCTGCATAGCTGTTCTCCTGATAAACCTGCAGCGATTATAGCCCCTTGTGCGCTATAACGCACAATGCTATGCTCCGTCAATTCGTACGTTATAACGCACACTGACTCGGGAGCGGTTATGCGCCCTGCACTCTCATTACGTGATATGTCCTTTTCTGCCATCGTCGCCGGTTTTGTGGCGGTACTGGTAGGTTACACCAGTTCTGCGGCAATTATCTTCCAGGCCGCTGCGGCTGCAGGGGCCAGCCCGATACAAATTGGCGGCTGGCTGAGCATGCTTGGTCTAGGCATGGGTATCACCTCGTTGGGGCTTTCGCTCTATTACCGTACGCCAATCCTTACCGCCTGGTCGACGCCCGGCGCAGCATTGCTGGTCACCAGTTTGCCCGGTACCCCGCTCAATGAGGCCATCGGGGTGTTTATTTTCGCCAGTGGGCTGATCCTGCTGTGTGGTGTCACCGGCCTGTTTGCCAAGTTGATGAACCATATCCCGCAGGCCATTTCGGCAGCGATGCTGGCCGGAATATTACTCCGCTTCGGGTTGGACGCCTTTGCCTCCTTGCAGATCAATTTTTCACTCAGCGCCGGTATGTGCCTGGTATATCTGTTCACTCGCCGCTATCTGCCGCGTTACGGGATTGTTCTGACGCTGCTTGCTGGGCTGATCATTGCGGCGTTACAGGGTAACATTCATTTCACCCAACAAACATTGTCCTTTGCCAAGCCGGAATTTATCGCTCCACACTTCACGCTGTCGACGTTGCTGGGCATAGGTATTCCTTTCTTTGTCGTGACGATGGCCTCGCAGAACGCACCTGGCATCGCCACTCTCAAGGCTGGCGGGTATGACGTACCCACTTCACCACTAATCAGCTGGACGGCCCTGACGGCTCTGGTGCTGGCCCCCTTTGGCGGCTTCACGGTGTGTATTGCAGCCATCACCGCCGCCATCTGTATGGGGCCGGACGTTCATCCCGATCCCAAGCGCCGCTATATGGCCGCCGTGGCTGCCGGTGGTTTTTATCTGTTAGCGGGGGTGTTCGGCGGTACCATCGGCATGCTGTTCAACGCACTGCCGGCAACCTTGATCCATACTATCGCCGGGCTGGCCTTATTAGGCACCATTGCCGGTAGTTTGCAGCGAGCGCTCCAGGATGATAAACAGCGGGATGCCGCGGTGATCACCTTTCTGATCACCGCCTCCGGGTTGACTTTGTTAAACGTGGGGGCTGCGTTCTGGGGGCTGATTGGCGGCGTGCTGGCTTACGCTATTTTCTCATTACCACGGCGCAACATGCCTTGAATCCCGCTATTGGCTCTCAACGGTTGGCAGGATAAATCCGCCATCTCCCTGCGGCAGCGCGATACCCAAGGCACGCGCTGCCAGTTCTGCCACGCGGAAATCGATATCCGCTTGCTCACCATCTTCCAAAAACCAGGCCGCGGAAAGCCCCGCCCAGGCCAGGATCCACTGTAGAAGACGGCAACGTTCCAATCCAGCCCGCGAGCAAACCTGTTCAACGCGACGATGGAAGGTATCGGGATCGGTGGCGACACCGTAATTGGGGTTGCAGAAGATATTGGCGTAATCAAAACCGCGCTCGCCATACAAACGTTTGGGATCAATCACTAACCAGCCGCGTTCGGCAAAATCCAGCACGTTGTCATGGTGGATATCCCCATGCAGCACCCCTTGCTCCCGTGGGCTGATCAGCAATTCTGCCGCGGCGGTGGCACTCAAACGCAGTATGCCTCCGTGAACCTGCGCTGCGGGCCATAAAGCATTAAACCACTGATGCAAGGGGATCAGATCGGGATAAGGTTCATCCCGTGGCGCGTGCAATCGGGCAATGACCTGACACAAAATATCAGTTGCACGTTGGTCTTCGCCATTACGTACCAGCTGTGCCAATGACAAAGTCCCCATCGCCCTTTCCAGCAAAATACCGTCATCATGCCAGGCCAGTACCCGCGCAGCCCCCTCTCCGCGCCACCAGCACATCAGCAGACCGCCAAATTTTTCTTCCTGTTCGCGGGCAATTTTCAGCATTGCGGGCATCATTTGATAGCGTACCGGCATCAACAGGCTGCTATGGGTTTCAAACGCTTGTCCGTCTGGCTCAAGTTGCCAACGTTGCAGATAAGGAATAAATGCCTGGTTGATCACCCTTATGTACCCTTATTGCCTAAATGACTGTCTGGGATGATAGTATTACCCAGCAGCATCCTGCAAAACTTTCGGCTGCACGCGCTGATGAGTGCGTGCTCTTCACGTCCATGAGGAAAATTGCGCGTGACCACTTCCTGGTCGATAACCAGATTCTCCACCACCATCCGTTTGATACGCTCACCGTACAAGCTGGGTTCTTGGAAGCGGGCAATATGACGCTCACGAATTTCGCCTTTACCTCGTACCTCGGGCAAGCAGCGTATCCGGATGCTGGTAATACAGTGCATCGTCCGCCCAGCAGGCCATAAAAACGTCGATATCACGGGCATTGTAGGCATCAAGCTGCTGTTGGACGATCTCTTCTGGGCGTACTGTTTTGCTGTTCATCGTAATCCCCTGCATAACGTTGAATCCGAGGTTAAAGCTCGACGATTTCATCAACCTGATGGTGAAACACGTAAGGATCGGAGATCAACGCGAAGGCTTCATCATCCGGATAAGTTACCGCCACCTGATAGGCTTCACCGGCGAAACATTTGATGGCCTCCCGCGATGTCCAATAGGTTGCCAGAAAGAAATGCGCATAGTCTCCCTGCACCTCTTGCCTGACAAAAGCTCCACGGTTGCCCGCAATTCCTTTAGCATGCTTGACGCCTGTGACATGTAAATGATCGGCAAATCCTTGCCGATGTTTTAGCGGCACGCAGCCGTGCCAGGTTCTAACAATCATCGCCACCCACTGAATATAAAATCGGAAATAGTGAATAAATAACCTATCATGTTTTTGGCCGATTTCAATCCGTCAGCGCATGATTTTTAAACCGATGCAGAAAGTGACATAACAGCCATTATCCGCTATGACGCAGTCGGGAATAATCTGCTAATTTATCAACTGGACTGATTGATGATGAGTGACTATGCAGCAAAAGCCTGTTTTGCATGAAGCCAGACAGTTGAAACGCCTTAACGCCGCAACGCGGCGGCAGTCGCACATGTATAAGTGGATTGCCCTGGTGGCGGCACTGGATGCGTTGTTGGTGTTTTATTATGACCGGGATATGCGTAATGTTTCATTTTCAACCCTGGTGGCCCTGGTTTGCGGCTATCTATGGATCCGCGATCGCAATAAAGCGCGCGGCTATCGTCGTGAGTACGACAACAAATACGGCAACTCTCGCAAAGAGTAATCCCGCCTCACTTTCAGCCTATTGATAAGGATCAATTTGTGCATTCTCCAACCGTCTCCCCAGAGCTGTTACAACCCTTCTCTCCATTTCAGGCATTAGCCCAAGAGTTGCTACCACTGACGCTAGAGGGCGATGATGGCTCGCATGATGTGGCCCACCTGCACCGCGTGTGGAAAAATAGTCGCCAAATCAGCCATGATGAAGGGGGAGACCAACAAATTCTGTGTGCCGCCGTGTTGCTGCATGACTGCGTTGCGATAGAGAAAAACGCCCCTCAGCGCCATCTGGCTTCCCGCATGGCGGCAGAAAAAGCCAGCATCGCGCTGGCAACCCTTGGTTGGTCTAATGAGGATATCAACAAGACTGCGCACGCGATCGAGGCCCACAGCTTTTCTGCCGCTATTCCCCCGCAAACGCTGGAAGCCAAAATACTGCAGGATGCCGACAGGCTGGATGCGATTGGCATGATCGGCGTTGCCCGCTGCTTCTACATCGGTGGCCGCATGCGTAGCGCTCTATACGATGCCGCCGACCCGCTGGCGCAACAGCGCCAGTATGATGACAAGCGATTCACTCTGGATCACTTCGAAACCAAGCTGTTCAAACTACAGGAAGGATTTCAGACTGCGGCAGGCCGAAGGATGGCGGCATTACGCACCGAACGCATGCGCCGCTTTCTCAGCGAGCTGCTGGAAGAAGTTTGATAAGCGCATTGATAACGACACAACAATATCTTTGCCATAAATGCTGTACACTGAAAGTCAACTTCACAACACAGGTTGCCAAAATGAAGAGACTAACGCTGAAAGAGATGACAGAAAGCGAACAACGTGAAGTAAAGACCGATCTGGACAGAGCAAGCAAAAACCTCGAGCGCCAGTTGACCAACTCCGAACATAATAGAATTAAAGACGAAGCCATCGATCGCATTATGGCCGCACGTGAAAAGATTGCCAAAGCGACCCGCGCAGAACGCAAAGCCAACCGGGCGCAACCAACAGGTGCCACCTTCAGTTGGACTGCCTCCATCAGCACGCGCCCACATCGTTGATCACAGACCCCGCTTCGGCGGGGTCTGTTTTTGATAAGCCAGACTCATCTGCACCCAACTATTATTAATATCCCTATTATCATCTGGTTATCCATTGACAGCTAACCGTGACCTGTCCACTATCGGATGACATTCACAGGTTACGAGATCGCCATGTCCCCTTTCATCCAACAGGCCGCACCGCAGCAAACCGCGTTGACCGTGGGTGAGGCTTTGGCGCTTACTTCAAAGAAACAGCCGCTCATTTGACCGGGGCGCGCTGTCCCGTCAGATGAGCTGACTGGATGGTGTGCAACGCGATGCTCCTCTCTGGTTTTCTCATCTGACTCCTAGTCGGTCACGCAGCAGGAGTTTAACATGGCTTCATTTTCTGGTATTTGGGTCGCACTGGTTACCCCATTCAATGATGACGACGTCGATTTCCCGGCAGTCAAAAGGCTGGCTCAGCATTTAATCGCCAAAGGCGTCGCTGGCGTGGTGGTTTGTGGTTCAACCGGCGAAGCCGCGGCCCTGAGCAAAGAAGAACAGTTGGCGGTGCTGGATGCCGTTCTCGAGGTGGTGCCAGCCCGGCAGGTAGTCATGGGGCTTTCGGGTAATAACATGGTTAGCACCCTACAGATGCAGCAGGCCATTAACCAGCGCGATATCGCCGGGGTGCTGATCCCCGCCCCGTATTATATTCGTCCTTCGCAGGCGGGCCTGGTGGAGTATTTTACCCGCCTTGCCGATGCCTCTCACGTGCCGGTGATTTTGTATAATGTGCCTTATCGCACCGGGGCAACCTTTGAGCTGGCAACGCTGCGGCAACTCGCCCGCCACCCGCAGATCAAAGCAATCAAAGATTGTGGCGGCAGCCCCGAGGCTACCATGGCGTTGATCCACGACGGCGAGATCGACGTGCTGACCGGCGAAGACCATCTGATCCTGACCACGCTATGTCTGGGTGGCAGTGGTGCGATTTCCGCTGCGGCACACCTGCACCCGGACCGCTTTGTTGCCTTGGTGGAGCAAGTGGCACAAGGCGATTTAGACGCCGCACGTAGCAATTTCTATACCCTGCTGCCAATGATCCAACAGATGTTCAGCTACCCGAACCCAGGCCCGGTAAAAGCCGCCCTGTCGCAGCAGGGGCTGATAAAAAACGAACTCCGCTCCCCAATGCAAACCGCGCCACAGGCATTGCAGCAGCAGATCACCGATTTACTGGCGCAGATGCCACAGCTCACTCTGGCGGAGTAATAAAATATTGTTGGCAAAACCGCTGTAATTTTTCTGGCCTAGGACTAGGATGGGGGGTTAAACCTGCCTGTCCTTCATCACCATCAAGGAGTTTTCGATGAAACTGTTCTATAAAGCCGGTGCCTGTTCCCTGTCTCCTCACATCGTGTTACGTGAGGCCGGGTTGGATTTCACCGCAGAGAAAGTCGATTTAGCACACAAGAAAACCGAAAGTGGTGCCGACTATCTGGCAATCAACCCTAAGGGACAAGTTCCAGCGTTGGTACTTGACGATGGCAGCCTGCTGACCGAAGGCGTGGCGATTGTGCAATACTTGGCGGATCGCGTACCGGATCGTAACCTGATCCCGGCCGCTGGCACCCTTTCACGCTATCATGCGATCGAATGGCTGAACTACGTGGCAACCGAGCTGCACAAAGGCTTCAGCCCGCTGTTTAACCCGAAGACGCCGGATGAATACAAAGCGATTGCCCGCGATAAGCTAGCCAGCCAGTTCAGCTACCTGGACTCGGTGCTGGAAAAACAGCATTATCTGTTGGGACAACGTTTCAGCGTGGCGGATGCGTACCTGTTCACCGTGTTGCGTTGGGCGAAAGCGTTACAATTTGATCTCAAGAAGCACACGCACCTGACGGCTTATTTTGATCGTGTCGCGGCTCGCCCGGCGGTGGCAGCTACGTTGAGTGCAGAAGGTCTATAAAGACTGAATAAAAGAAAGGGGCCACATTGGGCCCCTTAGACTGCTGACAAACTTTAACCGACCCGCCATATTGGGGCGCGCCCGCTCAGATTACTTCCAGTCAACCAGGCAGTAATGTTTTTTGCCGCGACGCAGCAGCGTGTAACGGCCGAACAGGCGATCGCTGTCGCTGAACAGATATTCCGGATTGGACTGCTTCTCGCCGTTGATGGTCACCGCGTTGGAACCGATCATGGTGCGAGCCTGCCCGCGTGAAGGAACCAGCTCTGCATTCACCAATGCCTGTTGCAGATCCGCATCGTTCTCCAGCTTGATGGATGGCATGCCGTCCTGTGCCAACTGCGCAAAGTCCGCCTCGGTCATTTCGTGCAGTGCACCAGAGAACAGGCTCTGGGTGATACGTTTCGCCGCGGCCAATCCTTCTGCACCATGCACCATACCGGTCACTTCTTCAGCCAGCACATACTGGGCGCGCGGTGCTTTGCCGCTGTTCTTGTCTTCTTCTTCCAGCGCATTAATCTCTTCAATGCTCAGGAAGGTGAAAAACTTCAGGAAACGATAAACGTCCGCATCCGCGGTGTTGATCCAGAACTGGTAGAATTTGTACGGACTGGTTTTTTCCGGGGCCAGCCATACCGCGCCGCCTTCGGTTTTACCAAACTTGGTACCGTCAGCCTTGGTAATCAACGGCACCGTCAGGCCGAACACCTGTTTCTGGTGCATGCGGCGAGTCAGGTCGATACCCGAGGTGATGTTGCCCCACTGGTCGGAACCCCCGATCTGCAGTTCCACCTGATGGCGGTTATACAGCTCTGAGAAGTCGTACCCTTGCAACAGGTTATAGGAAAACTCGGTGAAGGAGATCCCGGAATCATCACGGTTCAGACGCTGCTTAACCGCTTCCTTGTTGATCATCTGGTTTACCGAGAAGTGTTTACCGATGTCACGCAGGAAGGTCAGCACGTTCATGCCGCCAAACCAATCGTAGTTGTTGGCCGCAATGGCGCTGTTGCTGCCACAGTCGAAATCGAGGAACGGAGAAACCTGCTTGCGGATTTTCTCGACCCATTCGTTGACCGTTTCCGTGGTGTTGAGTTTGCGTTCGGCGGCTTTAAAGCTCGGGTCGCCGATCATACCGGTCGCGCCACCTACCAACGCTACCGGCGTATGGCCGGCCAGTTGGAAACGCTTCAGGCACAGCAGAGGCACCAGATGGCCCAAATGCAAGCTGTCAGCGGTCGGATCGAAGCCGCAATACAGTGCAATTGGCCCTTGCGCCAGTCGCTCTGCTAACGCTTCCTCGTCCGTCACTTGAGCCACCAGGCCCCGCTCTTGCAGTTGTTGAATCAGGTTGATGCTAGCCATCAATTTCTCCATGTATAAACGAATGCACCTTTGCCGGTACACGGCCTTCGCCCATTGGCGAAAATCATAAAATTCGGGGTAGCGCATAGAATAAAGCGCCAGCGGCATCAGTGCCAGCGCTTAAGGGGGATTTTCCGTCTATCAGGGTGCCAGTCGGTCAATTTTCCAGTCATTTCCTTCGCGTTGATACAGGAAACGGTCGTGCAACCGGTGTGCGCCCCCTTGCCAAAACTCAACGGAGTCAAACTTAACGCGGAAACCGCCCCAGAAACTGGGCAATGGCACTTCCCCTTGCTGAAATTTTTGCTTCAGTTCGAGGAACTTGCTTTCCAGGATGCCACGGGCAGAGATGCGCGTTGACTGTTGCGACACCCAAGCGCCGATCTGGCTGTCTTTGGGCCGACTGTTGAAATACTTCATCACTTCCAGCGTCGATAGCCGCTCGGCCTTGCCGAGGAACATCACCTGACGATCCAGCATATGCCACGGGAACAGCAGGCTGATATGCGGGTTTTGCGCCAGCTGTTGCGCTTTGCGGCTGCCAAGGTTGGTATAAAACACCAGGCCCTGATCATCAAAGTGCTTGAGCAGCACGATGCGCTGGAAAGGTTGCCCCTGTTCATCCACGGTAGCAACGCACATGGCGGTAGGATCGGCCAGACGCGCTTCACAAGCCTGTTTGAGCCAGCGTTCGAACAAATCCAGGGGGTTGGCGGTCAAATCGTTACGACGCAGCCCGCCACGGGTATATTCACGGCGCAGATCCGCCACATCAAACTCATTATTATCAGTCATCTGGGTTAGCAACCAAGCGGTAAATTCGTTGTCATATTCTGCGCCTGTAGCTGCAGGATCTCAATCATTCTGCTGCTACAAGGTAGGTTTATTGAGTCAGCACGCAGTCGCTCATGATCACTTTATCATCGCGCTCGACAAAAGCACTTTGCCCTTTCGACCAGAAGGTGTATTTACCGTCGCTGTATTTGGCACCAGACGCCGCCAGCACCTGTTTCAGCTTCAGCTGTTCACCGTCCATCAGAAAGCTGACCGTACTCTCTTCACCATTGAGATGCACGGTGAGCGGCGTCGTTCCGCATTGATAGTGCAGCGTTTCGCTCTTTTGCGGGATCACGTAGCTGCAACCTGCCAACACGAGAATCCCGGCAACCATCGCTATTTTTTTCATCAGGCGCTCCTTAAGATAGTAACCTTTCTTTATCCTAACAGAGCTAGCGGCGGCCCAATGACAAAACCGGATAAATCCCACCCAGCAGGGTTTCACAACAGGCACCGGTAACCGAAGGCAGATTACCCGGCAGACCGGAAATGGTCCGGAATGCCAGCCAGGCGAAGGCCAACGCCTCCATGTCATCCCCACTGACGCCAAAGTGATCGGTGGTAGCCACCTCGGTACCCGGTAGTAAAGCGGACATTCGCGCCATCAGCAGTGGATTACGGGCACCGCCGCCGCAGACCAGTAGCCGCTCACAGCCCCCAGCCAGCATCACCTGCTCGCTAATGGTGGTCGCGGTCAGCTCCACCAGCGTGCTCATCACATCCACTGGGGTTAACCCAGGTAACGTCGCCAGCTGTTTTTCCAACCAGCTGATATTGAAATATTCTCGACCGGTACTTTTCGGTGCCGGTAAGGCGAAATAAGGATCGGCCAACATCTGCTGCAATAACGGTAAGCATACGCGCCCTCCCATCGCCCAAAGGCCGTCTTTATCGTACGGTTGCGAGCGGTGGCGCCATACCCACGCATCCAGCAGCATATTCCCCGGCCCGGTATCAAAACCACGCACCGGTGCGCCTGGCAGTAACAATGACAGGTTGGCGATGCCGCCAATATTCAGCACCATACGGCGCTCAGTCGGGTGAGCTAATAAAGCCTGATGAAACGCGGGAACCAAGGGCGCCCCCTGGCCTCCATAGGCCATATCACGGCGGCGAAAATCCCCCACGGTGGTGATATTGGTCAACGCCGCTACCCGGTTATTGTCCCCAAGCTGCATCGAAAAGCGCGTCTCACCCTCCGGTTCATGCCACACCGTTTGGCCATGACAGCCAATGGCGGTGATTTCATGGGCCGGAATACCAGTCTGTTTTAACAGCCCCAGCACCGCTTCACCGAACAGCGTGCCCAACTGCGCATCCAACCGCCCTACGGCAGAAAGCGTGGTCTGCTGCCCTTGGCACATCCCCAGAATATCTTTTTTCAATTGGATCGGCATTGGATGGCTATAGCTTGCCTGTTGCGCCACCATACGTTCATCGATAGCGGCAAGCACCACGTCGATCCCATCCAGACTGGTGCCAGACATAACACCAATATAGCGGCCTGACTTCATTAGCAATATCCTTGCAACCGTTTTCACCCCGTAAATAGACCAGAATTGTGGGATTAACGCCATGAATTATGATGCCTTTTTTACGGCCTGTGAGCGATGTTGTTTATTTTATGCTGAGAATTGGTTACATATTCAACAATTCAGGGGGAGGGATAAAAGCACCGGTTATTTGCTTTCAGTTCTGTCATAAAGCTAAACCACCGTTTATTATTGGTTGAACAGAGAAAAGCTAAGCTGTATACAGAGACAGCTCATGGCCGATTCGGCCCTATTTGCTGTAATATTTATAGAACTTGGTTTGGGCCTACCTCCCAGATCTGGATTACCAACTGCAGGAGCTTTATATGATCAAGCGTCTTCTCGTTGTCGCTCTCGCCTCAGTCACACTGGCGGGTTGTGCAAACCAAACCGCGTCCGGTGATGTCTATTCCGCCTCTCAGGCCAAGCAGGTACAAACCGTGACCTTTGGGACCTTGGTATCCGTACGCCAAGTGCAAATTCAGGGCGATGAGGGCTCAAGCATGCTTGGCACTATCGGTGGCGCAGTCCTGGGTGGATTCCTGGGGAATACCATCGGTGGCGGCACTGGTCGTAGCCTGGCAACCGCAGCGGGCGCCGTAGCCGGCGGTGTGGTAGGCGACAGCGTCGGTAGCGCAGCTAGCCGTAGCAATGCTTGGGAGCTGGAAATCAAAACCGATAATAAAGAAAATATCGTGGTGGTTCAGAAAGCCGGGTCAACTAAATTCAGCCCGGGTCAGCGCGTTCGTATGGCGCAAAACGGCAGTACCGTTACCGTTTCTCCACTGTAACGTACTCGCCTGAATGCACAACCGGAGGCCCCTGGGCCTCCGGTTTTTGTTTGTTGCTGTGACTTAACTGAATAAAAAAGGCACTGGATTTATTGTTTTTCTTGCAGTTCGATGATGTTCTGTTCCAGTTTGCTAATCAGACCTACTAAAAGTTTTACTTCTTCTGCCGAGATACCACTAAGAATTTCACCTCTGGTCGACGTGATCACACTATCCACTTCGCGAATAATCGGCTCAGCCGCCTCGGTCAATTTGATGCGCTTGGCACGTCGATCGTTGGAGCAAGTGTGACGGGTGATCAACCCTTTATCTTCCAGCTGATCCAAGGTACGAACCAATGAAGGCTGCTCAATACCGATCGCTTTTGCCAATTGAATTTGCGACTGCTCAGGAGGTAACCGATTGATATTGTGCAATGTAACCCAATGCGTTTGTGTGAGCTCCAACGGCTTTAGCCGATGATCGATCAGCGCACGCCAAACACGAACTAATCGTGCTAAATCTGAACCTAACGTTGATTCCACTTCCCCCTCCTCATAGTTAGCATGCTAACATTAATCCTCAAAGTGTAGCCCATTTTGGTTAAATAACATTAAAAACACAAATGTATATAATCCAAATCGTAAAAATAAACACATTCTTATCAAGAATTGGTTATCCTCTATGCAAACATTCTTCATATTCACTCATAGGGATTGCTAACGTGAATACGACCTGGCTCCATACTGCGTCACCACTGCCCGACCTGGTGCTGGGTGCATCGCTTTATTTCCCCCCTATATTTAAAGCTTTCTTACTCGGATTAGTCTTCTGGTTACTGGTGCATCATCTGTTGCGCGACTGGATGTACTCCGGTGATATCTGGCACCCCATGTTGATGGATCTCTCCATCTTCGTTATTACCGTCAGCGGTTCCCTGTGGCTCCTCGCGAGTTGGTAGCTCATGAAGCATAAGACATTAAAGTATTTTTCGACGGTTATTGTTTGCGCTATCGCGCTTTGTGCTGGCTGGTGGTTATGGAATTACTACATGCAATCGCCTTGGACACGCGACGGTAAGGTACGGGCAGAGCTGGTCAATATTACCCCGGAAGTCTCTGGCAGATTAGAGAAGATACTGGTTCATGATAACCAGTTCGTCACTGCGGGAAGTCTGATTTTCAGCCTTGACCCAGTGCCTTACCAAATTGCATTGGACAATGCTGAGGCAGCGCTGGCCAAAGCGCAGGCAGATATGGCCAAGGCCGATCATGAAGCTGCACGCCGCCGCAGCCTGCCCCGTAACGTCATCTCTTCTGAAGATCTGGATGAGTCAAACCTGGCCGCCGCTTCAATGAAAGCCTCATATAAGGCGGCGCAGGCGAATCTGGAACAGGCTAAATGGAACCTCAGCAAAACGCGGATCTATGCCCCAACCGACGGTTATATCACCAACTTACAGGCCCGCGTCGGCAACTACGCCACTGCAGGAACACCATTGGTGGCGTTGGTAGACACCCATTCTTTCTATGTGCTCGGTTATTTCGAAGAGACTAAACTCAGGCATATCAGAGAGGGCCGTAAGGCGGATATCGTGTTGTATAACGGCAATATTCAGCTGCAAGGGGTAGTCGAAAGCATTGGCCGGGCCATTTACGACCAAAGCGCCGACAGCAGCAGTGATTTACTGATGGATGTGAAGCCCAATGTGCCTTGGGTGCGCCTGGCGCAACGGGTGCCGGTACGTATCAGGCTGATCGATGTTCCGGCCGATCTGCCTCTGGTAGCCGGTACCACTTGTACCATTTCAATTCATCAGCCGGATTAATGTGTGAACCTGCCTTTTCTTGAATGGAATCGCTCGCCCTGGGGCAAAGCCACCGCAGGGCAGTGGCGCTATGCGTTACGCAATACCTTGGCAATGTGCCTGGCGCTGTGGGTCGCCTTCGTTTTACAGCTGGATGAGCCCTATTGGGCACTGACCTCTGCCGCCGTCGTCAGCTTCCCGACGGTCGGCGGCGTGATCAGCAAGAGCATTGGCCGCATTTTTGGCAGCCTGCTTGGTGCTATGGCTTCACTGCTGATTGCCGGTTGCCTGAACGATCCCTGGTTGTTCAGCCTGTCGATTGCCAGTTGGTTGGGGCTATGTACCTATATTTCCAACCACTACCAGAACAATGTCTCCTACGCCTTTGCCCTGGCGGGCTATACCGCCGCGATCATCGTGTTTGGCACGGTTAACATTACCGACACCCAGCAAATTTTTGATATCACCCAGGCACGCGTCTGTGAGGTGATCACCGGTATCCTCTGTGGCGGTCTGATGATGATGATCCTACCAAGCACCTCAGATGGTGAGGCCCTGCTGGTATCGCTACGCCGCATGCACTTACGCCTGCTGGAACACGCCGCCATGCTGTGGCAACCGGAAATCAGCCTGCGGATGCGTACCTCCCACGAGGGCGTTATCGGCCAGATTCTGACCATGAATCTGCTGCGTATTCAAGCCTTCTGGAGCCATTACCGGCTACGTCGGCAAAACAATATTCTCAACTACATGCTGCACCAGCAATTACGTATCACCAGCGTCATCTCCAGCCTGCGCCGCATGTTGTTAAACTGGCCAGATCGCCCGGAAAACCTGGCGGGGGTGTTGGATCAACTGTTGAATGAATTACGCGATCCCACCACCGATAAATATCGGCTGGCACATATTCTGGTCGCCATCGCCCCTCAGGATCCGGCCGATTATCGCCATCGGGCCTTCTTCTTGCGCCTGCGCCACTTTTGCTGGCTCTATCTGCGATGTACCCGTTGGCTACAACGGCTGGAAAGTGCCACCCAGACCAGCGATATCGAACCACCACGGGTCACTTCACTGGCACGCCATACTGACAGCTATGAAGCCGCCTACAACGGGCTACGCACCTTTTTGTGTATTCTGATCGGTTGCGCTTACTGGATCGCCACCCAATGGGACTCAGGAAGTTCGGCGCTGACGCTAATCGCCATCAGTTGCGTGCTCTATTCCTCTACGCCTTCGCCGATCAAATCCATTACCACCTTACTGAAAGCCGTCTCCCTGCTGTTTGCCTTCTGCTTTGTGATGAAGTTTGGCCTGATGATCCAGATCGACGACTTTTGGGTATTCTGCGCTTTCCTGTTCCCGACCCTAGTCACGATGCAAATGATGAAACTGCAAAATCCGCCCTATGCTCCACTGTGGGGTCAGTTGATCGTGTTTATGGGATCGTTTCTCACCGTGACCAATCCTCCGAGCTACGATTATCAGGGGTATATCAATGACAGTCTCGCCAAGATTGCCGGTGTGCTGTTGGCCGGATTGGCTTTCCAGATCCTGCGGCCAAGCTCAGACAAACGCAAAAGCCGACGCATTATCCGCGCCTTACGCCGTGATTTTATCGATCAGTTGAGTAAGAAACCGCAGCAAAGCGAAAGTCAGTTTGAATCGCGTATCTATCACCGCATCAGTCAACTGAATCAAAGCCTGGATCAGGAGGCTCGCTCCTGGCTATTGCGCTGGGGTGTGGTGTTGTTGAACTGCAGCCACGTGGTCTGGCAGCTACGTGATTGGCAAACCCGATCAGACCCGTTGGCTGCCGTGCGCGACGTCTGTATTCATTGTTTGAAGGGCGTCATGACCGAGAAAGGGGTTCAGCATGCGTCGTTGGACGCCACCTTGCAAGAATTGCAGCGCATGAGCTCTGCGCTTGCCCATCATCCAGAGCAGGCGGCCCGTGATTTGGCTGGTTTGATTTGGCGGCTTTACTGTTCACTGCAACAATTACAGCAGGCGATCATTCCACCACAAGCAACAACAGCGCCCACGCCAGGCTGACGCGGGCGGCTGATTTACTTGATTACGCCGCAGGCGAAGCGATCACCACCGCCCCCCAGAGGTTTGGGTTGATCGGAGTGATTATCCCCCCCGGCGTGTACCATCAGTGCCTTGCCTTCAATTTCGCTGATTTTTTTCAAGCGCGGAGCCAACACCTGGGTGTCAGCCATGCCATCCGCCGTGACATAGATTGCTGGCAAGTCGCCTAAATGCCCGTTGGCATCATAAGGCCCGAGATGCTTGCCGGTTTTCTCAGGATCAAAGTGGCCACCCGCAGCCAGTGCGGCTACCGCCTTGCCATCTTTCATACCCGGCTCGCAGCTGTCTTTCTCATGAACGTGAAAACCGTGCACACCGGCAGGTAAGGCTTTCAGCTGTGGGGTGAACAACAGGCCGTAAGGCGTTTCGCTAATTGTGATTTTACCAATGTCCTGACCAATTCCCTGGCCGGTCACCAGATTCATTTCGACATCAACCGTTGCCGCCTGGGCAACACCACAGGCCATCAAACCCAACGCCGCACACCAATAACGTTTCATCACTCAATCTCCATGCGATAGTTATAGTCCTTAGGGAGTATATACCGTATAAATCTTGCCACAGTTGGAAATAACCGTTAATCAGGGATGCCAGTGAGCCTGTTATAATTTTTTGTGACCTTCCTCCCGTTATTCCTTGGCTTTCTGCCACCTTCCGTCGGCGAATGTCATTAACACAAAGGTACCAGCACCTTTTATTTATTAAGCTGCAAGCTTACTGATAATTAAAAGGAATAGTGCGTGAAAAAGAAAATAACCCCTCTGGTTACGCTGTTTTTAGCCATGTTATGGTTGCCCACCGCGGCGCTATCGCAAACGGTAGCTCCCCTACCGCAGGATCAGGCCAACACAGAACAGACAAAAACGCTGCGCTTTTATCTAGTCCGCCACGGGCAGACTTACTCCAATATCAAGGAGATGACCATCGGCGGCGGCGGTAACGCTCAATTGACACCAAAAGGTCGTTATGACGCCAGCAGTTTAGGGCTGGGTCTGGCAGAAGTGGAATTTATCGCCGGTTATAGCAGCACCTTGGGGCGGGCCTACGAAACCGCCAACCAGATTTTGCGTGGCCGCAACATGCAGGTGAAACAGATTGAAGACCTGAAAGATATCTCGTGGGGCGATGCCGAAGGGGGCCGAATTGACGATCTGACGGATAAATTCGGCCATTCCGGCAACGACTTCGCGTTCTATTTTGGCGATTATAACGATCCAGCCTTCAAATCTCCGGTCAATGCCGAGAATATGGCTAATTTTTCGGCGCGCTTTGAAGGTGCATTACGGCAGATTGCAGCACTGCATCCCGATCAGAATGGCAATATTCTCGTCACTGCCCACTCTTCAATGGCGTTCTACCTGCAAAAATACCGAGCCAACCAACCGCTGGCGGGGTTAGCTAATACCAGCGTCTCGGTGCTGGAGTTAAAGGATGGCCAATTCCATCTCATCGATTTTAATAATACCGATTATCTTAAATCTGGCTACGCCAGAGAAAAGGCTTTGTCACCGCTGGAAATCACTCTGATTGTTAATCCACTGACCCAGTTGCAGCAGGCGGGCGTCATGGAAGGCACCACAGATTCAGACCTTACCGACGCGGGCGAAAAGGCTAACCAGCAATTACACCGCACACTAAAATCCACCCGGTTTATCGCGGCTTATAGCAGCGAGTTGGGGCGTGCCTACAAAACCGCCCAACGCGTGATGGCTGACCATCAAATCCCGGTTCAGCAAGATAGCCAATTGAATGAAATGTTCCTGGGGCACTGGGAGGCCGAAAAGGTGGCAACGCTGAAAAGCGACCAGAGCGAAGCGGCGAGAAACCTGTTCTCAGCAAACAACCTGATCCGCTTTGTTGCGCCAAATGAGGGCGAAAATGGTGAGATCGCCGCCTATCGTTTGGATAGGTTCCTGACAGCTATCGGTCAAAAATATGAGTTTAGCCAAGGTAAAGTGATCGTTTTCACCCACCCTTTAATCCTGAATGCGTTCATTAACAAACGGTTGCCAAACTACTCGTGGCAACCAAACCAAGGGATGCAAGTTGTCACCTTAGCGTATAAAAACGAAACCTTCAGCGTGATGCAAGTGAAGTAGCGGCAAAGGCTGGCACGGTGCCAGCCTTACTAGCTAAACTTAAGGAACGTCGTAACCCAATGCCGCTTTACGAATGCGGAACCACTGCTGGCGGCTCAACGTCAGTTCTTGCGCCTTCAGGGCCGAACGTACCCGTTCGATCTTGCCAGAGCCAATGATTGGCAGCGGTGCCGAAGGCAGACGCATCACCCAGGCATACACCACCTGCTCAATGGTTTCGGCACCTATCTCTTGCGCCACCGTTTGCAACTCATCACGTAGTGGCTGGAACTCAGCATCGCTGAACAGCCGCCCGCCCCCCAAACAAGACCAAGCCATTGGTTTGATACGCAGTTGCTGGCAATGATCCAAGGTTCCGTCGAGGATCGTCGGCTGATAGATCGGGGATATCTCGACCTGGTTGGTCACCAGCGAGAACGGCAGGCGCGACTGCAATAAGGAAAACTGTGCTGGCGTAAAGTTCGAAACGCCGAAATGACGCACCTTACCGCTTTTATGTAGCGCCACAAAGGCTTCTGCTACTTCATCGGCTTCCATCAGCGGATCGGGACGATGGATCAACAATAAATCCAGGTAGTCCGTATGCAGATGTGATAAAGACTGCTCTGCGCTGTGCACGATATGCTCGCGATCGGTAATGTAATGCCCGATCGGGTTACCCGGCTTGGCAGTAGTAGCGATGCCGCATTTTGACACCAGTTCCATCCCCTGGCGCACCGAGGGTTGTAACTTGATAGCCTCGCCAAAAGCCTGTTCGCAGGCATAGCCGCCATAAATATCCGCGTGATCCGCCGTAGTCACCCCCAGCTCAACGTGTTGCTTGATAAACGTCAGCAACTGCTGCGGTGACATGCCCCACTCCATCAAACGCCAGTAGCCGCAAATCATGCGGGAAAACTCGGGTCCCTGTGGCGCCAGTTTAATACGATTCAGCATTTTTAAACCTCATGACAGTAGTTAACGCCAGCATACACAAGCGCCCAAGGCGTAGGAAACGCAAAAGCGGCCTTAGTGGCTTTTACGCACGACAGGTCGAGAAAATCAGCAATAAAGTTAAAACAGCGAGGGCTGCTCTGGCGGGATCTCTTCCGGCTGCTTACCGGTACGCAGTGAGCGCAGGTAACGCTGGCGACACAGGCGCAGGACGTCCTTTTTCTGGGCATCGTTCATTTGCATCCAGCCAAAGCGCTCCTCGCGGCTGCGCAGGCAACCACGACAATAGCCGCGCTCATCGGCCTGGCAAATGCCACGGCACGGGCTGGGAATGTCAAAGAATTCGAGTTGCTGCGCCACACGTCCTCCTGCGTTGTCATGCTAATTGAAGACGTCATCGGGGCCATTGGCAAGTGGCTTTTCCCCATGACGGCGAAAATACTCTCGCAAATAGTGTAGCGCCTGGCGCGTTTTCTCCGGCAGAATCCGTTCCAGAGTCAACGCATGCAGCCGATATGGCGCTGGCCGCCACTGCGGTAACAGGGCGATTAATTCCCCCCGGCGCAGTTCGTCACCAATCTCATACAGCGGCTGGCCGGAAATCCCCAGACCATTGCGGGTAAAGGCCCGGATCACGTTCATGCTACCGCTGACAACCTGCCCCGCCGCCAGACGTAGTTTGAATGTTTCCCCCGCATGATGATGTAAATCGAGATGCAGCCCGTGACCGCTACCAGTGATCCAGCGATGTTGTACCAGTTCCTGCGGCGTTTCTGGCACGCCATGCTGGCTGAGATAACGCGGCGCGGCGCAGAGCACCATTGGCCAGGCAGTCAGCGGGTGAGCGATCAGGTTGGTATCTGCCAGTTGTAAATTCACACGCAGCGAGATATCCACCCGCTGCTCGATCATATCCACCACCTGGTCGTCTGCCAGAATGCGCAGCGTCAGTTTTGGGTGCGCCAGCAGCAAGGGAGCCAGGGCCTCCGCCAAGGGGCCGCTACCGATCCCGACGGTGGTGGCAATGCGTAGTTCGCCCACCAGCGTATCCCGCAGTTCCGCCAGCCGTTGCTCCGCGCGCTGTGCTTCCTGCAACATGGCTTCGCAGCCGGGATAAAAGGCTTCCCCCGCATCGGTCAGTGCCAAACGGCGAGTCGAGCGGTGCAATAACGGCACCCCCAGCGACTTTTCTAACGACCGCATATGCTGACTGACCGCAGAGGGCGTCATCTCTAGCCGACGGGCCGCCGCAACAAAAGATCCCTCGGCCACCACGGTGGCGAATACCGCCATTCGATTCAGTTTATCCATGATTATGAAGTTTTACTTAATCAAGAAAGCATAAATATGGCACTAATCAGCCGCATTGTTAAGGTTTATAGTATTTCTACTGCGCCGCCACTGAGTGGTACGGCAACCCGCTTAACAACATTTCACAGGAGAGACCTCATGAAAGTCGCCATTATTGGAGCAACCGGTTTTGTTGGCCGCCGCGTAGTCGATGAAGCTTTGGCCCGCGGCCTGCAAGTAACCGCCATCGCCCGTCAGAAAAAAGATCTGCCGGATAATGCCAATCTCACCATCGCCCTGGGTGACGTGGCCGACACCCCATGGTTAGTACAACAGTTAGCTGGCCATGACGTGGTGATCAGCGCCTATAACCCAGGTTGGGCGGAAACGGATCTGTATGAGAAAACCGCTAAAGGTGCCCAACAAATCCTGGCGGCGGTAAAACAATCCGCGGTTAAACGCCTGCTGTACGTTGGCGGTGCCGGTAGTCTGGAAGTGGCACCGGGCGTTGAGCTGGTTGATACCCCGCAGTTCCCGGAAAATATTCGCCCAGGGGCCCAAGCGGTACGGGATTTGCGTAATGCCTTGAAAAAAGAAACCCAGTTGGATTGGACCTACCTTTCTCCTGCCGCGTTGCTGGAACCCGGCAAGCGTACCGGCCAGTTCCGTTTGGGCACGACACAATTGCTGATGAAGGGGGACGCACCGGCCAATATTTCGGTAGAAGACCTCGCGGTTGCCATTATCGACGAAGTTGAAAAACCGCAGTTCATCAAGGCACAGTTTACCGCTGCCTATTAATCGTCCGCCAGCGGCTGTAATCGTTGCAGCCGCTGTCCTGCCGCTCACTACGTCTAAGGTTATCTTAAGTTTCATCTGGTAAATTTCGGCGCATTACCTCATGGCAGGAGTCAGATTTGGCAATGCGCTTACGTCAATCATTACAATGCAACAGCTTGGGTTTTATCCTGGCTTGCGCCCTATTCTTCACGCTTTTCCAGAACCTGCTATTTATTCACCAGGCCTGGTCATATATCACCTTTGATAGCGTACATAGCATCATTTTTGCGGCGACTATGCCGGTGGTTATTTTCTGTGCCCTGAATATTATCTTCAGCGTATTAACCATTCCGTTCCTGCGTAAACCCCTGGTTATTCTCTTACTGCTCGGCAGCGCGGCGGCCAACTATTTTATGTTCAGCTACGGCGTGGTGATTGATGGCAATATGATGCAGAACGCCTTCGAGACCAACCCGCAGGAAGCGACGGCGTTGCTCACCCCTCGTATGGGGCTATGGCTGCTGTTGCTGGGTATTTTACCTGCCGTTTTCGTGTGCTTTGTACGCATCAATAAAACCCGCCCTTGGTGGTACATGATTGGCCTGCGCGCGGCCAATGTGATGCTTTCCGTGGTGGTGATCCTGTTGGTTGCGGCGTTGTTCTACAAAGATTACGCCTCACTGATCCGCAACAATAAAAGCGTGGTGAAAATGCTCACCCCAAGCAATTTTGTGGCTGGCGCCATCAAATACGCTCAACACCGTTATTTCCACCAAAATCTGCCGCTGATCAAGATCGGTGAAGATGCCCATTTAGGCCCGGTGATTAGCGGCCAGACCAAGAAGACCTTGGTGATACTCGTGGTCGGCGAAACCGCACGAGCAGAAAATTTTTCGCTAGGTGGTTACTCGCGGGAGACCAACCCCCGTTTGAAGCAGGACAATGTGGTTTATTTCAAAAATGCCAGTTCCTGCGGTACCGAAACGGCTATCTCCGTGCCCTGCATGTTCTCCAACATGCCACGCGGCGATTACGATGCCACCTTGGCTGCCCATCAGGAAGGCCTGTTGGACGTGATGGCCCATGCCGGAGTGAACCTGTTGTGGCGCGATAATGACGGCGGTTGCAAGGGTGCCTGCGATCGTATCCCGCATATCGACATGACCAAGCTGAAGCTTTCACAGGATTGCGATGGCGATGTCTGCATGGATAACGTGCTGCTACATAAACTGGACGATTATATCAACGGCCTGAAAGGGGATGGTGTGATCGTACTGCATCAGATGGGGAGTCACGGCCCGGCCTACTATCGCCGCAGTACGCCAGAATTACATCAGTTCTCACCGACCTGCGACAGCAACCAGATCCAGGACTGCACCCACGAGCAATTGGTGAATACCTACGACAACTCGCTGCTGTACACCGACGCCATGCTGGATAGCACCATCAAGTTGCTGCAACAATACAGCGGCAAATTCAATACGGCGATGGTCTATCTTTCCGATCACGGTGAGTCGCTCGGGGAGAACGGCATGTACCTGCACGGTACGCCTTATATGTTAGCGCCTTCGCAGCAGACCCACGTGCCTTTCCTGATGTGGATGTCAGCCGATTATGAACGCAATTTCGGCATCAATCGCCAATGCCTGCAATCCTTGGCGGACACCGATCAGGTTTCACAGGATAATCTATTCCATACCCTGTTAGGCATGCTAAACGTGCAGACACAGCAATATCAGTCTGACCTGGATATTCTGCAACGCTGTCGCAAGGCTTAACTTCAGCCGCTCTCTCAGGCACAATAGTCTAAACGGGCACCGCATGCAGCTTATCGGGCGCAGCATGCGAGTTAGTTGAAGAGTGCCTGCAACCTCAGCCGGGATTTTTACCGTTTTTTTTATCTGCGACTTGACCTAGACCAATCGGTCTATTATTCTCATTTCCATTATGACAAAACAGACGAATTGCAACGGGGATACCCGAGAACATCTGCTCGCTACCGGCGAAACGCTCAGCCTGCGCCTTGGTTTTACCGGCATGGGCCTAAGTGAGTTGCTCACTACCGCAGGCGTGCCCAAAGGATCGTTCTATCACTATTTTCGCTCGAAGGAAGCCTTCGGCGAAGCGATGTTGCAACGCTATTTTGCCCACTACGACGCCCAAATGCAGGCGCTATTTGCCGCCAACCGCAGCGATGCGCGTAATCAGTTATTAAGTTATTACGCACAGGCCATCAGCTTCCACTGCCGTAGTGAGTGCCATAACGCTTGCCTGGCGGTGAAACTTTCCGCAGAGGTCAGCGATCTTTCTGAACCTATGCGCCATGCGTTGGAAGCGGGCACCAGCCGCGTGATCGGCCATCTGCAAGACGCGATCGAACGCGGGATCCGCGAAGGTTCGCTGGCTGTCACCATGAGCCCGGCGACCACGGCGGAAACGCTGTATTCGCTGTGGTTGGGCGCATCGTTGCGGGCTAAAATCCGCCACTCGGTCGCCCCACTGACCTGTGCGCTGGAAAGTATCGAATTGCTGTTGCGCCCAGCGCAGGCATAACCCCCCTTTTTTTACCCGAAAGACATGTTAGCGATACTGTTTATCATCACTAGTCGACTGGTCTAATACTATAGGATGCACTATGAAGATTGAAAAATTGTTCTCTCCACTCAAAGTTGGCCACACCACCCTACCCAACCGTGTGTTCATGGCTCCGCTGACTCGTCTGCGCAGCATCGAGCCAGGTGACATCCCAACGCCGTTGATGGCGGAGTATTATGCGCAGCGTGCCAGCGCTGGCCTGCTGATCACCGAAGCTACCCAGATTTCTTTCCAGGCGAAAGGTTATGCCGGAGCTCCCGGTCTGCATACCCCAGAACAAATCGCCGCGTGGAAAAAAATCACCCAGGCGGTACATGACAAACAGGGCCATATTGCCGTGCAACTGTGGCACGTAGGCCGCATTTCACATTCCAGCTTGCAGCCGGGCCAGCAGGCTCCCGTGGCGCCTTCAGCGATCAATGCCGAAACCCGCACCACGGTACGTGATGAAACCGGGGCTTGGGTGCGTGTGCCAACGTCTACCCCACGTGCGTTGGAAACCAACGAAATTCCGGGGATCGTCAACGATTTCCGTCAGGCAGCGGCCAACTCGCGTGAAGCCGGTTTTGACTACATTGAACTGCACGCCGCGCACGGTTATCTGCTGCATCAGTTTATGTCACCGGCTTCCAACCAACGTACCGACCAATACGGTGGCAGCATTGAAAACCGTACCCGTCTGACGCTGGAAGTGGTCGATGCCAGCATTGCTGAAATCGGTGCCGATCATGTTGGCATCCGTATCTCACCGTTGGGCCCATTCAATGGCCTGGACAACGGCGAAGATCAAGAAGAAGCGGCGCTGTATCTGATCGAAGAGTTGAACAAGCGCGGTATCGCCTACCTGCATATTTCCGAGCCGGATTGGGCGGGTGGCAAACCTTACTCAACCGCGTTCCGCGATGCAGTAAGAGCGCACTTCCAAGGGGTGATTATTGGTGCAGGTGCCTATACGGCGGAGAAAGCGGAAGAGCTGATCGCCCAAGGCTTTATTGATGCCGTCGCCTTTGGCCGCAGCTATATCGCCAACCCAGATCTGGTGGAACGCTTTAAACAGCAGGCTCCGCTCAATGAGCAGCGTGCCGATTTCTTCTACGGCGGCGGTGCCGAGGGTTATACCGATTACCCAACACTGTAAGGGAATTAAATTGGCTTTGCACTCAGCTAATAAGGTGCGCTAAATACCGCGATATCCCAGGCTGAGGTGGGTGGGAGCCATACAGGTTAGCCGACCGTTGAGCGCATGGACGCGCGATACGAGCCTCCATGGATGGATCCACGGCGTGTCGGCGTTCTGTATGGTTCCCGCCTGCTGCACTATTATCCGCAGCTATTTTTTGTTTGTGACAACGTAACCCACCCCATCACCTACTGCACGCGTTGAATTGCCTTATGCGACAAGGCTATACTGTCTGACACTGTTCAAGTCACCCGCCGTCAGCCGCGGCACATCCAATCAGAGGAAATTATGCGCTTACTCCATACCATGCTCCGTGTCGGCGATCTGCAACGCTCCATCGACTTCTATACCAAGGTATTAGGCATGCGCTTACTGCGTACCAGTGAAAACACCGAGTACAAATACTCGCTGGCTTTCGTAGGTTATAGCGATGAAAGCGAAGGCTCGGTGATCGAGCTGACCTATAACTGGGGTGTCGACAGCTACGACATGGGCTCCGCCTTTGGTCATCTGGCGCTGGGCGTCGATGATGTGGCTGCCACCTGCGACAACATCCGTCAGGCCGGTGGCAAAGTCACCCGCGAAGCCGGTCCAGTCAAGGGCGGCACCACCGTGATTGCCTTCGTCGAAGATCCGGACGGTTACAAAATCGAGCTGATCGAGAACAAGCACGCAGGTCACGGCCTCGGTAACTGAGGTTTCTCCAGGGCGCACCCTGCGCCCTGCTTTCTAACTCCGCTGCACCAAGACTAGAAATTTGTCATAATGCGCGCTGAATTCGCTAAAGATAAGAAACTGATGGCCGAAAAAAGTGATCTTAACGCCCTGAGTGGCCGTTTCCGCGGGTTTTATCCCGTTGTGATTGATGTGGAAACCGCCGGGTTTCATGCTCAGACCGATGCGCTGCTAGAGATTGCCGCCGTCACGCTGAAAATGGATGAGAATGGCTGGTTACAGCAAGATGAAACACTGCATTTTCATGTAGAGCCGTTTGAAGGGGCGAACCTGCAACCGGAAGCGCTGGCCTTCAACGGTATCGATCCACATAACCCACTGCGTGGTGCAGTGAGTGAATATGATGCTCTGCATGCGATTTTCAAAGCCGTACGTAAAGGCCTTAAGGATCAAGGATGTAACCGGGCGATCATCGTGGCGCATAATGCCAATTTTGATCACAGTTTCCTGATGGCTGCCGCCGAACGTGCCGGCCTGAAGCGCAACCCGTTCCATCCATTCGCCACCTTTGATACCGCTGCGCTTAGCGGGCTGGTATTGGGCCAGACGGTGCTGGCCAAAGCCTGTATTGCCGCCGGTATGCCGTTTGACAGCAGCCAGGCACACTCAGCACTTTATGATACCCAGCAAACCGCCCAGTTGTTCTGTGAACTGGTCAACCGCTGGAAACGCCTTGGCGGCTGGCCGATTGCCAACAGCCATAATGACGGCGCGGAGTAACTTAAAACGTATACCCTATGGATTTCAAGCCGCAGCTAGGCGACAAGCTTGCTCATCCCCAGGATCTTACTTTTGTAAGTGACTGGGGTGCGCAAGTGCGGGTAACAACGCTGCGGCTTGAAAGATAACGGGTATAAAAAAATCGGGCGGCACTGTTAACAGTACCGCCCGATTTTATCTGGTAAACCCCTCGCCATTAAGGCTGTTGGTCTTCCTGATCTTTATATTTCTCGGCCGTTTCTTTGATCAACGGCTGCAGTTCACCACGCTGGTACATCTCGATGATGATATCGCAGCCGCCAACCAGTTCGCCATCGACCCACAGCTGCGGGAAGGTTGGCCAGTTGGCGTATTTTGGCAGCTCGGCGCGGATATCCGGGTTTTGCAGAATATCAACATAGGCAAAACGTTCGCCACAGGCTGACAGCGCCTGCACGGCCTGAGCAGAGAAACCGCAGCTTGGCAATTTCGGTGAGCCTTTCATATACAGCAGGATCGGGTTGGCAGAAATTTGCTGCTGAATTTTTTCAATCGTCGTCATTATTGCTTCCTCAAGCCACATCATGGCTACAACATGCATCACACTGGCTATTGTAGCGGTAGGACCGGTGCCAAGAAAACGCCATCTTTTGCAGGGACATTTTCTAATTGCCGCAACAAACGTAGCGGTCACACCGAACCGGATAAAACATGGCCTCAGAATAACATTTTTAATCCGACCGTTTCACTATTATATTTACGCCGCCCTATACTGGCGTGGATTAAGTCAAACGCATGAACTCTGTCGCTTTTTTAGGCACCAGGCGTTTGATTTTGCAACAATAAAAATGCCATTAACGTTTTCTCACAATATGGATTAGTATTTATAAGATCCGTGCTGTTTTATAGGGTGAATTTCGGGAATACTGTGACTCATTCAATTTTTGTTTCGGGGCCAAGGTTGGTAACATCGACATGCGGTTAATTATTACACTTTTTGTGCTGCTGTTTACGCAGCTCTTCTTCAATCTGGCGCACGCTGCGCCACAGGCACGTGTTTCTGCCGAGCAGCGCAAGAGTCACGTTAATGAAGCCCGGTCAGACGACCGCAAGAAAAAGAAAGCGGTGAAAGCCAATAAAAAAGTGAAGGCAGCCTCCCCTCCGAAAACGGTAAAAAACAAACCAGCAACCTTAAAAACCGCAAAAAAAACCACCAGCGTTAAAACCAAAAGCCAGGCAACCAAAACGGCCAAACTCAAAGTAACCCCGCCTAAAAAAGGCTATAAAAAAGGTTATGGTCGCCATCGTGAAGAAGGCAAGGCTACGGCAAAATTGGCTGGCCGCGAAGAACCGTTGAAACTTTCCGCCGCCCACAAAAAACGTTATCAGCACGCCAAGCAGACCGCCATGGCCAAGCTGATGGGGCAAATGGGTAAACCCTACCGCTGGGGTGGGTCTTCACCCGGCACTGGCTTCGACTGTAGCGGGCTGATTTATTACGCGTACAAAGACGTAGTGAAAATCAAAATGCCGCGTACTGCCAACGAAATGTACCACCTGCGTGATGCTGCGCCGATCAAGCGTAATGAGTTGGAGAAGGGCGACCTGGTGTTCTTCCGTATCAATAACCGTGGCACAGCCGATCACGTTGGCGTCTATCTTGGTAACGGTAAGTTCATCCAGTCACCGCGTACCGGTGAAGAAATTCGCATCAGTCAGTTGGATAACGACTATTGGCAGAACCATTACATTGGCGCCCGCCGCGTAGTGACCCCAACCACTATTCGTTGACCTATCACGGCTGAGTCTGCTGCTCGGCCGTACTTTCCCCAAAAAAACAAAAAGCTGCTGCGACTTTAATCAATCAGTCACTTGGCACACTTTGGATGTTCTTTTCGCCCGGAAAGTTGTTAAGATTAATAACCATAACAAAAGTGGTGCAATTGCGTTTTTTCGCCCTCGGCCACTCAGGCCAGCAGCATCGGAGAAGCGTATTGGCTATAAAAGGAGAAAGCAATGTCGTTTGAATTACCTGCATTACCGTATGAGAAAAATGCTCTCGAACCGCACATTTCCGCAGAAACGCTGGAATACCACTATGGCAAACACCATAACACCTACGTGGTTAACCTGAACAACCTAGTGAAAGGCAGCGAGTTCGAAGGAAAATCTCTGGTCGAGATCATCAAAACCTCCACCGGAGGCGTGTTCAACAACGCCGCTCAGGTCTGGAACCATACCTTCTATTGGCACTGTTTATCACCGCAAGGGGGTGGCGAGCCAACGGGCGCAGTGGCTGAGGCCATCAATAAGTCATTCGGCTCTTTCGCCGCCTTTAAAGAACAGTTCACCGATGCCGCCGTGAAAAACTTCGGCGCTGGCTGGACCTGGCTGGTGAAAAAAGCCGACGGTAGTCTGGCGATCGTCAGCACCTCGAATGCGGCAACCCCGCTGACGGGCGCAGACGTTCCGTTATTGACCGTTGACGTATGGGAACATGCTTACTATATCGACTACCGCAATGCGCGGCCAAAGTACCTGGAAAACTTCTGGGCGTTGGTAAACTGGGCGTTCGTGGCAAAAAACCTGGCTTAACGACGGGTGACTAGCTAGTAATAAGGCGCGGCATCAAGCTGCGCCTTTGTTTTTTTGCTGTGGATCAGTTCAATGCGGCAACAAAACTGAAAGCAATAATCATTGCCAAAGCACCCACGGTGGTGAGTAATGACATCTTCAGATCGGTATCCATTTACAACTCCCTCTCAGATTGGCTTTTCCAGAGCATAAGCTACACAGTTAATACGTCAAATCATTTTCCCACAGTTCGTGATTAAAATCTTGTTATGATTTCCCCGCGGATAAATACCGATTAGCTCTTCCACTTTTCGTCAATATGCGACAAAATCCGCAGTTCACAACTGCGTACCGATAAACTGCCCCTTCCTGTTCAAGCGATTTACGACTTCAGCACTAAAAACTCAGTTTTCGCTTATCTGAGAAAGGATCTACGCAGGCAAACGATTAACATCATACTTACATGCTGTAACATGTGGGTTTAGGAGTCATTTTTTACATGGCAACGATTAAAGATGTGGCCAAACGCGCTGGCGTTTCTACCACTACCGTTTCGCACGTTATCAATAAAACGCGCTTCGTCGCCGAAGATACCAAAACGGCCGTTTGGGCCGCCATCAAAGAGCTGCACTATTCACCCAGCGCCGTCGCCCGCAGCCTGAAGGTCAACCACACCAAATCGATCGGTTTGCTCGCCACCTCGAGTGAGGCCCCCTATTTTGCCGAAGTGATCGAAGCGGTAGAAAACAGCTGCTACAGTAAAGGCTATACCCTGATCCTGTGTAACTCGCACAATAACCTGGATAAACAGCAAGCCTATCTGGCGATGCTGGCGCAAAAACGCGTCGATGGCCTGCTGATCATGTGCTCAGAATATCCAGATAAGCTGCTGGGCATGCTGGAGGATTACCGTAATATTCCCATGGTGGTGATGGACTGGGGTACCGCGCACGGAGACTTCACCGATACCATTATCGACAACTCCTTCGAAGGCGGTTACCTGGCAGGCCGCTACCTGATTGAACGTGGCCACCGGGACATCGGTGCCATTCCTGGTCAACTGGCGCGTAATACCGGCGGTGGTCGCCACCAGGGCTTTCTGAAAGCCATGAAGGAAGCGCACATCGAAGTGCGTGAAGAATGGATCGTGCAAGGGGATTTCGAGCCCGAATCTGGCTACAAAGCCATGCATCAGATCCTGTCGCAAAAGCATCGGCCAACCGCCGTTTTCTGTGGCGGTGACATTATGGCCATGGGGGCGATCTGCGCCGCCGATGAACTAGGGCTGCGTGTACCCCAGGATATCTCGGTCATTGGCTACGATAACGTGCGTAATGCCCGCTACTTCACCCCGGCGCTGACCACCGTTCACCAGCCAAAAGAGCGCCTGGGTGAGATGGCCTTCACCATGCTGTTGGATCGCATCATCAGCAAACGTGAAGAATCACAGGTGATTGAAGTTCACCCAAAACTCATTGAGCGCCGCTCCGTCGCCGATGGTCCTTTTGTCGATTACCGTCGTTAACCCTCCATAGGGCGTTGCATGGCATGCTGCGCCCGCTTAGCGACGAACGGCATCCAGTATCCCTTCACTGAGCCATTCCTGATTGAGCGTTTCGCTGTCGCCCAGATAGTCTAACAGCCAGGCCATGGCCGGTGACTGGGCGTTTTGCTGCCAGGTCAGGCAGCAGGCACTGGGTGGGAAAGGCTCATACAGCGGTAACACTACCAGTTCGCCACTTTGTACCAACGGCAATACCTGATGTGCGGGCACCATGCCCACACATAGCCCGGCACGCAAACAGTCTACCGCCGAAACCCAATCCGGTACGGTAAGCCGCCGCTGGTTGTCCAACGACCAAGTCACCCGTTTGGGCAAATTGCGCGAAGTATCTTCCAACAGCAATGAGGGATAAGGCCGTAGCTGATCGTCGCGCAGTTTTCCTTGCAAAGCGGCCAGCGGATGCTTTGCATGCACTACGCAGAGCCAATTCATAAAGCCCATATCGCGAAAGGCAAAACCGCCACCTACCGGCACCGCCCGCGTTGCACCAATGGCCATCTCAGCACGGCCATCCACCAGGGCATCCCACACACCGTTGAAGACTTCCGGCTGTACCATCAGCTCCACATCGGGGAAATGACGATAAAAATCCAGCACCAATTGGCGACTACGCTGGGGTTTGACGATCAGATCGACCGCAATCCTCAGTTGCCCACGCCAACCGTTGGCCACCTGTTGGCACTGTCGTCGGGTATCGAGCATTTTTTTGATAACAACCCGCGCTTCTTTAATAAACAGTGATCCCGCCGGCGTCAGCTCTACATCGCGGTGACGGCGTTCAAACAGCGGCACCGCCAGCCATTGCTCCAGTTGCCGTACCGTATAGCTCACCGCAGAAGGAACACGGTGCAACTCCTGTGCCGCTGCGCTGAAACTACCGGTCCGCGCTACGGCATCTACCACATCGAGTGAATATTCAGACCACATAACCTTGCCTTCAAATTTTTTAACAGCACTTTGCAAATATTACCGTTTCACAAGCAGAGATCCAGCCGTATACACTTGCCGGCGCTTCAGAACCTGCGACAACATAATTTTAACGAGAAATAGCAATGCGAAATTTTGGATTTATGTTCTACCTGGCTGGCCTGAGTATGCTGGGCTATCTGGCAACCGATATGTACCTGCCCGCCTTCGGGGCAATGCAGCAGGATCTGCAAATCTCCGCAGGGGCGATCAGCGCCAGCCTGAGTATCTTCCTGGCAGGCTTTGCCTTCGCCCAGTTGCTGTGGGGACCGCTATCCGACCGTATTGGCCGTAAGCCCGTGTTATTGATAGGCCTGGCCCTGTTCGCCGTCGGCTGTCTCGGTATGCTGTGGGTCGAGAACGTGGCGCAACTGTGGTCACTGCGCTTTATTCAGGCTATTGGCGTGTGTTCCGCCGCCGTTACCTGGCAGGCGATCGTGGTCGATCGCTACCGCGATGGCAAAGCTAACCGCGTTTTCGCCTCCATTATGCCGCTGGTCGCCCTCTCTCCGGCGCTGGCCCCACTGCTGGGAGCCTGGTTGCTAAACCATATGGGATGGAGAGCTATCTTCGCCGTGCTGCTGGGGATTACCGCACTGCTGCTTCTCCCCACCTTATTGCTGAAAGACCGTAGCAAACGGGTGCCTTCTGCCGATAAGAAGGCCAACCTTGGCTTTATGCAGATCTTAAAATCCCCGGTATTCAGCGGCAACGTGATGGTTTTTGCCGCCTGCTCTGCCGGTTTCTTCGCCTGGCTGACGGGATCACCCTTTATCCTCGGCGATATGGGGTATAGCCCAAACGATATCGGCCTGAGCTATGTGCCACAAACGCTGGCTTTCTTATTAGGGGGTTACGGCTGCCGTAGCGCATTAAATCGCATTTCTGGCAAAACCTTGCTGCCGTGGTTGCTGTTAGCTTATGGCATCAGCATGGTAGCGTTGTATCTGATCGCCACGCTAAGTGAACCGACTTTGACCACGCTGCTGATACCGTTCTGCTTTATGGCGTTAGTCAACGGTGCCAGCTACCCTATTCTAGTGGCCAATGCGTTGATGCCCTTCCCCAACAACAGTGGCAAAGCCGCTGCGCTGCAAAACACGCTACAGTTGGGATTATGTTTTCTAGCCAGCCTGTTGGTTTCGGCATTTATCGCCCAGCCGCTGTTAGCCACAGCCACCGTAATGGTTGCCACCGTATTTTTGGCAGCCTTGGGCTACCTGATCCAGCGTGGGAAAGGAACGGATGAAACGCAGGTGACACGGCAGGATCGTGCCGACTCAGTGTCATAATAACTCTAATAAATAGTCACTTAATGAAACTTATTGCCGAGCGCGATTTGCAGTTGAGTCTACGCCTCGGCAAGCCTATACTCGAAAACGACCTTTTAGAATAACAGTTATACCAAGCTCTTATTGCAGCAACTGTTGCGTACGTGGATGGCATCACACTTTTTTAAGGTTGCATTTACCCGCGCCCTTTGACGCAGGGAGTCTCTTAAATTTCCTCTGTTCCAGTCGAATTTCAGACACCACGGTGAATTTTTACCGTAGGTATACGTATGTCCCTGTAGAGATTTGTCTACGCTATATTCTGCAGGATCATAAGTCAGAAGAAGGTGATGGAGAAGCTATGAGTTCATCGTGTATAGAAGATCTGAGCATCCAGGATAACCATTGGTATCGTATCGCTCATGAAATGCTTAGCATGGCCGGTATTGAAATCAATGGCTCACGCCCTTTCGATATTCAGATCAACAATCCCAATTTCTTTAAACGCGTACTGCAAGACGGCTCCCTGGGGCTGGGCGAGAGCTATATGGATGGCTGGTGGGAGTGTGAACGGCTGGACATATTTTTTCAGCGGGTTGTCGCAGCTGGCCTGGAAAATAAACTGCCCCATCATCTGAAAGATATCTTACGTATTGCCGCTGCCCGCCTGACCAATCTGCAATCCCAAAAACGTGCCTGGATAGTGGGCAAAGAGCATTACGATCTGGGTAACGATTTGTTTACCCAGATGTTGGATCCCTATATGCAATATTCCTGTGGCTATTGGCAACAGGCCACTACGTTGGAAGAAGCACAGGCAGCCAAGCTACGGTTGATTTGCGAAAAACTGCACCTGCAGCCCGGCATGCGGGTATTGGATATCGGCTGTGGCTGGGGAGGCCTGTCTGCTTATGCGGCCAGGCACTACGGTGTTTCCATGGTAGGGGTCACTATCTCCGCCGAACAGCAAAAAATGGCGCAAGAGCGCTGTGCCGGGCTGGACGTGGAAATTCTGCTGCAGGATTACCGCGATCTCCACCAACAGTTTGACCGCATCGTCTCGGTTGGTATGTTCGAACACGTCGGGCCGAAGAACTACCAAACCTATTTCGAAGTGGTGGAACGTAATTTAAAACCCGATGGTATTTTCCTGTTGCACACCATTGGCTCCAATCAGACCGATATGAACGTTGATCCGTGGATCAATAAATATATCTTCCCCAACGGTTGCCTGCCATCGGTGAAACATATTGCCCAGGCGAGCGAAGGCCGGTTCGTCATGGAGGATTGGCATAACATCGGCGCAGATTACGATCGCACCCTGATGGCCTGGTATGAACGTTTCAAACGGGGTTGGCCACAGCTGGCGTCGCGCTATTCCGAACGCTTTGAACGGATGTTCAGCTATTACCTTAATGCCTGCGCTGGGGCGTTCCGAGCTCGCGACATTCAACTTTGGCAGGTGGTATTTAGCCCCAAAGGCGTCGAAGGGGGCCTGCGAGTTGCTCGCTGAAAGGCTAGGCGGGCGCAGCATGAGGCGCCCCTACACATGATGACCATCTGAGAATTCAAACCCCGGGTTGCCGGGGTTGGTTTTTATATTTTAGCCGCAATAAACACGAATAATCTTGTCTTCACTGTCACCCAGGAAGTTCAAGCGCTTAAGATTGAAGTCCATGGTCACTGCAGAGTTATAAGGAATGGTACGTACCTGTTGAGGAATATTGACCCCGTCCAACGCAGACAGCGGTTTACCCACATAATTCTGATATTGCACCGCGCCACAGGTATCATCTTCAGCTTCGGCCGACTGTGAGTTCGCCTGTTCCTGGGAGCTTGAACAGGCGGTCAGCGCCAACAGCGCCGCTAGCATCATCGTTTTCCCATAAAACTTCACGTTTAGCTCCTAAGTATGGTTATCGGTATAGGGTTATCAGGCTTTGGGTGCCAGTACAGCTGACGCCGCCTCACGATTAGCCAGCACGCGTTCGACGGTATCCACTACAGCCTGAGTTTGCGGATCGATCTCGATATTGACCTTATCGCCCAAGCGCTTTTTACCCAGCGTGGTGCGCTCAAGGGTTTCCGGGATCAGATGCACACAGAAACGGTTATTGACCACCTCGCCAATGGTCAGGCTAATGCCATCGATACCGATGAAACCCTTATGCAGCACATATTTCATCAAATCGATATTCGGCATACGTAGCCAGATCTGGCGATTATTTTCCGAGGTATAAATCTTGCTGACTTCCGCCGTACAGATAATATGCCCGGACATCAGATGCCCGCCGATTTCATCATTAAACTTGGCGGCTCTTTCCAGGTTGACGACATCCCCCTGTTTAAGATCGCCAAGATTGGTCAACCGCAGAGTTTCTTTGATCAGGTCAAAGCTGACGCGATTGCCTGCGATCTCCGTGACGGTCAGACAGCAGCCATTGTGGGCAACCGAGGCCCCCAATTCCAGCCCTGGTAACAGCTCATCAGGCATTTCAACAACGTGGGTACGGAAGTTGGGTTTTTCATCAATGGCAATCAGCGGGGCGGTGCCTTGTACGATACCGGTAAACATGTTGGCCTCTTCTTTATGACTATGTTCAACGCGCTGTAAGCAGTTTGCCCCAGTTACGGCAGAAAACCAAACGCGCAAAGGCAAAAAAGCGGTGCTTGCCTAGTTTATATTCTGGAGTTAGCGTTCGCAGCTAACAGCGCTGTAGTTTCAAGGCGACGAGTATAACTATTTCTTTACAAACTTTGCTTAACCCCGACTAGCAGGTACAATCTTTTCGGCAAGTTCCGCAGTTTTTAGTTGCTGCTGTTTGCAGCAATCCCCTTCCCCATAACTATTAGAAAGGTGTATACGTGCAGAAGTACTTTATGGAGGCGCGTAGTTTATTGGCCCTCGCAATTCCGGTCATCATCGCGCAGATATCCCAAACCGCAATGGGCGTGGTCGATACCATCATGGCTGGTTCTTATAGCGCCACGGATATGGCCGCCGTTGCAGTCGGAACCTCTATCTGGTTGCCGACTATCCTGTTCGGCCACGGTTTACTGCTGGCCTTAACCCCGGTGATCGCCCAGCTCAACGGCGCTGGTCGCCGTGATCGTATTGCGTATCAGGTACGTCAGGGCTTTTGGCTGGCATCGGGGGTTTCACTACTGATTATCGCCGTGATTTATAACAGCCAACTGGTGATCGACATGATGCACAACATCGATCCGCTGCTGGCTGAAAAAGCCGTTGGTTTCCTGCATGCCATTATGTGGGGTGCGCCCGGCTATTTATTCTTCCAGGTAGTCCGTGGCCAGTGTGAAGGCTTATCCAAAACCAAGCCCGGCATGGTAATAGGCTTTTTGGGTCTGTTAATCAACATTCCAATCAACTACATATTGATTTTCGGCAAGTTTGGCATGCCGGAAATGGGCGGCGTCGGTTGTGGTGTCGCCACCGCCAGTGTGTATTGGATGATGTTCCTGATGATGCGCTGGTATGCCAAACGTGCGTCTTCGCTGCGGGATATCAAGCTGGAGGAAGGCGCTCATCGTGGCCCGGATTGGCAGGCGTTAAAACGCCTGATCGGCATTGGTTTACCGGTTGCCCTGGCGTTATTCTTTGAGGTGACGCTGTTTGCCGTGGTGGCATTACTGGTTTCACCGCTGGGCATCGTTGCGGTTGCCGGGCACCAGATTGCCCTGAACTTCAGCTCATTGATGTTTGTACTGCCGCTGTCGCTCGGCGTTGGGGCCACCATTCGCGTTGGACACCGTCTGGGTGAAGGCTCGGTAGAGGGCGCTCGGATTGCCGCCTATGCGGCGATTGCCGTAGGCATCGCTATGGCCAGTTGCTCGGCATTGTTCACCGCCGCGTTCCGCGAGTCTATCGCCCTGCTGTACAACGATAACCCCGAGGTCGTGACCATGGCCTCCCATTTGATGCTGCTGGCGGCGATTTATCAGATATCCGACTCCATCCAGGTGATTGGTAGCGGTATTCTGCGGGGTTATAAAGATACCCGGGCGATCTTCTACATCACCTTTGTGGCCTATTGGGTTCTCGGGTTGCCAAGCGGCTATCTACTGGCACTAACGGACTACATTGTGCCGGCGATGGGGCCAAGCGGATTCTGGTTCGGCTTTATTATCGGCCTGACCTTTGCCGCCATCATGATGGTATTGCGGATGCGTTGGTTACAGCGCCAACCCCCGGCGTTGATTCTGCAGCGCTCCACCCGTTAATCGCATTCGCCGGTTTGTCTCAGGCAAACCGGCGAGTTCCTCGCCAGCCATTGCAGAAAAAAGCGCCTTACTGCACACAAGCTCAGCAATCGCGTGAAATACCGAATAAAATTGCGTTTTTCCCCTTGCCAGCAGGCGGGTTGCTCGTTAATATTCGTCCCCGCTGTCAGCCATGACAGAGAGGAAAAAGATGCGTCTGTAGCTCAGTTGGTTAGAGCACCACCTTGACATGGTGGGGGTCGATGGTTCGAGTCCATTCAGACGCACCAAATTCCTGAAAGTAGCACAGTGCGTCCGTAGCTCAGTTGGTTAGAGCACCACCTTGACATGGTGGGGGTCGATGGTTCGAGTCCATTCGGACGCACCACTTCTTATTTCGCTTCCCAGTATTATCTCTCGCCTAACGGCAACCCAATTTGACAGTAATACCGGACATAGCGTCAGCCCGTCGCGTATCATCAGCGCAGTATCCTGATGGAGGTAATTTTGATGTCGGTTTTTAAATCACACCTGCCGTTCGAACAATTCGACAATGGCCTCGCCCGCCGCCAAGGGCAAATGAGCGATGGGAGCACCGCCTGGGAAGTAAAATTTGCCGCAGGCACCTTTGACCAACTGCAAAAACGCCCCTACCCTCAGCAAATCCGCATCCTTTCTGGTATTTTCGAGTTCACCGTCGGCAGCGACGTGCATACTCTGATAGCTCAGGAAACCCTGACGATCCCTGCCGCCACCGTATTTGGTTGTTTCTGTCTGGATGACGGAGTCCTGCTGGAAATCCAGCAAAATGCTTGAAAGCGTGAAGTTCATCACTTTATTTTTTCGAAAACATAATCCTTTACAGTAATGCTATTTGCGCAACAAACCCGTTGGCAGGCGGCCTTTTTGCGCCATATTTGCTGATTTTATGTACAAACCTGCCCGTAACTGCGGTTTTTTGTTTTGTTTCCAGCCGCATAGCCTTATAATGCGCAACGTCTTTCAGTTGAATGGTTTCAGCCCTTGATCTGCGAAAACGCAATTACAACAAATTCCCATCCTCGCTTTTTGCGCAGCCTACCCACATCTGGGCATCGGCCGAATTTTTCCACCCCACTTCGACCAAGGTCACCTATCCTTAACTATGTTTTGCATTGCCAGGCACAGCTCAAATCCCTTACCGATGGCCTAGCCGCCGGTACCGTTAGTTTTATTATCCATCACAACTTGCAGAAAAAATCGTCATGAAAAAGACCAAAATTGTTTGTACTATCGGCCCGAAAACCGAGTCGGAAGAAATGCTGACCAGCCTGCTGAACGCGGGCATGAACGTAATGCGCCTTAACTTCTCCCATGGCGATTATGAAGAACACGGCAACCGCATCAAAAACATGCGTGCGGTAATTGCCAAAACCGGTAAAAACGCGGGTATCCTGCTCGATACCAAAGGCCCGGAAATCCGTACCATGAAGCTGGAAGGCGGCGTTGATGCAGCCCTGGTTGCTGGCCAAACCTTCACCTTCACCACCGACCAAAGCGTTATCGGTAACAAAGAGCGCGTTGCTGTGACCTACCCTGGCTTTGCTGCCGACCTTAAAATTGGCAACACCGTACTGGTGGATGATGGTCTGATCGGTATGGAAGTGACTGCGGTTACCGAAAGCGAAGTAATCTGTAAAGTACTGAACAGCGGCGATCTGGGCGAAAACAAAGGTGTTAACCTGCCGGGCGTTTCCATTCAGCTGCCAGCACTGGCCGAAAAAGACAAGCGTGACCTGATCTTCGGTTGTGAACAAGGCGTAGACTTCGTTGCGGCTTCCTTTATCCGTAAGCGTTCCGACGTGTTGGAAATCCGTGAGCACCTGAAAGCCCACGGCGGCGAACACATTCAGATCATCTCCAAGATCGAAAACCAGGAAGGCCTCAACAACTTCGATGAGATCCTCGAAGCGTCTGACGGCATCATGGTTGCCCGTGGCGATCTGGGTGTAGAAATCCCGGTAGAAGAAGTGATCTTCGCGCAGAAGATGATGATCGAGAAGTGTAACCGCGCACGCAAAGTGGTTATCACCGCGACCCAGATGCTGGATTCAATGATCAAGAACCCGCGCCCTACCCGTGCAGAAGCCGGTGACGTTGCCAACGCCATCCTGGACGGTACCGATGCAGTGATGCTGTCTGGTGAAAGCGCCAAGGGTAAATATCCGCTGGAAGCCGTTACCATCATGGCAACCATCTGCGAACGTACCGATCGCGTGATGCCTAGCCGTATCGATACCCTGAACGACAACCGTAAACTGCGTATTACCGAAGCGGTGTGCCGTGGTGCGGTAGAAACCGCCGAGAAACTGGACGCTCCACTGATCGTGGTTGCTACCAGCGGGGGCAAGTCGGCCAAATCCGTACGTAAGTACTTCCCTAACGCCGTGATCCTGGCGCTGACGACCAACGAAGTCACTGCTCGTCAGTTGATCCTGAGCAAAGGCATCACCACTCAGATGGTCAAGGAAATTGCTTCTACCGACGACTTCTACCGCATTGGTAAAGAAGTTGCTTTGGCGAGCGGCCTGGCACAGAAAGGCGACGTCGTAGTGATGGTTTCTGGTGCTCTGGTACCAAGCGGCACCACCAATACGGCTTCGGTTCACGTGCTGTAATAATAAACGTGACTACAAATCTGTAACCCAAACGCCGCCTAGCGGCGTTTTTTTATCTGCCATACCGTACTTTCAGAAAAACGCAACCATTAAAGTGGTTTATTTCTCCAGTTTCAATTAAGAGTTCTCCCATAGAATCAGGCTGTTTTCCTTCGATTTTTTAACTATTTTGCAAAACCAGATGCAAGTTTGAGCGAACGATCAAAATAAAGAGCCTTAATACAAAAAATTTATTCTCTTTCGAAAAAAGTTTGTGTAATACTTGTAACGCTACATGGAGATTAACTCAATCTAGAGGGTGTTATAATGAATCGTACTAAACTGGTACTGGGCGCGGTAATCCTGGCTTCTACTATGCTGGCTGGCTGCTCAAGCAACGCTAAAATCGACCAACTGTCTTCTGACGTTCAGACTCTGAACGCTAAAGTTGATCAGCTGAGCAACGACGTGAACGCAATCCGTTCTGACGTTCAAGCAGCTAAAGACGACGCAGCGCGCGCTAACCAGCGTCTGGACAACCAAGCACACGCTTACAAAAAGTAAGATTGCTTCGGTTATTGAAAACGGTGCACATTGTGCACCGTTTTTTTTTGCATCTCATTTGCCCCCTCCGCCCTTGCAGACAAAAAAAGCCCGGCTCAACGCCAGGCTCAGATTGATGACACAATAACAATACTGCTAAACGGATTTAATTCGTGGGGTCAGTTCACATGCTGCGTCCTGCACCACACCGAGACTCAGTCCACCGAGCTAATCGGTGCTCCAGACCAACCCGAGGTGCCAGCACTCTCGCCCTGAGGCGCTGTAGACGGCGTAGCGACCTCGGAAGGGTCTTGCCCTACACTGACCAGCACCGGCATTCCAGAACGCCGTACGATGGCGCTGTCGAGCATTGTCTTGTCGGTCTGTTGATCGGCAGCAAATGCTTTCTGATTTTTAGAAAGTGCGATTGGCATGGTCTGCGGATCGTCACTGGCCACTCTCGACAATGGCTGATGCACTTCTACATAGCGTTTGCCGTCTGGCTCAACGGAGACTTTCACCGGTTCATTGACGATTTGCACTCTGGTGCCTTGTGGCACCTGGTTGAACAGCGTTTCGATATCGTCCGGGCGCAGACGGATGCAGCCTGAGCTCACGCGCATTCCGATACCAAAGTTGGCATTGGTGCCGTGGATCAGGTATTCACCGTGCCCCATGGCCAAACGCATGGCAAACAGCCCCATCGGATTCTCTGGGCCAGCCGGTATTACCGCAGGCAGGGTCACGCCCTGTGACTGGTAGCGCTTGCGGATGTTGGCGGTGGGTGTCCAGGTTGGGTTTGGGATCTTCTGGCTGACCGAGGTCACCTTCAGCGGCGTATTCATGCCGGTCTGGCCGATACCGATCGGGTAGACGATCACCTTATCTTCCCCTTTCGGATAATAGTACAAGCGCAGTTCCGCCAGGTTGACCACAATCCCTTCGCGTGGGGTATCCGGCAGTAGCATCTGTGTCGGGATAGTCAGCGCCGTCCCCGGTTTAGGCAAATAGGGATCGGTACCTGGGTTGGCTTCCAGCATGCCCAACAGCCCAATCTTGTAGTCAGCCGCAATGGCCTCCAGCGAACGGCCATCGTTTGGCACGTTGTAAATCGTATTCTCACCAATCAGACGGCTGCCCGGCGGCGGCAATGGGTATTCGTTCGCACTGGCGGCCTGAGTGCCGGTCAGCACGGTGGCGAATAACACGCCCATTAGAGTCAACGCACGTTTCATTCTTATCCCTATTGTTATTACGGTTCATGGCAAAGCTAGCGGTCGCTGGCCAGCAGGTAAATAAGATAAACACTCTTTCGATATTAGCAAGATCCGACTCAAAGGCAATAAATTGCCCAAAATCAACATGTTATAACGTAATCAAACACAGGAATTGTCAATGCATCGTCAGCGAGTAACTGACTGAAATGGCTATGATTTGCGGAAAAAAGGCGGAGTTTGGCAGGAATTGTAAAGGCTCATTGACATAGCGTGCCATCAATAAGCCTTGGGTGTCCGGTCAGGCGAACTGAGCCGCTTTACTGCGAATAGCGCGGATCATCGCCTCCAGCCCCTGAGAACGGGAAGGCGTCAGATGTTGGCTCAAAGCCAGTTCGCTGAAGAAAGGGCGCACATCCAGATCGAGGATTTGCTGCGGCGTGAGCTGGTGATAAACAATAAACACCACCGCCAGCAGACCCTTTACTATCGCGGCATCGCTATCACCGTGAAACTCAACCCGCCCTTCAGCGTTATTGTTCATCACGATCCAGACTTGGCTTTGACAGCCGGAAATCAGGTTGACCGCCTGCCGATCACTTTCATCCAGCGGTGGCAACTGGCTACCCAGTTCGATCACGTACAGGTACTTCTCTTCCCAGTTCAGGCAGCGGGAAAAATTACGCACCAGTTTCTCTTTGTCCGGCAAATGCGCCATGTGGCTCCCTTTAATGATTAGCCTAACAAGCTGTGGATGCGCTGCAAACCGGCTACCAACCGATCCACTTCCTCGCGGGTATTGTACAACGCCAGCGAAGCCCGGCACATACTTGGCACCCGGTAGAACTCCATCAGCGGCATAGCACAGTGGTGCCCAGTGCGGATCGCAATACCGTATTGGTCCAGGAAGCTACCCACGTCATAGGCATGATGTTCACCCAAGTTAAAGGCAATCACGCCAGCACGTTGCGCAGGGCCATAAATCTTTAGCGTTGGCACCTGCTGCAATCCTTCCAATGCATAGCGCATTAAAGATTGCTCGTAATCGTGGATGTTTTCCAGCCCCAGAGCCTCGACATACTCGATGGCTGCCCCCAGCCCCATCATGCCAGCCGTATTGGGCGAACCGGCCTCAAAACGCCAGGGAGGAGAAGCAAAGGTAGTCCCTTCCTTCAGGCTGACCCGTTGGATCATCGCACCACCGCCTTCCCACGGCGGCATCTGCTCTAGCAACGCTTGCTTGCCATACAGAATGCCGATACCGCTAGGCCCATACAGCTTGTGGCCGGAGAACACATAGAAATCACAGTCGAGCGCCTGGACATCAATACGCTGATGCATCACCGCCTGAGCGCCGTCCACCAGCACCTTCAGCCCAGCCGATTTGGCCACGGGAATGATCGCATGCAGTGGGTTGACGGTTCCCAGCACGTTCGACACCTGAGTGATTGCCAGCAGCTTGGTGGAGGCATCGATCAAGCCTGGCAGTTGCGCCAGATCCAAGGTGCCATCTGGCTGCAATGGCCAGACACGCAGTGTAATGCCACGTTCCTGCGCCAGCATTTGCCACGGCACAATGTTGGCATGGTGCTCCATCTCAGTGATGATGATGCTGTCGCCCGCCGTCAGCAGATGGCGGCCAAAGCTGTTAGCCACCAGATTGATGCCTTCGGTGGTTCCTTTGACAAACACGATTTCTTCCGCAGAGTCTGCGTTGATAAAACGCGCCACCTGCTCGCGCACGGCCTCCATCTGCTGGGTAGCTTCGGCGCTCAGCGTATGGATACCGCGGTGTACTGCGGCATACCCGTGACGATAGAAATCCAGTTCGCGGTCAATCACGCTCTGCGGTTTCTGTGCGCTGGCTGCGCTGTCCAGGTAAGCCAACGGTTGCCCATTGACCTCCCTAGCCAGCAGGGGAAAATCTCTACGCACCCGCTCCAGGGGATAACTCATGCCGCCTCCTGGGGTAAACGTTCGGCGATCCGCGCCAATACCAACTCCCGGATGATCGGGTCGGCAATGCCCTCCGTCAGTTCAGCGGCAAAGGCAAAAATGATCATCTGCTGCGCCGCATGTTTATCGATACCGCGCGATTGCAAATAGAACAGTTGCTCTTCATCGATCCGGCCCACGGTGGCACCGTGGCTGCATTTGACATCATCGGCGTAGATTTCCAATTGCGGTTTGCTATCTACCTCCGCGACCTTGCCCAACAGCAGGTTGTGGTTGTTCATCTGGCCGTCGGTTTTGATCGCGTGTTGCGCGACCTTGATCATGCCGTTAAACACCGCCTTGGCTCGATCGCTGACCACCGTTTTGTGCAGTTGGCGGCTTTCGCAGTAGCCTTTGTTGTGTTCCAAATAGGTTCTGGTGTCACACACCTCTTTACCTACCGGCAACACCAGGCTGTTGATCACTAGATTACTGCCCTCGCCGTCCAGTCGTGCGCTGGTATGATGGCGTGTCAGCCCCGCCCCCAGCAGGAAGCTATCGCTTTTAACCCGCGCGTCGCGGCCAATCAGCAGGTCGTTATGGGCAAAGTGGTAACTGGCCTGGCTCTCAAACGCCAGTTTGCAATGATGCAGCTCGGCATTATCGCCCACCGTCACGGTCAGGCGCGCTCCGGTGAAGTGGGCCGCAACGCTGACGCTGGTATAGTGTTCGATGACCGAAGCCCGTGCGCCGCTCGCAATCTCCAGATGATGCCGGTGATGCAGCGTATTCACTTCACCAGGCTGCTCACGACCGGTGCTGATATGCAGCAGATAGAGCGGCTTAACCGGTGTTTTGCCTGCCGCCAGGCTAATCACGCCGGTTTCCTGCGCCAGACTTTCGGTCAAATGCAGGAAGATTTCCGGCTGGATCGGCTCCGGAAGCGTTGGTGACGCATCATAGGCCACCCTGGTCAACCGGTAGTCACCAAGATCCTCATCGCTCAGTTGCGGGCATAAACGCCCATCGACAAACACCAGGCGATAGGCATCGATCTTCAACGCCAGCTTGTCACGCTGCTCCGCGCTGAACACGTTGTCCACAGGCTCCAGAAACTGCTGCTCCAGCAAGCCTTCCAGCGGGGTATATTTCCAGTTTTCCTGCTTGCGAGTCGGCCAGCCTTGGCGCAAAGCCTGCTGCCAATGGGCTAGCGCATGAGCAGAGCGCTCGCCGCCGCGCGCTTCGAACAGGCTGTACATCTGCTGCAGCGCCCGTGAATTACTGTTGGTCGGAAAGCCAGCCATAGCCCTGCTCCTCCAACTGTTTCACCAATGAGAAATCACCGGACTTCACGATGCGCCCTTGGGAAAGCACGTGAACGTAATCCGGTTTGATGTAATCGAGAATGCGTTGATAGTGGGTGACGATAATAAAGGCACGTTTGCCGTCACGCAGCGAATTAACGCCGTTGGCGACGATCTTCAGCGCGTCGATATCCAGCCCGGAATCCGTTTCATCCAGAATACACAGCTCCGGCTCCAGCGCCGCCATTTGCAGGATGTCATTACGTTTCTTCTCACCGCCGGAAAAACCGACGTTGACCGAACGGGTCAACAGATCCGCTGGCATATTCAGCAACTCGATCTTCTGTTCGATAAAGTCGGCAAAGTCAAAGCGATCCAGCGCCTCTTGGCCACGGTAATTACGCACCGCATTCACCGAGGTCTGCAGGAAGAAATGGTTGCTGACGCCGGGGATCTCCACCGGATACTGGAACGCCAGGAACACGCCCTCACCGGCCCGATCCTCAGGAGCCAGTTCCAGCAGGTCTTTGCCTTTAAACGTCACTTCCCCTGCGGTGACTTCATACTCTTCCCGGCCAGCCAGCGTGGCGGAAAGCGTGCTTTTACCGGAGCCGTTAGGCCCCATAATGGCGTGCACTTCACCCGGTTTGATGTCCAGACTCAGCCCTTTGAGGATTTCATTACCTTCGGCGCTGACGTGTAAATTCTTGATGCTTAACATGCTGTGTCCTCAGATCGCGCTGCTGCGCTATAAATACGGGTGCTTAACCGACGCTGTGTTCCAGGCTGATAGCCAGTAACTTCTGTGCCTCCACGGCAAATTCCAGCGGCAATTCGGAGAACACGTCCTTACAGAAACCATTGACGATCATCGAGATGGCATTATCTTCGCTGATCCCCCGTTGCAGGCAGTAGAACAGCTGGTCGTCACCAATCTTCGAGGTGGTGGCCTCATGCTCAAGCTGGGCGCTGTTATTGCGCGTTTCCACATAAGGGAAGGTATGCGCCCCGCTGTTCGGCCCGATCAGCATCGAATCGCACTGGGTAAAGTTACGGGCGTTTTCCGCCCCGGGCAGGATCTTCACCAATCCGCGATAGGTATTTTGGCTGTGCCCAGCGGAGATCCCTTTGGCAATAATGGTCGACCTGGTGTTTTTACCTATGTGGATCATCTTGGTGCCGGTATCCGCCTGCTGGTTGCCGCTGGTCAACGCCACCGAGAAAAACTCGCCGATCGAGTTGTCGCCCTGCAAGATCACGCTTGGGTATTTCCAGGTGATGGCCGAGCCGGTTTCCGACTGCGTCCAGGACATTTTGGACCCTGCGCCTTCACACAGCGCCCGTTTGGTCACGAAGTTAAGAATGCCGCCCTTGCTTTCGCCGCCGCCGGAGAACCAGTTTTGCACTGTGGAATACTTCACTTCGGCGTCTTTATGCAAGATCACTTCTACTACCGCCGCGTGCAGCTGATAGCTGTCGCGTACCGGCGCTGAACAGCCTTCGATATAGCTAACGTAGCTGCCTTCATCGGCAATCAGAATGGTACGTTCAAACTGGCCGGTTTTCGCGGCGTTAATACGAAAATAGGTGGATAGCTCCATCGGGCAGCGCACGCCCTTCGGCACATAGACAAAGGTGCCATCAGAAGCCACCGCTGCGTTGAGTGCGGCAAAGAAGTTGTCGTTATGCGGGACAACCCGGCCCAGATACTGGCGCACCAGATCCGGATGATCGTGAATGGCCTCACCGAACGAGCAGAAGATCACCCCACTCTCCGCCAACTTTTCACGGTAGGTGGTCGCGACGGAAACCGAGTCAAAGATGGCGTCTACCGCTACTTCGCTACCTTCACGCACCGGAACGCCCAGTTGATTGAACGCCAATTCTACCTCGCTGGTCAGGTAGCCGTTTTCCGTACTGGCTCCGGGCTGCTGCTCCGCCCCTGGCTGAGAACCACAGGCGTCATCACAGCTGCCGCAGGACGGTGCCGAATAGTAGCTGTAATCCTGATAGTTCAGCTTGTCGTAGTTGGCTTTCAGCCAGTGTGGCTCTTCCATTTGCAGCCAGGCGCGGTAAGCCTCCAGGCGGAATTCCAGCATCCATTCTGGCTCGTTACGCTTGGCCGAGATGGCGCGTACCACCTCTTCATTGATACCTTTGGCCAACTCATCGGTGGCCAGTTGGGTAAAGAATCCTTCCTTATAGCGACCTTCGCTGACCCAAGCCGGTACGTCTTTCGCTGTTTCTACGTTGCTTCGTGTCATGTTGATTGCATCGCTTAAACGCCAAAGCTCTCACCGCACCCGCAGGCGTTCTGAGCTTTAGGGTTGTTAAATTTGAACATCTGATTCAGCCCTTCCCGAACAAAATCTACCGTGGTGCCATCGATAAACGGCATCGCTTTGAGCGGCACGAACAGCCTTGCTCCGTCGCGTTCGAACAACAGATCGTCGCTGGCCGGTTCGCGGGTCAAATCCAGCACGTAGGCAAAGCCCGCACAGCCGGATTGTTTGACGCCGAGTTGCAGCCCTTTCACCTGCGCATCCTGCTGCATGAGTCTGAGTATTTGCTTCACCGCGCTGTCGCTCAGCGAAATGCCTTGCCAGACGTTGTCTGCCAAGGAAAAAGTACCAACATCTTCCGTATGCATATGGCCTACCTCACATTCGTGTTCTACCACCGCCAATCTGGCTTACCGTCTATGTTAGTGATAATGATTATCACTTCAACCGTTTGTTTTACGGGGGTATTTACCAAACGCCCGGAATTACGCTCGATAGCGCGTTAAACCGATGGCGCATCCAGGCGAAATAGAGTCAGGGATAATTTTTATCCTGCTGAATTTATTGTAATTCATCATATTCCGTACGGCTTATCCCGCAGCCCCGGCAAGGTTATAACACCGGATAAGCCGACTGTTTTAAACATTCATAGAAAATACCTATTTCTGCATCTTGTCTGTCTGAAAAATGCCTTTCCCTGCTTTAAGTCTAGTCGCTCGCGTGTTTTTAGCCCGTGGCGGTCAAATGACCCACAACAGAAAAAAATCGGCGGGGAGCATTGATCATCGCCACAGCAGTAAATATGATAATGATTATCATTAAGCTTTGATTGGGCGTGGACCTATGGCTATCTCGATGAATGCGTGGCTGCTGGGCAAAATTGATGAGTACAAGTTCAACATCCGTGATACCACGGTAGATTTCTATATGGCAGAAGCGGCGCTACAGCGGCCGGAATGCAACATCAATCATCTGAAGCGTTACAACGGCGTTAGTCTTGGCATGGCGAATTTATGTCTGGAGAATGGCGATGATGAAAGCTATCTGCATGCGCTGAGCAAACTGCACAACCGGCTGATCGTTGAAATCAACAATCCACAGCGCTGCCAGCTGTTCCGCGTGCAGAGTTACCATTTTGCCCGGCATACGCTCACGCTGATTTGTCAGAAATATTCGATGGAAGGCGGCTGGGATAAGGCTACCGCTTTTCAGAAGGATTTTGTGAAACGGGTGCCGTTCCCGCTGTAATGTTTACCCCGCAGGCGCTAACCTGCGGGGGTTGGTATTACTCCAGCACAGCCGTGGTTAGCCTGGAAGTACAACACAGGCGATCGTGATCGTCGAAGATCTCGATCTGCCAAACCTGATTGCGGCGGCCAGCGTGCAACGCACGGCAAACCCCACGTACCTGCCCTTTAAATACCGCGCGCAGATGGTTGGCATTGACCTCCAACCCCACCACCTTTTGTTCCCCTTCGGTACACAGATAACCGGCCATTGAGCCCATCGACTCGGCCAGCACCACCGAAGCCCCACCGTGCAACAGGCCAAACGGCTGGGTAGTGCGGTGATCGACGGGCATCACCGCCTCTAAATAGTCCTCTTCCAAGCGGGTGAACTGAATGCCCACATGGGCTACCATGCAACCTTCGCCGCTTTGGTTGAGTTGTTCCAGCGTTGTTTCACGTTTCCACAGCTTCACGCAATCATCTCCAGAAGTGCCTGTAATGGATGCCGCACGCCATTGCCTTCAATGCGTTTTACCTGACTGCGGCAAGAATAACCGGTCGCCAGACAGCGTTGCCTTGGCAAACGCTGTAGCGCCTGATGCCATGATAGCTCATAAATCCCCAGGGAATTTTGCAGATTCTTGGCTTCGTGGCCGTAAGTGCCCGCCATGCCGCAGCAACCCACGCTGACGTTTTCCAACCTGGCGCCAAAACGCGCAAAGATAGCAGTCCACTGCTGGGTACTGGCTGGTAATGCGGTGGTTTCGGTGCAATGGCCAAACAGATACCAGGCTTCCCCGGTAGCGGGCTGTTCCGCACGTTCTGCCAACAACTTTTGCAGCCATTCATGGACCAATTGCACTTGGAAATTACCCCGTTCAGCCCCGAGAATTTCTTGATACTCGTCGCGATAACACAGCACCAGCGCCGGATCGACGCCCACCATCGGCATCCCCAGTTTGGCCACCCGGTTGAGGAAGTCCGCAGTCTTGCGCGCCGTTTTAGCAAAGCGCGTCAGGAAGCCCTTGATATGCTGCGCCTTACCGTTCGGTGAGAAAGGCAACAGCACCGGCTTGTAACCCAGCTTTTCCACCAGCCGCACAAAGTCTGCCACGACCTGAGCATCGTAATAGCTGGTAAACGGATCCTGCACCACCAGCACATGCTGCTCGCGCTGGCTTTCTCCCAATGCCTCCAGCTGTTCAAGCGTCATGCTGAACGCGCTATGACCAGAAAGTTGCTGGCGTAACGTTGGGCTGGAAAGCAGCGGTAAATCCACCATGCCGATGCTGTTGCGACTCAGTTCGCGCACCCAAGGCTGCTTGAAGAAGAAGTTGAACACCTTCGGCGCTTTGGCCATCAACGGGGTATAGCTCTCAACGCCAGCGACCATGTAGTCACGCATCGGGCGCAAATAGCGGGTGTGATAAAGCTGCAGGAAGCGCGAACGGAAGCCCGGCACGTCGATCTTGATTGGGCACTGGGTCGAACAGGCTTTACAGGCCAGGCAGCCAGACATCGCTTCTTTGACCTCATGGGAGAAGTCATATTCGCCCTTGCCTGCATGCCAGCTATTACGGGTTTTCTCAACCAGGGTGCGGAAGCTGAGGCGCTGCTGCGGCAACTGCTTTTCCAGCGCGACGGGGTCGACGCCCTGCTCTGCCAGTAACCGTAACCATTCGCGCACCAGGGCCGCACGGCCTTTCGGCGAATGGATCCGGTTAGCGGTAATCTTCATAGACGGACACATCGGGCTGTGTACGTCAAAGTTGAAACAAAGCCCGTTGCCGTTACACTCCATCGCACCACGGAACGAGGTGCGGACATCGATGGGAATGCGGCGATCCAAAGTGCCGCGTTTCACCGCATCCACTTTCATCATCACGGCATCAACGCCCAACGGCGGACAGATCTTACCCGGGTTGAGGCGATTGAGCGGATCAAATGCAGCCTTGATGCGGCGCAGTTCTTCATAGAGCTCTTCACCGAAGAACGCCGGGCTATACTCCGCCCGGAAGCCCTTGCCGTGTTCCCCCCACAGCAGGCCACCGTATTTCGCGGTTAACGCCACCACCTGGTCAGAGATCTGCTTCATCAGCACTTCTTGCTGGGGATCGCACATATCCAATGCCGGACGCACGTGCAACACCCCGGCATCCACGTGGCCGAACATGCCGTAGCTCAGATTATGGCCATCTAGCAGTTGGCGGAATTCGGTAATGTAATCGGCCAGATGCTGCGGCGGCACGCAGGTATCTTCGGCAAACGGGATGGGCTTGGCCTGCCCTTTGGCGTTACCCAGCAAGCCAACCGCCTTTTTGCGCATATTATAGATGCGCTCAATGCCGGTCAGATCGCCGCAAATCTGATAGCCGATCACCCCAACCTGCTGCTCGGCGATCAGATCGTCAAGACGCTCGCACAGCGCTTCCATCTGACCGTCGATCAGTTCCTTATCGTCACCGGCAAACTCAACGATGTTCAGACCGAGCATCTCTTTATCCGGCACGTTGGTGATCAGCTCGCTAACCGAGTGCCAGACGATATCTTCCCGGGCCAGATTCAGCACCTTGGAATCGATGGTTTCCACCGACAGCGCCTTGGCTTCCACCATAAAGGGGGCATTGCGCAGGGCCGAATCGAAAGAGTCATATTTGACGTTAACCAGCCGCCGCACCTTCGGCAACGGCGTGATATCCAGCCGCGCTTCGGTGATAAAGGCCAAGGTCCCTTCGGCACCGGTGAGAATACGTGTCAGATCGAAGGTTTGCAGATCGTCGCTCAACACGTGGCGCAGATCGTAGCCGGTAAGGAAGCGGTTTAGCTTGGGGAATTTTTCCAGGATCAGCGCCCGTTGCTCACGGCAACGATTCAGCACGGTGTGGTAGATCCGCCCTTCTGGTGTGTCTTCCTGAGCAATCGTTTCCGCCAGCGGCGTCGGCATGACGCGGGTGTCGATCATTTCCCCCCCCAACAACACCGCCCGCAGCCCCAACACGTGGTCTGAGGTTTTACCATACACCAGCGAACCCTGGCCTGACGCATCGGTATTGATCATGCCGCCAAGGGTAGCGCGGTTGCTGGTAGAAAGCTCCGGCGCGAAGAAATAGCCGAGCGGCCGCAAATACTGGTTGAGCTGATCTTTAATCACCCCGGCTTCTACTCGCACCCAGCCCTGCTCAACGTTGATGTCCAGAATGCGGTTCATGTAGCGCGACATATCAACCACAATGCCGGTATTAAGTGCCTGCCCATTGGTGCCAGTGCCACCACCGCGCGGGCTGAAGGTCAGCGCCTTGAAGCGATCCTCGTCGGCCAGCCGGGCGATAAGCGCCACGTCAGCGGTTGAGCGAGGGAACACCACGGCATCTGGCAACAGTTGGTAAATGCTGTTATCTGTCGCCATCGTCAACCGATCGGCATAGCTGGTGGCGGTATCGCCGTTGAATCCGCTCTGTTTTAACGCGGCCAAAAAGTCTAGCACCCGTTGAACGAGGCCGGGTGCCTGAGAAATTTGTGGGATCATTCGCTTGTTTGACTCTGTCTGCTCTTAATTGCTTAATCGGGCCCGGAACTGGCCCTCCCCTGTCTTTTATTATCACGATAACCGCAAGGGCCGTTACCCGCTACTGCGTCATCGCTATCTACCTCATAATGGCGGGTGTTTTGCCGCTTGTACATCCTGCATTTGGCATTATTTAGCGGAGGAAATGATAGCGCAGCCCATAGCTGCGCTTTGGGGAGAGGAGAGTCTGGTGGTTATTCCACTGCACTGAGCGCTGTCGCCACCCGCTTGAAGCGGTCAAATCGTTGGCGCAATACGCGGTGTTTCGCGGCATCTGGCTCAAGACGGACAATCGGTGCCTGGCTGGCCTCCATGGCGGTGCTGAACCCACTAAACTCGCCGGCCCCCACCGAAGCACACAGCGCTGCGGCCCGGCAGCCAGACTGGCGCACATCGACAATTTCCAACGGCAGATTGCTGGCATCACAAAACATCTGCATCCACACCCGTGAATGGGTCGGCCCACCGGTAAAGCGGATACTTTGGGCCCCTGCACTGAGTGCCAGAATGCGATCCTGGTGCAGCAGATGCGAGAATACGATCCCCTGATAGATGGCATAAACCATATCTTCCACGCCATGATGGCCACATAGCCCAAGGAAACCACCGTTCACATTGGCCTTGAAGTTGGAGCCGTACAGCCACGGGAAGAACAAAATATCCTCCGACTTCTGATAACCCTGCTGCGCCCACTGGTTCATGGTAGCGTAGCTGTCCGGCAGGTTGGGGAGAAACTGCTGCACAAACCAGGCGAGGTTGCTGGCCGAGGTCGGACTGCCTTCATGCACGAAATAGCTGCCAGGAATGCTGTATTTACCCCAAACATAAGGGTATTCCGCTGGCATGATGCGTTCGAAAACCCGGGTGGCGATGGACCAGGTTCCGGCTACCGCGCTGAGTTTGCTGGCATCCTGAACTCCAGAGGTCAAAGCCGCCCCTACCACGTCGAACATACCGCCAAATACCGGCGTACCGGCTTTCAGACCGCTTAACTGCGCAGCGGCGGTCGTGACATAGCCAGCACAGTCGGCAGAGCCGATGATCGCTGGCGTTTTATCCGCTACTTCCTCAATGCCAAAGATCGCCAACAGTGTCGGGTCGATCGCGCCCTGCTGTTGGTTAAACAGGTTACTGCCGGAAATATTGGTTTCCTCACTGGTAAATGCACCGGTCAGGCAGTAGCGAATATAGTCATGCACCATCAGCACATAACCGGTTTGCGCGTAGCTTTCCGGTTCGTGCTCTTTCAGCCAGTGTAGTAACGCCGCAGGATGCGATGGCCATAGCTGTTGCAGACTGTAGCCATAGGCCTGGCGATCTTTGCCCTCTTCCTGCCAACGGCTGACCAAAGCTTGGGCGCGTGAGTCAGATGAAACAATGCCGTTGCGCACGGCCCGGCCCTGTTTGTCCACCAGGTAAAGCCCTTTGCCATGCGCCGAGAAGCTCACCCCTTTGATTTGCCCGGCATCTATCTTGCTTTCGGCCAACGCCCGGCGGATCACCTGACAGGTGGCTTCCCACAGCCCGGTCATATCCCTTTCACAAAATCCACGCTGCGGGCTTAGCAACGGTAATGCCTGTTCGGTGACGACCCACTCCTGGCCCTCAGGAGTATAGATACCGGCTTTGGTGACGGTTCCGCCCAGGTCGATCCCCAAATAATAGTGACTCATCAGGCTATCTCCCCCGGGATCGTCATGGATGAACGCTCATCCTGCCAGCCAGCAAGACACATCTGCTCCTCGATCCACTGACGCGCATGAATGATATCCAACAAGGGCTGCGGCGACTTTTCGGTCCACATCTCGATCAGGAAGGTGCCGCGATAGTTGAGCCGCTGCAGGGTTTTAAACAGCCCGACAAAGTCCACGCACCCGTCCCCAAAAGGCACATCGCGGAACTGCCCCGGTGCTTGCTCAGTGACCGGATAAGTATCTTTCAGGTGGATAGCCGCGATCTGATCGATGCCACAGCTCAGTTCGCTGTCCACATCGTTGCCCCAGGCGGTCAGGTTGCCGATATCCGGGTAAACGGTAAACCACGGTGAGTTGATCTTGTCTGCCAGCACTTTCCACTTGCTGATGGCGTTGATAAAAGGCGTATCCATAATCTCTACTGCACACATCACCTGCGCCCCGGCTGCTTGTGCCACAGCCCAGGCCAGCGAGGCTTCAAAACGCGCTATCGTTTCGCTGTCCTGCGGTTCGTAATAGACATCGTAGCCCGCCAGTTGAATGGTGCGAATGCCCAAGTCCTGCGCCAGCTTGATCGCCTTGACCATGATCGCCCTGGCCCGGTCGCGGGTGGCGCTATCACGGCTACCAAACGGGAAACGCCGGTGCGCCGAGAGGCACAGCGTCGGGATGCGGATGCCGGTCTGTTGCATGGCCTGAATGACGGCCATGCGTTCTTCCGCAGTCCAGTCCAGGCGGGCCAAACGCTCGTCACTCTCATCAATCGACATTTCGACAAAATCAAAGCCACAGGCTTTGGCCAGCGCCAGCTTCTCCAACCAACTGGTTTGCTTGGGCAGCGCTTTCTCATAAATCCCTAACGGATGACTACGCATTATTTTTCCTCACCGGTGGCCAGCGAATGCTGCAGCTTGGCCCGATTACGATCCATGGCACGCCGTGCCTGCCATTTGTCCTTAAAAGTTCTGAAAGCCAGCGCGCAGATCAGGGTAATGCCCCACACTGCCAGATTCACGTGCAGGCTGACGCCCAACAGGCTCAGGCCGGTGGCGATTACCTGTAACACCAGCAATGCACAAAACACATGGCTGACCTTGCCAACGCCGCCAAACGGATTGGTTCCCCCCAGCACAATCGCCAGTACGGTCAATAGTAGATAGGAATCGCCGTAACCCATGCGCGCCGAGTTGAAACGCGCCATCATGATCAAGCCTGCCAACACGCACAGCAGGCTGGAAATGGTATAGATGGCCAGCATCACCCGGTCAGTACGGATGCCGCTAAACCAGGTGGCGTTGATATTGCTGCCGCACATGTAGATGGATTTGCCCAGTCGGGTTTTACCCAGCAACAGCGCCAACGCCAGCGATGCCACGATGAAAATCAGCATGGGTACCGGTACGCCCCAGACCACTTCCGATCCCATACTGCGTACCAACGGCGGCATGCCGCTCAACGCCGCCCCTTTGGTCAGGTAGACGCCGATCCCGCTGATAATCGTCATACTGCCTAAGGTCACCAGAATTGGGTGGGCACCAATGCGGGAGATCATCAGCCCGGTCAGGCAGCCAATGATCACTGCGATCAGCGCGGCTCCCAGCAACGCGAGCACCAACCACATCAGCTGCACCGCCGTACTGGCCTCTGGCGGTACAAAGCTAATCAGCAACCAGGCCATAAACAGGCTGGTCAGGTTGGCGGTACCGATGATCGACAGGTTCAGCCCGCCGCTCAGCATCGGCACGAACATGGCAAAGGTCAGTAACCCCAGTTCAGGCAGTTGAAACGCAATGCTGAGAAAAGTGTTTCCGGTAAAAAAGCGCCCCGGCATCAGCAGCGTAAATGTCAAGGTCGCCAGACAGCAGATCCCCAGCAGGCCGGATACCGTGCCATCAAAAGCTAATAAACGGTTGTTTTTCATCCTTTTGGCCCCTGTCAGACGAAACCGACGTCGGTTTCTTTGCGTTTCTTATAATGCGTGACGCATATCGCCGCCACGATCACCATGCCAATCACGATATTGACGAAGTAGCTGGATACGCCGATCAGGTTCAGACCGTTTTTCAGGATACCGATCAGGAACACCCCCATCAGCGTCCCAATCACCGTGCCACGCCCACCGGACAGGCTGGCGCCACCAAGCACCGCTGCGGCCAACACATCCAGTTCGCCCCCTACCAGTGCGCTAGGCACAACTTCGCTCATCCTGTACACCTGCAACATGCCGCCAATGGCGGCGGTAGCCCCGAGGTAGCCGTAAGCAAACAGATACACCAGCACGACACGGATACCGATACGCCGGGCCGATTCAGGGCTACCGCCCACCGCGTACAACTGGCGGCCGATATGGGTTTTCGTCAGCAGCAATAGGGTTAGCAGAGCGATGGCCAGCATCACCACCAGCGGTAAACCAATCTGATAGCTTTCACCGCCATAGTTGAAAGGCAGAACCGAGCGTTGGGCGATCCACCAGTCTGGCAAGTCATAAATACTCTGGCCACCGGTGACCCACATCAGCAGACCAAACAGCAAGGATTGCATGCTGATGGTGATAATGATCGAGACGATATTCAGCGAGTAGATCAAGATGGCGTTGACCATGCCCAGAGTCACGCCTATCGCTACCGCGATCAGCAGACACCAGGCCGGGTTGGTCACCATGTCGTGCATCAGCAGCGAAGCCACCGCGTACTGCACCACCGAAGCCACCGCCGCGAATGAGATATCGATACCGCCGGTGACCAACACCACAAACAAGCCCAAGGCAAAAATACCGGTAACCGCGTAGCTTTCACTTAAATCCAGCAGGTTCTGCAACGAGAGAAACTCGCTGCTGAGCAGGGAGAACAGCACCAGCATGATGGCAATCACCCAGCCCAACCATCCCTCGACAGAACTCGGCTTAAGCCAGTTTACATTAACCATTAATCGCCTCCGCAAGCTGCTGCTCACTCATCTGGCCGGGGATCAGTTCATTGACGATCCGCCCCTGCGACATATGCAAAATGCGGTCGCAGTTGTAATAAACCTCGGGAACCTCATCAGAGATCAGCAATACGGCGATGCCAACGCCGGACAGGCGATGGATCAGCTTGTAAATACTGTCCTTGGCACCAATGTCTACGCCCACCGTTGGCGCATCCAAGATCAGGATCTTGGGCCGGGTCAGGATCCATTTCGCCAACACCACTTTCTGCTGATTACCCCCAGATAAAGTGGACAAAGCGTCGTCAGGGTTACTTACCTTGATATCCAGATCCTTGACCCACTGCTGCACCAGCTCATCCTTATGCGCCTCATCAATCAGGCACCACGGCGTGCGGATACGTTTGAGGATGGATAGCACCATGTTGTCGGCCACTGACTGAGCTAGAACGGCCCCCAGCGTCAGGCGATCTTCCGACACGTAGCCAATACCCAGCTCAATCGCCTGGGTGTTGTTTTTGATGCGAACTTTTTTACCCTCGATGTGCAGTTCGCCACTGTCTGGGCGCGTGATGCCAAACAGGCTGAGCGCCAGTTCGGTACGCCCTGCCCCCAGCAGCCCACACAGCCCCAACACCTCACCGCGATGCAGACTGAACGAAACCTCCTGAAACTGGCCTTTGCGGCTCAGCTTATCCAATTGCATCACCACCTTGCCCAGCTCGGCATTTGGTGGTTTTTGCTCATGCACGATGGTCAGCCCGGTCATCAGTTCGGTAATGCGCCCGGTCGATAAATCCTGCGCTTCCCAGGTACCCACTTTTTCGCCGTCACGGATCACCGTGATACGGTCAGAAATCTCTTTCACTTCATCCAGGCGGTGGCTGACAAACACCACGGTAATATTTTTATCCCGCAGATAGTTCACCGTGCGCAGCAGTTGATTGACCTCGGTACGCGTTAGCGAAGCGGTCGGTTCATCCATAATCACCAAGCGTGCCTGTGCTACCAAGGCGCGGCAAATCGCGATCTGCTGACGTTGGGCAATAGGTAAATGCTGCACTAGCGCATCGGGATCGATATTGAATGCCAGCTCATCAAGGATTTGCCGGGCTTTAGCCTGGAGTTTGCGCTTGCTGAACCAGCCTAGATAGCCGTTCAGGTTGTATTCAAACGCGATATTTTCCGCCACCGTCAAATTAGGAAATAGCGAAAGATCCTGATAGATAACCTGAATACCTAAATCACGCGCACGCCCTGGGGTCAGGCGGTTGTAGGCCTTATCGTCGATGCATATTTCGCTGCCCACATCGGGAGCGTAGACGCCACTGATGGTTTTAATCAGAGTGCTTTTGCCACAGCCATTAGCCCCTGCCAGACAATGGACCTCCCCCTGGTTCAAGGTCAGCGTGATATTTTTCAGCGCCTGATGCCCCCCGAAGCTTTTTGACAGTGATTTCAGCGTAATCAATGGCACTTTATTATCAATATCAGAAAGTTGACTCATCATATGGTTCCCTGCAATAACCAGATGCCGGGCAAAATGCTTGCCCGGCAATACCACATCACCCGTGTTTACAGGCCAAGCTTGACCAAACGCTTGGTGTTTTCCACGTCCAGTTTTTCCGGGTTGTTGCTGAGAATGGTATTACCCTGAATTTTGATTTCCCCCATGTCGCCCAGCTTACCGCCATCCTTGATCGGCTCACCGTTCATCATGGCGGTGGCAACCTGAACAAACACTTTGCCCGCCAGCATTGGGTTGGAGATATAACCACCGTCGATGGCGCCTTTCTCCAGCAGTTTGATGCCCTGACCCGGCGTGAAGGTACCAAACACGCAGGTGGCGTCGTTCTTCTTACGCTTATCAATGGCGCGGCCCGCACCGATCGGCCCTTGCGAACCGAATGACATGATCCCTTTCAGATCTTTGTACTTGGAAAGCAAATCGTTAGCAGTACGCATTGAGTCATCAACCGATTCCGCCACCCCAAAACGATCGTCAACCAGGGTCATCTTCGGATAATGCGCTTTTTGGTAGGCAATCGCGGCGTCAGCCCAGTCGTTCACCAGCGGAACCGTCAGGCTGCCGACAAACATGGCGTACTTACCTTCTTCACCCATACACTGCGCCATATCTTTCATGTGATTGGCCCCCATGATCTGGGTATCCAGCAGTTCGAAATCCCAGTCCGCATTCACCTGGGCCGGAGATTCATGGGTGATCACCTTAATTCCGGCTTCCTGAGCACGTTTGAGTACCGGCTCCAACACCTTAGCATCGTTAGGCACCACTCCAATCACGTCGACCTTTTTGGCGATCAGGTCTTCAATCGCCCGTACCTGCTCTGCCGGATCCGCCGTCGTTGGCCCAACCTGCCAAGCGTTGACGCCCAAAGCCTTGCCTTCCTCTTTAATGCCCTGTTCCATCACGTTAAACCACGGGATGCCGCCAACTTTAACCACGACGCCCATGGTGAAAGGTTTGTTGGCTTTTTGCACCGCCACGGCATCTTCGGCCCAGGCGGAGTGAGCGGTAATCAGCGTGGCGATCAGGCAAGGTAAGAGTGCTTTTTTCATAAGACGTTCCTCGACAGAATTTTATTTAAGCAGTAAGATTCCCGGCTTTATTGCCCCCAGATTATTGATATTAATGAGGTGCAATTAAGCCATCGGGATTTATATTATTTTTACTTAACCATTTTAACTGACACTGGTGTTGACACTGTTTTATTGCTGCACACAATAATAATTTTATCGTACCCGTCATTTCCTTAAGAGCGGCTTACTTATGGGCTTCGATAATTTCCAACCCTGGATTATCCCCGCGATACTTAGGTGAAACGAGTTTATTAGTGATCAGAATATCTACTTCGTCCAGCATACATATCTTACAAAATGAATATTGTTCGAACTTACTGGAGCCTGCGAGCAAAATCTTTTTCGCCGACACCTGTAACATGACCTGTTTTAATCGGGCGTTGATTTCATTGCCATCGCGGATGCCATGTTCCTGATTTAATCCTTGGCACGAGAAGAAAAAGGTATTGATCTGAAAATTTCTCAGCGCGCTTTCGGCCACCGGGCCATGAAAGTCATCATGCCTTCTTGAGTATTCACCACCAATGCCTATCACACGGATCTTGTCGCGGCAGGCCAATGCCTGAATGATTTTGACCGAGTTGGTGACCACAGTAATCTCAATATCCGGGATCTGCCGGGCCAAAAACCAGCAGGTACTGCTGTTATCCAACAGGATGCAGTCACCTGGATGAATAAATTGCAGGGCGGATTTGGCTATTTTCATCTTAATATCAGGGTGTTCTTCCGTCCTTTTACGAAAACTCTCCGCCTGATCGACGCTGTTTGACACCGCCGCGCGCTCCCAGGAATCAATCACTGGTACTTCATGTACGTCCAACGCCACGGCCCCGCCAAAGCTGCGGATCAACTTCTTGTTCTTTTCCAACACCCGCAAATCGCGGCGGATCGTCTCAGGCGATACCTGACAGACCTCGGATAACTCAGTCACCAAAGCAGAGCCCTGTTGTTGTACGTGCGTACAAATGAGCTTATAACGTTCGGCTTGTAACATGTTATCCCTCTAAAAATACCGAGTTTGGCTTAACGCTATAATGATATTTTTTAGCTGGCATGAAAGTGACTCAATTCAAGAAACGATTTCCCTGCCTTTCTCACCGGCCATTATGCGACATTAATCACAAATAAATGCAACAAAAACAAAAATACAACAAGTTAATTGCGATAATAATCACACAAAAATGGACATTAGGCGTCAACAAAAGTCTTTAGCAAAAACAAGCGGTCACATTCAAACATAAAATCAATGCCCGAATGTGACCGATTACGCCCAAATCTAACCATTTAATCTTTCCGGCAGCGTTGTGCGCTTTAATCCTATGGGTAAGCGCAGTATTTTAGCTCGAGACAAATAATCGGCCCCACTATTTATTCGCTCGGCAATAACGTTTTATTGACGTTAGCGCCCTTTCCCGAATGCGTAGAGCCAGATGTGGTGTGCCCAGCTATCTTTCGAGGTGAATCATGTTACAGGAATTAAAACGGCAGGTTTTTGAGGCAAATTTATTATTGCCTGAGCATCAATTAGTGACATTTACCTGGGGCAATGTCAGCGGTATCGATCGCCAAAGCGGATTAATGGTGATTAAGCCTTCAGGGGTGGAATACGGCACCATGCAGCTAGACGATATGGTAGTGGTTGAACTGGCGAGCGGCAAAATCGTCGAGGGAAATAAAAAGCCCTCTTCGGATACGGCAACCCATCTTGCTCTGTATCAAGCCTTCCCTGACATTGGCGGCATCGTCCACACCCATTCCCGCCATGCTACCATTTGGGCGCAGGCAGGAAGATCGCTTTCGGCATTAGGCACCACCCACGCAGACTACTTCTATGGCACCATTCCCTGTACCCGTCTAATGCACGATGAGGAGATCGCTGGCGAATACGAGCATGAAACCGGTAAGGTCATCATCGAGACCTTTCAACAGCTCGGCATCAACCCTAATGAGATCCCGGCGGTTTTAGTCAACAGCCATGGCCCCTTTAGCTGGGGAAAAGATGCATCCAGCGCGGTGCATAATGCCGTGGTGTTGGAAGAGATCGCCTATATGAATCTGTTCACCCAACAACTCAGCCCACAGGTTCCCCCGGTGCAGGCCACGCTATTAGACAAACATTACCTACGTAAGCACGGTGCCAAAGCCTATTACGGCCAATAAGCTACCGCCAACACTATCTCTGGATCACCTCAATAATCGACCAGCCAAGCTCCCAGGCTGGTCTGCCCACTTAAATTGCTGCGTTTAACACCCTAGGCTTAAGACAGCTAGGGATCATTGGTTAGCCGACCAATGAGCGCCGGGATACACGATTCGAGCACCCATAGACGGGTTCGCGGCATCCATGATTTCCACTTTTAGCACTATTGCGCGCAGCGATTTAGGCCGTAACCTTCTATTGCCCCTGTGGCCTTGGTGCCGTCGCAGCCCCAAAAAAACCGTACAGCCGGATTGTTTGACCTCGAGTCGCCGCGACTGTCACCGCGTGTTTCCGCTCCATTAGCCGATGAAGCCCGTAAGCCAAGTGTTAAGCGAAACGATGCCGGAGTTCGTGTTACCACAAGGACGTTGAAAATAGGTATTAAAGCCGTCATTCACACTTTAAACAACTCGCATCACGACGAATAACATCATGTCCGGTCGCTCATACCGACACGACGCTAATCTGCGACCTCTACGAGCAATGAAGTTTTGTCGGCCACTATTCGGTCCCCGTACTGATAAAACCGGCCGTGAATTGCTTGTTCTGCTCACACCTTTTAATATCGGAATGGTAATCAGTCACGATTGGGGCAGTTATGCCAGAGAAGTGCCGAAGGATAAGCATCTTACTGGTAAAATATCACTCATCGTATTTAGCGTAACACCCTGACGCCAAGAATCCGCATTAAGCGTCTAGCCAGAAAAACAATCTGCTTCTCACGCTCGATTGGGCTACATGAGAAATCATCGTGGCGTTCATTGAAAAATATATTTTCGCCAGTGGCAATTGCGTGTAATTGAGGGACGTAGCCTAGCTCTTCATACCCATTAAACCATGCTCAGTTGTCGTCAAGTAGAAAGAAAAACAGTCTCTTACCATACGAATAAAGCGCGGGCTAAGCTCAACCAGTTGGCCATTATCCTTCAACGTCAATAAGCCCGCGTACTCAGCGAGTTGTAAGCAACGCTTGATATGAGAACGCGATACTGCACACATGAACGACGCTTTTAAATAATTATACTGTACGTTAGGTGTGTTTTGCCTAAGACTTTCGACATAAAGATTAAACATAATCATATGTCCACCATCCCTAGAAACAAAATCACGACAGTCAGGTATGACATCATGAATAAAGATATTGCCAAACACCACCTCAGAGTAATTCTTGAAAAAACCAGAGATAAACTCTTCGTGGTTAAGTGCATGACCAATATCAACATCAGGGTAAATGATGCTATACGGCAAAATTATGCTTTTAAATATACGAGTGACTTCTTCCAGTTTTTTTTGAGTTGGCCGATAGCTCAATCTTCGTTTATCATTTTCATCTGGTATCGCCTTCAAACGACCTGCAACGCGTAAAAATGAGATAAAAGAATCCAACGTATTGTTACTAAGCAGATCGTTTTTAATGCAAAATTTTTTAACTTCCTTGAAAGAAGGACTTTCATTAGTGTAATATATAGCCAAAATAGCGGAAATGACAATAAATCGATTTGATTTTAAAGCAATCTTGAAATACAATGGATTAGCTAGGTAAATTTCATGAACGATATCATAGTGACATTTTATCGCATCATCTAGTTTCTCATTCGCACTAATCCCTCCCATCCTTTCCTTTATTCTCAAAAGCAAATTATTGTCACGCATTTCGTTATATCCCTATATTAAATAAAAAAAACCCCAAAACGCAAGGCGATAATTACCTTATTTTACATTACGGCCGAATGTCAACATAAACCGAGTACCAAGCACCTGACTATAATTTAAAAAAATCATAAATTTTAGCAAAAACAAACACAAGAAAAAAAGACAGGATGCAACCAATTATCTATAAATAACCAACTTATGCAAAGTAAAATAAAGCCCTAACTAAAATTAGCAACAAAAATGGACAGTGACATGCGATTTTTACCGTGTAAGAATTTCCTTACTCATTGGCATGGAACCAAGAAAAAACAAGGATGTTCGCTTTGAAAACACACATTTAATCTCATATTCACAAAGAAACCTCACATATAATGTGTCTTATACGTGAGGTCTCTTCAAAGGAAAAACCTCATAAAAATGGTATAAGCAACTTATATCAAAGAAAGTAGTCAATTATATGGAGATAAAAAATATGAAACACAGCCTATTTGCCATCACTACATTGGCAACAAGCCTATTCAGCGCAAGCGTTCTGGCTGAGGCTCCTCCGGGCTCACAAGGAAATGGCCAGATTGCATTCTCAGGTTCTGTGCTGAAAGCACCATGCGGCCTGGCACCGGGTGTTGACGGCGATAACCAATCAATCGATCTGGGGCAAACTTCTGACGCACAGCTGAAAACCGTCGGTTACGCTACCCCGAAAGAGTTTAAAATCAAGCTGATCGGCTGTACTTTTGACGATACTGCGGAGAAGGATACCGTAGTCAACGTGCGTTTCGACGGTGCGTCTGTCGGTGGTACCAATGGTTTACTTGGGGTATCCGGTGACGCGAAAGGTTTGGCTATCCGCTTGTTAGACTCAGGTAACAAGCCAGTCAAAGTGGGTACAAAATCGCAAGATTATACTTTGCACTCTGGCGATAACACCCTGTTGTTCTCTGCTCAGGTCGTTGCCCTCCAGGGTGAAACGATTGTCGCAGGTAACTATGATGCATTAACAAGCTTTGCCCTGACCTACCTGTAAAACAATTAGAAGCGCATTAGTGGTCTTTGTTATATAAACAGGCGCGGTTCGCCGTGCCTGCTATTCGCCGACTTTAAAATATTAATGACTATGACTAATAATAAAAATCACTCCTTCGTTTCTATTTTACTATTTTTTGTGATCGTAGCAGATTCAGCCCATGCAAAAAATAGCGATATTCAATTCGAAACCAGAGCTTTGGATCTCGATAATAAAGACAACATCAACCTAAGCAATTTTTCTCGTTCAGATTACCTGCCTGAAGGGAACTATCTGCTTTCTCTAAAGCTAAACAACCGTACCCTCGTCACTGAAAAATTTAGAGTCGTAGAGATAAATGGCGACAGCAAGGTTTGTTTCACCCCCGATCTTTTAAGAAAACTCGATATTAAAAGTTCAGCGTTGAAAAAGATTATCGCCAATAATGCCTTTGACGATGATTCGTGCATCATTGCTCCTGATGATGAAGGCATTACGATGAGCGTTGATCGCAGAAAAAGTGAACTGTTATTATCCATCCCGCAGGCAATGTTAAACTATAGCGATCCTAACTGGATCCCCCCATCACAATGGGATGAAGGTATTCCAGGGATCCTTCTCGACTATACTTTAACCGGGAGCCAGTATGGTCAAAAAAACAGTTCTCGCTTTTCGTCACTGTCTACCTATGGTACGGCAGGTATTAATGCTGGTGCTTGGCGATTAAGAGGAAATTACCAATCATTCTTGTATAACAGTAACAAGAGGTACGATCAATCCCGTTTCCGCATGCCCGTGGTTTACCTGACTCGCTCATTAAATAATGCGGGAGCACATTTAACACTGGGGAAAAGCTTTCTCTCCTCAGATGTTTTCGACTCTATTAACTATACTGGCATCTCTATTGCCAGTGATGATCGTATGCTGCCAGCTGCATTTCGTGGTTATGCTCCGGTATTTGAAGGCATTGCTAATAGTAATGCCAAGGTCACCATCTCACGCAGTGATGATAGCATCATCTATGAAAGAATGGTTCCTCCTGGCAACTTTATCATCAATGACCTCACGGATACGACATCTGGTGAGTTAAAAATGACGATTAAGGAAGAGAACGGAGAAACAAGAACAACCACCATTCAAACCGCGAACGTTCCATTTTTAACCCGCTCAGGCCATATCAGATATAAGGCCATGATAGGGAGAGCCAATGAAAATAAAGAGGGCTTTCACCCTGGTTTAGCCACCGGTGAGCTTTCTATCGGTACTGTATCAGGGGCCTCACTGTTTGGCGGTGTCATACTAACGGATGAAAAATACTATGCCTTGAATAGCGGCGTAGGATATGACATGAATACTTTCGGTGCCTTATCCGTTGATATTACCTATACGGACGCTGACTTAGACACTGCACATCTGAAGGGTAAGAGTTATCGCGTTAACTATTCAAAAATATTTGACAGCATCGATAGTCAAATTACTTTTGCTGGATATCGTTTCTCAGAGAGAAGCTTCCTGGCATTAAATGATTTCATTAACATGAAAACAAGCCCAGATAATATAAACACCAGTAAAGAAAGCTATAACATTGTTGCGAGTAAAACCTTTAGTAACCTTGGTTTTTCACTTAATGCCATGTTTAGTAAGCAAACCTATTGGCAAGATGTTTCTGATAGCAATACTTTTGGGTTAAGTATTTCAAAATCATTTGATATTGGTGACATCAAAGGTATTAACGCTTATTTGTCTGCTAACCGTACGGAATATAAGAAGAACATCTATGCACAGAATCAGAACAAAAACAATTCATTATACTTAAGTTTTAACATCCCATTAAGCAGTAGAAGACAGATCAGTACATCAATGCAAATGAATAATGGTAGATTTTCACCAAGTACTTTTTACACCAACAATAGCAACCCGAATCACAGTTGGTCTGTTGGTGCAAACAGTTCAAATTCATTGAACCAAAGCAAATTCAATGGCAATATGGCCTACTCTACTGACAAAATATCCACAACGGTTAATACCTCTATTGGCAATAATGATTATTATGTTGGCGGCAGCCTAAAATCTAGCATTACGGCAACATCACATGGTGTCGTCTTGCATCAAGGTGGCTATTCTGGTAACACACGATTGTTAGTTGATGCCAACGGTATTGCAGGCGTTTACGTCGGTAACGGTTACGCTCCTTCACCAACCAATGCTCAAGGATTAGCCGTAATCAGTAATGTTCCCGAATATTACCGTACTGATTACTCAGTCGATCCCCAGCGTTTACCTGATAATATCGATAACACCTCATCGAATATTCAAACAGTGCTAACCAAAAATGCTATAGGGTATAAAAAACTGAATATTTATCGTGGCATCAAAGCATTCATTCATCTAACTGACACACAGGGCGAAGTGATCCCATTTGGTACCGCAGTTGAAGACGTTGATGAAAAAAGAGAGGTGGGTATGGTTGGTGAGAATGGTGATGTCTATATTTCAGGTGTAAATATAAACTCCACGCTAAATTCTGTGGATAAAAACGGCCATAAATGCCACTTCAGTTTGAAAGATAAAGAGGTCTCCTTAGCCTTCTCATCACCTATTGTATGTCAAAGCAAATAAATCATAAAAGGATAGCTCCATGTTTTTAAAATCTATGAAAATCATTCCTGGCTCACTATTGGCTTGCCTTGCTTTTGTGACTATAAACCCTGTAAATGCTGCAATTTCTATTGATAGAACTCGAGTGATCATTATAGGTGATGAGAAGTCGGCACAGATCAACGTTACTAACCATAGCAAAAAGGCGCCTTATCTCGCCCAAAGTTGGTTAGAGAATGAAAACGGGGAAAAAATCACCGCACCACTCACCGTCCTACCGCCCTTGCAACGGGTGGAAAAAGACAGCACGGTTCAAGTAAATATTATGCCGTTACCCAGTGCGGCTCAATTACCACAAGATCGAGAGTCGTTATTCTTCTATAATTTACAGGAAATACCACCAAAATCAGATAAAAGCAACGTGATTCAACTCGCTTTACGGATTAAAATAAAGGCGTTCTATCGCCCCGCCGGACTTAAAAAAATAGCAGAAGAAAATTGGCAAGAGAAACTACAATTGTCAGCGGGTAATAATGTGCTAAAACTTACCAACCCGACACCATTTTACATAGTTATCCCAAGGATCACCATAGACAATAAACCAGTGACAATTGAAGATGACGCAACAACGCTAAAACCGGGTAAAGAGGTAATAATTCAGAGAGTTAACGCTCAGAATAAAAGCATAAAAATACAATATATCAATGACTATGGTGCCTACACCCCTCTGCTTTATAAGTGTGATAAAGATCAGTGTGCCATTATTAAATAGCAATACGTTAACAATATTAGGATTAAGGTTCTTATAAAATGGCAAAATATATACTCTTTATCTTTATTGCCGCATGGCAATTATTACCTACCCTAGTTTTGGCAGAGGCCCACTTATCGTGCGACCTTGATCCAAGATCTACAATTAATTTACATCAACCTTTTGAACAAATGATACAAAGCGCAGCTTACTATACCAGAGAGACAGATACCTGCTGGAAAAATACAGAAGGTGAGACTGAGTGTAGCTATAAAGATTACGTAAATATACCTAATCGTGTTTTTAGCACATCAATACAAACCTCTGTTACCTGTATAAATTCTGGGGATAAATCAACAAAAGTGTCATATGAATTCCAACCTACCTTCACTTTATCTGCAATTAACACAGTAACTACCTGGAGTAATTTAACCATGACGGTCTCAGGACTATCCAGGCAGAAAACCATTAGTAATATCGAAAAGATGGATATAGATAATAATGTGACATGGCTGGATGAGACGGTAGCACCCTGTAAAAAAGGCTGTGAAAGTTTCGAGACAGCCATACCACGATATGCTAAAAATATAACCATTACGCTATCTATACGACCAATACTCCGTAAATTTCCAGCAGGTAAAGAAGTCGGTTATGATCTTATGAACACTCTAGGTACTTTTGGCGTAAAAGCAGACACCAATGAACCTGGCTGGACTCAAGGTTTCGATTATTTAGAGATTTGTGGTTTACTAACCGACAAATGTTACTCTAGCGGTGGTTCAGTACGCCCTCCTCCGGACAGACCCAAACCATTAAAGTGTACACTTACTGTCAAGACCCCTGACACTGTAACATTTCAACCCATATCCTCCGACGATCTTAGTCGTAATAGAGTACGTGTTGAAGACTTTACGCTAACGGCGATAAAAGGACCGGAACAGTCGAGTCTTTGCCTGGGCAGTATATATAATCTCCCCGGAAAAATAAAAACCGAGGGGGGTTACTCGATAAACTCAACTTTTTGGGGGATCAACCACAGTTCAGGTGCTGCACAAGGTATTGGTTTAAGACTGTATGACTTAGACAAAGGAACCTATTTGCAATTCAACCATGAATACACAGGTTTTATTAAAGATATTAGTTCTATCAGCGAAAGCAAAAGGATCCGGGCTGAAATATCAGCAACCACGCAAGATATAAAAAAAATTAAAGGTGGCCAATACAGTCAAGTATTGACTTTTGAGGTAAAAATGCCATGAGTATTCACATTGCCTCTCACTTATGCATGGATGTTGACGATGAACGGTAAAAGTTTACTTTTTTTATGCCTATCTTTTTTTATAACAACCAGCCACGCCGAGATTTCTGCATCCAGTAAAACTAACTTTACCGGCATGATCACCATTGCAACATGTAACATTGTGGTCGGTGACGACGATCAGGCCGTACATATGGGTGAAGTTTCAAGCGCAGAACTTGATGCACGGGGGAGGTCCTCCCCCATCAGTTTTACGATAAACCTCTATGGGTGCAATGCATCAGATAGAATAGCTCGGATCGTATTTGACCAAGTCGGGGCAGGCGCGTCAGGTTCTGCTATCCCGGTTCAGGGAGTCAGAGGTATTGCATTAAGTCTTCTTGATGGTAAAGGGGCTCCAATTTACTTTGGCAGAAAATCGGGTGGCCAGAAAATCATTACCGGAGATAATCATCTTTTATTTTCGGCTTACCTAGTGAAAACAGGAACGATTATACCAGGTGCATTCAGCAGAGTACTACATTATACGATTTACTATGAATAACTGTCTCTCCCAGCACGTCGCGGGCATATTGACCACTTCGCCCCAGTTGGCCGTCGGTTCAGGGCAGCGCCCATGGCACCATTGACAATGATAGCGCCACACCAATACCTCTTGGTTGACTACCCTGAGCTATTTGGCCCATAGATATGGGCCTTACCCCCTACCGACGTTCAACACTTTTTGTAGTGCTCCCTTCTCTCCAAACTATCACACATAACTTCCCCCCCCCTTTCTTACCGATTGTTACTGACAGCTTAGTTACCCACAACACTTAGCCGTGTAAACTTATCGTTCCCAGGCGAATAGCCTACCGAGTGGCTGAGTGAGCTTGTGCAGTCAATACAACGGCAACGGGGTATAATTTATGCTGATGCTTGCACCATGCTGTGAAAATTGCCAAAAATGCTCGATGATAAAAGGGTACTCAGGATTTAACCAACTAGGATGAAAACGCATTCATGACACAACCGCAACGCCGCTACGATTTACCGACGATAATTTTTGGCGTGCTGTTTATCGCCATTCTGATCGTCGCCAGCTTTTGGGTCGTTCAACCGTTTATTTTGGGTTTTGCCTGGGCCTCTATGGTGGTGATCGCCACCTGGCCAGTGTTGATTAAGCTACAACATCTGCTATGGGGTCGTCGGTCGCTAGCTGTGCTGGTGATGACCGTCCTACTGCTCTTGCTGTTTGTACTGCCTATTGCCCTGCTGGTCAGCAGCGTGGTGGATAACAGTGCTCCCATCGTGGCGTGGGTGAACGCGCCGGGCCAGTTCCACGTTCCGCAATTGGAGTGGCTTCGCTCTACCCCGCTAATTGGGCAAAAACTTTATAACAGCTATCACCTGCTGGTGAACACTGGTGGCAACGCCCTGATAGCCAAAATACAGCCTTACTTCGGCCAAACCGCCACCTGGTTTGTTGCCCAGGCGGCGCATATTGGCCGTTTCCTGATGCACTGTGCGCTGATGTTACTGTTCAGCGCCTTGCTGTACGCCCGAGGTGAGCAGGTCGGTATGGCGATCCGCCATTTTGCCGTGCGCCTTGCCTCCAACAGGGGCGACGCGGCCGTGTTACTGGCCGGGCAAGCGATCCGTGCGGTAGCGTTGGGCGTGGTGGTGACGGCGTTGGTGCAATCCATATTGGGTGGCATTGGCTTGGCCGTTGCTGGCATTCCTGCCGCCACCTTGCTGAGCGTACTGATGTTCATCTTCTGCGTGGCCCAACTGGGGCCATTGCTGGTCTTGATCCCGGCCATTATCTGGCTGTACTGGACCGGTGACACCACCTGGGGCACCGTGCTATTGGTGTGGAGCTGCGTGGTCGGAACGCTGGATAACTTCCTGCGCCCGGCGCTAATCCGCATGGGTGCCGATCTGCCATTGATTCTGATCTTGTCAGGCGTTATCGGTGGCCTGCTGTCCTTCGGGATGATTGGTTTGTTTATCGGCCCTGTCGTACTGGCGGTCTCTTATCGGTTGCTTAGCGCCTGGATAAACGAAGCGCCGGAACCCACCGCCGATCTGGACGAAGTCGCCAAAGATTTAGAACAGCAGTGATCCCTGCATCGCCTGCTCATCCACTGGGCGGGCGATTAACCCGAATATTTTCTTCCTCCACCGTATCGCCCCCAATAATTATTCTGCTGACTTAGCTGCTGCAATAATAGATACCATTAAAATACCTGTTTATTGCAATGAGCCCGTATAATCCAGGCTGTTTTATTGAGATGATTCTTAATGACGTGCGCCAGATAACTGCCTAGTATAAAACTCTATTCTTGCTGAAAATCATTGTTTTCCAGACGTTGCCTTCCAGACAAGTCATCTAACAAGGTAACCCCGAATCTCTGAATTGCTGTGTGTAGTCTTTGCCCGTCTTATGATGGGCTTTTTTTTATGCAAAATAGCCAAACAATATAAAAAACCACCAGGTTTAGCTGGCGGTTTGCAATTGATGACAAAGTAGCCATGTTACTTAACTTGAGGGGCGCTGCAGGCAGCGCCCCTACAACTATCTTTGTGACAAATTAACCCAAGTCTGCACCACGGTATCCGGGTTAAGCGACAGGCTATCAATCCCCTGATCCATCAGCCACTCGGCAAAGTCTGCATGGTCTGACGGGCCTTGCCCACAGATACCGACATATTTGCCATGACGCTTGGCCGCCTGGATCGCCATGGAAAGCAGCGCCTTGACCGCCTCATTGCGCTCGTCAAACAGTTCAGAGACCACGCCGGAATCGCGATCCAGCCCCAACGTTAGCTGCGTCATATCGTTGGAGCCGATAGAGAAACCATCGAAGTGCTCAAGGAACCGATCGGCCAGCAAGGCGTTGGACGGGATCTCGCACATCATGATTACTTTCAGCCCGTTCTCGCCGCGCTTCAGCCCCTGACGCTCCAACTCTGCTACTACGGCCTCCGCCTGAGCCACGGTACGCACAAACGGCACCATCACCTCAACGTTGGTCAGCCCCATATCATTACGTACCCGCTTCATTGCAGCACATTCCATGGCGAAGCAGTCGCGGAAGCTATCCGCCACGTAACGACCCGCGCCACGGAAACCAAGCATCGGATTTTCTTCGTGCGGTTCATACTTCTCGCCGCCGACCAGGTTAGCGTATTCGTTAGATTTGAAATCGGAAAGGCGCACGATCACCCGCTTCGGCCAGAATGCGGCACCCAACGTAGCGATCCCTTCGGTCAAACGACCGACATAGAATTCGACCGGATCGTCATAGCCCAGCATCAACGTCTTGATTTCTGCCTGCAGCTCTGGGGTTTGCTGGTCGAATTCCAACAGGGCACGCGGATGTACGCCGATCATACGGTTGATAATAAACTCCAACCGGGCCAGCCCCACGCCTTCATTTGGCAAACGAGCGAAGTCGAACGCACGGTCTGGGTTACCAACGTTCATCATGATCTTCAACGGGAGTTCTGGCAGTTCAGTGACTTCCGAGCTTTGCACGCTGAACTCCAGCATGTCGCTGTAGACAAAGCCAGTGTCGCCTTCAGCACAGGAAACGGTGACTTTCTGCCCTTCTTTCAGCAGGTCTGTTGCGTGGCCACAGCCTACGACGGCTGGGATCCCCAGTTCACGGGCGATGATCGCCGCATGGCAGGTACGCCCGCCGCGGTTGGTCACGATCGCTGCCGCCTTCTTCATGATCGGCTCCCAATCCGGGTCGGTCATGTCGGTGACCAATACGTCGCCCGGCTCAATGCGATCCATTTCGCTGATGTCGTGGATGACCTTCACCGGGCCAGCCCCAATGCGATGCCCAATGGCTCGTCCTTCCACCAGCACGGAACTGTTACCGTTCAGTTGGTAGCGCTCCATCACCTGCTCATTGGAGCGCACAGTTTCTGGCCGCGCTTGGACAATCAGCAGCTTGCCAGTGTGACCGTCTTTGGCCCACTCGATATCCATCGGGCGGCCATAGTGTTTTTCGATCAGCAATGCCTGATGCGCCAGTGCCTGAACTTCATCATCGGTCAAAGAGAAACGATTGCGTTGCGCTTCTGGCACATCTTCGATACGTACCTGCTTGCCGTGATCCTGTGAAGGTGCGTACACCATGCGGATTTTCTTCGAACCAAGGTTGCGGCGCACAATGGCCGGCTTGCCCTTCAGCAGCGTCGGTTTATGCACATAGAACTCATCCGGGTTGACCGCCCCTTGAACCACCATTTCCCCTAGGCCAAACGCCGAGGTAATAAACACCACCTGATCAAAGCCGGACTCGGTATCAATGGTAAACATGACCCCAGAGGAGGCAAGGTCGGAGCGCACCATACGCTGTACACCGGCGGAAAGCGCCACGCCACGGTGATCATAACCCTGATGTACACGGTAAGAGATTGCCCGATCGTTAAACAGTGAGGCGAAGACGTGTTTGATCGCCACCATCACCGCATCAATGCCCTGTACGTTGAGGAAGGTTTCTTGCTGGCCAGCAAACGAGGCGTCTGGCATATCTTCGGCCGTGGCGGAAGAGCGCACAGCAAAGGAGGCTTCGCTTTCACCCCCGGACAGTTGCTGGTACGCCAGCGTAATTTCACGTTCAAATTCCGCATGGAAAGGCGTATCGATCACCCATTGGCGAATTTGCGCACCGGCCTTGGACAGTTGAGCAATATCGTCAACGTCAGTCTGGTCCAGCAGCTGATAAATGCGCTGGTTAACCCCACTTTGCTCAAGAAAATCGTTAAATGCCTGGGCGGTGGTGGCAAAACCGTTGGGTACGGCCACGCCCAAATCGGAGAGATTGGTGATCATTTCACCGAGGGAGGCATTTTTGCCACCGACACGGTCAACGTCGTGCATGCCAAGCTGGTTGTACCAAAGCACATTACGCAAGTCTGGGCCATTGTTAGACATCGAGACAATCCTTATTGCTATCAGTAGGGTATTGACGGATTTTTGACTCGTACCGCAAAAACGGCACCCACCCACACTAGCACAATGATCCATAGACAATGGACAGGTGAATCGATCAAGCCAATGAAGAAAATAGCAATTAAGAGAATTCCATCGGGCACCCTTTTATTAGGGATCGTTCCCTAAATGGCTAACGGGTTGTAATTCAACAAATTATGCATTATTTAAACTTTTGCTTAAATACCCGTATTTTTAGTCATTGATTTGACGAAAATAACGTCAATTTGCGTCGAAGAACGTAGATGAAATAGCACTCTTGATTTTATTAAAAATGAAATAATGTTTTATTACCTATATTTATTGCCGCGAATTATTCCCATTGTCACAAAATTTCTGCCCCCCTCTTTACCGTAAGTGGGTATGCAGACCATGATGTTGCTATCAGTCGTTGCAGGCATTAAGGAGTCATGGGTGGAAAGAAGCGTTTTTTATATCTCGGATGGCACGGCCATTACCGCCGAAGTTTTGGGACATGCGGTGCTGTCACAGTTTCCCGTCAAGGCCACCACTTTCACTCTGCCCTTTGTGGAAACCGAAGCGCGTGCGCGGGGCGTATGCCAGCAGATCAATGATATTTACCAGCAGACCGGGGTGCGCCCACTGGTGTTCTACTCGATTATCTCACCAGAAGTACGCCAGGTGATCACCCAGAGTGAAGGGTTCTGCCAGGATATCGTGCAAGCGCTGGTCGGCCCGCTACAGGGGGAATTAGCGGTGGATCCAACGCCGGTACCTAATCGCACCCACGGGCTGACCGAAAACAACCTGGGCAAGTATGACGCCCGCATTGCGGCCATTGAATACACCCTGGCCCATGATGACGGCATATCGCTGCGCAATCTCGATCAGGCGCAGGTGATCCTGCTCGGCGTATCCCGCTGCGGCAAAACCCCCACCAGCCTGTATCTGGCGATGCAATTTGGTATCCGCGCGGCCAATTATCCGTTTACGGCCGATGATATGGATAATTTGCAGCTACCCGCCGCGCTAAAACCGTTTCAACATAAATTATTTGGGTTGACCATTAATCCAGAGCGGTTAACGGCGATCCGTGAAGAACGCCGTGAAAACAGCCGCTACTCTTCCCCGCGCCAATGCAGGATGGAAGTTGCCGAAGTGGAAGCGCTGTTTCGCAAAAACCAGATCCGCTATCTCAATACCACCAACTATTCGGTGGAGGAGATCTCCACCAAAATCCTCGATATCCTCGGTATGAGTCGGCGGATGTTCTGATAGGTAGGGGCTGGCCGGATGGTTGTCTATGCCCCCTTTTTTGTGCTTTTTTACCGGTTTTAATCGGCCGATCACAATCTCTACGGTTGAATTCAGCGGTTTTTGCGTTATTGTGATCGCCATCACTTCCCGGTATTCCTGCCGTCGCGAAGAACAGTTTTAGAGACAATCATGCACAAAACAGATGAACTGCGGACCGCGCGCATCGACAGCTTGGTCACGCCTCAGGCGTTGGCAGAGAAGTTGCCGATCTCAGCATCGGTAGCCGATAACGTGACAGCGTCACGCAAACGTATTGAAAAAATCCTAACCGGCGAAGACAAACGCCTGTTGGTGGTGATTGGCCCCTGCTCCATTCACGACCTGGATGCGGCGATGGACTATGCCACCCGCCTTAACGTGCTGCGCGAGCGTTATCAGGATCGCCTGGAAATCGTGATGCGCACCTACTTTGAAAAACCGCGCACCGTGGTGGGCTGGAAAGGCTTGATTTCCGATCCCGATCTGGACGGCAGCTATCAGGTCAACCGTGGCATTGAGATGGCGCGCAAGCTGCTATTATCAGTGAACCAGCTTGGCCTGCCAACGGCGACCGAGTTCCTGGATATGGTGATCGGCCAGTATATTGCCGATCTGATCAGCTGGGGCGCGATTGGCGCTCGCACCACCGAAAGCCAGATCCACCGTGAAATGGCCTCGGCGCTCTCCTGCCCGGTCGGTTTCAAAAATGGCACCGACGGAAACACCCGCATCGCCATTGATGCGATCCGTGCCGCACGCGCCGGTCATATGTTCCTGTCGCCAGATAAAACCGGCCAGATGACCATTTACCAGACCAGCGGCAATCCTTATGGCCATATCATCATGCGCGGCGGCAAAACGCCAAACTATCACACGACCGACGTGGTAGCCGCCTGTGATAGCCTGCGCGAGTTCGATTTGCCTGAACAGCTGGTGATCGACTTCAGCCACGGCAACTGCCAGAAATTGCATCGTCGCCAGTTGGAAGTGGCGGAAAACGTATGCCAACAGATCCGTGCAGGCTCGGTGGCCGTCGCTGGCGTGATGGCAGAAAGCTTCCTGGTGGAAGGCACGCAGAAGATCGTGGCTGGCCAATCCCTAACCTACGGCCAATCCATTACCGATCCTTGCCTGAGCTGGTCGGATAGCGAGCAGTTGCTGGCCATGCTGGCCGATGCGGTAGATACCCGTTTCTGATCTCGCTATCTCACTACATAGGGGCACTGCATGCTGCCTCTATTCATTCAGCGTCATTGCCACACCGATCCGGAGCCTTTGCGCATGAACCACTCACTGATGTCTATTCCCTGTATCACCCTGCAAGGGGAACATAAAACGCTGGCCGACTTTCCGGCGCGAGCCTACCTGGTGGTCAATACCGCCAGCAAGTGTGGCTTTACCCCGCAGTATGCAGGCTTGGAGAAGCTGTGGCAGTATTATCGCTCACGCGGGTTGATGGTGCTGGGCTTTCCCTGCAATCAGTTTGGCGGGCAGGAGCCGGGCAATCCGCTGGAGATTGCCAACTTCTGCACCCTCAACTATGGCGTCAGCTTTCCCTTGTTTAGCAAGATAGACGTCAACGGCACGCAGGCGCATCCCCTGTTCAGCGAGTTAAAACGCCGTGCTCCCGGTCTGTTAGGTAGCCAACGTATCAAGTGGAACTTCACCAAATTCTTACTCACCGCCAATGGCGAACGCATCACCCGCTTTGCCCCCATCACCAAACCCGAGCGCCTGTTCGACCATATTGAAACCCTGTTGAAATAGCCTTTTCATCAGCAAATTGATCGGGATCAATCCAGCTCCGGTAAGCATTACTGCAAAAAGGTTCCATCGGTAAGAAAATTTCCCTTGATGTAACCTTTCCCTCACATGATAATGATTATCAATTTGATATCAATTACCATTTACCGGTTGAATTTATGGACAATCTCAATAATGCCCACCAGTCCAACAACGCTTTGGTTACTCCTGACGGCAGTGTGCATGCCGCTTTACCGCCCTGCTTCGACAGTGTCGAACTATTGGGCAGTGATGGGCTGGCGGTGATCATCCATCAAGGACAACGCTATCAACTGCGTCAGACCAAAGCAGGAAAATTGATCCTAACCAAATAACGCCTTAATCCATTTACGCCAGCCACCCCGATCTTGCGATCCAGGCAGCCAGCAAATCTATTGATATGTTGAGTCATACGGAGAGTTGCCACATGCCTGCCATTTTTGCCTCCCGGCTGCGTTTATCCGCATTAAGCCTGGCCATTGCCTGCGCTTTGCCTACGGTGGTTTTTGCCCAGACCGACACCAGTGTTTCCGCTGCCAGCAAGGCACAAGAAAAAAACAAAGATGACGCCATGACCGTGGTCGCCACCGGTAATCCGCGCAGTAGTTTTGCAGCGCCGATGATGGTGACGGTGATCGACGGCAATAGCCCTCAGAGCCAGACCGCCACCACAGCTGGCGATATGCTGCGTCATGTGCCTGGTATTACCGTGACCGGTACTGGCCGGAGCAATGGGCAAGACATTATGATGCGGGGTTATGATCGCCGTGGAGTGCTGATCCTGGTTGATGGTATTCGTCAGGGAACCGATACCGGCCATATCAATGGCACCTTCCTGGATCCTGGCTTGGTAAAACGGATTGAAGTAGTGCGTGGCCCATCGGCACTGTTGTACGGCAGTGGCGCATTAGGTGGGGTTATCTCCTATGAAACGGTGGATGCCGCCGATCTGTTGTTGCCCGGCCATAACACCGGCTATCGCGTGTTCGGCACGGCGGCTACCGGCGATCATAGCCTGGGTATGGGCGCCAGCGCTTACGGTAAAACTGACGATCTCGATGGTCTGATCTCTTTCGGCACCCGCGATATTGGCGATATTCGCCAGGGCGATGGCTTTAATGCACCGAACGACGAGACCATCAGCAACGTTCTGGCCAAAGGCACCTGGGCCATCGATGACAACCAGTCCCTGAGCGGTAATCTGCGTTATTACAACAACCGGGCGCAAGAACCTAAGAACCCGCAAACGCCTGATGTTTCTAGCAGCAATGTGTTAACTGACCGTTCTACGATTCAGCGTGACGCACAGCTCGGCTATAAGCTCAAGCCCACAGGCCAAGATTGGCTGGATGCCGATGCCAAACTCTATTACTCCGAAGTAGAGATCAATGCGCATACCGACGGCAGCACGGATGAAGCTCGCAAACAAACCACCAAAGGTGGCAAGCTGGAAAACCGTACCCGCCTGTTTGCCGACAGCTTCGCTTCGCACCTGTTTACCTATGGTAGCGAAGCCTACCGGCAGGAACAGACGCCGGGGGGCGCAACAGAGAGCTTCCCGCAGGCCAAAATCAACTTCGCTTCCGGCTGGTTGCAGGATGAGATCACTCTGCGTGACCTGCCCGTCTCTTTCCTGGCCGGGACGCGTTATGACAACTACAAAGGCTCTAGCGACGGTTATGACGACGTCAACGCCAACAAGTGGTCATCCCGTGGTGCGATGAGCGTTACCCCTACCGATTGGCTGATGATGTTCGCCTCCTATGCTCAGGCGTTCCGCGCACCAACCATGGGCGAGATGTACAACGACTCCAAGCACTTCTCGATCCCGATGGGCCCGACCACCATCACCAACTATTGGGTGCCTAACCCAAATCTGAAGCCGGAAACCAACGCCACGCAGGAATACGGCTTCGGCTTACGCTTTGACGATCTGTTAATGGCCGATGACAGCCTGCAATTAAAGGCCAGTTACTTCGATACCAAAGCCAGAGATTATATTACTACCGGTGTCACCATGGAGTTAGGCCGTGGCCCTCGCGGTATGTACTGCATCAGCTGTACCACCTTCTCAACCAATATCGATCGCGCCAAGATTTGGGGATGGGATGCCTCGCTGAACTATAAAACCCAGTGGTTCGGTTTGGATCTGGCCTACAACCGCACACGTGGTAAAGATGAAACTACGGGTGACTGGCTCTCCAGTATCAACCCGGATACGGTCACCAGCGTGTTGGATATTCCTATTGCCGAGACCGGTTTATCCACCGGCTGGGTTGGAACCTTTGCCCAGAGTGCCCACCACGTGGCTACCGGCTACACCAAGCAAGCCGGTTATGGCGTGAACGACTTCTACCTAAGCTATAAAGGCCGCGAAGACCTGCAGGGCGTCACCACTACCGTGGTTCTGGGGAACGCCTTCGATAAAGAATATTACTCACCACAGGGCATTCCGCAGGATGGTCGTAACGCCAAACTGCTGATCAGCTATCAGTGGTAACCCATTGAACCACAGCGGGTAGCGCGTTTTTTGCCCGCTCCTCATCCACCAGCACAGGAAGCCAAATAATGAGCGAGACCCTATACCAACGTTATGAGCAGGTGAAAATTGAGCACCCAGGTAAATATGCCCGCGATCTGGCCGACCTGTTGGGTATCAGCGAAGCCGAACTGACCCACGCCCGCGTCGGCCACGATACTCGTCGCTTGCAGGCCGATGCCCGCACGCTGCTGACCGAACTGGAACAGGTTGGCGTCACCAAATCCATCACGCGTAACAGCTATGCGGTACACGAGCAGGTGGGACGTTACCAGAATCAACACCTCAATGGCCATGCCGGGCTGATCCTCAACCCGCGCGAGCTGGATCTGCGCCTGTTCCTCAACCAATGGGCCAGCGTTTTTGCCTTAAGTGAAACCAACAAGCGCGGCGTACGCCACAGCATTCAGTTCTTTGATTATCAAGGTGACGCGCTGCACAAGGTTTACACTACCGACGAAACCGATCTCGCTGCCTGGTTCGCCCTGGTCGAACGCCATCAAAGTGCGGAAAACCCGGCATTGGAGCTACAACCCGCCGAGATTAAAGAAAGTAACAGCGCACCAGATGCCACCAAAATCGATGTTGACTGGCGAGCTATGACCGATGTCCACCAGTTCTTCCAACTGCTGAGCCGCAATAATCTGACCCGCCAACAGGCCTTCCGCGCCGTGGGTAACGATCTGGCCTACCGCGTGGACAACAGTGCGCTGACTGAGATCCTGGAAGCCGCCAAGTCGGCGCAGAACGAAATCATGATCTTCGTCGGCAACCGTGGCTGCGTGCAAATATTTACCGGCCAGATCGAACGCCTGATGCCGCAGGACGGCTGGGTCAACATCTTCAACCGCCACTTTACCCTGCACCTGATTGAAGGGGCGATCGCCGAAAGCTGGATCACCCGCAAGCCAACCAAAGATGGCATGGTCACCAGCCTGGAACTGTTTGCCGCCGATGGCACCCAGATCGCTCAACTCTACGGGCAGCGTACCGAAGGCCAACCGGAGCAGATCCAGTGGCGTGAGCAGGTTGCTGCACTTGAACCGAAGGATGTCGCCGCATGATAGCTTCATTGCCCCGTCGCCTGGCGCTGTGCATCGCGCTGGCGTTTCCATTAACCGCAGTGGCGGCCGAGAGGATTGTCTCGATAGGCGGTGACGTGACCGAAATTGCCTTCGCGCTGGGCGCGGGCGATGAAGTGGTGGCACGAGACAGTACCAGTCTGCATCCTGCTGCCGTGCAGAAATTGCCTGATGTGGGCTATATGCGCCAACTGAATGCCGAAGGTATCCTGGCGCTGAAACCCACCCTGATCCTGACCACCGAGTTGGCCGAACCCGCCCTGGTGCTCAAGCAGTTGGAAGACAGTGGCGTGAAGATGGTACGTATCCCTGGGGATACTACCGTGCAGGCCGTGCCCGAAAAAATCAGTGTGATAGCCGATGCCATCAATCGCAGTAGCCAAGGCAAGCAGTTGGCCGAACGTTATCAGCAACAGTTGGCGGCGGTAGCCAATACGCCGCTGCCGGTGAAAGTGCTGTTTGTGATGAGTCACGGCGGTATTACTCCCATGGCGGCGGGCCAGCAAACTGCGGCAGATGCCATCATCAGAGCTGCCGGACTGAAAAATGCCATGCAGGGCTTCAGCCGTTACCGTCCGCTCTCACAGGAAGGCGTGATTGCCAGCGCACCAGACTTGCTGCTGGTGACTACCGATGGCGTTCGCTCCATCGGCGGCCGGGAAAACCTGTGGCAATTGCCCGGCATCGCTCTGACACCGGCAGGAAAAAATCGCCGTGTGCTGATCGTAGATGATATGGCGCTGCTCGGTTTTGGTCTGGAAACACCGCAGGCGCTAGGCTTGTTGCGTAAAGCGGCGGAGCAAAAGTAATGCGTTGCCGAACCTCGCCCCGTCTGGCGATCGGCAGCCTGCTGATCCTGCTGACGATCCTGGCGCTAGGTGCCGCCAACTTGGGGGCGCTGACCCTGTCATTTCGCACCCTGTGGCAAGCTCCTTTCAGCGATACCTCCTGGCATATCTGGCTGAATATTCGCCTCCCCCGCGTACTGTTAGCCGTGGCGATCGGCTGCGCGTTGGCCGTTTCCGGTGCAGTGATGCAGGGGCTGTTCCGCAACCCCTTGGCCGATCCCAGCCTATTGGGGATCAGCAGCGGCGGCGCACTGTTCGTTGCCCTGGTGATCGTCATACCACTCGCCCTGCCGCCGCTCATCGCTCTGTACAGCCATATGCTGGCGGCGTTTCTTGGCAGCCTGCTGGTTTCGATACTGATCTACGGTATCAGCCGCAGCGGGCACGGCAGCCTGTCGCGGCTGTTGCTGGCCGGTATCGCCATCAATGCGCTTTGCATGGCGGCGATTGGCGTGCTGTCTTACCTCAGTAGCGACCAGCAATTGCGGCAGTTTTCGCTCTGGATGATGGGCAGTCTTAGCCAGTCACAGTGGCCCACCCTGGTGGTGTCCGCCTCGCTAATCCTGCCGACCGCATTGTTGACGCTGCTACAGGCTCGTCGTTTGAATCTGCTTCAGTTGGGCGATGAAGAGGCACACTACCTTGGGGTTAATGTGCAACGCGCCAAGCTGCAGTTGCTATTACTGAGCGCCCTGCTGATTGGGGCTGCCGTAGCGATGAGTGGCGTGATCGGCTTTATTGGTCTGGTCGTGCCACACTTGGTGCGCATGCGGCTTGGGGGTGATCACCGCTGGTTGTTACCAGCCTCTGCCCTCGGTGGTGCCTGCCTGCTGTTGGTCAGCGATACGCTGGCACGTACGCTGGTCGCCCCGGCAGAAATGCCAGTAGGCCTGATGACCAGCCTGATCGGTGGTCCCTATTTTCTGTGGCTGGTGATGCGCCAGCGGGAGCGCATGAGTGGATGATTCATCAAAGCTGACAGCACGGCAATTGCGTTACAACCTGGGAGATCGACGACTGATCAACGATGTCTCCCTCAGCATCGCCAGCGGTGAGGTGGTGGCGATTATCGGCCCCAACGGCGCGGGGAAGTCGACCCTGCTTCGCTTACTTACCGGTTACCTGACCGCTGACTGTGGCGAGTGCCGCCTGCAAGGTAAACCGCTTGAGCAGTGGCAACCGCAGCAGTTGGCCAAGGTGCGGGCGGTAATGCGTCAACACAGCGAGCTGGCCTTTCCGTTTACCGTGGAAGAAGTGGTTGCCATGGGCCGCTCTCCGCATAGCGGTCGCGACGCCAAACGGGCGATCCAGCAGGTGATGGAGCAGACCGATTGCGCCAGCCTGGCCCAACGCGATTACCGTCAGCTTTCCGGCGGGGAACAACAGCGAGTGCAACTGGCCAGAGTATTAGCGCAGTTGTGGCAGCCGCAACCCGCACCATCCTGGTTATTCCTTGATGAACCCACCTCGGCGCTCGATCTGTATCATCAGCAGCATACTTTACGCCTGCTGCGCTCCCTGACGCGTCAGCTGCCGATGGCGGTCTGTTGCGTATTGCACGATCTTAATCTGGCCGCGCTGTACGCCGATCGTATTCTGCTGTTGCATCAGGGTAGCCTGGTCGCTTCCGGTACCCCACAGCAGGTGTTGCAGACGGATATCCTGACGCGTTGGTATCAGGCAGACCTCGGTGTCGCCGCCCACCCGGAAACCGCACTGCCGCAGGTGTTTTTACGTCAGTAACGGTAAGCCATGGAGGGCTTGCTGCATTCAGCTCGAACAGGAAATTTCCAGATGCTTGCCCCAATCCGGAGGCAGGGCCGCCAGATCGTCATACTGTGCATCATCGGCAAAAGGCTGCAGCAACGCCTGGTGCAAACGTTCCAGCTTGCTGACATCGTCCTGCTCAGCCGCTTCGATGGCCTGCTGCGCCAGATAATTACGCAAAATCAGTTTAGGATTCGCCAGCTTCATCATTTGCTGGCGCTGGGCATCACTCACCTGTTCAAGCTGTAAGCGCTGGCGATATTTTTGATACCAGCCGTCAAACGCATCGCGATCGATAAATTCATCGCGCATTGGCGTTTGCGCCTGCTGCTGCTCAACGTCGCTCAATAGACGGAAGGTGTGGGTGTAGTCACGCCCCTCTTGCGCCATCAGGCTCAATAAACCGGTCAGCAGATCGTTATCCTGTTTTGACTGCGTGAAGAAGCCCAGCTTGGCACGCATTTGCTCACCATAAGCCTGCATCAGCGCAGGTTCATAGGCGGCCAGCGCCTGCTGTAACTGCTCGGCACTAAGCAAACCGGAAAGTGTTTGGGCTAAACGATGCAGGTTCCACAGCCCCACGGCAGGCTGGTTATCAAACGCGTAGCGGCCCTGATGATCGGAGTGATTACAAATATAATCAGGCCGGTAGTCGTCGAGGAAACCATAAGGCCCATAATCCATCGTCAAGCCGAGGATCGACATATTGTCGGTATTCATCACGCCGTGGGCAAAGCCCACGCACTGCCAGTGGGCAATCATACGTGCAGTGCGTTCCACCACATCGGTAAACCACAGCAGATAGCGATCTTGTTCCTCAACCCATTGCGGCCAATGGCGCGTAATGACGAAGTCTGCCAATTGCCTGACCTGCTCCGACTGCTTACGGTAATAGAAATGTTCGAAATGGCCAAAGCGAACATGGCTTTCCGCTACGCGCAGCAACATTGCCCCGCGCTCCGGTTGTTCACGAAACACCGGATGTTCGCTGGTGACTATCGTCAGGGCTCGCGTTGTCGGGATCCCCAAATGGTATAGCGCCTCGGAGGCCAGGAATTCACGGATCACCGAGCGCAGCACCGCCCGCCCATCACCCATGCGGGAATACGGCGTTAACCCGGCACCTTTTAGATGCCAGTCCATGCTGCGGCCATCCGCGAGCCGCTGTTCGCCCAGCAGGATCCCCCTGCCATCCCCCAACTGCCCCGCCCAGGCACCAAACTGATGGCCACTGTAAACCTGTGCCAAAGGCTGCATTCCGGGCAGCAGGGTTTCACCTGCCCAGATTGGCGTTTTCTCTGGGGTAAACCAGCTCGCGTCCAGCCCCAGTTCCTGCGCCAGCGGCTGGCTGTAATACAATAAACGAGCCGCCTTTAGCGGCGTTGGCGCCAGTGCGGTATAAAAACCGGGCAGTTGTTGGTAATAAGCGTTTTCAAATTGCGGCATAGGCCCTCCATAACGCTTAGTGTAGAGCCTGGAGGTTCGGATTAACACGGAGGATTAACAGGGAGAATGCTGGTGCACGGTGCCCCCATCCCTGGGGCGTGAAGTAAAACAGTATTCGGCGCATTTATCTAGCGGAGTCGCTTGCCCCCCTTAAGTGATTCTATTTCTCGTATGATTAAAGTGTTTGAACAATGATATAGCCACAATGGATAACATCGCAGGGAATCATCCAGTCCATTATTTACCCCGGTGTGAAGTCAAAAAATCAGTTATTATGATTAAACTCATCGGCAATCCTGCGTAGAGAACGCAGATTATCCACACTGATGGCAGGCCATAAAAAACCCTGTAGCCCTAAAACACCGGTGTTGCTCAGTTTATTGAAATACTCTTTTTTCTCTATGCCGCAAACAATAATCCCCTTACAAAGTTGATTGATATTCTTAAGCAGTGAATCGATGACCAGGTCATACCCCTGTTGGGTAACCAATTGCCAATAAAAGCGTTTATCGATCTTAACAACGTCAAATAAACCATCGTACAGTGCGGTCAGAGTCGATTTTCCAGAACCGAACCCATCGAGCCACAGCGTAAAGTAGGCACTTAACAAACGGATTTTCCCGTTGTCTTTCCCAGCGGAAAGGTTGGGAAAACTCTCATTGATTTCAAAGACAATAAACGGCAACTGCTGCACACGTTGACGGCGTTCCTCGCTGCCCAGCAACCAATCGACGACCGTTTCTTCGATATTAATGGTCAATGACACCCCGCTAGCAGCAAACCATGACGCGTGCTCTTCCGCCAGCGTTAGCTGGTCGTTGAATAATTCAATCCTTTGCTCTGGGGATAATAACCGCAAGCCGATCTCCGTAGGCATCGCCAGGTTGTCACCCGAGCCAGTAAAACGGGTGAGTAGTTCCACCGCCAGTAATCTTCCCGTCATGGAATAAATCGGCAGGAAGACGTACTGACTAATAAATTCAACGTCTGATTGAATATTCATTTTAATGTCAGAGGCTTAATAGTGTATAAACCATCGTATAACAATAAGTTATACCGATCAATCCCAAGAGAATTGTTCAGAAAAAGTAATGTGATTATTCAGGCGCTATCAAGTAATTGATAGCGTTAGCGATATTTTCCAGCGATACAACCGGCCAAGTTAATTTATGCCATCTGTCCTTACAAATTAATAGTCTTATTCTTTGTATGTCTTACCGTATGGCGGCTAACAATCAGGTGATGCGACGATCACCTGATTTTTTTAAAAAATCCCAATTTATTTACTGCACAGAACTACCTGATGGTTTCCAACAGCCAACGCCGCAGTTCGCCAAGTTCGTTTTCCTGCTGCGGATATTGTGCTACCAACTGTGCACAACAGTCTGCCAGTGCCTCACTACGATAGGCACATCCTACCAGCTTTTCAGCCAAGGTCTGTAATGGCGCGGGGTTGAGGCTATCGGTAAAGATCTGCGCGCGTATAATCGCCCCCTTCTCCACGTCAAAGAAGATATCCACTCCACCCCAGGTAAAGCGTTCGTTCAGCAAGTGACTAAACGCTGGCGCTTTGCCAAAATTCCATTCCCAACTGCTCTGCTTGGCAAATTGCTGGGCAAAATCGGGCAGGTCTGGGAAGACGTCTGGGGAGATCACTTCCGGCTGTGCCGTTTCACCATAATGGTCAAAGAATGCCTGAATAACGGCGTCACAAACGTGTTGATGGTCGACTTCTGGCACAAACTCGGCCAGGTTGGCGACTCTGGAACGCACGGAGGTGATGCCTTTCGCCTGCAATTTTTTCGGATCGGGATTGAGATAATCCGCCAGACGATTGAGATCGGCATTCAACAGTAGCGTACCGTGATGAAAACCACGATCCTGGGTTTCTCGGTAAGCAGAGCCGGAGATCTTGCGCATTCCGTCGGCCGTTTCGACCACCAGATCGTTACGCCCGGAAGCCGAAGCATCAACACCCAACTGTTTCAGCGCCGCCAGAATAATGCCGGTAGAAACGGTTTTATCGTAGCCGGGCTTACCGGCCATAAAGGTAAAGCAGGTATTGCCCAGATCGTGAAACACCGCCCCGCCGCCGCTGCTGCGCCGTGCCAGACGGATACCATCCTGTTCCATCCGCCGGGTATTGCACTCTTTCCACGGGTTCTGCGACTGGCCGATCACCACGGTTTTAGTAAATGTTTCACACTTACAATTGACATCTAAACAGGATGAATATTGCAAGAAAGGAATGTCTGGATGGACATAGTCCTTGTTAGCCAAAATTTTCATCACAAACCTGCCAACTCAGGTGGCGGATCAGTCAACTCACTTCCCTGATTACAAGATCCACCCTTCAGCTACCATTGCAAAAGCCAAAGTAACCGACTCTGCCACTTCTGCCCCCCCCAGAATGATCTTACCCAGCAATAGTGGACACGGCGCTAAGTGAGTAAACTCTTAACCAGAGGTAGCTCACATGACAAAATCAGCATCAATCAAAAAGCAGTCCCGCAAACAGTACACACCCGAATTTCGCCAAGAAACCCTCAAACTGGCTGAACGTATCGGCGTGGCCGCCGCTGCCCGCGAACTCAGCTTGTACGAAT
>NZ_JAGQDC010000055.1 GCF_023282985.1 Serratia silvae | reverse complement strand
TGGGCAAACTGTGGTGTTAGGTGGATTGATTTCAGATGATACAGCTCATACGCGTCAGTCTGTACCCTTCTTGGGTGATATCCCGGGCTTAGGCCGTTTATTTAGAGCGGAAGGTAAATCAAATGCTAAACGTAACTTATTGGTGTTTATCCATCCAACGATAATTGGTGATAACGCTGATATACGCCGTGTATCTCAACAACGTTATGATCAGCTGTATAGCCTGCAATTAGCGATGGATAAAGATGGTAACTTTGCCAAACTCCCAGCCAATGTGGATGATGTTTTTCAGCAACGACTACCGTTTAGCTCGACACCAAGTTCGCAACCTAAGCTGGTACAACCGCAACCGACAGCACAACCATCAAGTCAGTATCAAAAAGTGCCTACAGGTGCCAAGACAAGCGCAGTACAAGGCAATGCGGTAA
>NZ_JAGQDC010000054.1 GCF_023282985.1 Serratia silvae | reverse complement strand
GAACCTGCGGTTGGATCACCTCCTTACCTAAAGATATGCAGTTGAGTGCAGTGTCCACACAGATTGTCTGATGAAAAGTAATGAGCAAAGCGCTACCTGTTGATGTAATGAGTCTTCTGGACTCATGCTGATACGAGAAACGGTTAAACCCTGGGTTTAATCGGATTTTGTGTCCCCATCGTCTAGAGGCCTAGGACACTGCCCTTTCACGGCTGTAACAGGGGTTCGAATCCCCTTGGGGACGCCATCCGATAATGAGTGAAAGACATTATCACCGGTCACTCGTGACTGATTATCTTAAAGATGACTCTTGCGAGTCGTGTTTAAGATATTGCTCTTTAACAATCTGGAACAAGCTGAAAATTGAAACATGACAGCTGAAACTTATCCCTCCGTAGATGTATTGGGGTAAGGAGTAACCTGTCAGTGAGTCTCTCAAATAAACAGCACGACAGTGTCTCTGTTTACAGAAACACC
>NZ_JAGQDC010000053.1 GCF_023282985.1 Serratia silvae | reverse complement strand
AGTGAACGGTGTCGCCGTAGGAGCAGTACTTGGCTTCTTTATCCAGAAGAATCTGGTCTTCGGCGCTCGCGATTCGGATATCAGACATGGTGGAAGAGTTCCTGATTTTCAACAGAGAGGTCGGCGGCAAAGGTGCCGGAGTTAGCGGCGATGCCTTGTGGCAAAGCGGTCAGCAGTGCGGGCAATTCGGCAAAGGTGTCGAAGCGCGCATGCGGAATGTTGTTGGCTTCGCAGTACTTGGCGAGGCTGCCTTTGGCGAAGACGAAGTCGGCGGTTGAAGCCACGCACATGTCGGACTTGCCGTCGCCGATCACCAGCACGCGCTTGTTGCGCGGCGTGGATTTGCACTTGCAGTTGCCGGAGGCGGCACGGCAGGCATCGCTGGCGTAGGGGAAGTCGATGCGCCAGCTGTCCTGGTCGACCTGACGCAGACGGTTGGCGATGATCGGCAGCAAGGTCACGTAGTTGCGCGACAGAATGCGCGCGATGCCTTGCTCGATGCCGTCGCTGACCACTTCGATGGACG
>NZ_JAGQDC010000052.1 GCF_023282985.1 Serratia silvae | reverse complement strand
TCCCGCTTCGTTGCCCGGATTATTCCTGCGTCAGCAGACGGGCCAAGTCCGTGAGCATCCCTTTCAAGAACCCCACGCGCGGTGAGATTGCCCATCTGGTTATCGATTCCACTGGCCTAAAAGTCTTTGGTGAAGGCAAGTAGAAGGTGAAAAAGCACGGTAAGGAAAAGCGCCGCGTCTGGCGAAAACTGCACCTGGCCGTGGACGCTGATACCCACGAGGTTATCTGTGCTGACCTGTCACTGAACAACGTGACCGATGTGGAGGCATTCCCGGGTCTTATCCGGCAGACCCACCGGAAAATTAAGGTAGCTTCCGCCGATGGCGCTTATGACACAAAGCTATGCCATGACGAACTGCGGCGTAAGAAAATCAGAGCACTGATCCCGCCGCGAACCCACGCAGGTTACTGGCCAACGGAGTACGCAGACCGAAATCAGGCGGTAGCGAGGCAGCGGCTTACGGGAGGTAACGCCTACTGGAAATGGAATACGGCTTACAACCGGCGGTCGGTGGCTGAAACGGCGATGTACAGACTGAAACAGCTGTTCGGCGGGCACCTTACGCTGCGTGACAATGATGCGCAGGTCGGTGAGGCTATGGTCATGATCCGTGCATTGAACAAAATGACGCGTGCAGGCATGCCAAAAAGTGTGCGTGTTGCCTGATAGCTCGTCAATTCGGGAAAGCTTTTGTCTCAATCCGATTTATTCAACAAAGCC
>NZ_JAGQDC010000051.1 GCF_023282985.1 Serratia silvae | reverse complement strand
GTATTGGGGTAAGGAGTAACCTGTCAGTGAGTCTCTCAAATAAACAGCACGACAGTGTCTCTGTTTACAGAAACACCTTCGGGTTGTGAGGTTAAGTGACTAAGCGTACACGGTGGATGCCTAGGCAGTCAGAGGCGATGAAGGGCGTGCTAATCTGCGAAAAGTGTCGGTAAGGTGATATGAACCGTTATAACCGGCAATACCCGAATGGGGAAACCCAGTGCAATTCGTTGCACTATCGTATGGTGAATACATAGCCATACGAGGCGAACCGGGGGAACTGAAACATCTAAGTACCCCGAGGAAAAGAAATCAACCGAGATTCCCCCAGTAGCGGCGAGCGAACGGGGAACAGCCCAGAACCTGAATCAGTTCTTGTGTTAGTGGAAGCGTCTGGAAAGTCGCGCAGCAAAGGGTGATAGCCCCGTACACTAAAATGCATTAATTGTGAGTTCGATGAGTAGGGCGGGACACGTGACATCCTGTCTGAATATGGGGGGACCATCCTCCAAGGCTAAATACTCCTGACTGACCGATAGTGAACCAGTACCGTGAGGGAAAGGCGAAAAGAACCCCGGCGAGGGGAGTGAAATAGAACCTGAAACCGTGTACGTACAAGCAGTGGGAGCACCTTCGTGGTGTGACTGCGTACCTTTTGTATAATGGGTCAGCGACTTATATTTTGTAGCAAGGTTAACCGTATAGGGGAGCCGTAGGGAAACCGAGTCTTAACTGGGCGA
>NZ_JAGQDC010000050.1 GCF_023282985.1 Serratia silvae | reverse complement strand
CCTGAAATCCCGAAGGCAACGGTTACCGTCAGGCACTCCTTCGTGAAGTCGTCCACGCAGGTAAGGCACTTGATCCTGCGACCGGTCGCCAGCGCATCCATGACGAAATCCATCGACCAGGTCAGATTGGGTGCCGCCGGGCGGAGCAGCGGCAGACGTTCTGTTGCCAGCCCTTTACGACGTCTTCTGCGTTTTACCCCCAGGCCACTGAGATGATAAAGCCGGTACACGCGCTTGTGATTGACATGAAGCCCTTCGCGGCGCAGCAGCTGCCAGATGCGGCGGTAGCCAAAACGTCTGCGCTCCAGTGCCAGCTCAGTGATGCGCCCTGATAAATGCGCATCTGACGCCGGACGCTGCGCTTCGTAGCGGCAGGTCGACAGGGACAAACCTGTCAGCCTGCAGGCACGACGTTGCGACAGACCGGTCGCATCACACATCAACACCACGGCTTCCCGCTTCTGGTCTGTCGTCAGTACTTTCGCCCAAGAGCCACCTGAAGCGCCTCCTTATCCAGTATGGCTTCGGCAAGCAGCTTTTTGAGTCTGGCGTTCTCTTCCTCAAGCGACTTCAGGCGCTTAACCTCGGGCACCTCCATACCGCCATACTTCTTACGCCATGTGTAAAACGTGGCATCGGAAATGGCGTGCTTGCGGCAGAGTTCACGGGCGGATACCCCGGCTTCAGCCTCGCGGAGAATACTGATGATCTGTTGGTCGGAAAAACGCTTCTTCATGGGGATGTCCTCATGTGGCTTATGAAGACATTACTAACATCGGGGTGTACTAATCAACGGGGAGCAGGTCA